>NZ_JACERN010000026.1 GCF_013911085.1 Aquitalea aquatica
GAGAATACTAACGGTCTGCTACGGGAGTACCTGCCCAAGGGAGCGGATTTAAGCCAGTTTACCCAACAGGAACTGGATCAGATCGCTTGGAGCCTGAATAACCGGCCGCGCAAATCACTCGGGTTTATGAAGCCAAGCGAAGCATTCTGGGAATGTTGCTTCAATCTGGATATCAGAATTCCAAGCACCGTTGCACTTGGCCCTTGAAACCGCCAGCCAAAGAAAAGGCAACCCGCAGCGCGTCGAATTCCCGCCCCAGCCGCACCGCCCAGGGCGCGGCCGGAACTTGCGGCGCGCTACCGTCGCGCCGCTGCGGACAGCCGACCGCTTAACACCCTGGGCGGCACGCCCGTGTCGGCTCGCGCTGACGGGACCCGGTCTCGCCGAATTTGTTCTGGCTTGCAAAGAAAGGGCGTGACGAGCCAATTCGGCACTGGCTTTGGCTGGACTCTTGCACCTGGACAGTTGCACGACAACACCTACGCTATTGAGAGTTTCCCACCGAATCGACGCCACCCCATTCCCCGTCAGCCGCGCGGAAGCGGCAAGACAAAACATCATCCGCGTAAGCGGATTCCCACTAAGTACTCACTAGCTTAAAACTAACAACAAAAGCCACTTCGCGGGTCTCGCCGCCGCCGGCGAGGTCCTTTACTTTTGCTTCGCCACTTCGTCAACAGCAAGGACCCAAAGAAAAGGCGACCCGCAGCGCGTCGAATTCCCGCTCCAGCCGTGCCGCAGCAGTGACGGGACCCGGCGCGGAGCCACAGGCCATGCTTTTCCGTTCGCCGCGCGGAAAGCGGCAGGCAAACCATCATCCGTGTGAGCGGATACTCGCCCGGTGTTCTTCGCGGCGACATAAAAAGATAAAACCAAGTTCGCGGCTCCCGCCCGTGTCGGCTCGCGCGGACAGCGCCTGGTCTCGTGTTATCTCTCTGCTTTTCCCGATGCGGCAGCCTGGCTGTTTCCTGTGTGTAGAAAGCAACAGTGCTCATGCTGTTGCATTAAATGTATATTCATATTTGCGTAAATGAATATACATTTAACCACCCCTGCAGCGGACACCAGATAAAAAACGGACAGGGTCTGACGACAAAGGAGACATGAATGCAAGACAAGTATTCCATCGACTGGGTGCCGGATTCGGCACGTCACGGTCAACCGTTTCAGCAATTTACCCTGTGGCTTAGCGCAAATTTGCAGATCACTGCGATTGTGGATGGCGCACTGGCTGTCGTGTTTGGCGTACACGGCATCACTGCATTGCTGGGGCTATTGCTTGGCAATGTGCTGGGTGGTGCCGTGATGGCGCTGCATGCCGCACAGGGGCCTCGGCTGGGTCTGCCGCAAATGATTACCAGCCGGGTACAGTTTGGCGTGAAAGGTGCGGCCTTGCCCTTGCTGCTGGCCATCTTCATGTATCTGGGTTTTGCCACTACAGGCACAGTGCTGTCTGGCCAGGCGATCAACCGCATTCTCGGCACCGATGGTTCGCCGGTGGGGATGGTGGTGTTCGGCGTGATTACCGGAGTGATCGCCATTGCTGGTTACAATGTGATTCACAAGCTGGGGCGCATTGCCAGCGTGGTGAGTGTTGCCGGTTTTGGCTTTCTGGCCTGGCGCTTGCTATCCGCGCACCCGCTGGACACCTTGCTGGCTGGCCCGGATGGCGATATTAGCCAACTGCTGCTGGCGATGTCGTTGTCGGCTGGTTGGCAGCTGACTTTCGCACCGTATGTGGCGGATTACTCGCGCTATCTGCCTGCGGATACACCTACCGGGAAGGTTTTCTGGCCGGTTTTCCTCGGCACGGCCATCGGTGCGCAATGTGCCATGACCTTCGGTGTGCTGGTGGCCGGAGCCGGTGGTTCCTTCATCAAGAATCAGGTGGGGTTTATGGGCGAGTTGGCTGGTCCGGCACTGGCCATGGTGATTTATTTTGCCATTGTGGCCGGTAAATTGACGGTGAATTGCCTGAATGCTTACGGTGGTTTCATGTGTTCACTCACCATTGTCAGCGGCATGAATGGCGCTAGAAGTTACTCGCCCAGAACGCGTCAATTGGTGATCGCGCTGTTCATCATGCTGAGCGTGGTCTTGGCGGTGTTTGCCAGTCATGATTTCCTGGCTAATTTCAAGAATTTCGTTTTGCTGCTGCTGGTGGCTTTTGTGCCATGGAGTGCGGTCAATCTGATCGATTACTACCTGATCTCCCGCGAAAGAGTAGATATCCCTGCTTTGTACCGGGCAAATGGGCGCTATGGCGCGTACAACTGGCCGGCATTGATTAGCTACGGTGTGGGTATTCTGTCGCAAGTGCCATTTATCAGTCAGGCCATGTATACCGGTTTTGCTGTCAAGCTGCTGGGTAACACGGATATTTCCTGGATTGTAGGCCTGCTGGTGACTGCACTGGTTTACTACCCCTGGGCAAAGCGTACTACGCAAGTACCTGCTGCCATGATTTTTCCGATTTGTTAGCTTGCCAGAGCTGCCGGACAGGGGGTGGGTAGCTGTCCGGTTTTTCTGGGCTGCTTTGCTGTGACTATGGCGGGCAGCACTATCATTGTGCGAGGTTAGCGGCATGAGGGAATGGGTACCTGACCATAACCGGCCCGCCGCGTAGCTGCTTTGGGCTGATTTGCCTTTAGCCGGGCAAGCGAGCGGCACGTAGTACGGAGCAGGTCGGCCGATCCCTTGTAAAAACACAGCGTTCAATATCCTGACATTAAGCGCAGGCGGCTTTCCCCTTACACTCTAGTCTCAGTCCATCGCTTGATCCCACCATCTTCCAAGTGCAAAGGCTCCACCATGACCGACCTTTCCCTCTACCCGATTACCCGCAAATGGCCAGCCAGCCACCCGGACCAGCTGCAACTGTATTCGCTGCCCACCCCCAATGGGGTGAAAGTATCCATCATGCTGGAAGAGTGCGGCCTGCCTTACGAGGCACATCTGGTCAGCTTTGACAGCCAGGACCAGTTCAGCCCGGAATTCCTGTCACTCAATCCCAATAACAAGATTCCAGCCATCCTTGACCCCAAGGGGCCGGATGGCAAGCCGCTGGCCTTGTTCGAGTCCGGGGCCATCCTGCTGTATCTGGCCGAGAAGACCGGTCAGTTCCTGCCAGCTGATCCGGCACAGCGTTATGAAACCATCCAGTGGTTGATGTTCCAGATGGGTGGGATTGGCCCGATGTTTGGCCAACTGGGTTTTTTCCACAAATTTGCCGGCAAGGACTATGAGGACAAGCGCCCGCGTGACCGTTACGTGGCAGAGTCGCGCCGCTTGTTGGGCGTGCTGGATGCACGCTTGCAGGGCCGCTGCTGGATCATGGGTGATGATTACACCATTGCCGACATCGCCATCCTGCCTTGGGTACGTAATCTGGTTGGCTTCTATGGCGCGGGCGATCTGGTGGGCTATGACGATTTTGCCGAAGTACAGCGTGTGCTGGCGGCTTTTGTTGCCCGTCCGGCAGTCGGGCGCGGACTTCTGGTGCCGCAGCGGGGCTGAGTTCCAACTCAGGGTTGGCTGGCGACGCTATTGCATTGTCATTTTCGGCCTGGCGGCTTATTGTCTGCTTTTCATTATTTTGCCGGGAGTGATCGATGAAACACTTGCTATCCCGCCTGCTGGCCAGCGTGGTGCTGGCCTGGGCTTGCCTGTCTACTGCGGGGGCAGCCGAGCTGGATGAGGCCGCGTTGGCTGGCCATTACTGGCTGAAGAATGTGCGTGAAGTGGGCGGCGAGTTGCTGCTGCGGCCGGATGCCAGTTTTGAATGGTCGCTCACTTATGGCGCCATCGATCAGTTTGCGCAGGGCAAGTGGCGTCTGGAAAATGGCAAGGTGGTGTTGCAGGCGGCCGGCCCGCAGGGCTCTCCGCGCTTCCGGCTATTTGAGGAAGATGAGTTGAATATCCGCAAGCCGGCAGAGCCGGGTAGCTGGGTTGCGATTGTCGGCATGCCGCGGGTAGGGCCGGCTGCCGGCATGGCGGTGATGTTTGAAAGCGCTAGCGGCAAGCAGTGGCAGGCGGTGAGCGATCGTAGCGGCGATGCCATCGTCCAGGTGCCGGCTGGCGAAGCCTGGGCGCGTGCGGGCTTGCGCCGCCAGGGAGATAACGGCGACTGGCAGTGGTTTGCCATTCCGGCTGCTCGGGCAGAGGCCAGACTGGCCGCATTCGCTATCGATGACATCAGCCAGATAGCCCCGCAGCCCTTCCAACGCATGACGCTGCTACCGGTGGCTGGCACATTGCAGAGTGAGGATGGTGGGTTGGTGTATTCACGCTGAATGCATGACTCATGCCAGCCTGGTCTGCGGTTTATGCGTGATGAGCTGGCTGGCGGCTTCGGCATCAGTACGGAGCGCCTTGTGCACCAAATGGAAATGGCCCGTGAGGGCCATTTCCATTTCCCATACCAGTTGGCCTTAGCTGCGTTTGACCAGCCTTACCATCAGCAGCAGCACGACCGCACCGATCGTGGCTACGATGATGCTGCCTACCATGCCGTCACCAGCACCAACTCCAAGGCTGCGGAATAGAAATCCGCCCAGATAAGCACCGATGATGCCGAGCACCATGTCGCCAAACAGGCCAAGTCCTTCGCCTTTTACCAGCAAGCTGCCCAGCCAGCCGGCGATGATGCCGACCAGTAGAAACCAGATGAGATGCATGGTTGTTCTCCCTGTATTTGGGTCAGTATGACCCTAAGGCACCAGCCTAGCAGGCTGCTGGTTTGGCGGCAATATTTAAAACTGTTAATGTTTTTTGTTTAATGTTGGCATGTAAAAAAACCGGGAAACCCCGGTTTTCATGGCTGTGGCTATGTGCGAACAGCTTACAGTGCCGGCATGCTGTAGCCTTCGATCTTGGCGGCTTGTACCAGCCCGGCCAGATACTCGTGCATGGCCTTGTTGCCGGCCATCTGGGTCAGGTACTGCTGCAGGCGTTCCTTGATGTCGTCAAAGCCGATCTGGCCGCCCTGGGTACGTTCGTTGACCTGGATGATGTGGAAGCCAAACTGGGTTTGCACCAGGTTCGGGGTGATCTGGCCGGCTTCGGTACTGAATACGGCTTGTTCGAATTCCGGCACCATCTGGCCACGGCCAAACTGGCCGAGGCTGCCGCCTTGCTGGCCGGACGGGCAGGTGGAGTGTTCGCGGGCAAGGTCGGCAAAGCGGGCCGGGTTGGCCTGCACCTCGGCCAGCACGCCTTCGGCCTTGGATTTGGCCAGCATATTGCCCAATTCGTCGCCTGCACCCAGCGGGAACAGGATATGGCTGGCCACGGCGGATTCGCCGCTGGCAAAGCGTTCCGGGAATTCGTCGTAGAAGGCGCGGCAGGTGGCTTCGTCCACCGGCTCCACCTGGATTTCCTTTTCCAGCAGGGCACCGATGGCCGCGTTCGGATTGGCACCATCCAGGCCTTCGGCCTTGGCTTTTTGCAGCAGCAGTTCGCGCAGGATCAGTTCTTGTACGGTGGCATCGCGCGGATTGGGCGCGTCTGCGTGGTTTTCCTGTTCAGCCTGCACCATGGCTTCGGTGATTTCGACGCCGTTTACGATAATGGCCATGTGATTTTCCTGTGTGGGAGGGTAAGTGAGACGCTGCAAAATGTACGGCGTAGTGAAGTAGGGCATTAAATGGGGCTGCAGGGGCGGATGTCAATAGTGGCTAGTGATTCCGGCTGCGTTTACCGCAAATTGCTAATCATTGTTAATGTTGCGGTGGGCTTATTACAAAAACACATTTGCCGCTGCCGGCTTAAGCAGCACTTCATCTGCGGACGTTTCAATGTTCGGTATCAATAAAAAAAGGATACCGGGCATGAAAACATTCAGTTGGAAAACCCATCCGGTTGCCACGGCCATGCTGCTGACGGCGTTGGCATTTCTGCTTTGTCACGGGCTGTATATCGCCTGGCCAGACAATTATTTTGCCTGGCGGCATGAGCTCATGCTGTTCAGTGGGGTCGAGCTGATCATGCTGATGTCGCTGGGCATGCTGCTGGGCATGCGCCCGCTGTGGCTGGAAAAACTGTGGGGCGGGCTGGACAAGCTCTACGGCTTGCATCGCCGCTTGGGCATCGCCGCCGGGCTGATGCTGTCGGCGCACTGGCTGCTCGACCTGTCGCCGCGCTGGCTGATCCAGCTGGGCTTGATCGCCCCCAAGGTGCGGCATGGCGGCCCGCACCTGTTTTCCTGGACTAGCCTGGCCAAGCAGGTGGGCGAGTGGGCGGCCTGGGCCGTGTTGGGCCTGGTCATTATCGCCTTGCTGCGCATGGTGCCGTATGGCTTCTGGCGCAAGCTGCACAAGCTGTTTGCCCCGGTTTACCTGATGGGCGCTTTTCATAGTGCCATTCTGACGCCGCCTGCCTTCTGGTGGACGCCGCTGGGCTGGGTGCTGGCCGTGCTGCTGCTGGTGGGGAGCTACGCTGCGATGATGTCACTGCGGCGCAAGGTGGGCAGCCGGCAGCGGCATGTCGGCACCATCACGGCTATCGAGACACTGCCGGGAAACATGCTGGAGCTGCGTTGTGCCGTGCCGCGCTGGCCCGGTCATCTGGCTGGCCAGTTTGCCTTGCTGCGGCTTGATGCGGCAGAAGGCGCACATCCCTTTACCATCGCATCAGCCTGGCAGGGGCAGGGCGAGTTGCGCTTCGTTATCAAGGGGCTGGGCGATTACACCAGCAGCTTGCCTGGCCGCCTGCAGCGGGGAGCCGAGGTGGTACTGGAAGGGCCATATGGTGGGTTTACCGGTGGACGGGAAGGGCTGGCCGCGCAAGGTGCGCAAGTATGGGTGGCCGGAGGTGTGGGTGTGACGCCGTTTCTAGCCTGGCTACAGGCGCAGTGGCAGCCACTGCGCGCGCCGGTGGATTTCTTTTATTGCGTGCGCCATGCCGGCGAGGCTGTCAGGCTGGATGAGTTGCGCCATGCCTGTGAACGTCTGGGCGTGCGGCTGCACCTGCTGGAAAGTGCGCATGGCCAGCGTCTGACTGCACAGGCCTTGCCATCGATGGCGGCTGATGTGTGGTTTTGCGGACCAGACGGCCTGGGGAATAGCCTGCAACGTGAACTGGCCAGCCGGCCGCAGCCGCCGCGCTTCCACCACGAGGCTTTCTCTTTGCGTTGAGCGTGTCGGCAGCGGCTAGAACAGGTCGATATCGCCGCTGGCGACTTCCACCTCGTTGACGAAGCCCTGCGCTTGCAGGGCTTCAAACTGGTTGACCTGATTGCGGCCATTGGTTTTCGAGTGATAGAGCGCCTTGTCGGCGCGGTCGATCACCTGGGCTGGCACAAAACATTGGTCGAGTCGGGTAAAACCGATACTGACCGTGACCTGACCTACCTGCGGGAAGGGCTGATTGGAGATGCGTTCACAAAAGCCCTCCAGGATGACCTGGGCTTTTTCTGCACTGACTGCACGAAACAGGATGGCGAACTCTTCGCCGCCATAGCGGTACAGGCCGTCTTCTTCGCCAAAAAACTGCTGCATGCGCTGCGCCAGCATCAGCAGCACCTCATCACCGATGATGTGGCCGTAGTTATCGTTGACCCGTTTGAAATGATCGATATCCAGCAAGGCAAGAAAGGGGACCCGGGGTAATTCGTCATGCTGGCTGGCGACCAGGGTATAGAGCTGGGAGTCGAACTTGCGGCGGTTGTTAAGCCCGGTCAGGGTATCGCTGTCGGAGGCGTGCAGCAGGTTGAGGAAGTTTTCGTGAATGCGTGCCAGTGCCAGCAGCAAGGTGTGGTCGACTGCGCTGTCGTGGTTCGGCGTGACCATCAGCACCGCCACCACCTGGTTGATCTGGTAGAGCGGCACGCACAGGCCGGTTTCGGTCTGGTAAACCGGCTGGCGCTCCTCCTGCTGGGTCAGAATGCGCAGGATTTTGCTGTTGGGCAAGGCCCAGGGCTGGTTGGGGAGCGCTGCCTGATCGGGCTGATCAAGCTGGATGCGCCACCAGGGATGGCCATCAATCCAGCGGCAGTTGTAGAGCGCCACGGTACAGTCAGGCATCAATTCGCGCAGTGTGGTGAGCAGACTGATTTCCAGCGTCCTGCGTTCGCGCTGGGCAGTCAGCTCAACCAGGCTGCCCAGTATTTCTGGGAGAGGATAACCTGTTGGCATAGTATCCGGAGTGGTCCTGCTCGTTTCCATGGTGGTGTCCGGCACGGATGCGGCATTCATGACAAGGTGATGAATGCAGTATATGCAGCGCTGACAGGTTTTTCCATGTAGGGACAGCCCATGCTTTCAGCCTGGCTGTCCCTGCTTGTTTCAACTGCGGCCAGTACTACCAAAACCGCCTTCGCCACGTTCCGACTGGCTGAAATCATCGACCAGATTGAACTGCACCTGTACTACCGGCACGATGATCATCTGCGCGATACGCTCCAGTGGAGCCAGCCGGAAAGCGGTATGGCCACGGTTCCATACCGAGACAAACAGCTGTCCCTGATAGTCGGAGTCGATCAGCCCCACCAGGTTGCCCAGCACGATGCCGTGCTTGTGGCCCAGGCCCGAGCGCGGCAGGATCATGGCGGCCAGTTTGGGGTCGGCAATGTGGATGGCCATGCCGGTGGGTACCAGCTGGGTTTCACCCGGAGCAATCAGCAGGTCTTTGTCGATGGCTGCGCGCAGGTCGAGGCCGGCAGAGCCGGGCGTGGCGTAGTCGGGCAGGTTGTCGTGCAGGCGCGGGTCCAGCACTTTGACGTCTACAACAGGTTTCATGATGGTATTCCTGCAATAAGGAGTGGGCAGGCAGGCGCACTGGCCTGCCTTGTCTAGGCATGTCGGCTGGAGGTTGCGACTCAGCGGTTCAGCATGGCGGCCAGGTGCTCGACGATGGCCCTGGCCACGGCGGGCTTGGGCATTTCCGGCAGCGCGTGCTCACCGGCATCATCCAGCAATACCACCTGGTTGCTATCCGCACCCATGGCGTGTTGCGCCAGATTGGCTACCAGCAGTGGCAGCCGTTTTTTCTTGCGTTTGCGCTCGGCAAACTCCAGCAGGTTCTGGCTTTCGGCGGCAAAGCCGACACAGAACGGTGCTGCCGGCAGGCTGGCGACGCTAGCCAGAATATCCGGGTTTTCTTCCAGTTCGATGACCGGTAGACCGGCTTCTTTCTTGATTTTGTGCGCAGAGCGGTTTTTCACCCGGTAGTCCGCTACGGCGGCCACCGCGATGAAGATATCGGCCCGGCCCACTTCCTGCATCACGCTATCGTGCATCTGGCGTGCGCTGTCGACATTGATACGCGTCATGCCGATGGGGGCCGGCATGCCGGTGGGCCCGGAAATCAGCGTGACTTCGGCGCCGGCATCACGACAGGCGCGGGCCAGGGCGTAGCCCATCTTGCCGGAGCTGATATTGGTGATGCCACGCACGGTATCGATGGCTTCATAAGTGGGGCCGGCGGTCAGTACCACTTTCTTGCCGGCCAGACTTTGGACGGTGAAGAAACCTTCCAGCATTTCGGCGAGCTCTTCCGGCTCCAGCATGCGGCCTTCGCCCACTTCGCCACAGGCTTGCTCGCCGGAGGCTGGTCCCCATACTGCCACCCCGTCGGCCCGCAGTTGGGCGACATTACGCTGGGTCGGCGGGTTCTGCCACATCTGGCGGTTCATGGCTGGTGCCACGATGAGCGGACAGGTCCGCGCGGCGGCCAGGGTGGAGATGAGGTCATCGCTGACGCCATGCGCCAGCTTGTAGAGCAGATTGGTACTGGCCGGGGCGATCAGAAATACATCGGCGCGGCGCGACAGTTCGATGTGCGCCATGGCGTTGTCCGGGCGCGGGTCCCATAGATCGCTGTAGACAGCATGGCCGGACAGGGCCTGAAAGGTAAGCGGGGTAACGAAACGGGTGGCTGCCTCGGTCATCACCACCTCGACCTGGTGGCCGGCCTTGACCAGCAGGCGGGTCAGTTCGGCGGCCTTGTAGGCGGCAATGCCGCCGCTCACGCCAAGCAGGATGCGTCTGGCTGTCATGGGGCTTCTCAACGTGCTGTGCAGTAAAGGCGAAAGTGTACCGGATTTTGTCCAGAGCCGCGCTGCGGCTTGCAACTGGCCCTTGGCAAGGCGAGTGGCGGACTGGGCGGTGGATATGATGATTGCCGACTGCCTGCAAACAGGCTATGACCAGAGTAAGGGTGACACATTCATGTCCATTAATGATTGGCCGCTGGCCGAGCGACCACGCGAAAAACTATTGGCACAAGGTGCGGCTGCCCTGTCGGACGCCGAGTTACTGGCCATTTTCCTGCGTACAGGTATTCGTGGCATGACGGCGGTGGACATGGCGCGGCAGTTGCTGGGGCAGTTCGGTTCGCTGGCAACACTGCTGGGCTGCCGCCTGGATGATTTCGAGCGCTGTCCAGGATTGGGTGCAGCGAAATATGCCCAGCTGATGGCATGCAAGGAACTGGCGCGACGGGCGCTGGCCGAGGAAATGAATCTCAGTGATGCGCTGCAAAGCCCGGCGGCGGTAAAGGATTACCTGCGCTGGGTGATCGGGCGGCGCGATGTCGAGGTGTTTGTGGTGCTGTTCCTGACGGCACAGCATCGGGTGATTACGGTGGAAGAGGTATTCAGCGGCACCCTGACCGAAACCAGGGTTTATCCACGGGAAGTGGCGCGGCGCTGTCTGCAGCACAATGCCGCCGGGGTGATCGTGGCACACAACCATCCCTCGGGCGTGGCAGAGCCGTCGGCGGCGGATCGCAGTCTCACCGACAGCCTGCGGGAAACGCTGGCACTGGTGGATTGCCGCCTGCTGGACCATTTTGTGGTGACGGGCAGCCAGGCGGTGTCGTTTGCCGAGCTGGGCTGGTTGTAAAGGAGGGTGCGGATCGGTGTTGCGGCGGCCTGACAGTGCTGCGGTAGCTGACGGGCGCATCGGGTGGATGACTGTCGGCTGTGATCTTGTCTCGCAACTGCATCACAAGGAGCTTGTCATGAACATCCTGCGCTTGCTGAATGAGTCGGATTACATTCAGGTCAACAACCAGTTTATCAAGCCGGACCAGCACGGTGCGTCGGAGGAATTTGCCGATGAGGACGATGTGGTGCTGGAGGCCCATGTCGATGGCCAGGATCTGGTGCTGACGCTGGGCGATCTGGAAGATGCCACGCCGCTGGCCGATGGCGGCTTCTGGCTGGAGGGGGTGGGGTATCTGCGCTTCCTGTCGCGCCAGAGCCTGCACTGACGCCTGCCTGCCATGGCTGTCATGGCTGTTATCCAAACCCGGTTTGCTCCGGGTTTTTGTTGTCTGTCACCCGGCCTGGCAGCAGTATTTTGCCTTGGGCCACGCGCTGGCTGCATGCAGTTTGATTTGTCTCAAATCCACGCGCCGTTCTGGCTGCTAGAGTGTCGGCTCTTATTCTAAAGGCATAATCTGCCGCATCGAGGGTGACATGGAAAAATTCAGGATCGGCATGATAGGCGCGGGTGTAACTGGTGCCCCGCTGCTCCGGCAACTGCTGGATGCCCCGTTTGTCGAGATGGTTGGGGTGGCTGATCTGGATTTGCGTCTGCCCGGTATCGAACTGGCTCGCGAACGCGGCGTACCGGTGACCAGCAACTTCATCGAGATTGCCGAGCAGGGCGATCAGGTTGACATCATTATCGACGTGACCGGCTCCCGCAAGGTACGCGAAGACCTGCGCCGTTTCATGCAGTTTTCCGGCAACAGCCATACCGTGATCGTGCACGAGCGTATCGCCTTGCTGATGATGTCGCTGGGCGCTGGCAAGCAGGTGGAGACCCAGCACGAGGAATTGGGCTACTAAGCGCCACTAACAAAAGCCCTGCTGCGGCCTTGCGCCTCTTTGCTCCAGGAACGCTTCGTTATTTTGTTAGCCGCCCCAGCTTCCGGCGGTGTCGTATGCAGCAAATAGAAAACCCGGCCACGGCCGGGTTTTTGCATGGCATGACCGGCTTCTGTTTCAGCCGAATCCGCGCTGTTGCAGGCTCAGGTACAGCATGCCGGCGGTGATGGCATCGTTGAGCGCATCATGGCGCGGCAGGGCGGGGATTTGCAGGTCTTCGTTCAGCACCGACAGCCGCAGGTCGATATAGGCTCCCGGGTTCTGCTTGAACTTGTAATCGTAATAGCGGCCGGAGATTTCGATCTGACGATTAGGCAGGCCAATGCCGGTGATGGCGCGCACGTATTTGTTGAGCACCGCGACATCGTATTCCAGGTAATAACCGACCAGTGGCCGGCCACCAATGAAGTCCAGCAGCTGCCGCACGGCGGTGTCGGCATCCAGGCCTTCGGACACGTCCATCGGGCGCAGGCCGTGGATGCTGATATTGCGGCTTTCCAGCTTGCGCGTGGGTTTGACCAGCACATAAAACGCCTGGCTGGACAGAATGCGATTGCCGCGCAGCCGCACCGCCCCGATGGACAGCAGTTCTGCTTCCTGTACCTTGAGGCTGGTGGTTTCGCAGTCCACGCTGACCACTTCCTCGTCCAGCTCCTCGAACAAGGTGGCATAGCGCGGATCTTTCAACTGGCGGCGCTGCCATTGCCGCTTCAGCCGGGCCAGCATCAAAAACTCCCCAGACGGAAGTGATGGCGCAGCTGGGCGCGGAATTTTTTCACCACCCCCAGTGCATCCTTGAGCAAGTCGCGTTCCAGCGTGGAGAGCTGGTCTGGTTCGATCTGATTACCCGGCAGCTTGCCCAGCGACACTTGCTGCAGGCCCTGACTGAGCTTGAGGGTGAGCAGGAAGGACAGCGACTCGGCAATTTCGCTGCTTAACTCCTTGTCCAGATGGCCGGCTTCGGCCAGCGCGTGCAGGCGGTCGAAGGTGTTGCACTGGTTCAGGCCATGTTCCAGCGCCAGCGAGCGCACGCCATGCACCAGCGGGAAAATGCCGCCTTTTTTAAGGTCGAGCACGGCCTTGCCATTACGTTCCTTGGTCAGAAGGTGCGAGAACAGCCCCAGCGGGGTGTCGAACTGCTCGATGGCGCGGGCGAAGCGCGAGAAGAAGCTGGCATCGTCACGCAACTGGCGCATCAGGTAATCATGGCTGTTCTGCAGCAGGCTGGCATCGCCGGCTACGGCCTCTGCATCCACGTAAATGGCCAGATTCATTAGTGCAAGGCCGTCCGGCTGATAGACCCATTGGTGAATCTGCTGCTGCAGCTGGCTTTCGGTCAGGCGCCAGGCGGCATTGTTGACCATGATTTGCCCCTGGCAAGGCGGGTAGCCAAAGCGCGCCAGGGCGGCGGAAAAAGCCTCGCAAATGGCGGGCAATTCGGGATGGTTGAAACCGTTGCGCAGGATGAGGGCGTTGTCCTGGTCGGTTTTCAGTATCTGCTCGCCACGGCCTTCGGAGCCCATCACCAACAAGCAGCTGTTCTGTTGCAGCTCTGGTGGGGCCAGTAATTGCCAGGTACGGGCGAACAGCCGCGCATTGAGGGTTTGCACCAGCCGGCCCAGTTGCGGGGCCTTGACGCCGTGGCTGAACAGGATTTGTACCAGGCGGGTGATCTGGCCGGCGATATCGGCCAGTTCGTCCAGGGTGTCCGCCCGTTCCAGGCGCTGGGCAATCAGGTGCGAGTGGTTGGAGAAGTAGGACAGGATGTCCACCTGCGACAGAATGCCGATGGCCTCGCCGTTATCTGTCACCACCAGGCGGCGGATATTGCGCCGGGTCATGATCAGCAGGGCATTGAACAGGAAGTCGCCCACGTCGACGGTGAGCAATTCGAATTGGCACAGCTCGGCCAGCGGGGTGGTGCCGGGGATTTCCTTGAGCACGATGTCGCGAAAATCGGTGGTGGTGAAAATGCCCAGCTTGCCATCTTGGCGTACCAGTACTGATTTGACCTTCTTTTCCTTCATCACCCGCGCAGCGTCGCGCACGCTGCAATCGCCATCGACAAAGACCGGGGTGCGGCCGCCCACATCGCGCACGGTGGCGGTGAGCAGGGTTTGCAGTTCGCGGTTGCCGGCCCGTTGCGCCATGCTGCCGAATTTTTCCGACACGCTGGCATAGAAATACGCTCCAAAGCGCGGGTTCTGCTCGGTCAGTGCCAATACCACATCGCGCGGCAGGGTGTAGACCAGCGCTTCCTCGTGTACCACAAAGCGGTGCGGGGTATGGCCGGCCACCATGGCGCGGGCATCGAAGGTATCGCGCTCGCGGTAGAGGGTGATGACTTCGTCGCCAGCCATTTCCCGTACGCTGCCCTTGAGCACCACATACAGCGCTTCCACCCGCTCGTTCGGGCTGAGCAGGCATTCCTCGTCAGCAAAAAACTGGATGTCGGCGTTTTTTTCCAGCGTTTGCTGCTCGCTGGGGCTGAGGGTATCGAAGGGCGGGTGGCTGAAATCGAATCGGCTCATGTGGTCTTCCTGTAGCGCTATTGTTATCCATGGCTGCGAGAGGGGCTTTGCCAGCAGCATAACGCGGAAGTGGCGGGGCGCAAATGTGAAAAAGCCGTTTCTGGCGAGAAACGGCTGTGTTGCTGTAGCGGGGGGCGCTGCTTGTGGATCAGCTGTCGGCAGAGCTGACCAGCAAAGGTGCGCCGTCACGGAACAGCAATAGCTGGCCGGGCTGCAGTTGGGTCCAGCTTTCATTGTCGGTCAGCGGCTGGGTGGCCACCACCGCCACGCGGTCGTGGGGCGTGGTGACGGTGGAGAAATCCACGGTGACGTCGTCGTCCACCAGGTGGGCTTTGTTGAACGGTGCCTGGCGAATGATGTAGTGCAAGTGCGTGGCACAGTGGGCAAACAGCACTTCGCCATTGCTCAGCATGAAGTTGAATACGCCATGCTGACGTATCTCGGCGGCCAGACGGTTGATTTCGGCAAACAACTCGTCCAGCTGTGGCGCGCTGCACCATTTGCGACGTAGTTGTTCCAGCAGGTAGCAGAAAGCGCCTTCCGAATCGGTGCTGCCAACCGGATTGAAGTGGCAGCCAGCTTCGGGCTGGAAGGTTTTCAGATCGCCATTGTGGGCAAAGATCCAGTACTGGCCCCACATCTCGCGCATGAAGGGGTGGGTATTGGCCAGATTGACCTCACCCTGGGTGGCTTTGCGGATGTGGGCGATGACGTTTTGCGACTTAATCGGGTAGTTGCGTACCAGATGGGCAACGGCCGACTCAACCGAGGGTTTGTCATCCAGAAAAATGCGGCAGCCCTTGCCCTCGAAAAAGGCGATGCCCCAGCCATCGGCATGGTGATCGGTCAGGCCGCCACGGCGGTGAAAGCCTTCGAAGGAAAACAGGATGTCGGTCGGGGTATTGCAGTTCATGCCTAGTAGCTGGCACATGAGGTCATAGCTCGCAAATAGGGGTGTATCGGGTGTGGCAGCCAGTCTGGGCGCGCCATCTGGCCTGTTCCGAGCATAGTCGATTCGGGCTGTAGCGACAATTGGCGGGCGCGAAATCCATGCGTGCTTATTTGATAGATAATATTAATTCACAATTTAAAACTTGATTATGCCGTTGTCGCGACATAAGATTTTATTAAACACTATTTAAATTAGTTGTTTAATATAAGCGTGGCGACAATGAAACAAAACTGCATGTCCAGCCTGCTACTTGGCTTGTGCATGGCTAGCAGTAGCCTGATGGCGGAAATCCCCCTGTGGCAGCAAGCCGACTACGTGGCTGCCATTCTCAAAGCACGTGCCGGCGAACCGGCGGCGGCGCTAGCCATGCTGGAAAACCAGCGCGCCCGCTCCCCCTTGCAGGGCAGCCTGTTCGACGATTACCTGACCCTGTTGTGCTGGAGTGGCCGGCCGGCCGATGCGCTGGCCAGCCTGCCATCGCCGCATGATGGCTTGCGCAGCGACACCCTGGCCTTGCTGGCTCGCGCTGCGCGTGACACGCGGCGCTACCCGCAGGCGGTAGCGCTTTACCAGACACTGTTGCAGCGTGAGAACCGTGCCGACTGGACGGCTGGCTTGGCCATGGCGCAGGCCGAGGCAGGCCAGATAGCAGATGCCCGCCGCACGCTGGAGCAGGCTGCTGCGGTAGCACCTGCTGGCGATGCGCGCGAGCTGGTGCGGGCGCGGGCCTATGTGCTGATTCAGGCCGGGCAGCTGACCGAGGCACTGGCCTATCTGCAAGACCGGCAAAGCGATTACCCGCACGACACACCGCTGCAAAACCTGCTGGTCGAGGTGCAACTGCGGCTGGGCATGCCGGAGCAGGCCTTGGCCACGCTACGCCAGCAAGACCACCCCGATCCTGTTTTGCAGCGCCAGGCCGAGCTGGATCATGCCGCCACGCTGAGCCGCTGGGGCCGCATGCAGGAAAGTCTGCAAAACGGCAGCGGGCGGCATGCGCAGACCGATGCCGCACTGACGCTGAACCAGCAGCTGCTGGATGCACTGCCGGCCGGTGACAGCCGTCTTGGCAACCGGGTGCTGGACGACCGTTTGCAGATGCTGACCCAGCGCGGCCGTTTTGCTGAGACGATTCAGCTCTACCAGTCGCATCCGGGGCTGCCACTTAGCGCATACGGTTTGGCGGCAACCGCAGATGCCTATCTGGCACAGCGCCAGCCGCAAGCCGCTGTGCCCTTGTATCGCGAGGCCATCCGTGGCAATCCCGCTGCCGACGAGGCGCTGGATTGGCGCAGTGCTCTGGTGTACGCCTTGCTGGAGAGTAATGACTTTACCGGCGTCCGCGCCGAACTGGCCGCCATGCGTACCACCACGCCGCGTGTGCGCAGCAATGCCGCCGGCCAGCGCAGTTTTAATCCGGACTATCAACGCGTGCTGCTGCTGGATGCCATGCTGGCGGCCTACCAGGACCAGACCCGGGCCGCCTGGCAGCAAGTGGAGCTATTGCTGCGCGATGCTCCCTTCAATACCGAACTGCGGCAGAACCAGGCAGCGCTGGCCTTGCAACGCGGCTGGCCGCGCCGTGCCGGTGACATTTACCGTCGCTTGCAGGTGGATGATCCGGCCTCGCTCGAGGCCCGCGCCGGGTTGGCCAGCGTGGCGCTGGATACCTGGGAGTATCCGCAGGCGGCAGCCATCCTGGGCGAACTGCGGCAACAGCGGCCGGACTGGACAGAACTGGACAAGCTGCAGCGCAGCTACGACTGGTCGCAACGGCCGGAGCTGACGGTAGAGGCCGGGCGCGACCTGTCCGGCGGCCAGGGCAGTAGCGAACAGAATGCCTGGGATACCCTGTCACGGTTGTATTCCTCCCCCTTCGGCCACTGGCGGCTGTTTGCCCAGCATCAGCTGCAGCGGGCCAGCTATGTCGATCAGCCGGAGCCGGCCAGCTATGAAACTGGCGGCTTGGGGCTGCAATACCGCAGCGCGCAGGGCAGTGGCGAGTTTGGCCTGCTGGCTGGCATGGATGGTCAGCAGCAGGCTGGCGCCTTTGCCGGCTACAGCTGGACGCCGGATGACCAGTGGACTCTCGGTGCACGCTACGAGCAGAACAGTGCCGACACCCCGCTCAAGGCGCGGCTGAGCCAGACCCGTGGCAACAAGGCCGAGCTGCAGGCGGGCTACCGGGTGGATGACTACCGCCAGTTTTCCCTGCAACTGAGTCAACTGTCGCTGTCCGACGGCAATCTGCGCCAGTCGCTGGGTGGCGGCTGGACCGAGCGCTGGCATAGCGGCCCGCTCTACAAGCTGGACAGTACGTTATGGCTGGCTGCCAGCCACAATCGCGACACGCCTTCCGCCCTGTATTTCAATCCGCGGAGCGATAGCGAAGCCGACCTCACCATTACCCAGGACTGGCGCTTGTGGGGCCATTACGACAACAGCCTGCATCAGCGGCTGGGGCTGACGCTTGGCACATACCAGCAGCAAGGCTATGGCAGTGGCGGCGTATGGGGGCTGATGCTGGAGCAGGAATGGCGCTGGGGCGAGCGTGCCAGCCTGCGTTATGGCTACACCCGGGTACGTCACCCCTATGACGGCCAGGCTGATTTTGGCAGCAAGGTTTATCTGAATATCGATTGGCGGTTCTGATGAAAACGAAACAATGGTTTTTGCTGATGTGGCTGGCCCTGTGCACACTGTTTGCGCTGGCCGCGCCGGTGCAGGCCGGCTCCGGGCTGATCATTCTGTGTTACCACGAAGTGGGGCAGCCAGATGAGCGCAGCAGCGACCCCTTTGCTGTGGATGCCCGCAGCCTGGTGCGGCAGATGGAATGGATGCGCGGGCAGGGTTATCAGTTTGTCAGCGTGGAGGATGTGCTGGCCGACCGTGCCGGCAAGAAGCCGCTGCCGGACAAGGCGGTGCTGCTGACTTTCGATGACGGCTACCGCAGCGTCTATACCCAGGTCTATCCGGTATTGCGCAGCTTTCATGCGCCGGCGCTGATAGCGCTGGTGGGGAGCTGGCTGGAGGCTGCGGATGGCGAGCAAGTGCGTTATGGCGAGGGCCTGGTGCCACGCAGCACCTTTCTGAGCTGGGCGCAGATCCGCGAAATGCAGGCCAGCGGCCTGGTCGAGGTGGCTAGCCACAGCTATGCCGAGCATTTTGGCCAACAGGCCAATCCGCAGGGCAATAGCGAGCCGGCCATTACTTCGCTTGCCTGGAAAGCAGGCGGCTATGAAACCCCGGAAGCCTACCAGGCGCGTGTCCGTGCCGATTTGCAGCGCAACAGTGAGTTGATCAAGGCGCGTCTGGGCCGCGCACCACGGGTGATGGTATGGCCCTATGGCAGCTATACCCGCGAAACGGCGGCCATCGCCGGCGCACTGGGCATGCCGCTGACCATGAGCCTGGACGAGGGCATCAATACGCGGCAGACCCCGCTGGCCGGGCTGCGCCGACTGCTGCTGGACGCCAATATGAGCGTGGCCGATCTGGCCTGGCAGTTCCAGCAGCTGGAAACCTGGCCGGACGGCATTCGGCCCGAGCCCAGCCGCATCATGCATGTCGATCTCGACTATATCTACGACCCCGATCCGGCGCGGCAGGAAGCAAACCTGGGCCGTCTGCTGGAGCGGGTCAAGGCCATGGGGGCCAGCACGGTCTATCTGCAGGCCTTTGCCAACCCCGAAGGCGATGGCGTGGCGCGGTCGCTGTATTTCCCCAATCGCCACCTGCCGATGCGGGCTGATCTGTTCAACCGTGCAGTCTGGCAATTGCGCACCCGTGTTGGCGTGCGCGTCTACGCCTGGATGCCGCTGCTGGCTTTCGATCTGCCGCGTGAAAACCCCTTGCGCCAGCAAAGAGTGCTGGCTCTGGGGCGGCAGGGGCTGCCGGAGCAGCAGGGCTATATCCGGCTGAGCCCGTATTCGGCCGAGTCGCGGCAGACCATACGCGAGATTTACGAAGACCTGGCGCGCAGCGTGCAGTTTGACGGCCTGCTGTTCCATGACGACGCCACCCTGTCCGATGTGGAAGACATCAGTGGAGCCGCCATGGCAGCCAACCGCGCCATGGGCCTGCCGGACTCACTACCCGCATTGCAGCAGGACGAGGCAGCCCTGCAGCGCTGGAACGACAGCAAGATCAAGCTGCTGGACGACTTCACACTGGAGCTGGCACAAGTGGTGCGCACCTGGCAGCCCACGCTGAAAACCGCCCGTAATCTCTACGCCGGGGTGGTGATGAATCCGGCGACGGAAAGCTGGTTTGCCCAGTCCTATGCCACGGCGCTGCAGCACTACGACCGTGTGGCCGTCATGGCCATGCCCTATATGGAAAACGCCGCACAACCACGGCAATGGCTGCGCCAGCTGTTTGACAAGGTAAAGGCCGTGCCCGGTGCGCTGGATCGCACGGTGTTCGAATTGCAGGCGCGTGACTGGCGCAACGGCAAGCCGATTCCCACCCGGGAAATGGCCGAAGTAGTGGATGAGTTGCACACCCGCGGCGCACGCCACATTGCCTATTACCCGGACGACCTGTTCCAGGACCAGCCGCGGCTGGCCGATTTCAAGGCGGCATTTTCCATGCGCAGCCGTCCCGAACAGTAAGTGCTACCGGCCGTGTGCCGGCCCCCCGTCCCCAGCCCGGCGGCGATCATTGCCGCTGTCGCTGCACACATGCAAGGAGTCAGATCATGACCACCGCTCTGGCACTGCTATTGGGCTATGCTTTTTTCTACCCGCTGTTCATGGCGTATTTATGGATGGTGGGGGCAATCCATTACTACTTTCATTACGAACGCAAAGACCCGCCGCTGGATCAGCCGCCGCCGCTGGATTACCCGCCCATTACCGTGGTGGTGCCCTGTTACAACGAAGAAGACAATGTGCGCGAAACCCTGCACTACGCGCTGTCACTGGACTATCCGGAATACGAAGTGATTGCTGTCAACGATGGCAGCAAGGACGCCACGGCCTCCATCCTGAATGAACTGGCGGCGCTACATCCGCGGCTGCGCGTACTGCATCAGGCTAGCAACCAGGGCAAGGCGGTGGGGCTGAACACGGCGCTGACCATGGCCCGCTACGAATACCTGCTGTGCATTGATGGCGATGCGCTGCTCGATCCCTATTCGGCCAAATGGCTGATGCGCCACTTTCATGGTTCGCCACGGGTGGGGGCGGTGACCGGCAATCCGCGCATCCGCAACCGCACTACCTTGCTGGGGCGGCTGCAGGTGGGCGAGTTCACCGCCATCATCGGGCTGATCAAGCGCGCCCAGCGTACTTATGGCCGGCTGTTTACCGTGTCCGGGGTGATCAGCGCCTTTCGCAAGACGGCGGTGGTGCAGGCCGGCTACTGGAGCGACGACATGCTGACCGAAGACATCGACATCAGCTGGAAAATCCAGCTGCAGCACTGGGATGTACGCTTCGAGCCGCGCGCGCTGGTGTGGATACTGATGCCGGAAACCCTGCGCGGCCTGTGGAAGCAGCGGCTGCGCTGGGCCAAGGGTGGTACCCAGGCGCTGATGCGCAATGCCTGGATTGTCGGCCACTGGAAGCACCGCCGCATGTGGCCGGTGTATGCCGAGTATTTCCTCAGCGTGGTGTGGTCGTACGTCATGGCCTTCATCATCGTCAGCTGGCTGCTCAGCCTGTTGTTGCCGGGCATCGTGCCGGTGATGGAGTCGCCCTTTCTGCCCGGCTGGCATGGCGTGGTGCTGGGGGTGACCTGCATGCTGCAGTTTGCCACCAGCAAACTGATGGACAGCCAGTATGACGTCGATCTGGGCAAGAACTATTTCTGGATGATCTGGTATCCGCTGGCCTACTGGCTGCTGAATATCGGCACCACCGTGGTGGCTTTCCCGCAGGGCGTGCTGCGGCGCAAGGGCAAGCGTGCACGCTGGGTCAGTCCGGACCGGGGAGTACGCGCATGAAAAAACTGGCCGATGTGCTGATCATACGCGCTGCCCACAATATGAGCTGGCTGCAGCGGCTGGTGTCACGGCTGCTGACCGTGCTGTGGTGGCTGCTGTGGGTGTATCTGTGGCTGCCGGCCCTGGCCTTTGCCAGCTTGCTGATCTGGGGCGAACAGCTATTGCCGGTGACGGTGCGGATCGACCAGCTCCCCGGTCATCTGGCGGTGCTGGGACGCTATGCCTTGCTGGTCTGCCTGTTTGGTGGCGGTCTGGTGCTGTGGTCGCGCATCAACTACTGGCGCTTTTCCGGTGAGGAGCAGCGCGGCGCCATCGCCAATGTCACGCTGCAAGACATGGCGGCCGACCTGGGGCTGGAACCAGCGCTACTGCAGGCCGGCCAGGCCGGCAAGGTCGTGGTGGTACATCACAATCCGGAAGGCGGGATTCACCACCTGGACATCCTGCTGCCCTTGCCGGCCAGTGCGGCGACACCGCCAGAACCTGCCCTGACCATGTCGGCGAGCCTGCCCTTGTCAGTCGCCCAGCCCGGCAAGCGCTGAGTCGCCCATGCCCGAGGCCAGCTCGCCCACCCGCACCAGCGCCCGTTCGTAGGCTTCGTTCCAGGGGTAGCAGCAGGACAGGCGCAGGCAGTTGCGATAACGGCCGCGTGCCGAGTACATCACCCCCGGCACCACGGTAATGCGTTCGGCCAAGGCCGCATGAAACAGCTCCAGCGTGTCCACGCCAGAGGGCAGCTCCACCCATAGCAGGCAGCCGCCAGAGGGCAGGGTGGCGCGGGTGCCCTGCGGGAAGCGGCTGGCCACCGTGCCGCGCAGCCGCTCCATCTGGCTCATGAAATGGCGACGGATCAACCGCAGGTGGTGGTCGTAACCGCCGCTTTCCAGATACTCGGCCAGGGTTTCTTCCAGCAGGCGTGGTTGGCCCAGCGAGCTGGCGCACTTCAGCTGCAATACCTCGCGGGCAAAGCGCCCGGCGGCAATCCAGCCAATACGAAAGCCCGGTGCCAGCGTCTTGCTATAGCTGGAGCACAGCAGCACCCAGCCATCACGGTCGAAGGCTTTTACCGCGTCCGGCGTTTGCACGCCGTAGTGCAGATCGGCGTGCGGCGCGTCCTCGATCAAGGGCACGCGGTAGTCGTTGACCAGCTGCGCCAGCCGGCGCTTGGCCTCGGGCGGCATGGTGCTGCCCAGCGGATTGTGCACGGTGGGCATGGCCACGATGGCTTGCAGCCGTTTTTCCGACAGCAGCAGTTCCAGTGCATCCAGCGACAGCCCGCTATTGGGATGGGTGGGGATTTCGATCACCGACAGGCCCAGGCTTTTCAGCAGCGGCAGCAAATAAAAATAAGTAGGCGATTCCAGCCCCACCGTATCACCCGGCTTGCACACCGCGCGCAAGGCCAGTTGCAGCGCTTCGGAGCAGCCATTGGTGATGACGATGTCGTCCATGGCCAGCACGCAGCCCCAGCTGACCGCACGCTGGGCGATTTGCCGGCGTAGCCGTTCGGAGCCGGGCGGGAAGGGGTAGTCGGTGGTCAGCTCCGGCTGCTGGCGCAGCAGCCGGCCCATGATGTGCTTGAAGCGGGTGGTGGGGTAGAAGTCACTGCCGCGCGGGCTGGCCAATGACAGGTCGATGAAATCAGCAGCGGTCTGTACCCGCATCACGGTTTCGATATGGTCCACCACCTCGCCGGTGGGCGCGGCTTCGCTCTGGCGGCGCATGCGCGGCAGCGGCAGGCTGGCGGCAGCTTTTACATAGAAGCCGGATTGCGGCCTGGCCTCGATAAAACCACGGTCTTCCAGCGTGCGATACGTCAGCAGGATGGTGGAGGGGCTGACCTTGTGCATGGCGCAGGCCTTGCGTACCGAGGGCAGGCGTTCGCCAGCGCGTACCACACCGTTCTGGATCAGGGTGATCCACTCATTGACCAGCTGTTGATACAGCGGCTCCTGGCTCATTACACGTCTCCTGCAGGCTGTGGGATGGCCTGGCCGGCACAATTTGGCCCGGAACAGACCGGAACAGTTTTGTATGTTGCCAACTGTTATGGTCTCAATTGTATTTTTCTGAATCTGTTACTGTCCAGTCCCTTTGCGTACCATGTGCTCATCAAAAACCGATAGCGCTGCCGCCTTTGCCCGGCTGGCCACAAGCCGGTCGCTGCAGGTGCTTCCGCCTCAGCCCTACCCTGGAGTTGTCATGAATCTTGTTGCACTGGTCACCTATCTGCTGGTGATGTCCATCACCCCCGGCCCGAATAATCTGGTGCTGGCCTCGTCCGGGGTCAATTACGGCTTTGGCCGCACCCTGCCAGCCATGATGGGCATGGCGCTGGGGCTGGCGCTGCAGGTGGGGGTGTTGACGGTATTCCTGGGTAATCTGGTGGCCTTGATCAGCAGCGTGCAGCTGTATCTGGCCCTGGCTGGCTGCAGCTATCTGCTGTGGCTGTCTTGGGGGATGGCCCGCGCTGGCGCGGCCGGTGAGCAGGATGATCAAGGCCAGCCCATGGGTTTTGTCGGCGGCCTGCTGTTCAACTGGCTGAACCCCAAGGTGTGGCTGATGGGTTTCAATATTGCCGTGGTGTTCCTGCCGCAGCACATGCACCCCTTCACCGCCGGCCTGCTGTTCGCTGCCATTACCTTTGTGGTCGGCTTGCCCTGCATTGCGCTGTGGGCGGGCAGTGGCGTGGCCATCCGCCGCTGGCTGGCCTCGCCGCGCCGGCTGCGTGCCTTCAACTGCGGCATGGCCGCCATGCTGGCCGGTACGGCTTTCTGGCTGCTGGCGCAGATGCTGCCTGCCGACGTGCTGCCAGCCGTTGGCGGCCTGATTTGAGTCAGCAGAATCCTGCCGGAGCATGACGCATACCCAGCCCGCATTTGCGGGCTGTTTTGTTGGCGGCGTACAATAGCGCCTTTCTTCATCCGGCTGGACCCATCCCATCATGATCCGTACCCGCTTTGCCCCCAGCCCCACCGGCTATCTGCATATCGGTGGCGTGCGCACCGCTCTCTTTTCCTGGGCCTATGCCCGCAAGAACAATGGCGTTTTCGTGCTGCGCATCGAAGACACCGACCTTGAGCGCTCCACGCCGGAGTCGGTCAAGGCCATCATGGACGGCATGCACTGGGTTGGGCTGGATTATGACGAAGGTCCCTTCTACCAGACCCAGCGTTTCGACCGCTACAAGGAAGTGATCCAGCAATTGCTGGAATCCGGCCATGCCTATCGCTGCTACTGCAGCAAGGAAGAACTGGAAGCCATGCGCGCCGAGCAGGAAGCCAATGGTGAAAAGCCGCGTTACGACCGTCGCTGGCGCCCGGAAGAGGGCAAGACCCTGCCGGCCATTCCGGCCGACGTGCAGCCGGTGATCCGCTTCCGCACCCCGCTGGACGGCACCGTCGCCTGGGACGACGCGGTGAAGGGCCGTATCGAATTCTCCAATACCGAGCTGGACGACCTGATCATCGCCCGCCCGGATGGCAGCCCCACCTACAACTTCTGCGTAGTGGTGGACGACTGGGACATGCAGATCACCCACGTGATCCGTGGTGACGACCACGTCAACAATACCCCGCGCCAGATCAACATCCTCAAGGCGCTGAATGCACCGCTGCCGGTGTATGGCCATCTGCCGATGATCCTGAATGAGGACGGCCAGAAGATGTCCAAGCGCCGCGACGCAGTGAGCGTGGTGGACTACGCCGACAAGGGCATCCTGCCGGAAGCGCTGCTCAACTACCTGGCGCGTCTGGGCTGGGGTCATGGCGATGACGAATTCTTCAGCATGGAGCAGTTTGTCGAGTGGTTCAGCCTGGAAGCGGTCAGCGCCTCGGCCAGCCGTTTCAATCAGGAAAAATTCCTGTGGCTGAATGCCCAGCACATCAAGGCGGCGGACAACAGCCGTCTGGCTGCGCTGATTGCCCCGCGTCTGGCGGCTGCTGGTGTCGATACCAGCAGCGGCCCGGCCATCGAAGACGTGATCGCACTGGTAAAAGAACGTGTGCAAGACCTGAACGCGCTGGCAGTGGAAGTGGATTACTTCTACCAGAAGCGCGAAGCCGCCGCAGCCGACGTGGAAAAGCACCTGGCTGGCGATGCCGTGGCTCGCATGGGCCGCTTTGCCGACAAGCTGGCTGCGCTGGATAGCTGGACGGCAGAAAGCATCCATGAGCTGTTCAAGCCCTTCTGCGCCGAAGAAGGCATCAAGATGGGCCAACTGGGCATGCCGCTGCGCGTGCTGGTGTGCGGCACCACCCAGACCCCGTCGGTCGATGCGGTACTGGCGGTGATCGGCAAGGAAGAAGTACTGCGCCGCCTGCGCGCCTGAGCGGCTTCGCTGACGCTCAAGTCAAAAAAGCCACCCTGCGGGGTGGCTTTTTGCATGCTGGCGCTGGTTTATGGGCGTGGCGGCCGCACAAAGCGGTACAGCACAATCAGCAGCAACAGGAAGGGCAGGCCGAAGGCCAGTGTCAGGCGGAAGACATCGGTCAGCGCCGTGGTCAGCAAGATGGCCAGCATCAGCCCCAGGCCCAGCAGGGTGGAAACCGGAAAGCCGGGCAGGCGGAAAGCCAGCGGTTTGGCACCGTGGCGCTGGTGATGGCGGCGGAAATACCAGTGAGTGAGGAAGATCATCATCCAGGTAAACAGCGCGCCAAACATCGACAGCGACATCATCAGGGTGAAGGCCTGGCCGGGGAACAGCACAAACAGCAGGGTAGCCAGGGCAATACCGCTGGTGGACAGCAGCAGGGCATTGAGCGGAATACCGTTGTGATTGAGCTTGCCCAGGCTGGCGGGGGCATCGCCTGCGCGTGACAGGCTGAACATCATGCGGGTGGTGATGTAGAGTTGGCTGTTCATGGCCGACAGCGCCGCCACGATGACGACGAAATTGAGGATGCCTGCCGCATAGGGAATGCCCAGCACCTGCATCACGGTGACAAAGGGGCTGCTGCCCTTGCCCAGGCCATCCCAGGGCACGATGGCCAGAATCAGCGTCAGCGACAAGACGTAAAACACCAGCAGGCGCACGATGGTGGCGCGAAAGGCGTGGCGCACTGCCTGTTCCGGGTGTTCGGCTTCACCCGCTGCCACCGCGATCATCTCCACGCTCAGATAGCTGAAGATGGAGATCACCACCGCCACCCACATTCCCCACCAGCCATGCGGGAAAAAACCGCCATGGCTGGTGAAGTTCTGCGTGCCATAAGCCGGGTTGCCACTGCCCCACACCACGTAGCTACCCAGCAGGATGAAGCCGACGATGGCAAAGATCTTGATGGCGGAAAACCAGTATTCGACCGTGCCAAAGGCTTTGACGCTCATGGCATTGACACCGATCAGCACGCCGGAGAACAGCACGATCCAGATCCACGATGGTGCGTGGGGGAACCAGTACTGCATGTATTCGGCCACTGCCGTGACTTCGGTACCCACGGCCATGACGATGCAGGTCCAGTAACTGTAGCGCACCAGAAAACCGGCCAGCGGGCTGATGTAATGCTCGGCAAACGCACCAAACGAACCGGATGTGGCGTGGGCGATGGTCATTTCCGCCAGGCAGCCCATCAGCAGCAGGGTAATCAGCCCGCCGATGGCGTAGCTGAGCAAGACGCTGGGGCCGGCAAAGCCGATGGCAAACTTGCTGCCAAGAAACAGGCCGGTGCCAATGGCACCACCGATGGCGATCATGCTCATCTGCCGGCCGCTCAGCCGGCGTTGCAGTCCGCTTTCGCGCTGCTGGATGTGGTCAAAACTCATGTCTTCTCCTTACCTTCCTGATGGAGCAGTGCATTTCTCTTGGGCGTGGCTTGGCCTGGATGCGCTCGGCTCCGCTGATGGTGTGTTACCGGGTGAGAGCCGCCAGCCGGGCGGCTGGCGGGGTGTGGCTCAGGTCACGGCGTGACGCTGCTTGAAGCGCGGCTGGTCCCAGCTGGCGCTGTCCAGAATGTCGCGCAGGATTTCCACGGCATCCCAGATATCGGTATGGCTCAGATAGAGCGGGGTGATGCCAAAGCGCAGCACTTCCGGCTCGCGGTAGTCACCGATGACGCCACGGTCGATCAGTGCCTGCATCACCGCATAGCCCTCGGGGTGGCGGTAGCTGACATGGCTGCCACGGCGGACATGCTCACGCGGGGTGATCAGCGTCAGCGGGTGGTGGCCGCAGCGCTGTTCCACCAACTGGATGAACAGGTCGGTCAGCGCCAGCGATTTCTCGCGCAGTGCCGCCATGCTGGTTTGCAGCGTGGCGTCCAGCCCGCACTCCACCAGCGACATCGACAGGATGGGCTGGGTGCCACAGAGAAAACGGCGGATGCCCTGGGCCGGCTGGTAATCGACAGCCATGTCAAACGGGCGCGAGTGGCCCCACCAGCCGGACAAGGGTTGCCAGAAGCCATCCTGATGGCGGGCCGCTACCCAGATGAAAGCGGGGGAACCGGGGCCGCCATTGAGGTATTTGTAGGTGCAGCCGACCGCGAAGTCGGCCTGGGCGGCGTTCAGGTCTACCGGTACGGCCCCTGCTGCATGGGCCAGGTCCCAGATGGTGAGCACGCCATGCTGATGGGCCTGGGCGGTGACGGCGGCCATGTCATACATGGCGCCGGTACGGTAATTGACGTGTGACAGCAGCAAGACCGCCACGTCTTCGCCCAGTGCCTGTTCCAGCGACAGGGTGTCGTCGATCAGCCGCATTTCGTAGCCCTGCTGTAGCAGGTCGATCATGCCCTGGATCATGTACAGGTCGGTGGGGAAGTTGTCGCGCTCCGAGACAATTACCTTGCGCTGCGGGGCGGCTTGCTGCTGGATGCGGATGGCGGCGGCCAGTGCCTTGAAGATATTGAGCGAGGTGGTGTCGGTAATCACCACTTCATCGCTACCGGCACCGATCAGCCCGGCCAGCTTGTTGCCCAGCCGGCGCGGCAGTTCGAACCAGTCGGCGCTATTCCAGCTGCGGATCAGGCCCACCCCCCATTCCTGGCGCAATACTTCCAGGCTGCGTGCCTCGGCACTTCTGGGCAGTACGCCCAGCGAGTTGCCATCCAGGTAGAGCACGCCTGGCGGCAGGTCGAATTGCTGGCGCAGGGCAGCCAGTTGATCCTGGCGGTCGGCGGCCAGGCAGTGTTCACGAGTCAGCATCAGTCTCTCCTTTGTGGTGCTGTGTTTGTTATCGGGGCAGGGTGGTGCGCAGTACGGCGCGGACCGGACTGGCATCCAGGTTGATCAATTTCAGTGGCAGGGCGATCAGCTCGTAGTCGCCGGGTGGCGTCTCGTCCAGCCACAGGTTTTCCAGAATGGCCATACCGTGCTGGGCAACGGCGTGATGGGCGTCCAGCGTCTTGCTGTCTGCCCCATCCAGCGAGGCGGTATCCACGCCGATCAGCCGTACCCCTTGCTGGCCCAGCCAGTGGATGAGTGCCGGGTCCATGGTGCAGAAGTTGGCATCCCATTGCTGCGGAAACTGCCGGTAGCAGCGGATCAGCAGCCGTGGGGGCAGCGGGTCCGGCTGGCTTGCCAGTGCCTGCTGCAGCCGGGGCAGGGTGAGCAAGGGCGTTGCATCCAGGCAGTGCACCACGCGGCAGGGGCCAAGGTAGGCGTCCAGATCAACCCGGCCAATGGGCAGACCGTCCGCCTGGTAATGCAGCGGCGCATCGGCATGTGCGCCACTGTGCGGCGACAAGGTCAGCCTGGCGACATTGACCGGGCAGTGTGCATCCAGCTGCCAGGCCGGGCTTTCCTGTAGCGCGGTATCTCCCGGCCACACTGGCATGCCGGCATACAGCGGCGGGCTGATGTCATACAGCATGGTGCTCTCCATGGATTGGGCAATTCATGTTAGCACCGTGATTATTTTGAAAAATTGCAAGTTCAACTTGTGGTTTGGTGATATTTCGCAGAATATTCAACAAATTTCATTGTTGAAGAAAGGAAGTTGCAAATGCAGCTGGATGCCATTGATGTGCGTATTCTTTCTGCACTGCAGCACAACGGCCGGCTCAGCAATCAGGATCTGGCCGACCAGGTGGCCTTATCGCCTTCGGCCTGCCTGCGCCGGGTGCGCACACTGGAGGAGGGTGGGCTGATTCGTGGCTATCACGCCGAGCTGGACGCGGTGGCGCTGGGCTTCGAGCTGGAAGCCATCGTGCAGGTCACGCTGGATCGTAGCCGGGAAGACTGGCATGGCGAGTTCCTGCAGCAGATGGACGCATTCGAGGAGGTGACCGCAGCCTATGTGGTGACCGGCCCCTGCAATTACATTCTGCATGTACGTTGTCGCAGCTTGCCGGCGTTTTCCGATTTCATCGTCGAAAAGCTGAACAAGGTACCCGGCATGCGCGACTTCAGTTCCTTCATCGTGCTGAAAACCGTGAAGGACACCCGTGACCGGCTGCCCCTGGCCATGCGCTGAAACGGGAGCACCACGGTAACAAAGGCCTTGTATGCTTGAGTGGAGGCCGCTGGCACCCGCCGGCCCGCCTGACTTACCTTGGCTGCGAGCAAAAACTCTAAAAAAATGGATTTTGTGCAAAGGGATGGGGGATAATGCCGCCCAGCCAAACTGAGGTTCATCAAAATGAAGTGTGTTGACGATTTCCGCCTGCGTCTGGGCAAGCAAGAGCTGGTTCCCATCATGGTCGGTGGCATGGGTGTGGACATTTCCACCGTTGCCCTGTCGCTGGAAGCGGCCCGTCTGGGCGGCATCGGTCATATTTCCGATGCCATGGTGCCGACGGTTACCGACCGCCGCTTCAATACCAAGTTCGTCAAGGACAAGCTCAAGCAGTACAAATTCAACGTGGAGAACGCCGACAAGTCCGTGGTCAAGTTCGACCTGGATATTCTGGCTGAAGCCACCAAAATGCACGTTGGCTCCGCCATGGACGCCAAAAAGGGCGATGGGCTGATTTTCATCAACTGCATGGAAAAGCTCACCATGAATGCGCCCAAGGAAACCTTGCGCGTACGCATGCAAACCGCCATGGATGCCGGCATCGACGGCATCACCCTGGCTGCCGGCCTGCATCTGGGTTCGTTTGCCCTGATCGAAGACCACCCGCGTTTTCGTGATGTAAAGCTGGGCATCATTGTTTCGTCGCTGCGTGCCTTGCAGCTGTTCCTGAAAAAATCCGCCCGTACCGGCCGCCTGCCGGACTACGTGGTGGTGGAAGGCCCGCTGGCTGGCGGCCATCTGGGTTTCGGCATGGACTGGGCGCAGTATGATCTGGCCACCATCGTCGCCGAGATTCACGCCTGGATGCAGGCCGAACAGCTGGATATTCCGCTGATTCCGGCTGGTGGCATCTTCACCGGCAGCGATGCCGTGGGTTTCCTGGAAAACGGTGCCAGTGCCGTGCAGGTGGCCACCCGCTTTACCGTCACCAGCGAATGCGGTCTGCCGGAAAAAGTGCAGCAGGAATATTTCAAGGCAACGGAAGACGATATCGAAGTCAACCAGCTGTCGCCCACCGGCTACCCGATGCGCATGATCAAGTCCTGCCCGGCCATTGGCGACGGCATCCGTCCCAATTGCGAGGCTTACGGCTATCTGCTGGATGCCAATGGCAGCTGTGCCTACATCCAGGCCTATAACCGCGAAGTGGCGGCCCATCCGGGCGAGCGCCGCATCAAGGTGATGGACAAGACCTGTCTGTGCACCCACATGCGCAACTTTGATTGCTGGACTTGTGGTCAGTACACCTATCGCCTGAAGGACACGACCCGTCGCAATGAGGACGGCAGCTACCAGATCCTCAGCGCCGAGCACGTGTTCAAGGATTACCAGTTCAGCAAGGATGGCAAGGTCGCCCTGCCGGATTGATGTCGCACACCGACCCGGTCTGGCTGGACCGGTAGTGGAACATGGCGAAACGCTACGGCGTTTCGCCATTTTTCTTGTTGCTGTGGCGCTGGCAGTAGTATTGTCGGAGCCTGTCTTGTCACTGTTTGAGGACTGCCATGCCGGACCGTTTTGATCCCGCCACCACCGCCCTGATCCTGGTCGATCTGCAGCAGGGCATTCTCGGTTTTGCCAAACAACCCTATGACACCGAACAGGTGCTGGAACGCTCGGCGGCCCTGGCGCGGGCGTTTCGCGCAGCTGGTGCTCCGGTGGTGCTGGTGCGGGTGGGTTGGTCGGCCGATGGTGGGGATGCATTGAAGCTGCCGACCGATCTGCAGCCGCCAGCCACGCCAGTGCCGGATAACTGGCTGCAACAGCCGGCAGAACTGGAGGTGGCTGCCAGTGATATCCAGATCATCAAGCGGCAGTGGAATGCCTTTTATGGCACGGAGCTGGATTTGCAGCTACGCCGCCGTGGTGTGCGCACCGTGGTGCTGGCGGGTATCTCCACCCATATCGGGGTGGACTCGACCGCCCGTGCCGCCTGGGAGCGTGGCTATGCGGTGGTGCTGGCGGAGGATGCCATGAGCTGCCCGCTGCTGGAGTGCCACCAGTTCTCGGTCAAGCATATTTTCCCGCGCCTTGGTCGGGTGCGCAGTACGGCCCAGGTGTTGCAGGCCCTGGAAGCAGGGAAGGATGGCAGTGAGTCGTTATCCGCTTGATCCGAAGCAGATTGAACTGACGGCCATCCGGGCGCAGGGTGCTGGTGGCCAGAACGTCAACAAGGTGTCTTCTGCCATTCACCTGCGTTTTGACGTGACGGCCTCCAGCCTGCCCGATCACATCAAGCAGCGTCTGCTGGCAATGTCTGATGCCCGCGTGAGCAAGGATGGGGTCATCATCATCAAGGCGCAGCAGCACCGCACGCAGGAGCTGAACCGTGCCGATGCGCTGGCGCGGCTGCAGGCCATGGTGGATGCGGCAGCGCACGTGCCCAAGGCCAGGCATGCCACCCGGCCTACCTATGGCTCGAAACAGCGCAGGCTGGAGGGCAAGTCGCGGCGCAGCGGCATCAAGGCCTTGCGCGGCAAGATTGCGGACTGATGGCGGGGCAGGGGTGGTGCTCAGGCACGCCGGCTGAGCTGACAGCTGGGGAAGATGTGCTTGCCCAGTTCTTCTGCCGGCACGGGGCGGCATAGCAGAAAGCCTTGCAGCTCGATGTCCGGGTGCTGCGCGCACAGATAGTCCAGGTCTTCGGTATTGTCGATTCCCTCTGCCACCATGCGCAGGCCCAGTTCACGGGCAATATTGGCCATGCCGGAAATGATGCTCTGGCTGCGGGCATCTCGGTGGATGTCCTTGATCAGGATGCGGTCGAACTTCAGCTCGGTTAGCGGCAGGTTCTTGATGTGTTCCAGCGTGGTGTGGCCGGTGCCAAAATCATCCAGCGACAATTCGAAACCACGCATGCGCAGCCGTAGCAGGGTCGCCAGGGTATGGCCGAAGTTGGTGAAGGCCATGGTCTCAGTGATTTCCAGCACGATGCGGTCAAAAGCCAGCCCGCGCGATGCCACCTGCTCAACCAGCCAATCCAGAAACTCGCGGTCATCCAGCAGGCGGCGCGACAGATTGATCGACAGCCGCAGCTGCTGCATGTTTGGCTCACGGATCAGCATGTCCAGGCTGGTTTGCACGATGCGGTTGGTCAGCAGCGAGATAAAGCCTTCGTGTTCCAGCATGCCGATGAATTGGTTGGGCCCCAGTATGCCTTGCTGCGGGTGACGCCAGCGTGCCAGGGCCTCGATCTGCACGGCACGGCCCTGGCGCAAATCGTAAATGGGCTGATAGAAGGCGCAGAACTGGTTGTGTGCCAGCCCGGTAATGATGTCGATCAGCGGCAGGCTGCTCTTGCTGTCGCTGATGTCTTGCTGCACATCGAGCAGGCGGGTGATCTCCGTCAGAAACAGATCATCATCAATCGGTTTGGCCAAATGGCCGATGCCGGTAAAGCCCAGCTCCTGAGCGGCACGCACGCTGTTGGACAGTAGTTCTGGCGAGTGGCCGCTGATCAGCAGCAATGACGGAATGTGTGGCTGGCGTGACAGCTGCTCCACCAGTTCGATGCCATCCATGCCCGGCATGTTCAGGTCGGTGATGACCAAGTCCAGTTTGGGAATCTTGCGACTGAGCTGGAAGGCCCAGCTACCGTCGGCAGCTTCGTGTACCACGGTATTGGGTATTTGCAGGCAGAGCGCCTTGAGCAGGCTGCGCTGACTGCTGCTGTCTTCGGCGAGCAGAATCTGTCTTGGAATCTGGCTGGTCATGGCTGACGCACTGTTTAGAAGGGTATTTCTCAATCTAAGCAGGTGTCATGCATTCTTGCCAGTGGAAAAATCGATAAATCGTTTATTTGTAAACCGGTGTTGGGAATTTAACCGGATTTAACTTAAACGGATTGCGATTCGCCGACAGAATATCTTGATATGAAGGTGAGGTGGCTGAAGGCCGGGACAGAGGTCCGGCGGCCGGGCAGCCGTCAAGCGGTCACCTGCCGCAAAGCGATGGACCGTATGGTCATCACTTCCGGGGCAGTGTGCTGCGATATGATGCCGGGCAGAATAGCCGGCGGGCAAGGCAGGAACTGACTACGCGACCCACAGGTGGGCTGAGTGGCCGCGAGGGAACTCAGCTTATCAACGACGCTTGAAGTGGTGCGGTGCGCCGCCGCCAACCGGTGCGGTCGGATGACGGAAGTTGATGCGACCTTTGGTCAGGTCGTAGGGAGACATTTCCACGGTAACGCGGTCGCCAACCAGGACGCGGATGCGGTGCATCTTCATCTTGCCCGAGCCATAGGCCAGGATTTCTACGTTGTTGTCCAGACGCACGCGGAAGCGCGATTCCGGCAGCATTTCAATAACAACGCCTTGCAGCTCGATCATGTCTTCTTTGGACATTAACGATTCCTTTCAGTGTAACGGGTGGGCCAATAGCCCATGCGGCAGTCCCTCACGGAGCGCCGCACGATCTGTGATAACAGATTGCTTCTATCGATAACCAAGCAGGTAAGACAGGTAGCACACAGTAAAAATGTGCCGTTACCAAGGCAAGGCAGACGGATTGAACCCCGTGCTGGGGAACGGTCCGGAAGGAGGCAGGGCGCATTATACGGCTAAATGGCTGATTTGTCAGTAGAAATGTAGGCGGGATTGGCTTGGTGCCTTGCCATGCTGTTGCAATGGCTAAAAACACTTATGCATCCGCAGCTTAGCGCGGTTGCTATCTGTTGCAAGACACGCAGTCCGGCATGCTATTTGGCACTCATCGCCGTGCAAGGTTGGTGGGTGATGGCTTGTGTGTGGACCATGCCGCGGTATAGCAGAGCCAGCGGCAAGCTGGGTGCGGGCGTGGTGTTGCTACCGCGTGCCACCGCCTGAGGCATGTATGCGATCTGGGCTGGATGCCCTTGTCTACTGCACTGGCGTGGGGTGGTGAGTGACAATTACTTGATTTTTGTCATTAAAAGAAAATTCATTATTCATATTCTTACAATTCAATACAAAAATGAGCTGGATTATTCTGTTATCTACTGACATCCTGTACGGTTTTGATCATTACCCTTTGCTGATATTTTGCCTCAGACATCGGGAGCACAAGTTGGAAACTCTGCAGTAGGGACAGACTATGGAAAATAATCGAGAGGGCGAAGGACTTCGGCGCAGCCTGCAGGCGCGCCACCTGTCCATGATCGCCATTGGCGGCTCCATCGGCACCGGGCTGTTTCTGGCCTCGGGGGCCACGGTAGCCACTTCCGGCCCTGGCGGCGCCTTGCTGTCATATGCTCTGATCGGGCTGATGGTGTATTTCCTGATGACCAGCCTGGGCGAGATGGCGGCTTTCATGCCGGTTTCCGGCTCTTTCCAGGTGTATGGTTCGCGTTTTGTTGATCACTCCTTTGGTTTCGCCCAGGGTTGGAACTATTGGTATAACTGGGCAGTAACCATTGCAGTGGAACTGGCCGCCGCATCCATTGTGATGCACTACTGGTTGCCGCACGTGCCGGGAGTGGTGTGGAGTGCGCTGTTCCTGGCCATCATCTTTGCCCTCAATTATTTCTCGGTGAAGGGCTTTGGTGAGGCGGAGTTCTGGTGCTCCATGCTCAAGGTGGTCACCATCATTGCCTTCATCATCGTGGGTTTCATGATGATCTGGGGCATCATGTTCCATCCGGATAACAGCCGTTATGCGCCGGGGCTGAATGTGTTTGTGCACGGCGATGGGCCCTTTGTCGGTGGCATGGCGGCCTTTGTCAGCGTGTCGATGATTGTCGGTTTCTCTTTCCAGGGAACCGAGCTGATCGGCGTGGCGGCGGGGGAGTCCAGCCATCCGGCCAAGACCATTCCGCGTGCGGTGAAGCAGATTTTCTGGCGCATCCTGATGTTTTACATGCTGTCCATTCTGATCATCGGCTTCATCCTGCCGTATAACGATCCCATGCTGTTGAAGAACGACGTGCAGGACGTGGGTGCCAGCCCCTTCACGCTGGTATTCAGCCGTGCCGGTCTGGCCTTGTCGGCCAGTCTGATGAACGCGGTCATCCTGTCGGCTATTCTGTCGGCCGGCAATTCCGGCATGTATGCCTCTACCCGCATGCTGTATGTGATGGCCAAGAACAAGATGGCACCGGCCTGGTTCGGCCAGCTGTCGAGCAGCGGCGTGCCGCGCAATGCCTTGTATGCCACCACGGTGATTGCCGGGTTGTGCTTTCTGACTTCGCTGTTTGAGAGCAACGCGGTCTATCTGTGGCTGCTGAACTCTTCCGGCATGACCGGTTTCATTGCCTGGTTGGGCATTGCCATCTGTCATTACCGCTTCCGCCGCGCCTATGTAAAGCAGGGTTATGATCTGGCCGATCTGCCTTACAAGGCGCGCTGGTTTCCGCTGGGGCCGCTGTTTGCCTTTGCACTGTGCATGCTGATCATGCTGGGGCAGAACTATGCAGCCTTCACCAGTGCCAAGGTGGACTGGAACGGCATTATCGCCACTTATATCGGCATTCCGCTGTTCCTGTTGCTGTGGCTGGGCTACAAATGGAAGCATGGCAGCAAGCTGATCCCGCTGGACAAGATCGCACTGGCCGAGGCGCATGCCCAACTCAAGCGCGACGAGCTGGCTGATGGTCAACTGGCGCAGCAAACTACCGGCTGATCGCTGGTCTTGCATGCCCTGCAACGGCCCGGTTTGACCGGGCCGTTGTCGTGTGTGCCGATGCTGTAGCCGCCTGCTGTCCCGCAATGGTGTGTCTGCGCCGGCGGCAAGCTACAATCGCCGCATTCGGCCGACACTGGCAGACCCCACCACCGCATTGAGGGTGCATACCCGGAGAACAATAATATGGCCTTGATGTCACTGTTTTTCAGCAAGTATTTGTTTGTGCTGGCAGCCTTGCTGCCCATCATCAATCCCCCCGGACTGGTGCCCATCTTCATTTCCATGACAGCACGCAACAGCAAGCAGCAGCGGGCTTTCCTGGCGCGCCGTATTGCCATGTACTGTTTCTTGCTGCTGCTGGGCAGCATGTATGTCGGCAGTTTTGTGCTGGAGTTTTTCGGTGTGTCGTTGCCGGTGGTGCAACTGTCTGGCGGCCTGCTCATTTCGCTGGCAGCCTGGCGCATGCTGAATGACAGCCCGGCCGAGAGTACCCAACCTTCCAGTGAGCCGGTGCGGCAGGAAAACCGCGACGAGCTCAAGCAGCGGGCTTTTTACCCGCTGACCTTTCCGCTGACGGTGGGGCCGGGTTCGATTTCGGTCTCGATTACCGTGGGTGCATCGCTGACAGTAACCGGCAAGCCGATGATCAAGTACATGCTGGTGCCCATGGCCAGTCTGGCGGCTGTGCTGTCGCTGTCTGTACTCGTGTATATGTGCTACCGCCATGCCGACAAGCTGCTGGGCTATCTGGGTCAGACGGGCTCGGTGGTGTTCCTGCGGCTTTCAGCCTTCATCCTGATGTGTCTGGGGGTGCAGATCATGTGGGAAGGGGTGGAGCAGCTGTTTGTCGAGCTGATTCAGAGTAATGCCAATCTGCTGCATCGCTAGCCTGCATGTCGCGTAGCGCCTGCTGCAACTGCGGGTAGAAGGCGAGAAAGTCCTGCTCCAGTGCCGCATGGTGCAGCAGCAGATCCTCGATACCGGCGGCAACCGGATTGGCGCGCTGAATGCGATGGCGGGAAAAACCACATAGCACCGCCGCGATGCCGTCCACCTCAGCGTAGGACAGTAGCCAGTCTTCTGACTGCATGCGCGGCAGGATGTCGAGTAGACGCGGTGGCAGCCATTGGCGGTGCTGCTGCAGTTCGGCATAGCTGCGGTGGGTAAACGTGGCCAGTGGCATGGCAGAAAATTGATCCCAGTGCCGCGCCAGAAAATGATCGTAAAAAATATCCACCAGGATGCCGGCATAGCGGCGGCGTTGTGGGGCGATGCGCAGCTTGCTCTGCAATACCAGCGGGTGCTGGTCGGTATGGCTGTCGATCCAGCGATGCAGGGCCATGCCTTGTTGCAGAGCCTGCGGCAGGTGGCCGGCGTGGGCTGGCTTGATGAAATCCCCCAGCAGATTGCCGACACGGGCAGTGGCGTCATCTGGCGCCAGATGCAGGTGTGCCAGGTAATTCATGTGGCAGACAGTCGGTTCAGCCTTACCACGATTACCCGTGCCGCCGCGCTGCTACGCAGTGTCAGGCCGATGGCCAGCTGTTGCAGCAGCGCGTCCTGTGGCAGCAGGCGACAGCTGCGGCCATCTTCACGGCTGATTTCCAGCTCGGCGCCGGCAGCCAGCAATACCAGCAAGATTTCATCATCACTTTGCAGCTGGCGTTCGCCGTCCAGGGTGAAGTCCTCTACTTGCTGCAGATAGCGGCCGCGCCGGGTCATGACATTGAAATCGGTGACCGGGCCTTCTGTCAGCCGACTGCTGATGTTTTCCTCGCCAGTAAAAGCCAGTGGCAGGCTGAAGGTATCCAGCCGTACTTCGCTACCGTCCTCGCGTTGCAGTAGCAAGGCCGCTCCCTGTAGCAGCAATAGCTGGCGATCGATGCCGGGAAAGTGGGAGAAGTCGCCGTCACTGGCTACGCTGGCGATGCTGATGCGGTAGTCGAAGTTGTCCAGTGTGGAGCCGGGCGGTGAAATCACTACCTGGCGGGTCATGCCGCCGCCATTTTTCCAGGGGGTGGCAGGATAGTCGTGGGCGGACAGAATCTGCATGGCAAGCTCTGGCAGGGTGTAAAAAAGCGATTATCTACCGATGGCTGTCGGAGCGCACCTTTGCTGCAGTTTCAGGCCAGCAAGCCCTTGTTCTGCGGCGAGTTTGTAGTGCTGGCACTACAAGTTAGGGCGCTTGATCTGCCGCAATATGCCATTCCACTGTCGTGCCAAGATGATGACAAAGCTTGAACCCACCACGAGGAGATCATCATGGCCATCAGTGCATTCTTCATTCCTTCCGTCAATCTGATGGGAGCGGGCTGTCTGCAACAGGCAGTCGACAGCATGCAGGCGCAGGGTTTCAAACGTGCGCTGATCGTGACCGATGCCGGTCTGGTCAAGACCGGTCTGGCGGCGAAAGTCAGCACGCTGCTGGCTGCGGCGGATATCCAGTCCGTGGTATTTGACGGCGTGCATCCCAATCCGACCTGCGCCAATGTCAATGCCGGCCTGGCCTTGCTCAAGGAAAAACAGTGTGATGTGGTGATTTCGCTGGGTGGCGGTTCGCCGCACGACTGTGCCAAGGGTATTGCCCTGGTCGCCGTCAATGGCGGCAAGATTCAGGACTACGAGGGCGTGGACAAGTCGGCCAAGCCGCAGCTGCCGCTGGTGGCCATCAATACCACGGCCGGCACCGCCAGCGAAATGACCCGCTTCTGCATCATCACCGACGAGTCGCGCCACATCAAGATGGCCATTGTCGACAAGCACACCACGCCTATCCTGTCGGTAAACGACCCGGAAACCATGGCCGGCATGCCGCCTTCGCTGACCGCTGCCACCGGCATGGATGCGCTCACCCATGCCGTCGAGGCTTATGTGTCGACTATTGCCACGCCGATTACCGATGCCTGCGCGCTCAAGGCCATCAGCCTGATCGTCGCCTTTCTGCCGCGTGCCGTGGAAAACGGCCAGGATATGGAAGCGCGTGAACAAATGGCCTATGCCCAGTTCCTCGCCGGCATGGCTTTCAACAATGCCTCGCTGGGTTATGTGCATGCGATGGCGCACCAGTTGGGCGGTTTTTACGACCTGCCGCACGGCGTGTGCAATGCAGTGCTGCTGCCGCACGTGCAAGTGTTCAACAGCAAGGTGGCGGCTGCGCGGCTGGCGGATGTCGGTGTGGCGCTGGGGGTGAAAGCCAGTGCGGAGGAGGCGATTCAGGCTATCCGCACTCTGGCGGCCAAGGTGGGCATTCCGGCCGGTCTGACCCAGCTGGGCGTGAAAGAGCAAGATATCCCGGTACTGGCCACCAATGCCTTGAAGGATGCTTGTGGCTTTACCAATCCGGTACAAGCCACGCATGAAGAAATCTGCGCCATCTACCGCGCAGCCATGTAAGCCGCGTGTAGTCTGCTGCAGTGAGCAGGGCCGGCCATGCCGGCCCTTTTGCATGCGTCATGGTGCTGGGTGGTGGCCAAAACCGGCCGCCTGGGCTGTGTTGCGGATGGCATCCAGCACCAGTCTGGCCTTGCGCGGAATGCGCCGGCTGGCAAATACCGCATGCATCTGCGCATCTTCGCCGCGGCTGGACACGATGCGGTAGTCAGGGCACAGCCGTGTCAGGTGGCCACTGGCCACCAGCGGTTCGGCCAGCCAGTCACCCATGCGGGCTATGCCCCAGCCGGCCAGCGCTGCCTGCAGCACGGCATTGCCGGAACTCACCCGATGACTGGCATTCAGGTTGAGGCTGACCTGATGGGTATCCGAGACGAAATTCCAGGCTTTCAGGATGCGCGGCGCAGCATGAATCAGGATGGCGTGATCGGTCAGCTCTTCTGGCTGTAGCGGCAGGCCGCGACTGGCAACATAGGCCGGGCTGGCATATAGCCGGCGTTGATAAGGCCATAGCGGAAAGCCGATCAGCTCGCTGGAGGCGGGATAGGCACCACGAATGCTGAAGTCCAGCTTTTCGCGGATAGGCTCCAGAATGGTGTCGCTGTACAGGATGTCAAACCGCAGTTGCGGATTGTGTTCCGCCAGCTGCTGCAGGATGGCAGGCAGGAAATGGCTGGCCATCACCTCTGGTGCAGAAAAGCGCAGCCAACCGCGTGGCGTGCTGCCCAGCGCCGCCAGGTCGTCTTCCACTTCTTCCTGTAATTGCAGCATCTGGCGTGCGGTATCGTAATAGGCTTCGCCGGCCATGGTCAGGCTGACCTGTTTTTGCGAGCGGGCCAGCAGGCTGCTGCCCAGGCTTTCCTCCAGCGCCTGGACGGCGCGGGTGGCGGTACTGGGTGAGGTGCCCAGCTGACGCGCCGCCGAGACGAAGCTCTTGCGTTCCACCACGGCGCAGAATACCTGCAGCTCCCATAACAGCTTCATTGATTTGGCCTTGATTGCAGAAATTGCAATACGGTATTGCAAGCATGCAGCCAGGGCAAGCCCTACAATGGCTGCATTATCAGGAGGCAGTCATGTTGTTGACCTTGGGGTTTTTGTGTTTTTTTTCTTTCATGGCCGGTCTGATCGATGCGGCCGTGGGTGGTGGTGGTCTGATCCAGACGCCGGCGCTGTTCAACTTCCTGCCGCAGTACTCGGCAGCCACGCTGTTTGGCACCAACAAGATGTCATCGGCGGTGGGCACCTTGTCGGCAACGCGGTCTTATCTGCAGCGGGTACGCCTGCCATGGAAGCTGGTGATTCCAGCCGCCATCACTGCCTTCATCATGTCCTTTGCCGGGGCGGCTACGGTCAATGCCATTCCCAAGTCGGTGATCCGCCCGCTGGTATTGGTACTGTTGGTGCTGATGGCCATGTATACTTTGTGGAAAAAGGACTTTGGCAAACTGCACAAGCCGGTGACGATAGGGCGGCGCGAAATGGCGGTGGGCATGGCCATTGGCGGGGCCATCGGTTTTTATGATGGCCTGTTCGGACCGGGTACCGGCAGCTTCCTGATCTTCCTGTTCATCCGCTTTTTCGCCTTTGACTTTCTGCATGCCTCGGCCGCGGCCAAGGTGGTCAATCTCACCACCAATGTGGCGGCACTGGCCTTTTTCATTCCCACCGGCAATGTGCTGTTCCAGTACGCCATTCCCATGGCCGGCTTCAATGTGCTGGGCGCGATGACCGGCTCCTGGGTAGCCATGAAAAAGGGCGCTGGCTTCGTCCGTATCCTGTTTCTGTTGCTGACCACGGTGCTGATCGGCAAGCTGGCCTGGGACATGCTGCAACCCTGGCTGCATGGCTGAGCCTGGCATGCCGGCCGGGCGAAAAAAGACCACGCGTAACGGCGTGGTCTTTTTTTGTCTTGTTGCGTACGGGAGAGACTCAGTCGTGCTTGTCCCAGCCGCGATGACGACCATTATCATGGTGATGATGGCGGTGATGGCGGCGTCCTTCATCACGTGCCGGTGCTGCCGGTCGGTCTTCGTGCTGATTCTTGGTGGTGATGGCCACGCCGGTGGCGCCGCCTACTGCGCTGCCAATGATGGCGCCGTTGCGGCCACCTACCGCATTACCCACCGCAGCGCCTGCGGCACCGCCCACTGCACCACCAAGAATCGCATCTGTTGTCGAGCCAGCCTGGGCTGCCGTAGCGGCCAGGCTGAGGGCAATCACCGAAATCCATTTGTTCATTTGCATGATTCGCTAATCCACTGTGTAAGTGGCGGCAGTCTAGTAAGGGCTGGGTAAAACCGACAAGCAGTGAAATGTTAGCAAGTATTGAAAAGCGTTTACCTGATAATGATCATGGTATTTCTGTGCGCAATATTTATTCTAATTATCTGTTTTTAAAATGTTTTATATGCCACGTTGCGGTGGTGGTTTTATAACAATCTGTTACAGAGTCAGGCCGGATAAATGCGCAGACCCTGCAACAGCCATTGTCATGCCGCTTGGACGCAGCTTGTCGATGCGGGTATTACTGGCCGGAGCAGCCACAACCGCCGCCGCCACCGCCGCAACCACCGGCGTTGGCTGGCGCAGCTTCCTGCTGTTGACCCAGGCTGATCTGGAATTCGATCACGATCATCTCCGGCAAGCGGTCAACATAGCGATAGCTGATCTGCTGTGCATAGCGCTGGGCAATCTGCTCCAGCAGCGGCAGCGGATCGTGATCGTTGACAAAGCGCATGATATCGCCATCGTGCAGGCTTTCCAGTGCCGCAAAAATGGCAGCGTGGCGAAAGCGCTTGGCAATACCGCGAGCATCAAACAGATAGCTGGTATTCAGTTGAGGGGATAGTGTAGTCACGTTGATCTTCCGGCTTGAGGGAGTGAAGCCAGGATTTTGTCGCAGTCCGACGGTAGGCCTCCTTGAGGCAGGATAAGAAAATCTGCTCCGCAAGCCGTCCAAGCAGCCGCTGTTGTTTTAAGATATCGGCATTATCGTGAGGAGAACAGGCATGCACCCTGCACGCTGCCCGCCAGCCAGCGAGGCCGTTAATTTATTGCAATTGCCTAATGTCGGGCCGGCCATGGCAGCGGATTTGTACTTGCTGGGGTATGACAGCCCGCAATCACTGCGCCAGGCTGATCCCTATGCGCTTTACCTGGCCCTGTGCCAGCAAACCGGCAAGCGGCATGATCCTTGCGTGCTGGATGTTTTTATCGCGGTCACCCATTACCTGCAGCAGGATCAGGCCCTGCCGTGGTGGCATTTCACCGCACAGCGCAAGGCCGAGCTTGCCGGCCGGGCTGTCGGCCCCGCATGGCCGCTTGTACAATAGCCAGCCATGATGAACTCTCTCGCTTCCCAAGCAGATTCTCCGGTGCTGGCCTGCCACGAGTGCGATCTGCTGCAGACCGCGCCCGCACATGCTGCTTACGGTGTCTGCTGTGCCCGCTGCGGCTGCCGCTTGTTGCCCGGCCCCAGCTATCAGCCGGCCACTTCGCTGGCGCTTGTGCTGGCCGGCCTGCTGGTATTCATTCTGGCCAATGTCTTCCCCGTAGTCGGGCTGGAAGCCGGCGGTGTACGCACCGCCACCACCTTGCTTGGCACCGCCTGGCAGCTGGCGCAGCAGCAGATGCAGCCGGTGGCGCTGCTTATCCTGCTGACGGGCGTGTTGCTGCCTGGTCTGGAGCTGCTCTGCCTGCTCTATCTGTTGCTGCCGCTGACACTGGGGCATGCACCGCGTGGCTTTGCCGCCGTGATGCGCCTGGTGCGCATCCTGCATCCCTGGGGCATGGTCGAGGTTTTTTTGCTGGGTGTGCTGGTGTCGCTGGTCAAGCTGGCCCACATGGCTGCTGTGCATCCCGGCATCGGCCTGTGGTCGTTTTTCGCCCTTATTCTGCTGTTGGCGGGCAGCGCCAGCCGTTTTGATGCCGGCTTGCTATGGGAGCGCTATCAGGCATGCCGCGCTACCCGCTGAAGACCGCTGCCCGCCACGGTTTGTGGAGCTGTCACGGCTGCAATCTGTTATGCCGCCTGCCGGCTGCTGCGCAACAGTCAGCCTGGCATTGCCCGCGCTGTGGCGCAGCACTGCACCGACGCAAGCCGCACAGCCTGCAATATGCCTGGGCCTTCCTGATCGCTGCGATAATCTGCTATATCCCGGCTAATCTGCTACCCATCATGCTCACCGACATGCTGTCGGGTACCCAGCGCGACACCATCATGAGCGGGGTAGTGTATCTATGGCAGGGTGGTTCCTGGCCACTGGCGCTGGTGGTGTTCATTGCCAGCGTACTGGTGCCCTTATTGAAGATTCTGTCCATGCTGCTGCTGCTGCTCACCGTGCACTGGCGCTCGCGTTGGGCACCACGCCAGCGCACCCGCTTGTATCGCTTGCTGGAAGTGGTGGGGCCGTGGTCGATGCTGGATATTTATGTCGTTGGCCTGCTGGTGGCACTGGTGCAGTTGCAGTCGCTGGCCACCATCAAGGCCGGGCCGGGGGCGATTGCCTTTGGTGCCGTGGTGGTACTGACCATGTTGTCGGCCATGTATTTTGATCCCAGACTGATCTGGGATGTTTTCGAGGATGATGATGAGTGACAAGCACATAGCGCAGACCGCGGATGAAGGTCTGCCCGTCCAGCCAGATGCCGTGCCATTGGCGGTGGCCGACCCCAACCGCCCCAGCCGCTGGTCACCTTCGCTGGTCTGGCTGATTCCGCTGGTGGCGGCCTTGATTGGTGGCTATCTGGCGGTGCAGGCTATTCTGTCGCGCGGGCCGACCATTACCATTACCTTCCGCAGTGGTGAGGGGCTGGAGGCTGGCAAGACCCGCATCAAGTACAAGGATGTGGAAATCGGCGAAGTCACTGCGGTACGCATCAGCCCGGATAGCAAGAATATCGAAGCCACCGCTCAACTGAGCAAGGAGGCCGAGCGCTTTCTGGCGCGCGACAGCCGTTTCTGGATCGTGCGGCCGCGTATCGCCGGTGGCAGCGTGTCCGGTCTGGGTACGCTGTTGTCCGGCGCCTATGTCGGTATGGATGCGGGCAAGAGCAGCGAGATGAGCCAGCACTTTACCGGACTGGAAGTGCCGCCGATTCTCACCGGCGATCTGCCCGGCCGCCAGTTTGTCCTCAAGGCCACGGAGCTGGGGTCGCTGGACATCGGCGCGCCAGTCTATTTTCGACGGGTGCCGGTGGGCCAGGTGGTGGCTTACCAGTTGGACAAGAAGGGCCGCAGCGTTGATATCACCGTGTTCATCAACGCGCCGTATGATCACTTTGTCACCGATGACAGTCGTTTCTGGCACGCCAGCGGAGTGGATCTGTCGGTCTCGGCCAATGGCCTTAAAGTGAATACCCAGTCGCTTAGCGCCATCATGCTGGGCGGGGTGGCATTCGAAACCCCGACCAGCGTGCAAGAGAGCAAGCCGGCCGCGGCCAGTAGCACCTTCTCCCTGTCCAATACCCGCGATCAGGCGATGCAGTCGCCCGATCATGAGGTCGTGCCGCTGCAATTGAAATTCCAGCAATCGGTACGTGGCCTCGCCGTGGGCGCTCCCGTGGACTTCCGCGGCATCATCATTGGCGAAGTCACCAGTATCAGCATGGAATATGATGCGCCACGCAAAGACTTCAACATGCTGGTGGATATCCGCATCTACCCCAGCCGTTTGCTGAGCATGTCGCGCAATCTGGACGAAGCCAGGCTGCATCAGCTGAAACTGGAAAAAATGGTGGAGCACGGCATGCGCGCACAACTGCGCTCCGGCAGTCTGCTGACCGGCCAGCTGTACGTGGCACTGGATTTCTTCCGAGACGCCAAACCAGCACGGCTGGAACACGGCCAGGGTATGGATGTGCTGCCCACCATTCCGGGCGATCTGGAAGAGCTGCAGGGCGTGCTGCAACGTATTGCCCGCAAGCTGGACAAGGTGCCGTTCGACAGTATCGGCAAGGAGCTGGACGGCACCATCAAGGAGCTGCATGCCACACTGGCCGCCACCCGCCAGCTGGGCGAAAGCCTGGATGGCAAGGTGGTCCCGCAAACTCTGCAAACGCTGCAGCAGTTGCAGCGCACGCTGGATGCCGCCAACCAGACCCTGCAAGCCAATTCGCCGCTGCAGCAGGACGTACGCAAGGCCGCACAGGAAGTCAGCGACACCGCACGCAGCTTCCGCGCGTTGAGTGATTATCTGGACCGCCACCCGGAAGCGCTGATCCGTGGCAAGCAGGAAAGCAAACCATGAGCAAGAACACCCTTATCCGTACCGCAAGTGGCCTGCTACTGGGGCTGGTGCTGGCCGGCTGCAGCTCGGCCCCGCTGCATTACTATCAGTTGCAGGCTGGCCTGCCCGCACAGGGCGTGCCGCAGGCTGGTGCGGTGATCCTGGTGGAGGCGGTCAGCCTGCCCGCCAGTGTGGACCGGCCGCAATTGCTGTTGGAAGACCGTCAGGGACAGCCGCAGATCCAGGAGCGCGACTACTGGACGGCCAGCCTGTCACGGCTGCTGACGCAGGCGCTGGCGCTCAATGTGTCGCGCCAATTGGGGTTGTCGGGTGTCTATGCCGCGCCGCAACTGAGTCTGGCGCGGGCCGATCTGACCTTGCAGCTGGATGTGCGCGAGTTCCGCTTGCAGCCGGGGCAGGGCGCATTGCTGACTGCCGCCTGGCGTATTGTCCGGCATGGCCAGGCTGCACCAGTGCTGCAAGGCTATTTCAGCCAGCGCCAGCCAGTAAGCGGCAGCGAACAGGCGGCCTTGGTGGTGGCGCAGCAGGTGCTGCTGGATAGCGTGAGCCGCCAGATTGCCGATGCCCTGGCAGCCCACCCGGACTGGCTGCGAGCGACTGCAGGCTAGCCCTGTTGTCGTGGCGGACGGCGCTGGAACCAGGGCTGCGTCTGTTCCAGTTGTGCCGCCAGTTGCAGCAGCAGGGCCTCCTTGCCGTAAGCTGCCACCATTTGCGTGCCGATGGGCAGATTGGCCTCATTCCAGAACAGTGGCACGCTCATTGCCGGCTGGCCGCTCATATTGAAGGGAATGGTCCAGCCGATGTATTCCATCAGCTTGCGTGAATGCTCTGGTACCAGACGGCTTAGCTTCAGCGTCCAGTCCCAGCCCAGATGCCCCAGCAACAGCGTGGACAGGGATTGTTCAAAGCGCGAGGTGGCCAGTGCGCCGATAGCTGCCGGTGGCTGATTCAGTACCGGCGTCACCAACACATCGTAGCGCTGATGGAATGCCTGCATGATGCGGCCCTGGCGCAGGGCAAAGTCACGCATCCAGGCAAATTCGCCCGCCGACAGCAGCTCGCCGTAACGGGCCAGCGTCCAGCTGTCGGCTTCAACCAGACGGAAATCAGCCTTGCGTCCACATAGCCGCTGGCTGTTGCGCATCAGGCAGGCCAGTTCGCCGCAAATCATCACCAGCATCGCATGGCACATTTCCTCAGCGCTGCCCAGCGCCGGGTGGGCCTCTTCCACTTCATGGCCCAGATCGCGCAGCAGGCGCAGGCTGTGACTGAGCGCAGCCTCGCCATCGGCATGCAGCTTGCCACCTAGAAACGGCTGGCGGGTAAAGGCAATGCGCAGCTTGCCGATGGGTTGTTGCAGGCTGGCCAGAAACGAGGTTTCCGGCAGCGGGCAATGATAGGCATCGCCCGCGTCAAAGCCCTTGCACAGGATGTCCAGCATGGCCGCACTGTCGCGCACGCTGCGGGTCAAGGCGTGTTCGCTGGCATAGCCTTGCCACAGTTCGGAAGTGTGCGGGCCGCAGGGCGAGCGGCCACGGCTGGGCTTCAGACCAAACAGCCCGCAGTTGGATGCCGGGATGCGGATGGAACCGCCACCGTCGCCACCATGGGCAATGGGTACCATACCGGTTGCCACGGCTGCCGCCGAGCCACCGCTGGAGCCGCCACAAGTCCGGCTGTTGTCCCAGGGGTTGCGGGTGGTACCGCTGAGCCTGGATTCGGTATAGGGATAAAGGCCAAACTCCGGCGTGGTGGTCTTGCCGGCGAAAATCAGCCCGGCCTGGCGGTAACGACGGATCAGTTCACTATCCTCGGTGGCGACATGATCCTGGAACAATCGGCTACCGCTGCGCGTGGGACAGCCCTGGATGTCGGCCTGCAAGTCCTTGATCAGGATAGGCAGGCCGGCCAAGGGGCTGGCACCCGCGCGTTGTAGCTGGCGGGCCGCTTGTTCATCCAGGCGCAGCAGCACGGCATTGACCGCCGGATTGTGCAAATCCATCCGCTCTTGGGCGGCGCGCAATAAATCGGCAGTGCTGATCTCACCCTTTTGCAGCAGGGCGGCCAGAGCGATGCCGTCGAGGTTTTCGTATTCAGGGAAAAATGCCATGGAGACCACCGGGCTATGCAATCCGGATAGCATAGCTTCTTCTGCTTCTTGCTCCAAGAAGGAGTGGTTGCCTACGATTGCGAGTATTTTTATTATTGTAAAATTAAAATCTATATATTTAAAAAAATAAGCACTATTAATTTATTTTAATATTTTAAATGGCAATATTGTTTAAGTTTGTTTGGGTAGAATTTCTGCCATTACCCATCTCGCTACATCATCATGTCCCGTTCAAGTTCCCAGTCTTCCCGCGTGGCTTATCTGCTGTTGGTACTCACCATGTTGCTGTGGTCGACCAACTTTGTCATTGCCCGTGCCATTCATGGCCAGATCGGTCCTTTCGGGCTGGCCTTCGGCCGCTGGGCCATCGCCTTGCTCTGCCTGTTGCCGTTTGGCTTGCCTCGGCTGGCCCGGGCCTGGCCTGGCCTTTGTTGAGGCTGCAGTGGCAAAAGCTGCTGCTACTGGGCGTGTTCGGTATCGGGCTGACCAATACGCTGGTCTATGTTGCTGTGCGTAGCACCACGGCCACCAATGCGGTCATTCTCAACAGCGCCACGCCGATGATGGTGCTGGTACTGGGCTCGCTGTACTTCCGGCAGCGGCTGAGCCGGCGTCAGTGGGCTGGCATGGGCCTGGCACTGGCAGGGGCCTTGCTGATCGTGCTGAAGGAAAATCTGCTGGGTATGAGCCATTTTCAGTTCAGTCACGGTGATCTGCTGGTACTGGCTGCCGGACTGTGCTGGGCGGTGTATACGCTTGGTCTGCGTACCTTGTTGCCGGGGCTGGACCCGCTAGTCATGATGATGGTGCTGTTGCTGGTGGGCGAAGCGATACTACTGCCGGCTTTTGTGGCGGAAACCTGGCAGGCCGGAGGTTTTCATCTGCTGTCCGGCCCCATCATGGGCTGTTTGCTGTATCTGGGTGTTTTCCCGTCGGTGCTGGCCTTCCTGATGTACAACCGCGCCATTGCCCAGGTGGGCGCGGCCAAGGCAGCGGCTTTTCTCTATCTGATGCCGGCCTTCGGTGCGCTGCAGTCCATCCTGCTGCTGGGGGAGGATTTGCGTTGGTATCATGTGGCTGGCTTGGCTGCTATTTTCTCGGGTATTGTGCTCGGTTCGCTCAGCCGTGGCACGGTTGCTGCCACTCCACGCCCGCCGACAGAACTGTCGGCCGCCAAGTAATGTGGTTTTGACTACGGATTTTTACGGATGGTTAAAAGTGTAAACAGCGACTAAAGTTAGCTCTGTTGGCAGTGCCCGTACTTATTGGATCTCCTGTAGTACCTGCCAACCTTATTTTTGCTTGTTGTTGAAGTACCTCTGGCTTTTGTTCCTCTTCAGTATTGGCTATACCTCGGCCCGGTGAATCCTCCCCGACTCACCGGGCATTTTCTTGTCCGCTGTCATCCTCGGTTATTCTTTTTTTGCATCATGTCTGATGTCGGAATGACGCTGCCGCCAGTGCTCAGCCATGGTGGTGTCAGGCTGAATCCGCGTAAATCATGGTCAGTCGCCGGTCTATCCCCTACAATGGCGGCAGATCAACAGCGGCTGTGCCGATGGCGGCATGCAGCGAACGGGAATGGCCCGTGGCGGCATGACACCCGGTGCTACCCGCTTTTTTTATTACAGGATTATCCAATGGAACCCGTGCGCCTTTCCAAGCGTATGGCCGAGCTGGGCATCTGTTCCCGTCGTGAGGCGGACAGCTATATCGAGCAAGGCTGGGTCAAGGTAGACGGCGAAGTGGCCGTGCTTGGCCAGAAAGTGCTGCCGCACAACACCATCGAAGTACTGAAGAAGGCGCAGGATGCGCAAGCTTCCCGCGTCACCATCCTGCTGAACAAGCCGATGGGCTATGTCTCCGGCCAGGCAGAAAAGGGTTATCAACCGGCGGTAACGTTGGTGAAGCCAGACAATCACTGGACAGAAGACCCCAGCAAGAAGCGCTTCATTCCTGCCCATCTGCGTGGTCTGGCTCCGGCCGGGCGGCTGGATATCGATTCGGTCGGCCTGCTGGTGCTGACGCAGGATGGTCGTGTCGCCAAGCACATCATCGGCGAGAACTCCGAGGTGGAAAAGGAATACCTGGTCCGTGTGACCGGGGAGCTGGACGAGCGTGGCCTGGCCCTGCTCAATCATGGTCTGTCGCTGGATGGCGAGGCACTGAAGCCGGCTGAAGTTGCCTGGCAGAACGAAGACCAGTTGCGCTTTATCCTGCGCGAAGGCAAGAAGCGCCAGATTCGCCGCATGTGCGAGCTGGTAGGCTTGCGCGTGGTGGGGCTGAAGCGTATCCGCATCGGCACCATCAAACTGGGCAATTTGCCGACCGGGCAATGGCGTTACCTGCGTGATGACGAAATGTTCTGAGCGACGACAGGTGTCGGGCAAACACGGCGACGGAATGGTCGCCGTTTTGCATGGTGCGGCTGACTTGGATTTGTAAGGAGGGCATGACATCATCACTAGCATGAACGCCTATCTCATTCTCTTGTTGTTGCTTGCAGCCGTGGTACTGGCCTGCTGTTTTCCTTCTGCTACCGGCCAGTATATGGTGCGGATTTATTTGCGACTGGCCGGCTTTCACAGCCGTCGCTTGTCGCTGGAGCAGGGTGAACTGGCCTTTCTGGAGGGCGGGCAGGGCAGCAGCGTGTTGCTGATTCACGGTTTCGGCGGGGATGGTCCGGCTAGTTGGGGGCGGGTGATGGCCGGGCTGGTCCGGCGTCACCATGTGCTGGTGCCAGACTTGCTGTGGTTCGGCCGCAGCCATGCCGCTACAGCCCCTTCGCTGCTGGCGCAGGCTGACGCGCTGGAGGCACTGATTCGTGCTCGTATCAGCGGCCCCGTACAGCTGGTGGGCTTGTCCTACGGCGGCTTTGTTGCGCTGGAGCTGGCGCGGCGTTTGCCGCAGCAGGTGTCGCAGCTGGTGATCATGGCTTCACCTGGCATGGTGTATACCCCGGAGGATCAGCAAGATTTGCTGCTACGTGCTCAGGTGGCGTCAGCCGAGCAGCTGTTTGTGCCGGACGATCCACAGGGCGTGGCGCGCATGATGGCAATGGTGGGAAGCCCGCTGGCCCGTGCGCCGCAGTTCTTGCTGAAGGATGTCTGGCAATTCTATTACCGTGACCGCGCGCCGCAGTTGCGCGCGCTGATGCAGGAACTGGCGACTCGCCAGCAACAGCATCTGGAGCGCCATAGCCAGCCACTGACCATGCCGGTTGCCATTGTCTGGGGCTCACAGGACGAGATTTTCCCACTGGATATTGGCCAGCGGCTGGCCCTGCTGCTGGATGCGCCGCTGATTACCATCGATGGTGGCACGCATGTGCTGCCGGTGGTATTCGCTGTGCAGACGCTGGCGGCCTTGCAAGAGATTTTGCAAGGCAGTTCGCCACAAGTTTGATGCTGCGCTACAGCACACCGGTAAAATCCTGGCATGCTGTATCAGGCCGCTCTGCTCGGCCTGCGGTATTGGGCGGGCTGATGTTCTGGCTGTCTGCGCCGCTTCTTCCCGCCTGTGCCGCAGCAGGCAAAAATCCTGAATGTGCGGGAGCATGATCATAATCCGCTACTGCAGGCCTTGGTCTGGCCTGTAGTTTGTTGTGAAGGGAGTCTGCCGATGTTCGATTGGCTATGGCAAAAACTGGAGCTGGATGCGGCGTCCCGGCAGCGCAAGGCCACCTTGTTGCAGGCCATTGAGGCCGTGGTGGATGGCAGCGATGCCCGTTTGCGGCTGTTGTCTGGCTATCAGCAGCGCTTGCTGCCCGGCATGCGGCGTTCGCTGGACTATCTGGCCAGCCTGCCTTGGCAGCGCATTGAGCCGGTCGAGTTGTCCTTGCGCGGTTTCGCGACCGACCGGCGCCTTGGCCTGCTGTTTTCCAGCCCGCTCAGCCTGTTGCTGTTCCTCAAGAGTAGCTCCGCACTGGAAGACTTTTTCCTGTCGGCCAGCAAGGGGGACGATGCCTGGGCCATGATGAGCATGAACCGCAGCGAGACGGCCCGTTTCGGTATGACCGAGTTCAACGGAGAAGTGCGTAGCGATGTGGCACAGCTGGTGGTCAGTTTCGATCAGCACCGCTTGATGGACCCCTCGGCAAATCAGGAAGACTTGCAACAAAACGTCAGTCAGCGCGGGCTGGCGGTGTTGGTGGCCGTCATTGGCCGACGTCTGCGCTTGATGCAGCAGATGCGCCTGGATCTGCAAAGCGAGTTGGAGCAGGTGCAACTGAAACTGCTGACGCTTTCACGCGGCGGCGGCAAGGTGATTGATGCCACCGGCAATGTCTCTTCCGGCGCGGCAAGCCTGCCAGCGGATGAGCCAGGTTTGCGCCAGCGGGAAGCCGCGTTGCAGCAGCAGTTGCAGCCGCTGGCTGGCCTGGCCGAACTGAGCGGCATACTGGATGTGGTGTGCCAAGTGCTGGAGCAGCCTGCAGCATTTTTCCGTATCGAGGCTGAAACCATCTACCTCAACCGCATGGGCGTACGGCATGAGCGGCCAGCTGCCGACGACGTGACCGCCCTCAGCTACGAACACGTGGTGCTGGGTCAATTGCAGCCGGTCTCCCGTGCCATCATGCCGGTGCATGTCAATCGCCAGCAATTGCGCGAGCTGGAACAGCAGTTTGCCGACGAACTGGCCAGCCTGCAGCAGCAACAGCAACAAAGCGGTTTATTCTGATGATGCCTTGGTCAGGCTATTGGCCAGAGTGCTGAGCATGGGCCAGATTTCCTCGGCCTGTTCTGCCGCGTAAGCCTGGTGCTTGCGCTTGATGACCCCTAGCTCTGACAGTAACAGCGTGCGGTCTGCCGTGACGTCGATCTGCTGCAGACATGCCTGTACACAGGCCAGTTTGCAGCCATCCAATGCCAGCACTGGCCGGCCGGATTGGGCCAGTCTGACCAGTGCGGCCACACCTCCCCCTACACCGGCGATGCAGGACATCTCGGCTAATCCTGCGCAGTCCAGTCGCAGGGCAAGATCGTTAGCCATCTGGGCAGCACTGGAGCAGCCGGAACAGGCATAGACCAAGGGAAGATTCGGCTTTGTCATGCCCCATTGTGCGTTGTGGACTCCTGCCAATGGTATTCGCCACAGGAAGGATGGGCGCTAATCCTTCCGGGGTAGGCGCACGATGAGTGGCACGGTCATTTCTGCTGCGGTCACGCCGCCGTGCTGGCCGGGCAGGTATAGCGGTTTTTCCTGAGGCAGCGTATCGCGAATACTCCAGTCGTCCTTGGCCAGCAGGCAGACCTCACCAATCCGCTGCGCCAGTTGCGGATGCTGCGGGCCAGGGCCGAAGGCGCCGCCAGCCAGCAGCTGCGTACTCTCGATCACCCAGTAGGCATGGCCTATCTGCTGTTGTGCCAGGCTGATGAAGCGCTCCTGCAAACCGGGCCTGAGATGGCAAAACACAGCGCGGCGTTCGCCGGACAAGGGTTGGTCCAGCATGGCGTACAGCGCGGGAAACGCTTCGTCCAGGCTGATCTGCCGCTGACGTGGTGTGTCGACAAAGCCATGATCCGCTGTGACCAGCAGGGCGCAATCCGTCTGCTCGGCAATGGCGGCCAGGCTGGAGAATCCTTGGTCAATCTGGGCGAATAGCGCACGAACTGCACCGTTTTGCGTGCCGTGACGGTGCATCAGGCTATCCAGTTGCGGCAGATAGAGATAATGAAAACATGGTGCGGATGCCGTTTGCAGACTGAGGGCCAGCAGCTTGAAAGCCTCGTCTATGCTGCGATAACTGCGGCGATGGGCCGAGCCCGCATGGTGCAGGCTGTAGGGCGAGTCGGCGATGTAGTGCGGTTGCATTATCTGCACCCGCCGGCCAAATTGTGGCAGCAAGGGCGGGCACACCAGCAAGTGTTCGGCTAGTTGCTGCGGAGTGGACGCGCTGTCGGCCGGATGGCGCACGGTGAGCGGTAGCGGTGCGACGATTTCTGCTGGAGCATTGCTGCCACTATCGCTGTACAGATGCCAACCCACCAGACCATGGCTGGCGGAGGACTGGCCGGTCATCAGGCTGGTAATCGCCGCTGCGGTGGTGGCAGGGAAAACCGAAGTCAGCGTGGTGAGCTGGTGTCGGTGCAAATGGCTGTGTGGTCCCAGCTCTGCTAGTTGCCGGCTGCCCAGCCCGTCGATCAGGATCAATACTACATGGCGATGCCGGCCAATGCCCGCCAGCCATGGCTGGTAGAGTCCCGCTATATCGGTCTGTGGACCACCCAGTTCGGTCGACAGACTGGCGATCAGATTGAGCAAGCTGCCGCCCCGGTAGTCGGGCCAGTGGCTGCCGGGGCAGAGAGTAGAAAGCAAGGTAGGCATGCAAGGCTCGCAAGGCTGCTGAATTTCCTCCAGCTTACAGGCATACTGTGGCCACTTGAATTTTCTGTTTTCCATCGTCATGTCTTCATCTGAGCAAAACATATGCCAACGCTGCGGTGCCTGTTGCGCGGCATTTCGTGTCAGCTTTCATCATTCCGAACTGGATAGTGAGCCGGGTGGCTGGGTGCCGGCGCGATTGGCCGATGAGGAAACCCGCAGCACCGTACGCATGCGTGGCACAGATTATGCCCGCCCGCGCTGCATTGCCCTGATCGGCCGGGTGGGAGAGTCGGTCAGCTGCGGCATCTATAGTGAGCGGCCGTCACCTTGTCGCGAATTTGGCGCACGTGCCAGCATCGGTGTGTACGAAGAAGCATGTAATCGGGCACGTGCCCAGCATGGCTTGCCACCACTACAACTGGACTGAAGGCCGGTTATATTGCGCTGGGAAATTTCTTGCCCCCATCTATGCTGAAAAAACCTCCCAGGCAGTGCCGCAGAGTGGATTGCCTGGTGGTGTGAAGTCTCCACCTCGGTCAGCCAGCAGGGCGGTTGACCGAACCTGCCCCGGCCAGTGTGCCGGGGCTTTTTTGCGGGCGGGCCATCCATGAAAAAACCGGGCAGTGCACCCGGTTTGTTGGTACGGCAAGTGCAGTTTATGTAGCTTACGGACGTTCCACTGCCAGTGCAACACCCATGCCGCCACCGATACACAGGGTAGCCAGGCCTTTCTTGGCATCGCGACGCTGCATTTCGTGCAGCAGGGTAACCAGTACGCGGCAGCCGGATGCGCCAATCGGGTGGCCCAGTGCAATGGCTCCACCGTTGACGTTCACCTTGTCGGCAGACCAGCCCAGTTCACGCGCTACACCCAGTGCTTGTGCAGCAAAGGCTTCGTTGGCTTCTACCAGATCCAGTTGCTCGACAGTCCAGCCAGCTTTCTCCACGGCCTTGCGAGTGGCGGCAACCGGGCCGATACCCATGATTTCCGGGGCGCAGCCGGTGAGGGCATAACCACGAATCACCGCCAGCGGCTTCAGGCCCAGTTGGTCGGCCTTGGCTGCCGTCATCAGCATGACGGCGGCAGCGCCATCATTGATGCCGGAGGCGTTGCCGGCGGTGACGGTGCCATCTTTCTTGAAGGCCGGGCGCAGTTTGGCCAGGGTCTCGGCCGTGGTACCGGCCTTGATGTATTCGTCGGCATCAACTGCCACCGGATCACCCTTGCGCTGCGGTACCAGTACCGGAACGATTTCGTCCTTGAACTTGCCAGCTTTCTGGGCGGCTTCAGCGCGGTTTTGCGAGGCCAGTGCCAGCGCGTCCTGCTCTTCGCGGCTGATGCCGTATTTTTCGGCCACGTTTTCGGCAGTGATGCCCATGTGGTACTGGTTGTAGGCATCGGTCAGGCCGTCGGCCACCATGGTGTCCACCAGTTGGGCATTGCCCATGCGGAAACCATCACGCGAACCCGGCAGGATGTGCGGCGACAGCGACATGCTTTCCTGGCCACCGGCAATCACGATTTCGGCATCGCCATTGGCAATGGCCTGAGCGGCCAGATGCACGGCGCGCAGGCCGGAGCCGCAAACTACATTGAGGGTGGAGGCCGGGGTGGAGATGGGCAGGCCGGCCTTGATCAGAGCCTGGCGTGCCGGGTTCTGGCCTGCACCGGCGGTAAGCACCTGACCCAGAATGACTTCGCTGACGTCTTCCGGCTTGACGCCGGTCTGGGCCAGCAGGCCCTTGATGACGGTCGCGCCCAGTTCCGGAGCCGGAACCTTGGCCAGTGCACCACCAAAGCTGCCTACGGCAGTACGCAGGGCTGCAACAATTACGACATCTTGCATAGTTAATTCTCCGTTATGGTTTTGGGGTGGGGTGGCCCCTGTCTGGAGCCAGTGCCCGGCGTTCATGCGCCGGGCATCAGGTGATTATTGCAGGCTGGCTACCGTGCTGGGCATGGCCTTGGCCAGGACGTAAGTGCCAGGTGCAGCCACCAGTGCCGGGAATTCCTTGCTGCCGGCAGTCTTGGGGGCGGCAACCTTTTTGCCGGATTGCGGAGCAAGCCAGTTGTCCCAGTCTTTCCACCAGCTACCCGGGCGGCTTTCCGCGCCTTCCAGCCAGGCTTCCGGGTCGTCTACCAGGTTTTCATTCACCCAGTAGTTGCGCTTGTCCTTGGTCACCGGGTTGATGGAGCCAGCGATGTGGCCGGATGCGCCCAGCACGAAGCGGCGCGACGGGGCACCGGTCAGGTACTTGATGCCGGAGAAAGCCGATTTCCACGGTACGATGTGGTCTTCGCGTGCAGCGAACACGTACAGCGGGATGTCCAGCTTGCTGATGTCGATGGGTACGTCGCACAGGGTGATGGCATTTTTCTTCACCAGTGCATTGTTCAGGTAGAACTGGCGCAGGAAGAAGGTATGCATCGGCAGCGGCAGGTCGACTGCGTCGTTGTTCCAGTACAAGAGATCGAACGGAGCCGGAGTCTTGCCCATCAGGTAGTTGTTGACCACATAGTTCCACACCAGATCGTTGGCGCGCAGACTGGCAAAGGTACGGCCGATTTCCTTGCCGCTGATAATGCCGCCATGGGCCAGCTTGGCCTCGCGGCTCTGTACCAGCTTGTCATCGATGAAGACCTTGATCTCACCCGGATCTTCGTGGTCGATCAGCGAGGTCATGAAGGTGGCGCTGTCGATCAGCTTGATCCCCTTGGCCTGCATGACACACAGCGAGGTATTGAGGATGACGCCACCGACACAGAAGCCCAGTGCGTTCATGCTGGGCTGCTTGGTGATTTTCTTCACGGTTTCTGCCGCCGCAATCACGCCCTTCTCGATATAGCTTTCCCAGGTGAAATGCTTCATTTCCGGGACGGCAGAACGCCAGCTGATCAGGAAGACCTTGTAACCCTGGGCGACAAAGTGACGCACCATGGAGTTGTCCGGCTGCAGGTCCATCAGGTAGTACTTGTTGATGCAGGGCGGTACGATCAGCAGCGGCTTTTCGTACACTTCGGTGGTGGTCGGGGTGTACTGGATCAGTTCGATCAGCTCATTGCGGAACACCACTTCGCCAGGGGTGGTGGCGATATTCTTGCCGATCTCGAACTTGCTTTCGTCCGACATCGAGATATGGCCCTTCTGGAAATCGTCGGCCATGTTCTTCATGCCTTCTACCAGGCTTTCGCCCTTGGTTTCCAGCGCCCGCTTGATCACTTCCGGGTTGGTCAGCATGAAGTTGGTGGGGGCCATCGCGTCCAGATATTGGCGGGTGGCAAAAGCCAGCTTTTCCTTGGATTCTTCTTCCAGCTGGGATTGGTCGACCAGCTCGGTCATCCATTTGGATGTTTGCAGATAGCTTTGCTTGAGGAAACTGTAGAAGGGATGCTCATTCCATTCCGGTGCGGAGAAGCGGCGGTCACCGGTGGGTGCTGCTGGTGCAGCGCCTGCAGCGGGAGCCTTCTGGCCCAGAAACTGCATCCACATATTCATCTGTTGCTGGTACAGATTGGTTTGCATGGCCAGTAGTTGATTGGTGTTGTTCACCATCTGGTTCCAGGCACCGGAAATCGGATTGGCTGCCGCGTCCAGCGGCATGCCTGCGGTCATCGAATTGACAAACTGCTGCATCCACTGCTGATTGGCCTCGGAGAGGCTGGAGAAGAAGCTCTCCAGGGATGTGGTCGTGTCCTGAGTCAAGGTAAATCTCCTTAACATGCCGTGAGAGGTGGATGGATACGTCCTGCCCTGGCTGGTCGGGGGGGCCGCCGCCAGGGGGTACTCGCTGACTGTAACAGGACTGTATGACATTTTCACCGGGTGAAGGTAGGCCGGATGGAAAAAATCCACAGCGAGGGAAGGGCTGTTGCGGCAATGCACAAATCATGTCCATGTCCTTAACCCAATTGCCCTAAAGTATGTCCCCCTGCTGCTACAGTCCGGTAGTACCGGCAGAAACGACATAGTGCTACATGCTAACAGACTACACGGCCAAAATGACAAAAGGATAAATGTCGCATTGCCCCAAATGCGGCTACATCTGGGATAATCGATGGCCTGAATTGGGAGAATTTCACTATGGCAGTGGTCAGACTGGATGGTGTCGAGCAGCATGTCGGCAATATTTTCTGCATCGGGCGCAATTACGCCGCCCATGTGGCCGAACTGGGCAATCAGCAGGAAGAAGAACCGCTGGTGTTTCTCAAGCCCACTTCCGCTCTTACGCTGAGCGGGCAGGACATCGTGCTGCCTGCCTATTCTGCAGATGTTCACCATGAGTGTGAGCTGGTGCTGCTGATTGGCAAGGGTGGCAATGACATTCCCGAAGTAGACGCCTTGTCCCACATTACCGGCCTCGGTATTGGTCTGGACCTGACGGCGCGCGATGTACAGAGCGAGGCCAAAAAAGGCGGCAAGCCGTGGACCAAGGCCAAGGGTTTTCGCCATGCGGCCTGCGTGTCGGACTTTGTCGCGGCTGAGTCAGTCGCTGCCGGCCAGCCGTTTACCTTCAGCCTGCAAGTGAATGGTGCTATCCGCCAGCGCGGGGATACCAGCCTGCTGCTGTTTCCGCTGGCCACCATCATCAGTTATCTGTCGCAAGTTTATGGGCTGAACGAAGGTGACCTGATTTATACCGGCACCCCGCAGGGCGTGGCTGCCTTGCAGCCGGGAGATGTCGTGCAGGCACAGCTGGATGGCCTGGTGACTGCCGACTGGACGGTGTCCGCATGAGTCGGCAAACCCAGGCGGAAGACGACGACAAGGTACGGCTGGACAAATGGCTGTGGGCTGCCCGCTTTTACAAAACGCGCCAACTGGCGCACGAGGCGCTGGAGCTGGGGCGGGTGCTGGTGGGCGGCGAGCGGGTCAAGGCTTCGCGCATTGTGCGTGAGGGCGATGAGCTGCTGCTGCGTATCAACCAGCTGGAATATCATGTCACCGTGCTGCAACTGGCCACCCAGCGTCGTCCGGCCAAAGAGGCGGTGCTGTTATACCGTGAGGACGAGGCGGGACGGCAGGCACGCGAGGAGCGCATGCTGCTGCTCAAGGCCGAGCATGCCAGTTTCCCGCATGGCGATGGCCGTCCCACCAAGAAAGCCCGGCGCGATATCTCGCGCTTCAAGGGCACCCTGTAATCCCAAGCACATCATGCCCGGTGGGTATGGTGTGTTGCCTGTCTGATTGTGGTCTGATGTCTGCTCCATCTGCTGTTTCCGGTGTTGCCACCCCTTCGCTGCGACCGTTTGCGCTGTTCTATTTTGCCTATTTCGCCTTTCAGGGCTTGTTCGGGCCGTTTTGGGGGCTGTACCTGGAGTCTTTGTCTTTCTCTGCCTTGCAGATTTCCGTGCTGATGGCCCTGTCCACGCTGGCACGTATTGCCGCGCCCGGATTCTGGGGTTGGCTGGCCGACCGCCAGGGGCGTCGCCGGGCGATTATCATCAGCACCTCGCTGTGTTCGGCGCTGGCTTTTGCCTTTGTCGGCCTGGGGCAGGGCTTCTGGTGGATTTTCATCAGTCTGGCGGTATCGCACTTCTTCTGGGCTGGTGCACTGCCACTGGTCGAGGCCAGTACCGCTTACCTGACACGGGCGCAGCCGGGGCGCTACAGCCGGGTGCGGGTGTGGGGGTCCATCGGTTTTGTCTGCCTGTCGATGGTGGGCGGCTATGTGCTCGACCTGATCCATCTGGCCAATCTGCCGTGGGCGCTGTTGTTCTTGCTGGTGCTGATTGTGCTGGCAGGCTGGTATGTGCCGGATGTGGCTGCGCAGCGCCAGCAGACTGCCGCGGCTCCCATCTGGCACACGCTGCGCCAGCCCAAGGTGCTGGCCCTGTTTGGCTGCTGCTTTCTGATGGCGTATGCGCACGGGCCTTACTACACCTTCTATTCCATTGGCCTGCGCCATGCTGGTTACGATAAGGGTGCCATCGGCCTGTTGTGGTCGGTGGGGGTAATCAGTGAAATCCTGGTATTCCTGTTGATGCCGCGCATCATGGGGCGCTTTTCGCTGGAGCGGCTGATGCTGGCGTCCTTGCTGACTGCGGTGCTGCGCTTCCTGCTGATTGCCACGGTGGTCGACCATCCCGCATGGGCAGTACTGGCGCAAAGCATGCACGCGCTGACTTTCGGCCTGCATCACGCAACGTCTGTGGGCCTGATTCACCGCTTTTTCGCCGAGCAGCATCAGGGGCGGGCGCAGGGGCTGTACATCATTGCCTCCTTCGGCATCGGTGGCAGCACCGGTGGGCTGGTTGGCGGCGTGTTGTGGCCGCATGGTGGCATGTTGCCCACCTTTGGCATGTCGGTGCTGGCGGCGGCGTTGGGTGCGCTGCTGTGCTGGCGCTATTTGCGGCCACAGGCGGCGCGGCTTACTGCAGCAGCATGATGAGCTTCAGTTCGGGCGAGGCTGCCAGATTCAGAGTCAGCTGCTGATAGATCAGTCGGCCGCGCTGTGGATGGTTGAAGGCGCGCTCACCCCCTTCGCGGCCTTGTACATCGTGCTGTTGCCACAGGCTGTCGAATTCCGCACTGCCCAGCCGCAGTGTGTCCACCCATTGCTGGATGGTGCTTTCTTCCAGCCGTTCTCCGGCATCGGCGCGAAACTCCGCCACCATGCGTCTGGCGCGGGTTGGCCAGTCTTCCACCAGTTGTCGCGAGGCTGGTTGCAGGAACATGAAATCCAGCAGATTGTGTCGCGCCAGCGGCTGGTCCAGCCAGCCGCAGAACAAATCCTGCGCCAGGGCATTCCAGGCCAGCGCATTCCAGTTGCCATCCAGCACATAGGCGGGGCTCGCGATCACTTCGACCGCCGTGGCCAGTGCCTCCCGTGCTTGCGGATTGCGCTCGGCCGGGCGTTCCTGTGGGTTTTTCAGTCCGGCCAGTTTGAACAGGTAATCGCGCTCGGCATGGGTCAGCAGCAGGGCATCGGCCAGTCGTGACAGCGTGGGGGCCGATACCGACTGGCTACGGCCCTGCTCAATCCAGGTCAGCCAGGTGGGGCTGATGCCGCACAGTGCCGCTACCTCCTCGCGTCGCAGGCCCTTGGCGCGGCGTCGGCTGCCCATCGGCAGGCCTGCCTGTTGCGGGCTGACCCGTTCACGGTGGGCGCGGATGAATTCGCCCAGCGGGCTGGTGGTCTTGCTCTGGCTCATGCGGATTCCTTGGCTTGTCCTGCTATTTAACGTAGTAGTGTTAGTACTAGTATAAATGCTTATCTTGTACTAGGAAAAAAGCTGCGCGATGATGTGTGCCAACAGTAGTCAGCATTCTGTGGCGCACAGCGGCCAAGGCGGTCAGGACAGCCTTGTAGCCGCAGAGTAGAGCGTGACAGAATGGCTGCCTTGTATCCGGCAAACCGGCGGTTTTAGCACCGCCATTTCACGAGCAGGAAGCCATGACAGCACAAACTCTTTACGACAAGCTCTGGTCCAGCCATGTAGTGCGGGAAGAGGCCGACGGTACCGTACTTCTCTATATCGATCGCCACCTGGTACACGAAGTGACCAGCCCGCAAGCTTTCGAAGGCCTGAAGCTGGCCGGCCGCGGCCTGTGGCGCGTGGACTCGGTAGTATCCACCGCTGACCACAATACCCCGACCGATCACTGGGACGAAGGCATCAAGGACCCGATCTCGCGCCAGCAGGTGGAAACCCTGGACGCCAATATCAAGTCCTTCGGCGCGTTGGCTTACTTCCCGTTCAAGGACAAGGGCCAGGGCATCGTGCACGTGATGGGGCCGGAGCAGGGCGCCACCCTGCCGGGTATGACCGTGGTCTGTGGCGACAGCCATACCTCCACCCATGGTGCTTTCGGTGCACTGGCACACGGCATTGGCACCTCGGAAGTCGAGCACGTCATGGCTACCCAGTGCCTGGTAGCCAAGAAATCCAAGAACATGCTGGTGCAGGTGAATGGTCCGTTGGCTGCTGGCATCACCGGCAAGGATGTGGCGCTGGCGATTATCGGCAAGATCGGCACTGCAGGCGGCACCGGCTATGCCATCGAATTTGGTGGCGAGGCTATCCGCAGCCTGTCGATGGAAGGCCGCATGACCTTGTGCAATATGGCCATCGAGGCCGGCGCTCGTTCCGGCATGGTCGCTGTGGATGAAAAAACCATCGACTACGTCAAGGGCCGTCCGTTTGCACCGAGTGGTGCCGACTGGGATGCCGCCGTGGCCTACTGGAACACCCTGCATTCCGACGAGGGCGCGCACTTCGACGCGGTTGTCGAGTTGGACGCCAGCGATATCAAGCCGCAAGTGACCTGGGGTACCTCGCCGGAAATGGTCACCGACATCGACGGCAGCGTGCCGGACCCGGCCGCCGAAGCCGACCCGGTCAAGAAGGGTAGTATTGAACGCGCGCTGGCTTATATGGGTCTGACCGCCAATACCCCGGTGAAAGAGATTCCGGTCGACATCGTGTTTATCGGTTCCTGTACCAACTCCCGTATCGAAGACCTGCGCGAAGCTGCTGCCGTGGCACGTGGCCGCACCAAGGCGGCCAGCGTGAAGCAGGTCCTGGTGGTACCGGGTTCTGGTCTGGTGAAAGCGCAGGCCGAGGCCGAAGGGCTGGACAAGATTTTCATCGCGGCAGGTTTCGAATGGCGCGAGCCGGGTTGCTCCATGTGTCTGGCCATGAATGCCGACCGTCTGCAACCGGGCGAGCGTTGCGCTTCTACCTCCAACCGTAATTTCGAAGGCCGTCAGGGGCAGGGGGGGCGTACCCATCTGGTCAGCCCGGCCATGGCGGCGGCGGCGGGCGTGACCGGTCATTTTGTTGACATCCGTCAGCTTTAATTCTGCGAAAGGAATTCATCCATGAAAAAAATTGCACTCAGTCTGTTGGTGACACTTCTGCTGTCTGCCTGCAATACCTTACACGGCGCGGGTGAAGACCTGAAACAAGGCGGCCAGGCTGTTGGCCATGGCATCCAGAAGGCCGGACAGGCCATCGAAAACGCTGCCCAGTAGGGCAGCCTGATGCGGAAAGAATCCCATGAAAGCATTCAACAAACTTGACGGGCTGGTGTGCCCGCTTGATCGCGCCAATGTCGATACCGACGCGATCATCCCCAAGCAGTTTCTCAAGTCGATCCAGCGCTCCGGCTTTGGCCCCAACCTGTTCGATGAATGGCGCTATCTGGACCACGGTGAGCCGGGCATGGACAACAGCGTGCGTCCGCTCAATCCGGACTTCGTACTCAACTTTCCGCGCTATGCCGGTGCGCAAGTGCTGCTGGCGCGTGAAAACTTCGGCTGTGGTTCCAGTCGCGAACACGCGCCGTGGGCGCTGGACGACCAGGGCTTCCGCGTGGTGATTGCCCCCAGCTTTGCCGACATCTTCTTCAACAACTGCTACAAGAACGGCCTGTTGCCCATCGTGCAGCCTGCTGAAGTGGTGGACCAGCTGTTCCGCGAATGCGAAGCCAGCGAAGGCTACCGCCTGACGGTGGATCTGGCAGCGCAGACCATCACCACCCCGTCCGGCCAGTCGTTTGCCTTTGATATCACCGAGCACCGCAAGCACTGCCTGCTGGGTGGTCTGGATGAAATCGGCCTCACCCTGCAACACGCCGACACCATCAAGACTTACGAGGCGGCGCGTCGCCAAAGCCAGCCCTGGTTGTTCCATCAGGCCTGAACCGGAGAATGACATGAGCCAGAGCGCACACGCAGAGCACGTCCAACAGCAGTTTGGTTCCCAGGCCGCGGCCTACCTGCACAGCCAGGTACACGCCCAGGGCGCGGAGTTTGCCCAGCTACAGCAAGCTGTGCGTGAACACGGTGCGGCGCGGGTGCTGGATCTGGGCTGCGGCGCTGGCCATGTCAGCTTTCAGATTGCCGAACACGCCGCCAGCGTGGTGGCCTATGACTTGTCGGCCAGCATGCTGCAGGTGGTGGCGGACGAGGCTGCAGCGCGTGGCCTCCGCACCCTCGCCACGCAGCAGGGCGCGGCTGAGTCGCTGCCGTTTGCTGATGGCGAATTCGACTTAGTATTCAGCCGTTACTCCGCCCATCACTGGGGTGATCTGGGTCTGGCGCTGCGCGAAGCGCGCCGGGTGCTCAAGCCTGGTGGCAAGCTGGCTTTCATCGACGTGATGTCGCCCGGTCAGCCACTGCTGGATACCTATCTGCAAGCGGTGGAAGTGTTGCGCGATACCAGCCATGTGCACAACTACGCCATGGCCGAATGGCTTGCAGCGTTAAGTGGTGCCGGCTGGCAGGTGCAGCAGGTGACACGACAAAAACTGCGGCTGGAATTTGGCGTGTGGGTGGCGCGCATGCGCACCCCGGAAACCATGCGCCAGGCTATTCGCCTGTTGCAGCAGTCTGTCGGGCAGGAAGTGCGCGATTACTACACCATCGAGTCCGACGGCAGCTTTACCGTTGACGTGATCGTGCTGTGGGCAGCGTGAAGATTTCAAAAACAAGCCATTAGAGATACCAAAGGATAAATCATGAAAATCGCCGTATTGCCGGGTGACGGCATTGGTCCGGAAATCATTGCCCAGGCACGTCGCGTGCTGGATGTGCTGCGTCAGGACGGCCTACCGATCGAACTGGAAGAGGCCCCACTGGGCGGTGCCGGCTACGATGCCTATGGCGTGCCGTATCCGGAATTCACCCAGAAGCTGTGTCGTGCAGCCGACGCCGTATTGCTGGGTGCGGTTGGCGGCCCGCAATACGACACGCTGGATCGCCCGCTGCGCCCGGAGCGCGGCCTGCTGGCCATCCGCAAGGACCTGAACCTGTTTGCTAACCTGCGTCCGGCCATCCTGTATCCGGAACTGGCTAATGCCTCCACGCTGAAGCCGGAAGTGGTGTCGGGTCTGGATATCATGATCGTGCGCGAACTGACCGGTGACATTTACTTTGGCCAGCCGCGTGGCATGGGCGTGAACGAGCAGGGCGAACGTGAAGCCTTCAACACCATGCGCTACAGCGAAAGCGAAGTACGTCGCATCGCACACGTTGCCTTCGGCATTGCCATGAAGCGCAACAAGAAGCTGTGTTCCGTGGACAAGGCCAATGTGCTGGAAACCACCGAGTTCTGGAAAGAAATCATGATCGACGTGGCGCGCGAGTACCCGCAGGTCGAGCTGAGCCACATGTATGTGGACAACGCCGCCATGCAGCTGGTGCGCAACCCCAAGCAATTCGACGTGATGGTGACCGGCAACATCTTTGGCGACATCCTGTCCGACGAAGCCTCCATGCTCACCGGTTCCATCGGCATGCTGCCGTCCGCCTCGCTGGACCAGAACAACAAGGGTCTGTACGAGCCTTCGCATGGTTCCGCCCCGGACATCGCCGGCAAGAACCTGGCCAATCCACTGGCGACCATCCTGTCCGCCGCCATGATGCTGCGCTACACCTTTGGCAAGGAAGAAGCCGCCTTGCGCGTGGAAAATGCGGTCAAGACCGTGCTGGCCCAAGGCTATCGCACCGGCGACATCTTCGAAGCAGGCTGCCAGAAAGTCAGCTGCTCCGGCATGGGTGACGCAGTAGTGGCGGCGCTGTAAAAAAAACTTCACCCGGATAGGGTTGACCCCATTGCCTCAGTCGCTATCGCGCTGCACAATGGAGTAATAAAAATACTTGGCCCGCTAACGCTTGCGTTGACGGGCCAATCGCAACTTTAGAGACAGATCCCAGGAGAAACCTGTGAAAGTAGGCTTTGTAGGCTGGCGTGGCATGGTTGGTTCCGTGCTGATGCAACGTATGCGTGAAGAGAACGATTTCGCTGTCATCAACGAACCGGTGTTCTTCACCACTTCCAATGTCGGCGGCAAAGGCCCGGACATCGGCCGTGACGTACCGGCATTGAAAGATGCCAAGAACATCGACGAACTGAAGGCCATGGACGCCATCGTCACCTGTCAGGGCGGCGACTACACCAGCGACATCTACCCGCAACTGCGCGCCGCTGGCTGGACTGGCTACTGGATTGATGCGGCTTCCACCCTGCGCATGGCCGACGATGCGGTCATCGTGCTGGACCCGGTCAACCGCAACGTGATCGACAGCGCACTGGCCAAGGGCGTGAAAGACTACATCGGCGGCAACTGTACCAACTCCATCATGCTGATGGGTATGGGCGGCCTGTTCCGTGAGGGTTTGGTGGAGTGGGTTTCCTCCATGACCTACCAGGCAGCGTCCGGCGGTGGTGCCAACCACATGCGCGAACTGATCAAGGGCATGGGCGCGGTACACGCTGCCGTGGCTGACGAACTGGCTACCCCGTCGTCCGCCATTCTGGAGATCGACCGCAAGGTGGCTGCCGCCATCCGCGAAGACGTGCCGACCGAATTCTTCGGCGCACCGCTGGCCGGTGGCCTGATCCCGTGGATCGACAAGCAGCTGGATAACGGCCAGTCCAAGGAAGAGTGGAAGGGCCAGGCCGAAGTCAACAAGATTCTGGGCAACGAAGCCATCATCCCGGTGGATGGCCTGTGCGTGCGCATCGGTGCCATGCGCTGCCACAGCCTGGCACTGACCGTGAAGCTGAAGAAAGACCTGCCGCTGGAAGAAATCGAAGCCATCATCAAGTCCGGCAACGACTGGGTGAAGTGGGTGCCGAACGATCGCGAAATCAGCGTCAAGGAACTGACCCCGGCTGCCATTACCGGCGGGCTGGAAGTCGGTGTTGGTCGCGTGCGCAAGCTGAATATGGGTGGCGAATACCTGTCCGCCTTCGTGATCGGTGATCAACTGCTGTGGGGCGCTGCCGAACCGCTGCGCCGCATGCTGCGTATCCTGATCGAGCGTTGATTCGGCTTGAAATTGTTGTAAGGCTTTAACCGGACTGTCGCCGGAATCGACTACACTGCAAAGGGCGCCTTAACGCGCCCTTTGCTTTTGGCTGAGGTACAATCAGCCTTTTCCAAGAATGTAAGGATTTATTCGGATGATGCAGCTTGCTGTGGTAGGTGCCGCTGGCCTGGTTGGCCAATCTGTTCTCGAACTACTGGCTCAGCGCCAGTTCCCGGCGGAGCGGGTGTTTGCCGTGGATGGCCCGGAGCATGAAGCGTCTACCGTCAGCTATGGCAATCTGGAGCTGGATATTCGTCAGCTGGACGAGTTCGGTTTCGAGAATGTGGCGCTGGCCATTTTTGTTGCCGGTGACAGCGTGGCGCGGGAATACGTACCGCAAGCGCGTGCCGCTGGCGTCACCGTCATCGATTTCAGTTCGGCCTTCCGCCTGGATGCCGAAGTGCCGCTGGTAGTGCCGTCGATCAATGGCGACCAGCTGCAAGATCTGGAAGCCGGTGCGCTGGTTGCCGTCCCCAATTGCACGGTCACCCCGCTGGCCATGGCGCTGCGCCCCTTGCTGCCCTTGCAGCCCAAGCGTCTGACCGTGGCGACTTACCAGTCGGTTTCCGGTAGCGGCCAAAAGGCACTGGAAGAACTGGCCGAGCAAACCACTGCCCTGTTCTCGCAGCGGGAATCGGAAAATACCGTATTTGAAAAGCGTATCGCCTTTAACGTACTGCCGCAGATCGGTGCGCTGGATGAAGACGGTATGGCCGAGGAAGAGCGTTCGATCGTGCTGGAATTGCGTCGCCTGCTGCAGCAAGCGCAATTGCCGATTGAGGCCACTGCGGTACGTGTGCCGGTTTTCTTTGGGCACGCCTGGGCGGTCAGCCTGGAAGTCGCTGCCGATATTGATCTGGTACAAGTCAAAAATCGCCTGGTGGCGGCAGGATTGCAATGCGTCACGGCCGATCAGCATGGCGGCCATATTACGCCGATGGAAGCAACCGGTAATGATGGAGTATGGATCAGCCGTTTGCGTAAAACGGGAAATACCATTCAATTCTGGTTGGCGGCAGATAATGTCCGCGTTGGAGCTGCATTGAATTGCGTGCTGGTTGCCGAGGCCATGTATAAAGCAGGTGTGTTTGAATAAATGTAAAGCCCCGGTTCTTCCGGGGTTTTGTTGTTATGTAATCTAGCTAAAAGCTTGGCTAGGGCCTAAGATGGCACTAGTTGCCAGCTCTTTGCCTGCGACGGGCAAACCGAGCGAAATAAGATCAAGATAAATAAGTGCCGGAAGGTAGACTGTGAATAATCAGGCAAAATTCAAGCTGAGCGTACTGGCCATAGCCGTGGTTTGCTCGGCAAATGTATGGGCCGGACTTGGCAGGATCAATGTACGATCCTTCCTGGGGGAAACCTTTCACGCGGACATCGAGCTGACTGGGGTGCGCTCGAACGAACTGGAAGGCGCACGTATCGGCCTGGCCAGTCCAGATACCTTCCGTGACTTGAATGTCGATTATGCCAGCACTATGTCGGCGTTGCGTTTTCAAGTGGCTCCAGCAGCGAATGGCGCCGTTATTCGCGTTAGTTCTGCGGTTCCCATCAATGATCCCTATTTGCGGTTTGTCGTAGAAGCCAAAACCAGTGCCGGCCGTTCGGTGCGCGAATATACCGTGTTGCTTGATCCGGCCAGCTATAACGCGCCGCAATCCAAATCCATCGTGCAGGATGTCCCGCGCTACGCTGATGACAACCTGTCCAGCCGCTACCAGAGCAAGCCGGGTAAGGCAGCGCGCAATGCCAGCCATGGAGTACTGCAGACCCGTGCCGGCTCTACCTTGCGTGGTATGGCAGCCAAGGCCGTGCCGCCGGGAGCCTCCCTGGAGCAGACCATGGCCGCGCTGGTGCAGGCCAACCCGCATGCCTTCAGCGATGGCAATCCCAACACGTTGAAGTCAGGCGTTACCCTGAAAGTTCCACCTGCCAGCAAGATCAAGGCACTGTCTGCTGCGCGGGTCAATGCCATCCTCCATCCAGACGGCGCGGCTGCGCCGGCTGGGGTCGATGCCAAGCCGCAAGCACACGGCCAGGGTGGGGATGTTCTCAAGGTGCTGCCGCCGGATGCACCGGCCGGGCAGTCGAATCCCAAACTTTCCGTATTGGAACAGCAGGTTTCTGCGCGAGAGCAATCGCTGAAAGATGCCGAAGCCCGCATCTCGGCCCTCGAACAGCAACTCAAGGCCATGCAGAGCGGCAAGCCACAGGCTTCCCAGCCGCAGGCCGAACTCGCTGCATCCGTAGCGGCCTCGACGCCGGCGACAGAAACGCTGCAGCCGGCCAGTATGCCGGTTGCCGAAGCTGCTCCCGCACCGAAGCCGGCCGTGGTACACAAGCCGATTGCACCACCGCCACCACCGCCCGAGCCCTCCATGCTGGATCGCCTGATTGACAACCTGCCGCTGGTTGCCGGCGGCGTGGGCGGAGTCGCTCTGCTGGGTTTGCTGGGAGCGCTGATTGCCCGCCGCCGTAAGGCTGGTGCCGCTTCCTCGCTGCAGCTGTCCACTCAGACAAATAATGCGGTGCTGGGGCGCGGTGCCGTAGGTAGTGGTCCGCATACGGTCAGTGGTGGTCATTCCTTCATGACTAATTTCACCCAGGCATCCGGTGATATCGATGCGGCCGAAGTTGATCCGGTTGCCGAGGCCGAGGTGTATATGGCCTACGGCCGTGATGCGCAGGCCGAGGAAATCCTCAAGGATGCGCTGGCCAAGGATCCATCACGGCAAGAAGTCCGCCAGAAATTGCTTGAGCTGTATGCCGCACGCCCGGATGCTGTCAATTTCGAGAAACTGGCGCGCGAGTTTCATGCCACTACCGATGGCAAGGGGCCGGCCTGGGCCAGGGTAGCTGCGATGGGGCTGGGTATTGATCCGGCCAATGCGCTGTATCAGTTGCCGGAAGATGCGGCTCCAGTGGAAAGTGCTGCCGCTGTTGATGACGGCATTATCGATCTGGATCGCGAACTGTTTGGCGATCTGCAGGCTGAGACACCAGCGCCAGCACCAATACTCGAGCCGGAGCCGGCAGCAGACCCCTTGCGTGCAGCCTTGTTCGAAGAAGATGCCCCCGCGTCCGCGCCTGCAGTGGCGGAAGCAAATATGCTGGATTTTGATCTGGATGCCGAACTGGCAGCCGCACCGCTGGCCGAGCCAGTGTCTACGCCAAGCCCGGCTGAGCCGGCAGTGGCCGATACCAATTTGCTGGATTTCGATTTCAATCTGGATGGTCTGGCTGCTGAAGTGGCTGCCGACGATCATGGGCAGCCGGAAACCGGCACGCTTGAGTTGCCGGCTTCGGCTGCCAGTACGGATGGTTTCGAATCGCTGTATGAAGACATGGTTGCCTCCACGTCGGCAGCTGCGCCGGCCACGCCTGCAGCCAGCGCCGCTCCAGTGATGGCACCAGAACCTGCACCTGCACCCGAACCAGCGCCGGTCGCCGAGGGTATGACCCTGCTGGATGATCCTTTATCCACCAAACTTGATCTTGCCAAAGTTTATCTGGACATGGGCGACCGTGACGGAGCTAGGGAAGTATTGCAGGATCTGGTTGGAGAAGCACAAGGAAGTTTGAAAGAAGAAGCCCAGGCTTTGCTTACCAAGATCAGCAATTGATGCTGAGCTGGTCGGTCAGCTCCAGTTTTGTGGTGCCAGCCGCGCTGTTTTGCAATATTGTCGGTTTTACTATTGAATGGCACACGTTTTAGCCGGGTAGTTCATTAGCAATAAAACCTGCTTAAGCAGGAATCGGGGAAGTCCGGATCATGGCTTCAAAAAATAGCATGACCTTGCTCGCCATCTTGTTGGCCGGCATGGGCTCTGCAGGATCGGCCTTGGCCGGCCTGGGGCCGATTCATGTCCTGTCTTCGGAAGGTCAGCCTTTTGAAGCGGAAATTCCTGTGGTGGACGAAGATCCGCAAGGGAATGTGCTGGTCAGCCTGGCTGATCGCAACAAATACCCTCTGGTGTCGACTTATAGCCAGTCGGCACCGGTGCTGAAGTTTTCAGCCATTCGCAAGCCGGACGGCGGTATTCAGAAGATTCTGGTCAAAGGCCCCAGCCATTTCGATGAAGCACTGTTGCGCTTTGCCGTTGAAATGAGCTGGCCCGCTGGGCGTCTGGTGCGTGAGTTCGAAGTTGATTACCAGCGGGATGGTCCGTCGCGCAAGGATAAGCAGCCTGTCCACGACGATACGGTAAAGAAAACCGCTGTTTCGCCAGACTTGATGCCGCGCCTGAGCAGCCTTGGCTTGGGCGAACTCAAGGTCAAATCCAAATTAGGCGAGCCGCTGGTGGCCGAGCTGGAATTGTTCGGCACTGCCGTCAAGCAGACGGACAATGTCCGGGTGGCGCTGGCTGCCGATAGCCTGCAAGGCGCGCCCAACGGCGAGCAGTTGCAGCTGATTGCCTCCATCTCGCACCAGATCAGCAAGTCGCCAGCCGGCAAATCGATGCTGTTACTGCGTAGTAGCCAGCCAATGACCGATCCGGTGCTGGCTTTCCGTCTGGAAGTGGGGGCTGGCAATGTCCATGCGCAGAAACATTACAATCTGCTGCTGGATCCCAATGGTTATACCGTTGAAGAGCGTGCCATCCATCCTGCCAGCGCAGGCAAGAGCGCCGCAGCTTCGGAGAAGGTGCTGCCGCTGAAGGTGTACCGTGTGCTGCATGGTGACACCTTGTCGCTGATCGCCGCCAGGGTAAAGGGGGGGGGGAGCCAGGCTGATATTGCCAAGCGCCTGTATCGCAGCAATCCGGATGCCTTCATCTCTGGTGATGTCAATCGCCTGCGCGCTGGTGCGGCTTTGAAGTACCCGGCCGACTGGCGTCTGGCGGCAGGCCATGCCCAGGCGACCGCCGAGCAGTCAGCACTTGCGCAAGAAACACCGCCACCGGCAGCAAAAGCCCCGGCCAAGCCGGATGCCGTCACCCTCAAACCCATGAACAAGCCGGTTGCCGAAACGGCCCATCCCGCCGCCAAAGTGGCGGCCTCGGCTCCTCAGGTGACTGCAGTCAAGGCCGTGGCGGCCGGTGGGGCCGATCTGGCTCAGGAAGATCGCCTGAAAACCATCCTGCAAAAGCAGGACCAAGCCCTGTTGCAGGCGCAGCAGAAAGCTTTGGAGTTGGAACAGAAGATCCGCAATCTGCAGCTTGCCAAAGCAGCAGCCAGTACGGCGGCCGGTGACACCCGCGTGGTGGCGAGTCAACCCGCGGTGGCTGCTGCAGCCAGTCAGCCGGCAGCTGCCGTTGCTGCCGTTGCCAGCCAGCCCGTAGCCGCTATTGCATCTGCTCCGGCTGCACAGCCGGCCAAACCCGCCGAACCGGTCCATTCGCCAGTTAAGGCGGCCGTGCCGTCCAAACCTGCTGTCGAGGCAGCGCCACCGTCATCGCTGGTGGATGATGTGCTGGACAGCCTACGCAACAGCGGTGCGTTGATGTATGGCGGCGGAGCTGCTGCCGTTGGCCTGGGTGCGCTATTGGTGGCGCAGCGTCTGCGGCAGCGCAAGGCTGCTGAGTCTGGCAACAAGCCTGCGAGCAAGGCGGCTGCGGATAATGCATCCATGCTGACCATGGGGCCGTTGACCACGTTGATGAGTGGCCTCAAGCGCGGTGAAGGTATTGATCTGGCCTCGGTTGACCTGATTGCCGAAGCCGAGGTTTACCTGGCTTACGGTCGCATTGACCAAGCACTGGAAATCCTGCGCGAAGGTTTAGTACGCGAACCGATGCGTCAGGATCTGCGCTACAAATTGCTGGAAGTACTGGCCATGCAGCCGGATAAGGACGGCTTCATTGCCGAAGCGACCACGGCACGGGGTATTTTCGGCAAGGACAGCACCTTGTGGATGCGGGTCTGTGAATTGGGCCGTACGCTGGCACCGGAGCATCCGCTGTTTGATGCCAAGCCAGTAGTGGCGGCATCGCCGCTGAATCTGGAAGCGGTACGCGTCAATTCGGCAGCAGCGCCAGTGGGTGCTGAAGCTGACGCTGAGCCGCAACCTCAATCTCAACCAGAGCGTATGCCGCCGCTGGATCTGGCTGCCGAGCTGGGTGCGCTTGAGCCCGAGCCGGAAGCACCGCTGGCCATGGATTTCCTCGACAAACCATCAGCCGGACCCGCTCCACTACCGCCGGCCACCGAGCCCAATCCGGCTTTGAGTGGGCTGGATGCCTTTGCTTCGCTGGGTGAGCAAGAACTGGAAAACGCGGTCAAGCAGGCACCCGAGCCCATGTTAAGCATGGATTTCCTGTCTGATCTGCCGGCTTCGGTCAAGGTCGATCCACCGGTGCCGCCAGCTGCCGCGACGTCGCAGGCCAAGTCGCAATCCGAGGCCAACGACAAGATGGAACTGGCCAAGCTTTACCTGGAAATGGGCGACAAGGAAACGGCAGAAGCCCTGATGAAGGAAGCCGGCCAAACCGTCTAGCCATGCAGGGTGGGCTGTATCAAGCGGGGAAGCGTAGGCTTCCCCGTTTTGCATTGGACTCCGCTACGGCTGATTTTTCAGTGGCAGCAGGCGCTAGCCAGCAGGCGGATCATGCAAGACAGCATGGCGTAAACCCCGCTGGATAGGGTAGAGTTGTCGTTTTAGCGTCCGTTGTTGTCGGCCAAGGCTGCGGCAGCGGATGATGTTGCAAGCAAGGTGTGGGCATGAGAATAGCGCTCGGCATCGAGTATGACGGCCGGGCCTTTTCCGGCTGGCAGACTCAGCCGCATGGCAATACCGTCCAGGACAGATTGAACCAGGCTATAAGCCAGATCGCCGGACAAGACATAACAACCCTGGCCGCAGGCCGTACCGATGCTGGCGTGCACGCCGCCATGCAGGTGGTGCATTTCGACAGCCAGATTACGCGCCCGCTCAATGCCTGGGTGCGCGGGGTCAATGCCCATCTGCCGCCCGAGGTGGCCGTAGTGTGGGCACGCGAGGTAGATGAGGGTTTTCACGCCCGCTTTTCCGCCTTTTCGCGCTCCTACAGCTATTTCCTGCTGTCGCATCCGGTCCGTCCCTGTCTGCTGGCAGGCAAGGTAGGCTGGTATCACCAGCCGCTGGATGTCGAGGCCATGCGTCAGGCTGCCGCCGTATTACTGGGCTCGCATGATTTTTCCAGCTTCCGTGCGGCGGAATGCCAGGCGAAAAGCCCGGTCAAGAACCTGCAGCAACTGGCCATCAGCGAAGAGGGTGGGCTGATCCGTTTCGATCTGCTGGCCGATGCCTTCTTGCACCACATGGTGCGCAATATCGTTGGTGCACTGGTTTATGTGGGCAAGGGTAGTCTGACAACGGCTGACCTTGAAGCTTTGCTGGCCGCAGCGGACCGCACCCGTGCGCCGCCTACCTTCATGCCGGACGGGCTGTACCTGACCGGGGTCGGTTATCCGGAACAGTACCAATTGCCATCGCAGGCCGAGCCGGCCCGCCTGGCGCTGTGGAGATGATGTGAGCATCAGAATCAAGATTTGCGGCATTACCCGGCCCGAGGATGGCGCAGAAGCCGCCCGCTTGGGCGCAGATGCCATCGGCCTGGTGTTTTATCCGAAAAGCCCGCGCAATGTCAGCCTGGTGCAAGCGCAGGCGGTGATTGCCGCCTTGCCGCCTTTTGTCAGTGTGGTGGCGCTGTTTGTCAACCCGGAGCGCGAGTGGGTGGAAGAGGTGCTGGCGCACTGCAGCATCGACATCCTGCAATTTCATGGTGAAGAGGCGGCTGCATTCTGCCGCTCTTTCCAGCGCCCCTATCTCAAGGCGGTACGGGTGAAGCCCGGACTAGACCTGACAGCGGCAGCCGCCCAATACCCGGACGCGCGTGGCCTGCTCACCGACGCCTTTGTCGAAGGCGCGCATGGCGGCACCGGTACTACCTTTGACTGGACTTTACTGCCAGCAAACCTGCCCCTGCCGTTGATTTTGTCCGGCGGGCTGGACGACCAGAATATCAAGCAAGCCGTGGCCGCAGTGCGGCCGGCGGCGGTGGATGTTTCCAGCGGTGTGGAAGCAGCCAAGGGAATCAAAGATGCTGCCAGAATGGCAGCGTTCATATCAGGAGCAAGGCATGGAGCGGTATGATCTTCCGGATGCAAACGGCCACTTTGGACCGTATGGTGGCGTCTATGTTGCCGAAACCTTGATGGCGGCACTGGACGAACTCAAGAACGAATACGAGCGCGTCAAGGCCGATCCGACTTTCTGGGAAGAGTTTCGCCACGAGCTGAAACACTATGTGGGCCGCCCCAGCCCCATCTACCACGCCAAGCGCTGGTCGGAGCAACTGGGCGGTGCGCAGATTTTCTTCAAGCGCGAAGACCTCAACCACACCGGCGCACACAAGATCAGCAATGCCATCGGTCAGGCTTTGTTGGCCCGCCGCATGGGCAAGAAGCGGGTGATTGCTGAAACCGGTGCCGGTCAGCATGGCGTCGCCACCGCTACCGTGGCTGCCCGTTATGGCATGGAATGTTTTGTCTACATGGGCGCCGAGGACATCAAGCGCCAGTCGCCCAATGTCTTCCGCATGAAGCTGCTGGGTGCCACCGTGGTACCGGTGGAGTCCGGCTCCAAGACCCTGAAAGACGCGCTGAACGAAGCCATGCGCGACTGGGTGACCAATGTCGACAGCACCTTTTACATCCTGGGTACGGCGGCCGGTCCGCACCCCTATCCGATGATGGTGCGTGACTTCCTGTCGGTGATCGGCGAGGAATCCAAGGAGCAGATGCCGGAAGTGGCCGGTCGTCAGCCGGATGTGGTGGTGGCCTGCGTCGGTGGCGGCTCCAACGCCATCGGCATGTTCTATCCCTATATCGGCGTGGATGGTGTACGCATGGTGGGTGTCGAGGCCGGTGGCCATGGCATTGCCAGCGGCATGCACGCTGCGCCGCTGTCCGGCGGTGCCGGCGTGGGCGTGCTGCACGGTGCCAAGAGCTATCTGATGCAGGATGCCAATGGCCAGGTTGTCGAGACACACTCGGTATCGGCCGGTCTGGATTACCCCGGTGTTGGCCCGGAGCATAGCTATCTGAAGGATATCGGCCGCGCCGAATACGTCGCCATCGACGACAAGGAAGCCTTGTCGGCCTTCCACGATTGCTGTCATCTGGAAGGCATCATCCCGGCACTGGAATCCAGCCATGCGCTGGCCTGGGCTGCCAAGGTGGCACCGACCATGGCCAAGGACAAGGTGATTCTGGTGAATCTGTCCGGGCGTGGCGACAAGGACATCAATACCGTGGCCGGCCTGGCCGGTATCACGCTGTAACAAGGCGAAGGAAGGCTTATGTCACGTATTGCTGCATGTTTTGCTGCCCTGGAGGGCAAGAAAGCACTGATCCCGTTTATCACTGCCGGTGACCCGCATCCCTCGCTGACCGTTGCGCTGATGCACGGCCTGGTGGATGGTGGTGCCGACATCATCGAGTTGGGGGTACCGTTTTCCGATCCGATGGCCGATGGCCCGGTGATCCAGCGTGCGTCCGAACGTGCGCTGGTGCACAAGGTAGGCCTGCGCGATGTGCTGGCCTTGGTAGCCGAATTCCGCCAGACCAATACCACCACCCCGGTAGTGTTGATGGGCTATCTCAACCCGGTGTTTGTCATGGGCTATACCGCCTTTGCCGAACAGGCCCACGCTGCCGGTGTGGATGGTGTGCTGACCGTGGACTGCCCGCCGGAAGAAGCGGCAGAACTGTCGGCGGCGCTGATTGCGGCGGATCTGGACCCGGTATTCCTGATTGCACCGACCACGCCGGAAGCGCGGGTGCGTGAAATCGCCCGCCATGCCCGTGGTTATGTCTACTATGTGTCGCTGAAAGGCGTCACCGGTGCAGGAAATCTGGACATTGACGATGTAGCGCGTAAAATTGCCGCCCTTAGAGCACATATTCAGGTTCCCATCGGCGTAGGCTTCGGCATTCGCGATGCCGCCACCGCCAAGGCCATCTCCGTGACGGCCGATGCCGTGGTGGTGGGGAGCCGACTGGTGCAGGAAATCGAGGCGGCTACAGAACAAACCGCCAAAGAGCGGTTGACCCGTCTGGTGGCCGAATTGAAGGCTGCCATTCTTTAAGGACACGCAAACGGGGTGACAACACCCCGTTTTACTGACAACCCGGCTTACCCGGCCGGGTTGTGTTGAGCAAGGAGTCAGCATGAGCTGGTTGAACAAGCTCCTGCCGCCGAAGATCAAGCGCGATTCCCGCGCTGACAAGCCTTCAGCGGTACCGGAGGGGCTGTGGAGCAAGTGCCCGGCATGTGAAGCCGTACTGTATTACACCGACCTGGAGAGCAATCTGCAGGTTTGCCCGAAATGTAATCATCACCACCCGCTGAATGCCCGTCAGCGGCTGGATGTCCTGCTGGATGACGAAGGCCGCCGTGAAATCGGTGCCGAGGTCAAGCCGGTCGACATCCTCAAATTCAAGGATGGCAAGCGCTATCCCGACCGTCTGGCTGCCGCACAAAGCAGCACCGGCGAAGACGATGCGCTGGTGGTGATGCAGGGCAGCATCCATTCCATGCCTGCTGTCGTCGCTGCTTTTGAGTTCCGTTTCATCGGCGGCTCCATGGGCTCGGTAGTGGGTGAGCGCTTTGTGCGCGGCGTACAGGCTGCCATCGAGGCCAAGGCACCGTTCATCTGCGTGGCGGCATCCGGTGGTGCTCGCATGCAGGAAGGCCTGAATTCGCTGATGCAGATGGCCAAGACCAGTGCTGCGCTGCAGTTGCTGACCGATCATCAGCTGCCTTTCATCTCGGTACTGACTGATCCCACCATGGGTGGCGTTTCTGCCTCCTTCGCCTTCCTCGGCGATGTGGTGATTGGCGAGCCGGGTGCGCTGATTGGTTTTGCCGGTCCGCGCGTGATCGAGCAAACCGTGCGCGAAACCCTGCCAGAAGGCTTCCAGCGTTCGGAATTCCTGCTGGAAAAGGGTGCCATCGACATGATCGTCGATCGCCGCGAACTCAAGCGCAAGATTGCCGAACTGGTATCCATCCTGCAAAAGCAGGGTGCTGTTGCCTGATTCTTGCTGACAGTCACGATGTGATGCAGGCCGCTTTCCTTCCTAAGGTAAGCGGCTTTTTTATTTGTTTTGCCGCGTGCTATGGTAGCCGCTGCCACTTTTCTGTCTGGATCTTGTCGTGCTCACCTCGCCCCAACTTTCTGCCTTGCAAGCCATCATTCCTGCTGAGCGTATTCATTGCGATGCCGATACGCTGGAGCGTTACGGCCAGGACTGGACCCGCTACACCAGGCCACAGGCCGCGGCAGTGGTGTTCCCGCTCAGTATTGAGGAAGTGCAGGCCGTGGTGCGCTGGGCCAATTCGCAGGGTGTTGCCATTGTGCCGTCCGGCGGTCGTACCGGCTTGTCCGGCGGTGCCGTGGCAGCGCAGGGCGAGGTGGTGTTGTCCTTCGAGCGGATGAATCGTATCGACCAGTTCGACCCGCTGGCGCGTACCGTACGCTGCCAGGCGGGCGTGGTCACGGCTGCGCTGCAGGCCTTTGCCCAGGAGCAGGGGCTGCTGTATCCGGTGGATTTTGCTTCCAGTGGCTCCAGCCAGATCGGTGGCAATATCGCCACCAACGCTGGCGGCATCCGCGTGGTGCGTTATGGCATGACCCGCGACTGGATTGCCGGCCTGACGGTGGTAACCGGCAGCGGTGAGCTGCTGCAGTGCAATCAGGGCCTCAACAAGAACAATAGCGGCTATGACTTCCGCCACCTGTTTATCGGTTCGGAAGGCACGCTGGGGCTGGTGGTGGAGGCCACGGTGCGCCTGTGTGATCCGGCACCACCCTCTGCGGTATTGCTGCTGGCCGTACCGCAATTGCCCGACATCATGGCGGTGTTCCATGCCTTTCGCAGCCGGCTCACCTTGCAAGCCTTCGAGTTTTTCTCCGATCAGGCCTTGACTCATGTGTTGGCAGCCGAGCAGGCGCAGCCACCACTAGCGGAGCGGCAGCCTTTTTATGTGCTGCTGGAGTGCGAATTGCCGCCATCGGCGGACGATGCGCCGGTGTTGCAGGCATTTGAGCATTGCCTGGAGCAAGGCTGGGTGGTGGATGGTGTGCTGGCGCAGTCGCAGCAGCAGGCCAAGGCGCTGTGGCGCTTGCGCGAGGGCATCAGTGCTGCCATTACGCCGCGTACACCTTACAAGAACGACATCGCGGTGGTGATCAGCCGGCTGCCGGATTTCGTGTCGCGGCTACAAGCCTTGCTGGCCCGTGATTACCCGGATTTCGAAGTGCTGTGGTATGGCCATATTGGCGATGGCAATCTGCATATCAATGTGCTGAAGCCTGAAAGCTGGGCACTGGAAGAATTTCGTCATGCCTGTGAGGCGGTTAACAAGCAGGTATTTGCTCTGGTAGCCGAGTTTGCTGGCAGCATGTCGGCCGAGCATGGCGTAGGGCTGTTGAAGCGCGATTATCTGGGGGTAACGCGCAGTGCTGCCGACATTGCACTGATGCGCGGGGTCAAGGCGGTATTTGATCCCAATAACATCATGAATCCGGGCAAGTTGCTGCGCCGCGCAGGGTAGGCTGTTACTGCTGGGTGGAGCGGTGCTTGGACTGCCATCTTGATGGCATATATTTTTTCATAATGGCTGCTGAAAAAATAAAGATAAGCAGAATATATCCATTAATATCAATGGTTTGTGTTTATTTCTTGCAATCTGGCAGGCAGGGAAGTACCCAGGACAGATAATCAGTAGCCAACTTGACCTATTCTGCCTTTTTAGTGAGCAGTTTCGGCAAGTTGTTAAGGTAAAAAGACTTTTTTTATTTGTTCAGTACTTATCCACAGAGTTATCCGCTGATTGCTGTGGATAATTGCAGCCGGCGGCAAGAGGCATGGGTCGGTGGCACCGGCCCAGCCGCGCTGGTGGCAAGCTTTAGCGCCGCTAAGCAAAAACTGTTGCGGCCTTGCGCCTCCTGGCCATACTGCTGCTACTGTCGGCGTCGGCGCGCCTTGCCCCAGCGGTGCAAGGCACTTGTTAGCCGCGTTTAGTCCGCGCTGTCCATGTTGTTTTCCAGCGCTTCCAGTTCTTCTTGCAGCAGCATCCAGTCTTCCTCTACCTGGGCCAGTTCACTGCTGACCACGCCCAGCCGTTTGACCGCCTCGGCCAGCTTGCTTTTGTTGGCATCCGAGTAGGCTTCTTCGCCAGACATGAAGGCGTCCAGCTGGTTTTTTTCACTGCTGAGCTGTTCCAGCTGCTTTTCCAGCTTGGCGAGCTTGCTCAGTAGCGGCTTTTTCAGTTGGGCCAGCTTTTGTCGGGCTTCGGCTTCCTGCCGCTTCTGTTCCTTGCGGTTGACCGCCTGGGCGTCGCCGCTGGACGGTTTGCCGCTTTCTGCCAGCTGGGCCAGCCGCCACTGGCGATAGTCTTCCAGATCGCCGTCAAACGGGGTGACCGTGCCGCCGCTGACCAGCCAGAACAGGTCGGTGGTGGACTCCAGCAGGCTGCGGTCGTGGGAAACCACGATCAGCGCACCGGAGAAGTCCTGCAGGGCCAGCGTCAGCGCGTGGCGCATTTCCAGGTCCAGATGGTTGGTCGGTTCGTCCAGCAGCAAGAGATTGGGCTTTTGCCAGACGATCATCGCCAATGCCAGCCTGGCCTTTTCGCCGCCGGACATCGGGCCGACCAGGTCGGTCGCGTTGTCACCACGGAAATTGAAGCCGCCCAGAAAGCTGCGCAGTTCCAGCTCGCGTGCGGTGGGGGCCAGTCGTTGCATATGCTGCAGCGGCGACTCGTCCACGCGCAGGGTTTCCAGCTGGTGCTGGGCAAAATAGCCAATCTTCAGCGTTTGCGCCTTGATCAGCTCGCCCGCCTGTTGCGGCAGGTCGCCCGCCAGCAGCTTCACCAGCGTGGATTTACCGGCACCATTCACCCCCAGCAGGCCAATGCGGCTGCCGGCTTCCACTGACAGCGACAAGCCTTGCAAGATGGTGGTGGCACCGTAGCCGATATTCACCTTGTCCAGCCGCAATAGCGGGTTAGGCAGATTGTCCGGGCTGTCGAAGTGAAAATCGAAGGGCGATGCCACGTGAGCCGGAGCGATACGCTCCAGTTTTTCCAGTGCCTTGACTCGGCTTTGCGCCTGTTTGGCCTTGGTGGCCTTGGCCTTGAAGCGGGTGATGAAGGATTCCAGATGGGCAATCTGGCGTTGCTGCTTGTCGAACTCACCCTGCTGGCGCGCCAGCTTTTCCGCACGCATGGTTTCAAACTGGCTGTAATTGCCGGTGTACAGCGTCAGGGTCTGGTTGGCCACTTCGGCGATATGGCTGCAGATGCTGTCGAGGAAATCGCGATCATGCGAGATGATCAGCAAGGTGCCCGGATAGCTTTGCAGCCAGTCTTCCAGCCACAGCACGGTTTCCAGATCCAGGTGGTTGGTCGGTTCATCCAGCAGCAGCAGGTCGGAGCGGCACATCAGCGCCTGCGCCAGGTTCAGCCGCATGCGCCAGCCGCCGGAGAAGCTTTTGACTGCACGCTGGTGGGCTTCGGTGGCGAAGCCCAGGCCGGTCAGCAGCTTGGCGGCGCGGGCCGGGGCGGAGTAGGCCTCGATGCGCGCCAGTTCGCCGTGCAGATGACCAATGGCGCTGCCATCGTCGCGCGCTTCGGCAGCGGCGAGTTCAGCCTCCAGCTGGCGTAGCTCGTGGTCGCCATCCAGCACGTAATCGATGGCCGCGGTATCCAGTGCTGGCGTTTCCTGCGCCACATGGGCCATCACCCATTGCTTGGGGATGTCAGCATCACCGCCATCGGCATGTAATTCGCCCTTGAGCAGGGCAAACAGGCTGGATTTGCCGACACCATTGGCCCCGACCAGGCCGGTTTTGTAGCCGGGGTTCAGGGTCAGGCTGGCGTTGACCAGTAATTCTTTCAGGCCGCGACGCAGGCTGAGGTTTTTCAGTTGGATCATGATCGGGTTGTCAGGCCGACGCAGCAGGCTGCGCCGGCGGGGTGATTTAGGCAGCGGGCAGGCCGGACAGGTCCCAGCGTGGTTTGATTGAATAGCTGCCGGGTGCTGTGGCGTATTGCAGTCGCATGGCGCCGGCAAAGGCAATCATGGCGCCGTTGTCGGTACACAGGGCTAGAGGCGGGTAGAACACCTCCAGCTTGCGCCGGGCCGCAGCCTGATCCAGTGCGGCGCGCAGCTGCTTGTTGGCACCTACGCCACCAGCCACCACCAGCTTTCTCATGCCGGTCTGTTTCAGGGCTTTCAGCGATTTGCTCACCAGCACTTCGACGATGGCATCCTGAAAGGCGCGGCAGATGTCTTTGCGCGTTTGTTCGTCGATCTGGCCATGCTCGGCTTCCACCTGCTTGCTCAATGTCAGCACGGCAGTCTTGAGGCCGGAGAAGCTCATGTCCAGGTTGTCGCTGTGCAGCATGGGGCGTGGCAGATTGAAGCGGGTCGGATCTCCCTCTTCGGCGAGACGCGACAGCAGCGGGCCGCCGGGATAGGGCAGCCCCAGCAGTTTTGCCGTCTTGTCGAAGGCTTCGCCGGCTGCATCGTCCAGGGTTTCGCCCAGCACCTCGTACTGGCCGATGCCGCGTACGGCCATCAGCTGGGTGTGGCCGCCGGAAACCAAGAGGGCGATGAAGGGAAAGTCCGGCCGCGGCTCCGCCAGCAGCGGCGACAGCAAATGGCCTTCCAGATGATGGACGCCGATCACCGGAATGTTCAGGCCAAAGGCCAGTGCATTGGCCACGCTGGCCCCTACCAGCAGGGCACCGCCCAGGCCGGGGCCCTGGGTGTAGGCAATGGCATCCACATCGGCCAGGGTCTTGCCAACTTCAGCCAGGCAGGCTTCGGTGAGCGGGATGACCCGGCGGATGTGGTCGCGGCTGGCCAGTTCAGGCACCACGCCACCGTATTCGGCGTGCATGGCCATTTGCGTATGTAGTTGGTGGGCAACCAGGCCCGCCGTGAGGTCGTACAGTGCAACGCCGGTTTCGTCGCACGATGATTCGATTCCAAGTACCAGCATGATGGCTTTATAACAGGTCAATCTTTCCATTTTACCGGTGAATCTTTGTCTGCCCAAATCGGGAATGATAGTCTGTGGCGATTAAGCGGATTTGCGCTGAACAAAAGCGGAAGGATGGAGCAGTGAAAGCAAGACTCAAATGGGTGGATGGCGTGTGCTTCATGGGCGAGAGCGGTAGCGGCCATGCGGTGGTGATGGATGGTGCACCGGAAGGCGGTGGCCGCAATCTGGGGCCGCGTCCGATGGAGTTGCTGCTGCTGGGTACCGCCGGCTGTACCAGTTATGACGTGATTTCCATCCTGAAAAAATCCCGCCAGCAGGTGACCGATTGCTGGGTGGAGATGGAAGCCGAGCGCGCCGAGACCGAACCCAAGGTATTCACCAAGATCCATTTTCATTTTGTGGTGACTGGGCGGGATCTCAAGCCCGAGGTGGTGGAGCGGGCCATCAAGTTGTCGGCCGAAAAATACTGCTCGGCCTCTATCATGTTGGGCAAGACGGCAGATATCAGCCACGATTTCGAGCTGCGCGCAGACTAGCAGCTGTTTGCCGGCTGTTTTTCAAGGCCGAATCAAAACCGCCGACGCCCTGGGCCGTCGGCGGTTTTGTTTTGGTGGCAGCGGCAGCGGGGCGCAGATGGCGGCAAAACTTGCCGCTCCTGCCGGTGGATGGGGCTTGCCTGGTGGTTGGTGGATAGGTTGAGTCCAATAAAATCAATGGTCTGTATGGGTTGTTTGTTCTGGCACAGTTCCTGCTAAGGATGGGGACGTATTCAAGGAGGTAAGGTCATGTTGGACAAGATTGGCAAGGAATTCGATTTTCAGCAGCGAGCGCTCAATCTGCGCGCCTATCGCCAGGAAGTCATTGCCAGCAATGTGGCCAACGCCGATACCCCCAATTACAAAGCAGTCGATTTTGATTTCAAGCAGGCCTTGCAGTCGGCACAGGATGGACAGGGCAAGCTGGCGATGAATGTGACCGATACACGCCATCTGGCTGGTACGGGTGCTGGCAGTGCTGGCAAACCCGCTGTGCAGTATCGCAATGCGGTACAGCAAAGTCTGGACGGCAACACGGTGGATATGGATGTGGAGCGTGCGGCCTTTGCCGATAACGCCTTGCAATACCAGACCACGCTCACCTTCCTGAGTAAACGTATTTCCAGTCTGAATACCGCCATTACCGGTGGAGGCCAGTAACCATGTCGCTCGCTAATATTTTCGCCATTTCCGGTTCGGCGCTGACTGCCCAGTCCATGCGTCTGAACGTGGTGGCCAGCAATATCGCCAATGCGGAAAGTGCCACCAGCTCTACCGGTCAGCCTTACAAGGGCCGCCACGTAGTGTTTACCGCCTTGCCGGTATCCGCTGATCAACCGCAAGTGGCTGGTGTGCGGGTGACTTCCATCGTGGAAGACCAGACCCCGCCGCGGCTGAAGTACGACCCCAGCAACCCTCTGGCGGACGAAAAGGGCTATGTCAACATGCCCAATGTCAATCCGGTTGAGGAAATGTCCGACATGATTTCCGCCTCGCGCTCGTATCAGACCAATGTGGAAATGATGAATACCGCCAAAACCCTGCTGCAGAAGACCCTGCAGCTTGGACAGTGATGAAAGGCAGCAGCCATGACCAGCTCGGTTAATTCCTCGGCCAATCCGTATGCGATGCTGAACGGCAGCTCCAGCACATCTGGCAGCAGCACCAGCTCGACCAATGCCAATACCGATACCAGTGCGCAGGGTATCCAGGATCGCTTTCTCAAGCTCTTGGTTACGCAGTTGCAGGCGCAGGATCCGATGAATCCGATGGATAACAGCCAGATCACCAGCCAGATGGCGCAGATCAGCCAAGTATCGGGTATGCAGACGCTTAACACGGCTATGCAAAGCCTGGTGCAGTCGCAGGCTGCCAACCAGTCGCTGATGGCTGCCACCATGATCGGCAAGCAAGCACTGGTGCCGGGCAATGCGCTGAGCCTGACCAGTGGTTCCAATGTGCAGGGTGCGGTGAATCTGAGTGGCGCAGCCACTGACTACACCGTCAGTATTGCTGATGCCAATGGCAATGTGGTGGATACCCTCACAGTGAAGAGCCCTAGCAGCGGACTTAACTCTTTCAACTGGGATGGCACGGATGCCAACGGTAAACAGTTGCCTAGCGGTAAGTATACCTTCAGTGCCAAGGCTACCAGTGCCAGCAGCGCTGCGGTGACGGCTACGCCGTATGCCAATCAGGCGGTAACCGCGGTCAGCTGGGCTAGCGGCTCGCCGCAACTGATCATGAAAGACGGGACCAGCGTGGGTCTGGCTAACGTTGCACAGCTGTCTTAATCAAGTCATTAGCGCAAACAGGTTTCGGGGAGTAATAACATGGGTTTTCAACAAGGTTTGAGCGGTCTGAATTCGGCGTCCTCGCAGCTGGATACCATCGGTAACAACGTATCCAACGCCAGCACTGTCGGCTTCAAGAGTTCGCGCACCGAGTTTGGCGATCTGTTCTCCACCAGCTTTTATGGTGTGGCCAATACCAGCGCCGGCATCGGCTCGCAGGTGAGTGCGGTCACCCAGTCTTTCAGTGCTGGTAACATCACCCCGACTGGCCGCAGCCTCGACCTTGCCATCAACAACAACGGCTTTTTCATTGTGCGGCAGAATCCGACTTCTACCACCGGTTCGCTGGCCTATACCCGCAATGGACAATTCCAGGTGGACAAGGATGGTTACATCGTCAATGGCAACGACCGCCTGCAAGGCTGGATGGCCAATAATGGCGTGGTAACCCAGGGCCCGGTAACCGACCTGAAGCTGCAAACCAATCTGATTTCGCCGGCAGTCACTACCAAGGTCACCATGGGCGTGAATGTGGATTCGCGCTTGTCGCCGCCGACGGTCACGCCGTTGAATCCGACCAATACCAACAGCTTCAACTGGTCGAATGCCGCACAGGTGTATGACAGCCTGGGTAATCAGCACAATCTGACCCTGTATTACGTCAAGGGCACCGCTACCACCACCGGCACGCCGTGGACGGTAACTGCCTATGTTGATGGCAGCCCGGCTAGCGGTACCAATACCTACACCATGAATTACGATACGTCCGGCAATCTGACCAATACCACGCCGTTCAGTGTCACTTTCTCCCCGACTCCGGTAAATGGCTCTTCGGCACCGGTTACCTTTACCGTCGATTACACCGGCTCCACCCAGGTGGCACAGGCATCAGGTACACCTACTGAAACGGTAGATGGTTATGCCCCGGGTACGCTGAGCAGCATGAATATCGATACCCATGGCAATATCATGGCCAGTTTCTCCAATGGCCAGAACAAAGTCATCGGTCAGGTGGCTCTGGCGACCTTTACCAACTCGCAAGGTCTGCAAAACGAAGGCGGCAACCGCTGGCAGCAAACGCTGGCTTCCGGTGTGCCAGCCTACAATGCGCCGGGCTCGGGTAACTCCGGTACCGTGCAGTCGCAAGCGCTGGAGGACTCTAATGTGGACCTGACCTCCGAGCTGGTGAACATGATTACCGCACAGCGCTTCTATCAGGCGAATGCCCAGACCATCAAGACCGAAGACACCTTGATGCAGACCATCATCAATCTGTAATTGATGTCAGCCAGATCAGCCTAAGGAAGCGGGGAAACAATGGATAAGATGCTGTACCTGGCCATGACCGGTGCCAAACACATCGATTTGCAGCAAGCCACCACGGCCAACAATCTGTCCAATGCCAATACCAATGCCTTCAAGGCCGATCTGGCCTCCTTCCGTGCGCTGCCGGTGGTTGGTCCTGGTGCACCAACCCGTACTTATGTGGTGGACAATACCATTGGCCATGACATGAGCCAGGGCAGCCTGATGCATACCGGCAGTCCCAGCGACTTTGCCCTGGGTTCACCCGGTTTCTTTGCGGTGCAGGCATCGGATGGCAGCGAAGCCTATACCCGCGACGGCGGCTACGTGCTGGACGCTAACGGCATGATGCGCACCCGCAGTGGCCTGCCCATCACCGGTGATGGTGGTCCGATTACCGTACCCTCCGGCTATCGGGTGCAACTGGGGCAGGATGGTTCGGTGGTGGGCGTGCCGCAGAATGGTAAAGACCGCACCCCGCAGCTGCTGGGGCAGATCAAGCTGGTGAATCCCGCGGTGAAGGATGTGTATAAAGGCCCGGATGGATTGTTCCGCATGAACGGGGGCGATACCGCCACTGCCGATACCTCGGTCAAGCTGGTACCGGAAACGCTGGAAGCCAGTAATGTCAATGCGGTGGAAAGCCTGGTGCAGATGATCTCGCATGGTCGCCAGTACGACATGAATATCAAGCTGATGACCAATGCTGATCAGAATGATCAGAAAGCCACTCAGCTGCTGGCCATCGGCTAAGGCCTGGTCACTACAACACTGATAACAAATCAAGAATTCTGAGGAAATACCGCCATGATGCGTGCGCTTTATGTTGCCAAGACCGGGATGGACTCCAGCCAGTTCAATCTGGATGTGATTTCCAACAACCTGGCCAACGTCAACACGGTTGGTTTCAAGCGCGGGCGCGCCATTTTCGAAGACCTCTATTATCAGACCTTGCGCCAGCCGGGTGCGCAGCTGGCTGACGGCAGCACCACGCCCACCGGTTTGCAGGTGGGTACTGGCGCCACTGCCGTGGCCACCGCCAAGAACTTCACCCAGGGCAATATGACGCAAAGCAGTCAGCCGTTGGACTGGGCGATTACCGGTGACGGTTTTTTCCGCATCCAGCGCCCGGATGGCACCACGGCCTATACCCGTGATGGCGAGTTCAAGCGCAATTCCAGTGGCGACATCGTCACCTCGGATGGCTATCAGTTGAACCCCAATATCAATATCCCCAGCACAGCCTCGCAAATTACTGTTTCCACCGCAGGTGTGGTGCAGTATTTCCTGCCCAATAATCCGGCACCGCAAACCGCCGGCACCATTCAGCTGACGACGTTCATCAATCCACAAGGTCTGGAAAGCGTTGGTAATAATCTGTACTTGCAGAGTGCTTCTTCGGGCGATCCGCAGGATGGTGATCCGGGTACGGATAGTCGTGGATTGGTCATGCAGGGTTTCCTGGAAGGTTCCAACGTCAACGTGACGGAAGAGCTGGTCAACATGATTACCGCGCAGCGTTCGTTTGAAATGAATTCCAAGGCGATCACCACCGCAGACCAGATGCTGCAGAAGCTGACGCAGATGTAAGCTGCCGGTTCTGCTGGCGGTGTTTAAAAGCTAAAATTCGGTTCTGGCTGATGGCCGGCAGGCGGTGCGAGGAGGGCGGGATGAAAATGCTGAAATGGATGATACCGGGTGTGCTGGCCTTGATGCTGGCCGGCTGTGCGGCGCAGGAACCGCCGCTGGTGACGCTGCCGATGACCGCCCGGCCGCAACCGCAAGCCAGTACCTTGCCGGCCAATGGTTCCATCTTCCAGACAGGCAGTTACCGTGCCATGTTCGAAGACAAGATGCCGGCGCTGGTGGGCGATACGCTTACCATCACCATTCAGGAAAAGTCTTCGACTTCGCAATCGGAACAAACCACCGCTACGCGTTCTTCTGCACTCAATGAAAGCCTGAATAGTGGTATCCAGCTGCCTTTTGTGCCCGGCGGCCTGGGCAAGGGCATGGGTGCTTCCATTACCGGCAGCGGATCGGCCAGCAATACCGGCAAGGGGACCAATCAGGTAGCCACCACCTTTGTCAGCTCGATTACCGTTACCGTGATCGAAGTGTTGGCCAATGGCAATCTGGTCGTGAGCGGTGAAAAAGTGGTACGCATCAATGGCGATACCGAATCCATTCGCCTGTCCGGGGTAGTCAACCCGCGAGATATCTCCGCCGATCGCTCGGTATCCTCGCTCAAGGTGGCCGATGCCCGTATCGAGCAGGAAACCAAGGGCAATAACCGTCTATACAACGAGCCGGGCTGGCTGGCCAAATTTTTCCTGAGCATCATCCCCATCTGAATGATGCGGCTCGGGCTGGATGACATGATGAATAAATTGTTGCTGGCAGCATTGCTGCTGATGCTGGGGGGGCAGGTGCTGGCTGCCGACCGGCTCAAGGACATTACCAATATCGCCGGCGTGCGCTCCAACCAATTGCTGGGTTATGGCTTGGTAGTGGGGCTGGATGGTAGCGGCGACAAGGTGACTTCCTCGCCGTTTACCGGTCAGTCGCTATCGAACATGCTGACCCAGTTGGGTGTGCAGATTCCGCCTGGAACCAAGGTCGATCCCAAGAACGTGGCGGCAGTCAGCCTGACTGCCACCTTGCCGGCCTTTGCGCGCAAAGGCCAGGCGCTGGATGTCACCGTGTCTTCGATTGGCGATGCCAAGAGCCTGCGCGGTGGCACCTTGCTGCTGTCACCACTTAAGGGTGCTGACGGACAGATTTACGGCATGGCTCAGGGCAATGTGCTGGTGGGTGGCGCGGGAGCGGCTGCTGGTGGCAGCAAGGCCCAGGTCAATCAGCTCAGTGTGGGGCGGATTGCTGGTGGTGCCACGGTGGAGCGTGAAGTGCCTACGGCGCTGGGGAGTGGCGAATTTATCAATCTGGAATTGCAGGAAGCCAATTTCACCACGGCCAACCGTGTGGTGCAGGCTATCAACAAAGCATTCGGCGGTGGGACTGCCCGGGCAGTGGATGGTGGCATGGTGGAAGTGCGTGCCCCCTTCGATTCCAATCAGCGGGTACAGTTTCTGTCGCGAATGGAAAATCTTGCCGTCGACCCGGCAGAAGTTTCCCCTCTGGTCATCATCAACGCCCGTACCGGCTCTATCGTGATGAATCAGGCAGTCCAGCTTGAGCCATGTGCAGTGGCGCACGGTAACCTGACAGTGACCATCAGCAATACGCCTCAGGTGAGCCAGCCGCCGGCACTGTCCGGTGGGCAGACGGTTGCCACCAACCAGACCAGCGTCAATGTCAGCAGTGATGGTGGCAAGGTGCTGAAAGTAGCCAAGAGCGCCAATCTCAACCAGGTTGTCTCTGCATTGAATGCGCTGGGAGCTACCCCGCAAGACTTGATTTCCATTCTGCAGGCAATGAAGGCTGCCGGGTCGCTCAAGGCGGATTTGCAGATCATCTGACGCTTGTTTTGCTTGCTGTCAAAGGCCCCGGTTACGGGGCTTTTTTCATTGGCCCGCTTCTTGCTTTTAGCCGGGTGGAGGAGTGAAGAATGACGACGCAGTTTTCCAGTACCTATTCGGCAAGCGATGCCCTGAACCAGCAACTGGCGGTGGATCCCACCCAGATGTCCAGCCTGCGTTCGCGCATGGCCAAGGACCCCAAGGGGGCGGCCAAGGAAGCAGCGTCGCAGTTCGAAGCCCTGTTGATGGGAACCATGCTGAAAACCATGCGCGAGACCAAGTTTGACGACGAGGGCGATTCAGCCATGGATACTTACCGTGGCATGCTGGATCAGCAGATGGTGCAGTCGCTCAGTCATGCTGGCGGGATGGGAATTGCTGATCTGGTGTACAAACAGATCGCCAAACAGTCCGGCTTTGATCCGGGTACGGATGCCAGCAAATTGCGTCCGTCGGCCAATAGCCCGGTACTCCCCACGCGCGTGATGCAATCGGCTGGCGTGAAAGCCTATCAGGCAGCACAGAGCGAGGCGGCTAGTGCCGGTCTGCTTCCGAATGCTGCGGCTGCGACAACGGTTCCAAGCAGCAGCCCGGTTGCCAGTGGTGATGGCAAGAGCTTCATTCAGGGCATGTTGCCGCATGCACGCAATGCAGCTTCGCAACTGGGTGTGGCACCAGAGTTCGTGGTGGCGCATGCCGCGCTGGAAAGCGGTTGGGGTAAACGTGCTATTCGCAATGCAGATGGCAGCAATTCGCACAATCTGTTCGGTATCAAGGCCACAGGCGACTGGCAAGGCAAGTCCACCAGCATTACCACCACCGAATATGTGAATGGCACTGCACAGAAGAAGGTGGAGAAGTTCCGTTCGTATGATTCCTATGCGGATGCATTCAGCGATTACGCCAGCCTGTTGAAAGGTTCTCCGCGGTATCAGGCCGCGTTGAATCAGGGGCGTAATGTGCAGGGCTTCGCTCAGGGCTTGCAAAACGGTGGTTATGCCACCGATCCGCGCTATGCGCGCAAACTGGTGGATGTGGCCGCTTCGTTGGCGCAGCAATCGGTGCGCTCTTGATTAAAGTTTCAGCAGTTGCGGTCGATAAAACAGCAGAGAGGCGATAATGGGCTCAAACATTTTTTCCATTGGCGTTAGCGGCCTGAATGCAGCACAAACTGCGCTTTCTGTTGTCGGCCAGAACATTTCCAATGCCAATACCCCGGGCTATAACCGTCAGGTCATGAGTCAGGCGGCGCGCATGCCACAGCAGGAAGGCTTCGGCTACCTGGGGCAGGGGGTGGACATCACCGGTGTCAGCCGCATCTACGACAAATATCTCGATTCGCAAGTATTGAACGCACAGGCGGGCAGTAACTTCTATTCCAGCCAGTTGTCGCAGCTGAATCAGATCAACAATCTGCTGGCCGATCCGACGGTGGGGCTGAATAATTCTTTTCAGAGCTTTTACAGCAGCCTGCAGACCTTGTCGCAAGATCCGTCGTCTATTCCCAGCCGGCAAACCGTGGTCAATATGTCGCAGGCGCTGGTGTCCAACTTCACCGCCATCGGCAACAATTTGTCCCAGATGCAAGCTGGTGCCAATTCGCAGATTACCAGTACCGTCAACAGCATCAATGCACTGGCTCAGAATATTGCAGACCTGAACAACCAGATCGCTGCTGCCGCCGCCAGCAATAGCCAGCAACAGCCCAACGACCTGATGGATCAACGCGATCAGGCCATGGAGCAGTTGAACAAGCTGGTGAGTGCCAAGTCGGTGGCACAGTCGGATGGTACTTACAGCGTGTTTATCGGTAATGGTCAGGCGCTGGTCCTGGGCAACCAGGTAAACAAGCTGGGTACCCAGACTGATCCTGCCAACCCGCTGAATGTGCAAGTGACCTACCCCAATCCCAATGGCACTGCCACGGTGATTCCCAGCTCGGCGCTGTCGGGTGGCCAGCTGGCTGGTTATATGTCTTTCCGCGACGGTACATTGCTGAGCACCCAGCAAAAGCTCGGCACCCTGGCCATCGACTTCACCACGGCAATGAATTATCAGAATCAGCTGGGGCGTGACTTGTCGGGTAATCAGGGCGGGCAGATCTTTGCTGACATGAGCAGCTACGCCACCCATCCGCAAGATGCCGTGGCCAATATGCAGCTGCTGCTGGCCGATCCGTCAAAGCTGGCTGCGTCTTCGTCCTTGCGGCTGGGGGCGGGTGGTATAACGCCTGCCGGCACCGGTGTGACCTTGTCCGGAGTCTGGGCCAGCATGCCTGGCACCTATGGTTGGGCCAATACCTCGACGCCGCCTTCGACCACAACACACCCGGTCACCGGTATGACTGGCATGACCATCAATGCCACTTCGGCTACCAGTATTACCGCGACCTTGGCTGGCGGACCAGATAATGGCCAGACCTTTAACGTCGTGCCAGACCCGACCATCTCTAATGGCTACAAGCTGGTGGACAGTGCCACGCCGGCCAATGATCTGGGTATCAAGTTCCAGCTGTCCGGCCAGATGCAGGCTGGCATGACCATTAATGTCTCGCCGGTGCCAACGGGTACTGCCGTTATCGGTAATGGCAATAATCTGGCGGAGATGATGGGGTTGCAAACGCGCAAGATCGTTGATGAAAACAAGGACGGCACCAATAGCGGCTTGCAGTCATTCCAGACTTATTACTCCACCACGGTCAGCTATGTGGGGAATGCCACCAATACGGTGAAGCTGGCCTCAACGGCGCAGACCACCTTGCTGCAACAGGCCACGACCTCGCGTTCCAATGTCAGCGGGGTGAACATGGATCAGGAAGCTGCTGACCTGATCAAGTATCAACAGGCTTATCAGGCGTCTGGCAAGGTGCTGCAGATAGCGCAGACACTATTCCAGCAAATCCTGCAAATGGGCGGCTGAGCTGAGGGTTGAATCATGAGAATCAGTACCGCAACATCCTATATGACCGGCACCTACGACATGCAATCGCTGCAGTCGCAATTGCAATCGCTGCAGATGCAGCTGGATACCCAGAAGCGGGTGGTGACCCCCGCTGATGATCCGGTTGCGGCAGCACGCATTTTGCAGCTGAATCAGTCGGATGGTATGAACAGCCAGTTCGTCACCAATACCAAGGCGGTGGAGTCCACCTTGTCATTGGCCGAATCCCAGCTGACCAATGCGTCGAATCTGCTCACCAGCATCAAGGCAGTAGCCATCCAGGCGGGCAATACCGTGCTGTCCTCGGACCAGTTGCTGATGATCCAGAAACAGGTGCAGGAAGGTATTGCCGAAATGACCGGTTATGCCAACGCCACCGATGGCAAAGGCAATTACCTGTTTAGCGGCGACAAGGTGGATACGCCCCCTTATGTGCTGGATGCCACCTACACCGCGACTTATCAGGGGGATACTGGTCAGCGCAATGTGCCTATCAGTGCCTCGCGCAGCATGCAGATATCCGATGCCGGCAGCAATGTGTTTGGCAACGCCTCCAGTGCGACTGCGGTGTTTGATGCGCTGAAGTCATTGAATGATCTGTTGGCCCAGAATCCCAAACCGGCCAATTACAGCACTTCCATGGGTGCTATCGTGACATCGCTGGATACCGCACAGAAAAACCTGTCTACCAATATCGCGTCGATTGGTGCGCGCCGGCAGGAAAACCAGAGCGTGCAGGACATGGGCACCCAGCTTGGGCTGCAGTACAAGTCCGGCATCAGTGATCTGCAGGATCTGGACATGCCCAGCGCCATTACCAGCTTCACCCAGACCCAGACTTCATTGAAATACAGCCAGCTGGTGTACAACAAGGTCACCAGCCTGTCGCTGTTCAACTATATGTCCTGAGTCTTCCTGCATGGCTTACCAAGAAAATGGCCACCCTTTGGGTGGCCATTTTCATTGCGGGGGCGGGAGCAGCATCAGGCGGTGAGCGTGGCCGGCTCCACTACGATGCCGGCACGCAATCCTGGTTTCACCGTGGGGTTGGGAAACAGGATGCGTTCCTCGCCGCCGCAGGCGATGTAGCGCTGTGTGCCATCTTCGGCAATGAGAAAGCCATCCGGCAGGACAGTAAAATTTTCCACACTGGCGGCCAGGTGCAGGCGGAAGGCTTCGCTGTGCTTGATCAGGTCGTACTTGGCACAGAATAAGGGGTAGTCGCCATCGCGATAGTCGGGCAGGGCGGGTGTGCTGTCGTCCAGCAACTGGTGCAGGGCGTGATTGATGCCGGCAAAGCGGCTAAGGTCGTTCTCGCCAAAGGGCCTGGCCTTGCCCAGCTCCAGCGTGAAGGCATGGGCCTGATGCTGCTGGCTGGTGTAGTAGCTGAAGGTGTTGGCCGGCTTGCTGTGCAGCAATACGGCTTCGATGCCGCAATGTTTCAGCCAGGCCAGTTGGCTGCGTCGGTGCGTGCGCCCATGCAAGAAGGGATAGATGGCAAATTTTTCGTAGACCGAACCGCGAATGGCGGTGTGCAGGTCGTAATGCAATTTGGGGTTGTTTGGGCCTGCCTGAGCAAAAAAGCGGCTGGCGTGTTGCTCCAGCAGCGCGGCGCGTTCGGCTTCACGTAGTCCGGCATGTTGCTGATGGGCGCCATTGAACAGGCGGTTGAGATCGTAATCCAGATAGCGCTCACCGCAACGCATGGCTTGCGGATTGCCGAACAGCACCAGCAAGGGATGGTGCAAGCGCAGCTGGCCGCTGGCGATATCGGCCAGGATGCCATCCACTACTTCGACGGGCGCGGTTTCGTTGCCGTGTATGCCGCAGGACAGCAGGATGTAGCTGTAGTTGGCAGCCGGTGTGGTCGGGCGCAGTTCGACGGCGCTGTCATCATGCCAGTGGGCGGTGACACCGTGCGCCAGTGTCCAGCTGGTTTCCGCCAGCGCTGCCGGCTGCAGTACCTGCTGCAGAAAACGAGAATGCGAGGTGGTCATGGGCTATCCGTGCGGAGGGAAGGGCTGATTGTAACCATTCCCGCATGGCTTGAAGCCGGCATGCCGCGCATTTGAACGCGGATGCCGTATATGGGCAAACTCAGTCTATCCAGCCGGGTTTGCGCATTTCCAGAAAAGCCTTGACCCCTTCCTGGCCTTCTTCGCTGCGCCGCAGGGCGACGATGCGATCCACCGTCAGCGCGATGACTTCCGGGCCGATATCGCGGTGTTCGATGTCACGGATCAGCTGTTTGGCGGCAATCATGGCATGCGGGCCGTTCAGTAGCAGTTGGCGGCACATGTGATCGACGGCATCGTCCAGTTCGTCGTTTTCCACGGTCTGGTGGATGAGCCCCAGCCGGCGGGCTTTGCCGGCATTGATGCGCTCGGCGGTAACAAAATAGCGCCGCGCGGCGCGCGGGCCGATGGCGCGCACGATATAGGGTGCGGCCAGTGCCGGAATGATGCCCAGCTTGACGTCAGAAAAGCAGAACAGGGCCTCGGACACGCTGATGGAGACATCGCAGCAGGCGATGAGCGCCGCGCCAATACCGAAGGCCGAGCCTTGTACCCGGGCGATGGTGGGTTTGGGCAGGTGGTCCAGCGTTTCCAGCAGGGTAGACAGGCGCTGGGCATCGCGCCGCAGCTGGGCTTCGTCGTAGTCGGTCAGGCGGCGCATCCAGGCGCTGTCGTGGCCGGCGGAAAAACTGATGCCTTCGCCAGTCAGGATCACGGCGCGGATGCTGTCGTCTTCTGCCAGGGTTTGCAGGGTGGCGGTGAGCAATTCCACCATTTTGTCATCCAGTGCATTGTGCAATTCGCCGCGATTCAGGGTAACGGTTGCAATGCCCTGTGGGCTGACCTTGAGCAGTACGGCTTCTTCCATCAGGTTCTCCTCGGTATTCATCTTGTTGTAGTGGCGCAGGGCCAGCTTAGGGCTGGCAAAAGCGGAAAATGCTGCGCACAAAGGCTTCAGCAGCTTCGATATGCAGCACATGGGCGGCATGTGGCAGCAGCTCCAGCGTGGCACCGCTAATGCGTTGTTGCAGCAGGTGGGCTTGATAAAGCGGCGTCAGGCGGTCTTCTTCCCCCAGCAGGATGTGGCAGGGCAGCTTGATCTGTTGCAGCCAGTTGCGCGCATCGTGCTCCTTGACGCCATTGATCAGCCGGATGACGGCATCCCAGTCCACCATGCCGGCCATGACTTTCATATCGTCTAGCATGGCGGCATTGGCTGCCAGGAAGCGGCTGGAAAACAGCCAGGGCACGCTGGCGTTGTAACGTAAGTCCAGGCCACCGATGGCATTGGATTCGATCCAGCTCTGGCTGATGCGGTTGTTGACCTCGTCCGACCAGGCCAGGGTGGAGGCCAGCAGCAACTTGTGCAGGCGCTGGCCATGGCGGTGGGCGAAATGCTGCGCCACCATGCCGCCATAGGACAGGCCCACCAGATAGACTTTTTCCAGCTGCAGAGCGTCCAGCAAGGCCGCGGCCAGATCAGCCTGCTCGGTCAGCGCGTACTTTTCCGTCACCGGCTTGTCGCTCTGGCCCTGGCCGAGAAAATCCAGCCGCAACAGCTGGTACTGGCTTTCCAGTGCCGGGGTCATCAGGGTCCAGGCCGGAGTCGACATGGTGATGCCATTGAACAGCAACAGGGTGTGCTGGCCTTGTCCGGTCAGTTCGTAGAACAGTGAATGTCCATTGAGCGTGATGTGTGGCATGGGCGGCTCCTGTGCGGGCTTGCCTGACCGCCGGCTGGCGGGTCTCTGGTTTCATTCTAGGCTGCATTGCAGCAGGCCGGCCAGCGAGAGACGCGGTTTTGCTGGCGATATGGGTGTCAGGTCACCAGATTGTCATTTGAAAAGTTTAAAGTGCTGCCATGGTAAATGGCGGGATGGCTTGATAATCGGGTATGAACTGTATGTCTCAGACGGAAGTGGCGGAGCTGGAGCAATCAGCCTCCCGCTGTCAGGAGCTGGAGCTGATCATCAATGAAAGGCGCTTGCAGCCGGTGTTTCAGCCCATTGTTGATCTGGAAAGCGGCATCATCCTCGGTTACGAGGGCTTGATCCGTGGCCCTTCCAACAGCCCGTTGCATGCCCCCGTCAGCCTGTTTGACCAGGCCGAGCGCTGCAATATGACCGTGATGCTGGATCGCACCTGCCGCCAGGTCACCATGGAACGCTTTGTCGAACTGGCACTGTCCGGTTTGCTGTTTCTGAATATCTGCCCGGCTACCTTGCTGGCTCCCGAGCATCGGCACGGCGAAACACTGTCCTTTCTGGAAAAAATAGGGCTGGCAGCCGAACGCATCATTATCGAGGTCACCGAAACCACGCCTGGTGGCAGCTATACCGCCTTGCGCTGTGCCACCGAGCATTATCGCGATCACGGCTTCCGTATTGCGCTGGATGATCTGGGTGAGGGCTTTTCCAATTTGCGACTGTGGTCAGAACTGCGGCCGGATTTCGTCAAGCTGGACAAGCACTTTGTGCAACAGCTGCATCTGGACCCGCTCAAGGAGCAATTTGTCCGCTCCATGGTGGATATCGCGCGTCAGTCTGGCGCCATGCTGGTGGCCGAGGGCATAGAAACCGTGGCCGAGCTGCGCACGCTGCAGCGGCTGGGCGTGCGCTATGGCCAGGGTTACCTGCTGGCCCGACCCAGCGCGGTGCCCGCGCTGGATCTGCAAATTCATGTCAAAGGTGTGGCGTGGTCGGGCAGTCGGCCACGGCTGCCATGGCAAGTGCCTGCGGTAGCGCGTGATTTGCTGCAGGAAGTGCCCTACCTGGAGCCCAAGCTGCCCAATGAGGCAGCCTACCGGATTTTTGCCAGCGACCCGGCGCGCTTTGCCATTCCGGTAGTCGAGCATGGCGTGCCCATTGGCCTGCTGCGCCGCCACCATCTGCTGGAAAGCTTTGCCCGGCCATTCAATCGCGAACTGTTCGGCAAGAAACCCTGCACCATGATGATGGACAAGCAGCCGCTGATTGTCAGTGCCGACATCAATGTGCACGAGCTGTCGGCACTGGTGGTGGCTTCGGAACAGCGCTATCTGGTGGATGGCTTCATCATTACCGAAAACGGGCGTTATCTGGGCATGGGCACCGGCTTTGCACTGATGCGCAAGATGACCGAGCTGCAGATTTCCGCCGCCCGCTATGCCAACCCCTTGACCGGCCTGCCCGGCAATGTGCCGCTATCCGAAGCCATCGATCGTCTGCTGGAAGCCCGGCTGCCGTTTGTGGTGGCGTATGCCGATCTGGACAATTTCAAGCCCTTCAACGACCTGTATGGTTATGCGGCTGGTGATGAAATGATTCAGTTGGTGGGACGTTTGCTGATGGAGTGCGCAGACCCGGACCGGGATTTTGTCGGCCATGTCGGCGGCGATGATTTTGCGCTGTTATTCCAGTCTGCAGACTGGCAAGACAAATTGCAGAGCATGCTGCAGGAGTTCGATCGCAGTGTGCGCAGTTTTTTTGATCCGTCGCACCTGGCCGCCGGGGGCTTTGAAATGAGCGGTCGCAATGGCGAGCCGATGCGTTTTCCGCTCACCAGCCTGTCGGTGGGGGTGGTGCGGGTGAGCCCCGGCCAGTACCCCAGCCACTATGAAGTTGGCTCGGCCACCGCCGAGGCCAAGAAACAGGCCAAAAAGCAGGCGGGCAGCTCCTTGTTCGTCGAGCGGCGGCACCTGTTGCCGACTCAGGGAAACACGCTGCAAATGGGCGTTTGATGAATTAAACAAGCAGCAGAATTTTGCCGGTTTTGTATCAAATATTTTCTGGCATGGTGAGTTTTTTACCAAAATAAAGGCGCTGTGAGGCTGGGAAGCCACATTGCAGCACCACTTTTGATCAAGTTTCGTGTTGAGGCTTGTCAAATTTATTAAACGTAAGCTAGGCTTCTCTCCAGCAAAAGAGCAGCGGTAAAGACTGCTCTGGGTGGTAGTGCAGGCATTCTTGTCAGGCGCATGCGGTTTGCCCCTTGTCAGTAGCGCCTGCAAGTATCACCACGTACGGGAGAGTAGGGGAGGAGCCAGCATGAAATACGCTACCGCAGATATTGCCGTCCATGATGACAGCACAGGTCACGCCTGTTTTTGCCAGCCTCCTCGAAATGTTATCGTTTCCGATTTGATCGTTTTTCCCGCTTTTTTCCTTACTGGCTACTGCCCATCCGGGTTGGGTACTGGTATTGTTTTGAAAGCGGATTAGGTGCGAGTGGGAGGAGCAGCCCGGCTGCCCTTTCTGGAAGCTGACCCGATAATCAGGTCGCGAACACGCGAAATCAGCCGCCAAGGCTGGAATAGTTGGAGGGAGCAAAATCATGACGGATGCTGTAGCGGCCAATAAGCCGGTTCAATCAGTTGCGGGCGCACAGGCTGCCAAGCAGGTTCAGAGCGTGCAAGCCAATGACAAACCCTATCTGCGCATCAGCGGAGTGGTGAAGAAGTTTGGTGACAACGTTGCCGTTGACCATGTCGATCTGGATATTCGACAACACGAAATTTTCGCCCTGCTGGGTAGTTCCGGCTGCGGCAAGTCCACCCTGCTGCGCATGCTGGCGGGCATGGACTCCCCGACCTCGGGCAAGATCATTCTGGATGGCGAAGACATCATTGGTCTGGAGCCGTACGAGCGCCCGGTCAACATGATGTTCCAGAGCTATGCGCTGTTTCCGCACATGACCGTGGCCGAGAATATCGCTTTCGGCCTGAAGCAGGACAAGCTGCCCAAGGGTGAGATCAGTGCCCGTGTCGATGAAATGCTCGATCTGGTTCAGATGCGCAAGTACGCCAACCGCAAGCCGCACCAGCTGTCCGGTGGCCAGCAGCAGCGTGTGGCCCTGGCCCGCAGTCTGGCCAAGCGTCCGAAACTGTTGCTGCTGGATGAACCGCTGGGCGCACTGGACAAGAAGCTGCGCCAGCAAACCCAGCTGGAACTGGCCAACACCATCGAAAAAGTGGGCGTGACCTGCATCATGGTGACCCATGACCAGGAAGAAGCCATGACCATGGCCGACCGTATCGGCATCATGAGCGAAGGCAAGCTGCTGCAAGTGGGCACCCCGACCGAAATCTACGACTACCCGAACTGTCGTTTCACTGCCGAATTTATCGGTGAAACCAATATGTTCGAAGGCGCAGTGACGGTGGACGAGGCCGACCGCGTGGAAATCTCCTCGCAGGAGCTGGGTGGCGTGGTGCGTATCGACCACGGCATCACCGGGCCCAAGGGCATGCATGTATGGGCCAGTGTGCGCCCGGAAGATGTGCGCCTGGACCGCAAGCCGGTGGCTGCCGGCCCGAACATGGCATCCGGTGTGGTGGAAAATATCGCCTATATGGGCAGCTACTCCATCTTCCATATCAAGCTGGCCAGCGGCAAGATCGTCAAAACCGTGGTGCCGTCCTCGCGCTGGTACGATGCCGATGAAACCGCCCCGACCTGGGGGGATCCGGTATTTGTCAGCTGGCGTGCCGATGTGCCGGTAGTGCTGACTCAGTAAGCGACGCCAACAAAGCCGGGTAGCTGCACCGCGGCTACCGGGGTGTTGTGAGTGGAGCGCAGTCTGCCCCACACAGGCCAAGAGCGGATAACTCGCAAGAGTGTCCGCTCTTTTTCCGTCTGGCTTAGCCGCAATCTGACCAGCGGTTTTCCGAATTTATCCTGCCCTTATCTTTAGATTGCTCGCGAGGTATTTATGCTCCGCTTTGCCAGACAGCCACACGCACCTTCCTACTATTGCGCCAGTGCCCATGCCTGGCAGGCCTGCCCCGAGCTGCAAGGCGCGGCCAGTTTTGATGTGTGCGTGGTGGGCGGCGGGCTGGCCGGCTTGTCGGCCGCGCTCAATCTGGCCGAGCGTGGCTTGTCGGTGGCCCTGTTGGAGGGCTCGGCTGTGGGCTTTGGGGCTTCTGGCCGCAATGGTGGACAGGTAATTGCTGGCTATGCCTGCGGCATCGACACCCTGCGCGAACAGCTGGGGGCGGAACTGGTGCGGGTAATGTGGGATATGTCGGTGGAGGCCGTCGATATCATCGATGAGCGTGTCCGGCGGCATGATATCGCTTGCGACTGGACACGCGGCTTTTGCAATGCCGCGCTCAAGCCACGCCACATGCAGGAGCTGGCAGACTGGCAGCAGGAAGCCGAGGAAGAATATGGCTATGGCGGTATGGAACTGTGGGACAAGGCAACGCTGGCGCAGCAACTGGGCAGTGAGCGTTACTTGGGGGGGCTGTATGACCCACGCTCCGGGCATCTGCATCCGCTGAATTATGCGCTGGGGCTGGCGCGGGCCGCGCTGGCTGCCGGTGTCAGGATTTACGAGCAGACACCGGTCGTGCGGCTGGAACAGGGTAGCCGCCCCAAAGTGCATGCCGAGCACGGTACCATCAGCTGCGACCACGTGGTGCTGGCTTGCAATGCCTATATTGGCCAGCTGGTGCCGCAGCTGGAGCACAAGATCATGCCGGCAGGGACTTATGTCATTGCCACCGAGCCGCTGGGCCGCGAGCGTGCGGCCAGCCTGATTGCCAACAATATGGCGGTGTGCGATACCAATTTTGTGCTCGACTACTATCGCCTGTCGGCTGATCACCGTTTGTTGTTTGGCGGCAAGGTCAGCTATTCCGGCAAACCGCCGCACGATCTGGCTGCTGCCATGCGCCACGACATGCTGCGGGTGTTTCCGCAGCTGGCCGATGTGAAAGTGGACTATGCCTGGGGCGGTTTCTGCGATATCACCGTCAACCGCGCACCGGACCTGGGCCGGCTGGCTGGCAATATCTACTACATGCAGGGTTTTTCCGGTCACGGGGTGAATGTAACCGGCATCGCTGGCAAGGTGGTGGCCGAGGCCATTGCCGGCACGGCAGGGCGGCTCGATCTGTTTGCCCGGCTGCAGCACCGTGATTTCCCTGGCGGCAAGCTGCTGCGCACCCCGGCGCTGGTGCTGGGCATGGCCTACTACCGCATGCTGGATGCGCTGTAGGCCACTTCCTGACCGCTTGCTGCCGCATATTGCCCGTCTGGCAAGCCTGCGCGGCAGAGTGGTGGATGTTGAAAATCTTGCACAGTGCCGCTGCGGACCGCCTGCCGCGGAAGAATGGAAGATATGCTACCGCTGGCATCGGCCGGCAGCACATCTGCCATTTATCGGCGGCCGGAAAAGGCTGCCATGTCATGTGATTTGTCCAAAAAAATGGACGTCAGGCCACGTCATCAAACTTTTACTTGTCAAGCTGCGTGATGTTGTTAAAATCCGCGCTCGTTTTGCAATGCAAAACACTGACAATCAATTGTTTCGCTCCGACATCCCAGGCCCACATAAAAGCTTTGTAGCCCGAAAGCCGCGCACTAAGGAGCGGGGTTATCCATCGAATCATTGAGGGAAAATCTCATGGCTTGGACTGTGGCTGATAGCCGGAGCCTGTATGGCATCCGGCATTGGGGGGCGGGTTATTTTGACGTGGGCGACAATGGCTGCATTCAGGTGCAACCCAATGTGCGCCACGACACGCGTATCGATTTGCACGAATTAAGCCGCCAGCTGGGCGCCAAGGGACTGGACCTGCCGCTGCTGGTGCGCTTCCCCGACATCCTGCAGGACCGCGTGACACGCCTGTGCCGCGCTTTCGATACGGCGATTGCCGCGCAGAATTATGGCAACCGCTACACCGCCATCTATCCGATCAAGGTCAACCAGCAAGAAGCGGTGGTGAAGAGCATCATCGCCACGCGCGAGGTGTCCATTGGTCTGGAGGCCGGCTCCAAGCCGGAACTGATGGCCGTGCTGGCGCTGGCGCCAAAAGGCGGCACCATCATCTGCAATGGCTACAAGGACCGCGAGTTCGTGCGGCTGGCGCTGATTGGCCAGAAGCTGGGCCATCAGGTGTTCATCGTCATCGAAAAAGAATCCGAAGTTGACCTGGCGATTGAAGAAAGCAAGAAGCTGGGTGTACGCCCGATGCTGGGTATGCGCGTGCGCCTGTCCTCGCTGGCCAGCAGCAAGTGGGCAGATACCGGCGGTGACAAGGGCAAGTTCGGCCTGTCCGCTGCCCAGCTGATTTCTGCTGCCGACAAGCTGGCTGCTGCCGGCATGTCCGACTGCGTGCGGCTGATGCACTTCCACATGGGTTCGCAAATCGCCAATATCGGCGACTACCGTGCCGGTTTCCGCGAAGCGGTGCGCTACTTTGCCGAGCTGCGTGCGCTAGGCCTGCCCATTGATCACGTCGATGTCGGCGGTGGCCTGGGTGTGGACTACGACGGCACCCATTCGCGCAATGCCAGCTCCATCAACTACGACATGGACGAATACGCCCAAGTCATCGTGTCGATGCTGGCTGAGTTCTGCGACGAAAACGGCATTCCGCATCCGCGCATCCTGTCCGAATCCGGCCGCGCCATGACTGCTCACCACGCGGTGCTGATCATGAACGTGACCGATGTGGAACGCCTGCCGGAAAGCGTGCCGGAAGTGGCCGACCTGTCGGTACTGGCCAAGCCGGTGCGTAAGCTGTTCGAGCTGATGGAGCTGACCGACGAAGAAATGGTGACGGAAATCTATTACCGTGCCAGCCATTACGCCTCCGACGTGTCCGACCTGTACTCCGCTGGCCGTATTTCGCTCAAGGAAAAGGCCATGGCCGAAGACGTGCACGCCACCCTGTGCCGTCGTCTGCATCGCCAGCTGCAAGCCAGCCAGCGTTCGCAGCGCCAGGTTTACGACGAACTGACCGACAAGCTGGCCGACAAGTATTTCTGCAATTTCTCGGTATTCCAGAGCCTGCCGGATACCTGGGCCATCGACCAGATCCTGCCCATCATGCCGGTACACCGGCTGGACGAGCAGCCTACCCGCCGCGCGGTGCTGCAGGATTTGACCTGCGATTCGGATGGCAAGGTGAAGCAGTATGTCGACCAGCAAAGCATTGAATCCAGCATGTCGGTGCATGATGTGGAGCCGGGCAAGGAATACCTGATCGCGGTATTCATGGTGGGTGCCTACCAGGAAATCCTGGGCGACATGCACAATCTGTTCGGTGATACCGACTCGGTCAACGTCTATGTGCGCGACAACGGCCAGCTGGAATTTGCCGGTGTCGAGGAGCATGACACCATCGAAGACATGCTGCGCTATGTGCACCTGTCGCCGGAGGAAATCCTCAATCGCTACGAAGAAAAAGCCCGTGCGGCCGACCTGTCCAGCGATGAGCGTAATGTGTTCTTTGCCGAGTTCTGCCGTGGTCTGAAGCAGTCGTCCTATCTGTCGGTGTAAGCCGCGCAGGTCTGGTGCAAAAGAAAAAGCCCTGAGAAATCAGGGCTTTTTTGCTTGTGTTGCTCAGAGACTCAGCCTTCAGCCTCGACAAAATCCAGTTCCGGCGGCTCGCGGCGAAAGAAACCGGTGAGCTTGGCCAGATAGGCAATCCCCAGCGCCAGCCAGATCAGCCCCAGCATGATGGCGCGGCTATCCAGGCTGACCAGCAGCCACAGGTCGGCCAGCATGCCAATCAGCGGAAACAGCAGGAACAGGAAGAAGTCGCGCGGCGCACGGCGGCGCTGGCGCACGTAGTAGTGGGCAATCACCGACAAGTTAACGAAGCTGAACGCCAGGAAAGCACCAAAGTTGATGAAGGAGGTGGAGGTGGTGACATCCAGCTTCAGCGCCAGCAAGGCCACCACGCCGCAAATCACCAGATTGTTGACCGGGGTGCGAAAGCGCGCATGCAGTTTGCCGAAGATGGACGGCGGTAGCACCGCGTCGCGGCCCATGGCGTACAGCAGGCGCGAGGCGCTGGCCTGCGCCGACAGGCCGGAAGCAAACTGGCCGACGATCAGGCCAATCAGGAAGATGCTGGCAAACAGGTCGCCGCCGATATTCTTGGCAATCTCGAACGCCGCATCATCCACACTCTTGAACTGGCTGGACGGGTGGGCCAGCTGCACAAAGTATGATGTCACCACGAAAATCAGCCCGCCGATGATGGTAATCCACATGATGGCGCGCGGAATGGTATGGCGTGCATCGCGGGTTTCCTCGGTGAGGGTGCTGACCGCATCAAAACCCAGAAAGGAATAACAGGCCACGGCGGCACCAGCCATGATCATCGGCAGCTTCATGTCGCCACGGAAGAAGGGTGCCAGATTCCACAAGGGTTTGCTGGCATCGCCCGCCACATAGTGGATGCTCAGCGCGACAAAGGCCAGCAGCACCAGGAACTGCAGCAGCATCATCAGGTAATTGACGGTATTGGCCATCTTCAGGCCGATGATGTTGATCAGCGTGGTGAACACGATGAAGGCAATCACCCACACCGCCATCGGAATGCTTGGGAAGGCTGAAGCGAGGTAGGCCGCACCGATCAGCCAGATGGCCATCGGTAAAAACAGATAATCCAGCAGCACCGCCCAGCCCACCAGAAAGCCCAGTTTGGCGTGAATGGATTTGCGGGTGTAGGTATAGGCCGAGCCGGCTACCGGAAAGGCCGCTGCCATGCGGCCATAGCTGTAGGCGGTAAACAGCATGGCCACCAGTGCCACCAGATAGGAGGCCGGCACCATGCCATCGGTCATTTGCGCCAGGATGCCAAATGTACCCAGCACGATGATGGGCGTCATGTAGGCCAGGCCAAACAGCACCACGGAGCCTAGCGTCAGCGAGCGCTCCAGTTGTTTCGTTTCCATTGTTTCTCCTTTGTTGCTCATGTTTGTGTTTGTTGTCATGAGCCTGTCTCTTTTGTATGCACTTCACCTTACGACGGGCTGCCGCTCCGGGTGGACGTGGCGCGTCCGGTTGGCGGAGGCTGCCCACTGCCTAGTGTTTGATGCGGAAGCTGCGCTGGCCGTGTTCTCCTGTGCTGATGTCGCCGGCCAGGGTAATGCGCCGGTCGTGCAGATAGCGGTAGTCGCGGCGGCTGGCCTCAAGTTGCTTCAGGTCCAGTGCCACGCGCAGCTGTTGCGGGTCGCGGCCGCAACTGGCCACCAATTGGCCAAAGGGGTTGATCACCGCGCTTTCACCGGCAAATTGCAGGCCGTCGCCGCTGCCGCAGCGGTTGGTCATCACCGCGAACAGCTGGTTTTCCATGGCACGGGCGGTAATCGCCGTGCGATGTACCGGGCCGTAGGGGTCCATATTGCCGTTGGTGACAATCAGCAGGTCCACCTCTTGCTGGGCCAGGGCGCGGGCGGTTTCCGGGAATTCGATGTCGTAACAGATCAGGATGCCCACGCGCAGGCCCTCCCACTCGCAGCTCACCAGTGCATCGCCGGGGGTGAAGATGCCGTGGTCGGAAGCCCACAAATGCGTTTTGCGATAAGCCAGTGCCACGCCCTGCGGGGTGAGCAGCACCGTGGTGTTGTAAAAGCGGCCTTCATGCGACTCGGCAAAACCGATGGCCACGCTGATGTTCTTTTCGCGTGCGGCCTGCTGGATGGTGCTGATGGCCGGGCCGGCTATGGGCTGCGCCAGTGCGGCGATATTGTCAGCGGTGGGAAAGCCGCTGAGAGTGGTTTCCGGGAATACCAGCAGCCGGGTATCCGGCCCGCAGCGGGCGATGGCGTCCAGGGCGCTGGCAGTGTTGGCCGGGATGTCGCCATCCACGCCAGGCAGTTGGGCCAGTTCTACAATCATGCTGTCTCCTTATTTGGCTGTTGTCAGACTACATCGCCGGCACAGTCCTGTTGTTGGCAGGGAGGCTGTTGGAGAGTCTGGAAGCGTGCTAGCTTGAGAGGCTGTCAGCGCAGGGCTCAGTATCGGCTGCTGTTAAGCGTATGAAAATTACATCAAGTGGGTAACCAGATTGGGGTAGTCGTGGCATTGCAATTACAGGATATTGCCTGGCACCGCACGGTGGGGCGCTTGATCGATCAGTTGGACAAGCCGGTATTCTGGCCGGCACTGCTCGGTGTGCTGGCGGATTATGTGGCGTTTGACAGCTGGGTGGTACTGCTGTTTTTTCCCGAGCGGCCACCACTGGTGCTGGCCGAGCAGGCCATGGCTGATGGCGGCGTGGATACCTTGTTCCAGGATTATCTGCAGGGCCTGTACCGGCTGGACCCGTTTTATGTGGCCAGCCTGGAACACCGCCATGCCGGGCTATTGCGGCTGGACGAGGTAGCCCCGGACCGTTTCCCCTTTACCGATTATTACCAACGCTATTTCAGCCTGAACATCGTCGAGGACGAAGTACAGTTCAACCTGCCGCGTGAAGATGGCAGCACACTGTGCCTGTCGCTGGGGGCTGGTCAGCGCTTTTCACCGTCGCAGATGGCGACCTTGAGCCTGCTGCAGCCCTGGGTGATGGCACTGATGCGCCAGCGTCTGCACTTTGAACAAGCCAGTACGGCCAAGCCGCTAGCGGTGACGCATGCCGCCGTACATGGGGGGCTGGAAGGGCAGGGCCTGACCCTGCGCGAGAACGAGGTGGCGCAGCTGATGCTGGGCGGCCATTCCAGCAAGGCGATTGCCCAGCGCCTGCAGATATCGGTGGAAACGGTGCGGGTGCACAAGAAACATCTGTACAGCAAGCTGGGCATCAATTCGCAATCCGAGCTGTTTTCGGTGTTCCTGCGTGCCAGCCGGACATGAAAAAGCCTGCGCGTGGCAGGCTTGGTGTGACAACGGGCTTGCTTACTGGATGATGCCGCCACCCAGACAGATGTCCCCGTCGTACAGCACGGCCGACTGGCCGGGGGTGACCGCCCACTGTTTTTCGCGGAAGGTGAGGGTGGCCTGGCCATCCACCACCGGCGACAGCGAACAGGCGGCGTCGGCCATGCGGTAGCGGTTCTTGGCGGCGTATTCGCCGGCAGCCGGCGTGCCATTCAGCGTCCACGACAGGTCGCTCATCGCCAGCGTGGGCTTGAGCAGCAGCGGGTGGTCGTGGCCCTGTACCACGATCAGCTTATTGCCCGGAATATCCTTGCCGGCAACAAACCACGGCTCGCCATTGCCATCCTTGCTGCCGCCTATGGTCAGGCCCTTGCGCTGGCCCAAGGTGTAGTACATCAGCCCCATGTGCTCGCCCACCACCTTGCCATCCGGCAAGATCATCTGGCCGGGCTGGGTGGGCAGATAGCGCTGCAGGAATTCACGGAAGGGGCGTTCGCCGATAAAGCAGATGCCGGTGGAGTCCTTCTTGGCGGCAGTCGGCAGCCCGGCTTCCTCGGCCAGCTTGCGTACCTCGGTTTTGCGGATGTCGCCCAGCGGAAATATCGACTTGGCCAATTGGTGTTGCTGCAGGCGATACAGGAAGTAGCTCTGGTCCTTGGTGTGGTCCACCGCCTTCATCAGGTAGTGCAGGCCGTCGCGTTCCATCTTGCGTGCATAGTGGCCGGTGGCGATGCAGTCGGCTCCCAGTTCCAGCGCATAGTCCAGAAAGGCCTTGAACTTGATTTCGGCATTGCACAGCACGTCCGGATTGGGGGTGCGGCCAGCCGAGTATTCCTTGAGGAAGTACGAGAACACGCGGTCCTTGTATTCCTTGGCGAAATTGACGATTTCCATGTCGATGCCGACGATGTCGGCCACGCTCATGGCATCCAGCGCATCCTGCTTGATGGAGCAGTATTCGTCGTCGTTGTCGTCTTCCCAGTTCTGCATGAATACGCCGATGACTTCATGGCCTTGTTGCTTCAGCAGCCAGGCGGTTACCGACGAATCCACACCGCCGGACATGCCGACGACAATACGTTTCTTACCCGTCACGGGGAAAATCCTTCTTTCCAGAGAGCCAGGGGCACCACGACCGGTGGTTCCCCGAATGAATTGAACCAGCTATCCACCACCCATTCCTGGCCGGTGTCCTGCTCGATGATGTGGCTGGCAAAATGCTGCGCCACCAGATAGCGGGTGCGGCGTACGATGGCGTCGACCCGGTGAAAATGCAGCCAGCCCTGTGCCGCCAGATAGTGCAGAAAGGCCGAGTCGTTATGGCTGTGGTCTATGCAGTCCATGCGGCCATCGGCATCGTTATCGAAGCGGTCGGCCCCCTTGTCGTGCCACAACGGGCTGTCCTGGGCCGCCAGCAGATACAAGGCCTGCACTGCGTGCTGGATCTGGCTGCGTTCGATGGTGGCGTCATGCAGGTCGTCAAACAGTCCGGCCAGCCAGTCGCGGGCCTCGCTGGAAATTTCCATTTCCAGCTGTTTGGCGCAGCCGTAATCATAACAGAGCTGCAAAGGCTCCGCATGCGCGGCCCCGGTGGTCGTTACCGACAGCATCAGCACGAACAGGAAGCGACAAAGCAGATGGCGCAAGGGTTTCTCCCTTGCCGCCCGTTTCAGGGTTGATGGTGGATGACATCCAGAGCAAAACGTTTACCCAGCCGGTAGTCATCCAGGCAGTGCATGACTACCGGGCTGCGGTGTTGCAATGCACAGGCGGCGATCTCATCGTAAGTAAGCCAGTGCGCGCTGACAATGCCTGTATCGAGTTTTTCTGCCGGATGATGGCGCAGCGCACGCGCGGCAAAGGCAAAGCGCAGCCAGGTAATGTCGCTGTCCGGCTTGTCCACCATGTAGATGCCGACCAGGTGTTGTAATTCCACCTCCCAGCCGGTTTCTTCGCGGGTTTCGCGGATGGCTGCGGCAAACAGGCTTTCGCCATGTTCCAGATGGCCGGCGGGCTGGTTGAAGCGCAGGCCGAATTCGGTTTCTTCTTCCACCATCAGATAGCGGCCCTCATGTTCGACCAGGGTGGCTACTGTGGTATTGGGCTTCCATTGCATGGGATGTCCTTTAATGTAATTGACAATCGTTATTGTTTAAAAATAAGATATCGATAATTATTCTCATTTCAGGTTGCTGCCATGTATGTCTGCTTGTGCAATGCCGTCACCGACAGCCAGATCCGCCGCGCGGTGGAAGAGGGCGCTACCCGCATGTGCGATCTGCGCGCCGAGCTGGGCGTGGCAGCCGATTGCGGCAAATGTGCCTGCTGTGCCAACCAGTTGCGCAAGGAAACCCTGCAGCAGCTGGGGGCCTGCCATCCGGCCCGCGAAGCGGCCTGATGCGGCTTGTTGAAGTACTGGCAGCGCCGGCGCGGCGTTAGCAGCAATGAAAAAGGGGGCCGCAGCCCCCTTTCCCACGTCTGCCGTCCACCTATTTGGCGGCACTGGCTGCCTTGGCCGCAGGGGCTGAGGCGGTCGGCGCCGGGTCTTCCTGCTCTTCCCACGGCAGGTTGACCTTCTTGCTGTTGATGGCCAGGTTGCCACCCTTGTAGTTGAGCTGGGTGGAAATCTGCCCCTTGTCTTCGTTGATGAACTTTTCGTCCTTCCACTGCGCCAGCTGGCTGTCCAGCAGGCTGCGGGCCAGGTCTTCCACTTCACTCATGTTCGGCTGCACTTCGGCACTCTGATCCACCATGAACAGGGTACGCGCCTGGGCTACCACCAGGTTTTCCAGCGTCTTGCGCGGCAGGCTGAGCTTGGCTTCCACTTCAAAGCGCTTGAGGAAGGCAGTGGAGTTGTTCAGGTCTGCTTCTTGCAGGCCATTCAGCCCCAGGCTGCCTTGCAGCGTGGTTTCGCCACTGGGCATCTTCAGGTAGAAGTCGTTGATCACCAGCTTGGGGTTGTTGGTGAGCAACGGAATACCGGTGTGCTTGATGGTGTCGATGTACTGCTTGCGCAATACCGCCGGGTCCACGCCTTCGAACGGAATCTGGCTGATGGCCTGATCCAGCTTCAGCAAGGTGGGGCCGTGCAGGTGATTGGCCGACACATCCAGCCGCAACGGGCCATAGCGCTGGTCGTTGTAGTTGAATTCGGCAAAATCCAGCTTGCCACGGGTATTGATGAATTCATCCTGTTCGCTGCTGACGATCTGGTAGCGGAAGTTCTTCAGCGACACCGCCGACGGCTTGAATTCGCCGGACGGGTTGATGAATTCGCCCACGCGCATGCGCGTCATCAGGTAGACCAGTTCGTTCAGCTTGATGCTGTAGGGAACGCTGTCCTTCCAGTTGAGCTGCACATTGCCCACGGTCAGTTCGCTGGTGCCCAGCTTGATGCCGGTAGTTCCAGGGCGGATGTCCGACACATAGCGCACACCATCAAACGCCACACTGCCCTTGCTGGAGGCTTCCAGCAGGAAGCCCGGCGAATTGGCTTCGGTCTTGTATTCCTTGTAGCCGGAGGCGTAGTCCAGCTTCAGGTCAAAGCCTTTCCATTTCATCTTGACGCCGGACAGGGCTTCTTCGTAATCGAAGGACGGAATGTTGACATTCAGCTCGCCGCCGCCACCAAAGCCCAGCCGGTTGGTGACGGTAATCGGGTCCTTGTCGCCAAAAAAGGTCTTGAGCGTCTTGCGGGTGGCATCGCTCATGGCAAATTCCGTGGTGACCAGCGCGCGTGCAGGACGGAAGTCCAGGCTGGACAGGCCGGGGAAGGGGCCATGCTTGATGTGGTGGGTGAACTTGATGGTGGAGTTCAGCAGCGGCTTGAAGTTGTCAGGCAGCATGTTTTCATACGGCCCGGACAGGCGGCGGTTGAACTCCAGCTCGGTGGTTTCGGTGGAGGAGAACCAGCCACGGTCATAGCTGTGGGATTTCACCTTGAACAGCGGCAGGCTGGCCAGCATCTTGTGCTGTTCCTCCAGCGTGTCCTCGGCTTTCATGCCAGCCCAGAAGGCGGCGGCCCCATTGAACACCAACAGGCCACCCAGAGTGGCTCCCGCAATAATCAGACGTCGTTTTGGCAACACAAGCGTTTTTCTGAAGGGTGTGTGGAATAAGGCCCTATGGTACACCAAGCGCGCCACAAGTCGAACCGTAGAAAACAGTCTGACACTGTCGGATCAATTGGTTAAAATGGAGGATTGTCCAAATTACAAGGTTGCCGGCCCTCATGCATTGGCTTAACGGTTTGCTTGATCTCCCGTGGTGGGGATATATCGTTGCTGCACTGATCCTGACGCATATCACCATTGTGTCGGTCACCATCTTCCTGCATCGCCATCAGGCGCACCGCGCGCTGGACCTGCATCCGCTTGCCAGCCACTTTTTCCGTTTCTGGCTGTGGCTGACCACCGGCATGGTCACCAAGCAGTGGGCGGCCATTCACCGCAAACACCATGCCAAGTGCGAAACGGCAGAAGACCCGCACAGCCCGCAGATTCTCGGCATCAAGAAAGTGCTGTGGGAAGGGGTGGAGCTGTACCGCGCCGCCTGCAAGGACCAGTCCATCATGGACAAGTTTGGCCATGGCACCCCGGACGACTGGCTGGAGAACAAGCTGTATGCGCCGCATTTCGGCAAGGGCATCATCTTGATGCTGGCCATCGACCTGTTGCTGTTCGGGCCAGCTGGTCTGTCGATCTGGGCGGTGCAGATGCTGTGGATTCCGTTCTGGGCTGCTGGTGTCATCAATGGCCTGGGTCACTGGTGGGGTTATCGCAACTTCGAAAACGAAGATGCCTCTACCAACCTGATTCCCTGGGGCATCATCGTGGGCGGTGAAGAGCTGCACAACAACCACCACACTTTTGGCACCTCGGCCAAGCTGTCTTACAAGTGGTACGAGTTTGACATCGGCTGGATGTATATCCGCCTGCTGGAAATCTGCCATCTGGCCAAGGTGCGCCGCGTGGCACCGCGCCTGGCACAGGATGCCAGCCGGACGCAGCTGGATCTGGAACACCTGCAGGCTATCATCTCCAACCGCTACGCCATTGCCTCGCGTTATGCCCGTGAGCTGAAAGAGGTGTATCGCAGCGAGCTGGAAAAGATCAGCCTGCCGGACATGGATGATATGGCGCGCAAGATGAAGGTATGGCTGAAACAGGATGCCAAGGACACGCCGTCTTGCGACAAGGCGCAGCTGGCTGTGGTGCTGCAACATAGCGAAACCCTGCATACCGTCTACACCATGCGTCAGGAGCTGTGCCGCTTGTGGGAGCGTTCCTCGCTGAGCCGCGAGCAGTTGCTGCATGAGCTGCAGGATTGGTGCCAGCGCGCCGAGCAGTCCGGCATTGCCGCACTGGAGCGTTTTGCCCAGAGCCTGCGCATGACCGCAGTAGCTTAAACAGCAGCTTTGCCGCACACAGAAAATCCCGCCATTGGCGGGATTTTTCATGGGCAGGCCAGTATTACTCGGTAATGCTCTGGTTCCAGTAGGCCTGCTTGATATAGGGTTTGGCCGTCAACTGCGCAGCAATCTGTTCCAGCACTGCCGAATCGGCCGATGTCGACAGCAGGGTGGCGGTGATTTCCACATCATCATCGCCAAACGGTTCGACATTCATATCGCCCAGCGGGTACTGCGCCTGCTCCAGCAACTGGTCAATCAGGGTGAAGGCCAGCTTCTGCTGCTCATCTTCGCTGATCACGCATAGCTGGTAGGTGACTTCGCTGTGCTCATCGTCGAGCGGGGTGCGGTTGATGGAGTTCACCACCGGTCGCAGCAGGGTGTTGGCCGCCAGTACGAAAATGGCGTCCAGCAGGGCCGCATCCAGCAGCCCGGCGCCGGCACAGGCACCGGCCGCGGCCGAACCCCACAAGGTGGCGGCGGTATTCAGGCCACGGACATTCAGCCCTTCTTTCATGATGGTGCCGGCGCCCAGAAAACCCACACCGGATACGACATAGGCCACCACGTGGGTGGCACCTTCATTGCCGCCCAGCCGCATGGCCAGATCAACAAAAGCAGCCGCGCCCACGGCAACCAGCGCATTGGTGCGCAGGCCGGCGGTACGCTGGCGTACCTGGCGCTCGTAGCCAATGGCCGAGCCGAGTACAAAAGCCGTTACCAGCGCAATAAAGGAATGGGTGAAAGTGGCAAAGTCGAAATGCATGGTGATTCCCGTATGCATGATGTGTGATGGGGAGTTGTAAGGTCTGGCTGTTGCCGTGTGATGAAGCAGCCAGACCGTTGCCTGGCTACAGCAGTCCCAGTAACAGCTTGCAGGCTACCAGCAGCAGCACCAGGCGCAGATAGCCTCTTAGCCAGCGCAGCCAGGCTGGGTGGTGTTTGGGTGCTTGCCGGGCAGAGGCCGCTACAGGCTGGCGCAGCTGGACATGGGTGGAGCGCAGATTGGACAGAATAGCGATGATCAGGCTGCCGATGCTGACGCTGATCAGCATGCTGCCAACATGGCTGCCCGCCATGTCCGGAAACAGCATGGTGTAGGACAGAATGAAGCTCAGTAGCAGCAGTGCTGTCATGACAAGGGCAGACATGAAGCTGGCGAGCCGGCCATGCTGCCGTGTTAGCTCGCTGTTGCCACTAAATAGCAGGAGCAGAAAGACCAGCGCGCTGGGCAGCAATACGTCTGCCTGGCTGCGCAGGGTATGGCTAAGCTGGCCTGGCGGCAGGTCGGCCAGTAGCAGTAGGGCGGTGGCCTGCAGGATGAACGGCAGGTCCAGTTGCGGCGGCAGCTGCCGCAGCCAGGCTTGGCAACGGTGGTACAGGCCAGCTGCGGTGGCTGGCATGGTGCTGCAGCGTACGCTCGCTACGGCTACCGAATTGGTGTGTTTGGTCATGCATGACTCCCTGAATCGGATTAATACAAGGGCGGGGCCACAGGCACGGGCATAGCTGGCGGGCGCGACGGAAGCTATAGAGTCAAGCTGTGGTGTCGGGCGCGGGCAAGGCTGCTGTGTGCAAGGATGTGCTGGCGCAAATGGCCGGGGCGAACGGGGAGGTCAGGCAGGAAGGCGTGGGTGCTGCGCGGAGTCAATGCCGATAGGCCATCCTCTCCGTATTGCTTGCCATTGTCTTGTCTGCGCTGACCGCCAGGCTGGGGTAGGGGTCCATGTGGTTTCCTTTGCTAGATGGTTTATGTTCAGTGGCGGCGGGTGCGTGGCAATTTCTGCCGGGCGGTGCGCCATGCCTGTACCAGATATTCCCGGATACTGAGCTCGCGATAGGGCAGCAGGTAGTGGTCCGGTAGTTCGCGTGACTGGTTTGGCTGGTGGGCCAGCAGCATAGCGTAGTGCATGGTCGGTCTCCTTGGTCGGCGGCGGCTGGCAGAGTGCGGCAGCTTGCTGCGCTCTGGCCTTGGCCAGTATGAAAAACGGCTTCATCGGCAGACAGGGACGTGGATCACGGTCAGATGGCATGGCGACGCCCGGCTTTGCAGGGCTGGCAAGCAGCGGGCAGGGTCGGCAGGACAAGGCTGCCGCAATAGGCGGAATCGTGGCGACAGGCCATGACTCGGCAGCATGCTGGCAGCGTCAGTAACTGGAGTGTGCAGGGTGCTCGAACAGGTGAAACTGGGAGCGCACCATCTTGACCGGGCAAGACGGCGGCGTAGGGGTACGGCGCGGGTCTTACCGGGTCAACTGAAAACAGTACTGTGGATGACTGTGGCAGTCCAAGGCAGTAAACCCGAAAAAATGAAGATGGGCGGATTCTAGCCCCGTGTTTTTGCCGCTGTCAATGTTATGGTTTTGCTCTTGGACCCAGCGCAAGGTGTGCTTGCGCTGGTGGAGATGGGCTGTGCGTATGGCCGATTGGCGGTAAAATCGCGCTTTTACCCACCATCCGCAGCAAGAGGGAAGCAGCATGAGCATCTATCGTCACAAGCAGGGCGCACGTCTGGCCGAGGCGGCCGTTTGCAATGGCATGATTTTCCTGGCGGGGCAAGTGCCGGAAAACACCGAGGCCGATGCCCAGGCGCAGACCGCCAATGTGCTGGCCCAGATCGACAGCCTGTTGGCCGAGCTGGGTTCGGACAAGAGCAAGATTCTGGATGTGACCATTTTCCTGGCCAGCCTGGCTGACTACGACGCCATGAACGCCGCCTGGGATGCCTGGGTGCCGGCGGGCAATGTGCCGGCGCGTGCCACGGTGGAGGCCAAGCTGGCGAACCCGGCGTGGAAAGTGGAAATCAAACTGGTGGCTGCCAGCTGATTCTGTCCACTGGCTCAAAAAAACCCGCTACGGCGGGTTTTTTCTTGTGGGTCGCTGCTTGCTCAAAAGCTGCCCTGATAAGGCAGGCGGTCTGCCGGCGGCTTGCCGGCCATGAAATCATGACAGGCCTGCAGCACGCAGTCGTTGAGGTCGGCACGCTGGGCGCTGACCGGAATCACCGGCAGGCTGCGCATCCAGGTGAGCTGGCGTTTGCACAGCTGGCGGGTGGCGGCGATGCCGCGTTCGATGAACTCGGCCTCACTGCACAGCCCATCCAGGTAGTCCCAGGCCTGGCGATAGCCGACGCAGCGCATCGAGGGCAGGTCGGGCGTGAGTGCCGGGTAGTCCCGGCGCAGACGGCGTACTTCACCTAGAAAATCCTGCTGCAGCATCAAGTCGAAGCGCTGAGCAATGCGCTGGTGCAGCCAGCTGCGCTCCTCCGGCACCAGTGCCAGCGGCAAGCAGTTAAAGTCGGCCGCGGCTTCCTTGCCCCGGGCAATCAGGCTGGACATGGTCTGGCCGCTGAGCAGGCAGATTTCCAGTGCGCGGTGAATGCGCTGCGCATCGTTGGGATTGAGGCGGGCGGCGGTGTCCGGGTCCAGCGTGGCCAGCCGGGCATGCATGGCTGGCCAGCCAATGCGGCTGGCTTCGGCATCCAGTTGGGCGCGCAGCGCGGCGTCGGCTTGCGGCAGATCGGACAAGCCTTCCAGCAAGGCCTTGTAATACAGCATGGTGCCGCCCACCAACAGCGGCATATTGCCACGGCCGCGGATTTCACCGATCAGCCGGTTGGCATCGGCATGAAACTGGGCGGCGGAATAAGTCTCCAGCGGGCTGATGATGTCGATCAGGTGGTGCGGGCAGGCGGCCATTTCCTCAGCGCTGGGTTTGGCGCTGCCGATGTCCATGCCGCGATACACCAGGGCCGAATCCACGCTGATGATTTCCACTGGGAAATGGCGGGCCAGCTCCAGCGCAAGGCCGGTCTTGCCGGAGGCGGTGGGGCCCATCAACAGGATGGCATCAGGTGTCTGTGACATGGCGTGGTCTTGAGTGCTGGCAGGGTCCGGGGCGGGATTGTCGCATAGGCAGGGTCGTCCCGGAACCGCTTTTTAGTTGCCCGGTGCCAGCAGGCTGGCGGCGTAGCTGTCCAGTTGCTGCAGGATGGCCTGCTGGGCTGGCGTCAGTTCGCGCTCGCGCACGGCTGCCATTTCCTGCTGGAACTGCGCCAGACTGCGGCCACCCAGCCCTTCATCCAGCTTGTGCCGGCACCATTGCTGCCAGCGCTGGCTTTCCTCGCCCGACAGGCTGCCAGGGAAGTTGCGTGCCCGGTAGCGGAACAGCAGCTCGCCCAACTGGGCATCTTCAAAAAAGGCCATTTCGCTGGTGAGCTGGGCGGCAGATTTCAGCCGCAGCTTGTTCAGCACCTTGCGGTCGTTATTGCTGACAAAGCCGCCATACAGGTTTTCGTCCACATCACGCGCCTCGCCGGTTTCGCGGCGGTAGACCTGGCGCCAGATGGGCGTGAGGTCGGGCAGGGTGGCGGCGCTGGCGGCATGGGTCTCGATCACTGCCATGTCCATGCCCCAGTGGCGGGCGCGATCCTCGCCCAGAACCTTGAGATTGGCCACGACAAAGGGGGACTTGTTGATGTGGATGGTTTTGAGCGGCAGCCGTGTCATGCCTTCCGGCAGATCTTCCGTGCGGGTATAGATGCGCTGGCGGATGCTGTCGGCGCTCATGCCGCGCAGCATGGCCGGATCAAATGCCAGGTCCCACACGATGACCTCATTGCCGTTGGTCGGGTGCTGGGCCAGCGGCCAGACCATGGCCATATTGCCGCGCTCTACGCCATACATGCCGGACACATGCAGCAGCGGGCGCGGCTGGTGCAGGTTCAGCTGCGCCTTGACCGCGTCTTTCTTGCGCAGGGTGAGGTAGTAGTCGAACAGCTTGGGCTGCTTTTGCTTGATCAGCCGCGCCAGCGCAATGGTGGCGCGCACATCGGATAGCGCGTCGTGCGCGGCTTCGTGTGCCAGACCGTTGGCGGCGGACAGGTGTTCCAGCTTGAAGCTGGGGCGGCCATCTTCGTGCTGAGGCCATTCAATACCTTCCGGGCGCAGGGCATAGGTGGCACGCACCAGATCGAGAATGTCCCAGCGGCCACACTGGTTTTGCCATTCACGCGCATAGGGGTCGATCAGGTTGCGCCAGAACAGAAAGCGGCTGACCTCGTCATCAAAGCGCAGCGAGTTGTAACCCACGCCGATGGTGCCGGGGGCGGCCAGCTCGCGTTCGATCACTCCGGCGAATTCGTGCTCGGCCACACCATGAGCCAGACAGTGCTGCGGGGTGATGCCGGTGAGCAGGCAGGCCTCGGGCGCGGGCAGGTAATCGGGGGCCGGCTGGCAGTACAGCATCACCGGTTCGCCGATTTCGTTCAGCTCGGCATCGGTACGTATCCCGGCAAACTGCGAAGGGCGATCCTGGCGCGGCACGGCGCCAAAGGTTTCATAGTCGTGCCAGAAAAAAGTATGCATGGAGGCTGTCACTTGGTGGGTGGCCGGGTCTTGAGTGTGGCAGCGATGTGCGCACGGGCCAAGGCGCGGCGGTGGGCGGCTTCAGTCTGCCTGATGAAAACAGCGGCCGCAGACGGCGCGATAGCGCGCTTCGCCGCCAATCTCCACTTGCGGGCCCTCTACCACCCGGCTGCCATCGGCAGCGATGCGGATATGCATGGTGGCTTTTTTGCCGCAGGTGCAGATGGTCTTGATTTCTTCAATCTCCTCGGCCCGGGTCAGCAGCCAGGTGGAGCCGGGGAAGGGGTGGCCCTGAAAGTCCACCCGCAGGCCAAAGCAGATCACCGGGATATTGCGGGTGTGGGCCAGCCGGTGCAGCTGGCATACCTGCTGTGGGCTGAGAAATTGCGCTTCGTCCAGCAGGATGCAACTGATGCCGGCCAGGTCTACGCTGAGGAAATCGGTATCACCGGCAAAGGTGTGAGCCTGGCGCTGGATGCCCAGCCGCGAGGAAATCATGCCCACGCCAAAGCGGTCGTCGATGGCGGCGGTATATAGCGCCACCTGCTTGCCCATGCTCTCGTAATTATTGGCGATTTGCAGCAGCTGGGTGCTCTTGCCGCTGTTCATGGCGGCGTAGCGGAAAAACAGTTTGGCCATACGTCTGTTTCAGATAAAAGTGGTTCAGCGCCCGCGCATGAACAGATTGTCGAGGTCTTTCATGCCCAGTCGCGACCAGGTGGGGCGGCCGTGATTGCACTGGTTGGAGCGTTCGGTGTTTTCCATGTCACGCAGCAGGGCATTCATTTCAGTCAGCGTCAGCTGGCGGTTGGCACGTACCGCGCCGTGGCAGGCCATGGTGGCCAGCAGTTCGTTGCGGCGTTCGGTCAGCACCTGGCTGAGGCCGAATTCACGCACGTCTTTCAGCACGGCGCGAGCCAGGTCCACCGGATTGCCATCCTGCAGCCAGACCGGCACACCGCGTACGGCAATCTGGGTGGGGGAGAGTGGAGCCAGCTCCACGCCCAGCTGTTTCATCTGCTCTCCATGCTCGTGCACAGTGGCCACTTCCATGCGGTCGGCGGCAAAGGATACCGGCAGCAGCAAGGGTTGCATGGGGATGGTGTCGGCTTCCAGCGCGGTTTTCAGCCGTTCGTAGACAATGCGCTCGTGCGCGGCATGCATGTCGACCACGATCAGCCCGTCTTCGCACTGGCTCAGGATATAGACCCCGTGCAACTGGGCCAGGGCAAAGCCCAGCGGCGGAATGCCCTCGCTAGCCTGTGGCAATGCCTGCAACTGGGCCGGCGACAGCATGGCTGGCAGCTGGTCGAGCACCGGCGTATTGGCGGGCAGTGCATTGCGGCTTTCTTCTTCGCGCAGGCCGGAGAACATCTTGTCGTAAGTGCCGATGGCCTCGCGCGCTACATGCAGCGGGATACTCTGCTGCTGATAGCTGAAGGGCCGCACCGGCGTATGGCCGCTGGCACTGCTGCCGGACGTTGCGGCCGACAGCGGGGCGCGTGGCGGAAACAGGGCGGCTTGCGGCGCGGCGGCGTTGCTGGCTGGCGCGTTCTGATTGATCTCACCCTGGGCTGGTACCGGGGCGCTGCTGCCGGCGGTAGTGGCGGCGAGTGCCTTGTTGATGCTGTGGAACAGAAACTGGTGGATGGCCTGGCTTTCGCGAAAGCGCACCTCAATCTTGGTGGGGTGCACATTCACATCCACCCCGGCCGGGTCCATCGACAGGAATAGTGCATACACCGGGTGGCGGTCGTGATGCAGCACATCGCGATAGGCCTGGCGCAGCGCGTGCTGGGCGGTTTTATCACGCACGAAGCGGCCATTGACATAGAAATACTGGGCGTCGCGACTGGCCTTTGAATAGGTGGGCGAGCCAACAAAGCCGCTCAGCGTCATGCTGCCGGCGGAGGTTTCCACCGCAATGGCTTCGCTGATGAAATCCTTACCCAGCAAGGCAGCAACGCGGTCGGCCAGGTCTTGCGCCGGCAAGCGCCAGATCACCTTGCCATTGTGGCGTAGTAAAAATTCGACCTGCGGGTGCGCCAGGGCAATGCGTTCGAAAGTGGCTTCGCAGTGGGCGTATTCGGTGTTTTCGCTCTTGAGGAATTTGCGCCGCGCCGGGGTGTTGAAGTACAGGTCCACCACTTCGACGCTGGTGCCCGTCGCATGGGCTGCTGGCTCCACCGGGTGCAGCTGGCCATCGATGGCGATGATCTGGTAGGCGTGGCTACTGTCGGCCGGGCGGCTGGTCAGGGTCAGCCGCGATACCGAGGCCACGCTGGCCAGCCCTTCACCACGAAAGCCCAGGGTCCCCACCTGTTCCAGGTCGTCCAGCGAAGCGATCTTGCTGGTGGCGTGGCGGTCCAGTGCCAGGGGCAGATCATCTGCAGTAATGCCGCTGCCGTTGTCGGTGACGCGAATCAGCTTGATGCCGCCCTGCGCCAGATCAACGGTGATCTTGCTGGCGCCAGAGTCCAGGCTGTTTTCCAGCATTTCCTTGAGGGCAGAGGCGGGGCGTTCCACCACTTCGCCAGCAGCGATCTGGTTGACGAGGTGATCTGGGAGCTTGTGAATGCGTTTCATATGCAGGCCATGATAGTGCCGGACTGGCTGAAAGGGTAGGGCAATGGCCCCGGCATGGGGCCGGGGCGTTTAGCTGATCTGGATCAGCCGCGACGTGCAGCGCGCTTGTGGCGCCATACTTCGATGATGGCCGGCAGGAAGGAGACGAAGATGATGCCGAAAATCAGGTATTCCAGATTCTTGCGAATGAAGGGCAGATTACCGAAGAAATAACCGGCATAGCAGAAGCCTGCCACCCACAGTACGGCCCCGGTCACGTTGTACACGGTGAACTGGCGATAACCCATGCTGCCAATGCCGGCCACAAAGGGCGCAAAGGTGCGGATGATGGGCACGAAGCGGGTAAAGATGATGGTCTTGCCGCCGTGCCTGTCGTAGAAAGCATGGGTCTTGGCCAGGTATTCCGGCTTGATCAGCCGGGGAAAGCGTTGCAGCAGACGCGCGCCCAGATGCCGGCCGATGGCGTAGTTGACGCTATTGCCCAGAATGGCGGCCAGTGTCAGCAACAGGACCAGCAGGTGGGCATCCATCTTGCCCATGGCCGCCAGTGCGCCGGCTACGAACAGCAGCGAGTCGCCCGGCAGGAAAGGCGTGACCACCAGCCCGGTTTCACAAAAGATGATGAGAAACAGGATGGCGTAGATCCATACCCCGTAATGGGCGACCAGCTGGGTCAGGTGGACATCGATGTGCAGGATGAAGTCGAGCAGGAAAGTGATGGCTTCCATGAGTCACCGTGGTGGTTGGCTGTAAGCGGATAAAAAACCGGCCGGACAAGCCGGCCAGTATGCGTTGCTACAGGGCATGCTCTGGCTCAGACCACGGCTTCCTCTTTCGGTTTGACCGGCTTGACCATGTGCTCGCGGCTGACACCCAGCCACAGCGCGATCGGGCTGGCAACCAGTACCGAAGAGTAAATTCCGAAGATGATGCCGATGGTCAGCGCCATGGCAAAACCATGCAGTGCCGGGCCACCGAAAACCAGCATGGACACCACCATCATCTCGGTGGAGAAGTGGGTGATGATGGTACGGCTCATGGTGGCGGTAATGGCGTTGTCGATGATGCTGGCGGTGGTCTTGCCACGCAGGCCCGGCTTGCGGAAGTTCTCGCGGATACGGTCGAACACCACTACCGATTCATTCACCGAATAGCCCAGCACCGCCAGCACGCCGGCCAGTACGGTCAGCGAGAATTCCCAGCGGAAGAAGGCAAAGCAGCCCAGGATGATCACCACGTCGTGCATGTTGGCGATGATGGCCGACACGGCGAAGCGCCATTCGAAGCGGATGGCCAGGTAGGCCATGATGCCCAGACACACCAGGATGGCGGCAGTCAGGCCATGGGTCACCAGCTCCTCACCCACACTGGGGCCGACAAAATCGACCTTGCGCAGTTGCACGGTGCTGTCCTTGGCCTTGAGCAAGTTCATCACCTTTTCCGATAGCTGGGCCGAGGTTGTGCCCGGCTTGTTCGGCAGGCGAATCATCACATCACTGCTGCTGCCCAGGCTTTGCACGGTGGCTTCGCCCAGCTTCAGGCTGTCGACCGAATCGCGGATCAGGTTCAGGTCAGCCGACTGCTGGTATTGCACTTCCAATACCGTACCGCCAGTGAATTCGACACTGTAGTTAAGACCGCGCGTGGCCAGGAAGAACACGGCAAGAATGAAGGTGACCAGCGAAATTGCCGTGGTCAGCCTGCCGTAGCTCATGAACGGGATGTCCCGTTTGATGCGGAAAAGCTCCATGATCTGTCCTGTCCTTATTTCTCAGGTTTCCACACCTGGCCAATGGCCAGCGAGGTCAGTTTGCGACGGCGGCCGTACCACAGGTTCACCAGGCCGCGCGAAACCAGCACTGCCGAGAACATCGAGGTCAGAATGCCGATGCAGTGCACCACGGCAAAGCCGCGTACCGGGCCGGTGCCGAAAATCAGCAAGGCCAGACCGGCAATCAGGGTGGTGACGTTGGAGTCCAGAATCGTGGCCCAGGCGTGGCCGTAACCGGCCTGGATGGCCGAGTGCGGCGGTACGCCATTGCGCAGTTCTTCGCGGATGCGCTCGTTGATCAGCACGTTGGCGTCAATCGCCATACCCAGTGCCAGCGCGATGGCGGCAATGCCGGGCAAGGTCAGCGTGGCCTGCAGAATGGACAGGATGGCCAGCAGCAGGAATACGTTGACAGCCAGCGAGATGGCCGAGAACACACCGAACACGCCGTAGTAGATCACCATGAACACCGCGATGGCAGCAAAGCCCCAAAGGGTGGAGTGGAAGCCCTTCTCGATGTTTTCCTTGCCCAGGCTAGGGCCGACGGTGCGTTCTTCGATGATGTTCATCGGTGCGGCCAGCGAGCCGGCACGCAGCAGCAGGGCGGTGTCATTGGCTTCTGCCGGGTTCATGCTGCCGGAGATTTGCACGCGGCCACCACCGATTTCCGAGCGGATAACCGGAGCAGTCACCACTTCGGCACGACCTTTTTCCACCAGGATCATCGCCATGCGCTTGCCGATGTTTTCCGCAGTCACCTGACGGAAGATGGAAGCGCCGGTGGAGTCCAGGTTGATGTGTACTGCCGGAGCGCCGTTTTCATCAAAGCCGGCTTGCGCGTCGTTGATGTTGTCGCCGGTCAGCTCGACATCTTTCTTCACCAGAATCTTGCTGTCGCCATGCGAGGTGGCTTCGTCCAGCAGGTCGTAGCCAGCCGGAATATTGCCAGCCAGCGCGTCGCTGACCTTGCCCTGGTCATCTTCCACCATGCGTACTTCCAGCGTGGCAGTGCGACCGATGATGTCCTTGGCACGGGCGGTATCCTGGATGCCAGGCAGCTCGACCACGATGCGGTTGGGGCCGGCCTGCTGGATGATGGGTTCGGAAGTGCCCAGTTCATTCACCCGGTTGTGCAGGGTGGAGATGTTCTGTTTGACGGCATCACCCTGAATCTTGGTGACTTCTTCCGGCTTCAGGGTGGCGGTCAGCTTGTAGGCAGCATCATCGCTGCTCACTACCAGAGTGGGCAGGGTGCGGCTGACCACATTTTGCGCGGCCTTCAGGGTGTCGGCATCACGCAGCTGCACTTCCAGCACATTACCGTTGCGCTTGATGCTGCCGTAGCGCACTTGCTTGTTCTTCAGCTCGCGGCGGATATCGCCAGCGTAGCGTTCCATGGTCTTGTCGATGGCAGCCTGCATGTCCACCTGCAGCAGGAAGTGCACGCCACCGCGCAAATCCAGACCCAGGAACATGGGGTAGGCTTTCAGGTCGGCCAGCCACTGCGGCGAGGCCGGCAGCAGGTTGAGCGCGATGATGTAGCTGTCGCCCAAGGCGTGCTGGATGGCATCGCGTGCCTTGATCTGGGTATCGGCATCCTTGAAGCGGATCTTCAGGCTGCTGCCGTCCAGGTACAGACCGTCCGGGCTGATGTTCTGGGCTTTCAGTGCCTCTTCCACGCGGCCCATCAGGGCAGTGTCCACGGTGATGGACTGGCGGGTGCTGGAGACCTGTACCGCAGGAGTCTCGCCGTAGAAGTTGGGTAGCGTGTAGATCGTGGCAATGATCAGGGCTACCGCAATGACGAGGTATTTCCAGAGAGGATAGCGGTTCATGAGTGATATCGGAGGTAGGAAACGAAACTGACCGCCCGGCTTGCGGGCCGGGCGGCCGTCCTGGGGATTACAGGGACTTCAGCGTGCCCTTTTCCACCTTGCCGGTAACGGCCGGGCGCTGCACATTGATTTCCACGCCATTGGCGATTTCTACAGTCAGGAACTGCTCACCGGTCTTGACGACGCGGCCCAGAATGCCACCCTGGGTAACAACTTCATCGCCCTTCTGGATTTCCGACAGCATCTTCTGATGCTCTTTCATTTTCTTCTGCTGCGGACGAACCATCAGGAACCAGAACAGTACGAAAATGACGATCATCGGCAGGAAAGACATGATGTCAAAACCGCCCGGTGCGGCGCCAGCGGCGAAAGCCTTGTCAATAAAGGGCATGGATTTGCTCCCTTGTTATAGTGTTGATGGTGAAACAAACGGGCCATTGTAGCCACGCTGCGTGTCTTTTCCAACCTTCCGGCCTGAACGCAGGCTCAGACCGGCCGGTGAGGGGGCCGGTTCCCGCGCTTTACGATACGCCGCGCGCGCGCTTGTCGGCGAATTCCAGGCGGAAGTCTTCGAAGCGGTCTTCCTCGATAGCCTTGCGCATTTCGCGCATCAGCTCCTGGTAGTAGTGCAGGTTATGAATGGTGTTCAGGCGTGCGCCCAGAATCTCACCCACGCGATGCAGGTGATGCAGATAGGCGCGGCTGAAGTTGCGGCAGGCATAGCAGGCGCACTCTTCGTCCAGCGGCTTCTTGTCATCCTTGTAACGGGCATTCTTGATCTTGATGTCGCCATGCTGGGTGAAAATCCAGCCGTTGCGGGCATTGCGGGTGGGCATCACGCAGTCGAACATGTCGATACCGTTGGCCACACCGTGCACCAGGTCTTCCGGAGTGCCCACGCCCATCAGGTAGTGCGGCTTGTCGGCCGGCAGCATGCCGTTCAGCTCGTTCAGCATGCGGTACATTTCCGGCTTAGGTTCGCCCACCGACAGGCCACCAATGGCATAGCCGTCAAAACCCACCTGCAGCAGGCCTTCCAGCGATTCCTGGCGCAGGTCGGTGTACAGATTGCCCTGCACGATACCGAACAGGGCATTGGGGTTTTTCAAGTCGTCAAAGGCACGGCGCGAGCGCTCGGCCCAGCGCAGGCTCATCTGCAACGATTTTTGCGCGGTTGCATGATCCACCTGGCCCGGCGTGCATTCATCCAGCTGCATTACGATGTCGGAATTGAGCACGCTCTGGATTTTCATCGAGATTTCCGGGCTCAAGAACAGCTTGTCGCCATTGATGGGGCTTTGGAAGGTGCAGCCTTCCTCGGTAAGCTTGCGCATGTCGGACAGGCTGAATACCTGGAAGCCGCCCGAGTCGGTCAGGATAGGTTTGTCCCAGCCGATGAAGTCATGCAGGCCGCCGAACTGTTCGATCACTTCCAGGCCCGGGCGCAGCCACAGGTGAAACGTATTGCCCAGAATGATCTGCGCGCCGATATCGTTCAGCTCCACCGGGCTCATGGCCTTGACCGAGCCATAAGTGCCCACTGGCTGGAAAACCGGGGTTTCCACAGAGCCGTGGTTGAGTTCCAGAGTCCCGCGGCGTGCGCCGCCAGACGTTTTGTGTACGGTAAACTTCAGCATATGGTGTATTTGTTATGCAAAATCAGCGGGCTAGTATACAGGAAGCAGGCGGCTAAGGTGTTTTTGCTAAAAATGGCCTTGCTTTTTTTGGGGGGCGTCGCTAATATTGCCAACTCGACGACAGGCACGTAGCTCAGCTGGTTAGAGCACCACCTTGACATGGTGGGGGTCGTTGGTTCGAGTCCAATCGTGCCTACCAACACTTAGCATGGAGTTATCCCAGGTGAAACACTGGCGAACTACCACAACCCGATATTCTCACGCTAGCTGAGCCCTGCGGGTTGTACCATGCAAAAAAAGAGCGGCTCAGGCCGCTCTTTTTTTTTACCCTTCGCAATGATATTTCGCCCTGTTTGGAGTTGACATGCCTGACATTCGCCTGCCTGACGGCTCGGTTCGATCCTTCGATAAGCCGGTAACGGTCCATGAAGTGGCTGCGTCCATCGGTACCGGTCTGGCGCGCGCCGCGCTGGCGGGTCGCGTTGATGGCGTGCTGGTGGATACCTCGTACAGCATCGACCGCAATGTCGATCTGGCCATCGTGACCGACAAGGATGCCGATGGCCTTGGCATCATCCGTCACTCTACCGCTCACTTGCTGGCCTATGCAGTGAAGGAATTGTTCCCGGAGGCTCAGGTCACCATCGGACCGGAAATCGAAAACGGTTTCTACTACGACTTCGCTTACAAGCGCCCGTTTACCCCGGAAGATCTGGTTGCCATCGAAAAGAAGATGAGCGAACTGGCTAAGAAAGACATCCCGGTCGAGCGTTACGAGCTGTCGCGTGACGAGGCTGTGGCTTACTTCAAGAGCATTGGCGAGGCCTATAAGGCCGAGATCATCGAGTCCATTCCTGCTGATCAGGTGCTGAGCCTGTATCGTGAGGGTGAATTCACCGACCTGTGTCGTGGCCCGCACGTGCCGTCCACCGGCAAGCTCAAGGTATTCAAGCTGATGAAGGTGGCTGGTGCCTACTGGCGCGGCGACAGCAAGAATGAAATGCTGCAGCGTATTTACGGTACGGCCTGGGCCAAGAAGGAAGACCTGGAAGCCTACCTCTACATGCTGGAAGAGGCGGAAAAGCGCGACCACCGCAAGCTGGGCGTGCAACTGGACCTGTTCCACCTGCAGGATGAGGCACCGGGCATGGTGTTCTGGCATCCCAAGGGCTGGCAGCTGTGGCAGAACGTCGAGCAGTACATGCGCGGCAAGTTGGTGAAAGAGGGCTATCAGGAAGTCCGCACGCCGATGATGATGGATGTGGAGTTGTGGAAGAAGTCGGGTCACTGGCAGAACTACAAGGAAAACATGTTCATCACCGAATCGGAAAAGCGCGATTACGCCGTCAAGCCGATGAACTGCCCGGGTCATATCCAGATTTTCAACAGCGGTCTGCGTTCTTATCGTGATCTGCCGCTGCGTTATGCCGAATTTGGTTCCTGTCACCGCAACGAGCCGGGCGGCGCACTGCACGGCATCATGCGCGTGCGCGGTTTTGTGCAGGATGATGGCCATATTTTCTGCACCGAAGACCAGATCAATCAGGAAGCCAAGGCTTTCCATCGTCTGGTGATGGAAGTATACGAGCGCTTCGGTTTTGACAAGGTGTCGATCAAGCTGGCACTGCGTCCGGAAAAGCGTCTGGGTGCGGAAGAAACCTGGGACAAGGCCGAGCAGGGCATGCGCGAGGCGCTGCAGGCTTGTGGTGTAGCCTGGGAGGAATTGCCGGGCGAGGGGGCTTTTTACGGTCCCAAGATCGAATACCACGTCAAGGATGCGCTGGGTCGCTCCTGGCAATGTGGTACCCTGCAACTCGACTTCATGTTGCCGGAGAGTCTGGATGCCGAATATGTGGCCGATGACAACAGCCGCAAGCGCCCGGTCATGCTGCACCGTGCAGCGCTGGGTTCGCTGGAACGCTTCCTCGGTATTCTGATTGAAAACCACGCCGGGGCCTTCCCGCTGTGGCTGGCGCCGGTGCAGATGGTGGTGATGAATATCACCGAAGCACAGGCCGATTATGCTGCGGAAATTGCAGGAGCATTGCAGAAACAAGGCTTCCGCGTTGATCTTGACTTGAGAAACGAGAAGATCGGCTATAAAATCCGCGAGCACAGCCTGCAAAAGCTGCCGTACCAGATTATTGTGGGCGACAAGGAAAAAGCAGGCGAACTGGTTGCCGTGCGCGCCCGGGGTGAAGATCTCGGTCAGCTCGCGCTGGATGCATTCATTGCCCGCCTCAAGGCTGAGATGCCAGAGGCCTGATCCGGCAACGGCAGGCATTTGATAGATTAATAGGAGATTTGGCTATAGCTCAGGAACGCGAAGCACGGATCAACGGCGAGATTACCGCTCGCGAGATTCGTCTGGTAGGCATGGAAGGTGAGCAGATCGGTGTTGTTGGTCTGCGTGAGGCAATGGCTCTGGCCGAGGAAAATGATGTGGATCTGGTGGAAATTTCGCCGACCGCTCAACCCCCGGTGTGCAAGCTGATGGACTACGGCAAGTTCAAGTACGAACAGTCGAAGAAACGTCACGAAGCCAAGCAGAAGCAGAAGCAGGTCCAGATCAAGGAAATCAAGTTCCGTCCGGGCACTGATGATGGCGATTACAACGTCAAACTGCGTAATCTGACCCGCTTCCTCAATGATGGCGACAAGGCCAAGATCACCCTGCGTTTCCGTGGTCGTGAAATGGCTCACCAGGACATCGGCCTGGCTCTGCTCAAGCGTGTCGAGGCCGATCTGGCTGAAATTGCGACAGTCGAGCAGTTCCCCAAGCTGGAAGGTCGCCAAATGGTGATGATGATTGCCCCGAAAAAGAAATAATCGGGTATAATCGTCTCCTCAATACGGCAGGGTCATCCCTGCCGTGTTGATTTTGTGGGGTGGCAACGCCCCGCGTAAAAGCGTGACGCAGTGGTATCAAGTGCTTTCGGGCCACCCTGTGTCTAATCTAACTCAGAAATTCTGCAGGAGTTTTCCATGCCGAAAATGAAGACCAAGTCGAGCGCGAAAAAGCGTCTCAACGTGCTGGGCAATGGCGGTGTAAAGCGCTCTTATGCGTTCAAGCGTCACATCCTGACCAAGAAAACCACCAAGAACAAGCGCCAGTTGCGCGGTACCACCATGGTACACGCTACCAACATGGCTTCTGTTCGCGCCATGATGCCCTACGCATAAGGAGACTGAATAATGCCACGCGTTAAACGCGGTGTAACCGCACGTGCTCGTCACAAGAAAATCCTTGCCCTGGCGAAAGGCTATCGCGGCCGTCGCAAGAACGTCTATCGCATCGCCAAACAGGCGGTGATGAAAGCCGGTCAATATGCATACCGCGACCGTCGTCAGAAAAAGCGTCAGTTCCGCCAGCTGTGGATTGCCCGTATCAACGCCGCTGCGCGTGAAAACGGTCTGCCGTACAGCAAGTTCATGAACGGCCTGAAGAAAGCCGCTATCGAAATCGACCGTAAGGTCCTGGCCGATCTGGCCGTGTTCGACAAGCCGGTTTTCGCTCAGCTCGTTGAAAAGGCGAAAGCTAGCCTCGCTTAATAGCAAGACTGTAAAAGGGGAGGCTGATGCCTCCCTTTTTTTTCATTTGCCTGGGGTAGTGAAGTAGCAAGAGCGCTGACCAGACTGCCATGAGTGTGGTCAGCCTTTTTGTTTCGGCCAGCCGGTCGATGCAGAGTGCCGATGTTGTCATGCAGCGGCCATCGCATCGCTTGCCGGGTGGCCGGAAAGACGCATACGGTGTGAGACCCAATGACTAACGTTGACGCGATTCTCCAAGCTGGTCTGGCTGCCATCGAGGCTGCTGCTGACCTGATCGAACTGGAGCAGGTCAAGGCGCGCTATCTCGGCAAGAGTGGCGAACTGACCGAACTCCTCAAGCAACTGGGCAAGCTCCCGCCCGAGGAGCGCAAGGCTGCCGGTGCCACCATCAATGTGGCCAAGCAAGCTTTTGAAACCGCCCATAACACCCGCCGTGACCTGATCAATGCCCAGAAGCTGGAAGCCCAGCTGGCAGCCGAATCGCTGGATGTCACCCTGCCGGGCCGTGGCCTGTCCACCGGCGGCCTGCATCCGGTAGCGCTGACGCTGGAACGCATCGCCACCTTGTTCCGTTCCATGGGTTTTCAGGTAGCAGATGGTCCGGAAATCGAAACCGATTTCCATAATTTCCAGGCGCTCAATATCCCGGAAAACCACCCGGCGCGTGCCATGGCCGATACCTTCTATGTGGAAGGTGGCGATGTGCTGCGTACCCATACCAGCCCGATTCAGGTGCGCTACATGCTGAATAACGAGCCACCGATCAAGATCGTGGCGCCGGGTCGCGTGTACCGTGTGGACTCTGACGCCACCCACTCCCCGATGTTCCACCAGATGGAAGGCCTGTGGGTGGAAGAGGGCGTGTCCTTTGCCGACCTCAAGGCAGTGGTGACCGACTTCCTGCGTCGCTTCTTCGAACGCGACGATCTGCAAGTGCGTTTCCGTCCGTCCTTCTTCCCCTTCACCGAGCCATCCGCCGAAATCGACGTACTGGGCGAGCGTGGTTGGCTGGAAGTAGGTGGCTGCGGCATGGTGCATCCGAATGTGCTGCGCAATGTGAATATCGATCCGGAAAAGTACAGCGGCTTTGCTTTTGGTATTGGTCTGGACCGGTTTGCCATGCTGCGCTATGGCGTGAATGACCTGCGACTGTTCTTCGAGAACGATCTCAATTTCCTCAAACAGTTCAATTGATCGCAGGCAGGGGATAAGCAATGCAATTTTCCGAACAGTGGCTGAGAAGCTGGGTTAATCCTTCCCTTTCCAGCGATGAGTTGTCCAATCTGCTGACCATGGCAGGTCTGGAAGTAGAAGAAACCACCGCGGCCGCACCGGCCTTTACTGGTGTGGTGATCGGTGAGGTCAAGGAATGCGTCAAGCACGAAAACGCCGACCGTCTGCGCGTGACCAAGGTGGATGTCGGCACGGGCGAGCTGGTGCAGATCGTTTGTGGCGCACCGAATGTAGCTGTGGGCGTGCGCGTGCCGTGCGCGCTGCCGGGCGCGGTATTGCCGGGTGATTTCAAGATCAAGCCCACCAAGATGCGTGGTGTGGAATCGGGCGGCATGCTGTGCTCCGGCAAGGAGCTGGGCGTACCGGAAGATGTCGACGGCCTGATGCTGTTGCCGGCTGATGCGCCGGTTGGCCAGAATATCCGTGATTATCTGGGCCTGGATGATCAGCTGTTTACGCTGAAAATCACCCCCAATCGTGCTGACTGCCTGTCGATCAAGGGTATTGCCCGCGAAGTGGCCGCGCTGACTGGTGCTGCGCTGCAGCCGCAAGCCATTATCGCCATTGCGCCGCAAATCGACGACGTGGTAGCGGTTGCCATTCAGGCAGGTCAAGCTTGCGGTCGCTATATTGGCCGTGTGATTCGTAATGTCAATGCGGCTGCACCGACCCCTGACTGGATGAAACGTCGTCTGGAGCGCTCTGGTCTGCGCTCCATCTCGGCCATCGTTGATGTCACCAATTATGTGCTGCTGGAGCAAGGGCAGCCGATGCATGCCTTTGATCTGGCCAAGCTGGATGGTGGCATCACCGTGCGCATGGCCAAGGCAGGCGAGCAGCTGCTGTGCCTGAATGAAAAAACCGTCACCCTCAGCGACGAGCATCTGGTGATTGCCGATGATGCCAAGGTACTGGCCATCGCCGGCATCATGGGCGGTGAAGAAAGCGGTGTCACTACTGCCAGCACCGACATCATGCTGGAAAGCGCCTTTTTCGCTCCGGCAGCGATTGCCGGCAAGGCCCGTGCCTGGGGCTTCGGCTCTGACTCTTCCTTCCGCTTTGAGCGCGGGGTGGATTTCCAGCTGCAAACCGAAGCCATGGAACGTGCCACCGAGCTGGTGCTGTCCATTTGTGGTGGCGAAGCGGGCCCGCTGAACGAAAAAGTGGCCGAACTGCCGGCGCGCGGTGGTGTCAAGCTGCGTACCGCCCGTGTCGCACGTCTGTTGGGCATCAGCCTGACCGCCGAGCAGATTGCTACCATCCTCAGCCGTCTGGGCCTGTCCTTCGACACGCTGGAAGATGGCTTCCTGGTACATGCGCCGTCCTTCCGCTACGACATCGAAATCGAAGAAGACCTGATCGAAGAAGTGGCGCGCGTGCATGGCTACGATGCCATCCCATACGCCGCACCGGCTGCACGCCTGCGCATGCTGGCGCTGCCGGAAGAGCGTCGCCCGCGTGAAGATATCCGCCACTTCCTGGCGGGGCGCGACTATCAGGAAGTGGTCAGCTACGCCTTTGTCGAAGAGGCCTGGGAACGTGACTTTGCCGGCAATACCGACCCGGTGCGCCTGATCAATCCGATCGCTTCGCAGATGAGCGTAATGCGTTCGTCGCTGATTGGCGGTCTGGTTAACGTGTTGCAAGGTAACCTCAACCGCAAGCAGCCGCGCGTGCGGGTGTTTGAAGTGGCCCGCGTATTCGGCAAGAATGCAGCCGGCAAAGCCGACGAAAGCACCCAGCCGGAAAAAGTGGCAGGTCTCGCCTGGGGGCCGCGTGTGGCCGAGCAGTGGGGGCAGAAAGCCGAGCGTGTCGACTTCTTCGATGTGAAGGCTGATGTCGAAGCGCTATTGCTGCCGGCTCGTGCCAGCTTTGCCAAGGCAGTGCACCCGGCTTTCCATCCCGGTCGTTGTGCCGAGATCAGCCTGGATGGCAAGGTCATTGGTGTGATGGGCGAACTGCATCCGCGCTGGGCGCAAGAATACGGCCTGCCGACAGCACCAGTATTGTTCGAGCTGGATCTGGCTGCGGTTGCAGCACGCTCCGCCATCAAGGCAGAACCGGTAAGCAAACTGCAGCCGGTGCGCCGCGATCTGGCGCTGGTGGTTGACGAAGAGGTAACGGTTGCTGCTATGCTGGATACTTTCCGTCAGCATGCGTCCGCACTGGTCAAGGAAGTGGCCCTGTTTGATGTCTATCGTGGCAAAGGCGTGGAAGAAGGCAAGAAGAGCCTGGCTTTCCGTGTGGTGTTGCAGGATGATGCCCGCACGCTGACCGACGAGGATGTTGAACCGGCCATCCAGAAACTGCTGGATGCCGTGGCTGCCAGCCATGCGGCCCAGTTGCGTCTGTAAGCCATTATTGCCGGAAGGCGTGGCATAATGTCCGCCTTCCATATTTGCATTCAAGAAGTTAAGGGGTAGTCATGACTTTGACCAAGGCTGAGTTGGCCGACCTGTTGTTTGACCAGGTAGGTCTGAACAAGCGTGAAGCCAAGGACATGGTTGAAACGTTTTTCGAGGAAATCCGTATCGCGCTGGAAGCGGGCGATTCGGTAAAGCTGTCAGGTTTCGGCAATTTCCAGCTGCGTGACAAACCGCAACGTCCGGGGCGCAATCCCAAGACCGGGGAAGAGATTCCCATCACGGCCCGCCGGGTTGTCACCTTCCATGCCAGTCAGAAACTCAAAGGAATGGTTGAGCAATACCATGCTAACAAGCAAGGCTGATCTGCCGGCAATCCCGTCCAAGCGCTACTTCACCATCAGCGAAGTCAGTGAACTAACCGGGGTTAAGCCGCATGTGCTGCGTTACTGGGAGCAGGAATTCTCCCAGCTGCGCCTGGTCAAGCGCCGTGGCAATCGTCGCTATTACCAGCATCACGAGGTGCTGTTGGTGCGGCGCATTCGCGGTCTGCTGTACGACGATGGTTTCACCATCCATGGCGCACGCCTGCGCTTGGGGGCTGGTGGCGAGATGGAGCGTCCGATTACCGCACAGGAAGTTCGCGCAGAATTGGAAACAATCCTGGCTTGGTTGGATGCGGGTATTGGCAAATCCTAAATAAACAGTTACAATGCGTTTCTCTTGAAGTCGGGGTGTAGCGCAGCCTGGTAGCGCACCTGCATGGGGTGCAGGGGGTCGGAAGTTCGAATCTTCTCACCCCGACCACAAGAACACTAGCAGTATCAAGCATTTAAGCCATCCATAAGCGGATGGCTTTTTTGTTTTCTGACGCACCATATTAGAAGAACTTCTAATATAAATGTAGCACCATCAAACAATCACCCCATCTGCTAGCTGGTGGCCATCTCCTCGACCGTCCTCTTCCCAGCTCGATTCCCCTCCGATTTTTACGCCCAGATAGATACCCAGTCGTCGCCATGCCGGAATGCGCGCCACTTTGGCCGCTTCCAGAAGTACCAGGTTGGCCGTATCCTCATCACATACTTCGTGATGGTGGTACAGCCAGTCATGCAGCACGGCTGCCTTGTGGGTGGTATCCCCGAACAGCAGATACAGCAATGGCACGCGCGGCACGCTGGCGTAGTCGGTCAGGAAGCCCGGCTCGACGGTGATCGTCTTGCCCAGGATGTCGGATTGGTAGCGGAGTGGCTCCAGCACCTTCCAGATACCACGGCCAGAGGCCGCAGTATCGTCCACCAGTACCGTGGCTAGGTCGGATAGGAAGGCGCTCATTGCGCCGCGCTCGCAGGTGGGGCCGCCACCGGCGCGCTGGCTTCGGTCGCTTCCTCGGCCAGCTGCTGGGCAATAAGCGATTTAGCAAGGTTCACGCCGAAGCTGATCCGCACCTTGTCGATTTCAGGCAGGCCGGACGCACCCAGCACATCGAGCAAGATCGGCACGGCCGTGCTGGCCAGGGCCTTCAAGTCGGGCTTCGTTGGTGCAGAGGTCGCGGCAGAGCACACCTTGTCGACGTAGGGCGCGGCTTTGGCCAAGTTGGCAGCATCCGCCGGGGCAAGGATGCCCGGGGTATCAGCGACAGCCGCATTGACGGCCTGCAGCTGAGGGCAGACCTGTGCAGCAACTTGGGCCGGTGTCTGGTGGGGTGCGGTGGCGCAGGCAGTCATGACGAATGCGGCAACGACGAACAGCATGGCAGAAAGAGCTTTTTTCACGGAGTCGGTCCTTTGGGGTTGGTAGCAAGCAGGTGGGCAGCGGCGACAGCCAAAATGCCCTGGTGGATGGTGCTCACCAGCAAAGCGGCCGGCGCGTAGCCGGTCAGCACCAAAATCAGCCAGATGACCAGCAGGAAGCCGGCCGCAATGAACCACTGGAAGCGAGCGAGGGCGGTCATGCGGGTTTCACCTCGTCGCCGTGGTGCAGGATCTGGGTAGCGGTGAAGTGGTAGCCCTTGCGGCCATACTTCTCGCCCAGCACCAGCGGAAAGGGCATGGCGTGCATGCCGGCATCCTTGCCGGTGTGATGCTCCTTGCAGAGCACGCGACCATTCACCAGCATGTTGTCGACGAACTTGTAGGGGTCAGCCGGAACGCGGGTGGTGACCTGCTCGACGGTGTTGTCTTCCCAGGTGACGGCGTAGGTCTGGGTGGTCGAGCCATCCCAAAAATCTTCCCAGTCGAACTGGCGCGCAGCGTCGCCGTACTCACCGGCCATGCAGTCGGCCTGCACCAGCTCGAAGTCGATCATCTCGGCCAGGCTGCGCTCGATGGGGTGATGGTGGGTTTCCAGCGGGTGGCCGGACTCGGCGGCCGTGCGCCGGCATACCCAGCAGCGGTTATCGACTGCCACGCGCTGCTTGTGGGTGCGGGCATAGATGGGCGTCTCCGTGCGCGGCGCATGGCCGGGCAGTTCGACATCCACCGTCAGGGTTTCCACTTCTTCGTGGGTCTGGGTGACATCCATTTTCAGGCTCCAGAAATGCAAACACCCCGCGCGCGGCGGGGTGTGGGTTGCTCGTTGATGTGTGGTCAGGTCGGAATGGCCTTGAGGGCGGCCAGGTACAGCGCTTTGCGCTCAGCGAAGCCGTTCGCATCGCCGATGGCTGCTGTTTTGTGTCCACGGTTCACCATGTCACTGACGCCATCAATGTCGCCGGCGTCGGCAAAACGGTTGATGCCTTCTCTTTGCCAGAACTGCCCGGCAGACAGCGCGGCATTGGCCGGCTGCTCCAGTAGCTCGGGATGCGCCAGCAGCGGCAAGCCCAGCGCCTGGCCCATAGCGGCATAGTTCACCCGGCCGGTAATCTGGATCAGGCCGCGCCCACGGAATAGCAGCCCGTCACCCGGCTGGGTGTTGCCCAGGTCCTTGCGGCCCTCGTAGCCGCGTTGCTGCACCGTCGGCCCCCAGATTTCCCGCACGTAGACTAAGCGTCCCGATTCGTGTCCGATCTGGGCAAGGAAGGCGGCCACACGCAGCCGGGTGTTGATCTGGTACTTGTCGCAGGCAGTCTGGATGGCCGGCAACCACTTCGCCGCAGCGGCGGCCGTGCAACCGGTACCGGCCTGCAGGATGTTGGTGGTTAGGTTCATCAGCCGCCGCCTTTCTTCCAGCCGTAGTAGGCCACCACCACGATGAACACGATCACCCCTTTCCAGGCCAGGGCCAGCACCCCGCCACCAACATTGATTCGGAAGCGGTCAAAGGTGCGGTCGATGATCGCGTCCACATCGGCATCGGTCAGGGTGCGATCCTGCTGCAGCTCGTTTTTTTCTTCAGACATAGGCCCTCCCGGGGCACAAAAAAAGCCCGCACGGGGCGGGCTTGTCGATTTAG
>NZ_JACERN010000040.1 GCF_013911085.1 Aquitalea aquatica
CTTTCTCCCTGCTGTTTCATTGCCATGATGAACCCGCGTTCTTCGGCACTTAGGTGCTCATAAGTTCTTTGCATGCAACAACTTAACCTTTAATTGGTTCGTGTTGCACTTGGCCCTTGAAACCGCCGTACTTTCTTTTCGGCGAAGCAAAAGAAAGTACCTCGACGGCGGGGCGAGACCCGCAAAGTTGTCTTTGTCTTTGTCTTTGTCTTTGATTTTTTGGTGATTTTCCAAATGGGCAGCACGAAAAGTGTCATCCATGTACTCGCATATGCAGACCCCAGACGCAAAAAAGCCCACCAAACGGTGGGCTTTTGCATGCGGGATGAAGCCAATCAGGCCAGCTTGGCCAGCTGTACTTTCACCTTCTCCATCTTGTCATTCAGCTCCGCCAGCTGCGCCTTGTCGCGCTCCACCAGATGCGCCGGGGCCTTGTCCACATAGCCCGGTTTTTCCAGCTTGGCGGTCAGCTTGGCCAGCTCGGCGTCCAGCTTGCCCAGCTCCTTGGTGAGGCGAGCGGTTTCGGCGGCCTTGTCCACTTCCACCTTCAACATCAGGCGGGCGTTGCCGGACATGGCGACCGGGGCGTCGTCTGCCGGCAGGGTGGCGACGATGCTGCCTTCGGTCAGGCGGGCCAGCAGCTTCAGGTAAGGGATGAAGTCCGCTACCGAGGCATCGCTGGTTTCAATGAACAGCGGGGCCTTGACGGCCGGGCCGATGCCCATTTCGCCACGCAGATTGCGCACAGCGTTGACCATGTCCTTGAAGGCATCCATGCGGGCATTGGCCTCGGCATTGATCTTCTCCGGCACGGCTACCGGCCATTGCGCCAGCATGATGGAGTCGGTGTGCTTGGCATTGGCCAGCGGGGCCACGGTTTGCCACAGCTCTTCGGTGATGAAGGGCATCAGCGGGTGAGTCAGGCGCAGGGCCACTTCCAGCACGCGCACGATGGTGCGGCGAGTAGCGCGCTGTTGGGCTTCGTTGCCGTTTTGCAGCTGAACCTTGGCCAGCTCAACATACCAGTCGCAGTACTCGTTCCAGATGAATTCGTAAATGATCTGGGCGGCCAGGTCGAAACGGTAGGTTTCCAGCGCATTGGTGACGTCGGCCTCAGCCTGTTGCAGGCGGCCGATGATCCACTGGTCGACAAAGCTGAACTCCAGCGGCAGGCTTTCGTCCTGGCCGCAGTCCTTGCCTTCCACGTTCATCATCACGAAGCGGGTGGCGTTCCACAGCTTGTTGCAGAAGTTGCGGTAGCCTTCGGCGCGCTTGAAGTCGAAGTTGACGCTGCGGCCCAGGGTGGCGTAGCTGGCCATGGTGAAACGCAAGGCGTCGGTACCATAGGCCGGGATGCCTTCCGGGAACAGCTTTTCGGTGGCCTTGGCAATCTGCGGGGCTTTTTCCGGGCGGCGCAGGCCGGTGGTGCGCTTTTCCACCAGCGGCTCAAGGGCGATGCCGTCGATCAGGTCCACCGGGTCGATCACATTGCCCTCGGACTTGGACATCTTCTTGCCTTCGTGGTCGCGCACCATGCCGTGGATGTACACGTCACGGAAGGGCACCTTGCCGGTGAAGTGCTTGGTCATCATGATCATCCGGGCGACCCAGAAGAAGATGATTTCATAACCGGTCACCAGCACATTGGAGGTGACAAAGGCGTTCAGCTCCGGCGTTTCTTCCGGCCAGCCGAGAGTGGAGAACGGCACCAGGGCGGAGGAGAACCAGGTGTCCAGCACGTCCTGTTCGCGGCGCAGGGTCTTGCCCGGGGCTTGTGCCTGGGCTTCGGCTTCGCTGCGGGCGACGATGATGTTGCCGTCTTCGTCGTACCAGGCCGGGATCTGGTGGCCCCACCACAGCTGGCGGCTGATGCACCAGTCCTGGATGTTGTTCATCCACTGGTTGTAGGTGTTGACCCAGTTTTCCGGGATGAAGCGCACTTCGCCGGACTGTACTGCGTCGATGGCCTTGGCGGCGATGGACTGGCCGGTGGGGTCGGGCTGGCCATCTTTATCTACGGCCACCTTGTCCATGGCGACAAACCACTGGTCGGTCAGCAAGGGTTCGATGACGGAGCCGGTACGGTCGCCACGCGGCACCATCAGCTTGTGCGGTTTGGTTTCCAGCAGCAGGCCCTGGGCTTCCAGATCGGCCAGCATGGCTTTACGGGCGGCGCTGGTGCTGAGGCCGGCATAGGCGGCCGGCAGGTCGATGGTACCTTGTACCGAGCCGTCAAAGCCGAACACCTGGGCGCGGGCCAGCATGGTGGCTTCCAGGCTCATCACGTTGATCAGCTGGGTGCTGTGACGCTTGCCCACCTGATAGTCGTTGAAGTCGTGCGCCGGGGTGATCTTGACGAAGCCGGTGCCAAAGGCAGCATCCACATAGTCGTCGGCAATCACCGGGATGGTGCGGCCGGTCAGCGGCAGCTCCAGCTGTTTGCCCAGCAGGTGCTGGTAGCGTTCGTCAGTGGGGTTGATGGCTACGGCCACGTCGCCCAGCAGGGTTTCCGGACGGGTGGTGGCGACAGTGACAAACTCGTCGCTACCGACTACCGGGTATTTGATGTGCCACATGTGGCCGTCTTCTTCCTCGGAAACCACTTCGAGGTCGGAGATGGCGGTGCCCAGTTTCGGGTCCCAGTTGGACAGGCGCTTGCCACGGTAGATCAGGCCTTGCTCGAACAGGCGGACGAAGACTTCGGTCACCACTTCGGCGCGGGTGTCGTCCATGGTGAAGTATTCACGGCTCCAGTCCACCGAGCAGCCCACGCGGCGCATCTGGCTGGTAATGGTGCCGCCGGATTTTTCCTTCCACTCCCACACCTTGGCGGTAAAGGCTTCGCGGCCCATGTCGTGGCGGTTGATGCCCTGCTCGGCCAACTGGCGTTCCACCACGATCTGGGTGGCGATGCCGGCGTGGTCGGTGCCAGGAATCCACACCGTGTTGTCGCCCTTCATGCGGTAGTAGCGGGTCAGGCCATCCATGATGGTCTGGTTGAAGGCGTGGCCCATGTGCAGGGTGCCGGTGACATTGGGCGGCGGCAGCTGGATGGCGAAGGACGGCTTGGTGGTGTCCATGCTCGGCTTGAAGTAGCCGGCCTGTTCCCATTGTTGGTACCAGCGACGTTCGATATCGCCCGGTTCAAAGCTCTTGGCAAGTTCCATGGTGGTGAATGGTGTGTCTTATGCTGAAAAAATGGGTCGATTATACCCTTTTTTGCGGTGTTCTCCGAGCCGGCAGCCATTCGCCACGGTGGTATTTGTCATGCAAGGTTTACTGACAGATAGGCCAGCTTCGACAATAATGAACATACTTCTCTTGACCGACAGCAAAATACCCATGAGCACGGCCGCCCCGCGCATTCTTGTCATCGAAGACAGCCTGATGTTGATTCGTCCGCTATGCCGCATGGTCAACAAGCAAGGCTTTGTTGCGGTTCCTGTGACCAGCATGGCCGAAGTCCGCCAGGCGCTGGCAGACGACCCGCGCTTCATGGCTGCCGTGGCTGATTATTGCCTGCCGGACGCACCCAGCGGCGAGGTGCTGCCGCTCTTGCTGGAAAACCGCATTCCCACCGTGGTGCTGACCGCACATAACGACATGCAGACCCGCGAGCGGGTTTTGAGCATGCCAGTGGTGGACTACATCCCTAAGGAAAGCCCATCCGCCTTTGAATACGTGATGAAGATGCTGCGCCGCATCCGCATCAATCCCGGCATCAAGGTGCTGGTGGTGGACGATTCACAAGCGGTGCGCCAGTTCTTGCGCCTGCAACTGGAGCGCCATCTGTATCAGGTACTGGAAGCTGCCGACGCCGAAGAGGCGCTGGGCATTCTGCGGCGCGAAACCGGCATCAAGCTGGTGCTGACCGATCACGACATGCCGGGCATGGACGGGGTGCGCATGACCAGCACCGTGCGCCGCTTCCTCGACCACACCCGCCTGGCCATCATCGGCATTTCCGGCAGCCAGGACCCCACCATGACCGCCCGCTTCATCAAGGCCGGGGCGGATGACTATCTGCAAAAGCCCTTCAACTACGAAGAATTCTTCTGCCGCGTCACCCGCAACGTGGAGTTTGTGGAAAACCTGCAGGCCCTACAGGAATCCGCCAACAAGGACCCGCTATGCGGCCTGTCAAACCGCCGCCACTTTTTCGAACAGGTGGACGGATTGCGCCACAACTACAGCGTGGCGGTACTGGACATCGACCTGTTCAAGCGCATCAACGATGGCTTTGGCCATGATATTGGCGACCGGGTGATCTGCCAGACTGCGCGCTTGCTGGAGTCGTTTTTCCCGGACGACATCATCGCCCGCTTCGGAGGCGAAGAGTTTGTCATCCTGGCGCAGCCCATGGACGCCCCCGGCATGCTGCGTCAGCTGGACAAGCTGCGGCGGGCGCTGGCCAATCTCTGCATCAGCACGCCGCTGGGTGATCTGCGCTTTACCGTCAGCATCGGCATGGCCGCCGCCGAGGAGGCCGATATCGGCACCCTACTGAAACAGGCCGACAACTATCTGTACCAGGCCAAGCACAATGGCCGCAATCAGGTATGCGGCGGCATCATCGACCAGGCCAGCGACCAGGCATCCGTGGTATCGGCATAAAAATAAGGGGGAAGCCCTCCCCCTTTACCTGCACCAATGTGGCGAACTGTGCCGCACAGCGCTCAATGACTGGATGACTTGGAAAACAGGTTCAGCACCAGCACCCCACCCATGATCATGCCAATGCCGATCATGGCCGGCACATCCAGCTTTTGCCCGTATAGCTGCCAGGCCACCAGCGACACCAGCACGATGCCCACACCAGACCAGATGGCGTACACCACCCCCACCGGCACATGGCGCAGGGTCAGCGACAGCATGTAAAAGGAAATCATGTAGCCGATGGCCGTGACCAGCGACGGCCCCAGCCGGGTAAAGCCCTCGGTCAGCTTCATCGACGAGGTAGCCACCACCTCGGACAGAATGGCTACCGACAGGAAAATCCATGCATTATTCATCTTCACTCTCCCGCAACGCCCTCGGCGCGAAGCCGGGCAGTATGCCTGCGCTGTATGACACGCAAACGAATTCGGTCGTAAGCCAGATTGAACACATAGGTATAAGGCAGGAAGAAGGCAAAAAAGCCCAGATCCAGCAAAAATGCCTGCCACAGCGACACCGCCAGCCACCACGCCGCCAAGGGCACCAGCATCACCACCAGCCCTCCTTCAAACAGCAAGGCATGCGCGCTGCGGACCCACACCGTGCGCGTCAGCCCCCAGCGCCGTTCCGCTCGCTCGAACAGGGCGTTGAACAGCATGTTGAACAACATGGCCACCGTAGACATCATCAGCGCCAGCACACCCATATGCCCCAGCCCGGTGTCCATCACCAGCGAGGCCAGCGGCACCAGCAGGATCATCGCGCACAGCTCGTATAGCACGGCATGGAAAATCCGCTCGCTGACAGGCTTGTCGTGTTGCGTCTGCATGGTGTCACCTCTAGGTAATGCTGCTGAGTGGCTCGAATCGGGTGACATTGTGATTGGTTTGACGGATAGTTAAAAAATAAAACCCATCGGAAAGTCCGATATGTCACTGTCGCTAGACGCCATCGCCGCCTTCAGTAGCGCCGCCGAACTGGGCTCGTTTTCTGCTGCCGCCCGTCGCCTGGGCAAGAGCCAGTCCACCATCAGCGAAGCCATCGCCAATCTGGAAATCGACCTGGGCGTCAGCCTGTTCGAGCGCAGCGGCCGCCAGCCGGTACTCACCCCTGCCGGGCAGCAGCTGCTCAGCCATGCCCGCCAGCTACTGGATGCCAGCGACGCGCTGGGCCGGGTGGCCGGCCTGTTGGGCGGCGGGCTGGAACCACGGCTGACCATTGTGCTATCCGACACCTTCCAGTCGCAGGCGCTGGAGCAGATGCTGCATCGTTTCGAGCAGCAGTTTCCGGCGCTGGAACTGGAAACGCTGGTGGCAGAAAAAGAAGACGTGATCGACCTGGTGGAAAGTGGCCGCGCCCAATTGGGTTTTGTCTCGGGCCTGGCACGCTATCCGGCCGACATCGGCCATTACCCCATGGCAGATGCCAGCCAGAGCAATCTGTATGTGGCCAGTGGCCACCCGCTGGCGACACTGCCGGAAGTCAGCCGCGAACAACTGGCGGCCGAGCGCGAGCTGCGGCTGAACACCTACTACGGCCCACCCAGCGCCACGCTGAGCGCACGCTGCTGGTCTGCCCCCAGCTATCTGCTGCTACTGGAAATGACACGGCTGGGTTTTGGCTGGGCCGAACTGCCCTGCTGGCTGGCGGTAAACTTTGGTGGGGATGAACTACAAGCGCTGAATGTGGCCGGCTGGCCCAAATCAGTCCGGGTGGACCTGGTGTGGTCGCAAGCCCGCCAGCCCGGCCGGGCGGCGGCATGGGTGCTGGCGCAGTTGATGGGGACGGGGGGATAGCGGGTGTGCCGCAGAAATGCGAGCGGCGTCCTGTAAACCAAGTGCCGGTATCGATTTGTCAGACAGCACGCTGGGTAGTTGGATTCCTGATTAGGGACAAGAAAGTTTTATGCCAATGCGTTAGCATGGCTGCTGACGGCTAGGAGCTGCCGGTCGAGAAATACAGCTTCGGAGCGGCCCATATACAAGCGCCGTCTAGGTGTTGGTGCACAATTGAGAAATAACAACGTGCCCACATTGAATCTCGAAAAATATTCACCGGATCTGGATGAGCAAGTACGCCAGTGATTCAACCCGAACGTCGTACAGCCGGAAGAGCCTGCTGGATTAAGTGCCAAATAAAGTAAATGATGATCAAACAATCTAAAACGCAGTTGATCTCGCTAATCAACAACGCCGACATAAAGGTCTTCGCGTTGGTTGGCGCATGGGGTACCGGCAAAACCCACCTCTGGAACGAGATTCGCAAAGAGTCGCAAAACCCGATTGTCGAAGGCGCGCGCTACGTTTCCCTTTTTGGCTTGAAAGACATCAATCAGCTCAAACTCAAGGTAGTTCAAAGCGCGCTTCCAATAGGCGGAGAGAGTAGCGCACTGACAGAAATTCTAACGAAAACCTGGCAACACAGTCGCGAAGCCTTGAAGAAGGTTCACGAGGGGTTTTCTGCGCTCGACGAACTTACGCTAGTAGCTGTTCCTGTCGCCCTGCGTAATCGATTCGTAGTTGTCGACGACATCGAGCGCAAGCATGCTTCATTGTCAGTTGACGAGGTCTTGGGCTTCGTCGACGAGTACTCTCAGAATTTTGGTACACGATTCCTCTTGATTCTCAACGCGGACCAGTTCTCCTTGTCCGCTGACACTGAGCTCTGGACAACATTTCGAGAGAAAGTGGTCGAAGAAGAACTTCGATTCACACCGACACCCGAAGAGGCGTTTGACATCGCGGTTCCGGACTTGACGAGTCCTTATCGAAAAATGGCTAGGACTGCGGTGGAGGCGTGCGGAATCACTAATATCCGGATCATCCGTAAGGCTTACCGTCATGTGGTTCGGCTCCTTGGTGAGACCGGAGATATGCCTCTTGCAATACAAGCAAGAACGGTCCCCTCGATTGTGCTCATTTCTGCCATTGCAAACAAAGCTATCAAGAATGGACCGACTTTGGAGTATGTCGCAGGCTACAATCGAGGCGATGGCGAGTTTATTAAGCACTACATTGAGCAGAAAAGTGATGTGTCAAAGGAGAGTGGTGAGGAATCCACACCCGCTGCATGGAAAGTGCTTCTGTCAAAGCTAGGGATCAATTCTTCGGGCGAATTTGAAGAATTGGTTGTCGCCTTTGTTCGCGATGGAAGCCATGACGCAAACGCGGTTGAGGCCATTATCCAGGGCTACCAACACAACATGAATCGCCTCGAAGCTAGAAATCTCGCGGATGTATTTTTTGAACGTTTCAATTGGGCTGTTACAGATAGCGACACCGATCTGGTCTCTGATGCGGTCAAGCTCATTACCCGAGTCGCTGACCTTGATCCCTACACTGTCACGGCACTAGGAAAGCAGATAGTTGATCTACCTGATGGTGTGAAACTTGAAAAAGAATTGATTGATGGTTGGTTGGCTTACTTTGAGACTATCCCTGACAAGACTGAATTTACGATATCACCGTACAAACGGCCGCTACACCCAAGAATTAAATCCGCAATAGACAATATGCGTGATGTTGAAACTCACAGCATGACTGTAGTCGATGCCATAAAAGTACTGATTGAGAACGACAGTTGGGGTTATAGGGAAGAAGCAGCGATGAAAGCCGCTACGATTGATGACTTCGAGAAAGCGATGCGGACGTTGAAAGGACGTGATTTCAAGCTTTTCGTACTTAAAAGTTTGGATATCCTGGAGCAGGGCCAAAACTACGAGAAGCACTTTGGTCAGGCAGGGTTGAATTTCTTGGAGGCATGTCGTCGCATTGCCAGAGCCGAGAAAGAGAACCGCTTCGGACGGTTGTTGCGAGCATTGTTTGCTGAGAGCAACGTTCCTCCGCTTTTGGCTGAGGACGAAACTGAAGCCAAACCATAGGTATCAACAGCGGTCAACTGTTGAATAGCACTTACAGCGTCAGCTTCTGGGCACACAACCCCATATCGCCGATGTCGGGTATGGGTCTAAACCAGAAATTCCGTTTTCCATGTTGGCTTTGCCATACGAAGTCAGCTACATCTCCCGGACCTTACCACCGCACCGACGCAACACTTGGGCCCCATCAAGCATGCCGACGGGTGGCCGGGGCGAGGTATTAAGCGCCTGCTTTGTCTGAGCGATTTGACGTTAGCAAATCGCGAGTTCAGGCGCGCCTCGCCGCGGTCAGGTCCCGGCGGGCAGCCGCAGGCCATGCTTGCTGGGTGGCCTTTAGGGATGAAAGGGATCTTTGGCCAAGCAAAGATCCCTTTCCCGTCCGCCGCGCGGAAGCGGCAGGTAAAACATCATCCGCGTGAGCGGATGCAAAGCCTGTTTTGACTTGGCAATGGCTACCCGACTTTCATCCAGCCCCACTACGTTTAACTTCGCGGGTCTCGCCCCGCCGGCGAGGTCCTTTGCTTTTGCTTCGCCAAAAGAAAGGACCCAAAGAAAAGGCGACCCGCAGCGCGTCGAAACCCCGCCCCAGCCATGCCGCCCAGGGCGCGGCCGGAACTTGCGGCGCGCTACCGTCGCGCCGCTGCGGACAGCCGCCCGCTTAACACCCTGGGCAGCACGTCTGCGTCGGCTCGCGCTGACGGGACTGGGGCTGCTTCGACTGAGGTTTTAAGTAAAAGACAGGCCGAGTGACTTCAGGGGAAAGTGCGCAGAAATGGACGTTGCACGAAACCATCAGAAACCACCGAATCAACGCGCCCCTTGGGTCCCACGGGTGGCCGGGGCGAGGTCTTAAGCGCCTGCCCTTTTTGAGCGATTTGACGTTAGCAAATCGTGAGTTCAGGCGCGCCTCGCACCGGACGGGTCCCGGCGGGCAGCCCCAGGCCATGCTTGCTGGGTGGCCTTTAGGGATGAAAGGGATTTTTGGCCAAGTAAAGATCCCTTTCCCGTCCGCCGCGCGGAAGCGGCAGGTCAAACATCATCCGTTACACCGCCTTGCGTAGCGCCCAGTCGAAAGCCCGCGTCGACAACACCCGGCGCAAAAACCAGAACACCTTGGTCGGCGTGGTCACGCGGTAACGCGCGGCCGGGCGTGCAGCCGTAATGGCACGCCACACCGCCTCGGCAACCGCCGTGGCCGGCAGGGTAAAGGGCGCGGCGTGGCCTTCTTTTTTCAGCCGTACCAACTGGCCTTCGTACTCCTCGCGATGCACGCTGCCCGTCACATCGACATTTTTCAGGAAGCGTTGCAGGGCATTGGGGCGGAAGCGGCTTTCAATCGGCCCCGGCTCCACCAGCGACACAAAGATGGCCGTGCCGTGCAGCTCCTGGCGCAGGGTGTCGCACATGCCTTCCATGGCGAACTTGCTGGCGTTGTAGGCACCGCGCCAGCGCATGGCGGCGAAGCCCAGAATGGAGCTGTTATAGATGATGCGGCCATGGCCCTGGGCGCGCATGACCGGCAGCACGGCGTTGGTGAGCTCCCACGGCCCGAACAGATTGGTCTCGAACTGTTCGCGCATGGCCTGGCGGCTGATGTCTTCCACTGCGCCCGGCTGGCCAAAGCCTGCATTATTGAACAGCGCATCCAGCCGGCCACCGCTGCGGCGCAATACCTCGGCCAAGCCCTGGCGAATGGACTCGCTGTCAGTCACATCCAGTGGCAGGCTCTCCAGCCCTTCGGCTTGCAGCCGGGCCACATCGTCGCCACTGCGGCAGCTGGCAAACACCCGCCAGCCGCGCTGCTGCAACAGTTTTGCCGTGTGGTAACCAATACCGCTGGAGCAGCCGGTAATCAGAATGCAGGGGTGGGCGTGCACCGGAATTCCTTTTCATATTCAGACAGACAGCCGGCACCCTACACCATCCACCCGGCATTGCTAAAGCGCTTTCACCGCCGCGCTCGCGCCTGACAAAGTTATCGTGTTGCCGGAGAAATGGAATAAAATGGCCGACTACCTGATTTTGCAACAAGGAAAACGCCATGGCGAAATCCGCCAAAGCCCCGGCCAGCTTTGAAACTGCGCTGGCCCAGCTGGAGGACATCATCCAGGCGATGGAAGGCGGCGACCTGCCGCTGGAGTCTGCGCTCACCTCGTACAAGCAAGGCATCGAGCTGATCAAGTTCTGCCAGGGCAAATTGTCCGACGCCGAGCAGCAGCTGAAAATTCTGGAAAACGACGAACTCAAACCGCTGGACCTCAGCAATGGCCAATGAATCCTTCATCGGCTGGATGACGCAGATCCAGCAAACCATGGAAACCGCGCTGGAGCGTTTTCTGCCCTCCGCCGACAGCCTGCCGCAACGCCTGCATGAAGCCATGCGCTATGTCACGCTGCAGGGCGGCAAACGGGTGCGCCCGCTGCTGGTATTTGCTGCTGGCGAACTGAGCGGTGCCAGTACCGAGAACCTGGCCCGCGCCGCTGCCGCAGTAGAGATGATCCACGCCTATTCGCTGGTGCACGACGACCTGCCCTGCATGGACGACGATGTGCTGCGCCGTGGCAAGCCCACCTGTCATGTGGCTTTTGATGAGGCCACCGCCCTGTTGGTGGGTGATGCGCTGCAGACGCTGGCTTTCGAGCTGATCGCCACCCCGATGCAGGGTGTCAGCCCGGCGACCCAGCTCAGCCTGTGCCATACGCTGGCACGCGCTTCCGGCCATGCCGGCATGGCGGGTGGCCAGGCCATCGACCTGGCCAGTGTCGGCCAGAGCCTGAACCTGCCCGAGCTGGAGTTCATGCACATGCTGAAAACCGGCGCGCTGATCCGCGCGGCGGTGATGCTGGGTGCACAAGCCGGCAAGCCGCTGTCTGCCGCACAGATCGAACAACTGGACATCTTCGCCAAACGCATTGGCCTGGCTTTCCAGGTGGTGGACGACGTGCTGGACTGCGAAGCCGATACCGCCACGCTGGGCAAGACCGCCGGCAAGGATGCCGCCAATGACAAACCGACCTATGTCAGCCTGATGGGACTGGCCGAAGCCAAGCAGTTTGCCCGAGAACTGTGTGCCGAAGCCTTTGCCGCACTGGATGGCTTCGGCGCGGATGCCGACCGCCTGAAACAACTGGCCGACTATATCGTAGCCCGCTCGTTTTAACCGCAGAAGAACAACAATGACCCCGCTGCTCGATACCATCCACCTGCCTTCCGACCTGCGTGCCCTCAGCCGCCAGCAACTGCCGCAACTGGCCACGGAACTGCGCGAATTCCTGGTCGATACGGTCAGCAAGACCGGCGGCCACTTTGCCTCCAATCTGGGCAGCATCGAGCTGACCATTGCCCTGCACTACGTGTTCAACACCCCGGACGACCGGCTGGTGTGGGACGTGGGCCACCAGACTTATCCGCACAAAATCTTGACCGGCCGCCGTGACCGCATGGGCAGCATGCGCCAGCAAGGCGGACTGGCCGGCTTCCCCAAGCGCGAGGAATCGCCCTACGACACCTTTGGCGTCGGCCACTCCTCCACCTCCATCGGTGCCGCACTGGGCATGGCGGTGGCTTCCAAGCTGCAGGGCTTGGAGCGCAAGTGCGTGGCAATCATCGGCGACGGTGCCATGACTGCCGGCCAGGCTTTCGAGGCACTGAACAATGCCGGAGCGATGGATACCGACCTGCTGGTGGTGCTGAACGACAACGATATGTCGATCTCGCCCAATGTCGGGGCGCTGAACAATTATCTGGCCAAGCTGATGTCGGGCCGCTTTTATGCGGCCATGCGCGAAGGCTCCAGCAAGGTGCTGGGCATTGCTCCGCCGCTGAAGGAAATCGCCAGCAAGGTGGAAGAACACGTCAAGGGCTTCTTCACCCCCGGCACCCTGTTCGAGGAATTCGGCTTCAACTATATCGGCCCCATCGACGGCCACGATATCGATGTACTGGTGGACACTCTCAAGAACATCCGCAGCCTGAAAGGGCCGCAGTTCCTGCATATCGTCACCAAGAAGGGCCACGGCTACAAGCTGGCCGAGAACGACCCGGTGAAATACCACGGCGTCACCAAGTTTGACCCGGCCAATGGCCTGGCTGGTGGCAAGAGTGGTGGCAAGCCGCAATACACCCAGGTGTTTGGCGACTGGATTTGCGATATGGCCAAGCTGGACCAGCGTCTGGTGGGCATCACCCCGGCCATGCGTGAAGGCTCCGGCCTGGTGCGTTTCGAAAAGGAACACCCGGACCGCTACTTCGACGTGGCGATTGCCGAGCAGCATGCCGTGACCTTTGCCGCCGGCCTCGCCTGTGACGGCGCCAAGCCTGTGGTGGCGATCTACTCCACCTTCCTGCAGCGCGGCTACGACCAGCTGATCCACGACGTGGCACTGCAGAACCTGCCGGTACTGTTTGCCATCGACCGTGCCGGCCTGGTAGGGGCGGATGGCCCCACCCACGCCGGGGCATTCGACATCTCTTTCCTGCGCTGCATTCCCAATATGACGGTGATCACCCCGTCTGACGAAAACGAATGCCGCCAGCTGCTGTATACCGCTTTCCAGCTGGATAGCCCCAGCGCCGTGCGCTACCCGCGTGGCGTGGGCCCCGGCGTGGAAATCCAGCAGGAAATGAGCGCGCTGCCTGTGGGCAAGGGCGTGCTGCGCCGTAGCGGCCAGGGCAAGGTAGCGATACTGGCCTTCGGCAGCATGGTGACCCCGGCGCTGGCCGCCGCCGAGGCGCTGGATGCCTCGGTAGCCGACATGCGCTTCGTCAAGCCGCTGGACACCGCACTGATCCGCCAACTGGCCGAGCAGCACGATTACCTGGTCACCGTGGAAGAAAACGTCATCATGGGCGGAGCCGGATCAGCCTGTGGCGAAGCGCTGCATGCCATGGGCCTGCAGCGCCCGCTGCTGCAACTGGGCCTGCCGGACGACTATGTCGAACATGGCGACCCGGCCGTGCTGCTGGCCGACTGCGGCCTGAATGCTGCCGGCATCGAAGCCAGCATTCGCCACTGGCTGCCGCAACAATAACAACAGCAAGGAGAGGCAGTCATGGGCGGTATTGATCTGGCGGCATGGCTGAATCTCAAGGGCAGCCCGTTCGAGGCGCTGCCGCTGTTTGTCACCAGCCTGGCCATCGGCCTGCTGATGGGGGTGGAGCGTGAACGCAAGCACCGCACCCTGGCCGGCATCCGTACCTTTCCGCTGACCTCCATCCTCGGCACCTTAACCGCCATGCTGGATGCACCCAGCCACGGTGTGCTGCTGCAAACCGTAGGCCTGCTGGCCGTGGCCAGCTTTGGCTTCCTGCCCGAACGCAGCGGCGAACCGGACAAAACCGAGCCACGCACCACCACGGTGGCCTCGCTGCTGGTGATCTACTGCCTGGGTGCCCTGGTATGGCATGGCTTTGGCGGGGTGGCCGTGGCAGTCGGCATCGTCACCACCGGCCTGCTCTATCTGAAACCGGAACTATCCGGCATCACCCACAAGCTGGAGCGGCGCGACCTGCTGTCGCTGCTGCAGTTTGCCGCCCTGTCTTTCATCGTGCTGCCACTGCTGCCCAACCGGACCTTCGGCCCCTATCAGGCAGTCAATCCGCACCAGGTATGGCTGATGGTGACGCTGATTGTCGGCATCAGCCTGTCCGGCTACCTGGCAGTGAAGTTGCTGGGGCAGAAAGTGGGCGGCCCGTTGCTAGGCATTCTGGGTGGCCTGGTGTCTTCCACCGCCACCAGCCTGATCTACGCCCGCGAGGCCCGTGCCAATCCGCGGTCCATCCAGCTGGCCACCGCCGTCATCCTGCTGGCTAATCTGGTGCTGTTCGTGCGGTTGCTGCTGCTGGCCGCCGTGGTGCAAACCAGCGTGCTGCCGGCAGTGGCATGGGTGCTGGTACCGGGCCTGCTGTGCGGACTGAGCACCGCCCTGTGGCAGTTGCGCCAGCACAATAACGGCCAGCCACAACCAGACCTGCAACTGAGCAATCCCTCAGAAATGAAACTGGCACTGGGGTTTGGGGCCATGTTTGCACTGGTGATGTTCTGCGCCGCCTGGCTGAATGCCGAATTCGGCAGCAAGGGTGTGTATGTGGTAGCGCTGATTTCCGGCCTGAACGATGTAGATGCCATCTCGCTCACCGCCTTCAACCTGTTCGGTGAAAACCGCTTGGATGGCCAGCAAGTGGCCACCACGCTGGTGCTGGCCATTACCGCCAACAACACCTTCAAGTTTGGCCTGATCGCCAGCCTGGGCGGTGCCACGCTGGCCCGGCGCTGCCTGCCCACCCTGCTGGCCGCCAGCGCCGGCATGCTGGCCGGGCTGCTGGTGCTGGGCTGGGGCAGTTAGGCCGCCATCCTCTGGCGCGACAGGCGCACGATGCAGCCTTTGTAAGCCTCGCCGCTTTCCATCTTGCCCGGTGCCCGCTGGCTGTCAAAGCCATAACCCAGCGTGGCCATTTCTCGGCAAAAGCCTGCACGATTACCACGATCAGGGTCGACGATGATCACCTCGGCCGCACTATTGGCGTGGCTGTCGATGAAGTGTGCCAGCTGACCCGGCTGCTGGCGTTCGTACAGTACGTCGCTGCCGATGATCAGGTCAAAGCGCCCCAGTGCCGGATTACTGCCACTCCAGTCGCCCGCCTGGTATTCCAGCGGCGACAAATGATTGAGCAACAGGTTTTCCCGCAGAAAGTCCGGGCTGCGCGGATGCCAGTCGGTGACGGTGACATCGCCATCACGGCGGTGCACCACCATGCTGGCCAGCGCCAGCCCTGCGCCAATTTCCAGCACGCGCAGGCCGGCCAGCGGCTCGCTGCTCATCAGCAGGGCCAGTACGCGGGCCGATGGCCACAGCAGGCCAAACAAGGACCAGCTGGCTGGCGAAATGCCGCGCTGCTCAGCCTCGCCCAACGGGTCGGCATATTGCTGGGAATCCAACAGGGAACGAATGAAATAATCGGTGCCACCAACGGACACCGTTTGCTGCTTGGTCAGATAGCCGGGCATGCCGGGACGCCTTTACAGGAAGGAAACTGGATTGCACTGCAGGAAACGTTCTGATCGAACGGGCAGTCGCTTCCAGAATCACTCAGGCAAGGGGCATGCGGGGACGAAAAGGCAGTCGGACACCGCGAACCCGTCATGGCTGCGCGGCTAAAACCGTGTTCAGGGTAACATCTGCCCTGCCCGCCTGCTCATTTTTGTGTGCTGCAACAATGCAGTAGCAGGCTTCAGGCCACAGGCAATAGCTGCGTCAGTGCATGGCGGATGCTTGCGGCGGTTTGCAGTGGATGTTCCAGCGGAAACAGGTGGCTGCCTTGCTGCTGGTGCAGCTGCATGGCGAAATGCTGCTGCATGAAGCGGATGTCCGCCGCACGCACCACATCGGATTGTGTCCCGGCAATAAAGGCCGTCGGCACCGCAAGCCGGCCACGATGGCGCGGAAAATCATGCGGCAGGCCGCAGTAGATCTGATGTTCGATCTGCGGACGAAACTTCAGCTGACGGCCACCCTGGCCATTGTCCAGCGTGCCATGCCGGGCATAATCGGCCAGGCAGTCCGGATCAAACCGGGCGAAAGCCGGCTTGCGGGCAAAGTAGTCCTGCACCATGTCCACGCTGGCCCAGTTATCACGCCGGCGCAGGGTGTTGCCACCTGGCGTGACACGGTCGATAAAGCCCAGTTTCTTGGCCAGCCAGATACCCAGCGAACGGCGCGGCCCCATCAGCGGCGAATCCAGAATCACCAGGGCCTTGAACAGTTCCGGCCGCCTGAGCGCCGCGTAAAACAGCAGGAAACCGCCCAGCGAATGGCCGACGCCGATAACCGGCGTGGCATAATGCTGCCCGACATGCTGGATGAGCTCCTCCACCAGATACGGCCAGCAATCGGTGACCGGAAAGCGCGGATCATGACCGATGGTATCCTGCCAGCCCAATTCGTAGTCGGTAGCCAGCGCGCCAAGCAGCTTGCCATAGACCGTGGCCGGGAAACTATTGGCATGCGCAAAATGAATGATGTCCGGCATGATGTGATGTTTCGCCCATATTATGTTGTTGTGGGTCGATACTACCGTAAAATGGCGGCTGCCCCGCCCGTGTGCGCAACTTGCTGCAGGGTGGCAGGAACCCGGCAGCTGCCTGCTGGTCAACCCTTGCTCTACCAAACTGAACGCCGCCATGCCCCAGTCTCTGCTCCGCCTGTTTTCTCCCTTGCTGCGCCTGCTAGCCCTGATAAGCCTGCTTGGCAGCAGCCTGCCAGCGCTGGCGATCAACCAGGAAGACCTGCTGCCTCCGGAAAAAGCCTTTGCCGTCAGTGTGGAGCGCCAGGCCGACCACTTGCTGCTGCAACTAACTGTGGCCGACAACTATTATGTCTACCGCGACCGGCTCTCCTTCAGCACCGAACCGGCGAGCCTTACCGGTCTGCCGCAGCTGCCGGCGGGCAAGGAAAAACACGATCCCTTTTTCGGCAAGCAGGTGATCTACCTGGGCAAGCAGCTGATCAAGCTGCCGCTGACTGCCGGCGCGCCGGCGCGCTTCCAGCTGAATGTCAAACTGCAAGGCTGCTCCACCGCTGGCGTGTGTTACCCGCCCTATACCCATCATCTGAATATCGACAGCTATGGCAGCGCCCAGAATGGTGGCGACTGGCTAACGGCTGCCACGCCGGGAAAGCCGGCGGGTAGCAGCGGCAATCTGGCAGCCAAAGGCTGGCTGGCCACGCTGGGCAGCTTCCTGCTGGCTGGTATCGGCATGGCCTTTACTGCCTGCATGTATCCGCTGCTACCCATTGTTTCCTCGCTGATTGCCGGTGAAGGCCAGCACATCACCCGCCGGCGCGGCTTCTGGCTGTCGCTGACTTATGTGCAGGGCCTGGCGCTCAGCTATACCGTCATTGGCGTGATCGCCGGACTGACCGGCTCGCTACTCACCGTCTGGCTGCAACAGCCGGCAGTCATCCTGACAGCCAGCGTGCTGATGGTGGTATTTGCGCTGTCGATGTTTGATCTGTACACCATCCAGTTGCCATCGGCACTGCAGTCGCGGCTGGCCGATGCCTCCAATCGCCTGTCCGGCGGCAAGCTGGCCACGGTATTCGGCATGGGGGTGCTGTCCGCGCTGATCATCGGCCCCTGTGTCGCTCCGCCACTGGCGCTGGCGCTGGGCTATATCGGCAGTACCGGCGATGCCGTGCTGGGCGGTGCGGCGCTGTATGCCATGGCACTGGGGCTGGGCCTGCCCTTGCTGCTGATCGGCACCTTTGGTGGCCATGTGCTGCCGCGTGCCGGCGGCTGGATGAAAGCAGTCAAGGCCAGTTTCGGCGTGCTGATGCTGGGCCTCGCCATCTGGATGGCCAGCCCCTTCCTGCCGGCCAGCCTGGTGCTGCTGCTGTGGGCTGCGCTGTGCGTGGGCTGCGCGGTGTTTCTCAAGGCATTCGAAACCCTGCCCGGCAATGCCCATATCAGCCACAAGCTGGCCAAGGGACTGGGGCTGCTGCTGTTTCTGGTGGGTGCGGCCCAGTTGGCCGGTGCGCTGGCAGGCGAATCCGATCCGCGCTATCCGCTGAAATGGTTGGCCGGCAACAAGGCCCAGGCCGGCGTCAGCCAGGCCATGCATTTTGGCCCGGTCAATGACAGCGCCAGCCTGGATGCCGCGCTGGCCGAGGCCCGCGCCCAGGGCAAACCGCTATTGCTGGATTTCTACGCCGACTGGTGTGTGTCGTGCAAGGAAATGGAAAGCGACACTTTCCCCGCCCCTGCGGTGGCAGCCAAGCTGCAAGGCTATGTGCTGTTGCGTGCCGATGTCACCGCCAACCTGCCGGCCCACCAGGCCCTGCTCAAACGCTTTGGCCTGTTTGGCCCACCCGGCATCATCCTGTTTGACAGCAAGGGCCAGGAACGCGATCGCATCATCGGCTTTACTCCGGCAGCCGACTTCACCGCCCGCCTGTAATCCGGGCCGCACCCGCCGCCTGCACGCTGACTGCAGGCGGCCCGTCATACCGGTTGCATGATTTTCCCGCTACAATCTGGCTCGCGCAGCCAGAGACGCTGCCTTCACTGCCAAACGGACGCATCCATGACCCAAAAGCCCTTCCCCAGCATCAGTGTGATGGCCGTATTGCGCATCGCCGTGATGGGCCTGCTCATCCTGTCCTGCATCAAGGTGATCCAGCCCTTTCTGGGAGCACTGACCTGGGCCGCCATCATCGCCATTTCAGCCTGGCCGCTGTTTACCCGCCTGCGCCTGCGCCTGAATGGTCGCGCCAAGCTGGCCGCCATCCTGATTGTCGGTGGACTGTCACTGACCCTGGCCATTCCCATCGGGCTGATGGCGCTGACGCTGGCCGATACCATCCCGCAGCTCACCAATATGTCGCGTGATCTCACCAGCTTTCATCTGCCGGATGCGCCAAACTGGGTCAGCACGCTGCCGCTGGCCGGCGACAGCCTGCACAAGTTCTGGCTGAGCGTGCAGGCCGACCTGCCGGGCTTCATCGAAAAAATCCGCCCGGCCATCAACAAGGCGGCGCTGTGGGCGCTGGAAGGCGGCGCGTCGGCCAGCCTCAGCATGCTGGAAATCGTGCTGGCCATCGTCATCGCCGGCCTGTTGCTGATCAATGGCGACAAGCTGTGGGATGGGGCCGAACTGGCTATCAGCAAGCTGGGCGGTGCCACCGCCGACGAACTGCCAGAAGTCATCGCCCGCACCATCCGCAGCGTCACCACCGGCGTGGTGGGCACCGCCCTGGCGCAGACCGTGCTGTGCGTGATCGGCCTGCTGATTGCCGGGGTGCCCGGTGCGCTGGTACTGGGCTTTCTCTGCTTCATCGTGGCCGTAGCCCAGCTGCCCACGCTGCTGATCTGGCTGCCGGCTGCGCTGTGGGTGTTCTACACCGGCCAGACCGGGCTGGGCATCTTCCTGCTGGTGTGGGGTTTCCTGCTGGTCAACACCATCGACAACGTGCTCAAGCCGCTGCTGATCAGCCAGGGCGCGCAAATGCCGCTGTCCATCATTTTCATGGGGGTGATCGGCGGCCTGCTGGCCTGGGGCCTGCTGGGCCTGTTCATCGGCCCCACCCTGCTGGCGGTGGGCTTTACCCTGTTCCAGCACTGGCTGCGCCCGGAAAACTACCCGCTAGAAGATGAGGCAGCCAACCAGCCTTGCGTTGAGCCGGAACAGCACGTCTGATCCACCGGGTCCTCTCTCTATGTAATAAAAAAGCGCCTGAACGGCGCTTTTTTATTTTCTCCGGTACCGATGGTTTATAGCAGTTCAAGCGCCACCGCCGTGGCCTCGCCACCACCGATGCACAGGCTGGCCACACCACGCTTGCCACTATGCTGACGCAGAGCCGACAGCAACGTCACCATCACCCGCGCTCCGGATGCGCCGATGGGGTGGCCCAGCGCGCAGGCACCACCATGCACATTCACCTTGGCATGCGGTAGTTGCAGATCATGCATGGCCGCCATGGTGACCACGGCAAAAGCTTCGTTGATTTCGAACAGGTCGACATCGCCCACCGTCCAGCCCGTTTTGGCCAGCAGCTTGCGGATGGCCCCCACCGGCGCAGTGGTAAACAGCCCCGGTTCCTGCGCATGGGTGGCATGGGCCAGCAGCCGCGCCAGCGGTTGGAGCCCACGGCGTTCGGCTTCACTTTCGGTCATCAACACCAGCGCAGCGGCACCATCGGAAATGGAGCTGGAATTGGCTGCGGTCACCGTGCCGTCCTTGCTGAACGCTGGCTTGAGGCTGGCAATCTTGTCGAGGCGGGCCTTGAGTGGCTGCTCGTCGATATCCAGCGCCTGCTCGCCGGTTTTTCCCGTCACCACCACCGGGGTGATTTCCTCGCGGAAGCGTCCAGCGGCAATCGCCTCCTGTGCACGAGTGAGCGAGGCGATGGCAAAGGCGTCCTGCGCCTCGCGGCTGAAACCATACTCACCAGCACAGTTTTCGGCAAACACTCCCATCAGCTTGCCCTTGTCGTAGGCATCTTCCAGCCCGTCCAGGAACATGTGGTCCTTGATCTCGCCATGCCCCAGTCGCAGGCCGCCGCGCGCCTTGGGAATCAGATAGGGCGAATTGCTCATGCTCTCCATACCGCCAGCCACCATCACGCGGGCTGAACCGGCCAGCAGCAGGTCGTGCGCCAGCATGGCGGCTTTCATGCCAGAGCCGCACATCTTGTTGATGGTGGTGCAGCCAGCGGCCAGCGGCAGGCCGGCGCCCAGCGCGGCCTGACGGGCCGGGGCCTGACCCTGGCCGGCGGGCAGCACGCAGCCCATGATCACTTCTTCGACATCCTCGGCAGCCACACCCGCCCGCTCCACCGCGGTACGAATGGCTGCAGCACCCAGCTGGCTGGCGCTCTGCCCGGCAAACATGCCCTGAAAACCGCCCATGGCGGTGCGGGCCATGCCCACAATCACAATCGACTCTTGCTGTTGCATCTGCGTTTTCCTTCCTGAAAGGCTTGCTTGCCCGGCTAATGTCTTCTGTCTTCAAGATGCCTGTTTGCCCAGTGCCTTCTCGCACTGGCTGCGGATCTGGCCGATCTCGCCCAGCACCACCCTGATGTCATCCAGTTGTTCCTGCAATTGCTGTTCCTTGCGGCTGAGGATGCGGATGAATTCGCGCAGCTGCGGTTCGTCGTTGCTGGCGGCATCGTACAAATCAAACAGCTCGCGGATTTCCAGCAAGGACAGGCCGATGCGCTTGCCACGCAAAATCAACATCAGCCGCACCCGGTCGCGCCGGCTGTAGATGCGGCGCTGCCCTGCCCGCTGCGGTTCCAGCAAACCCTGGTCTTCGTAAAAGCGGATGGTGCGCGTGGTGACATCAAATTCGCGCGCCAGCTCGCTGATGCTAAAAGTATGTTCGGCCATCTGCCGCTTCCCTGTTGTTGTTTTGGCCCTGCATAAAGCCGTGGACAAGGGCGGAATGCGCCACTGCCCTGCTTTCTCTTCCCTGATGGCTGATTGTTGATTGACGTTGACGTAAACGTCAAGTTATTGTGATAAAAACAACGCAGGAGAAGCACAGATGAGCATCCTCAACATCGCCGTCGTCGGTGCCGGCACCATGGGCAACGGCATTGCCCAGGTTTTCGCCATGCATGGCTTTGACGTGAAACTGGCCGACGTCAGTGAACCTGCCCTGCACAAGGGGCTGGCCGCCATCCGCAACAGCTTGGCGCGCATGGCCAAGAAAGGCAGTATTGCCGAAGCGGACATCGCCGGCATTCTGGCGCGCATCCACCCCACCACCCTGCTGGCCGAGCTGGCCGACCGCGACCTGGTGGTGGAAGCCGCCACCGAAAACCCGGCGATCAAGGAGTCCATCTTCCGCGAGCTGGGCAGCGTGGTGCGGCCGGATGCCATTCTGGCCACCAACACCTCGTCCATCTCGCTCACCCGCATTGCCGCCTGGGTGCCCCAGCCGGAACGCGTGGTGGGCATGCATTTCATGAACCCGGTGCCCTTGATGCAGCTGGTGGAAATCATCCGCGCCATCCAGACCGCCGACCACACCTACCAGAAGGTATTCGAGCTGGCGGTGGCACTGGGCAAAACCCCGGTGACGGTAAAAGACGGCCCGGGCTTTGTTTCCAACCGCATCCTGATGCCGATGATCAACGAAGCCGCCTTTGCCCTGTTCGAAAACCTGGCCACGGCGGAAGACATCGACACCGTGATGAAGCTGGGCATGAACCACCCCATCGGCCCACTAGCGCTGGCCGACCTGATTGGCCTCGATACCTGCCTGTCCATCATGGACATCCTGCATACCGAGTTTCGTGACAGCAAATACCGCGCCTGCCCGCTGCTGGTACAGCTGGTGGCGGCCGGGCAGCTGGGCCGCAAGAGCGGCAAGGGTTTTTATCACTACGACTGACATACCAAGACGGCACACACGCCGCCAAGCACAGGAGAGTTGCAGATGAAACAGGCTGTTCCCAGCGTCAAGCTGTTGATCAACGGTGAATTTGTCGAATCGCACAGTCAACAGTGGCGCGACATCATCAACCCGGCCACGCAAGAAGTGCTGGCACGGGTGCCGATGGCCACCGCAGAAGAAGTGCAAGCCGCTGTCGCCAGCGCCAAGACAGCCTTCGCCAGCTGGAAGAAAACCCCCATCGGCAGCCGCGCGCGGATTTTCCTCAAGTACCAGCAACTGATCCGCGAGCACATGAAGGAACTGGCCTCCCTGCTGACGGCAGAACAGGGCAAAACCCTGGCCGATGCCGAGGGCGATATCTTCCGTGGTCTGGAAGTGGTGGAACACGCCGCCAGCATTGGCAATCTGCAACTGGGTGAATACGCCGAAAACGTGGCCGGAGGCGTGGATACTTACACCGTGCAACAGCCACTGGGCGTGTGTGCCGGCATCACCCCCTTCAACTTCCCGGCCATGATTCCGCTGTGGATGTTCCCGATGGCCATTTCCACCGGCAATACCTTTGTACTGAAACCGTCCGAACAGGACCCGATGGTGACCATGCGACTGGTGGAACTGGCCTTGCAGGCTGGCATCCCGGCTGGGGTACTGAATGTGGTGCATGGCGGCGAAGCGGTGGTGAATGCCATTTGCGACCACCCGGATATCAAGGCCATCTCTTTTGTCGGCTCCAGCCGCGTCGGCACCCACGTCTACAACCGCGCCAGCCTGGCCGGCAAACGTGTGCAATGCATGATGGGAGCCAAGAACCACGCCATCGTGCTGCCGGATGCCAACAAGGAACAGGCGCTGAACCAGCTGACCGGCGCGGCATTCGGCGCAGCAGGCCAGCGCTGCATGGCGCTGAGCGTGGCGGTGCTGGTGGGTGAAGCGCGCAACTGGATTCCAGACCTGGTGGCCAAGGCCAAGTCCCTGCGCGTGGGCGCAGGCAAGGACAATCCGGACCTGGGCCCGCTGATTTCCTGCGCGGCCCGTGAGCGGGTGACTACCTTAATTGCCAAGGGCGTGGCTGAAGGCGCGGTGCTGGAGCTGGATGGCCGGGAAGTGCAAGTGGATGGCTACCCGGACGGCAACTTTGTCGGCCCCAGCATTTTCTCGGGCGTTAGCACCGACATGGCCATCTATCAGCAGGAAATCTTCGGCCCGGTGCTGTGCCTGCTGGCCGTGGACACGCTGGAAGAGGCCATTGCCATCATCAATGCCAACCCCAATGGCAACGGCACCGCCATCTTCACCCAGAGCGGGGCAGCGGCACGGCGCTTCCAAGAAGACATCGATGTCGGTCAGGTCGGCATCAATGTGCCGATTCCGGTGCCGGTGCCACTGTTCAGCTTTACCGGCTCGCGCGGCTCCAAGCTGGGCGACCTCGGCCCCTACGGCAAGCAGGTCATCCTGTTTTACACCCAGACCAAAACCGTCACCAGCCGCTGGTTCGACGACGAGGCCAGCAGCGGCAAGGTGCACACCACCATTTCGCTGCGCTGAGTTGCGCTGATCAAGGCAGACCGATTCACGTCAGATAAAACAAGACAGCAGCAGGCCGCTCTCCCCCACCGGCCCGGCTGCTGCAAGAGGAGAAACCGACATGGACTTTGCACTCAACGAACAGCAACTGGCCTTCCAAGACAGCGCGCGCGACTTTGCCGTCAGCCGTCTGGCACCGTTTGCCGCCGAATGGGACCTGGAAGAAACCTTTCCGCTGGATACCATCCGCGAAGCCGGCGACATGGGCTTTCTTGGCCTGTACACCCCGGAAAGCTACGGTGGGCTGGGACTGTCGCGGCTGGATTCAGCCATCGTGTTTGAAGAACTGGCCGCCGGCTGCACCTCCACCGCCGCCTATCTCACCATCCACAATATGGTGAGCTGGATGATTGCCAGCTTCGGCAGCGCCACGCTGGCCGGGGAATGGGTGCCGCGCATGGTCAGCGGCGAGCTCTTGGGCAGCTATTGCCTGACCGAGCCGGGTGCCGGCTCCGATGCGGCCTCGCTCAAGACCCGCGCCGACAAACAGGGCGAAGTCTATGTGCTGAATGGCAGCAAGATGTTCATCTCCGGCGCGGGCAGCACCGATGTGCTGGTGGTGATGGCCCGTACCGGCGGCCCCGGCCCCAAGGGTGTATCGGCCTTTGTGCTGCCCGCCAATGCGCCCGGCGTGCAGTACGGCAAGAAGGAAAAGAAAATGGGCTGGAACAGCCAGCCTACCCGCGCCATCACTTTCGACAATGTCGAAATTCCGGCAGGCAACCTGCTGGGCGAGGAAGGCATGGGTTTTACCTATGCCATGAAGGGGCTGGATGGCGGCCGCATCAATATCGCCACCTGCGCGGTTGGCACCGCCCAGGCCGCACTGAATGCCGCCCAGCGCTATGTGCAGGAGCGGCAACAGTTTGGCCAGCCACTGGCCGACTTCCAGACCGTGCAATTCCGCCTAGCCGACATGCTGACCGAGCTGGTAGCCGCCCGCCAGATGGTACGTCTGGCAGCGTTCAAGCTGGACAGCGGCAGCACCGACGCCAGCGCCTACTGCGCCATGGCCAAGCGCTTTGCCACCGATCTGTCATTCAATGTCGCCAATAATGCCTTGCAGCTGTTTGGCGGCTATGGCTATCTGAAGGACTTCCCACTGGAACGCCATGTACGCGATGCCCGCGTGCACCAGATCCTGGAAGGCACCAACGAGGTGATGCGCATGATCGTCGCCCGACAGTTGCTGAAGGACGGCGCGCTGGAAAACCTGCGCTAAGACCCGGCACGCTACGCTATTTTGTTAACCGCGCTGAGTAGAGGTCGCGATTAGCAAATACAGACTGAACCACATTCAAAGGCAGCCACATGAATACTTACGCTCATCTGGACGTGAACCTCATCGGCCACACCGCCCAGGTCACCATCGACAACCCGCCAGCCAATACCTGGAACCGCGCCAGCCTGAACGCGCTCAAGCAATTGGTGGCAGACCTGAACGCGGACGACAACATCTACGCACTGGTGATCACCGGCAGCGGCAGCAAGTTCTTTTCCGCCGGGGCCGACCTCAACCTGTTTGCCGACGGCAACAAGCTGGTGGCCACCGAAATGACCATGCTGTTCGGCGAAGCCTTCGAGGCGCTGGCGGCCTTCCGCGGCGTCAGCATTGCCGCCATCAACGGCTATGCCATGGGTGGCGGGCTGGAATGCGCGCTGGCCTGCGACATCCGCATTGCCGAAGTGCAGGCACAAATGGCGCTGCCGGAAGCTGCGGTCGGCCTGCTGCCCTGCGCCGGCGGTACCCAGCAGCTGCCGTGGCTGGTGGGCGAAGGCTGGGCCAAGCGCATGATTCTGTGTGGCGAGCGGGTGGATGCCGACACCGCCGAGCGCATCGGCCTGGTAGAAGAAGTGGTCGGCCAGGGCCAGGCGCTGGAAGCCGCGCTCAAGCTGGCGGAAAAAGTGGCACGCCAGTCGCCCTCCTCGGTCAAGGTGTGCAAGCAGCTGGTACAGCGCGCACGCATCGAGCCGCCCGGCTATAACCTGATTCACGAGCGTGAGCAGTTCATCAAGCTGTTCGACACCGCCGACCAGCAGGAAGGTGTGCAGGCCTTTCTGGCCAAGCGCAGCCCGCAATGGCACAACCGCTGACAGGAGCCGCCATGCACGATGCCGTGTTGTTTGAAGAATGCCGCTGTGCCGATGGCAAGCGCCTCGGCATTGCCACCCTCAACAGCGAAAAGTCGCTGAACGCGCTGACGCTGGAGATGATTCGTCTGCTGCAGCCACAGCTGGCCAGCTGGGAAGCCGACCCGGACATCGCCGCCGTACTGCTGCGCGGTGCCGGGGAGAAAGCCTTCTGCGCCGGTGGCGATGTGCGCGCCCTACGGGATGCGCTGCTGAGCGACGACAGCCACCCACAGCCGCAGGCGCTAGACTTCTTCCGCGAAGAATACACGCTGGACTACCACATCCACTGCTATGCCAAGCCTCTCATCGTATGGGGTCACGGCATCGTGATGGGTGGCGGGCTGGGGCTGATGGCCGGAGCCAGCCACCGCGTGGCCACCAGCGCCACCCGCATTGCCATGCCGGAAATCACCATCGGCCTGTATCCGGATGTGGCCGGCAGCTGGTTTCTGCAACGCATGCCCGCCCGCGTCGGCCTGTTCCTCGGCCTGACCGGCGCGCCGCTCAATGCGCACGATGCGCTGATCTGCAATCTGGCCGACCACGTGCTGGCCAGCGATGCCTGGCCGCAGCTGCTGGAGCAGTTGCAACAACAATACTGGGATGCCGATGCAGCCACCCGAAACGCCCAGGTTTCCGCCCTGCTCAGCCAGCTGGAACAAGCGGCGCGCAGCAGCCTGCCACCATCCAATGTGCTGCCCAACCTGCTGACCATCCATCAACTGATGACCCAGGGCGATCTGGCCAGCGTGGCCGACAGCCTGAGCACGCAGCAGTTCGACAACGACTGGCTGGCCAGTGCGGCGAAAAACTTCTGCCACGGCTGCCCGGTGTCCGCCGCCGTGACCTGGGAAATCTTCCAGCGCGCCCGCCATCTGTCACTGGCCGAAGCGCTGCGCATGGAGCTGATCCTGTCGCTCAACTTCTGCCACAAACCGGACTTCCGTGAAGGCGTGCGCGCGCTGCTGGTGGACAAGGACAGGCAGCCGCAATGGCACTACCGCCAACTGGCCGACATCCCGCAGGACTGGGTGGACAACCACTTTGTGGCACCGTGGCCGGCCGATCAGCACCCTTTGGCCTCGCTGCCTTAAGTACAAGAAAAGAGGAGAGACGCAATGACACACATCGCCTTCATCGGCCTGGGCAATATGGGCGGGCCAATGGCGCTCAATCTGGTGGCCAAGGGTTTTAGCGTTGCCGCTTTCGATTTATCAGCCGAGGCACTGGCCAGGCTGCAAGCAGCCGGTGCCCGTGCCGCCAGCAGCGCGCTGGATGCCGTGCAAGGGGCCAGCGTGGTGATTTCCATGCTGCCGGCCGGCAAGCATGTACAGGCGCTGTATCTGGGCGAGCAAGGGCTATTTGCCAGCCTGCCCAAGGGTACGCTGGTGATTGACTGCAGCACCATTGCCGCCAGCGATGCGCGCAAGGTGGCCGATGCTGCCGCTGCAGCTGGCCTGCGCATGCTGGATGCGCCGGTGTCCGGTGGTACTGCCGGGGCCGCTGCCGGCACGCTCACTTTCATCGTTGGCGGAGCCGAGACAGACCTGGCCGAAGCACGCCCGCTGCTGGAGGCTATGGGCAAGAACATCTTCCACGCTGGCGGCAACGGCGCGGGCCAGACGGCGAAAATCTGCAACAACATGCTGCTGGGCATTCTGATGGCGGGCACTGCCGAAGCGCTGGCGCTGGGGGTGAAAAACGGGCTGGACCCGAAAGTCCTGTCGGACATCATGAGCAAAAGCTCTGGCCGCAACTGGGCGCTGGAGCTATACAACCCGTGGCCGGGGGTGATGGAAAGCGCACCAGCCAGCCGTGGCTATAGCGGTGGTTTCATGACCGCACTGATGCTGAAAGACCTGGGCCTGGCCGAAACCACCGCGCTGGACAGCCATGCCGCCACGCCGCTGGGCACGCTGGCGCGCAATCTGTACGAAAGCCATGCAGCAGCCGGTCACGGTCAGCTGGATTTTTCCAGCATCCTGCAATATTTCCACCCGCAAGACTGAAGCCGTTTTCTTGTCTGTCCCTGCCTGGCCTACTGCCGGGCTTTTTCATGCCTGTACTTCTCGCCTCAGGGCCATTCGACCTGTTGCAACACGGTGGCGGAAACCTAGCGCTTGGCAGCTAGTCCAATGGCCTTCATGACGACGTATTCAACCGCTCAGGAAAACAGCCATGAAAACCAGAAAACTGCTTGCCTCCGCCCTGCTGCTGGCCGCCGCCAGCCAGGCATCCAGCGCCGCCGGGGTGCTGAATGTCTACAACTGGTCCGACTACATCGCCAAGGACACCATCCCCGGCTTTGAAAAACAGACCAGCATCAAGGTGCGCTACGACAACTACGACAGCAATGAAACCCTGCAATCCAAGCTGCTGACCGGCAGCTCCGGCTACGACATCGTCACCCCCACCTCGGACTTTATGGCCAAGCAAATCCAGGCCGGGGCCTTCCAGAAGCTGGACAAGAGCAAGCTACCCAATCTGCGCAACCTGGACCCGGCACTGATGGCCAAGATAGCCGGCGCCGACCCGGGCAATCTGTACGGCGTACCCTGGGCCTACGGCACCGACGGCCTGGGCTACAACCTGACCAAGGTGCAGCCGCTATTGGGCAAGGACACCGCGCTGGACGACTGGGACAATCTGTTCAACCCGCAAAAAGCGGCGAAACTGAAAGGCTGCGGCATTTCGGTGCTGGACGATGCCAAGGCGGTGTTTGCCACCACCCTGCACTACCTGGGCAAGTCTCCCAGCAGCCGCAACCCGGCCGACTACCAGGCTGCCTTCCAGACCCTGCAAAAGATCCGCCCCTATATCAAGCGCTTCAGCTCCTCCGGCTATATCAACGAGCTGGCCAATGGCGACATCTGCATGGTGCTGGGCTACTCGGGTGACGTGGTGATCGCCAAGACGCGCGCGACCGAGGCCAAACGCCCTTATCAACTGGCTTATTACATTCCCAAAACCGGTGCCCCGCTGTGGTTTGACGTGATGGTGATTCCCAAGGGGGCCAAGAATGTCGATTCCGCCCTGCAATGGATCAACTACATGCAGACCCCGCAAGTGAATGCCGGCATCACCAATACCGTGTTCTACCCCACCGCCAATGCCGCAGCGCGCAAGTTCGTGAAACCGGAGATTGCCAACGACCCGGCCATCTACCCACCAGCAGCGCTCATCAACAAGCTATTCCTGCTGGAGCCACTGCCGGCCGATATCATGCGCCTGCAAAACCGCTTGTGGACGCAGTTGAAAACCGGGCGCTGATCAGCCAGGTCCAGCAAAAACAAAAAGGGGCATAAAGCCCCTTTTTTAGTGGTGTCGCTCACCAGCTCAAACGCGTTCCTGCAAGGTATAGCCCGCCGCCGTCAACGCCTTGCGCCATTCCGTGACAGCAATGTCCACCAGCTGGCGCTGGCCGGTAAAGCCGAAGTCGATATGCATCTGCGGGATGGTGTCATTGCCAAAACTGGGCAGGCTGGACAGCTTGAGGGCAGGATAGCGCTGGCTGAAATCCTGCATCAGGGTAATCAGGTCACCCTCGCGCGCATTCAGCGCAATCACCCCGGCTTCCACGTCCGGGCTGTCATTGAACAGATGACGGTACTGTTCATCCAGCACCCATTCGATCATCGGCCAGGCCATGGCCGGGAAGCCCGGCACGAAATGCACATCGCCATGCGAGAAACCGGCAATCTGGTTCACCGGGTTAGGGATGATGTGGCTGCCCTGCGGAAACTTCGCCATATTGATGCGGTGCGGATAGGCATCCGCACCAAAGCGCGCCTCGATCAGCGCACCCGCCTCCGGGTGGACCTCCAGTTCCAGACCCAAGGCCTGGGCCGCGCAAGCGCGGGTGTGATCGTCTGGCGTCGCCCCGATGCCGCCAAAGCTGAACACCACATCGCCACCGGCAAAAGCACGCTCCAGCGTGGCACGGATGCGGGCCGGATCATCCCCGACATAGTCAGCCCATGCCAGGCTCAGGCCGCGTGCCGCCAGAATACGGATCAAGGCTTGCAGATGCTTGTCCTGACGCTTGCCGGACAGCAGTTCGTCACCAATGATGATGGCACCGATTTTCACGCACTCACCTCGTCAAATCAGGGCTGCGCAGCGGGCTGATCCGCTAGGCCATGCAGCCAGCCGCGCGCCTTGTAGAAAAAAATCCCCAGCCACTCGCGCAAGGCAGAGTGGCATTCCTGCATGGCCCGCCCGGTAGGCAGATACCAGGCTAGTCCTCCGCCATCATAGCGGACAAAGCCGGTGGGTGCGGGTAACACTTGCAAGCCTTCGGCAGTAAAAAATGGCAAGGCACGGCGCAGATGCCAGCCCTGGCTCACCAGCACGATACGCCCGATGCCATCCTTTTTCAGCAGGCGGGCACTGAAGCGGGCATTTTCCAGCGTGGTGTTGGACTGCATCTCTACCCAGCGTACCGGCAGGCCGTAGTCCTGCTGCAGGGTACGTGCCATGACCTCGCCTTCCGGCTCGCCGCCCAGCGGGGAACCGCCGGTCACCAGCAGCGGTAACTGGCTGCGACGGGCCAGCCAGGCGGCATAGCGCAGACGGCTGAGGGTGTCGGCTGCAGGTTCATTACGGCCGTACTCGGGTGCCGGCTTCTTGCCGCCCCCCAGTACCACGATGGCCTGAGCCTGCTGTAATTGTGCCTGTGTGATCGGCGGATACTGTTCGAGCCCGGCACTCAGCCACATGGCCGTGCGGGGGATGGACAGGCCATAGGCCAGAAACAGGCCGCCCAGCAGCAGCAGCCAGCCGACGACCGGGCGCGGGCGCAATAGCAGCGCGCCGGCCAGTAGCGGTAGGATGAATAGCAGCGGCGGCAATAAAAAGGCCCCGAAGAGCTGGTGGACCAGTACTTCGGGGCTAATCGTTGCTGTCATTGAAGACTCGTTTGCTTACTCGCCGAGGTAGGCGTTACGCACGCGTTCGTCGTCGAGCAGTTCGCGCGCCGGGCCACCCATGGTGATACGGCCGCTTTCCATCACATAACCGCGCTGGGACACTTCCAGTGCCAGTTTGGCGTTCTGCTCTACCAGCAGCATGGTCACACCTTCCTTGGCAATCATCTGGATGATTTCGAAAATCTTTTCCACGATGATCGGTGCCAGACCCATGGACGGCTCGTCCAGCAGCAAAAGCTTGGGCTTGGACAGCATGGCACGGCCCATGGCCACCATTTGCTGCTCACCGCCGGACAGGGTGCCGGCCAGCTGCTTGAAACGCTCTTTCAGACGCGGGAACAGCTCGTATACGCGTTCGATTTCGCTTTGGATGGCAGCGGTATCATTGCGGTAGTAGGCACCCATTTGCAGGTTTTCTTCCACCGTCAGCTTGCTGAAAATGCCGCGACCTTCCGGCACCATCACCAGGCCATGACGCACATAGTCGTAGGAGGGAATGGTTCCGTTGAGCTTGCCATCGTAGCTGATGCTGCCACCGGAAGGCTTGACCATGCCGATCAGGGTTTTCAGGGTGGTGGTCTTGCCGGCACCGTTGGCACCGATCAGGGTCACCAGTTCGCCCTGGTCAATATGGAAATCGATCCCTTTGACAGCCTGAATGCCGCCGTAGGCCACTTGCAGGTTTTTAACTTCTAAGAGACTCATGCGTGTGCCGCTCCCAAATAAGCCTCAATCACTTTCGGGTTTCTGCGTACTTCTTCCGGGATGCCTTCAGCAATTTTCTTGCCGTAGTCCAGCACCGCGATACGGTCACACAGGCCCATCATGAGCTTGACGTCGTGTTCAATCAGCAAAACCGTGGTGCCGCTCTTGGCAATCTTGCTCATCAGATCCTTGAGCGACTCGGTTTCGCGCGGGTTCATACCGGCAGCCGGTTCGTCCAGTGCCAGCAGCTTGGGCTCGGTAGCCAGCGCACGGGCAATTTCCAGACGGCGCTGGTGGCCGTAGGACAGGTTGCGGGCACGCTCGTTGGCCACATCGGCAATGCCGACATACTCCAGCAGTTCCCAAGCCTTGTCGGCAATCGACTGTTCTTCGGCACGGGTACGGCGATCTCGCAATACCGCGCCCAGCGCACCGGCCTTGGAACGGATGTGGCGACCCACCATCACGTTTTCCAGCGCAGTCATTTCCGCAAACAGGCGAATGTTCTGGAAGGTACGGGCAATACCGGCTTCCACCACGATATGCGGCTTGGCCTGGAACAGGTTCTTGCCATCGAAGGTGAAGGAGCCTTCGTCAGGTACATACAACCCGGTCAGTACGTTGAACAGAGTAGTCTTGCCGGCGCCGTTCGGACCGATCAGGCCGTAGATCTCACCCTTGTTGATGGTGAGGCCGACACCGCTCAGCGCGTGCAAGCCACCAAAACGCTTGTTGATGCCTTCGATTTTCAGCAGTACTTCAGCCATGACTTAACCTTTCTGCGCCGCCGCGTCTTTGGCGTCCTTGAACTCAGCCTTGCGGCGTTTGGACGGCAGCATGCCTTCCGGACGAACCAGCATCATCACCACCATGGCAATGCCGAACAGCAGCATGCGGGCATTTTCCGGATCGATCAGCATGCGACCCATGGTCTTCATCTGCAGCGGGCCAATCACATCACGCAGGATTTCCGGCGCAATGGTCAGCACGACAGCACCCAGGATCACACCGGCGATATTACCCATGCCGCCCAGAACAATCATGGCCAGGATCATGATGGACTCCAGCAAGCTGAAGGATTCCGGCGAGACAAAACCCTGAAAGGCAGAAAACAGGCCACCAGCTACACCACCAGACAGCGCGCCCAGTGCAAAGGCCAGCAGCTTGATGTTGCGAATGTTGATACCCATGGCGGAAGCCGCCACCTGGTCTTCACGCAGTGCCACCCAGGCACGGCCGATACGGGAGTGCTGCAGGCGGGAAGCCATGATCACCACCAGCACGGTCAGCGCCAGGAACAGATAGTAGTACAGGTAAACCGGCGGCAGATTCAGGCCGAACAGGCTGATCGGGGTACCCAGATCGACACCCGCCACATGGATGGGGTCGATCAGGTTGATACCTTGCGGGCCGTTGGTGATATTGATCGGCGCATTCAGGTTGTTCATGAAAATACGGACGATTTCACCAAAGCCCAGCGTCACGATGGCCAGATAGTCACCCTTCAGGCGCAGCACCGGGGTACCGAGCAGAACCCCGAAGAAGGCAGCAAACAGCGCGCCCAACGGAATGGTGACATAGAACGGCCAGTGAATGCCGAAGTGCGGCGAACTCAGCAGTGCATAAGTGTAAGCACCCACTGCGTAGAAGGCGATGAAGCCCAAGTCGAGCAGACCGGCAAAGCCCACCACGATATTAAGGCCCAGTGCCAGCATCACGTACAGCAGCGCAAAGTCGACGATACGTACCCAGGAATTACCCAGTGCACCACCTACCACAAACGGCAGGACACACAGGGCAATACCGCAGGCAATAAACAGCCCGAGTTTTTTGGAATCGAGTGCCTTGGTCATATTATTTCTCCCCCAGATCAGGCACGGTCAGCCATCTTTTCGCCCAGCAAGCCGGACGGACGGAAAATCAGCACCAGAATCAGCACCATGAAGGCAAAGATGTCCTGGTAGTTGGAACCCAGGAAGCCGCCGGTCAGCTGACCGATATAGCCAGCACCCAGGCTTTCGATGATGCCCAGCAGAATGCCACCAGCTACCGCACCACCCAGGTTACCAATACCACCCAGCACCGCAGCGGTAAATGCCTTCAGGCCGATCATGAAGCCCATATAGTAGTGAGCTTGCGAATAGTTGGTTGCTACCATCACACCGGCAATCGCGCCCAGGCCAGAACCCAGCATGAAGGTGGCGGAGATGATGGTGTTGACATTGACACCCATCAGGCCAGCCACAGTCGGATTCTGACTGGTGGCACGCATGGCACGGCCCAGCTTGGTTTTTTCAACCATCACCAGCAAGCCCGCCATCAATACCACGCACAGCACCACGATCATGACCTGCAACTTGGTGATGCTGGCACCCATGATACTGACGGTGTCGGAATTGAGAAGGTCAGGGAAAGGAATGTAGTTGCGGCCCCAGATCAGGATGGCCACCTGCTGCAGCGTGATGGACAGGCCGATTGCGGTAATCAGCGGGGCCAGACGTTGTGCGCCACGCAGCGGACGGTAGGCCACCCGCTCAATGACGAAGCCCAGCAAGGCACATGCCGGAATGGCGACCAGTGTACCGATCAGTACGATTGCCCAGCCCGGCAGGTCTACACCGGAATGCGTCAGCATAGAGACAACGGTAATACATACCATGGCACCAAACATCACGACTTCGCCATGGGCGAAGTTGATGAGCCCCATGATCCCGTACACCATGGTGTAACCCAGCGCGATCAGCGCATAGATACTACCAAGTACCAGACCATTGAGGATCTGTTGGATAAAAATGTCCACGTGGGAGATCTCCTTTGATTAAACGACCCAGCAGCTTGTAGGGCTTACCCTCTTCTTATGCCACCTGTAGTTGTATAGCCTGTCGTATTGAACCATTTTTCTGGTTTCTGTCTGACAGCCGCACGGATTATGCGTGTGGATTCAATCGACTGTCAATCTTAAAAACCGGCAAAAAACAGCTAAAAAGCAAATCATTTAAAAACTTTGCATGTTGTTGATTTTATTGAGTTTTTTCAGACAATAACGCTGCGCTGCAGCAAGATAAAATTGGATATCTTCGCTACGCTGCGTCACACCTGCCCAAGCATGCATTTTCACATTTTTGACATGTTTCCCCTTGATATTTTTCGTTTACGAAAAGATATGTTCATTCGCATTCCAAAGTGAACATAGAATTTTCGCAGCCATTCGAATGTATACAATCTTCGGGATACAATCCAAAGCATTACACTAAGGCATAGCTGACGAGAAAATTCTCATGGCTGCGCACGTATCCTGATGAATCAATCCCGATAAAACCCACTCCATGTCCCCCTAGAGCAAAACTCGGGCCAGATTTTTGCGCTGAAAAAGCCCTACCCCGCCCCATAATGCGGCAGAAATATCGTGGACGCCCCAAAAAAGAATCCTGCATGCACCGCTGCTGCCTGCTGGCTAGCAGCCACCGCGCATCTCCGCACTCGCCGCCACCATGCATAAAGCCACCCGCAGGTGGCTTTATGCATCAGTAAGCTGGCGATAAGCCTGCCACCCCGCCAGCTAAACTTGCTGGAAGGGATAGACCGAACCCAGATGCAGAATCTGCGTCAGTTCGTCCAGCGCACCACGGCACTCGTTCAGCAAGGACGGATCGGCCAGATCATCCCCGCCCAGGCGGTCGCGATAATGCCGCTCTACCCAGCCATTCAAGGTCAGGAACAACTGCTCGCTCATCATTACGCCCTGATTGACGGCAGCAATCTCGCTGCTCGACAAGGCCACGCGCAAGCGCAGGCAAGCCGGGCCGCCGCCATTCTGCATCGACTGTTTCAGGTCGAAGACACGGATTTCATTGATCGGGCCGCCGCTACCTATCATTTTGTGCAGATAGCTCCACACGCGTTCGACATTGCGGCACTCTTCCGGCACCACGATGATCATGCTGCCATCTGACTTGGACAGCAGTTGGCTGTTGAAGAGATAGCTTTTTACCGCCTCGGCCACGCTCACTTCAGCATCCGGCACCTCAACCGAAACGAAATGACCACCGACTGCCGCCAGCTTGCGTGATAGCTCTTCCAACACCCGCGGCTGGTCGAGGAAAGACTTCTCGTGGTGGAACAGCACATTGCGGTTGCCCACCGAGATCACATCGTTATGGAAGACGCCAGCATCGATGGTGGCTGGATCTTGCTGGGCATACACCACACCCGATTCGGACAGGCCGTGCAGCCGGGCCACCGCCTGGCAGGCTTCCAGCGTCTGGCGGGCGGGAAAGCGCTGCGGTGCCGGATAGCGGCCATCAAAGGCTGCCGCACCGAACACGAAGAACTCGACCCCGGCACCATCGTATTCCGCACAGAAGCGGGTATGATTGGCCGCGCCCTCATCACCAAAGTGCATTTGCGCCGGCAGCGCCTCATGCACCATGAAGCGCTGCTCGTCAGCAAACATCGCTTGCAGCAGGCGACGGGTGGTCGGATGCTCGATGGAGCGGTGGAATTTGTTGTTCAGATTAGCCGGAGTAAAGTGCACCCGCCGGTCTGCCGTATCGCCAGAAGGGCTGACCGTAGCCGCATTGGCTGTCCACATGCAGGACGCGGACGAGGCTGCCGCCAGAATGGCCGGTGCTTCCTTGGCGGCGCGGGCCACCACTTCGCCATCCGTACCGGAAAAACCCAACCGGCGCAGGCTGGCCACATCCGGGCGCTCGTGCGGAGCCAGTACGCCCTGTTTGAAGCCCAGGTCGTGCAGCGCCTTCATCTTGGCCAGGCCTTGCTTGGCCGCCAGCCGGGGGTTGGCGAGCGCCTTGGTATTGCTGGTGGAGGCTACATTACCAAAGGACAGGCCGCTGTAATTGTGGGTCGGGCCAACCAGGCCGTCAAAATTCACTTCATAGGCGTTCACAGTGTAATCCCCGGAGAAAGTTGAGCAGGCACGGTCAGGCTGTCACATTCCAGCGAAGCCACCGGGTAGGCACAATAATCAGCGGCGTAATAGGCGCTGGGACGATGATTACCAGAAGCTCCGATACCACCGAACGGCGCGGCACTGGAGGCCCCGGTCAGGGGCTTGTTCCAGTTGACTACACCGGCACGGCTTTCCAGCAGATAGCGCTCATACAGCGCACGGCTGTCCGACAGCACTCCACCGGCCAGGCCAAAACGGGTGTCATTGGCAATGGCGATGGCTTCATCAAAATCGGCATAGCGGATCACTTGCAGCAAGGGGCCGAAGAACTCTTCGTCCGGGCGGGCTACTGCCGTGCTGTCGATGATGCCAGGCGACAGGATGGCGGCATCCGGTGTCAGGCGACGCATTTCCAGCAGGCTCTTGCCACCGCAGTCCAGCAACCAGGCCTGGGCCTTGAGCAGTGCTTCGGCTGCGGCATTGGAAATCACCGCGCCCATGAACGGGGCCGGTTGTTCGTCGTACTTGCCCACCTTGAGCTTGGCGGTGACTTCCACCAGCCGTGCCAGCAGCGCATCGCCCCACGTGCCTTGCGGCACCAGCAGACGGCGAGCGCAGGTACAGCGCTGGCCGGCCGAGACAAAAGCCGACTGGATGATGTGGTGCACAGCGGCATCGACATCGGCCACGTCTTCCACGATCAGCGGATTGTTGCCGCCCATTTCCAGCGCCACGATCTTGTCCGGCTGACCGCCAAAATTACGGTGCAGCAACTCGCCAGTAGCTGAGCTACCGGTAAAGAACAGGCCGTCGATACCCTTGTGGCCTGCCAGGGCGATACCGGTTTCGCGAGCACCTTGCAGCAGGGCAATCACGCCGCTCGGCAAGCCCGCCTCGGCCCACAGCCGCACGGTTTCCTGCGCGGTCCACGGCGTCAGTTCCGAAGGTTTGAACAGCACGCAGTTACCGGCCAGCAGCGCCGGCACGATATGACCATTAGGCAAATGGCCGGGGAAGTTGTACGGGCCAAACACCGCCACCACGCCATGCGGCTTGTGGCGCAGCACCGCCTGGGCATCGCCCATGGTCGCGGCGCGCTCGCCGGTACGCTCGTTATAGGACTTCACCGAGATCTCCACCTTGTTGACCATGGTGGTGACTTCGGTCAGCGCTTCCCACAGCGGCTTGCCGGTTTCCTTGGCGATGATGGTGGCCAGGGCATCCTTGTTGGCAGTCAGCAGTTCGCCAAAACGGCGGGCGATGGCAATGCGCTCGTCCAGCGAGGTACGTGCCCAGGACTTGAATGCCTGACGCGCATGGGTAACGGCAGCATCTACTTGTGCTGCGTCCGCCCCCTGCCCTTGCCAGATGATTTCAGCCGTAGCCGGATTGGTCTTGCTCAGGGCCGCGCCCGCGCCGGCCAGCCATTGGCCATTGATAAACAGGGTGCTCATACATTCTCCTTGGGCGACAGCGCTACGACGCGCACATGCTCGCCTTCCTGCACGTTCAGGGCCTGCGCCTGATCCGGTGTCAGAAAGAACTCATGGGTGGGTGCCGGGGCTTCGGCCAGAATCACCCGGAAACCGGTCAGCGATTCATTCGACACCAGATAATGACAACGCTCGCCTGCCGGCAGCGGGTCTGCCAGTTTCACCGCCAGGGTGCGGCTTTCCTTCACCGCGCGGATTTCACTGGTATAAGCCTGCACGGTAGGGCCGGCATCGAAAATGTCGACATAGCCTTCGTAGCGGAAACCTTCCGACTCCAGCATGGCCACCGCCGGGCGCGTGTTGTCGTGGGTTTTGCCAATCACCGCCTGGGCATCGGCCGGCAGAAAATCCACATACACCGGATGCTTGGGCATCAGCTCGGCAACAAAGGCTTTCTGGCCAACGCCGGTCAGGTAATCCGCTTCGGCAAAATCGATGGAGAAGAAGTGCCGGCCCAGCCCTTCCCAGAAGGGCGAACGGCCATCGGCATCGGATACCCCGCGCATCTCTGCCACCACGGTCTTGCCGAATAGCTGCGGGAATTGCGCCAGAAACAGGAAGCGGCTCTTGGACAGCAAGCCGCCATTACGGTTGGCACGGAAATCAGGGTGCAGGAACAAGGTGCACAGCTCGGAGTAACCGGTGTGGTCGTTGGACAGGAACAGGGTTTCGTGGCGCGAATACACCCCCAGCTCGTCCGAGGCATGCACAATGGTGCCCACGCGGTAGTTGTACCAGGGCTCTTTCAGGCCAACAGCGGCTTCCAGCGCGCAAATACCCCCGACTTGCCCTGTTTCGCTATCTTCCAGCACAAATACATAGCCTTGGTCGGCACGATCCAGCTCGCCAGCAAAGGACAACACCGAACGGCTGATGCGGCGCGACAGCCGCTCTTCATTCACCGGCAGCGAAGTCAGGCCGACACCGGCACTGCGTGCCAGATTCATCAGACCAGCCAGATCGCCATGGGCGATGGGACGGATAATCATCATGCGGTTTCTCCTCCGCCTTGCTGCAAACCGACGACGCGCACAGTGTCACCACTGCTCACACCCAGGGCCTGGGCCGCATCGGGGTTGATAAAGGCCACGCCATCGACCACCGCCACCCGTATGGCTGCGGCGGCAAAGTCGCCTACCTGTTGATTGCATACCAGATGCACGCTGGCCTGGGCCGGCAGGCTGGCCGCCACCTCTACCGGATAGCAGCGATTGCGCTCCAGCGTTTGCAGGCGATCCAGCTCGGCAGTCAGCACCGCGCCGCCATCAAAGATATCGATGTAGTTGTCCGCCTCGAAACCTTCGGTGCTCAGCAACTGACAGGGGCGCTCGAAATTGGCATGAATCTGACCGATGGCGTTTTGAGCGTCATCCGGCAGCAAGGGAACATAGATCGGGTAGCTGGGCATCAGCTCGGCAATAAAAGTCTTGCTGTGGCCAACAAAGGCCTGCTCCACCTGCAGGAAATCCATATTAAAGAAGCGGCGGCCAATGGCATTCCAGAACGGCGACTGACCGGCATCGTCGTGAATGCCCTGCATCTCGGCAATGATGCGGCGGCCAAAGCGCGCACGCGCCGTGGCAACAAACAACAGGCGAGCACGCGACAGCAGTTCGGCCGCGATGGGCTCCAGTGCAGCATCGGCATAAAACCCGCATAGCTGCACCATGCCGGTAAGGTCGTGACAGATGTTCAGCACATGCACACGGTTGTTCACCTTGAGCGTGCGCGAGGCATGCACAAAGGTTTCGCTACGGTAGCTATAGAAAGGCTCGTCAAAGCCGGCACAGGCGCTGATTGAGGCGGTGCCAACCACTTCGCCGGCCGACTCCAGCACAAACATATAGTATTCGCTGCCGGTTTCGGCGGTAGCTTCAAACTCGAAGGACGACGCGGACTTCTGGATGCGTTCGAACAGCTTGTCCCGGTTATTGGGCAAGCTGGTCACACCGATGCCGCTGGCAACAGCCAGACGCTCGATGGCCGGCAGATCGGCAGTGCGGACGGGGCGCACGATAAACATGGGAACCTCCCTCTGGGGGAAAGCCGCTACGCCGTATCACGGGCGCAGCCGTACCCGCAGCCCCGGAAAACCCGGGCTGCGGTGTCTTTTGCTGGGGAAAACGGGCTTACTTGGCGGCGACGAGTTCAGCCACGGCAGCATCAAAGCGCTGCAGGGCTTCATCGATATCGCGCTCTTCCACCACCAGCGACGGTGCCAGACGCACAACATTCAAACCGGCAACCAGCAACAGCAGCTGATGCTTGCTGGCGGCGTTGACAAAATCCTTGGCACGGCCGGCATATTCATCCGTCAGCACGCAGCCCAGCAGCAGGCCCAGGCCACGTACTTCCTTGAATACCTGATACTTGGCATTGATGGCATTCAGGCCATCGCGCAGACGCTGGCTCTTGGCACGTACGCCGTCCAGCACTTGCGGGGTATTGACGATTTCGATGACCTTGAGCGCTACGGCAGCAGCCAGCGGGTTGCCGCCATAAGTCGTACCGTGGGTGCCCACGGAGAAGCTCTTGGCAATTTTATCGGTAGTCAGCATGGCACCCACCGGGAAACCACCACCCAGCGACTTGGCGCTGGACAGAATGTCCGGGGTCACACCGTACTCCTGATAGGCATACAGCGAGCCGCTACGGCCGACGCCGGTTTGCACTTCATCAAAAATCAACAGGGCATTGTGCTGGTCGCACAGCTCGCGCGCGGCTTGCAGGAAAGCCTTATCGGCCGGCAATACGCCGCCCTCGCCCTGTACCGGTTCGATGACCACGGCGCAGGTCTTGTCGTTGATGGCAGCCTTGAGCGAATCGATATTATTGAATTCGAAGTGGTTGATGCCGGCCGGTACCGGGGCAAAGCCCTCGGTGTACTTGGGCTGGCCACCCACGCTTACCGTGAACAGGGTACGGCCGTGGAAGGAGTTCTTGCAGGAAATGATTTCATTCTTTTCCGGGCCGAAATGATCGGCGGCGTATTTGCGGGCCAGCTTGAAGCAGGCTTCATTGGCTTCGGCACCGGAGTTGCAGAAGAAGGCGCGGTCGGCAAAGGTAGCAGATGTCAACGCATGCGCCAGTTTCAGTACCGGCTCGTTGGTGAACACATTGGACACATGCCACAGCTTGCCGGCCTGTTCGGTCAGCGCAGCCACCAGCTCAGGGTGGCAATGGCCCAGCGAATTCACGGCGATACCGCCGGCCAGATCGATGAATTCGCGACCATCCTGATCCCAGACGCGGGAGCCCAGGCCCTTGACCGGAATAAAAGCCGCCGGGCCGTAGTTGGGTACCATGACCTGGTCGAAATCAGCGCGGGTGATCGAATTGCTCATCTTGATAGTTCCCTTCCTGCAGAGTCCTCCGCTTCTGCCTGTGGTGCTGGGCAGAAAACGGCATTGTTATGATTTAATACGCTTGAAATGATTCTAATCGAATCACCAAGCCAACCCATATCCGGTTTGCGACATCAGCTTATAAAATTACTTGACCTATCTCAAAGCAGACCAACAAGAACAATCTCCATCATTTTCAATTACTTGTAGCACATTCCACCGCCACAGACCCCGAATTCCGGTCCGATAAGTCAATTTCGCTGACCCACACTGCTGCAATGGCGACATGCAACAACAGCTTGCCAGCCACCTCCTCCCGTCATGACCGCCGCTACACAAGCAGCAAAAATCACATGCCGGTACGGTACAGGCGTAAAAAAGCCCGCATCGCTGCGGGCTTTCTTGTTTCCGGCAAAGCGGAATTACTGCTGGGTCTTCAGACCGAAGGAGTCGGCGGTTTCGCGCGCTACCTTGGATTCGTCTTCCAGCAGGGCCTTGATCGACAGGCGGATACGGCCGCGATCATCCATTTCGATGGCCTTGACCTTAACGATCTGGCCTTCCTTCAGGTAGTCGGACACATTCTTGATACGTTCGTTGGCGATCTGCGAGATGTGAACCAGACCATCCTTGCCCGGCAGAATGGATACGATGGCGCCGACGTTGTTGTCGAGAATCTTCACCACGGTGCCTTCGTAGATCTTGCCTACTTCGACTTCAACGGTAATTTCCTCGATGCGCTTCTTGGCAGCTTCGGCACCTTCGCCGGAGATGGAAGCGATGGTGATGGTGCCATCTTCATCGATGTTGATCTCGGTACCGGTATCCTTGGTGATGGAGCGGATGGTTTCGCCACCCTTACCAATCACTTCACGGATTTTCTCCGGATTGATCTTCATCACGTACAGACGCGGAGCGTGGGCGGACAGCTCTTGCGGGCCATCCACGGCTTCCTTCATCAGACCCAGGATATGCTCGCGGCCTTCCTTGGCTTGCGCCAGGGCAACCTGCATGATTTCCTTGGTGATGCCTTGGATCTTGATGTCCATCTGCAGTGCGGTGATGCCTTCGGCAGTACCAGCCACCTTGAAGTCCATGTCGCCCAGGTGATCTTCATCACCCAGGATGTCGGTCAGCACGGCGAAGCGGTTGCCTTCCAGGATCAGACCCATGGCGATACCAGCCACGTGCGCCTTCAGCGGCACACCGGCGGACAGCAGCGACAGGCAGCCGCCACATACCGAAGCCATGGAGGACGAACCGTTGGACTCGGTGATTTCCGATACCACGCGCATGGAGTAACCGAATTCGGTTTCCGGCGGCAGAACGGCGATCAGCGCGCGCTTGGCCAGACGGCCGTGGCCGATTTCACGACGCTTCGGCGGGCCCATGCGGCCGGCTTCACCGGTGGAGTACGGCGGGAAGTTGTAATGCAGCATGAAGCGCTCGGTGTACTCACCGGCCAGCGCGTCGATGATTTGCTCATCCTGCTTGGTACCCAGCGTGGTAACCACCAGACCCTGGGTTTCGCCACGGGTAAACAGGGCGGAACCATGGGTACGCGGCAGCACGTTGCTGCGGATGCTGATCGGGCGCACGGTACGGGTGTCGCGACCGTCAATACGCGCTTCGCCAGCCAGAATCTGGCCACGTACGATTTCCGCTTCCAGACCCTTGAAGATGCCCTTGATCTCGTTAGCCTTCAGGGTGTCGGTTTCTTCATTGATCAGCGCAGCCTTCACGTCGCTCCAGGCTTCGTTGATGGCCACGGTACGGGCTTGCTTCTGACGCAGGCGGAAGGCATCAGCCAGCTTGGCACCGGCAATGCCACGTACCTGGGCGATCAGCTCTTCGTTTTGTACCGGAGCAGCCCAGTCAAACATCACCGGGTTGACTTCGTCAGCCAGTTCGTTGATGGCCTTGATGGCGGACTGCATTTGTTCGTGACCGAACACTACAGCACCCAGCATCACGGCTTCGGACAGTTCCTTGGCTTCAGATTCCACCATCAGCACGGCACGTTCGGTACCGGCCACCACCAGATCCATGGCGGAAGTCGCCAGTTCGGTCTTGGTCGGGTTCAGGATGTATTCGCCATTGGCGTAGCCCACGCGGGCAGCGCCGATCGGGCCGGCAAACGGCAGGCCGGAGATGGCCAGTGCAGCAGAAGCACCAATCATGGCCGGGATGTCGGAATCCACTTCCGGATTCAGCGACAGTACGGTGGCCACGATCTGTACGTCGTGATAGAAGCCTTCCGGGAACAGCGGGCGGATCGGACGGTCGATCAGGCGGCTGGTCAGCACTTCCTTCTCGGACTGCTTGCCTTCGCGCTTGAAGAAGCCACCCGGAATTTTACCGGCAGCGTAGGTACGCTCCAGGTAGTCCACGGTCAGCGGGAAGAAGTCCTGGCCCGGCTTGATATTTTTGCCGCCAACAACGGCCACCAGAACCACGGTTTCATCAACGGATACAATAACGGAGCCGGAAGCCTGACGCGCTACTTCGCCAGTTTCCAGGGTAACGGTCTGGTTACCATACTGAAACGATTTGGTAATTTTATTGAACACAGGGCATCCCTTAGTCAAAATATGTTTTTTCAAGCTGAAAACACAACGGGAACCCCTAAAAATTCAGACCGACCGCGATCAAAATTTCTAGAGGCTCCCCCCGTTGTCACAGTAATACAGCGTGCTTGAAGGCCAGCGTGAAAAAGTCGCAGACTTGCTGCGACTTTTTCAAACCTGAACCAATTACTTGCGCAGACCCAGACGGGCAATCACGGCGCGGTAGCTGTCAGCATCGGTGCGCTTGAGGTAGTCAAGCAGACGACGACGACGGCTAACCATTTTCAACAGACCACGACGGCTGTGGTGATCCTTGGTGTTGGCCTTGAAGTGCGGGGTCAGATCGTTGATACGAGCGGTCAGCAGTGCGATTTGCACTTCGGACGAACCAGTATCGCCTTCCTTGTGTTGGAAGTTTTTAACGATTTCTGCTTTTTGGGTGGCGGTCATTGCCATTTTGGGTAACTCCAAATCAGGTAAGGATCTTGCGATCCGACAAGTGCAGCGAGCCGGTTGCCCAACCCATCCACACTTCGCTAGCAGGCTGCCTGCTTGACAGCCAGCAGTCTGATCGGGTGCAGCATGTCATCATCACGCACCTCGGCCAGACCAAGAAACTCCGCGTTTGCATCGCTGTAAACCCGGAAGCGCGTCATTTTCTCACAGTTGCCGGCAAAACGCACGGCCTGCCCATGAATAAAACGCCCGGCCATGGCTTCATCCAGCGTGGTGGCGGGAAAATGTTGCACCAACACATCGGCCGGCAACAGCAAAGCCTCGCGCCCGGCCATGTCCAGCGCCTCGACGGCCGCCAGCGTGTGCGCCTCGGACAATTGAAAGCCACCAGTAGTCGTACGGCGCAGGCCGGTCAGATGGGCGGCGCAATCCAGCGCAATGGCAATGTCCTCGGCCAGAGTACGGATATAAGTGCCCTTGCTGCACAGCACGTCGATTACTGCTTCCACACCATCAAAGCTGATCAGCTTGAGCGAGTGAATGGTGATGCGGCGTGGCTCGCGATGGATTTCAATGCCTTCGCGAGCATATTCATACAGCGGTTTGCCCTGGTGCTTGAGCGCCGAATACATTGGCGGCACCTGGCTGATCTCGCCGACGAACTGCTGCATCACCTGCAACAGGCCTGCCTCATCAAATGCAATCGGACATTCCCGAATGACATCGCCTTCGATGTCACCGGTGGTAGTCGCCACACCAAAGCGCACCGTGGCACGGTAGCCCTTGTCGGCATCCAGCAGGTAAGAGGAGAACTTGGTGGCCTCCCCCAGACACATCGGCAACAGGCCGGTGGCCAGCGGATCCAGCACGCCGGTATGGCCTGCCTTGGCAGCGTTCAGCAACCAACGCGCCTTTTGCAACGCGTTATTGCTGGAAATATCATAGGGCTTGTCGATCAGCAGCACGCCATCGATCTGGCGGCGGTTGCTGCGCGGCTTGCTCATTCCTCGCTACCTTCCTGCTCTTGCGCGGCCGCTGCGCCCTCGCCTTCACCAGCGCTGAATTTTTCAGCGTCTTCACGCGCCACCTGATTGATCAGGCTGGTCATGTGCATGCCGCGCGATACCGACTCGTCATAGACAAAGTGCAGCTGTGGCGTGGTGAACATCTTGATGCTGCGACCCAGCTCGGAGCGCAGGAAACCGGCGGAGTGATCAAGCGCTTCCTGGCTGACTTCACGGGTCTTTTCGTCCATCACGGTGTAGAACACCTTGGCGTGCGAGTAGTCACGCGTCACCTGCACGGCGGTAATGGTGATCCAGCCCACGCGCGGGTCTTTCAGACCGGTGCGGACCAGTTCGGCCAACTCGCGCTGAATCTGCTCAGCAATGCGGTCGGAGCGGGAGAAACCTTTTCTGGCTTTGGCCATGATTTCCATCCTGTCGGTATAAAAGCGGCCAACAGCCAGCCGGGCAGATACCCGGCCTTGTGTCAGCCGCCTTGAATGCAAAAGGCGAGCGCCTTCGAGCCTGAGCCCGAAGCGCGCCCGCCGGGTAGCTGCCGCTTACAGCGAGCGAGCCACTTCCACGATTTCGAAAGCTTCCAGTTGGTCGCCTTCCTGGATGTCGTTGAAGTTCTTCAGCATCAGGCCACATTCGTAACCCTGCTTCACTTCCTTCACGTCGTCCTTGAAGCGCTTCAGCGAGTCCAGTTCGCCGGTGTGCACCACCACGTGGTTGCGGATCAGACGGATCGAAGCAGTACGCTTGATCATGCCGTCGGTCACCATACAACCCGCGATATTGCCTACCTTCGACACCGGGATCACCTGACGGATCTCGACGGTACCCAGGATTTGTTCTTTCTTCTCCGGAGCCAGCATGCCGGACAGGGCTGCTTTCACTTCGTCCACGGCATCGTAAATGATGCTGTAGTAACGAATGTCCACGCCTTCGTTCTCGGCCAGCTTGCGCGCCGCAGCGTCGGAGCGGGTGTTGAAGCCGATCACGATAGCCTTGGAGGCGATTGCCAGGTTGATGTCCGATTCCGAGATACCACCCACGCCGGAGTGCAGGATGCTGACGCGCACTTCGTCGGTGGACAGCTTTTGCAGGCTGCCAGCCAGGGCTTCGTAGGAACCCTGTACGTCGGCCTTGATGATGATGGACAAGGTTTGCACCTCGCCACTGCCATCGGCCATCTGGGCGAACATGTTTTCCAGCTTGGCGGCTTGCTGCTTGGCCAGGCGAACGTCACGGAACTTACCGGCACGGAACAGGGCGATTTCACGCGCCTTGCGTTCGTCGGTCAGCACCATGGCATCTTCACCGGCTTGCGGTACGTCGGACAGACCCAGAATTTCTACCGGGATGGCCGGGCCAGCGGTGTCGATGGCCTTGCCGTTTTCGTCCATCATGGCGCGAACGCGACCAAATGCCGTACCAGCCAGTACCACGTCGCCCTTCTTCAGGGTGCCGGACTGAACCAGCAGGGTGGCTACCGGGCCACGACCCTTGTCCAGACGGGCTTCCACGATGATGCCCTTGGCCGGGGCTTCGATCGGTGCATTCAGCTCCAGTACTTCGGCTTGCAGCAAGATGGCTTCCAGCAGCGCATCGATGTTGGTGCCTTGCTTGGCAGAAACTTCGATGAACTGGGTATCGCCACCCCAGTCTTCCGGCACCACTTCGTGCGAAACCAGTTCCTGACGGATGCGTTCTACATTGGCACCCATCTTGTCGATCTTGTTGACCGCCACCACCATCGGCACTTTGGCAGCCTTGGCATGGTGAATGGCTTCAATGGTCTGCGGCATCACGCCGTCATCGGCAGCCACGACCAGCACCACGATGTCGGTCGCCTTGGCACCACGAGCACGCATAGCGGTAAACGCTTCGTGACCCGGAGTATCCAGGAAGGTGATCATGCCGCGCGGAGTTTCCACGTGGTAAGCACCGATATGCTGGGTAATGCCACCGGCTTCGCCCGCAGCCACTTTGGCGCGACGAATGTAGTCCAGCAGCGAGGTCTTGCCGTGGTCGACGTGACCCATCACGGTCACTACCGGCGGACGCGGCAACACAGCCACTTCCACTTCTTCGCCTTCCGGCTTTTCCAGATAGGCTTCCGGATCATCCGCCTGTGCCGCACGCGGCTTGTGGCCCATTTCTTCCACCACGATCATGGCAGTTTCCTGGTCCAGCACCTGATTGATGGTCACCATCATGCCCATCTTCATCAGGACCTTGATCACCTCGACGGCCTTGACGGCCATGCGGTGAGCCAGATCGGCGACAGAGATGGTTTCCGGCACCAGCACTTCATGAATGATGGGCTCGGTCGGGGCCTGGAAAGCATGCTGATTGTTCTGCTTGTGCTTGCCCTTGCCACCACGGGATTTCCAGTCGCTGCCGGCATCGCCGCCCTTGGTCTTCAGACCACGGCCCTTCTTGCCTTCTTCCCAGCGCTCGTTACCCTTCTTGGCGCCGCCCTTCTTGGCATCCGGACGACCGGCTACCGTAGCAGGAACGACCGGGGCACCCGGCGCTGCAGCCGGACGCGGGCCGCGATTATCGGCACCAGCCGGACGCGGACCACGGTTGTCGGCACCAGCCGGGCGCGGGCCACGGTTGTCACCAGCCGGGCGCGGACCACGATTGTCGGCACCAGCCGGGCGCGGGCCACGGTTGTCACCAGCCGGGCGCGGGCCACGGTTGTCGGCACCAGCCGGACGCGGACCGCGCTCATCGCGGCGCTCGTCGCTGCGTGCCTCAACCGGCTTCGGCGCTTCAACCGGCTTGGGAGCCGGGGCCGGTGCGGGTTGCTGGGCAGCCAGACGAGCTGCCTGACGGCGCTCTTCGCGTTCGATTTTTTCGCGCATCAGCTCTTGCTGACGGGCACGGAAAGCAGCCTGACGCTTTTCTTCCGCTTCGCGGGAGGCTACTTCTTCCGGCGACAGAATGGAGGCCACTGTGCGTACCGGAGCCGGAGCCGGCTTGGCAGCAGGTGCAGCTTCCTTGGCCGGGGCTTCCGCAGCCGGGGCTACCGGTGCGGCGGGCTTGGATTCCACCTTGGGTTCAACCTTTACTTGCGGTTCCGGCTTTGCTTCCGGCTTGACTTCAGCCGGCTTGGTCTCTGCCGCCGGAGCGGGGGCAGAAACAGGTTCGGCGGCTTTGGCTACCGGAGCGGCAGCCGGCGCAACTTCTGCCGGTGCAGCTGCCGGACCATCTTCCGGGCGAACCACGACACGCTTCTTGCGCGTCTCCACTTTTACCGTACTACCGTCTGCGGTCTTGATTTCACTGGTGGACTTGCGGGTCAGCGTAATACGCGACTCATCACGGGCGCCATGCGAACGCTTCAGGTAGTCAAGAAGCTGGGATTTATCCTGCTCGGAGAGCGTATCATCCGGCGCGCGCTTGGCCACACCCGCTGCACGAAGCTGTTCCAGCAATCGTTCAGGCGTGAGGTTCAGCTCACCGGCAAACTGTTTTACATTCGTCAATACCATGCGTCTTCCCAAATTCCGTAAATACTTCCCGAAGAAGCCTTACTGGTTGAACCAGTGTTCGCGCGCTTTCATGATGATTGCACGTGCAGCTTCAGCTTCAATGCCGGTCATGTCCACCAGATCGTCGACGGCCAGATCGGCCAGATCATCTCGCGTGGACACGCCGTTTTCGGCCAACTTGCGAACCAGCTCGGCGTCCAGACCCTCGATATCCTTCAGGTCTTCGGACACACCTTCGACTTTCTCTTCGGACGCAATGGCCTGGGTGAGGATGGCGTCACGTGCACGGCTACGCAGCTCATTCACCAACTCCTCGTCAAAACCGTCGATCTCCAGCATCTCGGTGATCGGCACATATGCCACCTCTTCCAGGGTGGCGAAACCCTCTTGCACCAGAACCGTGGCAGTTGCTTCGTCCACGCTCAGGCACTTGACGAACAGATCACGCAATTGCGCATCTTCCGCTTGGTGTTTCTCTTCCGCTTCGGTAACCGTCATGATGTTGAGGTACCAGCCAGTCAGCTCGGCAGCGAGCTTGACGTTCTGGCCGCTACGACCGATGGCTAGAGCCAGCTGATCTTCCTCGACCACCACATCCATGCTGTGGTTGTCTTCGTCGATCATGATGCGGTTGACTTCAGCCGGGGACAGCGCGTTGATCACGAACTGCGCCGGCTCCGGTGCCCACAACACGATATCGATACGCTCGCCAGCCAGTTCCTGGGTAACGGCCTGAACGCGGGAGCCGCGCATGCCGATGCAGGTACCTTGCGGGTCGATGCGGGCATCGTTGGCCTTGACGGCGATCTTGGCACGCAGACCGGCATCGCGGACAGCTTCCTTGATCTCCAGCAGGCCTTCTTCGATTTCCGGCACTTCCAGCTCAAACAGCTTGATGATGAACTGGCTGGAAGTACGCGACAACACCAGCTGCGGACCACGACCCATGCGGTCGATGCGCAGCAGGAAGGCCTTGACGCGGTCGCCCACGCGCAGGTTTTCCTTCGGAATCATCTGATCGCGCGGCAGTACGGCTTCCAGCTTGCCGCATTCGATAATGGCATTGCCACGTTCGATACGCTTGATGGTGCCACTAACCAGATGTTCGCGGCGCTGCAGGAATTCGTTCAGCAGCTGTTCGCGCTCGGCATCACGGATGCGTTGCAGGATAACCTGCTTGGCAGTCTGCGCACCGATGCGACCGAATTCGACCGCTTCCATCGGCTGTTCGATCACGGCACCCACTTCGATGCGCGGATCATCATCACGCGCGTCGGTGATGGTGAGTTCACGGCTTTCGTTTTCGATCAGCTCGTTCTGCACCACCGTCCAGCGGCGGAAAGTCTGGTACTGCCCGGTATGGCGGTCGATTTCGACACGCACATCCATTTCGTCATCGGTAAACTTCTTTTTGGTTGCCGAAGCAAGCGCCATTTCAAGGGCGGAAAAGACCACGTCCTTGCTGACGTTCTTTTCGCTTGCCAGGGCATCAACCAGCAACAAAATCTCGCGACTCATGCATTCCTCCGAATTTTTGTCCTTATGCGTGGCGTCAGAGCCCGCCTCCGCTCAAAACTCAGGCTCTAGCCTGGCTTTGTCGATATTGGTCAGGGCAATTGCCACGATGCGGCCGCCTTCCACTTCCAGCTTGACGGCGCCATCTTCAACCCCGGCAAGACGACCGGCAAACTTCTTTTGCTGCTCGACCGGCATGCGCGTCTTGATCTTGGCAAGCTGTCCGGCAAAGCGCACGAAGTCGGCCTCTTTCTTGAGAGGACGATCCAGCCCCGGGGAGGAAACCTCGAGCCGTTCGTAATTAACGTTTTCAACCGTAAACAGACGGGTCAGGTGGTTGCTTACCAGCACACAGTCTTCCACCGTGATACCACCGGGCTTGTCCATAAACACGCGATAACCGCCACCCTGGGTCATTTCGAAATCGACCAGTTCATAGCCTAGACCTGGCAGGGTGTTTTCCAGCAGCAAACGAACATCCATTGCTTCTTTCCACAAATAAAAAATGGGCGAAACGCCCATCCCTAAACATCGCGATTGTAACCCATTCCCGCGAAAAAGAAAACCGAAGCCTGTCAAGCCCCTACCCACCGCCGCCGCGCGCAGGTCCTGCGCTTTGCGCGAGTTTTTTACATACTGTAAATTAGCCGCAACCCGACGAAGTTCGGGTATATAAGAACGGGCGCAATGCCCGGTCGAAAATTCAGAAACAAATATATAGAAGACGCTCGCCAGCATAACCACTGCCGGCGCGGCACTCTCGAATCAGCACGATGGAGAAACCCTAAGATATGGAAAAGGTTTGGCTAAAGAATTACCAGCCGGGGGTACCACACGAGATCGACATCAACCAGTTCCAGTCGATTGTTGAGGTGTTTGATCGCAGCGCAACGAAGTTCCGCGACCGGCCAGCCATGGCCAATATGGACAAGGTACTGAGCTATGGCGAGCTGCAAACACTGACCGTGCAGTTTGCGTCCTTCCTGCAAAACACGCTGAAGCTACAAAAAGGCGACCGCGTGGCGGTGATGATGCCCAATTTGCTGCAGTATCCGGTGGCCGTATTCGGTACGCTGCGGGCTGGCGGCACCGTGGTCAACGTCAATCCGCTGTACACGCCGCGCGAACTGGAGCACCAGCTCAACGACTCCGGTGCCGAAACCATCGTCATCCTGGAGAATTTTGCCAATGTGCTGCAAGACGTGATCGGCCGCACCAAGGTCAAGAACGTCATCATCGCCTCGATTGGCGACATGCTGGGCTTCCCCAAGCGGCTGCTGGTGAACTTCGTGGTGCGCAAGATCAAGAAGATGGTGCCGGCATGGCAACTGCCCGGCCACATCGGCTTCAACGACGCCCTGGCAGCGGGTGCATCGCATAGCTTCAAGCCGGTAGAGATCGGCCATGAGGACATCGCCTTCCTGCAATACACCGGCGGCACCACGGGCATCTCCAAGGGTGCCATGCTGGTCCATCGCAACATCATTGCCAATATGCTGCAGGCGGGCAGCTGGGTGAAGCCGGCGGCGCGCGAGGGGCAGGAAGTCATCATCACCGCCCTGCCGCTGTACCATATCTTTTCGCTGACGGCCAACCTGATGGTGTTCACCGAACTGGGCGCGCTGAATATCCTGATCACCAATCCGCGCGACATCCCCGGCTTTATCAAAGAGATCAAGAAATACCGCGTCACCGCCATGACCGGGGTGAATACCCTGTTCAACGCGCTACTGAACAATCCGGACTTCCTGACCGTCGACTTCTCCAGCTGGCGGCTGGCGCTGGGCGGTGGCATGGCGGTGCAGAAGGCCGTGGCCGACAAGTGGAAGCAGGTCACCGGCGTCACCCTGGCCGAAGCCTACGGCCTGACCGAAACCAGCCCGGCAGCCTGCATCAACCCGCTGGATATCAAGGCCTATAACGGCACCATCGGCCTGCCGGTCCCCTCCACCGACATCGAGATTCGCGGTGCCGATGGGCAGGCGCTGCCGCAAGGTGAGCAGGGCGAGCTGTGTATCAAGGGCCCGCAAGTGATGAAGGGCTACTGGAATCGTCCGGACGAAACAGCCAAGGTCATTGACGAGCACGGCTTCCTGGCCACCGGCGACATGGCCATGGTGACGCCAGAAGGCTTCGTCAAGTTGGTGGACCGCAAGAAGGACATGATTCTGGTATCCGGCTTCAATGTTTACCCCAATGAAGTGGAAGACATTATCGCCAGCCACCCCGGCGTGCTGGAGGTAGCCTGCATCGGCGTGCCAGACGATAAATCCGGCGAGGTGGTCAAGGTATTCGTGGTGAAAAAAGACCCGGCCCTGACGGAAAAGGATGTCATCCACCACTGCCGCGAAAACCTGACCGGCTACAAGGTACCCAAGATGGTGGAGTTCCGTAGCGAACTACCCAAGACCAATGTCGGCAAGATTCTGCGCCGCGCACTGCGCGACCAGGAAGTCGGCAAACAGGCCTAAACCATCCAAGCCCGCGCAAGCGGGCTTTTTTCTTGCCTGCTGTCCCTCGTCGCCGACTGCAGGCACAATACGGCTATAACAAGGACAGTGTGCTGTCCGCCACAACAAATCTCTTGTATATCGGGAATACCAACCATGCTGATGCTGCCGTTCTTCAAGCTGATGGCCGACAAACAGGCCAGTGATATCTTTTTCACCGCGGATGCACCGCCACAGATCAAGATCGACGGCGTAACCCTGCCCATCAACGACAAGCCGCTGTCCGCCGACATCGTGCGCCAGCTGGCCTACAGCCTGATGAACGAGGTGGAAATCGCCACCTTCGAGCGCGAACTGGAGATGAACTTCGGCCGCCTGGTCGACACCCTGGGCAACTATCGTGTCAACATCTTCAAGCAACGCGGCACGGTGGCCATGGTGGTGCGCTTCATCCGCCCCAGGATTCCGTCGCTGGCCGAGCTGAACCTGCCGGATACACTGCAGGAACTGGTGCTGCAAAAACGTGGCCTGATTATCGTGGTGGGTGCCACCGGCAGCGGTAAAAGCTCGACCGTGGCGTCCTTGCTGGAGCATCGCAACCAGACCCAGTCCGGCCACATCCTGACCGTGGAAGATCCGATCGAATTCGTCTACCGTCATCAGAAATCCATCGTCAACCAGCGTGAAATCGGCGTGGACACCTTCTCCTACCAGAACGCCCTGAAGAACGCCATGCGCGAAGCGCCGGACGTACTGATGATCGGTGAAGTGCGTGATGCCGAGACCATGACCCACGCCATCAATTACGCGCAATCCGGCCACCTGTGCCTGAGCACCCTGCACGCCAACAACAGCTATCACATGCTCAACCGTGTCATCAGCATGTTCCCGACGGAAAGCCGCAATGCCTTGCTGATGGACCTGTCGGTCTCCTTGCGCGCGGTGATCTCCCAGCGGCTGATTCCCACCAAGGACGGCAAGCAGATTCCGGCGCTGGAAATCCTGATCAATACCCCGCACATTGCCGAGCTGATCCGCAACGGCGAGGTGGACCAGATCAAGGAAGCCATCGAAAACAGCATGAGCGAAGGCGCGCAGACTTTCGAACAATCCCTGTTCCGGCTCTACCAGCAAGACCGCATTCTGCTGGACGACGCCTTGAAAAATGCCGACTCGCCCACCAATCTGTACTGGCTGATCAACCATGCCCAGAACAAGCAGGCCGAAACACAAACGAACAGCAAGCAACAGCAGGAGCGGCAAGACAACGACAGCACTGCTACCAGCTTTGACGGATTCACCCTGGATTTATAAAACAAGCACACACACATGATCACCCTCTACGGCATCCCCAACTGCAATACGGTCAAGAAAGCCCGCCAGTGGCTTACCGAACAGCAGATCGACTACGTATTCCACGATTTCAAGAAACAGGGCGTTACGGAAGCGCAATTGCAAGGCTGGATAGACGCCATCGGCCTGTACAAGCTGATCAACCGCCAGGGCACCACCTGGCGCGGCCTGTCTGACGAACTCAAAGCCCAGGCGGCCACGCCGGCTGGGGCCATCGCCGTACTGCAGGCGCAGCCCTCCATTATCAAGCGACCTGTACTGGAGCAAGCAGGCAAGACCAGCGTGGGCTTTAATGAGGCGCAATGGGCCGAGGAGTTCGGCGCATGAGCAAAACACTGGACCTCACCTGCGAACTGATCCGCCGCGACTCGGTCACCCCGCGTGACGCTGGCTGCCAGCCACTGCTGGCCGAACGGCTGCAGGCGCTGGGCTTTGTCATTGAAAACATGCGTTTTGGCGAGGTGGACAATCTGTGGGCACGCCGTGGCAATAGCGGCCCGCTGCTGTGCTTTGCCGGCCATACCGACGTGGTGCCGAGCGGCCCGACCGAACAGTGGGACAGCCCGCCGTTCGAGCCGCGCCAACGCAACGGCCTGTTGTACGGCCGTGGCGCGGCTGACATGAAAGCCTCGCTGGCGGCCTTCATCACCGCCATCGAAGCCTTTGTGGCCGATCACCCGCAGCACAGCGGCAGCATTGCCCTGCTACTGACTTCGGATGAAGAAGGCGTGGCGACGGATGGTTCGGTCAAGGTAGTGGATACGCTGGAAGCTCGCGGCGAGCTGATCGATTACTGCATCGTCGGCGAACCCACCTCGGACCAGCAACTGGGCGACACCATCAAAAACGGTCGCCGTGGCTCGCTGTCCGGCCGGCTGGTGATCCACGGTATCCAGGGTCATATTGCCTATCCGCATCTGGCCAAGAATCCGGTACACCTGATGGCCCCGGCACTGGCCGAGCTGGCCAGCACCGAGTGGGACCAGGGCAATGCATTCTTCCCGCCCACCAGCTGGCAGGTATCCAACATCCACGCCGGCACCGGTGCGGTGAACATCATTCCCGGCCTGTGTGAAATCCGCTTCAACTTCCGCTTCAGCCCGGAAAGCTCGGTGGAATCGCTCAAGGACCGGGTGCACGCCATTCTGGATCGTCACGGTCTGGGCTATGAACTGCACTGGTCGCTGTCCGGCCTGCCCTTCATCACCGCTCCTGGCGCACTGACCGACGCCCTGAGCAGCGCCATCCACCAGGTCACCGGGCAGAGCGCCGAGCTGTCCACCACCGGCGGCACTTCGGATGGCCGCTTCATCAAGCGCATCGCGCGCGAGCTGGTGGAATTCGGCCCGGTCAATGCCACCATTCACAAACTGAACGAATGCGTGGAAATAGCCCACCTGGAACCGCTGGCGGAAATTTACCAGCGCACACTGCAACAGCTGCTGCCGGACTGAAACAGTCGGGGTATCGAACAGGCTAGGGCTGCGGCCCGGCTGGATAGCACAGCGGGCAAGCCGGATTACCGCATTTCAGCGCGTACTTGCCCAGCAAGCTGTGCAACTGGCCGGAAGGGTCGAGACATTGGTACTGCCCGGCCGCCGCCGGCTGCACTGCTGCGGCAGGCTCGGCCTGCTGTGGCGGCTGTGCCGCAGGCAGGCTGGCCGCGCATGTGCCACCAGCCAGCAGCAGAAATGACACGCTGAGGTAATTCGCCTGTGTCATGATTTGCTTACCTTTTATTCGGCCTATCTTCCCGGCCAGTGTAGCATTGCCGACACAGCCAGACGCCCTGATCGCCCCACCCCCGGAATATGAAGACGCCAGCCACTCTCCCACCTGCCTCTGCTAACTGCCGCCACGAGCGACAATATCGCGTCGGCAGCCTGCTGGCCATGCTGGCGGCAGCGGGCTGCCTGCTGTGCAGCCTGTTGCTAGCCGAGTGGCCGGCACGCCTGTTGTGGCTGAGCTATGCCGCCACACTCAGCCTGCAGTCCGGTCTACTCAATGCGGCGGCCAGCCGAGCGGGTTGGCGCCGTCGCCGCCAAGGCGCTGCCGCGCTAGCTTTGCTGACCCTTAGCCTGCCCTCCTGGCGTGGCAAGCCACCACACTCAAGCAGCACTGCCAAGCAGCAAAGCCAGCTACTGCGCCGCTTGTTGCTGTGGCCACGGCTGCGGCGGCTGATCGGCCGTCACACCGGCTGGCCGGTGATCTGGCAGGCCTTGGGCAGCCTGCTGGCACTATTGCTGTCCGTGCTACTGGTGCGGGCCGAGTTAAGTGCTGGGCTGATCGCTGACATCAGCCGCCAGTCCTTGCTACTGCCAGCACTGTGCGGACTGCTGGCTGCCTTCGCCTGCCTGCTGCTGGAGCGCAGGCAGGCTCAGGAAAACACTGCCGACTGGCCGGAAGCGCCGCTGCTGCTCACCCTGTCACGCGCCATCATTCTCGCCCTGCTACTGCCAGCGCTGTGCGGATTCGGCCTGATGCTGGGTCTGGACTGGCTATTACCCGGCCTGCAGCTAGCCGGCTACTGGATGCTACTGCTCAGCGCCGAACTGCTGCTACGCGCCCTGCTGAGCGGATTCCACCCCTATCACCGGCAGCAGGCAACGCCACCAGCCTTCAATAGCGTGTTGGCTTCGCTCATGCAGCGCAGCAACCCCGTACAGCGACTGCGCCAACAGCTGCAACAAGGGCTGGGGCTGGAGTTGCGCCACAGCTGGGCTTTGCGCTTTCTCGGCAGTGCGCTGCGCCCGCTGGCCGGCGGCTTGCTGTTGTGCGGCTGGCTGCTCAGCAGTCTCAGCATTATTGGTATCGACCAGCGCGGCATCTATCAACGCTTTGGCGCCGCCGTGGCCGTATGGCAACCTGGCCTGCACCTGGGCCTGCCGTGGCCACTGGGTCGCGTCAGCTATATCGAGAATGGCCAGGTTCACCAGCAGGCCAGCACCGTACTGCAGAATAAAGACGATGACGGACCGACTGCCGCCATCAGCAGTAACCGCCTGTGGGATGGCCAACACCGCGCAGAAAGCATGCAGCTGATTGCCAGCGGACGTGGCAGCAACCAGTCCCTCCAACTGATGGGGCTGGATGTCCGGCTGGTCTACCGCCAGGGCTTGCGCGATGCAGACGCACTGGCGCTGTACCGGCTGGCTGATGCGCCGGCACTGCTGCACAGCCTGGCCGAACAGACCATGCTGCATTACTTTGCCGGCCAGCAGCTCGATCAACTGCTGGGCGAGGGGCTCTCAGCCACCGCTCTGCAACTGCGAAACCGGATCCAGCAGCAGCTGGACCGCTCCGCCGCCGGCATCGAGCTGCTGGCCGTGGTCATTCAGGCCATTCACCCACCGGCCGCCGCCGCCAATGCCTATCATGGCGTGCAGGCCGCGCAGATTCTGGCCCAAGCCAATGTGGCGGCCGAGCGGGCCCAGGCGGTGCGCAGCCACAGTGCCGCCGTGCAGGCCGCCCTGCACCAGAGCGCTGCTGCCAGTGCAGCCGCTGCCGAGCAACTGGCCACCAGCCGCGCCGACGCCATTACCTTCCAGGCCGACCAGCAGGCTTACCAGCTGGCAGGCCAGACCTTTTTGCTGGAACGCTATCTGCATGCACTGGCACACGGGCTGAGCCACACCCGACCGCTGATCATCGACCACCGCATCCAGGCCGCCCAGCTACCCACCATCGATCTGCGGCCGCCCGGCAGTACGCCGACGCTGCCCGGCGTCGAAGTCAAGCCGCCGCCCATTGCTACCGAGCCTGCCGCCCGTGCGGCGGTGCCGCGCCCCTGAGGAGTCCGTGTTGGACCATTCCGCTCACCATCACCACACAAGCACGCCACCCCTACCACGCCGCAGCCTGCTATCGCGACAGCTGGCTGCCGTGGCCGTGCTGTTGCTGGCTGCCCTCGCCTGCTGCCTGCTGCAAGTTCACTCCGGCGAAGCCGTGGTCATTACCCGTTTTGGCGACCCGGTACGCGTACTGCTGCAACCGGGCCTGGCATGGCGACTGCCGCCACCGCTGGAAAGCGCCATCACGGTTGACCTGCGCCTGCGCACCACGTCCAGCGGCCTGCAAGATGTCGGCACCCGCGATGGTTTGCGCGTCATCATGCAAAGCTATGTGGCCTGGCAAGTACCAGCCGATGCCACCCACATCACCCGCTTCTTGCGGGCAGTACAAAACCAGCCGGAAGAAGCCTCGCGCCAGATTGCCACCTTTGCCGGCTCAGCCATGGAAACCGGCAGCAGCAGTTTTGCCCTGTCCAGCCTGGTGAATACCGATGCCAGCCAGCTGCGCATCAGCCAGCTCGAGCAGCGGCTGCGCCAGCAACTGGCCCCGCAGCTGCTGACCAGTTATGGTGTGCGGGTGGTGGATGTCGGACTGGAGCGGCTGACGCTGCCAGCCGTCACGCTGGATGCCACCGTGGCGCGCATGCGCGCCGAGCGCGACACCATCGCAGCGGAACGCACGGCCAGCGGCAATGAAGAGGCCGCCGCCATCCGCGCCAATGCGGCACGCGATGCCCGTATCCGCCAGGCCGATGCCAGTGTGGCGGCAGCGCAGATCGAAGCCGGTTCACGGGTGGAAGCAGCCCGCATCTACGCCGAGGCCTACCAGCGCGCACCGGAGCTATACAAGACACTGCGCTCACTGGATACCCTGAACAGCGTGGTCAACAGCTCGACCCAGCTGGTATTACGCACCGATGCTGCTCCTTTCCGTGCGCTGGTGGATGGCCCGCCAGGACTGACAGCACCCAAGAGTACAAAGAGCCACTGATGCCGAGCGCCGAGCACACCGCCAGCCCGCTGGAACAATCACTCCGCCTGAGCTACCGCCTGCTTCTGGGCGTGACGCTGCTGGCCGGCCTGGCCTGGCTGTTTGGCCATGTGCGACCGATACCGGCCGACAGCCAGGCCGTCGTCCTGCGCTTTGGCGCGGTCGAGCGGGTTCAGCATGCCGGGCTGTTGCTGGCCTGGCCCAGCCCGATCGAGGAAGTCCTGCTGCTGCCCGCTGGCGAGCGGCTGCAGCAGCGCCAGATCACCGGGCTGGCCCGCAACGCGCATGCGCTGGCACTGGATGGTGCCGGCACCGCGCTGCGCCAGATGGGCGACGAGCTGGCGGGTTCGGGTTATCTGCTAAGCGGCGACCTGGGCGTGGTACAGCTGAACGCCACCGTCTACTACCAGATTGACGATGCCATGGCCTATGCCGTGCAGGGCGAGCAGGCACTGCCGGCGCTGGACAGGCTGGTCAGTGCCGCCGCCCTGCAACTGAGTGCCGGACGTGATCTGGACAGCATCCTGGTCAGCCGTGGCAGTACTGCCTCTGGCCAACTGGCCATACAACGCGAACGACTGCGCGCCGAACTGGTGGCGGCCGCCAACCAGCGCCTGCAAGCACTACGCCAACGAGGCGTGGCGCTGGGTATCCGCATCGTGCGCATCGACTTGCTATCCAGCCTGCCACACCAGGCCCAGGCTGCCTTTGATGCGGTGCTGACTGCCGACCAGACCGTGGAACGGCAACTGGCACTGGCACGTACCGCGGCCGCCCAGCAGCAACAATACGCCAGCGCCGCCGTCAGCACCCTTCTCAATAATGCCCGCGCCCACGCCAATGAAAGGCTGGCGCAGGCACGCAGCGAAACCACAGAAATCAGCGCACTTGCCCCGCACATGCAACAGAGCGACGGCCCGGAGCTGCTGCGCCAGCTCTACCGTAACCGCATGCAGAGCGTGCTGGCCAAGGCTGGCCAGCTCAGTACCATCGCGCCGGACAGCAGTAGCCGGCTGATCCTGCCCGGAGTACGACCATGAGCTTGTGCTGCACCCCCGGTGGCAATGGCCTGCTCAGCCCGGCCGAACAACGCGGACTGCGCCGGCAACTACTGCTGGCCATCTGCGCCGTCGGCCTGTTGCTGCTGGCGGCGTACTGGCAGTTTGCCGTAGACAATGGCAGTGCCCTGGCGCAATGGCTGACCGCCGCCGCCGCCCTGCTGATGGCCGGGCCGGCCTTGCGTGCGGCCTGGCACAGCCTGCAGCACCCCGACCTGCATGGCATGACCGACCTGCTGGTAGCGCTGGCCATCATCGGCGCCTGGGCCAGTGGCGACCTGCTCAGCGCCGCCCTGCTGCCCATCCTGATGGTGCTGGGTCATGTCCTGGAAGAACGCAGTCTGCTGGGTTCGCAAGAGGCCATCCAGGCGCTGTCCACGCTCACCCGCAGCCGCAGCCGCCGCCTGCTGGCCGATGGCAGCTACGAGGACATCGACAACAGCCAGCTGCGTAGCGGCGACTGTGTGGAAGTCCGCCCCGGCGACCGTATTCCGGCCGACGGCATGGTACGCCAGGGCCACTCCAGCCTGGACACATCGGCCATCACCGGCGAATCCCTGCCGCAAGATGTGACCAGCGGCAGTCAGGTGTATGCCGGGGCAGTCAATCTGCAAGGGCTGCTGCAGGTGGAAATCAGCCAGGTGGGTGAGCAGTCGGCCCTGGGCCGCATCACGGCCCTGATGCGCGAGGCCGAAATGGCCAAGCCACCGATTACCCGGCTGGTGGAAGGCCATGCCGGTGCGTATCTGGGCTTGGTACTCGCCTTGGCAGCACTCTGCTGGTTTATCAGCCGTGATACCCAGGCCATGCTGGCAGTGCTGGTGGCCGCCTGCCCCTGTGCGCTGGTGCTGGCCACACCGGCAGCAGCGGTCGCCGGCGTGGCGGTGGCGGCGCGCCATGGCATCCTGATTCGTGGCACGGCTTTTCTGGAAGAACTGGCCGATGTCTCCGCGCTGGTCATCGACAAAACCGGCACCCTCACCAGCGGCCAGCTCAGCCTGCAGCGGGTGGAAGTGCTCGACGCCGGCCCGGGGCCGGACATCCAGCTGCTGGCGGCCAGCCTAGGAGCCAGCAGCAGCCACCCGGTCAGCCGGGCGCTGGCCACGCTGGCCGGCACACAGCCGCTGCTGCCACTGACTGCCGTGCAGGAGATGGCCGGCATGGGCTTGCAAGCCAACACTGCATGGGGACCGGCCGTGCTGGGCCGGCCGGCCCTGCTGCAGCAGATGGGTATCAGCCATCTGCCACCGGCGCGTGGCGCGGCTTCGCTGGTCGGGCTGGCGCTCGATGGCCGCTTGCTGGCCTGGTTTCATCTGGCGGACACCCCGCGCCCGGAAGCGGCAGAGGCCATGCAGCAGCTAAGGCAGCTGGGCCTGCAGCGCCAGCTCTTGCTGACCGGCGACCATGCCGCAGCGGCCGAACCGCTGGCGCAAGCGCTGGGTATAGAACGCGTAGTCGCCCAGGTATTGCCGGCCGGCAAGCTGGCCGCGGTACAGGCAGAAATCAGCGCCGGCTACCGCCCGCTGGTGGTGGGCGATGGCATCAATGACTCGCTGGCGCTCAAGGCCGGTGCCGTCGGCATTGCCATGGGCGCGCAGGCGGCCGATATTGCCGTGGCTGCAGCCGACGTAGTGTTGATCAGCAAGGATCTGCGCCGGCTGGCCACTGCCATTCGCCTGAGCCGGCAGTGTCGCCGCACCCTGTCGCTCAATGTGGCACTCGGCCTGGGCTGGACCGCCCTGCTCACCCTGCTGGCGGCGCTGGGCCTGCTGGGTTCAGCCGGGGTATTGCTGGCTGCACTGCTGCATAACCTGAGCAGCCTGCTGGTGATGGCCAATGCCGGACGGCTGCTGCGCTTTCAGGACCGGCTACCAGCACTGGTCACCCCACCTAGCACCTCGTAAAGCCAGACTGCATGCCATGCTACTGGCGCAAGCCTGCAGCTTTGCGTCCCCGGCATGAATGCCAAGCGGCTGCCGCTGACTTACCATAAGGCCACCATGGAACTCGAAATCGCCAAAATCTTTATCGCCCTGCTGGTGCTGGTTAATCCGCTGGGGGCCATTCCTATCTTCATCAGTCTGACGCCCAACGCCAGCCAGCTGGAGCGCAAGCGCATTGCCAAAACCACCACGCTGGCCGTGGCGGTCGTGCTCTGCCTGTTTGCCGTGGTGGGCGAAACCCTGCTGCATTTTCTGGGCATCAGCATTGGTTCTTTCCAGGTAGGTGGCGGTTTGCTGGTGATGCTGATTGCCATCGCCCTGATGAACGCCCAGCCAGCACCCACCAAAACCACCCAAGAAGAACGATCAGAAGCGGAAGCCAAGACCAATATCGCGGTCGTGCCACTGGCCATTCCTCTGTTGACCGGCCCTGGCACCATTTCCACTGTCATCATTTACGCCTCCACCGCCCATTCCTGGGTGCAGGTGGTGTATCTGCTGATCAGCAGTCTGCTGGTAGCGGTGACCTGCTATGGCGCACTGGTGCTGGCCTCGCCCATCAGCCGCCTGCTGGGTCAGACCGGCATCAATATCGTCAACCGGGTGATGGGTATGCTGCTGGCTGCGGTATCGGTGGAGATCATTGTCGATGGCCTGTACCGGCTGTTTCCGCAGCTGTCGCGCTAAGAGCGGCTAACAAAATAGCGTAGCGTCCCTGGGGCAAGGCGCGCCGACGCAGACAGTACACAAAGTACGGCAAGGAGGCGCAACGCAGCAGCAGGTTTTTTGTTAGCGGCTCTAAACCATCCGCCAGATCCCGGCCCTTGGCCGGCTTGATCTGGCGCAAACCATCTGTATCGAATCTGTTATCAGCCGGCCATGATCAGCCTTTGACATAACAGATCAAATTATTGATATATAAAGAATATCTGGCATCTGTACATACAAATAGGCTAACAACTGTGCATTGTCTGTCATGGTGACAGCGCCTACAAAGTGCGGGTTATCTTTCCGGACCTCGCACCATGACCCAGCCCGTCCCCATCAAGATTTATCCGCGCCTGACCAGTGGCCGCTTCAACACTATCCGCGTGGCACTGGTTGTCCTGACCCAACTGGTTTTCCTCGGCCTGCCCTGGCTGCGCTGGAATGAGCGCCAGGCCGTGCTGTTTGATCTGGATCGCCACCAGTTTTTCATCTTCGGTGCCAGCTTCTGGCCACAGGATTTCGTATATCTGGCAGCCTTGCTGGTGCTGTGCGCGCTGGGGCTGTTCTGGTGGACTACGCTAGCCGGGCGATTGTGGTGTGGTTATTCCTGTCCGCAAACGGTCTACACCCAGATCATGCTGTGGATAGAGCGGCTGGTCTTGGGCGATCACAAGGCCAGGCGCAAGCTGGACGCCGCCCCCAACAGCGCCGGCAAACTCACGAAAAAAGGGCTGGCCCACGGCCTGATGCTGCTGTTTTCGCTGTGGACCGGCTTTTCCCTGGTGGCCTACTTCACCCCAGCCAACCAGCTGGCAGGCAGCCTGTGGCAGGGGGCGCTGGGGCCGTGGGAAAGCTTCTGGATCTTGTTCTACGCCGCGTTTACCTATTTGCTGGCCGGGCAACTACGGGAAAAAGTGTGCACACATATGTGTCCGTATGCCCGCTTCCAGGGTGCGATGTTCGACCGCGACACGCTGATCATCTCCTACGACGGCCAGCGTGGCGAACCGCGCGGCAAGCAGGCGGACAAGTCCGCCGGTGGCTGCATCGACTGCGGCATCTGCGTACAGGTTTGCCCCACTGGCATCGACATTCGCAATGGCCTGCAATACGAATGCATTGGCTGCGCCGCCTGCATCGATGCCTGCGATCAGGTGATGGACCAGTTGCATGCCCCGCGCGGGCTGATCCGCTACACCAGCGCTGCGGCACTGGAAGGCCAGACTGACATCAAGCCGGCCTGGCGGCGTCCACGCGTGCTGTTTTACAGCGGTCTGCTGCTGGGCATCAGCGTGCTGTCGGTGGTGAGCTTTCTCAACCGCATTCCGTTCAAGGCCGACATCCTGCGCGACCGCGCCACCCTGGTGCGGGAAACCGACGATGGCTGGCTGGAAAACAGTTACAGTGTGCGGCTGATCAACAGCAGCGAGCTGCCGCAACGCTTCGTCATCAGCGTGGAAGGCCTGCCGGGCATCCGCCTGGCGACTGCCAACCGGCCGGTGGCACTGGCGGCTACCGCCACCGAAACCATAGGCTTGCGAGTACAGGTGGAGCCGCAGTACGCTGCCAAGGGCGCGCATGACATCCGTTTTGTCATCCGCTCGCTCGACCAGCCCGGCCATGTGCTGCAGGAAAAAAGCAGCTTTATCGGCGACTGAGCCCCACACCATGCGAGTCCTTCATTCATGAGCAAAACCCTGCAGCTGGCACAATTGTTCCGCCATGCCATCGAACAGGGCCAGCTGCGCGCCGGCGACCGCCTGCCCTCGCTGCGCCGGCTGTGCCAGGATCATGGCGTCAGCCTCACCACCGCCCAGCGCGCCTATGCCGAACTGGAAAGACAGGGCTTGCTGCAAGCCCTGCCCCGCTCCGGTTTTCGCGTCTGTACACCGGCGGCCTCCTTGCGCCCGGCCGAACCGGCCAGCGACGGCGTGCTGCGCATGGAGCACCTGACCACCGCCCTGCCCATGCCCTGGGGCTGCCCCTTCATCAACCCGGCACTGATCAACACCACCCAGATGAACCGTGCCCTCAGCCGGGCGCTGCAAGACTACCGCGCCGCGCTGTCCAGCACCCCGATAGAAGGCTTCGAGGGCTTGCGCCGCGAACTGGGCCTGCATTATCTGAGCCAGGGCATTACCCTGGCGGGGGACGAACTGCTGATTACCTGCGGCGGCATGGAGGCGCTGACACTGGCCATGCGCGCAGCGGTCAGCGCCTCTGGCAGCCACAGCATGGTGGTGGTGACTCCTGCCTTCCCGGCGGCGCTGGACCAGCTACGCCACCTGGGCATCAGCATGCTGCCACTGGCGCTGTCCGAGCAGGGCTGCCTGGATCTGGAGGCGCTGGATAAGCTGCTGCAAGAGCAACGCCCGGCCGGCATCGTGCTGATGGCCAATTTCCAGCACCCTACCGGGCTGCTGCTGCCAGAAGCGCAAAAGCGCGCCCTGGTGGCACTGGCCGAGCGCCATCGCGTGTGCATCATCGAGGACGACACCTACCGCGAGTTGTATTTCGGCACGCAGGGGGCCAGCCCGCTCAAGGCCCATGATCGCAGCGGCACGGTGCTGCACTGCTCATCCTTCAGCAAATCGCTGGCACCGGGCTACCGGGTGGGCTGGATCGCCGCCGGGCGGCTGAGCAATACCGTGCGCGGCCTGAAACTGTGCAGCTCGCTGGGCACGCCGCTGCCCAGCCAGATGGCACTGGCGCGGCTGCTGGCTTCCGGCCAGCACGGCGACATGCTGCAGCGGCTGCGCGCCAGCCTGCGCAGCCGACGCGATGCCATGCAGGAGCAGATAAAGGAGAGTTTTCCAGCCGGCAGCCGGCTATTGCAGCCGGAGGGTGGTTACTTTCAGTGGGTGATCCTGCCCGAGGGGCTGGATTGTGCGGCGCTCCTGCCCATGGCCATTGAGCAAGGCATTCACTACGCGCCATCGACACTGTTCTACCCGCAACACGGACCAAGCAATGCGCTGCGGCTGAACTTCAGCTTTTTCGATCCACTGCATCAGCGCGAGGGCGTGGCGCTGCTGGGCGCACTGCTGCGCCAGGCACAGGAATAAACCGCTCAGCCCGGCTGGGCAGACGGATCAGCCGGCGGAGTCAGCGACTTGCGTTCGTATACCGCCTGCGCCAGCGTACTCAGGTCGACATATTCCAGCTCGCCACCCACCGGCATGCCACGGGCGATGCGCGACACCTTGGGGCCGCGCTCTTTCAGCAGTTCGGCAATCATATGGGCGGTAACCTCACCCTCGGCGGTAAAGTTGGTGGCAATCACCACCTCCTCCACCACGTCGTCCAGTGCCCGCACCATCAGCTTGTCCAGATTGACATCCTTGGGACCGATATTGTCCAGCGGCGAGATACGGCCCATCAGCACGAAATACAGGCCCTGATAGCATTTGGCCTGCTCCAGCGTCATCAGGTCGGCCGGCATTTCCACCACGCACAGCTGATCCGGCCTACGCTCGGGATCGGCACAGATGCTGCACAGCGGGGTTTCGCTAAAGGTATTGCAACGCTCACAATGGGTCAGCCGGGTCAGGGCCCGGTCCAGCGCGCGCGCCAGCTTGTCGGCACCGCTCTTGTCCCGTTGCAGCAAATGGAAGGCCATGCGCTGGGCGGTTTTGGGGCCGACACCGGGTAATACCTTGAGGGCGGCAATCAACTGGTCGAGCGCGGGTGGGTTTTTCATCGGCAAACAGGCAGGAAAGGATAAGGAAAGGTAAGCCGGCTTCAGTCCGGCCCGCCCTGCGGATAACGCGGCAAGGCATCGTCAAGGTGAAACCAGGGAATGGCGCTGTCGGTCCATTCGTGGCAATCAGGCGGCAGCGACTCCGGCTGCTCCAGCGTGGCGACGGTTATTTCCAGCCGCTGGCTGCCATCGGTGCATTCATAAAACAGCGTGCTGCCACAGGCCGGGCAGAAATGCCGCAACCCCAGCGGTGACGAGCGATAGGCTGTGGTCGCACCTTGCCAGCTGACGGCGTGGCGGGCAAACAACGCCCCCAGATAAACCGGTGCACCGGCTGCCAGCTGGCAGGTCTTGCAATAGCAGTAAGACACGCCAAGAGGCCGGCCCTGGCACTGGTACCGTACCGCGCCACACAGGCAATGGCCATGCAATACCTGTTCCATCACGGCTCCCTGGCTGCAGCAGGGCCATCAAGCCCCGCCATGGGTCACGACCGGGCCGCAATGCGGCTGGTCGTGCGGGCTGGATTAGAAGGGCAGCTTCATACCGGCCGGCAGATTCAGGCCATTGGTGAAACCGGACATCTTTTCCTGGGAAGTGGCTTCTACCTTGCGTACCGCGTCGTTGACGGCGGCGGCGATCAGGTCTTCCAGCATTTCCTTGTCTTCCTTGGCATCGTCCAGCAGGCTGTCGTCGATGGACACGCGCTTTACATCGTGGCCGCAGGTCATGACGATTTTCACCAGGCCGGCACCGGATTGGCCTTCCACTTCCACAGTGGCCAGCTCTTCCTGGGCCTTCTTCATGTTTTCCTGCATTTGCTGGGCTTGCTTCATCAGACCAGCGATACCATTTTTACCGAACATTTCACAACTCCTGAACAGGTTGAATCGTTTCAGCGATCAGCGTAGCGCCCATATCGCGCACCAGTTGCTGAATCACCGGATCGTTTTCCAGGCAAATCCGGGCCTGGGCCAATTGTTCCTGGCGGTGGCGAGCGCCCTGCATGGCCGGTGTTTCCAGCCCCAGTTCTTCTATCGTCACCACCAGTTCTACTGGCTGACCAAACTGCTCGGTCAGCGCAGCCTTGAGTTTTTCCTGATAATCGCGGGTAGCCATGTGGCGGAAGCTATCCGGCACCGCCAGTTCCAGCCGCGACTGGCTCCAGCCCTTGAGCACGGCATTGTGCGCCAGCATACGCGAGGCCCCCAGACGGGTGCCCAGCTGCGTGACCAGCCCGCCCCAGTCACCATCAAACTGATAAGGCGATGCGTCCACCGTGACCGATTCTTCGGCCATGGCGTAGGCCGGCATGGCTTCTTCTGCCTCGGTCTCATCCCACGGAGCGGTATTGTCGAGCTCGGTCTCATCCTCGTCGTCGCGCTCGTCGTCATCTGCGGCGACAGACGGGGCAGCCTGTGCAATGACTGCCGGAGCTGGCGCAGTCACCACTGGCTCGGCTGGCGCAACAGCTACAGCAGATACAGCAGGCGTGACAGGCTGCGCTGGCGCAGGAGCGGCTAGCGGCGCGGGTGCAGCAGGTTCGGGTTCGGCGTCAGCCGCCGTGCCAGGCTCTTGCGCAGCTGGTCGGCTGGCTGGCTTGCGATTCCCCAGGCCAGCCAACAAGGCGCGGGCGGCAGCCGAACCATCCACCCCGGCATCGGGCTGTGCCGGCATCGCCACTGGCGCTGGCCGAGTGGCCGCCGCAGCAGTATTACTGCGCGGCGCGGCTACGCTGTCGGGCTGGGCATGGGCCGGATGAAAGGCCAGCATGCGCAGCAAGGTCATGTTGAAGCCAGCATGCTCATCGGGTGCCAGCGCCAGATCCTTGCGGCCATGAATGGCGATCTGGTAGTACAACTGCACATCTTGCGGTGCGATCAGGCTGGCCAGTGCAAATAGCGCTTCGCGCTCCGGCTCGTCATCGGCAATGGCCGCAGGCACGGTCTGTGCCATGGCCAGTTGCTGCAGCAGCACGGCCATTTCGGCCAATACGCTGTCAAAACCGATACCGCGCTGTGCCAGCTGTTCCGCCTCGGCCATCAGGCGCGGGCCATCTGCGGCCGCCAGCGCGTCCAGCAGCACGAACAGATAGCGGCGATCCACCGCACCCAGCATGGCACGCACGCCCTCTTCCCGTACCTCGCCCATGCCATAGGCAATGGCCTGGTCCAGCAGCGACAGCGCATCGCGCATCGAGCCGGCAGCGGCGCGTCCCAGCAAGGCCAATGCCGCCGGTTCGAAGCTTTGCTGTTCCACTTCCAGCACATGCGCCAGATGGCCAGCCACCTGCTGCGGCGTCATGTTGCGCAGGGAGAACTGCAGGCAGCGCGACAATACCGTGACCGGCACTTTTTGCGGATCGGTGGTGGCCAGGATGAACTTGACGTGGGCCGGCGGCTCTTCCAGCGTCTTCAGCATGGCGTTGAAGGCACTCTTGGACAGCATGTGCACTTCGTCGATGATGTAGACCTTGAAGCGGCCGGAGGTGGGCGCGTACTGGGCGTTTTCCAGCACCTCGCGGATATTGTCGATGCCGGTATTGGAGGCGGCGTCGATTTCCAGCAAGTCGACAAAGCGCCCGGCGTCGATCTGGCGACAGGCCGAACACTCGCCGCAAGGCTCGGCGGTGGTGCCGGTTTCGCAGTTGAGGCTCTTGGCCAGAATGCGTGCGATGGTGGTCTTGCCCACCCCGCGCGTGCCGGTCAGCAGATAGGCGTGGTGCAGCCGCTCTTCATTCAGGGCATTGGAGAGGGCGCGCACCACGTGCTCCTGACCGACCAGATCGGCAAAGCGTTTGGGGCGCCACTTGCGGGCAAGGACTTGATAGCTCATGGGGGCGGATTTTAATGGCAATTGGCCGGCAAGGCGACTCCTTTTGGCTGGAGCCGCCTGCCGGCTGGCCCGGCCTTACTGGGCCGGGGTCGGCTCTGCTGGCGTGGCAGCCGGCTGGGCCGCTTGCAGCGCCTGGGCATTGAGATAACGCAGGCGCAATTCGGCGGCCAGTTCCTGTGCCACCTTGGCATACAGGGTGCTCTTGTTATAGCGGGTGATGACGTAGAAGTTGTTCAGCCCCAGCCAGTATTCGGTGACACCCGGCGCAGTTTCCAGCGGCACCAGCACCGCCTGCACATGGTCGGCCACCTGAGCCTGCGGCAACACGCCACGTGCCTTGAGTTCGCCCACGGTCAGGTGCAGATTGAATTTGTCGGCCACCAGCCCGCTGACATCCACCCCCGGCTGCACTGCCGCCGGAATGATGATGTCGTCGCCATGGCGCCAGCCTTGCAGCTGGAAGTAATGCGCCACGCTGCCGATGGCATCGTCGACGTTGTTCCAGATGTCGCGATGGCCGCTGCCGTCAAAATCCACCGCCCATTTGCGGAAGCTGGACGGCATGAATTGCGGCAGGCCCATCGCCCCAGCGTAAGAGCCTTTCAGCGACAGCGGGTCGATACCTTCTTCCTTGGCCAGCTTGAGGAATTCGGTCAGCTCGCCGCGGAAATACTCGGCGCGGCGCGGGTAGTTGAAGGCAATGGTGGACAGGGCATCGGCCAGGCGGAAGCTGCCGGTATTGCGGCCATAATTGGTTTCGATGCCCAGAATGGCCACCACCATTTCCGGCGGCACGCCGTACACCTGCTCGGCGCGCTGCAAGGCGGCGGCATGCTGCTGCCAGAAGGCCACGCCGCTCTTCAGCAGGCGCTCGTTATAAAAGCTGGAACGGAACTGGTACCATGGCCGCGAAGTGGAAGGCTTATCGAGAATGGCGATGATATTGGGCTTGATTTCCACATTGGCAAACACCGCTTCCAGCTCCGGGCGATTGAACACGCCGCTGGCTACCTGCTCGTCGATATAGCGCTGTACATCGGGGCGGGCCAGAAAAGCCGCATCGGCTTGCGCCAGAGAAGACATCACGCCGCCGGCAAGGGCGGCGGCCATCAACAATCGTTTCATCAGGGGTTTCCGTTAGGTGCCGTCGTGGCGGCTTAATAGGAGAGCGCGCTGGAGACCAGTCTGGCGGTGATGTCCACGATGGGAATCACCCTCTCATAGGCCATGCGGGTGGGGCCGACCACACCCAGTGTACCGACCACCAGGCCATTGATGCGATAAGGCGCGGTCACCACCGAACACTCGTCCAGTGTCATTACACCAGACTCCTCACCAATGAAAATGTTCACGCCCTGGGCTTCCTGGCCCTGGTTCAGCAGCTTCAACAGTTCGGTCTTGCGCTCGAAAGTGGCAAACAGCTCGCGCAGGCGCGACAGGTCTTCCGACAGGTCGCGCACATTCAGCAGATTCATGCCGCCGGCAATCACCACCGCATCACTGGGGCTGCCCAGCGAGTTCTGACCAAAGCGTACGGCAGCGGCCATCAGTTCGGTGATATTGCCCTGCAGTTCGCGCAGTTCGCTGGCCACCAGGCTGGCAATCACGCCAAGGCCCTGGCCGGCATAATGCTGGCTGATGAAGTTGCCGGCTTCTATCAGCTCGCTGGGGCTGTAGTCGCGCTCGGTGGACAGCAGGTGGTTCTGCACATCGCCATCCAGCGTCACCAGAATCATCAGGATGCGCCGCTCGGACAGCCGCAGGAATTCGATCTGGCGGAAGGCCACGTCGGAACGCTGCGGCGTCACCACCACCCCGGCAAAATGGGTGAGATCGGACAGCAAGGTAGACGCCGCCTGGGCAATGCGCTGCGGACTGTCCGGCTGCAGGCTGCTTTGCAGCTCGCGCATGGCCAGTTCTTCCAGCGGCTGGATGGTGAGCAGGTGATCGACAAACAGGCGATAGCCCTTGGCCGTGGGAATGCGTCCGGCCGAAGTGTGCGGCGAGGCAATCAGCCCCATGCCCTCCAGATCAGCCAGAATGTTGCGGATGGACGCGGACGACAGCTCCATGCCGGACAGCATGGACAGGGTTTTCGATCCCACCGGCTGACCATCGGCAATATAGCGTTCGATCAGCGTTTTCAGCAGACGTTGTGCGCGCTCGTTCATCATGCTCTCATTTTACCTGACCAGGCGATTCCGGCCAGCCTCTCCATCAATACCATGTTGCGCGTGTTGGCGTCATTTCAAGCTGCCATTCGCATTTGTCGGCTCTTGGCTTTGTGCGATAATCCCCCATCTATTGGTCCCACTACACGCAATTGGAGACAGCATGGCGTCAGAAGACAAGAGCCGCGCATTGGCGGCTGCCCTTGCCCAGATCGAAAAGCAGTTCGGCAAGGGGTCGATCATGCGGATGAGCGACAACCAGATCAATGAAAACCTGCAGGTGGTATCCACCGGCTCGCTGGGCCTGGACCTGGCGCTGGGTATCGGCGGTCTGCCGCGTGGCCGTGTCGTGGAAATCTACGGCCCGGAATCTTCCGGTAAAACCACGCTGTGTCTGCAGGCCGTGGCCGAAGCACAGAAGCTGGGCGGCACCTGCGCCTATATCGACGCAGAAAACGCACTGGACCCGATCTACGCCCAGAAGCTGGGTGTAAAAGTGGAAGACCTGCTGATTTCCCAGCCGGACACCGGCGAGCAGGCCCTGGAAATCTGCGACATGCTGGTCCGTTCCAGCGGCGTGGACGTGATCGTGATCGACTCGGTGGCCGCACTGGTTCCCAAGGCCGAAATCGAAGGCGAAATGGGCGACAGCCACGTTGGCCTGCAAGCCCGCCTGATGAGCCAGGCCCTGCGCAAGCTGACCGCCAACATCAAGCGCACCAACACTCTGGTGATCTTCATCAACCAGATCCGCATGAAGATCGGCGTGATGTTCGGCAACCCGGAAACCACCACCGGTGGTAACGCGCTGAAGTTCTACGCCTCGGTGCGCCTGGACATCCGTCGCGTTGGCGGCATCAAGAAGGGTGACGAAGTCATCGGCAACGAAACCCGCGTCAAGGTGGTGAAGAACAAGGTATCGCCCCCGTTCCGCCAGGCTGATTTCGACATCCTGTACGGCGAAGGCATCAGCCGCGAAGGCGAAATCATCGAGCTGGGCGTCAAGCATGGCTTTGTTGACAAATCCGGTGCCTGGTATGCCTACAACGGCCAGAAAATCGGCCAGGGCAAGGACAATACCCGCGAATGGCTGAAGTCCAACCCGGCCATTGCCCAGGAAATCGAAGCCAAGATCCGTGACGCCGTCGGCATCAAGGTAGAAATTACCGAGAACGACGAAGAGCTGGCCGACGACATGCTGGACGCGTGAAACGCACCGGCTTGTCGATGGGAAAAAGCCTGAAGGCGCGAGCCGTCGATCTCCTGTCCCGCCGGGAATACACCCGGCGGGAACTGGAGCGGCGGCTCGCGCCGTTTGCCGAAAGCCCGGAACAACTCGCTACCCTGCTGGACGAGCTGGCCGAGCGCAACTGGCAGTCAGATAGCCGTTTTGCCCAGCAGTTTGCCGACATCAAGGGCCAGAAATACGGTAGCCGCCGCCTGCAGCAGGAAATGCGCCAGCGCGGCGTGGGCAAGGAAGACATTGCCCAGGTACTGGAAGATCGCGACGACCTGAGCCTGGCCCGCAGCCAGTGGGAAACAAAATTCGGCAGCGTAGCCGACACCCCGCAGGAAAGAGCCCGCCAGATGCGTTTTCTGGCCGCGCGCGGCTTTGGCATGGACATCATCCGCCAGGTGATGGCAGGCAGCCCCATGGATGAAGATTTTCCGCCGGACAACGCAGACTGAGCGTAGCCGGAGCCGAAGCCCTTGCCAGCCTTGTTGCGGCTTGACACAATCCAGCATGCTCAGCATCAGCCCCCACGCCGATGCCAACGAATTCAATCTCGACGAAAACGACATGAAAACCTCAGAAATTCGCCAGAAATTCCTGGATTTCTTCGCCTCCAAAGGCCACCAGGTAGTAGCTTCCAGTTCGCTGGTACCGTGGGAAGACCCCACCCTGCTGTTTACCAATGCCGGCATGAACCAGTTCAAGGACGTGTTCCTCGGCTTTGACAAGCGCCCCTACAGCCGCGCCACCACCAGCCAGAAATGCGTACGCGCCGGCGGCAAGCACAACGACCTGGAAAACGTCGGCTACACCGCACGTCACCATACCTTCTTCGAAATGCTGGGCAACTTCAGCTTCGGCGACTACTTCAAGCGCGACGCCATCCACTTCGCCTGGGAATTCCTCACCGGCGAACAATGGCTGGCACTGCCGAAGGACAAGCTGATGGTGACGGTATACGCCACCGACGACGAAGCCTTCGACATCTGGAACAAGGAAATCGGCGTTCCGGCCGACAAGATCGTCCGCATCGGCGACAACAAGGGCGCGCCCTACGCTTCGGACAACTTCTGGCAGATGGGCGACACCGGCCCTTGCGGCCCGTGTACCGAAATTTTCTATGATCACGGCGACCACATCTGGGGCGGCCCTCCGGGAAGCCCGGAAGAAGACGGCGACCGCTTCATCGAAATCTGGAACAACGTGTTCATGCAGTTCAACCGCGACGAGTCGGGCACCATGCACCCGCTGCCCAAGCCGTCGGTTGATACCGGCATGGGTCTGGAGCGTATCTCGGCCGTGCTGCAACACGTACACGCCAACTACGAGATCGACCTGTTCCAGAACCTGCTGAAAGCCGCTGCCCGCGAAACAGGTGTGGCCTTCAGCATGGACATCCCCTCGCTGAAGGTGATTGCCGACCACATCCGCGCCTGCTCCTTCCTGATTGCCGATGGCGTGATCCCGTCCAACGACGGCCGTGGCTATGTGCTGCGTCGCATTATCCGCCGCGCCATCCGCCACGGTTACAAGCTGGGCCAGAAGGGGCTGTTCTTCTATAAGCTGGTAGCTGATCTGGCCGCCGAAATGGGCGATGCCTATCCGGAACTGCGTCAGAAGCAGGCCGAGATCGAAGACAGCCTGCGCCAGGAAGAACTGCGCTTTGCCGAAACCCTGGACAAGGGCATGGCGCTGCTGGAAACCGCACTGGCCGCCAACAGCAAGGTGCTGGATGGTGAAACCGCCTTCAAACTGTACGACACCTTCGGCTTCCCGCTGGACCTGACTGCTGACATCTGCCGCGAACGCGAAGTGGAAGTGGATCAGGACGGCTTCGACAAGGCGATGGAAGCCCAGCGTGAACGCGCCCGTGCCGCCTCGTCCTTCAAGATGGCTGGCAATGTCGATTACAGCGGTGCTGACACCGTATTCAACGGCTACGAATCCACCAGCGTGGATGCCAAGGTACTGGCACTGTACAAGGGCAATGAAGCCGTACAGCAACTGGAAGCCGGCGACGAAGGCATCGTGGTGCTGGACAACACCGCCTTCTACGCCGAAGGCGGTGGTCAGGTAGGCGATGTGGGTGAAATCTCCGCCCAGGGCGGCGTGGCTGCACTGTTCGACGTGGCCGACACCCAGAAAGTACAAGCCGCCGTATTCGGTCACAAGGGCCGTCTGGCCCGTGGCAGCCTGAAAGTGGGCGACAGCGTGACCGCCACCATCGACCTGCACCAGCGCGCAGCCACCGCACGCAACCACTCGGCCACCCACCTGCTGCATGCCGCCCTGCGCCATGTACTGGGTGAACACGTGGCGCAGAAGGGTTCGCTGGTGAACCCGGAACGTGCCCGCTTCGACTTCGCCCACAACGAGCCGGTTTCCGCCGAGCAAATCGCCGAAGTGGAGCGCATAGTCAACCGCGTGGTCATCCACAACGTGGAAGTCAGCGTGGGCCACATGTCCTACGACGACGCCATCAAGGCCGGTGCGATTGCCCTGTTCGGCGAAAAGTATGGCGACACCGTACGCGTACTGAAAATGGGCGATTTCTCCACCGAACTGTGCGGCGGTACCCACGTCAAGCGCACCGGTGACATCGGCCTGTTCAAGATCATCGCCGAAACCGGCGTGGCTGCTGGCGTGCGCCGTATCGAAGCCGTGACCGGCGAAGGCGCCGTAGCCCTGGTACAGGCACAGGATGGCGAACTGAAAGCCGCTGCCGCCATTGCCCAGGCTCAGCCGGGCGAACTGCTGTCCAAGCTGGAAAAACTGCAGGCCGAACTGAAAGCTGCGCAGAAACAGGCGCAGCAGTTGAAAGGCCAACTGGCACTGGGTCAGCTCGACCAGTTGCTGGCCAGCCAGCAGCAAGCCATCAAGGGCGTGTCCTGCCTGATCAGCAAGATCGAGGATATCGACGCCGCCACCCTGCGCGACATGAGCGACAAGCTGATGGACAAGCTGGAAAGCGGCGTAGCCCTGCTGGCCTGCGTGGCCGATGGCAAGGTAAGCCTGATTGCCCGCGTCTCCAAGGACCTGACCGGCAAGGTCAAGGCCGGTGAGCTGGTGAATCAGGTGGCCCTGCAAGTGGGTGGCAAGGGCGGCGGTCGTCCGGACATGGCACAAGCAGGTGGCACTCAGCCGGAACACCTGGCCGCCGCACTGGCCAGCCTGCCGGCCTGGCTGGAAGGCAAGCTGTAAACAGCTGACTGACAGCAAGCTATAGAGCCGCGGGGGCATACCCTGCGGCTTTTGTCATTTGCAGCGCTTATACTTTGTTACAGACCGAGCGCGGCGAACAAAACAGCGCAGCCCCACTTGGCGCAAAGCCTGCCGACGCCGACCGTACAAGGGCAGGGCCATCAGGCGCAATGCCGTACCAGGGATTTTGTTAGCCGCTCTAAATGAGCAATCACCGGAGAGCCCGACCATGACCACCTGCCGCTCACCCCTTGCCCGGCTCTGCCACGCGCTGCTGCTGGCACTGGCTTGCTGCCTGTCTGGTGTAGCCGTGGCCGACGGCAAGCTGCTGGTGGTGACCGAAAACTCGTCCTGGCTCAGCACCATCGACGCCCAGGGCAATGTCGCCGGGCGCAATACCCAGCTGGTCAAAGACATTCTGGCGCATGCCGGGCTGAAGGCTGATATCCAGGTCCTGCCCTGGGCCAGGGCCTACCGCATGGCCGCGACCCGTCCCAATACCCTGATTTACTCCATTGCCCGCACCAGTACCCGCGAAAAGCAGTTTGTCTGGCTGGGCCCCCTTGGCCACATGCAACGGATTTTCTATCGGCTGAGCAGCGAAACCACGGTGGCGCCGCAGTCGCTGGAGCAGGTGAAAAGCTGCTGCAAGGTCTGCGTCGGCAATCACGACGTGCAGGAAGAATTCCTGATCAAGGCCGGCTTCGTGCAAAACAGCCAGTTCCTCACCACCAATAGTCAGCAGGAGTGCCCGCGACTGTTGCTGAGCGGTGCAGCGCAGCTGTTGATTGCCGACCCCGAGCAGCTACGCAGCCAGCTGGCGCGCCTCAAGCTGCCAGACGAGCAATTCCAACCGGTACTGAGCATGCCGCAAGGCGAGGAACTATACCTGGCGGCCAATCCGCAGTCCGATCCGGCCATCGTCCGGGCCATCACCGAGGCCATGCGCCAGCTGAAAGTCCATTAGCCAGCTGCCGCTGCGGCAAGCTGCCAGCGCCCTTTATGCCAGCAGCAAAGCCACGCTGCTGGCGACCTTGGGCAACCAGACCAGAAGTCCCTGATATTCAATGCACATTCCCTCGGCCACGCAAAACTTATATTCCAATTAAATATTCAGCCTGCATTCCGGCCATCCTTGACTCATATCAAAACGATTTATATCGAAATGAAAATAATAAACACCTTCTCACAAGTATTGATGACGGCGGACAGCAGACTCTAGCTGAGTCGGGCCGCGTCAGCAGAATTGCCTGCAGGATTTCCCTGCTGCCGGCAATTTTCACGCAAGGAACAGCCATGGCTCTGGTGCTTTACGATGATGGCAATCACAAATGCGTCGCCTTTACCGAACTGGTACAGGGTGAAGGCATCCAGTCCAACCAGTTCGCCATCATCGACAAGGGTGATGGCATGCTGCTGGACCCCGGTGGCAACCTCACCTACAAGCACTTGATCGCCGAACTGGCTGATTACTTTCTGCCCTCGCATACCCGCTATATTTTTGCCTCGCATCAGGACCCGGACATCATTGCCTCGGCCAATGGCTGGCTGCTGATCACCGATGCCCAGATCATCATCGCCCAGGAATGGGTGCGCTTTTTGCCGCACTTCTGCATTCGCGGCGTGACCGAAGGCCGGCTGATTCCCATTCCGCCGCGCGGCATGAATGTCACACTGGGCGAATCCACCCTCAAGGTAGTGCCGGCCCACTATCTGCATACCGTCGGCTTCTTCCAGGTGTACGACCCCATCAGCAAGATCCTGTTTTCCGGCGACATCGGCGCTTCGCTGATGGATGGCCACGAAGCCGGCAAACCGGTAAGCGACTTCGATGCCCACCTGATCGACAGCCACATGCTGGGCTTTCACAAGCGCTACATGACCAATAACAAGGCCTGCCGACTGTGGGTGCAGATGGTGCGCCAGCTGGATGTGGAGTGGATCGTGCCGCAGCACGGTGGATCATTCAAAGGCAAGGACATGGTCAAGCGCTTCCTCGACTGGTTTGAAACCCTGGAGTGCGGCACTGATCTGATCACCGCCGCCGACTTCACCCTGGATTGAGCGGCACCGCGCATGAACAGTTTCACCCCCTTGCTTGATCAGCTCAGCGCCTCGCCCGAGGCGCTGGCCGCCGTGGCCGTGTTGCTGCTGCTCATCGGCATGACACTGCGCACCCTGCTGCGTCGTCAGCCTGCGGCACGCGCCATGCCACGCCGCCCGGATCTGCTGCCCGAAGCCGTCATCCGCCAGCCGGCACGCCCGGCCAGCGTACCGGAGCCTGCAGCCAGCACCCCTGCCGAAGCAGAAGACAGCGAAGACCAGACCCTGTCCTACGAGGTGGACGACCTGGATGCCCTGGCCGAAATCGAAGTGTTTCTTGAATTCGGTTATCTGGAACAGGCTGCCCTCGCCCTGCGCACCTATGTCGATGGCCCGTCCAGCAATGCACCGGCCCATATCCGCCGCCTGGCCGAACTGTATCTGCAGCTGCACTGGATCGACGACTACAGCGACATGCTGGAGCGCCTGCACGAGCGCAGCCTGCTGGACCGCCAGCAACTGACCGAGGCGGTATTCGCCGGCCTGCAGCAGGACCCGCAAAACCTGGCACTGCGCGTACTGGCCGAAAGCCGGCTGGGGCTGGGCATCGAAGAAGTGAACCGGCAACTGGGCGATCAACTGCCAGCAGCAAACAACGAAGACCTGCTGCTGCGCACGGTGATGCAAACCCCGGGCCAGCCGGCCGTGAGTGCCGACGAGGCCGTGCAGCTGGCCAGCCAGATGCAGCGGGTAGCGCTGCTGGACGGCCAGGCCGAACTGGCACCACTGAGCAAACGTGAAATCGACCTGCTGACCAGCCTGCTGCCAGCTGATCGGCAAGCGCGCATCCTGCTGGCCTGCCATCAGCCCGCCGCTGCCCTGCCCGCCCTGCAGCAGCTGGCCAGCACACCGGACGCCGCACTGTCACGGCTGATCGACACCCTGCGCGCCTGCTATATGACGCGCAACCTGCCACTGTTCTGCCGCTACCTGTGGCAGTTTCATGTCAGCGTCGGCAACTTTGGCCACCAATTGAAACAGCAGCTGCTGCAGTTGGGCTGCCAACTGGGTCAGCACCCACTGCTGCAGGCGCTGGAATGCCAGCCGGACCGGCTGACCCTAGAAGAACTGGGCCGCCGCTTCGCCTACATCCAGCCAGTGAGCACGCCGCCACAGTGGCGGCAACTGGTGACAGCCGACTACACCCCGGCCACGGCCAGCCCGCTGGACAACGCCTTGAGCGAGGCCGAACAGTTTATCGAGTTCGGCCAGATCGACATGGCCATCCAGACCCTGGAAAGCGCCATTCTCGCCAACCCGGCCGAAGCCCAGCTGTATCCGCCCCTGCTCAATCTGTACGAGCACCTGGGCGACCTGGCGCGCTTCACTTGGTTGGCCAGACAAATACGGGATCGACTCGCCACGCCGCCGGAAGAAATCACCGGCATGCTCGGCCGCTTCGTCCAGACCATGCAACAACGCCTCAACCAGCACCGGCTTGCGGCCTGAGAAACCGGATCATGATGCTCAGCAACGCACCCCAACCACAGCTCATCACCGTCATGCCGGTGGGCATGGACCCGCGCAAGCTATCGGTATTCCGCATGGCCTTTCGCATGCACCATTCACACCAGCTGTACCAGCTGCTGGACGAAGCCCCCGGCCATGCACCGGACCTGGCGATTGTCGATGTCGACAGCGTGGACGGCTGGAGTGCCTGGCATGATTTCCGTGCCAGCCACCCGCATCTGCCAGCGCTGATTGTCACCACCACCCCACCCCGTGCGGGTGAGGCGCCAGCGGCCGTACTGCGCAAGCCGGTGCGCATCGAAACCCTGTTCCCGCAAATGCGCGAACTACTGGCCAATGACCGGACACCAGCCGTCCGGCTAAGCACCGCAGTGACAGCGGCAGCAGTGACACCGGCAGCGCAGTCACCCGCAGCCGCACCGGCCGCCGTGGCGGAGCCGGCCAGCTCGGTCAGCGACCACAGCGCAGCTGCCGCCTATGTGGCCAGCGTGGCCGCAACGCTGGACGAAGTCATTACCCAGTCACAGCAGGCCCACCGTGCGGCTACCGCAGCCCAGCAACAGCAGCAAAGCCCGGCCCCGTCCGACCTGCCGCAACTGATGGATCTGCCCGACTCCGTTACCGAGACCGAGCACAGTGCCGACACCGCCACCGTGGAAGTGGTGCGCAGCATGCTGCCGGAAAACCAGAGCACCCCGGCCAGCGCTGGCGGCAAGATCAGCTTCGAACGCTTCGACCCCAGCGCCGGCCTGTTCGGCCTGGTGGCGCGCCTGCTGCGCCAGCGCACTGCCGCGGTGATCCGGGTGCGCGAAGTACCCGTACTGGTATTGCTGCCGGCACAGGACAAGGCGCTGCTGTTGCAGCCACTGGAAACGCTGCAGGCCCTGTGCAGCGCCCCCAGCCACGAAGTGGATCAGCAGCCTTATGCCAAAGGTCCGGTCAACGCAGCTCAGCAGGAAATCCGGCCGCAAACCCTGGCCTGGCAGCTGGCCATCTGGACCTGCCGTGGCCGCTTGATGCGCGGCATCGCCACCGACACCCCGATCCGGCTGCGCTACTGGCCCAATCTGACGCGACTGCCCCCGATCCCGGAGGCGATGCGCATCACGGCTTTTCTGACCCGCACGCCGGTCAATCTGAAGCTGATCACCCGCCTGCTCAAAGTGCCGCCGGAAGATCTGTTCAACTATCTGGCAGCGGCCTACGGCATCGGCATTCTCGACCTGCCCAGCCGCAGCCCCCAGCTGTCGGTCATTTCCACCGAGCCGGTACGCCCCGGCGGCAAAGTGGAAACGGTGGCAGCCCCCAGCAGCCCGCAGAGCAGCAGCCCGGCACCAGCCCCCAGTCCGGCCAAGCCGGCGCAGGGCAGCGGCAGATTGCTGTCGCGCCTGCTGAAAAAGGTCATTGGCCTGTAACCAGGAATACGGAATCCCATGCGCGCTTACGATAACAAGATCATCTTCGCCGGCCCGGTTGGCGCCGGTAAAACCACCGCCATCGGTGCCATCAGCGATATCGCACCGGTCATCACCGATGCCCGTGCCTCCGACATGACGCTGAACCGCAAGGACACCACCACGGTGGCACTGGACTACGGCGTACTGATGCTGGACGAAAGCACCAAGGTGCACCTGTACGGCACACCGGGGCAGGAGCGCTTCGACTTCATGTGGGACATCCTCAGCCAGGGCGGCATCGGCCTGATCCTGTTGCTGGACAATACCCGCGCCAATCCGGTGAAGGATTTGCAGTTTTTCCTCAATGCCTTCCGCGACATGCTCAAGGCCGCACCGCTGGTGATCGGCGTCACCAAGACCGATCTGCGCGCCACGCCCAGCATTGAAACCTATGCGGCCCTGCTGGAAAAATTCGACATGCGCCCACCCATTTTCGAAATCGATGCCCGCTCGCGCGAGGACGTGAAAAAGCTGGTACTGGCCTTGCTGTTCTCCATCGACCCCGGGCTGGAAAGCTGATCATGTCAGACCACCTTTCGCTCAAGGACACGCTCTACCCCATCGCCAGCCCCGCCGGTGCCTACTATGCCGTGTCCAGTCCGGAACAAGACGCCGCGCGCATTCTGCTGACCCAGATCCTGCGGCTGGGCCACTCCGTACCGCTGACCGAGGCCCTGCTGGAAGAATGGAGCGGCAACGATCTGAGCAAAGGGCTGGAAACACTGTACCGGCTGCAGCGGCTGGAGTTTGTGCACGGCACCGAACAGCCGCGCCCGCCGCTGGCCATCAATCTGGAAAGCCAGCTGCCCACGCTGCTGGCGGCGCTGTCCGGCAACGGCCGCGCCTTGCTGGCCGACGACAATGGCCTGTATTACGCCACCGCCGGCTTTCATCATGAGTCGGCCGAGGAAATCGCCGCCCTGGCCGGCGACATCATTTCGCTCAATCGCCGCCATGCCCTGCTGCTGAAAAACAACCTCAATATCAGCAACCTAGCCTGGGCCATCAGTAATCCGGCCGGCCACAGCGAGCTGGCGTTTTACCCGCTGCATGTCGGGCAGCAATCCTTCGTGCTGGTGATCGGTGGCACACCTCGCCTGCAAGACGAACATTTCGTGACGCTGATCGAGCTGCTCAGTCGTCGTTACGCTTGAACAAGAAGCAGCCCGCCGCGCGGGCCAAGAATACCCACTGGAGAAAACCATGCGTGAACAGATGCTCAAGTCCATTCTGAGTGACCTTAATGGCGCATCAGCCGATATCGAAGCGTCGGCCATCATTTCATCCGACGGCCTGACCATGGCCGCCCTGCTGCCGCAGGATGTGGACGAAGACCGCGTCGGTGCCATGGCCGCCGCCATGCTGTCGCTGGGCGAACGCACCGCCAAGGAACTGGCACGCGGCGAACTGGAACAGGTGATGGTGAAGGGCGACAACGGCTACATCCTGATGAGCTATGCCGGCCGCGATGCCGTGCTCACGGTGATTGCCCGCCGCGAAGCCAAGCTGGGGCTGATTTTCCTCGATGCCAAGCGCGCCGCGCGCAATATCGCCGAAATCCTGTAAGCCGCGCCCTTACGGTATGCACCACGGCAGGCGGTTCTCACGCGCCGCCTGTCCGACACTCCTGCCAGCGGCCAATCGGCCTGCACCATTCTCAAGCCCGCCACGCACCAGCGCGGACCGGCCCGGTTCAATCCGGTGCATCCGCTGCAGTTTATGTAGTGCGTCAATCCTGTCTTAAGTGATTTCTATAAAATAAGCAGCCCTGCCCGCCACCGCGCACAGCTGCTGGCAGCATCCGAGCCTGCCTCGCTCCCCCCGTACCCGCCCACAATGCAGCCTACCGCCGTAGCTTGGGCATGCTTATTGCGTAGTGTTCAGTACAAGCCACCAAGGGGGAATGCGCGATGCACCAGATCACACCGCTAGACCACACCCACTACGACGAGATGCTGGCTGCCGGACAGGAAGTCCGTCCGTCCTACCAGCATTTTGCCAGCTGGCTGAACCAGGCAACACCCGACTGGCTGCGCAACAAGCAGGCCGAGGCCGACACCCTGTTTCGCCGCGTCGGCATCACTTTTGCCGTTTACGGCGACGAAAGCGGAGCCGAACGGCTGATTCCTTTCGACACCATTCCACGCATCATTTCCGCCGCCGAATGGAAAACCCTGGAAGCAGGCTGCATCCAGCGCGTCACCGCACTCAATCGCTTCCTGCATGACATCTACCACGAGCAGGACATCCTCAAGGCCGGCATCATTCCGGCAGAGCAAATCCTCACCAATGCCGGCTACCAGCTGGCCATGCAGGGCATAGACCTGCCGCGCCAGGTGTACGCCCACATCGCCGGGGTGGACATCATCCGCCACAGCGATGGCGGCTTCTATGTACTGGAAGACAATCTGCGCACCCCGTCCGGCGTGAGCTATATGCTGGAAAACCGCAAGATGATGATGCGGCTGTTCCCCGAGCTGTTTGCCAGCCACGACATAACCCCGGTGGAGCATTACCCCAATATGCTGCTGGACACCCTGCGTTCGGTATCACCGCCCGAGGTGGACAACCCCACCGTGGTGGTGCTCACCCCCGGCCAGTACAACAGCGCCTATTTCGAACACGCCTTCCTCGCCAGCCAGATGGGGGTGGAACTGGTGGAAGGACAGGATCTGTTCGTCAAGAACGGCCATGTCTACATGCGTACCACTTCCGGCCCGCAGCGGGTGGATGTGATCTACCGCCGGCTGGACGATGCCTACCTGGACCCGCTGGCCTTTAATGCCGGCTCCATGCTGGGCGTACCGGGGCTGATGTCGGTCTACCGCGAAGGCCGCGTCAGCGTGTGCAATGCGGTGGGTACTGGCGTGGCGGATGACAAGTCCATCTACCCCTATGTGCCGGACATGATCCGCTTCTATCTGGGCGAAGAACCCATCCTGCACAATGTACCCACCTGGCAGCTGCGCAAAGCGGAGGATCTGGCCTACGTGCTCGACCATCTGCCCGAGCTGGTGGTAAAGGAAGTCCACGGTGCCGGCGGCTACGGCATGCTGGTGGGACCGGCAGCAACAACTGAGGAAATCGCCGCCTACCGTCTGCGCATTCTGGAAGACCCGGCTAATTTCATCGCCCAGCCCACACTGTCACTGTCCACCTGCCCCACTTTTGTCGAGGCCGGCATTGCGCCGCGCCATATCGACCTGCGCCCCTTCGTGCTGTCCGGCAAGAAAGTGCAGCTGGTGGCTGGCGGCCTCACCCGCGTTGCCCTGCGCGAAGGCTCGCTGGTGGTCAACTCATCACAAGGCGGCGGTACCAAGGACACTTGGATTCTGAAGGAGGACATCACATGCTGAGCCGAATGGCAGGGTGCCTGTACTGGATGGCACGCAATATGGAACGCGCCGAAAACACCGCGCGCTTGCTGGATGTCAGCCTGCAAATGTCCTTGCTGCACGCCTCGTCGCAGGACGATCTGCTGGTGCCGCTGGATGTCACCGGCAGCACGGCCGACTTTCTGCAGCGCCACCACACGCCCACTCCGCAGGCGGTGCTGCACTATCTGGCGCTGGATGGCGACAACCCCGGCAGCATCTACAACTGCATGCGCAGCGCCCGCGAAAACGCCCACGTGGTGCGGGTGAAGATCACCTCGGAAATGTGGGAACAGGTTAACGGCACCTGGCTGGAAATGCGCGAGTGGCAACGGCGCGGGCTGGATACCCGCAGCGCCTCGACCTTTCTGGAATGGGTACGCGAGCGCTCGCACCTGTTTCGCGGTGCCGGCTACGGCACCATGCTGCGCAACGACACCTTCCATTTCTCCCGACTGGGGACGTTTCTGGAGCGTGCCGACAACACCGCACGCATCCTCAACGTGAAAACCAAGCAGATCAGCGACAACGAGCCGGAAGCCGAAAACATCCTCGACTACTACCAATGGGCCGCGCTGCTGCGTTCGGTGTCCGGCTTTGAAGCCTACCGCGACATCTACCGCGACAGCATCACCCCGCAACGGGTGGCCGAGCTGCTGATCCTGCGCAACGACATGCCGCGCAGCCTGCGTGCCTGCTTTGGTGAAATCAACAAGGTGCTGGCGCGCATCGAAGGCCAGGCCGGCCGTGCCGCACGCCGCCGCGCCAGCGAAATCCAGGCCCGGCTCACCTACAGCAGCATCGAGGACATCTTTGCCGATGGACTGGAGCAAACCCTGGACAGCCTGATCGACGACATCAATCTGCTGGGCAAGCTGATTCACCACAGCTACCTGGAAACCGCCTGATACAGGCAACGCCAAAGGATATGGTCATGAGACTCGCCATCAGTCATGAAACGCTGTACCGCTACGACAGCCCGGTGCGTCACAGCACCCAGTATCTGCGCCTGACCCCCCAGGGGGGCAATGGCCTGCGCATTCTGGACTGGCAGCTGGAATTGCCGGAGTCAGCCCATCGCAGTACCGACAGCTACGGCAATATCCTGCACGTGCTGACGCTGGACTATCCGCATCAGGAAATCCGCATCAAGGTCAGCGGCACGGTGGAAACCGAAGATACCGCGCCCGTATGCGACACCCTGCCGCCGCTGTTTTTCCTGCGCCAGACCGAGCTGACCACTCCGGACGAAGCGCTGCGCCAGTTTGCTGCGGGCTATCGCCAGCCCACCCCCAGCCTGGGCCAGCTGCAAAGCCTGGTAGAAGGCATACGCGAACACATGCCCTTCCTGCCCGGCGAAACCCAGAGCCACACCCCGGCGGCCGATGCCTTTGCCAAGGGCGCTGGCGTCTGCCAGGACCATACCCACGTCTTTCTCAGCTGCGCCCGCCAGCTGGGCATCCCGGCACGCTATGTCAGTGGCTATGTCTACTCGCCGGCCCACGCCGCCGACCATGTCTCCAGCCATGCCTGGGCCGAAGCCTGGGTGGATGGTGCCTGGCACAGTTTTGATGTGGCCAATGCGGTGGCGGCCAACGAGCATCACCTCAAGCTGGCCATCGGCATGGACTACCTGGATGCCTGCCCGGTGCGCGGCGTACGCTTTGGCGGCGGTACCGAAAGCATGACAGCGCAGGCGCGCGTCTGGCTGGACGGACAGTAACAAGCCAGCTAGATTGCGTTTAACTCCACCACACAAGTAGCCGCATCATGACTTACTGCGTCGCCATGAATCTGGCATCCGGCATGCTGTTTGCCTCGGACTCCCGCACCAACGCCGGGGTGGACCATGTATCCACCTTTCGCAAAATGCAGTTTTTCCAGCAGCCGGACGAGCGGCTCTTGGTGCTGCTGTCCGCCGGCAACCTGGCCACCACCCAAAGCGTGGTCAGCCTGCTACGCCAGCGCGCCAGTGCCGGGCGGGACGAGCAGAACATCCTCAACGTCCCCTCCATGTACGATGCCGCCTGCCTGGTGGGCGACACCTTGCGTGAAATCGCCGAGCGCGACGGCCCGGCGCTGAGCCAGTCCAAGATCGAAGTGGGCTGTTCCTTCCTCTTGGGCGGACAGATTCGCGGCGAGGCACCGCGCCTGTTCAATATCTACCCGCAGGGCAATTTCATCGAAGCCACCCAGGACACGCCCTACTTCCAGATCGGCGAAGCCAAATACGGCAAGCCCATCATCGACCGCGTGGTCAACTACCACACCCCGGTGGAAGACGCCGCCAAATGTGCCTTGATCAGCTTTGACTCCACCATGAAGAGCAATCTGTCGGTCGGCCTGCCCATCGACATGCTGGTGTACGACAAGGATGACTTCGGCCCCGGCATCCACCAGCGCATCACCGAGCAGGACCCCTACTTCCAGCAATTGCACACTGGCTGGGGCCAGGCCTTGCGCGAAGCCTTCGCCGCCTTGCCGCCCATGCGCTGGAAGGAATGAGCCGCAAAGAATTGAGATTGGTCAGCCGCATGGCCTATCGGCGATAATGCGCCATTGCCACTGAAAGATGCCGCCGATGAAACACGCACCGCTGACGGATAACGATTACCAGCGCCTGTCCGCTACCCTGCAACGCTTCCAGCGCCTGCAGTGCATGAACCTGGAAAAACTGGATGGCTTCTTCACCGCCCTGCTGTGCGGCCCGGAAGCCATCAAGCCCACCGAATGCCTGCCCTTGATTCTGGGCGAGGCCTTTGATGACGAACAGGCCTTCCGCAGCGAAAAGGATCTGGAAAAATTCGTGGCGCTGCTGATGGGCCACTGGCTGGACATCGCCCACACCCTGCAACAGGCTGCCGAGTTCCAGCCCTGGCTGGATGCCGATGCCCAAGGCGTGGTGCATGGCAATGACTGGGCCGAAGGCTTTGTCGAGGGCATGCAGCTGCAACAGGACGACTGGAACCTGCTGTTTGACGATGCCGAGCATGCCGGTGCCCTGACGGCCATCATGGCACTGGCTTTCGAACGCCATCCCGACCCGGAAATGCGTCCTTATATCGACAGCACAGACAGCAGCCAGCGCGAACAATGGCTGGCCGCCATTTCGCCGGCCGTGCAGGAAATCCACCAGTTCTTTGCCACCATCCGCGCCACCATGGAGGCGGAATTGGCACAGGACGAAGCCGACAACGCACACTAACAGCCGTATTTTGTCCGGTATTAGCAAGCAAACAGCAAGTCAGCAAACGGGTTTGATTTGAAGTAGACTCAACAGATAAGCTGCTTCATTTCCGCTCACCCTCCACGCTGACCAGCCTGCTCTTGCTGGCGTGCCGGACATCTGCACCATGTTGACCACGCTGCCGCGCCTGCCAGCCAGACTGTTACTCCTGCTTGTACTGGCCCTGAGCTGGAGCATCACCCTGCACGCCCGTGACATGGGCAGCTGGTGTCGCCTCTCGCCCGGGCTCCCCGTTGTCAATTCGCTGCAACAGCGGGCCATCCGTCAGCTGGATATCCCACCGTCACCGCTGGCCCACATCCACACCGAAGGCAGCCTGCCGCACCAGGGCATCTTCGACCAGAGCGTCAAGGCCAAACGTGACTGGCTACGCATGCGTGACTTCGCTCTCGCCTGGTCTGCCAGCGCCGACCCGCGCTTGCTGCAAGCACTGGCCCGCTACCTGGATGCCTGGACGGAAAGCTACCAGGTCTCGTTTAACCCCATCGACGAAACCGACCTCGACGCGCTGATCGACAGCTACGCCATCACTGCACGCAGCCTGCCCGCTGCCACCCAGCAGCAAACCGCCACTTTTCTGCGCAGCATGGCCCAGGGCTATATCCAGCGCATCCGCCAGGCCAAAACACCGCTCAGCGGCACTTTCATCGATAACTGGAACAGCCACCGCATCAAGCTGATCACCCTCAGCGCCGTGGCCCTGCAGGATGAGGCCATGCTGAAGACCGCCGGAGAACTCTATCTGCAGCACATCGCCAACAATATCAGCGCCCAGGGCGAAACCTGGGACTTCCAGGAAAGGGACGCCCTACACTATGTCACCTACGACCTGGAACCTCTGGTACGCGCCGCCATTGCCGCCCGTCAGGCCGGTGAGTCATGGCTGGAGCGCAAAGGCCGTCAGGGCGGCAGCCTGCAGCAGGCGCTGGACTGGCTGCGCCCTTATGCCGAGGGCACACTGCAACATCAGGAGTTCGGCAACTCACGCGTCCACTTCGACTATGTACGACGCGAAGCCGGCCTGCCCGGTTTCGCCGGTAGCTGGCAGCCGGCCACCAGTCGCCATCTCTATGCACTGGCCGCCCGCCTGTCGCCGGCTTACCGCAGCCCGTTACTGACTGGCGATAGCACCCCGGACTGGATCGCACAATGCTGGCCATGAATGCACAGCACTGACAGCTCAGCCATATTTTTATCAGCCGCCCGTCCACATCACACAGCCACTTGCGACTCTGCTTTTCCGGTGATCCATGTTTGCAGCAAATGCCTTCCCATTCAGCAGCTTCTAACCTTAATAACCATCTATTTATGCAAAAATCATTGCCGAAATGGATAGACCATTACTGGCTGATGAATTTTTTGATTTAAACTATTGCCGCAATAAATTAAAGAAAATGTAGACTTTGGTATGAATATCGACTATTTGACTGCCATCTGACATAAAGAAGCATTGACTGTTTGTTCCTGCCAGTTCCTTCAATTAGAATAGATTGTAGAAAAGGGCCGCCATTTGCGGCCCGTATCTGTTAATAGAGACGAATGAGAACTTTGGACGACAAAAAACCGGATCAACGGCTGCCGGCTGATCTGGCAAGACGCGCTACCGCCATCATTGAGCTGCCTGATGGCGTTCTGGTCACGGCGGCACGCGGCGGTCGCTACAACCTGCCAGGTGGCAAAGCCAGCCGGGGCGAGCTGCGCTCCCAGGCCCTGATTCGCGAAATCCGCGAGGAAACCGGCCTGCGCATCAACTCCATGCTCTACCTGTTTGACCACATCACCCCGCATAACGCCCACAAGGTTTACCTGTGCATTGCCCAGGGTCAGCCCAAGCCGCAAGGGGAAATCGAACGCATTGCCCTGGTATCTTCTCCAGATACCGATGTTGACCTGTTTGTCGAAGGCCGTGCCATCCTGCGGCGCTACGCACGACTGCGTGGCGAGGAAACCGCCAAGGGTCAGGCTCTGCGTGCCATTCTGGGGCTGGCACGCTATATCGCCAAAGTAGACTGAACACCACCATGCCTGCCAGCGTTCCGCTCTGGCTGACGCTGGACGAATTCGACTTTCATCACCGCCTGCCGGCACTGCCCGGCAACACGCTGGTACTGTTCGGCCAGCCAGGCTGCGCCGCCTGTCGCAGCTGGCGGCAGGCATTGAGCCAGTGGCAGCCGGCTGCGCTGCAACAACTGGCCTATGTCGATGTGCAGCAATGCATGGCGCTGGCGCACCAGTACGACATCTTCCACCTGCCCACTTTATTGCTGTTTGTGGATGGCCATTATCACGGCCAACTGCACAGCCCGCTGCAAGCGCAGGCTATCGACCGCACACTGGCGGCCCTGCTGGCCACCCCGGCCGCAGAAGAACCCTGACCCTAGACACAGGCCAGACACCAGCCATACAGCTGAGCCTTGCTTTTCACCCCCAACTTGAGAAAAGCGCGATCAATATAGGTTTTGCAGCTGGATTCCTTGACCCCCAGTTGCACTGCTGCACCCTGTGCCGACATGCCCTGCAGCAGGCAATGACACATTGCCTGCTCACGCGGAGACAGGCGAATGCCGGTGGTGGCCAGCCGCTTGTCAAACAGATGGGGCAAGGATGGCAGCTGAGAGCGGCGCAGCGACACCGTCAGGCGCGCATGCTGCACCAGCAAGGGTAATAGCAAGGCCACCAGTCGCCGCAACAAGGCCAGCTCCTCCAGCGCAAACGGCGGCTGATCACGCTGCCGGTATAGCGCCAGGGCATACACGCCATCGGCCGCCCGCCCCAGCAGATTGCACTCGGCACTGATCTGATGGCGGCGAAACACATCATCGACATAATCCTGGGCCGCGATGTCCTCATGCCGGATCAACACCAGCTGCGGGTCCTGCAAAGGCGTAATGTGGGACAGCAGCGGGTCCTGCCGCCAGTGCTTTTCCAGATAGCTCAGCAAGGCCGGCTCACTGTCCTGCACCCCATCCGCGCTGCGGGAAAACAACCAGTCCACCGACTGCACCACCGCATCCGCCGCCGGCTGATTGAAGCGGGCCGCGCTCAGATGACACAGGGGGATCTGCGCATGCAGCCATTGCCATAGCTTGTGTGGAAAATCTGCCCCGCCCAAGCTGGCCACCAGCTCCGCCGCTGTCTCCAGCGGTATGTGCATCTCCCCGCTCATTCTGCCTCCCTCTGCGCTGTTGTTGTTGTTGTCCCCCCAAGTGGGGACAGCCAGCCCTCGCCCGCTCTGCGACAGTAAGCCCGTCATCAAGCTGTCATGGAGCCAACATGTCGCACCCCATCTTGCCACGCGCACTACTCATCGCTGCCTGCACCCTGAGTGCCGGCAGCACCTGGGCAACCGAGACGCTCAATTTCTTCAACTGGGCGGATTATGCCGGCAAAAATACCGTCAGCGGTTTTGAACGGGAAACCGGCATCAAAGTACGCTACGACCCCTTCGATAGCGAGGAAACCCTGCAAGCGAAAATGCTGGTGGGGCACTCCGCCTACGATGTCGTCGTACCCTCCTCCGGCTTCCTGCGCAACCAGCTGCAGGCCGGGCTGTATCAGAAGCTGGACAAGAGCCGCTTGCCCAACTGGAAAAACCTCGACCCGCAGCTGATGCAGAAGCTGGAAAGCGTCGACCCGGGCAACCAGTATGCCATTCCGTGGACCTGGGGCACGACCGGCCTGGCTATCAACAGCAAGGCACGCCAGTTGCTGGGGCCGGGCGCACCGCTGGACAGCTGGGCCGTACTGTTGAATCCGCAATATCTGTCACGGCTGCAAAACTGCGGCGTGGGCATGCTCGACTCCCCGGCCGACATCGCCGCCATCGCCCTGCGCTATCTGCACAAGGATATCAACAAGGCCAACAGCAAAGATCTGCAAGAAGCCTTCGAACTGCTCAAGGGTATTCGCCCCTACATTTCCCAGTTCAACAGCAACAGCTATGTCAGTGATCTGGCACTGGGCGACCTGTGTATCGCCGTCGGCTGGTCCGGCGACGTACAGCAAGCCAGGCTGCAAGCCCGCAGCAGCAAAAAACCTTTCCAGATCGACTACATCATCCCCAAAGAGGGCTCGGCAATCTGGTTCGATGTCATGACCGTCCCCAAGGATGCACCCAACCTGAACGCCGCCTACAAGTGGCTGAATTACATCGAAAAGCCCGAAGTCCACGCCGACATCAGCAACAGCACTTTTTACCTGAGCGCCAACAAGCCGGCCAATGCACTGGTCAAGGCGGAGATTCGTGACGACCCGGCGGTCAATCCGGACAGCGCCACACTGCAGCGGCTGACTGCCGTACAAGGCCTGCCACCGGAGTTGATGCGACAGCTCAATCGACTGTGGGCCAACTTCAAGACCGGCCGTTAAGCAGAAATCGGGGACCATACCATGCGCACCATCACCACCTGCTGGCTGGGAGCCAGCTTGCTGAGCAGCCTGCCCTTACTGGCACAGGCAGATGAACTGGACACGCTGAAAGCCAGCATTGCCAGCATGCAGCAGCAATTACAGCAACTACAACAACAACTGCAGCAGCCCCCGGCACCCCGGCCTGCGGCAGTGGCTGACGACATGGCCAGCGAAACACGCCAGCAGCTGAACAATATGGAAATGAAACTGGACAAGCTGAGCGATGCCGCCGACAACGGCCCGCTGGCCAATCTGTCGATCAGCGGCTATCTGGACCCGCTCTACGTCTTCAATCGCCAGCAACACCGCAGCGGCTTCAGCTTCGTCAACCACGACGCGCATTACGCCTATGACACTGCCAACCTGGGTGATGTCTATCTGGATATCAAGAAAGGTTTTGGCAGCGGCCCGATGGCCCCCTATGCCGAAATCACCATCCAGCCCAATCGCGGTAGCGGCGTCACCACCTCGTGGAATGCCAGCAGCGCCAACGACAGCATCATCAACAGCGCCCAGCTGGTGATTCCGCTCGACCAGCACTGGCAGGTATTTGCCGGGCAGATTCCCTCCTTTGCCGGCTATGAATACGCCACCAGTCCGCAAACGCTGACCATCAGCCACAACCTGCTATACGACTTCAGCGAACCGGCCTTCTTTGTCGGCGGCGGGGCGCAGTGGGTATCCGGCCAGTGGCTATGGAAGGGCATGTTGGGCAATGAGGCCGGCCGCACCGAGACCGCCCAGGTCGGGCAGCGCCGCAATAGCACACCATCGTTCAGCTGGCGCATGGATTACCAGTACACCAATAACATCGACATCGGCTGGTCCGGTCTGATCGGCCGCGGCACTGCCGCCGATTACAGCGGCACGGCGACAGCCTTTCAGCCCGTGTTCTACACCGAGCTGGATATCAGTAGCAGCAATCTCAACGACACCATCAATGCCCAGCTCGATTACGGCAGTGCCGGCGGCAGCGCGCTCAATGGCGGCCGAGCCCAATGGTGGGGCCTGTCCTTGCTGCGGCATCACCGTTTCGATTCTGCCTGGCTGGGCAAGATGGGCTGGACACTGCGCTACGACTACCTGGACAACAGCAAAAACGGCGGCGGCACCCCCAATCTGGCGCTGGGCAGTAGCGGCAATGATGGTGCCAACGGCTTTGGCAGCGACCCGGCCTGTGTCGCTGCCAATGGTGTGGCCGGCTGTAGCGGAGCGAAACGGCAGGACATTACCGCCGCCTTGCTGTTCTATCCCAGCGAACAACTGCAGCTGAAGCTGGAATACCGTCACGACATCGCCAGCCAAGCCACCTTTGATAACAACAGCGGCGGCACCGGCAAGCACAACGATGTGCTGAGTGCCCAGGCTGTCTACAGCTTCTAACACCGAGAGCCATCTACATGAAACAAGATCTCTACTACCTGTCGGCCAGCGATGCCCTGCGCCAGTTCCGCAACGGCAGCCTGTCGCCGGTCACCCTGATGCAGGCCCTGCTGGAACGGGCTGCGCGGCAACAGCACACCATCAACGCCACCACCCGCATCCTGCACGACAGCGCCATGCGCCAGGCCGAGCAGGCAGCCGAGCGTTACCGCCTGGGCACTGCACGGCCGCTGGAGGGCATACCGGTGGCGGTAAAAGAAGAAACCGATGTCGCCGGCTGGCAAAACACCGTGGGTTCGCTGGCCATCGAGAACTACATCCCCGACCACAACCACCCCATCATCGACAAGCTGCTACAAGCAGGAGCGATTCTGCATCTGCAGACCACCAATCCGGAATTCTGCTGCCTGGGCCAGACCTGGAGCCGGCGCTGGGGAGTAACACGCAATCCGTGGAATCCGCGCTACACCTGCTCAGGCTCCAGCGGTGGCAGCGCCGCCGTGCTGGCCGCGGGCCTGGCCCCGCTGGCCACCGGCAGCGATATGGCCGGCTCCACCCGCCTACCCGCCGCCTTTCAGGGACTGTATGGCTACAAGCCACCGTTTGGCCGGCTGCCCAGCGCCGCTGGCGAGGAGCTGTTTGCCTTCGCCGCCGAAGGGCCGCTGGCACGCCACTTCGATGATCTGGTACTGATGCAGAACATTCTGTCCGGCCCACACCCGGACAGCTATGCCAGCCTGCCCTACCAGCCCTTGCCCAGCCAGTATGCCGACCTCAGCGGCTGGAAAATCGCCTGGCATCCCACGCTGGGCAGCCCGGCAGTGTGTCCGCAGGTGCGGCACAATCTGGAGCAGGCCGTCGCGGGCTTGCGCCGGCGCGGTGCAGTGGTGGAGCAGGTAGACATCTGCTGGGACATGCTGGAAATTTCGCAGGTCTTGCTGGAAGGCATCTTCGGCTTGTTTTTCAGCGAGTACTTACAAGAACTGCCAGACACGGCCTATCCACAACTAAGCAGCTATATACAACAACTGTGGCGCGACTTCCGTGGCAAGCCCGCCTCGGTCTCCCGTGCGGCGGAACTGGCCGGCCGGCTGCATCAGGACATGCAGCAAAAGGTATGGGGACCGGGCTATCAGGCTTTCCTGTGCCCGACCAGTTTCACCACCGAATTGGAGGCCGATCTGGACCCCACGGTGCAAAACAGCATTCTGGTGGACGGGGTGGCGCTGGACAGCTATCTGGGCTGGGCGGCCACCCCGCCGTTCAATCTGCTCAGCCGCTACCCGGCACTGTCAGTGCCGACCGGGCTGGCGGCAAATGGCGTGCCCACCGGCATGCAGATCATTGCCCCGCCATTTCAGGATGAAGTCGCCTTCCAGGTGGCATATAACCACGAACAAGCCGCCCGGCACGGTCTGTATCGTCAGTGCTTCCCGCCGCTGGCCGACTAGCCTTGCCACGCAACAAGGGCAGCCCGTGGGCTGCCCTTGTTGTCGATACGCATCCGGCAATGCCGGGGTTTACAGATCGCTCTTGCCGCCCTCGGCCGGTGCATCAGCGGCCGGTGCGGTCGCCTCGCTCACCGAGCTCAGCATGTCTTGCGGAATGCTCACCCAGCCCAGCGAACTGGACAGCTGCAAACACATGGCCAGCGTCAGCATGGCCACCGGTGCAAACAGCATCACCCCCAGCAGCACCCGTACCCGCCGGACCCCCGACACCACCGCCAGGCTGTTGACCAGCAGGGCAATAGTCAGCAGCGACAGCGCCAGATCAGCCCCCAGCGCAGCATCATCCGGCAGCCAGCTGGTGAGCGGCTCGAAAAACTGCAGGCTGTTACACAGTACGATCAGCCCGAACAGCGAAGCCGTTGGCTGCCATTTGGCCAGCCGCAGCCAGATCGTCATGAACTGGGTGAACAGCAACGTTTCCAGCCAGGTAAACAGCAGCATGAAGCCCATGCGCCCGGCAATATTATTGCCCAGCTCGCCAGTACCGCCGCTGGCCACCAAACCCAGTACAGTCAACAGCAATGCCGGCAACCAGCGCGGATACTGGTATTGCTCCGGCGGGCCGACACGGAAGCGCAACAGGCCGATGAAATCATCAATCAGACGATGCATGATGCCGGCTCAGTCGAAAACGACGGTTTTGTTTGAGTAGGACAGAATGCGATCGTCCACATGCCAGCGCACGGCGCGTGACAACACCACTTTTTCCAGATCGCGGCCTTTCTGGATCAGGTCTTCCACATCGTCACGGTGCGAGATGCGCGTGACTTCCTGCTCGATGATCGGACCTTCGTCCAGATCCTCGGTGACATAGTGACTGGTGGCACCAATCAGCTTCACGCCACGCGCAAAGGCGCGGTGATAGGGCTTGGCGCCATCGAATGCCGGCAAAAAGCTGTGGTGGATGTTGATCACACGGTCCGGATAGCGTTTGACGAACTCACCGGACAACACCTGCATATAGCGCGCCAGCACGATGAAATCGACACCCGCCTCTTCCAGCAGGCGGAACTGCTCGGCCTCGGCCTCAGCCTTGTTGTCACGCGTTACCGGGACAACGTGGAAGGGAATGCCGTTGAATTCCACCAGGCGGCGGCAATCTTCGTGATTGGCGATCACCAGCGGGATATCGCAATTCAGCTCGCCAATGCGCCAGCGGTGCAGCAGGTCGACCAGACAATGCTCGTACTTGGACACAAAAATGGCCATGCGCGGCTTGCGACTGGACAACGACACCTTCCAGGTCATGTTGTGCTCGGCGGCAATTGGCTGAAACGCTGCGGCAAAAGCCTCCATCGGCAAGGTAAAACCATCCAGTTCCCACTGGATACGCATCAGGAACAGGTTTTCGCTCGCATCCTGATGCTGGTCGGCATGCATGATGTTGGCGTTGTAAGTCATCAGGAAATTGGCCAGGGCCGCTACCAGGCCCTTCTTGTCCGGTGCGCTGATCAGCAGCGTGGCCGATTGTCGGGTATTGCTCATTGTCCAGTCTCTTTTCTTTACATAATCAACGGCGGCCAACTGGCCACCACTTGCAAATACGGTTGGTCCACGCTGCGCACAAAATGACAAACGCCACACGCCGCAGGGAAACTGCCCCTGCTGCCTGTGGCGCTGCTTGCCGGTAAACGGGATCAGGCGTTCAGATTGGCCGAATCCAGCGTATTCTGCAACAGCGTTGCCACGGTCATCGGGCCCACACCACCCGGTACCGGGGTGATGAAGCTGGCGCGTTCGGCCGCAGCGGCGAATTCCACATCGCCCACCAGCTTGCCGGTGTCCAGGCGATTGATACCCACATCGATCACCACCGCACCCGGCTTGATCCATTCACCCTTGATAAAGCCAGGCATGCCCACGGCAGCCACCACGATGTCCGCCTCGCCCACTTCGCGCGCCAGATCCTGGGTAGCGCTGTGGCAGACCGTTACCGTGGCGCGAGCCATCAGCATTTCCAGCGCCTGCGGGCGGCCCACGATATTGGATGCGCCTACGATAACGGCCTTCTTGCCCTTGGGGTCGATGCCATATTCTTCCAGCAGCGTCATCACGCCACGCGGCGTGCAGGGACGCAGCAGCGGCATCTTGATGGCCAGGCGGCCCATATTATAGGGATGGAAGCCGTCGACATCCTTTTTCGGATCGATACGCTCGATCACCGCTTGCGGGTCGATCTGCTTGGGCAGCGGCAGCTGCACCAGAATGCCGTCCACCGTGGCATCGGCATTCAGGGTATCGATAATGTCCAGCAGCTCCTGCTGGCTGGTTTCAGCCGGCAGATCATAAGCCACCGAACGGATGCCGGCCTTTTCACAGGAGCGCTTCTTGCTGCCTACATACACGCTGGAAGCAGGATCGCTGCCCACCAGAATCACCGCCAGGGCCGGTGCCCGCTTGCCTGCTGCCACACGAGCCTGCACCCCTTCGCCAACCTTGGCGATGAGTTGTTCTGCTACTGCCTTACCATCAATGAGTTGCGCTGCCATGCCTGATTCCGTATGGAACTTGAAAAGAGGCGGCAATTTTCTCATTTTTTGGGTTTTTACGAAACCACAAAAATACATTAGGAATAATTTCACGTAAAGCAAAATTCACAAAATAAGCATCTATATATCATGTAGTTACTAGCCAGCCCGTGACAGCCGGCTAGCGCCCCCGGCCAAGGCCAGCCAGCCGCCCTGCAAAAAAAATTGCAACACGGTGTTGACAGCTTTCAGTCCAATCCGTATATTTGCGTTCTCTGTCGTCGGGGCGTAGCGCAGCCTGGTAGCGCACCTGATTTGGGATCAGGGGGTCGCGAGTTCGAATCCCGCCGCCCCGACCAGACAAAGCCCGATATGTGAGTGCCCGTAGCTCAACCGGATAGAGCACCGGCCTTCTAAGCCGGGGGTTACAGGTTCGATTCCTGTCGGGCGCACCAGTAGCCGAAGTTAAAGTTGTTGTAGAATGCAGTACCCTGTGGTGGATGTAGCTCAGTTGGTAGAGTCCAGGATTGTGATTCCTGTTGTCGTGGGTTCGAGCCCCATCATCCACCCCACCTTATTCAGACAGTCAGCCTCGTGCTGATGTGTCGCACCGCTTCAGCGGTGGATGTAGCTCAGTTGGTAGAGTCCAGGATTGTGATTCCTGTTGTCGTGGGTTCGAGCCCCATCATCCACCCCAGTCTGAAAAGAAAAACCCGGCCCCGGCCGGGTTTTTCTTTTGTCTTTGGCAAATTCTTGCACATTTGCGACACAAACCTACGCAATGTCCTCTTGTCTGACAGTACAAGCTCCGTATAATCGAATACATTTGCATTTATCCGATTGACTGACAGACACTAAAAACCATGACTACCCTGCAGCCGATCAAGCGCCAGACGCTGACCAGTGCCGTAACCGAATCGCTTCGCCAGCGCCTTCTCTCGGGAGAATTCGTCGACGGCCAACAATTGCGCCAGGAAGCGCTATCCAATGAATACGGCGTCAGCCGGGTGCCGGTGCGTGAAGCACTGCGCCAGCTGGAGGCCGAAGGGCTGATCCAGATCATCGACCACAAGGGTGCCATCGTCTCCAAGCTATCGCTGGACGACGTGCTGGAGCTGCTGGAAATCCGCGCCATGCTGGAAAGCTCGGTGCTGAAAGCCTCTATTCCCTGTCAGACCTCGGCCGACATCACACTGGCCGAGCAGACCCTGCACGAATTCGAAGTGGCCCTGCAAAAAAACGATGTCCGCCACTGGGGCGAACTCAACTCGCGCTTTCACCTGGCGCTATATCGTGCAGCCAAACGCCCCAATACCCTGGCCCTGATCGAACAGCTGCACAACAAGACCGATCGCTACACCCGCATGCAGATCCTGTTTACCCGCACCATGGAGCGCGCCCACGAGGAGCACACCCGGCTGCTGGAGTTGTGCAAGCAAGGCGCCGCCGAAGAAGCTGCTGAATTCATCCGCTTCCACATCCTGTCGGCAGGTCATGCACTGGAGCATTATCTGCAAGGCCAGCAAGGCCACTGAACCGGCCGCGCGGCAATATCGATAACGACCAGCCACGCTGGTCGTTTTACTTTGTACCGTCCGCTCCGGGATAAGCCTGGTACTGCGCGCGCCAGCGCTCGGCCTCGGCACGCAGACAGCTTGCCAACTGCAAAGTGGCTGGCCCGGCCGCCGGCGGGTCCGCCAGCACAAGGTACAAGCCAGCCTTGCGCAAAGCCCCATGCGCCAGCGGCAAGGGCTTGAGCCGGCCCGCCGCCACGCTGTCGGCAATGCGGTGCCAGGCCAGCCAGCCAAAGGCAAAGCCCTGCTCCACTGCTGCAATGGCCGTTTCCGGCTGTGATACCGTCCAGCGCTGCCAGGCACCCAGCCAGCCTTCATCGCGCGGCTGACGCTGGCCAGAATCACGCAACACCACCTGCACCTGCTGTTGCAGATCTTCCATGCCCAGCTGCCGGCCAAGCGCATGCAAGGGATGATGTGGCGCTGCACAGGCAACGAACTCGGCATCCAGCAGCCAGTCACCCAGAAAACCCTGCGGCACCCGCCCCGCCACCGCCAGCTCCACCTGCCCACCATGCAGGGCATCATCAGCCCCCGACATCACCACCTCATGCATTTGCAAGCGGGTATTGGCGCAATGCGTGGCAAACTGCCCCAGCGCCGGCAGCAATGCGGGGGTGGGAAACAGGCTGTCCACCGCCAGCCGCACCTCGGCCTCCCAGCCCTGCTGCAAGGCACGTGCTTTGTCCTCCAGCCGCAAGGCAGCAGCCAATACATTTTGCGCATCGCGCAGCAGCACCTCGCCGGCCGGAGTCAGCTGCATGCGCCGCCCCTGCGGGCTGAGCAGCTCTACGCCCAGTTGCTCCTGTAACCGTGCCACCATATAGCTGACCGAAGACTGGCTACGATGCAGCTGTGCGGCTGCCTGGGCGAAACCGCCTTCGCTGACAATGCTCTGCAACACCTGCCACTGCTCCCAGGTGGTTTTTGCCTGTTTCATTGATTTGATTTTCCGATAAATATCTACTGATTTTTGCGCTTTTTTATCATAATTTCCACTGCAATAATGCCAGACATCAAGCAGGGCCAGACATTCTGTCCGCCCACGAGCAAGGAGAATCGCAATGAGCAAGCAAGCCATCAGCCGTGAAGTGGAAGGCCTGGTCAACGGCATGGAAGTATCAGATGGTGCCGGTGTCCGCCTGCTGCGGGTACTGACCCACGATCTGCAACGCCGGCTCGACCCCTTCCTGATGCTGGACGAATTCCGCTCGGACAATCCGGACGACTATATCGCCGGCTTCCCGGACCACCCGCACCGTGGCTTTGAAACCGTCACCTATATGCTGGATGGCCGCATGCGCCACCGCGACAGCACCGGCCAGGAAGGCCTGCTGGGGCCGGGCGGCGTGCAGTGGATGACCGCCGGACGTGGCCTGGTGCACTCGGAAATCCCCGAACAGCAAGACGGCCTGATGCACGGTTTTCAGCTGTGGGTGAACCTGCCAGCAAAAAACAAGATGGTAGACCCCTGGTATCGCGACATCCCCAGTGCCGAGATTCCCGAGCGCGACACCGCTGCTGGTAGCCATCTGCGGCTGATTGCCGGTTGCGTGGACAGCCAGCCGGCTGCCATCCAGCGCCTGGATACCGAACCGCTGTACCTGGACGTGCATCTGGCAGGTGGGCAGAGTGAATTTTTTGCCATCCCGGCAGGACACAATGCCTTCCTCTATGTTTATCAGGGTGAGGTGCAGGCTGGCAGCCATGAACAAGTGGTAGGCCAGCGCCAGATGGCCATTCTGGCCAATGACGGCGCCGCCAGCGGCATCCGGGTTAGCAGCTTACAGCCAGCCCGCTTCCTGCTGCTGGCCGGCAAGCCGCTGAACGAGCCGATTGCGCAGTGGGGACCTTTCGTGATGAATACCCGTGCGGAACTGGAAGCCGCTGCCGACGACTTCCGCAATGGTCGCTTTTAAGGCAGCAAACAGGGCCTGCTCACCCGAGTATGCGGTGCTGCAGGCTCTGCCACGGGCCAGCCAGCTGGCCCGTTTTTTGATGAATTACAGAGGGTAGACAGATGACTACATGGAGCGCGCACATCAGCGCCAAAACCAGTGATATCGGCTTTCCGGTACGCCGCCTGCTACCCAGTGGGCAGGCCCGCCACATCGGACCCTTCATTTTTCTCGACCACATGGGGCCCGCCCATTTCAACCTGACCGAGCGCGGCAATGACGTGCGGCCACACCCGCATATCGGTCTGGCCACCCTCACCTATTTGTTCAGCGGTGCCATGCTGCACCGTGACAGCCTGGGTAGCGTGCAGCGCATCGAGCCTGGCGCAGCCAACCTGATGGTGGCCGGGCGCGGCATCGTGCACTCGGAACGGATTCCGGACGACATCCGCAGCAGCGGCCAGGCGGTGGAAGGGCTGCAACTCTGGCTGGCGCTGCCGCTGGCTCTGGAAGAGTGCGAGCCCGCGTTCATGCACTATGCCAGCACTGAGCTGCCACTCTGGCAACAGGATGGCAGCCAGGTACAACTGGTATTGGGCCAGGCCTGGGGATACAGCTCACCGGTCGCCTTCCCCGGCGAGGCCCTGTATGCGGTGATCGAGATGGCCGCCGGAGCAGAGCTGGCCATTCCCGCCGGTTTTGCCGAACGTGGCATCTATCTGGCCAGTGGCCGCATCAGCCTGGGCGGCGAGTCGCTGCAAGCCGGAGAACTGGGACTGCTGGCGGAAGAGTCACGGGAGGTCCTCATCCGCGCCGAACAAGCCAGCCGACTGGCCTTGCTGGCCGGCCCCACGTCAGACGCCCACCGCATCCTGGATTGGAATTTCGTTTCCAGCCGCATGGAGCGCATCCGCCAGGCAAGGGACGACTGGCAACAGGGTCGCTTTGCCGCCGTTCCCGGTGAAACCGAGTTCATCCCCTTGCCACCACGTCGCTGATACCACCTGACAGTGTGGCTGGCATGCCGCAGCACCCGCCCTGCGCTGAAAACACCAAACCACTTATGGTTGAATTTTCTTGGATCATGGAAGATATTTCCTTAACAAATTTAAGTATTTCCACGAAACCTCAGCCACAGACACAAGAGACGCCATTTGCGGCGTCAACCGGCTGCCAGCAGGATTATCTGACGGAGAAGACCATGTTCAACCGCAAGCTGCATGCACAGCTGGAAGCTCAGGCCACAATCAATCAGGAGCTGCAAGGCTTGCTGGATGCGGTCAGCGCCTCCACCGCCATCATTCGCTTCGATCTGGACTGCAAGGTAGTCCATGCCAATGAAAATTTTGCCCGCACCATGGGCTATGCCAGCGCGGCAGAACTACAGGGCCTGCATCACCGCAGCTTTTGCGATGCGGCCTATGCTGGCTCCCGCGAGTACAGCAGCTTTTGGGACAGCCTGCAGCGCGGGCAGGCTTTCACCGGCCAGATCAAGCGGCTGAAGAAGGATGGCACGCCGGTGTGGCTGGAAGCCAGTTACAACCCGATACGCGATAGCGCCGGCAAGCTGATCGGCTTCATCAAATTCGCCAGCGACGTGACCGACAAGGTGGTCGCCGCACAGAAAAACCAGGCGGCACTCAATGCCATCGACCGCTCGATGGCGGTCATCGAATTCCAGCCCGATGGCACCATTATCAGCGCCAACGCCAATTTCCTCAGCACCATGGGCTATGGCAAGGAAGAGCTGATCGGACGCAATCACCGTCAACTGTGTTCAAACGAACTGGTGCAAAGCGAAAGCTACCAGCGCTTGTGGAACAATCTGCGTGGCGGACAGTTCTTTGCCGGCCGCATCGTCCGTATCGCCCGCGATGGTAGCGAACGCTGGCTGGAGGCCACTTACAATCCGGTGTTCGACAACGAAGGCAAGGTCATCTCTATCATCAAGTTCGCCACCGATGTCACTGAGGCAATGAAACGGCAGCAGCAGGAGCGAGATAGCGCTGTCTTCGCGTTCAACACCTCGCAACAGACCCGCCACTGGGCTGACGAGGGGGTCAGCAGCGTGCAGCAAGCTGTGCACGAAATCGAGGATATGGCCGTGGATATTGGCAAGGCCGGCGATAACGTCCAGCAGCTGGGCACAAACTCCGAGCGCATCGGCAGTATTGTGCAAACCATCAAGGACATCGCCGATCAGACCAATCTGCTGGCCCTGAACGCCGCCATCGAAGCTGCTCGTGCGGGCGAAATGGGCCGTGGCTTTGCCGTGGTGGCCGATGAAGTGCGCAAGCTGGCGGAACGCACCAGTGCGTCCACCGCAGAAATTTCGCAGATGGTGTCATCCATCCAGACCAGCACCGGGGCTGCGGTGGACAGCATGAGCGTGATTGGCGTCAAGGCACGCTCCAGCGTAGACAATGTCGGCAAGGTCGGCGACATCATCACCCAGATCCGTAGCGGGGCAGATTCCGTAGTGACAGCCATCCAGCAAATCGCCAGCGAACGCGGCGTCAACACCTGAGCACCAAGTACCATGTTCAAGAGCCTGTTCACAATCTAGCGAACGCAGGGGCAGGCCGGGCGGCATGGCGTACTGAACAGCACGGCGCAGCATCACCCGAGTAGCGCAGATCGCAAACCGGCGCTAGCGCCGTGGCTTGTCGGCCGGGTAGGCATACACCACCCGGCCACGCTCCACCTTGCCGATCACCGGCACGCTCAGTTCCAGGGCTTCATGATCGGTCTGGCTGAAAGGCTGCTTGTACGTGGTGATTACCCCGGCCACCGGCTGCTTGAGGTTTTCCAGCGCCCGTACAATAGCCGCCCCATCCAGCGAGCCAGCCTGGCGGATGGCTTCCGCCATCAGTTTCATGCCGTCATAGCCTTGTGCTGCCGAAGGGGGTGATGGGATGCGCCGAGTGTGAAACAGCCACTGGTAGCCATCGAGAAAATCGCGCCGGCGCGGAGTGTCATCCTCGTCCGGGATATAGCTTTGCACCATGCGCGCGCCCTCGCCGTTGGGGCCGGCATTGTCGATGAAATTGGACATCGACAGCGTCCAGCTGCCGATGATGGGCACTTTCCAGTCCATGCGCGCCATGGTATTGGCCAGCTCGGCCAGCTCCGGGCCAATGGCATAAGTCAGAATGGCCTGGCTGCCGGCATTGCGTGCCTGCAGCAGGAAATTGGCCATGTCCCGCTCCTGCAGATTGAAGCGCGCCACATAGCTGGGCTTGAGGCCGTTCTGCCCCAATGCGCGCTCCAGCTCCATCAGCCCCTGATAGCCGTAATTGGTATTGTCGGCAAAAATGGCCAGCTTGCGATAGCCAGAACGCTGTACCGCCTCGCGCACGATCAGTGGTGCTTGCAAGTCATCGGCAGCCGCCACCCGGAAAATGAAATTGTCACTATTGCCATGTAGCGGAAACTGGCGGGTCAGGATAGCCGCCGTTGCCACCGCCAGCATAACCGGAACCCGCGCATCCTGATAATTCTTGCTGGCAGCCAATGCCACCCCGGTGTTGACGAACCCTACCACCGCCACCACCCGGTCCTGGGTCAGCAGTTGCTGCGCCACTTTCAGGCCACGCGCCGGCAGGCCCGCATCGTCACGCTCCACCAGCTCGATGGGCCGGCCCAGTAGCCCGCCGCTGCGGTTGAGTTCCGCCGCCGCCAGCCGGATGCCATTGCGCATGCTCAGGCCCATTGGCGCAGAACCACCGGTAAAGGCTCCAGGCACACCAATGCGAATGGGTTGCGGTGCTGCCAGCACCAGGCTGCACGCCAGACACAATAAAGCCCCACCCATTAAGCTGATCCCGCGCATGCTGCCCGTCTTCCCGCCTGATTGAAACCAGCCGCGAGATTACCCCCGGCACAGGCATGGACTCAAGTGCCATGCGCATTGACATGCCGGCAGAGCACAACCGGGGGCCAACCCTTACAGCCAGCCGCCGCCGCTTGTCGTAAACTGGAGCAAATCATTCCGGCTCGCCTGCGACCCGGCTCTTCGCCACCCACCCT
>NZ_JACERN010000018.1 GCF_013911085.1 Aquitalea aquatica
ACCGGCAGTAGTGAAGCGGATAGTGGCAATGCGGTATTACGTGCTAACGGTACGCTGAGCAACAGCGGCACCCTGTATGCCAGCGGCAATATCGACATGGCCGATGCCAGTGGCAATAGCAGCGAGGGCTTCAACAATAGCGGCACGGTGCAGGCGATTGGCAATCTGTCACTGAAAGGCGCTGCTGCCAGCAATACCGCCAGTGGCTGGGTACAAGCGGGTGGCTATAGCAGCCTGCAATTGGCCAGCCTGAACAACGCCGGCAGCTGGCTGCTCTCCACCGGCAGTGGCAGTACGGCAGATAGCGTGAGCCTGAGTGGTGCGCTGACGGATAGCGGCACGCTGCAGTCGGGCCGGGCTTTCAATCTGACTGCGGGCAGTGCGGATATCAGCGGCAAACTGCTGGCTACCGGCGATCTGGGCCTGACACTGGGCGGCACGCTATCCAATGACAGCAATGCCAGCATTCAGTCTGGCGGCACTTTGACGGCCAGCGGTATTACCACGCTGACCAATAGCAGCGGAGCCTTGCTGGCTGGTGACAAGCTGAATGTGAGCGCGGGGACACTGAATAACAGCGGCAATATTCAGGCCGGCACGTCGGCAACCAGCAGCCTGACTGTTAGCAATACCCTGACCAACAACAGCGGTGCGCTGATCAATATGGCTAGCCAGACTGGTGGGGGTGGCACGGTGAGTGCGGGCACCATCAGCAATAGCGGCGCCTTGCAATCGGCAGGTAATTTAAGCCTGTCCCTGGGCAGTGGTGGGCTGAACAATAGCAATACCATTGTGGCTGATCAGACCCTGGCGATCAGTGGCCAGGGCGGTAGCCGCCGCACGATCACCAATAATGGCACCATTCAGGGAAATACCCTGAATGTGACCGCCGATAGCCTGAGCATAGGCAGTGGCAAGTCAGTCCAGTCGCAAGGGGATATGACGCTAGACCTGAACTCGCTGAGTTTTGCCAGTAGCTCGGCGCACATCATTGCTGCGCGTGGTGGTAGTGGCACCGGTACCCTGACCCTGCATTCGGCACTGACTGACAATGCCGGTATTTACTCGCTGGACAATCTGGTACTGAATGCCCCCGGGGTAACGGTGAGCAGCACGGGTGGCATTTCTGCGCTGGGTAATCTGACACTGAATAGCGCTGGTGACATCAGCAACAGTGGTGCACTGTTTGCCGGTAACAATCTGGCAGCCACTGCCAGCGGCTATACCATTACCAACGTTGGCAGCGAAAGCAGCGGGGCAGTGGGCACCATGAATGCAGGAGGCAATCTTGCGCTGACTGCCAGCACCATTACCAATAACAGCACCATCAATGCCAGTGGTGACATCACCCTGACGGCGGCGACCATCAATAATGTCGTGCCAGGTGGTGACAAGCGTGTCTGGGGTGCGGCTTCCAATGATTCCGGCACGGTAGAGACCGGACATGATGATTGCTCTGATTGCGATGGGGCAAACCGTACCCAAACCTGGTATTACCAGCGTACCTGGACGCAGACGCAATACTATGATGCCGCCTATCCGGTGATCGGCGGTCAGGCCACGCCACCCAAGCCACAGATCATCGCCGGTGGAACGCTGACACTGCAGAACTTCAATACCGCCTACAATCTGGCCGGTGTCATTTCGGGCTCGACGGTCAATCTGCAAGGTAATAACGGCTCCACTTTTACCAATGATGATTATTCACTGCAGCAGAAAAATTATCAGCAGACCTGGGAGCATTACATTGACTATATCGCGCAGGGGCCGGCGACCTATACCGACGATTCGGATCATAACGATTCCGGGCCGGTCGTACACAGCACCACGTCGACATACAGCCCAGGTGCCGGCATCTATGCCACCCATTTGAATGGCAATAATTTCAACCTGGTCAACCTGGGTTCGCCATGGTCTGCGGCGACGGGAGCAAACCCGGGGCAAAGCGGCAGCAATGCCACTCAGGCAGGCACGGCCGGTGGTGCCAGCGGTAGTACCGCCACCAATGCCAGCACGACCAGCGCTACCAGCGGCAGTTCTGCCACTAACGCCAGCACCAGCAGTGCGGCTAGCGGTGCAAGCAGCATCAGCTTTGGTGGCATTCACATTACCCTGCCGACCAATCCCAATGGCTACTTTGTTCCCAATACCCAGCCAGGTGCGCATTACCTGATTGAAACCAATCCCTTGATGGGCAATCTGAATGCCGGTTTCGACGGCTCCAACTACATGTTGACTCAGTTGGGCTTCAATCCCGACACGACCCAGACCCGACTGGGCGATGCCAATTACGAGGCCTATCTGATTCAGCAGCAACTGATTGCCCAGACCGGCAGCAACTTGCTCAAGGGCTATCAGAATCAGACTGCAGAGTTGCAAAACCTGATGCAAAACGGTGTGGCCGCCAGCAAGTCGCTGGGGTTGACGTTGGGGCAGGCACCGACTGCACAACAGCTGGCTGGTCTGACGCAGGACATGGTGTGGATGGTTAGCACCACGGTGAATGGCCAGAGCGTACTGGTGCCGCAGGTATTCCTGGCACCGGCCACCATCGCTGGTATCCAGAGCGGGGCAGTCATCGCCGGCAACGATGTCAATCTGAAGGTGAGCAGCCTGAGCAATACCGGTGGCAGCATCAGTGGCAGTCAAAGCTTGAATATCACCAGCAAGGGCGACATCACCAATACCTCGGGTTCGATCAGCGGTGGTGATGTAAGCCTGAACTCCACCGGCGGCAACATTGTCAACCAGACCCTGACCCAGGGCAGTGGTGGTAGCCAGCTATACGCGACCAGTATTGGCAAGCAGGCCGGTATCAGCTCGACCGGCGACCTGAGCCTGACTGCAGCCAAGGACATCAGCAACCTGGGCGCCAATGTGGCTGCCGGTGGCAATGCTAGCCTGAGCGCTGGAGGTAATGTCACTTTCGACACGGTACAAAACACCAATACCAACACCACCCACAGCTCGGAAAGCGGTTTCCTGAGCTCCAGCCGCACAACGACCACCACCACCACCACCCAGCAGATCACGTCGGGTCTGAGCAGCGGCGGTAAGCTGAGTGTCAGCGCTGGTAAGGATGTTACACTGGCAGGCACCAACACGAATGTGGGCGGAGACGCCAATCTGGATGCTGCCGGCAATGTGAATCTGCTGGCACGGGCCAACTCGACCACTACGCATAGCGAAAGCTCCGGCTCGGGTATCGGTGTAGGTGGCGGTCTGTATGGCAGTACCTCTACCGTGACGGACGCCCAGTCCAATCGCAATGTCGGCAGTACCTTGAATGTGGGTGGCAATGCCACGGTCAGTGCAGGGAAAGATGTGACCCTGCAGGGCTCTGCCATGAAGGTAAATGGCGATGCCACGCTTAACGCCACCAATGTGAATGTGCTGGCCGGGCTGGACTCTGATACCAGCCATACCACCACCAAAACCACGACCTTCCTGAGCACCAGCTCTGCCGGTTCATCCGGTGCTTCTGCTAGTTCGGGTTCGTCTGCGTCTTCCGGTGGCGGTCAGGCCAGTGCCGATGCCAGCGCCCAGGCTGGGGCGCAGGCGCAGGGCTCGGCTGGCCTGGTATTGTCATCGACTTCGACGACAACCACGGACACCTTGAATACCCGCCATGTCGCTTCCACCCTGGATGTGGGGGGGAATCTGACGGTCAATGCCAGCAAGGACGTCACACTCAAGGGATCGCAGGTTTCCGCTGGCGGTGATGCCACCATCAATGCCCAGAACGTCAACGTACTGGCAGTGGCGGATGTCTCCACCACCAATACCCACACCTCTACCACTTCTGTTGGTTTCATGGCCAGCAGCGACAACCAGGCTAGTGCCAGTGCCGGGGCCAATGCCTCTGCCAATTCCGGTGGAGCCGGTGCTTCCGGCCAGGCCGGCAAGGGGCAGCTGGGGGGCAGCGTGGGGGCGGATGCCAGCAATCTGAATGCACAGGCGTCGGCAAATGCTCAGGCCAGCGCTTCTTCCAATAATGACCTGACGCTGATGAGCACGACCACCAGCAATACCAATACACTGGATATCACCCATCAGGGCTCAGGTATCAGCAGTGGTGGCAATCTCAATATCAATGCCAGCAACAAGCTGACGACCCAGGGCTCTTCGCTGGGGGCTGGTAATGATCTGAATCTCAAGGCCAAAGACATGTCGTTTGAGGCCGTGAATGATGTGCACCAGGTCAGCAGCAGCAGCAATACCACCTCGGTGGGCTTGTACGCCAATGCCAATGCCAGTGCCAGCGCCAATGCGGATGCCAATGCCAATGGCGCCAATATGTCGGGCAGCGCCAGTGGTTCGGCCCAGGCCTCGGCTGATGCTGGCGTGGGGGTGAAGGTCAACAACACCCAGCAAAGCTCGATTGATGGCTCCACGACCGCAGTGACCTCATCGCTGTCGGCAGGTGGCAATATCAATCGTAATGCCAGCAACAGCATTAACGATGTAGGTACCCAGATCACTGCCGGTGGCGACTTGAACCAGTCGGCCAACACCATTACCAGTCAGGCTGCACGGGATACCACCTATTCCAGCTCCAGCACGACTAGCAATACCGCGACGGTTGGCTTGTTTGCCAGTGCTTCGGCCAGCGCCTCGGCATCGGGTAATGCCAATGGCGGCGTTGGTTCGGGTGGCCTGACCGGGGCAACCAGCAGCGACAGCGATGCATCGGCCGGCGCGGGGGTTGGTATTCGGGCCAGCTATCAGTATCAGCAGGATGGCAGCAGCTCCAGCAGCAGCAATGCCGTGGTATCCAATATCACGGTGGGGGGCAAGGTCAACAGCAGCTCCAAGGGTGCCACTACACTGGAGGGAAGTAATATCAATGCCGGTGGTGACGTGAATCTTGCGGCCGGCTCGCTCAATTACAAAGCGGCCGCCAATACCACCAGCGACAGTTCCACCAGCACCAGTGGCAAGGCACAGGTACAGGTTGCACTGGAAGGTACCGGTACCGGAGCCAATGGTTCGTATGATGGCTCCAAGTCCAGTGCCAGTTCCAGCACTGCGGTGGTGGGGAATATCAGTTCCGGAGGCAAACTCAACATCAGCACCAGCGGAGACACTCGCCTGGAAGGCACAACGCTGAGCTCGGCTGACAGCACCACAATCAAGGCTGGTGGCAATGTCACTGTTGATGCTGCCAAGAACACCAGCAGTTCCAGCAGCAGTGATGCCAATGCATCGCTATCGATTACTGCAGACAAGGGCAGCAAGGGATTCGAGGCTGGTGGCGGATATAGCCAGTCGACCGATAGCAGCAGCACGGCAGTAGTGAGCAGTATCAATGCAGGCACGGGGCTGAATATCACTTCTGGCAAGAACACTACCCTGGTAGGAAGCAATCTGAGCAGTGGCGGTGACGCCAGCATCAGCGCGGGTGGCAACCTCAATCTTCAAGCAGCCCATAGCACGGATAACAGCCAGTCCTTCGGTGTGGATGCCTCTGTTGGAGCCAGTAAGGAAAAATCATCCGAAGGCGGTAGCAACAAAACCAGCAAGAGTGGTGAATTCGCGGTCAGTGGCAATTATTCCCAGTCCAGCAGTGATACCGCCCAGGCCGGCAGCATCAGCTCTGGCGGCAACCTGAAATTGTCATCGGGTGGCAACACCACGCTGGAGGGGACTTCGGTCGCCGCTACCGGACAGGCCAGCGTCGTTGCTGGTGGTAATGTGGATGTCAAGGCCGCCGTCAGCACAGCCAGCAGTGTCGGATTTGATGCATCGATTGGCGGTAGTGTCAGCAAGGAAACCAGCAAGCCGGCAGCTGGCAGCGGCAGTACGGCAGCGAGCAAGCCTGACGCTGCCGCATCGACCACCAAGTCAGACGCCAAGTCAGGCGCCAAGCCAGGTGATACTGCCGCACCGGAAGCGGCCAAGGGCGAAGAAAGCAAGACCGAGACGAAGGCCAATGCCGCGGATAATGGTTTCAGCCTGAATGGTGGCACCAGCAGCTCTGCCCAGGTGGCCAGCCTGCAAGGTGGACGCGGTCTCAGCATCAGCGCCGGTGGCAATGCTTCTTTGGCAGGGACTCAGCTGCAAAGCGGTGGTGATGTCGGCATCCAGGCCGGTGGTAATGTCACCCTGGGAACGGCCAATAGCAGCTCCATCAGCGGTGGTATCGGCGGCGCAGCAGGCAATGGCTCGGCCATGATCAATCAGGCTCAGATCAGTGGTGGGGAAAGCAAGCAGACGGTCAATATCCAGAATGCCGGCAATCTGACGGTCAATGCCGGTGGTGCGGTCAGCCTGCAGGGAACCCAGGCCCAGTCTGATGGCTCGGTGGTGGTGCAGGGGGCGGCTGGTGTGAAATCACAGACAGTGGTGTCCGGTAGCGCCAATGCAGGCTTGACCAATGTCGGTGCTTCCGTCCAGGTGCAAAATGTTCAGTTGCAAGGTGCGGGCAGGACGCTGGTACAGACGGGAGCCAACGGCAGCTTCAGTGCCAGCGTGACGGTACCCGCCAATTTGCCGGCAGGTAGCAAGGTGCAGGCCAGTACCGCAGACGGCAAGCCGCTACCATCCTGGCTCAGTGTTGATCCGGCGAGCGGCAAGATCAGTGGTACGCCGCCCGCTGGCTTCAGTGGCACGCTGCAGGTGAACATCAGCGTGCCGCAGCCGGATGGCAGTAGTAAGCAGGTTCCGTTGACCTTCTCGGCACCCTGATATTCAATCGGCACTATGAGTCAGTTTGGAGAATGCCGATGAATGGCGAAGACCTAGAGCATCTGCTCCGCGTACAGCATGATGCTGTTCACCTGCATCAGGCCGTATTGCATGGTCTGTTGCAGTGTGCTTGGGGGCGGCAACCCTTGTTGTTACCGGCAGACCAGCAGGCCATGCTGGCTGGTCTGCTGGTCCGCTGGGTCGCCCAGGCCACAGTGGATAGCGAGGAGCAGGCTGTTGCGCTGTTGCAGGCGCGCAGTGGTTTGCGACGTCTGGCCGAGGCAAGCGGACTGGATTTGGCCAGCCTGCTATCGCAGGCATTGCTGCCTATGCCTGGCTGCGATCTGGCATCCCTGACACAAAACAGTCGTTACAAGCTGGCTTTGCTGGCGGATGCAGCGCTGCTCTCACCCGCAGCGTTACTGGAATGGGGCCGGCAGGAGCCGGTACTGGCCATGCTGTTTGTCATCCAGGCGCTGGATGTGCAGACCATAGAGCGGCCGGCATGGGTGGCAGTGAACCGGCTGATCGAGGCCCTGCCGGACTTGCCCTTGGCTGACTTGCCACTCAGTGTGCTGAATCCGCTGCAGCAAGCCTGCTTCCGCCTGAGCTATCTGGACAGCCCGCAACGCTACCTGGCCAAGCAAAAACTGGTGGAACAGAGCCGGCATATGCTTGCGTTGCATGATCGCTTGCGGACGCAGTGCCCACTGCCACCGCCGCGCCCACGCCCTTTGTTGCTGGTCGTGGGCGAGGGTTTGCGTGATGGGCATGCCTTGTTCCGCTTTTTTGCCGAACCGATACGAGATCTGCGTAAACATTTTCATGTGGTCTTGCTGAGTGACCATTCGGTCAATAGTGGAAGCGCATCGGAACTGGCGGACGAAATCATCTACTTCGCCAGTAGTGACGACCCGGTGCAGGCTTGGTGCAGGCAAATTGGCGATTTGGCACCCGACATTATTTTCTATCCCGGTATCGGCATGTCTTTTGCCACTTTTACCCTGTCGCAACAGCGACTGGCCCCCCTGCAAGTCGCTTCAATCGGTTGTCCGTCCTCCAGTTGCAGTCCGGTGATTGATGCTACCTTGCTGTTCGAGGGCTTGCAGGCTCCGGCGGGATTGCCCCTGGCTATCCGTTATGACCGCCATCGCTTGCGGCCAGCGCGGCCTGGTGCGGGGGCCGGGAAAGTCCAGGCATCACGTGCAGGGCAAGCCTGTCCCTGCATCGGGATCAACGCCATGGCCATCAAGCTGAATGATGATTTCCTCAGTACGGTGGAAACAATCTTGCAGCGTTATCAGCAGCCTTGCCGGCTGCGTTTCATGCCGAATGTGGATGGGGTGGAGCTGCAGTCACTGATGCGGATGCTGTTATCCCGGTTCCCCGGAGCCGAGGTGCTGCCCTCCATGGGGCACCAGCAATACATGAACGAACTGGCGCAGTGCGACCTGGTCTTGCAAAGCTTCCCGTACGGCGGGGCCAATACCACGACGGATGCGCTTGACTTGCACATACCCGTGGTGGCATTGGGCAGCCCGTGGTTGTCTGGTCAGACCGACTGGCTGTTGCTGCATGACCGCGGAGTATCCGGCCTGTGTACATGGTCGCGCGAGGAGTACATCGAGCTGGCGATGAAATTATTGCAAGACGGCAAATTTGCTAGCGAGGTTCGCCAGCAGTTGCAACAGGCGCAGCAGCCTGATGCACGGAGTTTGCAGGGTGCTGTTTCGGCAGGGGATGCCCTGTGGGCCTTTTGGCAGCAGCATGCCGGGGAGTCGGTGTGAACAGCTCAGTGAAAATCGCCCTGATCGGTAGCGGCGCACTGGCGCTGGAATTGCTGGAAATGTTTGGTCGAGAGCGCTTTGTCGCCGCGTATTGCGATCCGCAATTTGTCGCGGCGGCGCGTATTGATCTGCCGCTTCTTACCAGTTTGTCAGCGTTGGCCCAGGTGGCTACCCACTATGTACTGGCTTTGGCAGATGCAGCAGACCGAACCCGGCTGGAGCAGGCACTGCAGTCCGCCGGCATGCAGCCAGCGCCAGCCCTGATTTTGCCTAGCGCGGTATTGTCACCATCCGCCACTATCGGGGCGGGCAGTGTCATTGGCCATGGTGTGCAGATAGGCTCGCGTTGTCGTGTGGGCCGGCACAACTTTGTCATGCACCATACAGTGATGGGCCATGATTCGTGTACCGGAGACCATGTCGTGCTCTGTCCCGGGGTTTTCGTGTCTGGCTACGTCACTCTGGAAAATGCCGTCACAGTGCAAGCCAATGCGGCGCTGGCCAAGGGGATCACCATCGGCGAGGCTGCCCTGATTGCCCAAGGGGCCTCCTGTTTTCGTTCTGTTCCTGCGGGTATGCAGGCTATTGGCAATCCGGCCCGGATCATCCCCCCTGCCTCACAGGCTCCCATCTGGGAGATCAGCTAGTCTCTACTCTTCCTGATGGCCGCGCCTGCGCTGATCCGGTGCTTGGCTAGCGGGCGGCGAAAGCCTGGGCTTCTATCTCTACCAGCAAGTCGGCGCGGCAGATGTCGGCCTGCACGAACACCACGCGCATGGCTGGACCGATCAGTTGCGCCAGTGTCTGCTGCACGGCCGGGTAGTCGGCGGTGTGACGGATGTAAACGCGATAATCCAGTGCTGCCAGCGTATAGGGCTGACCCTGCTGCTGGTGATTGGCCTGTTCCAGCAGCACCGCGATATTGGCGATGGTCTCGCGGGTCTGGGCAATGACATCTCCGGGGTGCACCGTGCGATGGCCGACAATGCTGGCCGTGCCGGAAATGAACAAGATGCTGTGGTCGCCATTACTGGCCAGTGCCGCGCGGCTGAAGGTAGGGCTGCGGGGGCCGTATTGCTGCGGGTAGGCAAAGGCGCTGACCTGGCGCGGGTTTTCGATGGCTTGTGTCGCTTGCCGTGCCGCCAGAAAGGCAATGGCCAAGGGGCCGTCGGCCACGCCAAGGGCGCAGGCGGCCGGGCTGCTGTCCACCGGGCGGTCAAAGTCGGCAAAGGCCTGGTGGCGGCCGATATTGAATTGCCGGTAGCGTTCCATGCCATGCTCCACGGCATTGATGCGCGGAATATAGTTCCAGACCCGCCACAGGTGGCGACAGCCCTCTGCCTCCAGCAGGGAGAATAACTGTCGGTAAGCCTGCTCGGCCGCGTTCTGCAGGGCGCAGCCGCTATTGTCCGCGAATCGCGCTTCATCCAGGCTGATCACCCCATACAGCAAGTGACCATCGCTGCCAAAGCGAACATCGTGAAACTGTCCGTGGCGCACCGTTTGACTGCTATGCCAGTATTCCTGCAGCGCTTGGGCCGGGCCGGCCAGCAGTGGTGTCAATACCTGCAGCACCGGCCAGGGCTGGGTGCTGCTGCCACCCTGGCCAAGCAGGCTGGCACCCAGCACATGGGTGGCGGCTGGTAGCGGGGCGGTCGAGTCGGAAGAGTAAAACTGCAGGCGGGTGTCTGGGCTCATGGTGCAAGCTTATCGCGGTAACGGCTCAATGATGGATGTGCAAGAGGGCCGCGCATTGGGCGAAGCCGCTCCGGTGTTATGTTTTATCGTTCTGCCAGAGGCGGCTGGCATGCGCTTGCAGCCTACAGGCCCAGGCCGAAGCCAGGCCCAGCAGGGTGCCGCCCAGCACGTCAAGTGCCACATGCTGCTTGACCGCCATGGTGGAGTAGGCAATGGCCAGGCACCAGCCGAGATTGAGCCATCGCCAGGCGGAATGCCACTGCAGCAGGCGCAGCCGCCAGTGCAGCCACACGGCCGAGAACACGGCGGTGGCAACATGCAGCGAGGGAAAGGCATTGCCGGCGGTGTCGACATTTTTCAGGAAAGCCACGGCCGGGTAGTGCGTCCAGTCGATATCCGGCGGAGCGATGGCATTGGGCCAGCAGTAAAAAACCGCCAAGCCCAGCAGGCAGGGCAGTGCCACGCGCCAGCCATAGGCCACGATTTCCCGCCGCGAGTTCATCAATACCGGTGGCAGTGAAACATAGCCCCACAGCGACAGATAGACCGGCAAGGCCCAGGGCTGAAAACTGACGAGTGCATCCAGCCGGCTTGCCGGGACAATGGTTACCGGCGAGGCCGGATGCCGTAGCAGATAAACATAGGCGACAAAAAATACCAGGGTAAAACCCATGGTGCCGAACATCTTGAACCAGAAACGGGTCAGTACCGTCTGCAGAATGCCGGCTTTGCTGCGGCTGTTTGTCGCGGCCTCGTTCAAAACACCTCCTTGATATCGCTGGGATTAGCTGCTTTTGTCGTGTGGCAAGCAGGCAGGCATATTGTTATACTCGCGCTTCATTATTTTTGCCGCTGGTAATGCCTGTTGCGCCCCTGTGAAAGTGCGGCGCCAATCAACATCTTGCGCAGGCTGCTTAATTTGAGCGGCGATGATACCGAAACTGTGTGACATTGGCGATTACCGGCAATTTCCTCAAACCTGACACGATTATTGCAAATCATGGAACAACAACCCTCCGCACATAACGAGCCGGATCTGGCGCTGGAAAGCGAAATCGCCAGCTTGATTGTTTCCGCGCTGAATCTTGACATCGCACCGGCTGATATTGTTCCGGACGCGCCTTTGTATGGCGATGAATTGGGTATTGATTCGATCGACATCCTGGAAATAGCGCTGGTCATGTCGAAGCAATATGGCGTACAGATGAAGGCGGATAACGAAGATAATTCCACCATTTTTGCCTCGCTGCGCAAATTGGCGGCTTATATTCGCGAGCATCGCAGCAAATGACCGGGCTGTGGCGCAATTTGCGCCTGGCTTTGCTGGCTGTCGTCGGACTAGTGTATGTGGTACTGGATTATCTGGCTTCTTCTTCGCCCCATCCCCCGGCTTATGCCGTGGTGTTGGGCGCAGCCCCATTGACCATGGCCTTGCTGGGGGCCAGCTGGAATTCCTCTTTCCGCCTGCCGGCGATGCTGCTGTGTCTGGGGGGCCTGCTGGCGATTGCGCTCAATCTTCAGCAATTGCTGGCTCATGCTGCCTGGTTTTACCTGTTGCAGCATGCGGGAATCATGACTGCGCTGGGCATCATGTTCGGTCGCACGCTGGGTTCGCATGAATCAGCCCTGTGCTCGCGTATTGCCAAAATCGCCATCGCCGCGCCGCTGGATGCCGCTTACTTCCGTTATACCTGGAAGGTGACACTGGCCTGGACCATCTATTTCGCGGTATCGACGCTGTTGTCGCTGTCCTTGTTCGCGCTGGCTCCGCTGGCCTACTGGGCGCTGTTTGCTGCGGTACTGACCCCCTTGTCGCTGGGGCTGATGTTTGGTGGCGAGTACCTGGTGCGCCAGTTTGCCTTGCCGGATAGCCCGCCCTTCAGCATTGCCCAGACCATCCAGTCCTACCGAAAATACACGCAGTGCCGCAATGCCGCTGACTAAAGCCACGTTGTCGCAGTTCATACTGATCTGTCCATGACCCTGATACCACTTCTTCCCGCTAGCGATAGCAGCGCCCCGTTTGCCTTCCACAATGGCGTCAGCATCGACCGGGCTACCTTTTACCGTCAAGTGCTGACACTGGCCGCCGCGCTGCCTGAGCGCGAGCGAGTGCTGAATATGTGTACCGACCGCTACTGGTTTGCGGTGACACTGTTTGCCGCCATCGCCCGTGGCATGCTGACCGTGCTGCCCAACTCCGCCGCGCCAGAGCATATCGCTGCGGTGGCGGCGGTGCAGCCAGGGCTGTTGGTGCTGGGCGATCAGCCGCAGAACCCGCTGGAAGCCTTGCCGTATTTCCGGGTGGATATCTTGCCGGCTGACCCGGCGCAGGATGTCGCCGCCATGCCGCAGATTCCCTTTGAGCAGCGCGTGGCCTGCATGTACACCTCTGGCTCTACCGGTGCGCCGATGCCGCACTTCAAGACCTTTGGCCGCCTGCAACTGGCGATCCTGGCGGGGGCCGAGCGAGTCTGGGGCGTGGCCGGTGCGGCCTGCTCGGTGGTGGGGACGGTGCCGATCCGGCATATGTATGGCTTGGAATCCAGTGTATTGCTGCCCATTCTGGCTGGTGGACGGATGTCGACGCGGATTCCGTTTTTCCCTGCCGATATCGCCAGCGCACTGGCCGAGCTGCCTGCACCGCGCCTGTTGGTGATTACTCCGTTTCATCTGCGCAAATTGCTGGAGGCCGGCATTGTGCTGCCCGACATCGCCGTGGTGCTGTCGGCCACCGCGCCGCTATCGACCGAACTGGCGGCCCAAACCCGCCGCCAGCTGGCTTGCCCGATTCTGGAGATCTATGGCTCGACCGAGACCGGCCAGGTGGCGACCCGTCAGCCTGATCTGGAGAGCGGCTGGCAGACCTTGCAAGGCATTACGCTGGAGCAGCGTGATGATGAGGTATGGGCGGTGGGGGAGGTCTATGAAACACCGCAGATGCTTAACGACACGGTCGAGCTGCATGACGCCCGCACCTTCCGCTTGCTGGATCGCAAGGCCAATATGATCAATGTGGCTGGCAAGCGCAGCTCGCTGTCTTTTCTCAATGCCGCGCTGACCGGTCTGCCCGGCGTGGTGGATGGCGTGTTCTGTCTGCCCGAACGCCAGGACGGGGAAGAGGTCGAACGGCTGGTGGCTTTTGTGGTGGCCCCTGCGCTGGATCGCAGCACCATTCTGGCCGGTTTGCGGCAGCATGTGGATTCGGTCTTCCTGCCGCGCCACATCGTGTTTGTCGATGTGCTGCCGCGTGATGGCAATGGCAAGATTCTGGCCCGCACGCTGCAGGCGCTGCTGGCACAACATCTTCCTGGACGGAGCTAGCCATGCAATACGCCACGCTCAGTATTCCCGCTGATCATCCGGCTTATGCCGGGCATTTCCCAGGTCGTCCCATCCTGCCCGGCGTGGTGCTGCTGGATCAGGCCCAGCTGGTCATTGAAAAAGCCTGCGGCGTATTGCTGGGCGGGCTGTCGCTGGCCAAGTTCCACAGCCCGGTGACGCCGGGTGAGGGCCTGCACATCGCATACCGGCAAGACGCTGCCATGGTGGTGTTCACCATCTTGCATGGCGAACGCAAAGTGGCCGATGGCAAGTTCATCATCACGCCGGAGCCGCTGGCGTGAGTGATCCCGCCGCCACCCCATCGCCAGACCGCCCGCTGTGGATGCGGCAGCGCGAGCGTGGCAACCGCTTCTGGCTGCGCGTCATGTCCGGCTTGTCCTGTCTCTTGGGGCGGCGCTGTTCGCGGCTGGTGCTGTATGGCATTGCGTTTTATTTCATGCTGTTTGCCAGCAAGGCGCGCCAGGCTTCGCGCAGCTACCTGAGCCGCTGCCTGGGGCGGCCCCCGCACTGGCGCGAGATTTACTGCCATGTGCTGAGTTTTGCCAGCACCATCCACGACCGGGTGTATCTGCTGCGCGACCGTTTTGACGACTTCCAGATCGACCTGTCCGGCGTGGATGCGCTGCATCATCACTGCGATAGCGGGCAGGGCGTGCTGTTGTTCGGCGCGCATCTGGGCAGTTTCGAAGTCTTGCGTGCCATGGCACGCAGCCGGCCTCAACTGCAGATGAGCATGGCGATGTATCCGGAAAACGCCCGGCAGATCAATCAGGCGCTGCAGGCCATCAACCCGGCTGCGGCACCGGACATCATTGCGCTGGGCACCATGGACGCCATGCTCAAGGTGCACCAGCGGCTGGAGGACGGGGCGCTGGTGGGCATTCTGGCTGACCGCGCCGCCGGCCCCGACCACTATCTCAGCCGCCAGCTACTGGGTGCGCCGGCCCGTTTCCCCAGTGGTCCTTTCCGCATGGCGGCGATGTTGCGCCATCCGGTGTATTTCATGGCCGGCATCTATCTGGGTGGCAATCGCTACCGTGTGCATTTCGAGCTGCTGGAGGATTTCTCCACCGTGACGCGGCAACAGCGCGCAGCAGCGGGCGAGGCATTGCTGGACAAGTATGTTGCAGCGCTGGAGCGGCATTGCCGCGCCTACCCGTTCAACTGGTTCAATTTTTACGATTTTTGGGATGAAAGCTAGACAGACCATGCGTGTAACCATCATGAGCAAGACCCTGGGCGGACTGCTGTTGCTGTTGGCTGCCAGTTGCAGCCTGGCGGCGGATTGGTCGCTGGCAGATCTGATGCAGCAGCTGGGCCAGAAAAAGGCCGGCACGGCCACCTTTGTGGAAAAGAAGTACATTGCCATGCTGAAGCAGCCGCTGGAGTCATCCGGCGAGCTGGCCTTTACTGCGCCCGACCGGCTGGAAAAACGCACGCTCAAACCCAAGCCGGAAGCCGTGGTACTGGAAGGCAACAAGCTGACGCTGGAGCGCAGCGATGGCCGCAAGATGAGCGTTAACCTGGCGGATCGCCCGGAAGTGTCGGCCTTTGTCGAAAGCGTGCGCGCCACGCTGTCTGGCGATCGCAGTGCGCTGGAGCGCTATTACAGCGCCGCGCTGTCTGGCGGCAGCGAGCAGTGGCAGCTCAACCTGACCCCGCTGCAGCCACGCATGCAGAAAGTGATCAGCCAGATCCGCATCGGCGGTGGCCACGCCCAGGTGCGGACCATCGAATTCCTGCAGGCTGATGGCGACCGCTCGGAAATGACCATTACCAGTACCAGCACCAAATAATGAAGATTCGCCTCCATAAACTGGCGCTGGGCTTGTGGCTGGCGCTGATGCTGGGCTCGGTGCTGGTGATCAGCCAGACCCGTTTCGTGGCCGACCTGTCCGCCTTCATGCCCAAGCTACCCAGCGCGCGCCAGCAAATGCTGATCGACCAGCTGCGCGATGGCGCCATCGCCCGCATCGTGCTGGTGGGTATCGAAGGCGCGGACGAGGCCGAACGCGGCCGGCTGTCCCGCTTGCTGGTAAGCAAGTTGGCACATAACCCGCGCTTTACCTCGGTACAGAACGGCGATGCCCAGACCCAGCAGCGCGATCAACGCTATTTCTTTGACAACCGCTACCTGCTCAGCCCCGCCGTCACCCCGCAGCGCTTTACCGCGCCCGGTTTGCACGAGGCCATTCAGGGCACGCTGGATGCCATGTCGGGCGATGCCGGGCTGATCGTCAAGAAAATCCTACCCCGCGATCCCACTGGCGAAACCCTGCAAATCCTCGATCAGTTCATTGGCGAAAGCCAGCCTGCCAGCAGCGACGACATCTGGGTGTCGCGTGATGGCAAGCGGGCGGTGCTGCTGCTGCAGCTGAGCGAGTCCGGTCTGAATACCGATGCCCAGGCGGCAGCGCTGGAAGACGTGAAACAGGCTTTTGCCAGCCTGTCCGGCCGTCATGCTGACAGCCGGCTGGTGATGAGTGGCACCAGTGTCATTTCGGTGGCCTCGCGCAACATCATCCAGAGCGAAGTGGAGCGGCTGGCCATCATGGGCAGCCTGCTGGTGGTGGCGCTGTTGCTGCTGGTGTATCGCTCGCTGCCGCTGCTGCTGCTGGGACTGATTCCGGTGGTATCCGGTGCGCTGGTGGGCATTGCCAGCGTCAGTCTGGGCTTTGGCCATGTGCATGGCCTCACCCTGGGCTTTGGCACCACGCTGATCGGCGAGGCGGTGGACTACTCGATCTACCTGTTCATCCAGCGTGCCGGAGGCAAGAATCCTTCCCATTTCTGGCGCACCATGCGGCTGGGGGTGCTGACTTCGGCCACTGGTTTTGCCGCCTTGATGTGCTCCAGTTTCCCCGGCCTGTCACAGCTGGGCCTGTACTCCATCAGCGGCCTACTGACGGCGGCGCTGGTCACCCGTTACATTCTGCCCGGTTTGATGCCGCAGCAACTGAATCTGCGCGACTTGCAGCGTCCGGGCCTGTTGTTGCAAAAGATTCTGGATGGCCTGACCCGGCTGCGCTGGCTGATGGCCGTGGCCTTGCTGGCGGCGGTGGCGGTGCTGGTCTTGCATCAGCAGGATATCTGGAGCCGCCAGCTCAATGCACTTAGCTCCACCTCGGCCGCACAAAACAAGCTGGATGCCGAGCTGCGTGGTGATCTGGGTGGCAACGACATGCGCTATGTCGCCAGCTTCAGCGCGCCGGATCAGCAGACTGCGCTGCAGCTGGCCGAACGCACCCGTGCGGTATTGCAGCAGCTAAGCCGGCAAAACATCATCGGCGGCTTCCACAGCCCGGACGAACTGTTGCCCAGCATCGCCACGCAGCGGGCACGGCAGGCCAGCCTGCCAGCGCCGGCGGAGGCCGAGCGACGCCTGCGCCTGGCCTTGCAGGGCATGCCGCTGGAGGCTGATCAGTTATCGGGCTTTCTGGCCGACCTCGAGCGTGCCCGCAGCCAGCCGCTATTGCAGCGGCAAAGCCTGCAAGGCAGTGCGGCCAGCGTATTGCTGGACTCCATGCTGATCCGCCGGGCGGATAGTTATCTGGTGCTGCTACCGCTGAAGCCAGCCAGCGGTGAAACCATTGCCCTGGACAAGGTCCGGGCAGCGCTGGCGGCGCAGCAGCTGGGCCAAGTGACGGTGATTGACCTCTTGGAAGAAACCACCGCCATTTTCGATAGCTACACGCACGAGGCGCTGTTGTTCTCCTCGCTGGGCAGCCTGGCCATCCTGCTGTTGCTGTGGGTGAGTTGCGGCTGGCGGCAGGCGGTGCGCGTCACCATTCCGCTGGGCTGTGCCGTGCTGTGCACGGTGGCCATTCTGGACGCCTGCGCTATCCAGCTGACCATACTGCATCTGGTAGGCCTGCTGCTGGTGGTGGCCATCGGCTCCAACTACGCATTGTTCTTTGCCAACAAGCAGCAACTGGGCAGTGATGCCGAGCAGCGGCAGGTTGAGATATCGCTGGTGGTGGCCAATCTGGCTACGGTGACCAGCTTTGGCTTGCTCGGCAGCTCCAGCGTGCCGGTGTTGTCCTTCATCGGCAGCACGGTGGCGATTGGCGCACTGTTGGCGCTGGTGTTCGCCGCCATGATGGCCAGGATAGGTCCCCGTGCGCTGCCTCGCTGACGCCTACCACGCGGACCACCGCGCCGACACGCTGCTGGTGCTGTTGCCACCAGCCAAAGCCAGCCTGGAAGACATGCTGGCGCAGGGCATGGTGGCCGCCGTGCGCGAACTGGGGTTGGCGCTGGACATCTTGCTGGCCGATGTAGGTTATCAACAGGTGATGGCAGGTACGGTAGCCAGCACACTGCAGCAGGAAGTCATCCTGCCAGCGCGCCAGCAGGGCTATGCTGCCATCTGGCTGGCCGGGATTTCGCTGGGTGCCTTCAATGCACTGCATTACGCTGCCGTGCATGGCGAGCAGCTGGCAGGCATCAAACTGTTGGCACCCTATCCCGGCACGGCAGATATCTTGCAGGAAATCCGCGCGGCAGGTGGCCCGCAGCGCTGGGCGGCTGATCCGGATTGTTCCATGCAGGATGAGCGCCGCTGGTGGCACTGGCTGGCCATGTCAGGGGAGAGAGCAGGCTGTCCGCTATGGCTCAGCCTGGCTGCGGAGGATCGCTTTGCCGCCGGACAGGACATGCTGGCCAGCCTGCTGCCGCCAGCACAGGTCCGCCGCACGGCAGGAGACCACAGCTGGCCGGTGTGGCGCGCGCAGTGGCAGCACTGGCTGCTGCACGGGCCTTTGTCCGGCAAGCCAGCCGCCACCATGGAGGACAGATGATGCTGACGCGGCTTTCCCCGTTTCTGAAATATTGCCTAGCCTTGCATGGTGTGGCCTTGCTGGCGCTGTGTGTCATGCCGCAGCACTGGCTGCTGTTATTGCTGCTGCTGGTGTTGCTGCACGGGCTTATTGCCCTGGCTGGCTTGTTGCCGCGCTGCAGCCTGCTGGGGCCCAATCTGAGCCGGCTGCCGGCGTCCTCCATCCGCCGTGGCGAGGTGGCCATTACCATCGATGATGGGCCGGACCCGGCGGTGACGCCGGCGGTGCTGGACATCCTGCGCCAGTACGGGGTGAAGGCCACTTTCTTTTGTATTGGCGAACGGGCAGCACAGTATCCCGCGCTATGCCGTCAGGCTGCGCTGGATGGCCATGCGGTGGAGAACCACGGCCAGCGCCATCGCAAGCAGACATCGCTGTTTGGTGTGGCCGGATGGCAGCGCGAGGTGGGAGAGGGCAGGGCCACCTTGCAGGCCATTACTGGCCAGTCCACGCGGTTTTTCCGCCCGATTGCCGGCTTGCGCAATCCCTTGCTCGAGCCGGTGTTGCAGCGTGAGGGTTTGTTTCTTGCGAGCTGGACCCGGCGTGGCTATGATACGCGCGTCCACGATCCCGAGCTGGTCTACACCAGGCTCCTTCGCAATCTGGCGGCAGGCGATATACTGCTGCTGCACGATGGCAACGCCGCCCGCACTGCGGACGGCACGCCGCTGATTCTGGCCGTACTGCCGCGTTTGCTGGAGGAGCTGGCCAGACGCAAGTTGCAGGCGGTCACACTGCCTCAGGCATGCCAACCGGACTGACCGGTTGCTGCTGCCTGCCTTTTCGCTAACCCAAGCTGACTCGTCCCGTCGTTTATGCAAGCAATCAGACTTAGTGCCTATACCCTGACCTCTGCCTTGGGCAGCGGGTTGGATGCCCATCTTGCCGCCCTGCGTCAGCAACGCGGCGGCATCGTGAAAAAACGCTGGGAAACGGTGGATTTCGATGTCTGCATCGGCGAAGTGGCCGGTCTGGACGATGTACAGCTGCGGCCGGCGCTGCAGCACTACGACTGCCGCAACAACCGCCTGGCGCAGCTGGCACTGGAGCAGGATGGCTTTGTTGCCAGCGTGCAGGCGGCCGTGGCGCGCCATGGTGCCGGTCGTGTTGGCGTGTTTCTGGGCTCCAGCACCTCGGGCATTCTCAGTTCGGAGCAGGCTTACCGCCAGCGCGATGCGCAAACGGGGGCCTTGCCGCCCGGGCATCGCTATCGCGAAACGCATAATGCGTATTCCGTGGCGGACTTCGTCCGGCAATTTTTCGCACTGAGCGGCCCGGCCTGTGTGGTATCCACCGCCTGTTCCTCCAGTGCCAAGGTGTTTGGTACCGCCCAGCGCATGCTGGCTGCCGGGCTGATCGATGCCGCCATCGTCGGTGGTGTGGATACCCTGTGCCTGACCACCATTTATGGATTTTCCTCGCTGCAACTGGTGTCGCCCAAGCCTTGCCGTCCTTTTGACGGCGAACGTGACGGCATCTCCGTGGGCGAGGGCGCCGCCTATGCCTTGCTGGAACGTGCCGACCTGGCGCAGCCCGGTGACATCCTCTGCACCGGCATCGGCGAAAGCAGTGATGCCTATCATATGTCCTCGCCTCATCCGCAAGGCTTGGGTGCGCGGGCGGCAATGGAGCAGGCCCTGCGCATGGCGGGACTGCAAGCGGCCGATATCGGTTATATCAATCTGCATGGCACGGCCACGCCCAGTAATGACGCAGCGGAAGGAGCGGCGGTGCTGTCGCTGTTCGGTGAGCAAACGCCCTGTAGTTCCACCAAAGGCCATACCGGCCATACCCTGGGCGCTGCCGGTGGCATCGAGGCGGTGTTCAGCGTGCTGGCGCTGCGCGAGGGCTTGCTGCCCGGCGGTGTCGGCACCCAACAAGTGGATGCGCAGCTGCCGTGCAACTACCTGCTGCAAACGCTGGAACAGCCTTTGCAGCATGTCTTGAGCAATTCTTTCGGTTTTGGCGGCAGTAACTGCAGCCTGGTATTTTCGCGGGTGGATGCATGAGTACGGTAACGGTTTATCTGCAGGGACTGAGCGTTCTTGGCCCGGGCATGCCTGACTGGAGTGCGGCGCAGCCCTGTCTGCTGGGGCAGCAAGCTCATGTGGCGGCCGCGGTGGTGTTGCCGCCGGCACAGGCCTTGCCGGCGACCGAACGCCGCAGGGTAGGCGCGGCGGTCAAATTGTCGATGGCGGTAGGCCTGGCGGCGGTGGCGGATGCGGCTGCCGATGCCGCTCAGCTGCCCAATATCTTCAGCTCTACCGGTGGGGATTGTGAAAACTGCCACAGCCTGCTGGATGTGCTGGCTTCGGATGAGCGGCTGATTTCGCCCACCCGTTTTCATAACTCGGTACACAATGCGCCGGCTGGTTACTGGGGGATTGCCACCGGCTGTACTGCAGCGTCCACCAGCCTGTGCGCCTATGACGCCACCTTTGCCGCCGGTTTGCTCGAGTGCGCCACTCAGGCACTGAGCGGCGCCCAGTCCTGTTTGCTGGTGTCTTTTGACACCGCTTATCCCGAGCCGCTGTATGCGCAACGGCCGATTCCCTATCCGATGGGTGTGGGCATGGTGCTCAGCCCGCAAGCCAGTGCCGCCAGCAAAGCCAGGCTGCAGCTTGCCTTGACCCAGGAGCCGGCGACCACCATGCAGGATGTCGGCCTGGAGCAATTGCGCCTGAGCATTCCATCCGCCCGCAGCCTGCCGCTGTTACAGCTGCTGGCCAGTGGGCAGCCGGGACGGGTGGTGATCGATTATCTGGATGACTGCCGCCTGGCGATCGAGGTGGCGGCATGATGGACCGCACGGCGATTGCGGCCCGTATTCCGCACCAGGGCAGCATGTGTCTGCTGGATGGGGTAGAGCGCTGGGACAGTGAGCAAATCGTCTGCTTCAGCCGCAGTCATTTGCTGGCAGACAATCCCCTGCGTGCGGCTGGCCGGCTTGGCATTGCCAATGCCATCGAATATGCCGCCCAAGCCATGGCCTTGCATGGCGCGCTGCTGGCTGGCGATGCCGCAGCCGCCCGTGCCGGCTATCTGGCCAGTGTGCGCGAGCTGCGCTGGCACTGCCAGCAGCTGGACACGCTGGACGCGGCCTTGTCCATCCATGTGCAGCGCCTGTCGGGCAATGCAATCACCGCCATGTATCAGTTCGAACTGGCGGCTGCCGGCAGTGTGTTGGCAAGCGGTCGCCTCAGCGTGGTGCTGGATGCAGCCGCGCTGGCTCCCCGCCTTACTTCTTCTTGAGTCCTGTCATGAAACGAGCCCTTATTACCGGCGGTAGCGGTGCCATTGGTGCCGCCATCTGCCAGCGTCTGGCCAGCGATGGCTTCCATGTCATCATCCACGCCAACCGCAATCTGGCCGCCGCACAAAACCTGTGTCAGTCGCTACTGGCCGAGGGCCACAGTGCCGAGGCAGTGCAGTTCGATGTCGCCGATGCCGCTGCCAGTCTGGCCGCGCTGGAAGGGCTGCTCGAGCAAGGGCCGGTGCAAGTGTTGGTCAATAATGCCGGCATTCACGATGACGCTGTATTCCCCGGTATGCAGGCGGCGCAATGGCATAGGGTAATTGATGTCTCGCTGCATGGTTTCTTCAATGTCACCCAGCCCTTGACCATGCCGATGATCCGCACCCGCTGGGGGCGCATCATCAATATCACCTCGGTGGCGGCGCTGGCTGGCAATCGTGGCCAGACCAACTATGCGGCGGCCAAGAGTGCGCTGCACGGCGCAACCAAGTCGCTGGCGCTGGAGTTGGCCAGCCGCGGCATTACCGTCAATGCGGTGGCACCGGGGATTATCGAGTCGGCCATGAGCAAAGATGTGTTCGACAAGGATATGGTGGCGCAGATGGTGCCGATGAAACGGGTAGGAAAACCGGAAGAAGTGGCCAGCCTGGTGGCCTTTCTGGCGTCGGAACAGGCCGCCTATATCAGTGGCCAGGTGATTTCCATCAACGGCGGCATGTTGTAGCAGCGGCAAGCGCACTGCGCTTGCCATGCTGTGCCCTATGGCTAGCCGTTGAGCTGCAATTGCGTGCGCGGCGTATAAGCCAGCGCGATCTCCAGCTTGGCGACTTCGCTATCGGCCACCTTGACCTGGGCATTCACCTGCACCAGCAAGGGGGCCACCTGGCGGCACTGGATGAAAAACTCCACGGCGCAATCCGGCAGCACCGCTTGCTTGAACCAGCAATTGCGCACGGCAGCCAGTACCCCGACTGAATCCTGCGGCAGCGTCTTGACGTATGGGTCACCGGCCAGCAGGCCGGCTCCGGCAAATTGCGCCATCGACTCGATCAGCATCACGCCCGGCACGATGGGCAGACCGGGGAAATGACCCTGGATCACCGCATTGTCGCGTGGCCAGCAGGCCGTGCCATGAAACTGGTGCGGCCCTTCGATGCACAGCTGCTCGCACACGAAAATCGCCCCGCGATGCGGCAATATCTGCTGGATATCGTCGCGTTGCAGCAACATCGGGTAGTGGTATTCCTGGGTCATGCGTGATGACGTCGGGCCACCAGCGAGGCATTGCTGCCGCCGAAGGCAAAGGAATTGGACATGATGGCCTCCACCTGGCAGCCATGTCGCGCGTGCTGCGGGATGAAGTCAAGATCGCAGCGCGGGTCTGGTGTATCGAGCGTGGCGGTGGGGGGCAGCGAACCGCTGTTCATCGCCATCACCGCCAGGGCGAACTCCAGAATGCCGCTGGCACCGATCAGGTGACCATGCATGGACTTGGTCGAGCTGATGGCCAATTGTTGCAGCGCATCGCCGAACACACTGCGGATGGATTCTGTTTCCACCACATCACCGGCCTCGGTGGCGGTACCGTGAGCATTCAGGTACTGGATGTGCTGCGGCTGCAAGCCGGCATCAGCCAGCGCCTGTTGCATGGCAAAGACCTGTTCCGCACTGGAGGGCGCAGTCAGGTGGGCGGCGTCGCTGCTACGGCCATAACCGCACAGCTCGCCCAGCGCCGGCTGTTGCCGGGCTTGGGCGCGTGCGGCACTTTCCAGTACGATGGCCGCGCCACCTTCGCCCAGTACGAAACCACTGCGATCCTGCGAGAAGGGGCGGCAGCTGCGCGCCGGGTTGTTCGCATCAGGCTTGGCCATCACGCGCAAGGCATTCCAGGCCAGCAGTGAGCCAGGCGTCAGCATGGCTTCACATCCCACCACGATGGCGGCATCCAGATAGCCATCCCGGATGGCGTGGAAAGCTTCACCAATGGCAATGGCGGAGGAGGCACAGGCGACAGAATAGGTATTGCTCGGCCCGTTCAGGCCGTAAGTCATCGAAATGGCAGCGGCAGCGGCATTGGCCATCATGCGTGGCACTGATAGGGGATGGACCACGGTCGGATTGCGCTTGCCCTCGCTTTGGACGGCCGACTGAAAGCGCTCGTACAGGCCATCCACGGTGTGGGCTCCGCCAAAACCGATACCGACAAATACGCCGAAACGGCGGGCATCGCCTGGCTGCGGGGTGATGCCCGCCGCGCTCATCGCTTCGCCCGCGGCTACCAGGGCAAACTGACTGGCGCGGTCGAGCGAGGCATGTTTGGCATCCAGCATGGTGTGCGGCTCGGCGGCGGCACGTGCCAGCAGCACATTGGGCAGCCACTTGGCGATGTCGGCAGATGCTGGGCCGATGGCGCAATCACCGGCCAGTGCCCGGGCGAAACTGCCGGGCAGGTCGGCCCCCAGCGGGCTGATGGCACCCATGCCGGTAATCAGGACCTTGGTCAATTACTTGCCCGCCTCAAGATTGAACGCGGGTAGTTCGCCATTATTGTGTTCGCGAATGGCTTTTTCGATATCGTCCAGCATTTCGCGGAAAGCCATTTTCGGATAACGGCTAGGGTCGGGGAGCTGGAAGCCGCAGCGATCTTCGATTTCGAACAGCATCTCTACCATGTCCAGCGAATCCAGCCCCAGTGCCGATACTTGCAGGGCAGGGTCACTAAACAACGCCGGATCTTTACCCTTGGTATTGATCAGATAGTTTTTGATGATTTCTTCTAGCATAAGCATCCAGTCCAGAGCGTTGCGTGCACCAAAGGGGGCTGATTATATAGTAAAATCCTGGTCTTCGGGTTGGCTGATCCAGCGGCTTTGCTGCTGTGATATTCGCGGTCAATCCCTGCCGTATGGCGGCTGAGGCGATGTTAATACCATCGCCTTTATTATTCTGGCAAGAGTATGAATCCGTATTATCACCACGACCAATCCGGGCGGTGTGTTACTGCAAATTGAAAGTAAAGTTTAATCATGTCGTCCCGTTGTTTACGTCTGGGTCAGGTAATACTTTTTTATCTCATGCTGTCCTGGTTGGGCTCCATGTTGCTATTGGGTAATATCGGCGCCCTGCCATTGTTGCTGCTGCCCGGGCGCTGGCGCCAGCCGCTGGTGCAATGGGTGATCAGCCGCATTTGCCGCTGTTTTCTGGCTGGGGCACAAGCCTGCCGCCTGATGCAGCTGGATTTGCAGGCGCTGGACCAGCTCAATCACCGTGAGCGCATGCTGCTGGTGCCCAATCATCCCAGCATGATCGATGCCTTTCTGGTGCTGTCGCGGGTGCCGCATGCGGTGTGCCTGATGAAGGCCAGTATCAGTTCCAATCTGTTTCTGGGGTGTGGCGCTTATCTGGCGGGATATGTTTCGAATCGTTATCCGGAACAGATGTTTCGCCAGGCAATTCAAACCATTCAGCAAGGCGGCGTGTTGATGATATTCCCGGAAGGCACACGCACTACACGCCAGCCGGTTAATGATATTGGTGGCGCAGTCGCCTTGATTGCCAAAAAAGCCGCAGCCCCTTTGCAGACTATCCTGCTGAGTACCAACTCGGCTTATTTGAGCAAGGGCTGGAAAATATGGAAGCCGCCCGTTTTCCCTCTGATTTATCGGGCTGTTCCCGGTGCGCAATTCGAGGCGCATGGCCGCCGTGATGAAACGGCGCGGCAGCTGCAGCAGTATTTTGAATCCTGTCTGCCAAATGGCTCGATCGATGCTTCGCTGCGTGTGTAACACCCTCCGCGCATTGTTGACCTGGCCGGTGGCAATCGGCTATGGTCCTGCCCAATTCAAACATCATCCCTGTCGCCCGGGCGATGAGCAGCCCGAATAGTCCGCCATGCAACTACCTTCTACCACCCATGTGGTGCTGATCCCCAGTTATAACCCCGGTCCCAAGGTCTATGACACCGTGCGCGCAGCGCGCCAGCAATGGTCGCCAGTGTGGGTGATTGTCGATGGCAGTGACGATGGATCGGCCGCGGGCCTGCAGCAGATGGCTGAGCAGGATGATGGCCTGCTGGTGTTCGTGCTGCCGCACAACAGTGGCAAGGGTGCCGCGGTGTTGCATGGGCTGGAAGAGGCCCGCCGGCTGGGTTTTAGCCATGTGCTGTGCATGGATTCCGATGGCCAGCATCCGTCCACGCAGATTCCCGCCTTCATGGCGGCCTCGCAGCAGCAGCCGCAAGCCATGGTGCTGGGGCTGCCGGTATTCGATGCCAGCGCGCCCAGTTTGCGGGTGAAGGGGCGCAAGATTTCCAACTGGTGGGCCAATCTGGAAACATTGTGGATGGGGATTGGCGATTCACTGTTCGGCTTCCGGGTGTATCCGGTGGAGCCGCTGCGCCGCATCATGCAGCGCCAGCACTGGATGCGGCGTTTCGATTTTGATCCCGAAGCCGTGGTCCGGCTGTGCTGGGCCGGTGTGCAACCGGTGAACCTGCCTGCGCCGGTGAAATATTTCCAGGCAGGGGAGGGCGGTGTGTCGCACTTCAATTACTGGCGTGACAACCGCTTGCTGACCTGGATGCATATCCGGCTGATGTTCGGCTTTGCCCTGCGCCTGCCGGTTTTGCTGCTTCAACGCCTGCGCCGGGCATTGCCTTGTCCGGCACGCGGCCGGTGAGCTTACCGACCGATCAAACATCCTGAGCCATGTCCTTTCCCTTGATGCTTACCCATCTGCTGCTGGAGCGGCTGACGTCGGCAGAGCAGCCGCGCCAGCCGGAACCACAGGCCTTGATGGTGGAGTCCGATCAGGTGGCCTCCTTCATGAACAGCGGCCGGGCCGACGGCATGCTGAATTATCTGTATCTGTTTCATGCGGTGATGACGCTGCCGCTGATCCGGCCAGGTGATGTGGTGTTTGATCTGGCCTGCGGCCCGGCCAATCAGTTGCTGAAAATGGCGGCGCTGCATCCCGAGGTCAGCTTTGTCGGCATCGATGCTTCCTTACCGATGCTGCAGCAGGCCGAGGCGAATATCGCGGCCGCCGGCCTGCGCAATATCCGTTTACAACAGGCTGACATCAGCCAGCTGGATGGAGTGGACCGGGCAGCGGCGGATTGCGTGCTGTGCACCATGTCGCTGCACCATCTGGCGGATACCGGACAATTGGCGCAGACCATGCAGCAGGTGCGGCGCATCCTGCGCCCGGCTGGCGGGATTTACCTGGCTGATTTTGGCCGTCTCAAACGGGCGGCGACCCAGCGTTACTTTGCTTATGACCGGGTCGCACAGCAATCGGCGCTGTTCACCGAGGATTTTCTCAACTCCATGCGCGCCGCCTTCAGCCTGGACGAGTTGCGCCAGGGCGCGGCGCTGCTCGGCGCGGAACTGGACTGCCATCAGACCGCCATCGCACCGTTCATGGTGCTGTTGCGTTCGCCCGCCCGCCACGCTGTCGATGCCGCGCTGGCACAACGGGCGGTGGCCGCTTACCGCGGCCTGAGCCGGCTGGAGCAGCGCGACTTCAACAATCTGGCCCGCTGGTTCCGGCTGGGTGGCTTGTCCCTGCCGTGTGCGCTGCCAGCGGCTGGCCGCTCAGATCCGGCTGATCACGCGTTCGGCCGGCAGGCGTGACTTGGGCAGCTGCGCATTGAAATCGCTGTTGCTGCGATAGCCCAGGGCGACGATGACGGCGCTGGTATAGCCCATGGCACGCAGGCCCAGTTCTTCATCCAGTACTTTCTGGTCGAAGCCTTCGATCGGGCAAGCGTCGATTTGCAGGGCGGCTGCGCCCAGCAGCAGGGTGCCTGCTGCCAGGTAAACCTGCTTTTCCATCCAGTGGTGGGCATCGCGCAATTCGAAGCGGTGCATGTTGACGAAGTGCGAACGGCCACGATGCTGGCCGGCGCGGGCTTCGGCATTGGCAAAGCGGCCGTCGGCCTCTTCCTGCTGCAGCAGTGTTTCCAGATAGCCCTCATCGATGCTGGCGCGGCTGCACAATACCACCACGTGTGAGGCGTTCAGTACCTTGGCTTCATTGAAGGCGTAGGCGCCACTGGTGGCCTTGGCCACGCGGGCCTTGCCTTCCGGGGTGCCGGCAATGAAAAAGTGCCAGGGCTGGGAATTGGTGGAGGAGGGGCTGAAGCGCAGCAGGGTTTCGATCTGTGCGACCTGTTCGGCGGTGAGCTGGCGGCTGGGATCGAAGGCCTTGGTGGTGTAGCGGGTCTGGGCCAGGTCGGCAATATTCATGATGATTTCCTTGGTCGACATGTGAGGGCGTGCGTTGATGCTCGCCATTATCACGGAAGACTCGGGTGCGAGTAAGCGGCTGGCGTGGCAAGCAGTTTCATTTTATTTTTGAAAATGCTGGCTTTTTACTGGCGATTATCAGGATGATTATCCAAATGGCACGGCCGTGGCTAATTGCTCGCACTGCATTTTTTGAATCAACCAGTGGCTTAGCTGCTGGCTGGCTGGCCCGGCCTGCTTGGCATCATGGCAAGCGGCATGCCATTGCCACACCTGTTCGGGCACATCGCTCTGCTGCTGCAGGAAATGGTGCAGCGGACAGTTGGCCAGTGCTGGCCGGGCGGCAGCCTGCGAGGGCTGGGCATACAGCCAGTGCTGAGCCAGTGCGCCCAGATAGCTGGTGATGCAGCCGCTTGCCGTGGGCAGCTGGAACGCCGATTGCCAGTGGATGAAACTGGCTTGCGCCATCGGCCTGGCCAGGCAGTAGCCTTGTCCCAGTGTGGCCCCCAGGATGCAGGCTGCTTCCAGCATGCCGATATCTTCCAGCCCTTCCACCACTACCTGTCGTTCCAGGTCTTGCCCCAGTTGCAGGATGGCGCGTATCAGCGCCAGGCTGGTCAGTGGCGTCTTGCGCAGGTTCAGCGTCAGGCTCTGGTCGATCTTGACCGTGTCAAAGGGCAGGGCGCTCAGCCGCTGCAGGCTGCTGTAACCGGAGCCCAGATCATCCATCACCAGCTTGACGCCGGTCTGACGCAGGCGTTCGATGGCGCGGTCCTGCTCGTGCGGGGCAATGTCGGCGGTTTCCAGCAGCTCCAGGCTCAGCCGTTCGGGGGCCACGCCATGGCGTGCCAGTGCCTCGGCCACCCAGCGCGGGCAATCCTCGTCCTGCAGGGTACAGGGGGCGATGTTCAGCGAGATGTCGATATCCATGCCCTGCCTATCCAGCTCAGCCAGTTGGGTCAGCGCCTTGTCCAGCCCCAGCCGGAAGAGGTGGTCGAGGTCGGCATCGCCCAGCAGCGGCAAAAAGACGCCGGGGCTGACAATCTGCCCGTCTTCCCTGATCAGCCTGGCCAGGGCTTCCACTTTTACCACCTTGCCCAGTTTGAGATCGACCAACGGTTGCAGGTACAGGGTGAGGCCACCGGCAAACAACCGTTCGCGCAGGGCAATGGCCAGGTTTTGCTGGATGGCTGCCGCCGGTTTGGTGCAGGCCGCCAGAATCAGCTCCCAGCGGTGTTGCAGGCCCAGGGCAAACTGCTGCATGGTGGCGGATTCAAACTGGTTGGGGTAGGCACCAAACAGGCTGATGACGGCCACGGTCAGCCCGTCCTGATTGCGCACCGGAATGCTCATGCTGGAGCGTATCTGCACCGCGCCGGCATGCTGGTGCCAGCTGGCGTAGCGCGGGTCATTGCCATAGGAGGCCGAGCTGCAGATGCGGCCGCTGCGCCAGGCGACCGCGCTCAGCCCCTGGCCGCGTGGCGAATTGGGGTCGACCACGGCTTCCGAGCCCGGCTGCTGTAATAGATCGGCCACAAACTGGCCCAAGGGACCACGGCTGTTTTCCGGCACGAAAACGCCATCGGACATCAGGCGCATCAGCAATACCGCCTGCACGCCGGGTAATGTGCCCAGTTGTTCCAGTTCGCTGCCGACCGCATCGGTCCACAGCGTGCCTTGGTGTGGCATGGGTAGCGACAGGCTTTCCAGATATTCGCTTTGTACCTCTGCTGCAGCTTCCAGCTGGGCGTGCAGCTGTTCCTGCAGCCGGCTGTCGATGATTTCCAGCAGCCGGTAGCGCTGGCGTATCGGCAGCAGGGTGATGTTCAGCTGCTCGCTGAAATGGCGGCGGAACAGCTCCACACTTTGTACCAGCAGGGCCGGGGTGACGCCGACCAGGCTGTGGATGCGGCCCAACTGCCGGCTGTCGCGACGGATCTGTTCGGCCTGCTTGTCTGGTGACAGTAGCTGCAGCAGAAAATCGTGATGGGCGCGCTGCAGCTGTTCCAGCTCGGCGGGCTGCAAGCTGGCGAGGATGGTCAGCGCTTCGTGCGCCGGCCGGTCTTGCTGGTAAAAACGGCTGATGTAAAGCGCGGTGGCGCGGCCGATCAGGCGGGTGGATTTGTGCAGCAGCTGGCTGGCCTCTGCACCATAGAGTTCGAAATGGCTGCTCTCTTCGGCGTGATAGCCGGCCTCGTCCGCCACCATGCGCCACCAGCGCTGGCGGGTGGATTTGTGCTGTTTGGCCTGGTACATGGCGGCATCGGCCTGCCGCATCAGGGCATCCGGTTCGATACCATCATGCGGAAAGAGGGCGATGCCCACCGTCATGCCCACTTCGGCCTCGATGCCGGCTTCCAGCACAAATGGTGCTTCCACCGCCTGATGCAGCCGCTGCAAGGCGCTTTCCAGTTGCTGCAGGGCGGCTTCCTCCTGCAGGTCCTCCATGATGACCACAAACTCATCGCCGCCCAGACGGGCGACAAAATCGGCCTTGCGCAGCATGGCTTGCAGGCGCCGGGCCAGTTCTTTGAGCAGGCGGTCGCCCGCCTCATGGCCCCAGGTGTCGTTGACCGGTTTGAAGTCATCCAGATCGATCATGCATACCGCTACCAGCTTCTCGCTGCGCTGGGCGCGCGCCAGTGCAGCCGCCAGGTGGCGGGTGAGGGCAAAGCGATTGGGCAGCGCAGTCAGCCAGTCGTGATGGGCTGCATTGATGATCAGCTCTTCATTGTGCTTGTGCTCGGTAATGTCCTGGTTGGTGCCGATGGCGCGCAGGGCCTGGCCCTGAGCATTGCGGGCCACCACCTTGCCGGTACAGCGTATCCAGATCCAGCCGCCGCTGGCGTTGCGGTAGCGGAACTCCTGCTGAAAGCGGCTTTCGCTACCGCGCAGCACGGCCATGCAGGCCTGGTACACCCTGGGGAAATCATCAGGATGCACGTCGCTGAACATGGCGGTGGCGCTGCGTTGTGCCGCCTGCTCGGGATAGCCCAGCATGCGCGCCCAGCGGGCATCGATACTGACGCAATCCTGCAGGATATCCATGTCCCACAGCGACAGCCGCGAGGCATCCAACGCCAGCGACAACTGTTCGTTGGCCTGCTGCAGTGCCAGCTCCATGGCCTTGCGATCGGCAATATCGGTGTAGGACACCACAAAGCCCTGCACCGCGCCGGCGGCATCGTAAAGCGCATTGCCGTGCAGCATGGCAATGACGCTGCGGCCATCACTGGCGATGCGGCGTACCTCGCCCTGAAACGGCAGCACGACATTCGGCCGGCAGCCAAAGCTGCCATCGTGCAGCCTGTCCGGTGCATCAGCGGGAATGATGATATCGATGGATTGCCCGCAGAGGGCGGCACTGTCATGGCCGAACAGCCGGCAAAATGCCGGATTGGCGTAATCAATGTGGCCCTGGGGGTCGAGGATGGCAAAGGCTTGCGAGCTCTGTTGCAAGGCTTGCTGGAAATTGGGCGCGGTCATGATTGAGTCCTGCAGCCGGGCAATGGCCGTCCGGCTGACAGCAGATAACTTGTCGTGTGCCGGCATACCGCACGGCACTATGGCTGATTTTACCCCAAACCATTGGCATTGCCGCGGCTCAAACCATGGCAAATGACGGCAAAAACGCCAAAAGCAGGCTTCTGTGTCGGCACGGCAATCGCTATCATGCTGCTTTTGCTCGACCTGAAACGACCGGCACGGCTGGTTGCGTGGCGAGCCACTGCCAGGACACCCCATGAGTACTGCACACCAAGCACTGATCCAAGCCCTGCCCAAGGCCGAACTGCACCTGCATATCGAAGGCAGCCTGGAGCCGGAACTGATGTTCCGTCTGGCCGAGCGCAACGGCATAGAGCTACCCTATCCCACGGTAGAGGCACTGCGGGCAGCCTATGATTTTGACAATCTGCAATCCTTTCTCGATCTCTACTACGCCGGCGCCGGGGTATTGCAGACCGAGCAGGATTTCTACGAGCTGACCTGGGCTTATCTGTTGCGCTGCCGTGACGACCATGTCGTCCACACTGAAATCTTCTTCGATCCGCAAACCCATACCGCACGCGGTATTGCCTTTGCCACGGCCTATCAGGGCATCCGGCGCGCACTGGATGATGGCAGTGCGCAGCTGGGCATCAGTTCGCGGCTGATCATGTCGTTTTTGCGCCATTTGAGCGAAGAAGACGGCTTTGCCGTGCTGGATGAGGCACGGCCCTTCCTCGCCGGCATCGACGGTTTCGGCCTGGATTCCAGTGAAGTAGGCCACCCGCCGTCCAAGTTTGCCCGGCTGTTTGCCGCCTGCCATGCACTGGGCCTGCCCTGCGTGGCGCATGCCGGGGAAGAAGGCCCGCCGGCCTATGTGTGGGAGGCGCTGGACCTGCTCAAGGTTTGTCGTATCGACCACGGCGTGCGGGCGCTGGAAGACGCGGCATTGGTGGCGCGGCTGGTGGCCGAGCGCATGCCGCTGACGGTGTGCCCGTATTCCAATATCAAGCTGCGGGTGTTCGACCAGCTCAAGGATCACAATCTGCGCCAGCTATTGCAGGCCGGGCTGTGCGCCACGGTGAATTCGGACGATCCGGCCTATTTTGGCGGCTATGTGCAGGAAAATTATCTGGGTTGCGCGCGCGAGCTGGGCCTGAGCCAGGCCGAGATCGTGCAGCTATGCCAGAACGGTTTTGAAGCCAGCTGGCTGTCGCCAGCGGACAAGGCGCACTGGCTGGCGGAATGCACGCGCATTGCCGCCGGCTTTGCCGACGCGGTTTAGCCAACCAGGCCGGCGGCCAGCTGGCGGGTCAGTTCGCCTGCCGGAATCTCCCAGCAACCGCTGGCATTCTGGCCGCACCATAGCGGGCTGAAGTCGTCGCGGCCCAGTGCTTCCGCTGCCGCGCGCAAGGGGGCCAGCGCGGCGGAGGCCAGTGGAAAGGCCGGCGCGGCCGGGTGGCGTGGGCCCAGTTCCCGCATTAGCCGGTTGACGATGCCGCGTGCCGGCCGGCCGCTATATAGCGTGGTCAAGGCGGTGTGCGCCGCTGCCGGGCTGCGCAATGCCGCCCGGTGCAGGGGGCTGGTGTCGGCTTCCGGACACAGCAGATAGGCCGTACCCACTTGCACGCCAGCCGCACCCAGCCGCATGGCGGCTGCCACCCCGGCAGCATCGGCAATCCCGCCCGCAGCAATCACCGGAATGTCCAGCGCCTGCACGATTTGCGGCAGCAGGGCAAAGCTGCCCAGCTGCTCATCCAGATCATCATGCAGGAACATGCCGCGATGGCCGCCGGCTTCCAGCCCTTGTGCGATCACCGCATCGGCACCATTGGCCTGCAGCCAGCGGGCTTCGGCCACCGTGGTGGCGCTGGATAGCACCTTTGCGCCGCTGGCCTTGACCTGTTGCAGCAAGGCCGGGGCTGGCAGGCCAAAGTGAAAGCTCACCAGCGCTGGGCGATACTGGCTGACCAGATCCGCCATCTCCTGATTGAAGGGCAGGCGTCCGGCACCACCGGTCGCCGCCGGGACGATGCCCAGCTCTTGGTAGAAGGGCGCCAGCAGCGCCTGCCAGCCAGCCTGTGCGGCCGGGTCGTCTGCCGGAGGCTGATGGCAGAAAAAATTGAGGTTGTACGGCTGCCCCCCCAGTTGCTGCAGTACAGCCAGTTCTTGTTGCAACTGGCTGCTGGAGAGCATGGCGGCCGGCAGCGATCCGACACCACCTGCCTGGCTGACGGCCATGGCCAGCCGGCTACCCTGCGCGCCAGCCATCGGAGCCTGAATGATGGAAAAGGGGATGTCCAGCCATTGCGCCAGCGTCATGTTCTGTCCTTGTCAGGTGGGGTAGAAACAGCAGCATAGGCCAGCCGGCCCGGCTTGAACATGCTGTTGGTGTTGCACGGCGAGGCCGGCCGGGGCGTGCTCGCCCACGCCGCATGCCGCGCCGCACAACGGTCGCGTCGGCCACAGCAGGCTTGTTTTTTCCCCTTGGCACCAGGCATTTTGACTGCGATGGGTGAGGTTTTGCGCCATAATCAGACAGCCATACCTGTTTTTGATCGCAATCGGGGCCATTACGATAAAAAGGGCTATGAAGCCATGTTGACCGTCAAGAGCAAGCTGCTGCTGCTCTCCCGCTATTACTGGTTGATTCTGCTGGTATTCATCGCCTTTATCGTCAGCTTTGTGCTGTATGTACGGGCAGAAAATGCCATCGATCGTGCCAACGAAACCCGGCATGCTTCCATTTTGCTGGCCGGTGAATTGCGCCAGTCTTCCGACGACCTTACCCGCATGGTGCGTAGCTATGTGGTGACTGGTGAGCCGGTCTATCAGCAGCATTACCGTGAAATTCTGGCCATTCGCGATGGCATGGTCGCCCGTCCGCAGGATTACCAGAACATCTACTGGGATCTGGTGCTGGAGGATGATCGCCGGCCTCAGGCCGCCAGTGTTGTTCCTTCCTTGCTGCAGCGCATGCGTGATGCCGGCTTTACCCCGGATGAAATGGCCAGGCTGGCCGAGGCCAAAGCCAAATCAGATGCCCTGACCCGGATCGAATGGGCGGCCATGGCGCTGGTGGCATCGAACCCTCCGCTGGATGCACCACAACGGCTGCAGGCCATCCACATGCTGTACGATGCGGCCTACCACCGCGCCAAGGCCGGCATCATGCAGCCGATTGCCGACTTCAACCGCATCTCTGCCCTGCGTACCTTGCAGGCGGTGCAAGATGCCGAACGCTATGCCCGGCAGCTGCGCTGGATATTCCTTGCTTTTGGCCTGCTGCTGCTGCCCTTGCTGTGGGTGCAGCGGCGTAATCTGCACAATGTGTTGGGCGGTAGTGTTGCCGAATTGCACAGCAGCATCGCCCGGCTGGGCAGTGGTGATTTCTCGCAGCCGGTGCCGCAGAGAAGGTTTGGCCATCATAGTGTGATGGGCTGGCTGGCCGAAACCCGGCACAAGCTGCAGCGTCTGGATGAAGCACGCCGCCAGGCCGATGCGCGCAATCTGCGCTTGAACGGGCTTTACAATGCGCTGAGCCAATGCAATCAGGCCATTGTGCGCAGTCGCTCCGAGCACGAGCTGTTTGAGCGGATGTGTCAGGCTGCCGTGGAGCATGGCGGCATGAAAATGGTGTGGGTGGGCTTGCTGGATGAAGATGCAAAACACATCCGGCCACTGTGTGCCCATGGCAGTGGTACCGAGTATCTGGTGGATTTGCCACTGGCGACCGATGCGGCCAATCCGCTTAGCCATGGCCCGACAGGCCGGGCCGTGCTGACCGGCCAGGTGCAATGGTGTCAGGACTTTCAGAATGACCCGGCTACCACGCCATGGCATACCCGTGCGGTGCGCTATGGCTGGGGAGCCTCGGCTGCGCTGCCCTTGCAGCGCAATGGCCAGATCATCGGTGCGCTGACACTCTACAGCGGCGAGCCATACGCCTTTGACGAGGCCGCACGCAAGCTGATCGAAGAAATGGTGATGGACCTGGATTATGCGCTGGACAGCTTCCAGCGCGAGCAGGCGCGCCAGGCTGCCAGCACTGCCTTGCAGCTGAGCGAGCAGCGCTTGCGTACCATCATTGAGACCGAACCGGAATGCATCAAGGTGGTGGGCGCGGATGGCCAGCTGCTGGAAATGAACCAGGCCGGCATGGCCATGCTACAGGCCGAGAACCTGCAGCAGATCCAGCAGCTTGGGCTGATGCACTTTGTCATGCCTGACTATCATGCCGCCTTCATGCAGCTGCACCAGCGGGTGATGAACGGACAGAGCGGAACGCTGGAATTCGAAATCACCGGCCTGCAGGGGCAGCGACGCTGGCTGGAAACCCATGCCGCACCCATGCGGGGTGAAGACGGCACCATCAGCATGCTGCTGGCGATTACCCGTGACATCACCCTGCGCAAGCAGAACGAGCAGCATATCCGCTATCTGGCCCACTACGATGTACTGACCGGCCTGCCCAACCGGGTGATGCTGGAAGAGCAAGCGGAGCAGACCCTGCAGCAGGCAGCCCGCCAGCAACAGGCGCTGGCCTTGATGTTCCTCGACCTTGATCACTTCAAGGACATCAATGATTCGCTGGGGCACAGCATTGGCGATGCCTTGCTGGTGCAATTGGCATCGCGGCTGCGCGAGGCTTTGCCGGATGCTGCGCTGGTGTCGCGACTGGGCGGCGACGAGTTCATCCTGCTGCTGCCCGCGATGGATGCCTCCCGGGCAGAAGCGCTGGCCCAGCAATTGCTGGACGCTATTGCGCATCCCTATCTGGTAGCACCTTACGACCTGAATGTTTCTGCCTCCATCGGCATTGCACTATACCCGCAGGATGGTCTGGATCTGGAAACCCTGTCGCGCCGGGCTGATGCCGCCATGTATCTGGCCAAGAAGGCTGGACGCAGCTGTTTCCGTTTCTATACGGCGGCGATTCAGGAAAAGGCCTCGCGCCATCTGCAACTGGTGAATGCCTTGCGGGTGGCACTGGAGCTGCAGCAGTTCAGCATCCACTACCAGCCACAGCTGGCCATGGCGGGTGGCCAGTTGGTGGGGGCCGAGGCGCTACTGCGCTGGACGCATCCGGAGCTGGGCAATATTTCACCCGCAGAATTCATTCCGGTCGCTGAGGATTGTGGCCTGATTCTGCAACTGGGCGAATGGGTATTGCGCCATGCCGTCCGGCAGGCGCGGCAGTGGCGTGATCAGGGGCTGGCGCTGGTGATGGCGGTCAATCTGTCTGCGGTGCAATTCCGCCAGCCCGATCTGCCGGCGCTGGTGGCGCGCATTCTGCAGGAAGAGGGCTTGCCTGCCAGTGCGCTGGAGCTGGAGCTGACCGAAGGCGTGGCGATGTACGACCCGCAACAAGCCATTGCGGTGATGAATGTCTTGCATGAGCAAGGTGTGCGCATGTCGATAGACGATTTTGGTACCGGCTATTCCTCGCTCAACCTGCTCAAGCAGTTCCGTGTCTACAAGCTGAAAATCGACCAGAGCTTTATCCGCGATATCGTGACCGATCCGGAAGATCGCGCCATTGTGGCCGCCATCATCCATATGGCAGAAAAGCTCGGCCTGCTGACCATTGCCGAGGGCGTGGAGACGGCGGAGCAGCATAGCTGGCTGCGTGCCCAGGGCTGCAATGAACTGCAGGGGTATCTGTTCAGCCGGCCTTTGCCGGCGGATGCATTCGCTGTTTATGCGCAGCAGCACCAGCCGGCCGTCGCGCTACTGGGTTCATGAACCGACAGTGACCGCAGGCGTGGGCTGTTGTGTATTGTGGCCATGCCGGTCTGGCAGGCTATGTGCCAGCCAGTGTTGCAGCTGTTCGGGCGGCAGCGCCTGGCTGAACAGATAGCCCTGTATCACCTCGCAGCCTTGTGCCACCAGGAAATCATACTGGGCGGCGGTTTCCACTCCTTCGGCAATCACGGTCAGGCCCAGGCTGTGGCCCAGGGCAATGACGGCCTTGCAGATGGCGGCATCGTTGGGATTGTCCAGTACATCGCGCACAAAGCTGTGGTCGATCTTGACCTGGTCCAGCGGCAGTTGCTTCAGGTAGGACAGCGAGGAGTAACCGGTGCCGAAATCATCCAGGGCAAAGGTAATGCCCAGCTGGCGCAGGCTGTTCATCTTGCTGCCGGCGTCGTCCAGCTTCATCAACAGCAGGCTTTCGGTGATTTCCAGTTTCAGCAGGGCCGGATTGGCGCCGCTGTCTTGCAGCAGGCGGCGCAGGCGGCTGACAAAATCGCTTTGGTGGAACTGACGGGCACTGACATTGACGGCGATGCTCAGGCCGGCGGTGTCGGCATGGCTGGCCCAGGCGGCCAACTGGGTGCAGGCTTGTTGCAGCACCCAGTGATCGATGGCCAGGATCAGATTGCTCTGTTCGGCCAATGGAATGAACGAGCCGGGCAAGCGCAGCCCCTGTTGCGGGCTATGCCAGCGCAATAGCGCCTCCACGCTCTGGCAAGGCTTGCCGTGGCGGATCTGCGGCTGGTAGTACAGGCTGAGTTCGCCGTGTTCCAGCGCATGGTGTAGCTCGGCTTCCAGCTGGGTGCGGGTATTGATTTCCGCCTGCATCACCGGGTCGAAAAAGCGCAGGGTGTTACGTCCGGCGGATTTGGCCTGGTACATCGCCAGGTCGGCCTGCTTGAGGATGTCCTCGCTGCTGCCGTTTTCGTCGGCAAACAGGGCAATACCCAGGCTGGAGCTGCCACGGTAGTCGTAGCCACGCAGCTGGTAGGGCTGGTGCAGGGTGGCCAGAATCTTGCGGCCGACGGTTTCTGCTTCGTGCATGGCCAGATCGCGCTTTGGCCCCAGGTTTTCCAGCATCACGATGAATTCGTCCCCGCCCAGCCGGGCCACAGTGTCACCGGTGCGCAGGCAGCGCAGCAGGCGGCTGGCCACTTCCTGTAGCAGGACATCGCCAATATCGTGGCCCATGGTGTCGTTCAGCGACTTGAAATTGTCTAGGTCGAGGAACAGCAGTGCGCCATATTCCTTTTGGCGGCGGGCCGCATCCCGCGCGTGTTGCAGCCGGTCTTGCAGCAGGCGACGGTTGGGCAGGTGGGTGAGGGCATCGTAAAACGCCAGGGTCTGGATTTCATCGGCCGCAGCCTTGCGCTCGGTGATGTCCTGGAAAATGGCCACGTAATGGCTGGTGTGTCCTGCATTATCCTTGACCGCCGTGATGGTGAGCCATTCCGGGAACACTTCGCCGGTCTTGCGGGTATTCCATATTTCGCCCTGCCAGGCACCATTTTCCAGCAGGGATTGCCACAGTTGCTGGTAAAAGGCTGCCGGGTGTCGGTGCGAGCTGAGCACGGCGGGTGTCTTGCCCACCACGTCTGCGCTGTCATAGCCGGTGATCTGGCTGAAGGAGGGATTCACCCGCAGGATGTGGCCGTCCGGGTCGGTGACCATGATGCCTTCCTGGGTGAGGAAGGTGGTGGCGGCAATGCGCAGCTCTGCTTCCATGCGCTTGTGACGGCTGATGTCGGCAATAAAGCCGTACCACAACACCTCGCTGCCGTCTTGCTCCGGCATGGCATCCACCAGCAGCCATTTGATCTGGCCGTCCGGCAGGCAGATGCGATATTCGGTGCGCCATTGCGTCAGGGTCTGTGCCGAGTGGTGCAAGGCCTCAAAGAAGCTGTCGCGGTCTACAGGGTGTAGCAGATTGCGAATCGCGTCGGCACTCTGGCTGACCGCTTCCGGCCGGATGCCGTAGATGTCGTAAAAGGCTTCACTGGCAAAGGGGAAGCAGCCATGGCCATCGCTGAACATGCGGTATTGGAACACCACGCCGGGAATCTGCGACACGATCTTGCGCAGCAACTGGTTGGCAGCATGTTCGGCGGCTTTTTCTTCTTCACGCTGGATACGTTCCAGCAGTGTATTGAAGGAGGTGGCCAACAAGCCGACTTCATCTGCCCGGCTGACCGGCAAGGGTTGCTTGGGCAGTTCGCCATCACCCATGCGGGTCAGCAACTGGGTGGCTTCACTCAGTGGTAGTAACTGGCGGCGCAGCCACCACCAGCTCAGACCACCCGCCAGCAAGGTCAGCAGCAGTGCCAGACCGAACAGCTGACGTTGCAGGGTGCGGATGGGGGCAAAGGCCTCTTCCGCCGGCAATACCGACTGCATCAGCCAGCCGGTGGACTTGATGTGCACGCTGGAGGACAGCTCCAGCACCCCGCGCGAACTCATGGCCACCCCGGATCCTTCGTAGCCAGCGATATAGCGGTCATACAAGGGGTTGATCCCGGGTGGCGGGCCAGCCTTGAGCAGACGCTGCTTGTCCGAGGACATGATGTAGCGGCGGCTTTGTGGCGCGGTAATGAAGAAACTGCCGGTGGCACCGTAGCGTGCGGCACTGATGTCATCCAGAAAATTGGGTTGCGCCAGATTGGTCACCCCCATGATCAGCCCTTCCAGCTTGCCATTGGCATCCAGCAGTGGCTCCAGCATGGAAATCACCGGCTTGCCGGTGTAATGGCCTTGCATTGGCTCCGTGATATAACGTCCGCCATGCTGCATGGTCAGCCGGAAAAACGCGCTGTCGGCATAGGAGTGGCCGTCGCGGCCCAGGCTTTCCGGGATGCTGGCCTGCACCTGGCCGTTTTTGTCCAGCACCACGATGCCCCAGTTGAACATCATCAGCAAAATGGGCCGTCGCAGTAGCTCCGGCTGGATGGCTGCGGTGCTGACCGGCTTGCCCTTGAACTGCCGGGTAAGGGACTGCAAGGCTTGCACGCGCTCGCTGACCGAGCGGTCTACTTCGCGTGCAGTCAGCGATACGGTGGAAAACTGCTGAGCGGAAATGGTGTCTTCCATCTGCTGGCGCAGACTATGGCTGATCAGCAAGGTGGTCAGCCACAGAGTGAGCACCAGTGCCAGCAACATGCCAAGGGTGATGCGGGTGCGCAGGGAGCGCCTGCCGTATGGGGAGAATTGCGTGCTCATGATTCCGGTAGCTGCCTGCTGGTAATGCTTGCTGTCAGCATAGCGGAGGCCTTGTGCGCTGTGTGTCCTCTTGTCGGACAAAGCTGCCAAAGTCTGAGGCGGATCAACATTATGACAGCGTGGTCGGGTCCGCGTAGCCGGCCCGACCGGTCAAGGCGGGAATCACCAGTTGGTTTCACGGTCCGGTGTCGCGGTGATCTGGTGGATGGTGAGGTCGGCCCCGTTGAACTCTTCTTCCTCATCCAGCCGGATGCCCACCGTCTTGCGCAGCACGGCATACACCAGATAACCGCCACCAAAGCCAATGGCGATGCCACCTGCCGTGCCCAGCAATTGGGAAATCAAGCTGACTCCACCCAGGCCACCCAGTGCGCTCTGGCCGAAGATACCGGCAGCAATGCCGCCCCAGGCGCCGCAGATGCCGTGCAGCGGCCATACCCCCAGCACGTCGTCGATCTTCCAGCGGTTCTGGGTCTGGGTAAACAGCCAGACAAACATCGCACCAGCTACCAGCCCCACCACCAGTGCGCCTAGCGGATGCATGATGTCCGAGCCGGCGCATACGGCCACCAGGCCAGCCAGCGGGCCGTTATGGATGAAGCCGGGGTCGTTCTTGCCGGCCCACATCGCGCTGAGGGTGCCGCCGACCATGGCCATCAGCGAATTGATGGCCACCAGCCCGGAAATACCGTTCAGCCTTTGTGCGCTCATCACGTTGAAGCCGAACCAGCCGACGATCAGAATCCACGCGCCCAGTGCCAGGAAGGGAATGGAGGAGGGCGGGTGGGCCGAGATGCGGCCTTCCTTGCTGTAGCGGCCGCGCCGCGCGCCCAGGTTCAGCACGGCGGCCAGGCCGATCCAGCCGCCCACTGCATGTACCACCACCGAGCCGGCAAAGTCGTGGAAAGGCTGGCCGAAGCTATGGCTCAGCCAGTCTTGCACGCCGTAGTGGTTATTCCAGGCCATGCCCTCGAAGAAGGGATAGACCAGGCCCACCAGCAAAAAGGTCGCTGCCGACTGCGGATGGAATTTTGCCCGCTCGGCAATACCGCCGGACACAATGGCCGGAATGGCCGCGGCAAAAGTCAGTAGGAAGAAAAATTTCACCAGTTCATAGCCATTGTGCTGGGCAATATGGCTGGCATCCCCCAGGAAGTTCACCCCATAGGCCACGCTGTAGCCGACAAAGAAATAGGCGATGGCCGATACCGCAAAGTCGGTCAGGATCTTGACCAGGGCATTGACCTGGTTTTTCTTACGTACTGTGCCCAGTTCCAGAAAGGCGAAACCTGCGTGCATGGCCAGAATCATGATGGCCCCCAGCAGCAGGAATAGTACGTCGGAAGGTGAATTCGAGTTTGGCATGGCGAGTCCCGTTGTGGTCGGCTTTTATGGGGCTTCCTTAAAGCAAGGGGAATGCCAGCTTGGCGCCAGCGGCACCAGTTTGAATCGCAGATGCTCGAAAATGGTGACGGCGCTGCCCGATTTCGGTGATCACAGGCTGATGCATGCTGCGATTTGTCAGTGCACCCGTGCACCAAAAAGGTGTTTTGCCGCGATGTTGTGCTGTTAATTGGTGCGTTAAAAATGAAAAGCACCGCTTCGGTGCGTGATGGCATTGTCACGGCCAAGACCTGACGCCTGCCGGGCGCATGCCCTGCGCCACCCTGTTGGCCGCCGCCGCGGACATTTGATCTGATTTTGGTAAAAATACTTAGGTATAAGGGATGACAAGCAGCTACATTCAAACGGTGAATTGAAAAAGAAGAAATACAATCGTGGCATTCAATAAAATCAGCCTGCTTACGGGGGTAATCGGCTGCCTGTTGTGTTGCCAGCTGGCCGTGGCCAAAGACGTGCTGCGAGTGCTCGCCTGGCCTGGCTATGCCGATCCGGACGTGGTGCATGCCTTCGAACAGCGCTTCCAGGTGAGCGTGGAAGTGACTTTTGTCGACTCGGACGAGGCGCTATGGGCCAAGATGCATGCTTCCTCCGGACCGCATTTCGATGTGCTGGCCGCCAATACTGCCGAAATGCAGCGTTATTTCGCCGCCGGCCTGCTCAAGCCGCTGGACCCGGCCTTGCTACCTAATACCCGGCGTCAGTTGCCGCGCTTTCGCAATCTGGCAGCCATTCCCGGCCTGCAGCAGCAAGGCCGGCTGTATGCCGTTCCCTTTACCTATTCCACCATGGGCATCATCTACGACCGGCGGCAGTTTCCCGTGCCGCCTGACACCATGAATGTGCTGTGGGACCCGCGTTATCGCCACAAGGTGCTCGACTTCAATAGCGGACAACATAATTTCTCGTTTACCGCGCTGGCCAGCGGCATTGGCCAGCCCTTTCGCTTGAGCGCGGCGCAGCAAGGCATGCTGGTGCAGCGGCTGATTGCACTGCGGCGCAATGTACTGACTTTTTACAGCCTGCCGGAAGAGGGGACGGAATTGTTCATCCGCCACAAGATCGCGCTGATGTTTGGCAATTACGGCACCCAGCAGCTGAACTCGCTGCGCCAGGCGGGGGCCGATGTTGGCTATGCCATTCCGCGTGAAGGCGTGCTGGCCTGGCTGGACTGCTGGGCCATGACGGCGGCCAGCAGCAAGCCACGGCTGGCGCAGCAGTGGATCAACTACATGCTGGAGCCGGCAGTCAGCGCGCTGTTGCCGACACGGCAAGGGCTGGCCAATACCCTCAGCGCCAGCGACGAACTGAAACCCGGTGCCAAAGTGCTATGGCTGCAGCCCGTGGAAAATGCCGCGCAGCGTGAAGCGCTATGGCAAAAGATCTATTCCGGCGACCGGCCGGGGAGCTTCTGAATCATGCGCTCCGGTCTGTTGGTGAAACTGGCGCTGCTACTGGCGGTATTCGGCATCCTGTCGTCCGGGATTACCGGCTACTACGCTTTCACTGCCAACCGCACCATGCTGGTGTCGGCGGCACAGGGGGATTTGCTGACGGCGGCGCGTGGGGTGAACCGTCGGCTGCAACAGGCCGAGGAAGAAGCTGCCGATGATGCCATGCTGCTGGCACGGCTGGTGCAGGTGGCCCAGGTGATCAACGGCCAGGGCGGTAGCCAGATGCAGCGGGCGCGCGACGAACTGGCGCAGGCATTTGCCGGCATGCTGGCGCTGCACCCCGAATACTTGCAGGTCAGGCTGATCGGTGCGGCGGACAACGGGCTGGAACTGGTCAGGGTAGACAGTAGCGGCGGGCTGACCCTGCGCGTGGATGGTGCGGATTTGCAGGAAAAAGGCCATTTCCCTTATGTGTTTGAAACCCTGGCCTTGCCGGCTGGGCAAATCTACCAGTCAGCCATCGGCATCAATCACGAGCGCGCCGCACATGATGCCGAAGGCCGCCCCGGCATGATGGTGGCAACGCCGCTGCCGCGCAGCGACGGCCAGCCAGGTGGCCTGCTGGTGATCAATCTCGATCTGGAGCGGCTGCTGGGGCAGCTGCGTGCCGATTTGCCCAAGGGCTATCAGCTGTACATGGCCAACCGCTGGGGTGATTTTCTGGTCCACCCCGACCCGGCGCAAACCTTCGGCTTTGAGCAGGGCCGCCGCATCCTGATGCAGGACAGCTTTGCCGCTACCCAGCCCTTGTTTGAGCGCAAGCTCAACAATCTGGCGCTGAGCGGGCTGGAGCAGCCACAGCAGGCCGCCGAGCGGGTCATGGCTTTCGTGCGTCAGCCAGTGGGGCTGGGCAATCGGGATGATTTCGTGGTGACCGGCCTGGTACAGCCGCTGGATGCGGTGCTGGAAAGCGCCGTGCCGCTGGGGCAGCGCATCATCCACATGGTACTGGCCTTCAGCGCCATCGCCATTTTGCTGGCCGTGGTGTTCGCTCGTGCCTTGTTGCGGCCCATCAATACCCTGGCGCAGGCTGCCAGCAGTTTTTCCGATACCCAGCTGCAGCAGGTGCTGCCAGTGGAGCGCAATGATGAAATCGGCGTGCTGGCGCGCAATTTCGACCGCATGCAGCGACAGATCAACAGCCATATGGCCAGCTTGTACGACAATCAGCGTGAGCTGAGCTATCTGGCGCACCATGACAGCCTGACCGGGCTGGCCAACCGGGCCTTGTTCTTCCAGCGGCTGGAGCAGTTATTGCAGCTGTCACAACGCAATGGCGCACCGTTTGCCGTGCTGTTTGTCGATCTGGACCATTTCAAAGAAGTGAATGACCTGCATGGTCATGCCATCGGTGACCAGGTATTGCAGATTGTCGCCCGCCGCTTGCTGCATACCGTGCGTGGCAGCGATATGGTGGCGCGCATGGGCGGCGATGAATACCTGATCCTGCTGCAGGGTAACTTCACCGATGCAGCGCTGGCCGAACTGATGAACAAGCTGCGGCAGAGCATAGGCGAAGCCATGACCGTGTCCGGGCAGCGACTGGAGGTGGGGGCCAGCATTGGCTACAGCCTGTATCCGCGTGATGGCACCACGGCTGAGCAACTGGTCAACGAGGCGGATCATGCCATGTACCATGTCAAGGCCGGCATGCGCGGCGGCGAAGCCAACTCCCTGTCCTGCCGCTAGGCTATGCTGCATGAAGGCCTGTCCTGCGGTGCGCGGATTTTCACGCCTTGCATCGATCCAACACGCGCCGCCGTAAACAAGTTCTTACACTTCCGGGAAGATGCCGATGAACAGAGCGACTTCCGCACGCCAACGCCAGCCCAAGCAGGCCAGTCCACAGCAGCCACCGATGGCGGCCATTTGTCTGCCACAGCTGCTGGCAACACTGCACAACGCCTGCCGCCAGTCAGCGGAGCAGCATGGCCTGGCCTGGCTGCTGGACACTGATGCGGCTCTGGCTCCGTCCTTGCTGCTGCACCCACTCGCCTTGCCCCAGCTATTGCAGCAACTGTTGGGTGCCAGCATCCGTTACACCCGCAAGGGCGGCATTCTGCTCCGGACGCAGCTGCTGGCACAGCAGCAGATGTTCCAGATCATCACCATAGAAATCATACATGAGGGGAGTCAGGAGGATGGCCCGGCGGCAGCGATGGCCGCGCTGTTGCAGCAGCCGGAGCGAGCACGCAAGGCCGGGCAGCCGGCCGGTGGCTGGCATAGTATCCGCCGACTGGCGCGGCTGAGTGCTGCCACCTTGCAGCTGGAGCAGGGTAGTGGGCAGGGCTGCCAGCTGATTGTGCAGCTACGTGCCGAAGTTGTCGAAGCTGGCCTGCCAGAGCATCCGCAGGCTGAATCGCTGCCAGTGCTGGATCACCGCGTGCTGCGCGTGCTGTATCAGGACGACTGGCCGCAGCAAAGAGCATTGCTGCAGGCATTTCTGCGCGACAAGCAGGCCGACCTGCATGCGCTGCTGCAAGCCTGGCACACTGGCGACCTGCAGGCGCTGGGGCTGCTGGCCCACCGTATCAAGGGTGCCAGCCGCAACGTGGGAGCCGCTGCGCTGGCGCACGCTGCCGCACGGGTGGAGCAGGCCGCCCGTGGCCAGCATCACGCCAGTTTGCCTGCCTTGCTGCAGGCGCTGGAGCAGGCGCTGCAATCCTTCGCCAGCATGCTGCAGCGGGCGCAGGATGGACCGCTGATTAATATCTAATCCCGGCTCAGGCATGGCGCAATGCAGCGTAAGGCCCTAAAATAATCTGACAATTCCTAAGAGCGTGTCCACGATCGCGCCATGCCGCCTCATCCATGCGGCAGATCGTGTACAGCTTCTAACAGCCCACTACGCTGGAGAAACCTCTCATGGCCGTTATCCGTCAGGATGATTTCATTCAAAGCATCGCCGATGCTTTCCAATACATCAGCTGCTACCACCCCAAGGACTACATCGACGCGCTGTATCAGGCTTATCTGCACGAAGAAAGCCCGGCGGCCAAGGACGCCATGGCGCAGATACTGATCAACAGCCGCATGTGCGCGGAAGGCCGTCGCCCGATCTGCCAGGATACCGGCATTGCCGTGGTGTTCCTGAAAGTGGGCATGAACGTGCAGTGGGATGCCACCCTGTCGGTACAGGAAATGGTCAACGAAGGCGTACGCCGCGCCTATAACAACCCGGACAACAAGCTGCGCGCTTCCGTGCTGCTGGATCCGGCTGGCAAGCGTCAGAACAGCAAGGACAACACCCCGGCCGTGGTGCACTTCGAAATCGTTGAAGGCGACGGTGTGGAAGTGACCTGTGCGGCCAAGGGCGGTGGCTCGGAGAACAAGTCCAAGTTCTACGCGCTGAACCCGTCCGACAGCATCGTCGACTGGGTGATCAACACCGTGCCCACCATGGGCGCCGGCTGGTGTCCGCCGGGCATCCTGGGCATCGGCATTGGCGGTACCCCGGAAAAAGCCATGCTGCTGGCCAAGGAAAGCCTGATGTCGCACGTGGACATCCACGAACTGAAGGCCAAGGCCGCCAGCGGTGCCGAGCTGTCCCGCGTGGAAGAGCTGCGCCTGGAAATCTTTGAAAAAGTGAACGCGTTGGGTATTGGTGCCCAGGGCCTGGGCGGCCTCACCACCGTGCTGGACGTGAAGATTCTGGACTACCCCACCCACGCCGCCAGCCTGCCGGTAGCGATGATCCCCAACTGCGCCGCCACCCGTCACATCCATTTCCATCTGGATGGCAGCGGCCCAGCTCATCTGGCCACGCCCAGCCTGGAAGACTGGCCGGAAATCACCTACGACACCAGCAACGGCAAGCGTGTTGACCTGGACCAGATCACCAAGGAAGAAGTGGCCAGCTGGCAGCCGGGCGATGTGCTGCTGCTCAACGGCAAGATCCTTACTGGCCGTGATGCCGCGCACAAGCGCATGGTGGACATGCTGAACAAGGGCGAGGCGCTGCCAGTGGACTTCACCAACCGCTTCATCTACTACGTGGGCCCGGTTGATCCGGTACGTGACGAAGTGGTTGGCCCGGCTGGCCCTACCACCGCCACCCGCATGGACAAGTTCACCCGCCAGATGCTGGAACAGACCGGCTTGCTCGGCATGATCGGCAAGGCCGAGCGTGGCCCGGCAGCCATCGAAGCCATCAAGGACAACAAGGCTGTCTACCTGATGGCAGTGGGCGGTTCGGCCTACCTGGTGTCCAAGGCCATCAAGGCCTCCAAGGTGGTGGGTTTTGCCGACCTGGGCATGGAAGCCATTTACGAGTTCGAAGTAAAAGACATGCCGGTGACGGTAGCGGTCGATTCCAACGGTATCTCGGTACACAATACCGGCCCGGCGGAATGGCGCGTCAAGATCGGCAAGATTCCGGTCAACAAGGCCTGAGTCTGAGCTGCAGCTTGCTGTAAGCAGAAACCCGCCATTCGGCGGGTTTTTTCATTGGCGGGCAGCTTGGGGTGCACTAGGCCAGTGCTTGGGCCGCCGTTGGCAGGGCCACACGGATGGACAGGGCATTGAGCGCAATGGCGTGCAGCATCTGGTCCACCGTGCTGCAGCAATCGGCCAGCACCGCCACCTCATAGTTGTCGGCCGTACGCGACAGGGCGGTATGGGTCACGCAGTTCTGCGTCATCATGCCGCACAGCAGCAGCTGGCGGCTGCCCAGCCCGTCCAGTGTTGCCTGCAATGTGGTCTGATAAAAGCTGTCAGCGGCCTGTTTTACTACTATCGGTGCTTGCGGCGCGGCGGCCAGAATGCGCGGGTGAATCGCCACGCCCTCGCTGCCGGCATTGAAGAAGGGGGCAATGCCCTTGCTGCTGTCGGCCACGTGCTGCACCAGGATCACCGGCATGCCCAGTGCCTTGGCCCGTTCGATGGCCGCCACACAGTTATCCAGTACGGTTTCGGTATTCCACAGCGGATATTTGCCGCCAGGAAAATAGTCGTTTTGCAGATCGATCACGATCAGTGCGCTGTTTTGTGCGGTCATGTGCATGCTCCGGTTTTGGCTGGTCAGGCGCTCATTATCAGCACAGCGGGCAGGCGGCCATAGTGGCCCGATTGCCAGAATACGTTAAGATCAGGCCAATCCTGTTTCGCTCCGGAATCCTGCCATGTCCGCTCCCGTCATTGCTCTGGTCGCCTTTGCCCAGATCAGCCCCTTCCATCTGTCGGTGCCATGTGTGGTGTTTGGCGATAGCCATCCCGGCCTGCCGGCCTTCGACTTGCGGGTGTGTGCGGTGGAGCCTGGCTGCTTGCCCACCTCGGTTGGTTTCAGCATTACTTGCGAGTACGGGCTGGAAGGTCTGGACGGGGCCGACATCATCATCCTGCCCAGCTGGCAGGCCGGTCGCCCGGTGCCACCCGCCTTGTTGCTGGCGCTGCAGCAGGCAGCGGCGCGTGGTGTGCAAATTGTCGGCCTGTGTCTGGGGGCGTATGTGCTGGCCGAGGCCGGCTTGCTGGATGGCCGTGCCGCCACCACGCACTGGGCCTATGCCGATGATTTCGCCCAACGTTATCCACAGGTGCGGCTGGACCCGGCGGTACTGTATGTAGAGGATGGCCAGATGCTGACCTCGGCCGGAACGGCCGCCGGGCTGGATTGCTGCCTGCATCTGCTACGCCAGCGCTACGGGGCAGAGCTGGCCAATGGCGTGGCGCGGCGGCTGGTGGTGCCGCCACATCGTCAGGGCGGGCAGGCGCAGTTTATCGAGCAGCCACTGCCAGCTAGCGCTGGTGATTCGCGGCTGGCCGTACTGCTGGACTGGATCAGGGCCAATCTGGCCGAGCCGCACAGCCTGGATAGCCTGGCTGACAAGGCGGCGATGAGCCGGCGCAGCTTTACCCGGCATTTCCGTCAGCTCACCGGGCGTACGGTGAGCCAGTGGTTGCTGGACGAGCGCCTGCTGCTGAGCCAACGCCTGCTGGAAAGTGCCGATCACAATATTGAACAGATTGCCCAACTGGCAGGTTTTGGCTCGCCCGAGTCCTTGCGCCACCACTTCCGCCAACGCTATGCGGTATCGCCCAGCCAGTGGCGGCAGAGTTTTCAGTGAAGGGATGATGCTGCGGCGGGCTGGTCCCACGGCGGGGTGGGGGCAAAGCGCTGCTGCAGGAAGTCCAGCAGGGTGCGCATGGCCAGCGGCAACTGGCGACGCGAAGGGTAGAGCGCATAAATGCCCATGCTGGTGGGTTGCCAGTCTGGCAGCAGCGCCACCAGCTCGCCGCTTTGCAGTAGCGGCTTGACCAGATAATAGGGCTGCATGGCCAGGCCGGCACCGTGGCGGCAGGCCTGCAGCAGTGCGACGGCTTCATTGGCGCTCAGACGGCCATGCACCTTGACCACGGCTTCCTCCGCGCCCCGGCGCAAGCGCCATTCGCTGCGGCCAAACTGGCTGTAGCTCAGACAGTGATGCTGGCCCAGATCGACTGGCTGCAGTGGCTGGCCGTGGCGTGCCAGATAAACCGGAGCCGCGACAATGACTGAATGGCAATCAGCCAGCCGGCGAGCGATCAGGCCCGGTTCCGGGTCATTGGTGATGCGGATGGCCAGGTCTATGCCTTCCTCGATCAGGTTGACCGCACGATCCCCCAGTTGCAGGTCGATGCGAATCTGCTGGTGTTCGGCCAGAAAATCGCTGATGGCTGGAGCCAGCTGGGCCATGCCGAAGGACATGCTGGTGGTGATGCGCAACTGGCCGCGCAACTGGCCATCGCGCAGGCCCACTTCTTCGCGGGTTTCTGCCGCCAGCTCCAGCATTTGCTGACAGCGGGCCAGACAGCTGGTACCGGCATCGGTCAGCGTCACCTTGCGGGTGGAGCGCTGCAGCAGGCGCGCGCCCAGCCAGTCTTCCAGTTCGGCGATATAGCGCGTCACCATGGCGCGGCTCAGGTCCAGCTCTTCGCTGGCGGCGGTAAAGCTGCCACGGCGGGCTACTTCAACAAATACCTGCATGGCAATCAGGCGGTCCATGGCTTTCCTTGTTTGTTTGCGCTGCCAGTGCTATCGGTTTGCCGCGGTGTTGCACCGCCAAGCCGGAAGATAAAAAAGCGGTAAGCAGCCAGTTTTGAGCCATGCCTGCCAAGCTGGGTGGCAATTAGCTCATTTGTCATCAAATATTGGCCCTGCGGCTGCGCTGACGGCTTGCCTGTAGGCATTTCCGTTATACTGCCGGCAAGCAGGCTGCTCATCGCGTGGCAGCGCTGCCGTTTCAGCATCGTGTCGCTATTCAGACCCATACGGTACGCACTGGATCGCACCATGTCTAATCTCGAATGGATGCCAGGCTTCACCTTGTTGACGAGGAAGACGCCATGGTAGCGAAAATGCCCCCCAGCCTGAATCAGGCGCTGGCTACTGCCGACAAACAGCCCTGGTATCAGCTCCTGTTCCCGCCGCTGCTGGAAGAAATCTACCAGCGGGATACGGCGGCGCATCGCATCCGGCGTTACCGCCTGTTTGGCGTCATCGGCATCGTGGTGTTCATGTTGTATGGCCTAGTCGACCGCTTTTATCTGGTGGATGTCTACCAGCACATCTGGATCTGGCGCTGGCTGCTGCTGCCAGGTTTTGCCGCACTGACCATCTTCTGCAGTTTCTGGCGGCGTTTCCTGCCTTATTACGAATATTCCGTGGTGGTGGCCAGCACCGCTTTCGCGTTGGGGCTGATCTGGTTTTTCTCGCTGAGTCATATGCCCACCGCCCAGCATTACTATGGCGGGGTTATGTTGTGCCTGGTTTTCATGATGTTCGGATTGCGTATTCCATTTCGTCTGGCTTGTTATAGTTGCGCCGTCACGCTGGCTTACCTGGGATGGGTGTTGTGGAGTTTGCATTTCCTCGATGAGGCAGCACGCTCGCTCATTTTCATTCTGATGCTTTCCAGCGTATTGCTGGGTTTGCTCGGCCTGTTCCAGCTGGAAAAGGAGGAGCGGCGCAGTTATCTGCTGGCGCTGGCATTGCAGCGCGATCACCGGCAGTTGCAGCAGGGCTTCAAGTATCTGCAGCAAATATCCACTGTCGATGGTCTGACCGGCCTGTTCAACCGGCGCTATTTCGACCAGCAATTGCACACATTCTGGGAGCGCCGCCTGCAACAGCAGGTGGACATCGCCCTGCTGTTTGTCGATGTCGATTACTTCAAGCGTTACAACGACAGCCAGGGGCATCAGATGGGAGATGAAACCCTGATCAAGGTGGCACAAGTGATCAGTCGTCATGCAGAACCCTGGCAAGGCTGTGCAGCACGCTATGGCGGCGAGGAATTCGTCCTGTTGCTCAGTGGCTGCAATGTACAGCAGACCATGGCGCTGGCCGAACAGATCCGCCAGCAAGTCGAGGGACTGGCATTGGCACATCCCTCCTCATTGTGCAGCCAGGTGGTGACCATCAGCATCGGCATTGCCGTGGCACATGCCAGCATCAACCAGCAGCCCGACTGGCTGGTGAATACGGCGGATGCGGCGGTCTACCAGGCCAAGAAGCAGGGGCGCAACCGTATCGTGGCCATGCACTCCTGTCAGCCACTCGCCAGCTGAACAGGCGATTATCACTATTTGCTCTGTTTTTGAAACAATACTGCCCAGTTTGACGGGTTTATCTGTATTGTTTTTGGCGCTAAAGTGCACTCCATCAATGACACGCAGGGCAGATGCCCAGCACCATTCAGGAGATACACATGAAGCTTTCCACTTTGAAATTCCTGCCGTTGACGTTTGCTCTGGCCCTGGGTACGACGCTGGCCCATGCTGGTGAACCGCTCAAGCTGTCGGTCTACAATGCCGATGACAACAGCTTCAATGTCACCTCGGTGCTGGTCAGCGGTGAAAAAGATGCCGTGTTGATCGATACCGGCTTCACCCGTGCCGATGCCTACCGCATTGCTGCCCGTGTGCTGGATAGCGGCAAGCAGCTGAAAACCATTTACGTCAGCCAGGCTGATCCGGATTACTACTTCGGCGCCACCGTACTCAAGCAGATTTTCCCGCAGGCCGAACTGGTCGCCGCCGCACCGACTCTGGCCAAGATCAAGGCCAATGTGGTAGGCAAGCAGGCTTTCTGGGGGCCGAAAATGGGTGCCAACGCGCCCCAGGCTCCGCTGGCATTGCCACATGCCTTGTCTGGCAAACAGCTGATGCTGGAAGGCCAGGCACTGGAAGTGCGCGGCACCACCGGCCCGCTTGCTCACCGTGGCTATGTGTGGATTCCGTCGATTCGTGCCATCGTGGGTAATGTCGGTGTGGTTTCCGGTCTGCATGTGTGGACGGCCGATACCCAAAGCAAGCAGGAACGTCAGGCCTGGGTGGCCCAACTGAATGAAATGGAAGCGCTGCAGCCCGAGCAGGTGGTGCCAGGTCACATGGTAGCCAATGCCCCCACCGGGGTGGCCAGCCTGCGCTTTACCCGCGACTATCTGCAGCAGTTTGAAAAGAATCTGGCCGCCTCGGCCAATAGTGCCGAGCTGATCCAGCGCATGCAGCAAGCCTTCCCGCAGGCTGGCGAAGCCATGTCGCTGGAGATTGGTGCCAAGGTCAACAAAGGCGAGATGAAATGGTAAAAGCCACGCTGCATTATTTTTACGACCCGCTATGTGGCTGGTGCTATGCCGCCTCGCCACTGTTGCAAGCCGCAGCCGCGCAGCCGCAATTGTCGCTGCAACTGCATGGCGGCGGCATGATGAGCGGTGTCAATCGTCAATCTGTCACCCCGGCGCTGCGCGATTATGTGATGCCGCATGATCAGCGCATTGCCAAGATGACCGGCCTGTCGTTTGGCGAAGCATACTTTGAGGGCTTGCTGCGTGACAGCAGCGCCGTGTTTGACTCTACCCCGCCAACCGCTGCCATCCTTGCCGCCGAGCAACTGGGCCTGCCGGCGCTAGAGATGTTGTCTGTCCTGCAACGGGCGCATTATCAGCGCGGTTTGCAAATTGCCAAACCCGAGGTCCTGCAGCAACTGGCAGGAGAAGTGGGCCTGCCGGCTGCGGAATTTGCAGCCGAACTGGAACGGCAGCTGGACAAGGTAGCAGCACATACTGCGGACAGCCGCTTGCGTATGCAGCAGGCGGGTTTGAGCGGCTTCCCCAGCCTGTTGCTGGAGCAGAACGGCCAGTGGCAGCGGGTGGATATATCGCCCTGGTTGGGGCAGCCGCAGGCTTTTGTCGCTGCCCTGCTGGGAGAGCTGGCGGCCAGTGGCGAAGATGCCGCCCTGTTGTGCACCCCGGAAAGCTGCACGCCACCCCAAGCTTGAGCGGGCTTCCCATGAAAAAAGCCGATCGCCGTTTAACGGGGATCGGCTTTTTTACTGGCTGGTGATTGATTTACTGGCAGCGGACCACCACCAGCGAGATGTCATCGTGGTTTTCCCGTCCGGCCAGATGCTGGTTGACGGCATGGGTGATGGAACCCTGGATATCTAGCGTGCGCGCCTGGCTTACCGCACGCAGAATGCCATCCACGCCAAAGGGCTGGCGGCTGTCATCATAGGCTTCGGTTACGCCGTCGGAGCAGACGATGAGGGCGCCGGCATCTTCCCAGCTGAAATAGTCGAGCGTGGATTCAAAAGCGCTATCCGGCAGAATACCCAGAGGTGGTGAGCGCGAAGCAAAGGACTTAAGCATCTCGCCCTGGCGGTCGACATACATGGCACAGGGAATGCCGCCATTCCATACCGCTATGCGCTGCAATTGGTAATCCACCTCGATGATGGCGGCGGCGACAAAACGGCCAATGGGCAGAATGGTGTGCAGCTTGCGGTTGATGGTGCGGGCAATTTCCTGCACTGGCAGGTTACGGTCGCACATGGCAAAGAAGGTATCGACAGCCGGCAGGCCACAGATGGCCGCCGCCAGTCCATGCCCCGTGCTGTCGGCCAGCATGATGCGGTCCAGCCCCGACTGGCAGCGACGAATACAGATGGTGTCACCGCTGAAATTCATCGCTGGGCGCTGCCACTGCTGGATATTGGGCGGTGTCTGCTCGGCGCGGCGGGTAAAGCGGTCCAGCACCATCTGGGCAAACATCTGCTCCTGCTCGTTGATGCGATAGTAGCTTTCCAGCCGCTCGCTATCCGAGGCGATGCGTTGCTGCATTTCCGAAATGCGGATCAGCACATGCAGCTTGGCAGTGAGAATGTCCAGATCAATCGGTTTGGTCAGGTAGTCATCCCCGCCCATGGTCAGGCCGCGCAGCAACTGGCTGCGATCCGACAACGATGTCAGGAAAATGATGGGAATCCAGTGCTCGCCCAGCAACTGGCGGATGGCGGCCGTTGCGGCAAAGCCATCCATCACCGGCATGGTCACATCCATGAAGATGACGTCGGGCCGCTGTTGGCGGCAGTAGTCCACTGCTTCCTGTCCATTGCTTACCGGTACGGCTTCATGGCCAAGCAGGCGGATGTAGTCGAGCAGAATCTGACGGGAGGTCGGACTGTCTTCGGCCACCAGGATGGTCAGCGCGCGGGTCATTCAACAAACCTTGTGAGGGGAGGGAGAGAAATCATGCCCCACTACTATAGTGGCCTTGGCCGGTTTATGCCATTAGCTTGGTAATGAATGCACCGACTTTAACAAATTGCCGTGGGCAGAAGTATGGCGACTGTTGTAGGCTTGCCGCACTCCAGCCACACAAGAAGCGTAATCATGACTATCTGGGTAGATGCCGACGCCTGTCCTGCCGTGATCCGCGACATCATTTGTCGCGCCGCCCAGCGCACGGCCACGCCAGCAGTATTTGTGGCCAACCGGCGTCCTGCTTTGCCGGCCAGTCCCCATATCCGCAGCATTGTGGTGGGGCAGGGCTTTGATGTGGCCGATGCCGAAATCGCCCGGCAATGCCAGGAAGGCGACCTGCTGGTCAGCGGCGATATCCCGTTGGCGGCACAGGCACTGGCCAAAGGTGCAGCTGCCATCAATTTCCGCGGTGAAGCCTATTCCAGCGATACCATCGAAGGCCAGCTGACCCTGCGCGACTTCATGGACAATTTGCGGGGCAGTGGTATCCAGAGCGGAGGGCCACCGCCATTCAGCCAGGCAGATCGTCAGCAATTTGCCGGCAAGCTCGACCAATGGCTGGCGGCCCGCCTGCGTCGTACCAGCCCGCCAGCCCACTAATCTGGCTGGTGCAGTACACGCCGGCAAATGTTGTTGCTGCGGCCTGCGGTGACGGTCTATTAGTTGCAAGTCCATTCCATTCGGTCTGCTCGCCTTGCCATCGTCCCCGGTCTGCCTGTCCTGCTGGTTTTTACCGTGGGTGGCAGGCTGGTGGATCTTGCCTGATGTTGTTTTCTCCACGGTAATAATCAACACAATCTGCTGCATGGCTGATCCGGCACAAGTATTGGCTGGTATAACCGATACAGAATAATGGTAACGAATAGCGGCGGCTATTTAACTACCTGATTATTATTTACGGGTGAAAAATGCGGTTTGTTTAAATAATTTTTTGTAAAATAAATTAATTTTAATTCGCGCAAATTTTCAATGCTATTATCATTTTTGTGCAAAATGAAAGGGTGACGCGGAATAGTCCGGCGCACTATTTACCTGAGAGAGCGTTTATTTGAGCCCCATCATGGATATGCGTGCCATTGCCACATTTGATCTGCAGTCCGACCAGTACGCACGCTACCGACCACGCTATCCGGATAGCTTGTTTCGCTGGCTGAATGCGGTGGTGGCCGGGCATGAGCGTGCCTGGGATTGTGCTACTGGCACGGGATTGGCCGCGGTAGAGTTGTCCCGTAGCTTCGCCCGGGTTGATGCCTGCGACATCAATCACAGCCAACTGCAGGCGGCTGAGCCCGTCGGCAATATCATGTACCTGGAGTGTGCGGTGGAGCATCCGCCGTTTGGCGATGCGGTGTTCGATCTGGTGACAGTGGCGCAGTCCCTGCACTGGTTTGACCTCCCCCGTTTCTGGCCTCATGTACAACGGACGCTCAAGCCCGGCGGGGTATTTGCCGCCTGGGGCTATGACTGGTTTCATGTCAATCCGCAGGTAGACGACGCCATGCGCTTTTTCCGCGCCGTCATCGAGCCGTTCTGGTCCAGTTGCAGCCAGTTGCTGTGGGATGGCTATCGTGATGTCGGACTGCCGTTGCCGCTGCTGGAAACGCCGCAATGTCAGATCATGATGGATTGGAATTTCGAGCAGTTGCTGGGCTATCTGCATACCTGGTCGGCGACCAAACTGTGCGAGCAAAGCCTGGGCAATCATGTGCTGAATGATGCCCGTCAGCGTCTGGCGCGTGGCTGGGGCGATCCAACCATCGTGCGCCGTGTCAGCATGCCCTTGCATATCATTGCCGGGCGCAAGGCAGATTGAACAAAAAAACCGGCCAGGCCGGTTTTTTTTATGATGGGGCGGAGGCGCTTAATACTGCTGGCGGTGTGATTCGGCTTCCAGATCTGACAGCAGGATATTCAGGGCGTCGGATGAGCGCACCAGCTCCCACAGCGATGTAGCCAGCGAGGCAATCATCATCAGCAGGCTGATGCCGAAAGACAGCTCACCCAGTTGCTGCCAGCCGGTATAGATCTGGAACATGGCCATGGTGCACAGGAACAGGCTGCCGATACCCAGAAACTGCATCCACTTGATGAGCTGGATGCGGGTACGCAGATTGCCGATTTGCAGCAGGATCTTGGGATTTTGCTCTTCCTTGTAATCGGTATACAGATTACGGATGATGCTGGCCAGGCCGAGGAAACGATTGGTATAGGCCAGTAGCAGCAGGGAAATGGCGGGGAACAGCAGCGCTGGCGTGGTCAGGTTAAGAGCGGGGTGCATGGTGGTCAGGAGTTCTCGTCTATCAAAACGTCGATGCCGTTTGGCGTTTGCTCAAACAGCTGGATAATGTCCGGGTTTTTCATTCGTACGCAACCCAGCGAAGTCGGGTTGCCCCAGGCCACATGATCGCCAGCCCCGTGAATGTAGATGGCACGGTCATAGCTGTCGACATTGCCACCCTGGTTTTTGCCCGGCTCATCACCGCACAGCCACAGGATGCGGGTGAGGATCCAGTCCTTGTCGGGGTATTGCTGATGCAATTCGGTCGTGTACTTCCACGGAGTGACCCGACGGCGAAAAATGATGGTGTTTTCTTCCGCACCGGCCCCCAGCTTGTCGCACACATGGTGCCAGCCACGCGGGGTCTGGTAGCTGTTAACCTGTTCGCCAGCGCCTCGCTTGGCGGTGGAGGCTATATAGTGCTGCTGTTGCCGGCCCCACTCGTCAAACAGGCTGAGTGACTGGCTGTGGATGCCGACCAGAATCCATGGCTGACCATAATGACGTTGATTGGCGCGGGTGGGTTGAATGGGCCACGCCTGCTCCGTCTGCAGGACAAAACTGGCGGCATCCTCTGCTGCCCCCGCCGCCGCAACGTGGGGTAAGGCCAGCAGGCCGCACAGCAGAATCATGCTCCACGACAGTCTGTACATGCTAGGGCTCCTGTGACCGGCGTTGGCGGAAGAAGGCGGCCAACTGGGCCGCACATGGTTCGGCCAACTGTCCACCCCATACTGCGGTGTGATGATTCAATTGCCGTAGCGCAAACAGATCGGTCACGCTGCCAGCCGTGCCGGTTTTGGCTTCGTAGGCCCCAAATATCACCCGCGCCAAGCGCGCATGCAAAATGGCACCGCTGCACATGGCGCAAGGCTCCAGTGTGACATACAGGTCGCAACCGTCCAGTCGGTAATTACCCTCATGCCGAGCCGCCGCACGCAGCGCCTGGATTTCGGCATGGGCCGTTGGATCGCAACTGCCCAGCGGCTGGTTGAAACCGCGGCCGATGATCTGGCCGTCTTTCACCACCACCGCTCCCACTGGTACTTCGCCTTGTCCTGCCGCCAGCTCGGCTTGCAGCATGGCCTGCTGCATGAAGCGCTCGATGTCAGTAGCTGCCGGAGGCAGCGACACCGGCGGGTGTGTAGCCAGTTGCTGGCGTAAATCCAGCTTGTCGGCATCACTCAGCTGCGACCAGTGCACGCCGCGCGCCGCTGCTTCCAGAGCGAACAGCAGGCGCGTGGTGACGGTATGGCCGGCTGCTTTCAGGAGCAGAAAGGTTGTTGCACTGCCCTGTTGCTGTAGTTGCTCCCGGCTGGCAATACCCATGTCGCGTAGCCATTGCACCGCTGCAGGTGGCAGGGGCGGCGTGCCTAACAGGTCGGTAGAAGAAGAGGGCATTGAGTGTATGCGTACAGTCCAAGGAACTGGCATTTTACCGGTATTGCTCGCCAGGCTTGTAGCGTTGCTTTAAAGAAGTCGCCGACAATGCCGATAGATTCACATGAAGATAGCGACTTGGTAGCTGCCGGTATGAGCCAGATTCAGTTTTCCCCCCATTTTCTCAACCAGACTGTGCTACGCAGCAGTAACTCGCCTGCAGCCAGCAAGTCCGCCAACGTCATGGCCACCCAGGCAGGATCAGCCGCTGCGGTTCTGCCCGCCGCCTTGCCAAATAGCGGCAAGCAGGCAGTCAATCAATCGCTCCAGCTTGCTTTGAATCAGTGGCAGCAGCAACAAGCCAGCCTGAGCAGCCGATCTGCGGCCCGCCGCCAGTCAAGTCAGGCGCAACAGCTCGATGGCAGCCGTATGGAGGCGCTGAAAGAGCGCATCAAGAATCTGCGCCAGATGATGATGTTAGTGGGCAAGGATAAGGGCGGGTTGCGCTCCATTGCCATGCAGCTCAAGCAGATTACTTCAGAGCTGCGTCAGATGGTAGCCAGTGCCACAGGCAATGACGCGCAACAGAGCATGGCGCTGACTGTGACCACGAGTGGATCCTCCGGCGCGGAGAGTACGACAACGGACAGTGCTGATGGCCAGTCAGCACAAGTCAGCGACGATGCCAATGTAGGTGCTGTCAGTCAAGAGACGCCGGCTGGCACCGCTGCGGCAGATTCTGGTAGCGACAGCAAGCAGCAGCTTGGCAGTGCTCTCATCGCCGACAGTATGGCAGGGAGCGGTAATAGCGCGGCCTTGAAGGGGAATCTCGAGCTGCAAATCATGCTCAGCAGTATCAAGTCGATTCAGCAGTGGCTAAAGCAGCGCAGCCAGCAAATACAATCGGATGATGGCCTGAAAAAATTGCTCGAATCGAGTGACAAGGACATGGCCGCTATTGATCACATGCTCAATGGTGGCGACAACAGTGATAGTGGCGAAAGCACCATCGCAGTCCAGTTCAGCGGGGCAGAGGTCAGTGCGGGTAGTGCTGACAGTGCTAGCGGTAGTGTTCAGTCCTGAAACCAGCCAAATAAAAAGCGGCTGTCGCCGCTTGGTTTATCACCGGGATGGCCAGAACTTGCTGGCCAGCTTCCAGAGCAGAAATACCCGGGATGCCCGGCGCAACCATTGGCGCAGCGATTCCGAAGGGAGAATGGCGGCCAGCGTGTTGACCAGTTTTCCCAGCGCGCTGCTGCTCGAGAAAGCCTTGAAGCCCTCGCTGGCCAAGCCAAGCGGGCGTTGACGCAAGCTGTCGATTTCCAGCTTCAGCTTCACGCGTAGCACTTCGCCTTTCATCAGCAGCAATTGTTTTTTCAGCGCACGATCTTGTGGTGACATCTCAGCGCCTCCCGCTCAGGCTGTCCCAGTCTTTGCGGACTTCTGCGACCGTATCGGCAAAGGGGGCGCGGCTACGATAGGCACGTTGCTTCAGTTGCCACAGCAACCCCAGCCCCCCTAATACACTGACTAAAGTGAGGCAGGACAGCAGCGCAGGGCGATAGTCGGCCGGGGTCAGCACCAGCAGCAATAGTAGTGCGCACAAGAGGCCAATCAGCAACAGAATCAGCGCCAGCCCGCCAAGTAGCAGGCTGAACAGCAGATTGTCCTTGTGCTCTTCAGCTTCAAGCAGGAAAAGCTCAAAGCGAGTCAGCAGCAAGGAAAACACCCCGCCCATCAGCGAGCGAATGCTGCCTGGGCGAGATGTCTGGCGTGGGGAATCGCTCATTCAGTCAATCCGCCTTAGCGGCGCGAAACCAGCATGCCGAGCAGAAAGCCCACGCCGGCGGCGATACCGATCGATTTCCACGGGTTTTCATGTACATAGTCATCGGTTGCCCGAGCGGCTACCTTGGCCTTGCCGACCACAACTTTCTCGGCTTCCAGCAAACGGGCTTTGGCCAGCTTGATGTTCTCGCCCAGGCGCTTGCGCAACTCACGTCCCTTTTCTCCGCCTTCATCGCTGGCGGCACCAAGCAAATCTTCGGTACTGGACAAAACCTGGCGTACATCTTCCAGTAGTTGTTCTTTTTCCTGATTGAGTGCGGCATCGGACATAGCGATCTCCTTGGCTAAAGTTGAGGCGGGTAAACTGTATCGGACCACCATGCTAAAAGAATGGTTCCCATCTCCCGCGTATGCCTGTTGACCGTAACAGTCGGGATGGGGTACGTCAAATGCTCACGGTCAAACATTTGCTGTAGTGCAACAACGCAGCCTTGCCAGATGGATGCAGCATGGCAGGGAACCGACGATCGCCGTGCTTAATCTGCTGCCGACAATTCCGCAGCTGCAACAGAGAAGGGGCGAAGGGGGCTATGCTGCTGTGCCCATTGAACAACTACTGTGGGTGCCGTGGGACAAAGAAAAGCCCAGTTTCCCGGGCCTTGGATAGCAAGCATATCGTCCAAAATTTGTCCAAGTAGCTTGCGACATCCCCCGGTATTTTACCCATGATGCCTCAAGTCTGACCTTTTAATCATTTTCGCCGGTCTGGATAATCGAAATGTAAAAAGGGCCTGTTTGCTAGCAGGCCCTTTGATTGCAGTGATGTGTTTTTATATCATTTGTAAATCAACAGCTTATCATTCCCACTCAATCGTTGCCGGCGGTTTGCCCGACACATCGTAAACCACGCGGTTGATGCCGCGCACTTCGTTGATGATGCGGTTGGAGGCGCGGCCCAGCAGTGCGTAGGGCAGTTCGGCCCAGTGGGCGGTCATGAAGTCGCTGGTGACCACGGCACGCAGGGCGACCACGTAGTCGTAAGTGCGACCATCGCCCATCACACCAACCGATTTCACTGGCAGGAACACGGCAAAGGCCTGGCTGGTGAGGTCGTACCAGTTCTTGCCGGTTTTCTCGTCCACGGTATTGCGCAGTTCTTCGATGAAGATGGCGTCAGCCTGGCGCAGCAGGTCGGCGTATTCCATTTTGACTTCACCCAGGATACGCACGCCCAGGCCCGGGCCCGGGAAGGGGTGGCGGTACACCATGTCGTGCGGCAGGCCGAGTGCCACGCCCAGTTGGCGCACTTCATCCTTGAACAGCTCGCGCAGCGGTTCCAGCAGCTTGAGGTTCATGTCTTCCGGCAGGCCGCCCACATTGTGGTGGCTCTTGATGGTGTGGGCCTTTTTGGTCTTGGCACCTGCGGACTCGATCACGTCCGGGTAGATGGTGCCCTGGGCCAGCCACTTGGCATTGGTCAGCTTGTTGGATTCGGCCTGGAACACTTCGACGAATTCGCCGCCAATGATCTTGCGTTTCTTTTCCGGGTCGGTTTCGCCGGCCAGCTTGCCCATGAACTGTTCGGTGGCATCCACGTGGATGACTTTCACACCCAGGTTCTGCGCAAACATTTCCATCACCATCTTGCCTTCGTTCAGGCGCAGCAGGCCGTGGTCAACAAAGACGCAGGTCAGTTGCGGGCCGATGGCGCGATGGATCAGGGCGGCAGCAACCGAGCTGTCCACGCCGCCGGACAGGCCGAGGATGACTTCTTCATCGCCTACCTGGTCACGGATTTTCTTGATCGCTTCGTCGATGTAGTTGGGCATGGTCCAGCTGGGAATGGCACCCGCCACGTGCAGCACGAAACGATGGATCATTTCGGTGCCGCGCTTGGTGTGGGTCACTTCCGGGTGGAACTGTACGCCGTAGTAGCCGCGGTCTTCATCGGCCATGGCGGCGATGGGGCAGGACGGGGTTTCGGCGATGACATGGAAGCCGGCGGGCAGGGCGGTGACCTTGTCGCCGTGGCTCATCCACACGTCCAGGAAACCGTTGCCGGCATCGTCGATGTGGTCTTGCAGGCCTTCCAGCAGCTTGGAGTGATGGCGGGCCTGGATCTGGGCGTAGCCGAATTCGCGCGTGTCACCGGCTTCCACCTTGCCGCCCAGGCTTTGCGCCATGAACTGCATGCCGTAGCAGATGCCCAGTACCGGAACGCCCAGTTCGAACAGGGCCGGATCGGCTTGGTAGTCGGATTCGTACACCGAGTTGGGGCCGCCTGACAGAATGATGGCCTTGGGGCCGAATGCACGGATTTCTTCAATCGGCATGTCAAACGAATGAAGCTCACAGTAGACGTGAGCTTCGCGTACGCGGCGGGCAATCAACTGGGTAACTTGAGAGCCGAAGTCGAGAATGAGGATCTTGTCCATGCCTGTCCTTGAAAGGTTCCGTTGGCCCGAGGGCCTGTCGTTCAATGGGTAAATGGTGCGCCGGATCAGGATTTGTCCTGGTCTTCCAGCATGGAGCGCCAGCGCAGGCTGCGCTCCGGAATGCGGTCACTACGTGCCAGCAGCATCAACAAGCCCATCACCACCATGCCCAGCGACAATAGGTGGCTGAATTGCAGGCCCATATTGTCGCGCAGGTAGATGGCCGCACCGGCGTAGACCAGCAGCGGGCTGCTGACCAGGGTGGATTTGTTGAAGCCGTCGATGATCAATAATAGACACCCTGCAGCTGCCAGTAGCAGGGAAAGCAGAGTGGAGGTATCCGGTAGCAGGGCGGTGCTCTTGAGAAACCACACCGAACCCAGGCAGATCAGTGCAATGGGTAGGGCGGCGCTCTTTTTCATTCGCCACCTCGCTGGTTCTTCATGAAACGCTGCTTTTCACGCTGCCATTCACGGTCTTTTTCCGTGTCGCGCTTGTCGTGCAGCTTCTTGCCCTTGGCCAGGCCAACCTGGGCCTTGATATTGCCTTTGCTGTAGTGCAGGTCCAGCGCCATCATGGTGTAGCCAGCGCGTTCCACCTTGCCGATGAAGCGGTTCATTTGGGACTGGGACATCAGCAGCTTACGTGGGCGTACCGGGTCTGGCTTGACATGGGTGGAGGCCGATTGCAGAGCGGTGATGTGGCAGCCAATCAGCCAGAAAGCGCCGTTTTTCCAGTCGATATAGCTTTCCTTGAGCTGGACGCGTCCGGCGCGTATGGCCTTGACTTCCCACCCTTCCAGCACAAGCCCGGCCTCGAGTTCTTCCTCGATGAAATAATCATGGAAGGCTTTGCGGTTCTGGATGATGCTCATGAGCCTGAGATTTCCGTGGCTTTAAAAGGGAATCCGCCATTCTACCAGAAGCTGCGTCCAGGCCAAAATTCCTGAAAATCAGCAGCTTGAAATCAGCTGCGGGACAGGCACGGACAGCCGGGGCAGCTTTTGGTAAACTTGCCAGCTTGAATCATTTTGCACAATGTGCGGCTTCCCCATGCAGGTTGTAGAAAAGAAAGTCCTGGTTGCGCATACCCCGGCGCAGATGTTTGCCCTGGTCGACAAGGTGGAAAATTACCCGCGTTTCCTGCCCTGGTGCGCCAAGGCGGAAGAGCATGCGCGCGAGGGTGATCAGCAGGTGGCCAGCCTGCATATTGATTACCTGAAGATTCGCCAGCATTTCACCACCCGCAATACCTTGCGTGATGGCGAAAGCATCCTGATGGAGCTGGTGGAGGGGCCCTTTCAGCACTTGCAGGGCCTGTGGCAATTTACCCCGCTGGGTGATTTCGGCTGCAAGGTGGAGTTCACCCTGCGCTACGAGTTTTCCAGCAAGCTGCTGGAAAAGGTAATCGGACCGGTGTTCGGCCATATTTCCGGCACGCTGGTGGATGCCTTTATCAAGCATGCCGACAAGGTATATGGCGATGACTGAGCAGATTCGGGTAGAGGTCGCCTGTGCCTTGCCGCAACGGCAGCGCATCATGGCGCTGCAGGTGGCGTTGGGGACGACGGCGGAGCAGGCGGTGCGGCAGTCCGGCATTCTGGCGCAGTTTCCCATCATCGATGCGGCGGCGCTCAAACTGGGTATTTTCAGTAAGGCCATCAAGCCGGATACGGTGCTGCGCGAGGGGGACAGGGTGGAGATTTACCGCCCCTTGCAGGCTGACCCCAAGGCGGTACGGCGGCAACGGGCCGAGGCCGGCAAGGGGATGAGCAAGGGCGGCAGCGCAGAATGAAAAAACCGGGGCAGCTCCCCGGTTTTTTTGTGTGTTGACTGCGTGACTCAGATGATGCGGTCGGGCTCGGCCGAAATGACGCGGTTCTTGCCGCTGATCTTGGCCTGATACATGGCTTGGTCCGCACGTTCGATCACTTCGATGTCCTGTTCGCCCAGATGCCATTTGGCCACGCCGGCACTGAAGGTGATGACCAGCCGGTCGTTATTGGCCATGAAGAAAGTACGGGTCAGCTCGCGTTGCAGTCGCTGCACGGTATCGATGGCTTCATCTACCGGGGTGTCTGGCATCAGCAGGACAAATTCTTCACCGCCAAAGCGGGCGACGATGTCGGCCGGACGCAGATTGTGCTTGATCACGTCCACCAGATACTTCAGCGCGTCATCGCCAGTCAGGTGGCCATAGCGGTCGTTAAGCTGTTTGAAATTGTCGACGTCGATCAAGGCGACGCTCAGGTCGCTGCTGGTGCGCTCGGCACGGCTGATCTCGCGCTGGAAATGTTCGGCTAGGCCGCGGCGGTTGTAGGCACCGGTCAGCTGGTCTTCCTTGACCTTGGCGCTGGCGGCTTCCAGTGCGTTTTCCAGCTCGTTGATACGTTGTTCGGCGGCTTCTACCTGCTCGCGGGCGGACAAGAGTTCGTCGCGCGAACGGGTCAGGTCCAGCTGCATCAGCGAGGTGTCTTCCATCAGCGAACCGATGATGCCGCTCAGCTCTTCGACATTGCTGGTTTGCTTCAATTTTTCGCTATGTTTGCTGATCTTGCTGTGGAAGTCGTCAGTCGTGTCGGTCATCAGCGCCAGGCGCGAGATGAAGCGGTCCAGCAGGGTGCGCAAGGAGCTGGTGGCTTCGTCCAGCGTGCTTTTCAGCATGCCCTGCTTGCGGATGACTTCCTTCAGGCTGGTTTCCAGCTGGTATACCTGTTGCATCGACAGCGGCTGGTGCGACAGCACTTCCTGCAGCGAATGAACCTGGCCGACCAGATAATCATCCGAGCGGTTGATCTCGGCCACATTGTCCAGCAACAGGCGCAGCAGATTGGTGAGTCCGGAAACCAGGCGGCCTTCCTGCTGGGTCTGCAGTTCCAGCTTAATCATGAAGCCGCGCAGCTTGGGCATGTAGACATTGAGGCTGGCATCGTCGCAGACCTGATTCAGCTCACGGATCAGTGCTTCCAGCGATTCCACCATGTCCGGCATGCTGATCAGGCGCGGCTCCAGCCCGTGCTTGAGGGCAAAGGCCAGCGTCCGTTGCCACAGCGGCCAGCTGCTATTGTCCTGGCCGGCCACCGTGGAAATAGTGCTGTCGACACTTGCCGGGTCATCCGGAATGATGAGTGCTTCGCGCTGACTGGCTGGGGCGCTCCAGTTTTTGACCAGTGCCGACAGTTTGGTATTGAGTTCTTCAGGCTGATTGCCGTAATTGATCAGAACCCGTTCCAGCGCTGCCTGTTTGTGATGCTGTGGCAGGTCGGGCAGGCGCAGATCCCAACTGCGGATCAGGCTTTGTATCAGGCTGCCCCAGGTTTGGGTCAGATTACTCTCGGTCAGTGCTAGTCGCAGAAAATCAATGGCCAGCTGCGGTAGTTGTTCCCAGCGGGACTCGTCGGTGGCTTGTTTGATGCGCAGCAGGGAAGTCTTGGTCTGCGGGGATTCAGCGGGAATGGTTTCCAGAGCCCGCAGCAACTGGGTGCCCAGCTTGTTGTCGCGCTCGATCGGGGTTTGCGTGAGCTCGTGGTAGACGCGCTCGAAATTTTCCGGTGTTGGCAGCAATTTGCGCATGCTCAGTTGTTTGAGCGTTTCGCGTGCAACCTCAATCGGATTCTGTGTTGTCATTGACCAAACCCTGGAAGTTTTGAAGCCAGCCATAATTATTTTTAGTCTAGGAGGGTGAAGGTTTGGATGGGCTTAGTCAATGTTTTGCAGAGGCGGCCGGATCCAGTAATTGAAAAAATACCTCACCATTGCGGATCATACCAAGTTCATTCCGCGCTCTCTCCTCAATCGCGTCAGTTCCTTGCTTCAGATCACGTACTTCGGCATCCAGTGCAGCGTTGCGGGCTATCAGCTTTTGCGTGACAGCCCGCTGTTCTTGCAATTGCTTGTCCAGCTGCCAGACCCTGAGCCAGCTCCCCTTGCCAAACCACAAGGGCCATTGCAAGGCGATCAGCAGGGTTACCAGAGTCAAGGTCAGCCAGCGCATAGTTCAGCTTATTTCAGGTGGTAAAAGGCGGCACGGCCCGGATAGTAGGCAGCATCACCCAGCTCTTCTTCGATACGCAGCAGCTGGTTGTACTTGGCCATACGATCCGAACGCGACAGTGAGCCGGTCTTGATCTGCATGCAGTTGGTGGCCACGGCGAGGTCGGCAATGGTGCTGTCCTCGGTTTCGCCGGAGCGGTGGCTCATCACGCTGGTATAGCCGGAGCGCTTGGCCAGATCAACTGCTTTCAGGGTTTCGGACAGGGTGCCGATCTGATTCACCTTCACCAGCAGCGAGTTGCAGATGCCGACTTCGATGCCCTTGGCCAGGATTTTCGGGTTGGTGACGAAGACATCGTCACCAACCAGTTGGATGCGCTTGCCCAGACGGTCGGTCAGGATCTTCCAGCCGTCCCAGTCGTGTTCGCTCATGCCATCTTCGATGGAAATGATCGGGTAGTTGTTGACCAGGGTTTCCAGGTAGTCGGCAAACTGCTCGGAGGACAGTTGCAGGCCTTCGGCGGTCAGGTGGTACTTGCCATCCTTGTAGAACTCGGAAGAGGCACAGTCCAGCGCCAGCATCACGTCCTGGCCTGCTACGTAACCGGCAGCATCGATGGCTTCCAGAATCAGCTTGATGGCATCTTCATGGCTGGCCAGATTGGGGGCGAAACCGCCTTCGTCACCCACGGTGGTGGCGTAGCCCTTGTTGTCGCACAGTTTTTTCAGGCTGTGGAAGATCTCCGCGCCGCAGCGCAGTGCTTCGCGGAAGGTTTGTGCGCCAACCGGCATGATCATGAATTCCTGGATGTCCAGGGTGTTGTTGGCGTGAGCGCCACCATTGATCACGTTCATCATCGGCAGCGGCAGGGCCATCGGGCCGGCACCACCCAGATAGCGGTACAGCGGCAGGCCGGCGTCTTCGGCGGCTGCGCGAGCCACGGCCATGGAAACAGCCAGCATGGCATTGGCGCCCAGGCGGGACTTGGTTTCGGTACCGTCCAGTTCGATCAGGGTCTTGTCGATGAAGGCCTGGTCGGCAGCATCTAGGCCGATAATGGCTTCGCAGATTTCAGTATTGATGTTTTCTACGGCTTTCAGTACACCTTTGCCCAGGTAGCGGCTCTTGTCGCCGTCACGCAGTTCCAGTGCTTCTTTTTCGCCGGTGGAGGCGCCGCTGGGAACAGCTGCGCGGCCCATGACACCAGATTCCAGCAGTACATCGGCTTCAACGGTGGGATTGCCGCGAGAATCGAGAATCTCGCGGGCCACTACGTCAATGATCGAACTCATACTTGTCCCCTTCAGTTGCTTTGCTAGGTTAACCGTATCACCACCGGCCAGCCCTCTTCAGACGGCTGGCCGCAGAAAACTTGTTACCACAAATGGAACGAAAACGTATTACAGCGAGTGTTCCGGCCAGGCACTTTGCTTGACCAGGCTGTCCAGTTGCTGCAGCGTGGCCAGCAGTTCCTTCATGCGGCTCAGCGGCCAGGCATTGGGGCCGTCGGACATGGCACATGCCGGGTTGGGGTGGGTTTCCATGAAGATGCCGGCAATGCCCGCAGCGACGGCGGCGCGCGCCAGTACCGGCACGAATTCGCGCTGTCCGCCGGAAGAGCTGCCTTGTCCACCTGGCAGTTGTACCGAGTGGGTGGCATCGTAAACGACCGGACAACCAGTTTCGCGCATGATCATCAGCGAGCGCATGTCGGATACCAGGTTGTTATAACCAAAAGACACGCCACGTTCGCAGCTCATGAAGCTGTCTTCCGGTAGGCCGGCTTCCAGGGCAGCGGCGCGGGCTTTGTCGATGACATTCTTCATGTCGCCCGGTGCCAGGAACTGGCCCTTCTTGATGTTTACCGGTTTGCCGCATTGCGCAACTGCACGGATGAAGTCGGTCTGGCGACACAGGAACGCCGGGGTTTGCAGCACATCCACCACGCTGGCAACCTGGGCGATTTCACTCTCAGCGTGTACATCGGTCAAGACGGGGACGCCGATCTGGCGTTTTACTTCGTCCAGGATGCGCAGGCCTTCATCGATGCCAAAGCCGCGAAACGAGGTGCCGGAAGAACGGTTGGCCTTGTCGTAGCTCGACTTGTAGATGAAGTTGATGCCCAGTGCGCTGGTGATTTCCTTCAGCTGACCGGCAGTGTCCAGCGCCATCTGTTCGCTTTCGATCACGCAGGGGCCGGCGATCAGGAACAGGGGCTGGTTGAGGCCGACTTCGAATCCGCACAGTTTCATGCTTATTTCCCTTGCTTTTCAGCCTTGTAGTCGATAGCTGCCTGCACATAGGCCTTGAACAGCGGGTGGCCATCGCGCGGGGTAGAGGTGAATTCCGGGTGGAACTGGCAGGCAAAGAACCAGCGGTGGTCTTTCAGTTCGATGGTTTCCACCAGCTTTTCATGACCGGCGGAACGGCCGGAAATGGTCAGGCCGGCAGCTTCCAGGCGCTGTACGTAGTAGTTGTTGACTTCGTAGCGGTGGCGGTGGCGCTCGACAATATCGGTGGCGCCGTAAACGCGCGCAGCCAGCGAACCATCAACCAGATCACAGTGCTGACCACCCAGGCGCATGGTACCGCCCAGATTGGAGTTTTCGTCACGCTTTTCGATCTTGCCGTCGTGATTGACCCATTCGTCGATCAGGGCGACCACCGGGTAATCGGTGTCGAGGTCGAATTCGGTGGAGTTGGCTCCGGCCAGACCAGCCACGTCACGCGCGTATTCGATTAGCGCGATCTGCATGCCCAGACAGATACCCATGTAGGGGATATTGTTCTCACGGGCAAATTTCACCGCCTTGACCTTACCTTCCACGCCGCGCTTGCCAAAGCCGCCCGGTACCAGGATGGCATCCATGTCTTTCAGCGATTCGGCACCGTCGCGCTCGATGTCTTCGGAGTCGACATAGATGATGTTGACGGCCGAACGAGTGTGGATGCCCGCGTGTTTCAGCGCTTCGGACAGCGATTTGTAGGATTCAGTCAGATCGACGTATTTGCCGACCATGGCGATATTGACCGATTGTTCCGGATGCTCGATGGCGTCGATGATGCGCGCCCATACCGACAGATCGGCCGGCGGAATATCCAGCTGCATGTGTTCGGTAATGATGTCGTCGATGCCTTGCTCGTGCAGCATCGCCGGTACCTTGTAGATGGAGTCGGAATCGTAGCAACCGATGACGGCGTTTTCTTCCACATTACAGAACAGCGCGATCTTGCGCTTTTCATCGGCCGGCAGTTCGCGGTCCATGCGGCATAGCAGGATGTCCGGCTGGATACCGATTTCGCGCAGTTCCTTCACCGAGTGCTGGGTCGGCTTGGTCTTGATTTCGCCGGCGGTGGCAATGAACGGCACGTAAGACAGATGCACATACATGGTGTTCTTGCGGCCCAGGTTGGAGCGCAACTGGCGGATGGCTTCCAGGAAGGGCAGGGATTCGATATCACCCACGGTGCCGCCGATTTCGACGATGGCCACGTCGGCGTCGCCGGCACCCTCATGCACCTTGTGCTTGATTTCGTCGGTAATGTGCGGAATGACCTGAACGGTGCCACCCAGGTAATCGCCACGGCGTTCCTTGGTGATGACCGACTCGTAAACCTGACCGGTGGTAAAGTTGTTGCTCTTCTTCATCTTGGACTGGATGAAGCGCTCATAGTGGCCAAGGTCAAGGTCGGTCTCTGCGCCGTCTTCCGTCACGAATACTTCACCGTGCTGGAAGGGGCTCATGGTACCCGGATCGACGTTGATGTACGGGTCGAGCTTCAGCATGGTGACTTTCAGCCCGCGCGACTCAAGAATGGCAGCAATGGACGCAGCGGCAATGCCCTTCCCGAGGGAAGACACCACACCGCCGGTTACGAAGATATACTTGGTCATGGAATTACGGCTCTATGGGAATCCGGGATTTTAACCTGAAATCGCTTGGATTTGAACCGCCATGGCACCGCTTGTTGCAACAATGAATGCAACACTTGCCTCGGGCAATTGCATGTTGCACTCGCGTGTTTGTGGTAATTCCGTTACAATCCGCCCCGACTGTTTCATATACGAGATCGTGCTTTCTACGGAAAGTGCGCATCATGCTTGAATCGCTGGCTTTTTTCATGGTATAAAGCCAGCTTTTACCGGTTTTGGGAGTGTTAACATGGCGCGTGTTTGCAAAGTCACCGGCAAACGTCCGATGACCGGGAACAATGTTTCCCACGCCAACAACAAGACGAAACGTCGTTTCCTGCCGAACTTGCAGTACCGCAAGTTCTGGGTAGAAAGCGAAAACCGCTGGGTGCGCCTGCGCGTATCCAACGCTGCACTGCGTACTATCGATAAAGTTGGTATCGATGTAGTGCTGGCAGATCTGCGCGCTCGTGGCGAGATCTAAGCGGTCAACTAGATAGCGACAGATAGGTTATACAATGCGCGATAAAATCAAGCTTGAATCCACCGCCGGCACTGGCCACTTCTATACCACTACGAAGAACAAGCGCACGATGCCGGAAAAAATGGAGATCAAAAAATTTGATCCCGTTGCCCGTAAACACGTTATCTACAAGGAAACCAAGCTGAAGTAAGCTTGTTTTTCGGTAACGTTCAAGAGCCCTTCTCTGGTGCACGGAGAAGGGTTTTTTATTGCCTGTCGTGCACTGGTTCATGATGTTGTTTCCACGGCTCACTTCTGCTGGTCTCTTGGTAATTTGATCAATTATCAATTCATCGTCGCTGTAAATTCATCTATATTGGCTTTTTTCATTTTTTTGTGATCACTTTCTACCGGTTGTGTGCAAGGTGAGCATGAGGAGACGATGTGAAGCCCATCGCCATTATTCAGCATGTATCGCTGGATGGACCGGAGTATTTTCTCGATTATCTGAACCGCCAGGCTATACCTTCGTGCATTTTCAAGGTCTATGCCGGGGATGCGCTACCCGAGGATGTGACGGCCTATGCTGGTATTGCCACGTTTGGTGGCCCAATGAGCGTCAATGACGAGGCAGAGCATGGCTGGATTCTGCCAGAGATCGATTTTTTACGGCGAGCGGTGGCTGCCGATGTGCCGGTAATTGGGCATTGTCTGGGTGGCCAGTTGCTGGCACGGGCGCTAGGTGCACACGTCCGCAAGGCGGAGATTCCGGAAATCGGCTGGATCGATCTGCAATCCGAGTCGGGAGTAGCGGCGGCGGAGTGGTTTGGCGAGCGCTCGTCCTTGCGTGTTTTTCAGTGGCATAGCGACAGTTTCGACTTGCCGCAGGGGGCAAGTTTGCTCGCCAGCAGTGCTTATTGTCGCAATCAGGCCTATCTGTACGACGGTCGGCACCTGGGCATGCAGTTTCATTGCGAGGTGAAGGTTGAAATGATCCGGCAGTGGTTGCAGGTGGGTTATCAGGAGATCAATGCGCATGACCTGCCCAGTGTCATGTCGGTGGCGCAGATTGCCGCTTCTCTGGAAGAGGGAATGCCACAGAGCCACAACCAGGCCGATGCGATCTATCGGCGCTGGTTACAGGGGGTCTATGGCTGATGCTACATGGCCTGAAGGCGCAACTAACTGCTGAGGCGGCTAAAGTGTTGTTTGGCCAGCACCATATCTTGCCAGGCTTTGGCCTTGTCCGGCAGGTTGCGTAGCAGATAGGCCGGGTGATAGGTGGCAATCAGTGGAATGCCCTGATACTGGTGTAGCTGACCACGCAGCTTGCCTATGCTTTGCTCGGTCTGCAGCAGGGTTTGCACGGCAAAGCGGCCCAGCGCCAGGATCAGGGTGGGTTGTACATGGCGGATCTGCTGTTGCAGATAGCTGCTGCACGCCAGGATTTCTTCCGGATTGGGGTTGCGATTGCCTGGTGGCCGGCATTTCAGCACATTGGCGATATAGACATCGTTTTCACGGTCCAGCCCGGCGGCGGCCAGCATATTGTCCAGCAGCTGGCCGGCCTTGCCGACGAAGGGCTGGCCTTGCCTGTCCTCTTGCTCACCGGGCGCCTCGCCGATCAGCATCCAGCGGGCCTGCGGATTACCGCGGCCAAATACAGTCTGGGTGCGAGTGTGGCAGAGCTGGCAGTTTTGGCAGTTTGCCACAGCGTGTTCCAGCTGTTCCCAGCCCAGCTCCACCTGTGGCTGGGGCGATGTCAGTGGCTGCTCCGGGCGGTCAGTTACCTGGGGGGGCGCTGAGGCAGAAGCCGCGGTACTAGCCACCGCCGCTGCGCTTGTCACCATGGCCGGGGCGGGTAGGTGATCCTCGGCCAAGGTCGGGGGAGAGGGCGGCGCATCAGTAAGCGGCGGCAGGCTGGCTTGCTGCTGTGCCAATTGTATGGCTTGCCTGTCCAGTTCGGCTGGATGCTGTTCAAACCAGCCGCTGCGGGCCTGCCATTGCGGGCCAAGGCCGATGGCCTGCTGGATAAAGCTGCTGCGGTTCACAGGCTTGCCTCCATCAGGATGGCGTGTTCGCGTTGGCCATCCTGGCCGGGGTAGTAATTTTTGCGCAGGCCGGATTCACGAAAGCCACAGCGCTGATAGAGTGCCCGCGCCGGGATATTGCTGGCGCGCACTTCCAGAAATAGCCGCAGACAGCCCTGTTGCTTCAGATCCTGCATCAGGCCGTTCAGTAGTTGTCGGCCCAGGCCACGTCCCTGCTGCGGCGCGGCGATAACAATGTTCAGCAATTCGGCTTCATCCAGTACCGGCATCACCACGGCAAAGCCGATCTCTTGCTGATCCAGGCAGTAAAACGGGTGGCCGGCGCTGATGGAGTCCTGATAATTACCTGCGCTCCAGCCATGCTGTGTTGCGGCGGCCTCCATTGTGGCCAGGTCACCGGCCGAGGATGGGTGGTAGCGACGGACGCTGCTCATCCCTTTAGTGCCTGCTGTTCGATCGAGGTCAGTGCTACTTTGTTGCGAACATACAGCAGCTCGGCCTCGCGCGGGTGTTGCATGGGGTAGCGGCCGCTCTGTGCCAGCGCGATGTGGGCGCGGGCATCGGCACGCAGCACGCCGCTATGGCGGATTAGCTCGCGTTGCCCAGCCAGTAGCGTAGGGTAGTTTTCAAAACCATCGCCTGCTACCTGGCTGATTCCGTCGGGTAAGACCACGGCCTGGGGGTCTTGCAGGGTGATCGGTCCCTTGCGTTGCCAGTGCGGGCCGGTTTGGTAGACCGCGCAATACACTTGCTGCATGCGCGCATCCAGGCAGACCAGCAACTGGTCGGCTTCGCTTTGCTGGGCGACGGCATCCAGTGTGGGAATGCCGATGACTGGCAGCCCTGCTGAAAAAGCCAGTCCTTGTGCCAGGCCGCAAGCAATGCGCAGACCGGTAAACGAACCTGGCCCCTGCCCGAAGACGATGGCGTCGAGCGCTGCGAGTTTGATGCCTGCCTGTTGTAGCAGGCTGTCGATTTCCGGCAGTGTCCGTTCTGCGTGTTTTTGTCCCATTTCCTCATGAAAGGCGTACATCTCGCCATCCAGGCTGAGGGCCAGGGACAAATAACTGCTGGAGGTATCAATGGCTAACAGTTTCATCGAGGGGGTCGGAACCGGCTGAAGGGCTGGCAATTATAAGCCCAGATCCTCGACCCATGCGAGTGCGGCGACGTGGGCCTGATTGAGCTGGTCTGCATTCAGCTTCAACTGGGCTGACTGTTCGACTACTCCGGTCAACTGGCCATCTTCGCAGCTGCAGGTCAGTTGCAGCAGCGCACCCATCTGGCCCTTGCGTTCCGACAGGGCTTCGATCAGGGGCACCGGCAATTGCAAGTGTTCCAGAATATTGGGCATGGGCATGTCGAATAGCACATCCAGCAGACTGAACATGCCGACAATGAACAAATTGTCGCAGTCGTCATGATTCAGCCCCAGTTGCTCGCCCAGTAGCTCCATCAGGCGACCACGCGTCACGGCGGTTTTCTGCAAGGCCGGCGGGGCATGACCATCATCGGAGGCCGTGACCAGCAGCAGGGTCAGCCAGCGGTACAGTTTTTTGTAACCCAGTACGGTGACTGCATGTGAAAAGGAACTGATGGTGGTGTTCAGGCCAGCTGCGGCCGAATTGACATAGCGCAGCAGTTTGAAGGACAGGGCCACATCGCGCTTGAGGATCTGTTCTACCTGGCGCAGGTCAGCGTCCATGCGCAGCAGGTTGAGTAGTTCCAGCGCATTGCTGAAGGTGGGGTGAATCACCCGTGCCGACAGGGTTTCCGGCTTGGCGAAGTAGTAGCCCTGAAAGCCATCCATGCCCAATTCTTTGCACAGATGGTATTGCTCATGGGTTTCTACCCGTTCGGCGATGCGGATCACCGGATAGCTGCGCAAGCGGGCAGCCAGCACCTGGAAGTGGTTGGTATTGCGGTTCTGGATGTCCAGCTTGACGTAGTTGGCGAACTCCAGAAAAGCGGCTGACTGGGCCTCGAACGAGAAGTCATCCAAAGCGATGCCAAAACCCAGCGAACGCAGATGGCGCGCTCGCGACAGCAGCTCACTGGATGCGCTGATGTCAGGGGCGATATCCAGAATCACCCGGCGTGGTGGCAACAGCTCCAGAAAGTCGCTGGTGAGCATGGCTTCACCAACATTGATAAACGCCAGCTTGTTACCGATCAGCCAACTGGTACCCATATTGTTGAGGGTGTTGACCAATACTTGGGTATCCGCCTGCAGCTCGCTGTGGGGCCCTACCGAGTTGGCTTCCTCGCTTGCACGAAAAAGCAGCTCATACCCGATGAGCTGCTGGTTACGGTTTAATACCGGTTGTCGGCCAATGAAGGCGCTTTGTGAGGTCATGAAACTTGCCAGTTCTGGTTTTTCTTATGCGGAGATCAACTCCGAGGTCCGGACTTGGCCGTTGGTGCCATCGCTGGAGCTGAGCAGGTCTTCCATGTCCAGCACCAGTACTACCGAGCCGTCGCCAGACAGCGTGGCACCGGCCACACCCTTCGGACGAATATTCTGCAACGGCTTGATGACAACATCGTCACGACCAACAAAGGAGTCGATGGCCAGAATGAAGGACTTCTCAGCCGACTGCATCAGTACGCCAAAGTAGGGCTTCTGCGTCGGTTCCCAGCCCAGCAGGCCAGCAAGGGTGCGCAGCGGCAGGATTTCGTCGCGGACCACGATGGTGGGCTTGCCGGATACTTCCTGGATGGCGTTCGGATCGATGGTGATGATCTCGCGTACCATGGCCAGCGGAACGGCAAACGGCTGGTTGCAGGCGCGGACCACCAGTACCGGCAGAATAGCCAGTGTCAGCGGCAGCGAGATGCTGATGCGGGTGCCTTCACCCGGCAGCGAGTTGATATCAATGCGACCGTTTAGCTTCTGGATATTGGTCCGCACCACGTCCATGCCGACACCACGGCCGGAGACGCTGGAGATTTGGTCCTTGGTGGAGAAGCCCGGCATGAAAATGAGCTGCAGGCACTGTTTCTCATCCAGACCGTTGGCGGTTTCCTGATCAATCAGGCCCTTTTCGATAGCCTTGCGACGCAGGGCATCCGGATTCATGCCCTTGCCATCGTCGGTGATTTCGATCTGGATGTGATCACCCACCTGCTCGGCAGTCAGCTGGATCAGCGATTGCGGCTTCTTGCCGGCGGCAATGCGTTCTTCCGGCGACTCCACACCATGATCGACGGCGTTGCGTACCAAGTGGACCAAAGGATCGTTCAGATCTTCGATCATGGTCTTGTCCAGCTCGGTTTCTTCGCCGGACAGCACCAGTTCCACTTCCTTGCCCAGTTGACGGGCCAGGTCACGTGCCAGACGCGGATATTTCTGGAACAGGCGGCCGATAGGCTGCATGCGCGTTTTCATCACCGCGTTTTGCAGATCGCCCACCAGCAGGTCGAGCTGGCTGATGGCTTCGTCCAGCGAGCGCAGGGTGTTGCCGTCGCGATTGCCCTGCAGGATTTCCGTGCGCAGGGTGGTCAGGCGGTTTTTGGTCAGGCCGATTTCACCGGACAGGTTCAGTACCATGTCCAGGCGTACCGTATCAATACGGATAGTATTTTCCTGCGGGCCACTGCTGTTGCCGGCACTGCTGGGCTGCTTATTGGCAACAGCCTTGCTGGCGGGTTTGGCTGCCGGAATATGTTCTGCCACGGGCAGCAATTCCTGAACCGGTGCGGTGGCAATGGCTGCAACAGGTGCTGCCGGTGCTGCTGCCGGAGTAGCCTGCGGCACGATGGCCTGATGCAGGGCATTCCAGTCTGGGCCATCTGTGGCTGCTGCGGCTACCGGAGCCGGGCTGGCCACAGCTTGCGCTACCGGGGCCGGCGCTACCGCGGCAGGAGCCGGGGCAGGGGCAGGGGCTTCTGCCTTGCCGGGCATTTCACCGGCCAGTACGGCATCCAGTGCATTGAGTACATCGGCATCGGCATCGGCCACCATCAGGCCTTGGCCCAGAGTGCCGAACATGTCGCGCACAATACCGGTTGCGTCCAGAATCACGTCCATGACTTCCGGCGTGATGTGCAGTTCACCGTTGCGCAGCTTATCGAACAGGTTTTCGGTGCGATGGCACAAATTCACCATCGGACCCACGTTTAGAAAGCCAGCCCCGCCCTTGATGGTATGAAAGCCCCGGAAAATGTCATTCAGCAATGCCTTGTCTTCAGGACGTTTTTCCAGCTCCACCAGTTTGTTGTCCACATCGGACAGCAGATCGGTAGACTCCATCAGGAAGTCTTGTAGCAGTTCTTCCATGCCGCCAAAATCGCTCATTTTCTCACCCCGCTTATGCCGCTAACACGTTCACCGCTTTTTGTTTAGAAGCCCAGGCTTTCCAGCAGGTCATCAACCTGCTGCTGGCTGGACACCACGTCCGTTCTGCCTTCTGGATTGACCACCGGTCCATTCAGCAGATTATTGTCCAGCTCGGCCTTCTTCGAATCCGGAGAGAATTCGATCAGGAAGGCGACCAGTTCCGTTTCCAGTATATGCACCATATCCATCATTTTCTTGATGACTTGGCCGGTAAGGTCCTGAAAGTCTTGTGCCATCACGATTTCCAGTAACTGGGTATTGGTGGCTTGGGTCTGTTTCGGAACATGGCCGAGGTACTGACGGGTGTCCTCGGCAAGGTTCTTGAATTCGGCCGTGGAGAGCTGGTTGGCGTAGAGCAAGTTCCAGCGTTCCGACAGCAGTTTGGCACGGCTTTCCAGGTCATCCTGGTAGGGCTTGGCCAGATCAGTGGCATTAAGCACCCGTTCTGCGGCACTTTCCGTCAGTGAGGCAATATAGCTCAGCCTGTCTTTGGCATCGGGAATGGCATCCGCCACTTTTTCCAGTGACTTGTCGTAGCCCAGATCACGTAGCGCGTCGTGCATCTTGCGTGTCAGCTGGCCAATCTGTTCGTACATGACTGCCGTACTGATTTCGTTGCTACCTGCCGTGGTGACCGCCCCAGCCGATGTCGTCGAGACTGCTTCTGGTTCTTTTTGCTGTTGCTGACTGGCAATGCTGTCAAACAATGCTTCGAGATCCGGTGAATCTCCACTTTCCAGAATGTGATCCGGCACGATAGCCTCTCCTCAGTGCTGACTAGGCAAGTTTATTTGCTATGTTTATTCGTTTTACTTGTTCATGGTCTGGAAGATCTTGTTCATCTTTTCTTCCAGCGTTGCGGCCGTGAACGGTTTCACGATGTAGCCGCTGGCACCAGCCATGGCTGCTTCAATGATGTTTTCCCGCTTGGCTTCAGCAGTAATCATCATGAATGGCAGATGCTTGATCTGCTGGTCGGCGCGTACTGCTTTCAGCAACTCGATGCCGGTCATGTTCGGCATGTTCCAGTCGGAAACAATAAAGTCGAAATGCTGTGTTTTAAGCTTGTGCAAGGCAACCTGGCCGTCTTCGGCTTCATCTACGTTGGTGAACCCCAACTCTTTCAGCAGGTTGCGAACAATTCTTCTCATGGTCGAGAAATCGTCCACAACGAGGAATCGCATGTTTTTATCTGGCATCTGGGTAGGTCCTGAAATGTCGGTATTCCATTGAGCCGTTGATTTTAACGGTTACCTCTGCAGGAATGGAATCAAAGTTTCAGCCAGTATTGCCGGATCGAATTTGGCAACATAGGCATCGACACCCACGCTGGAACCCATCGCCTTGTTGGCGTTGGAGGAGAGCGAGGAGTGCATGATAACCGGGATGCCTTTAAAGCGGACATCGGATTTGATCAGTTTGGTCAGGACATAACCGTCCATCTCCGGCATTTCCGCATCCACCAGAATGATCTTGAGATAGTCGTGCAGCGACTCGTCCTCCCCCCAGTTGCGGCTGGCCAGTACTTGCAGGCGGTCCCAGGCTTCGCGGCCATTGGTGGCTTGCTGGAACTTGATGCCCATCTTTTCCAGTACGCTGGTGATTTCCTTGCGCGCCACCACCGAATCGTCGACGAAGAACAGGTACTGGTCGGTGTCCAACTGGGCCTGCGGGATGTCCGGCAGGCGTGGTTCGCCCACCACGGTGGCCAGAATCTGCTCCACGTCCAGAATGGAAACCAGCTTGCCGTCTTCCAGTTCGGTAATCGCGGTAATCAGATTGGAATTGGTCGTGGTGCTCATCATGTTTTCCGGGGCGCGGACCCGGTCCCAGTCAACGCGGATGATGCGATCGACTGAGTCCACCAGAAAAGCCTGGGTGCTCTTGTTGAATTCGGTGACGATCATGGTGTCAAATTTGCGGCCGCTCTGTTCGGAACCGACAAAACGGGCCAGCGAAATCACCGGGATGATGTTGCCGCGCAGGGACAATACGCCCTGCACCCCGAACGGCATGTTAGGGGTTTTGGTGATGGCCGGCGTCTGCGAGACTTCCCGCACCTTGAATACATTGATGCCAAAGGTTTCGCGGGTACCCAGCGAAAATAGCAGGATTTCCATTTTGTTGGAGCCCGCCAGTTTGGTACGGGCATCAACACTGGCAAGCAAGGATGCATCTGTTGCTGACATATTTTTTTCCCCTCTTCCGAATGGCTGTCTGGCTTAGTTTAGTTTTTGGCCAGGTTGAGCATTTCACGCAGCTTCATCGACAGTTTCTGGGCTTCGAATTTGGAAACATATTCGTCGACGCCGACTGACTGGCCTAGCTTCTGGTTGGAAGAGCCGGACAGCGAGGAGTGCATCAGCACCGGAATGCCGGCAAAGCGCGGGTCGCTCTTGATCAGCTTGGTCAGCATGTAGCCGTCCATTTCCGGCATTTCCACGTCGGTCAGCACCAGATGCAGAGTTTCGTTCAGACGCTTGCCAGACAGTTCGGCCTGCATGGCCATTTTTTGTAGTTCTTCCCAGGCGCGCATGCCGTTGATGGCGTAGGCGTACTTGACCTGCATGGCGTCCAGGGTACGTTCGATCTGCTTGCGAGCGACGGCGGAGTCGTCAGTAAAGAAGATCATGCGTTCTTCTTTCACCGGCTCGATATTGATGAAGTGGTGGGAGTCGTCAACCAGCGAGGTTTCCGCCAGCACTTTTTCCACATCCATCATCATCACCAGCGTGCCCTGATCCAGCTCGGTAACTGCGGTGACCAGGCCGGCCATGCGGTTGGTGATCATGTCCGGCGGCACGCGCATGGCGGACCAGTCCAGGCGCAGAATGGTATCCACCGCCTCGACCAGAAAACCCTGGGTGTGGCCGTTATATTCGGTGACGATCATGATTTCCGGCTTGTTGCTGGTGACAATGCCGGCGTATTTGGCCAGGTCGATCACCGGCACCAGTGAGCCGCGCAGGCTGACCATGCCTTCCACCGACGATGGCATTTCCGGAGCAGACGTGATTTCAGGGGTACGCATGACTTCGCGCACCTTGAACACGTTGATGCCGAAAATTTCCTTTCTCCCCGTACGCTGGTCGTGACCCAGGGAGAACAGCAGGATTTCCAGCTTGTTGGTCCCCGCCAGTTTTGTTCTGGCATCAATTTTTTTAAGAAGCTCTGACACAGAAACCTCCGCTGCATCGGTTCGTTGTGGTGGCGCAATACTCCCGTTGTATACGCCAATTATTCATTTTCCCAGCTTTCTTTGAAAACTGTCTTGGCTCAGATCAGACTTTAAGTTGGCTTGGCTCAGACTTAGTCATTATCATACTGTTTAAGTCCTTTTTACAAATACGACGCTAAACATGGCCAAGACAGCATCAAATTTGAAAGACCAGGAGATGCTGGAGGCGGCTTTCGAGCAGTTTAATACGGTGTCCAGTCAGTTGATCGACGCATATCGTCAGCTCGAGGTGCAGGTTAACGTACTGAATGCGCAGTTGGATGAGGCTAACAACCAATTGCGTAAACAGCGTGACGAAAACGCCGAGCTCGCCGAAAGACTGGGCATGCTGCTGGAAGCGTTGCCAGCCGGTGTGGTGCAACTGGCGGCTGATGGTGTGGTGGTGGCTGAAAACCCGGCGGCGCAGCTCCTGCTGCAAGGCAAACATGGAGGGCTGGCCTGGGATGCTGTCATGTCCGGCTGGACGCGTTCCGAGCTGGACGGGACCTACACCTTGCCGCAGCAGGAGGCCGCCCGTCGGCTGGCCTTGCAATACCAGGATCTGCCGGCTTCGGGTGGACGCATCGTGCTGCTGCATGATGTCAGCCGCCTGCATCATTTAACGGTGGAGTTGGCCCATCAGCAAAAGCTGGCAGCAATGGGCGGCATGGCGGCGTCGCTGGCGCACCAGTTACGCACCCCACTGGCCACGGCCATGCTCTATACCGCGAATCTGAAGCAGGAAGGCTTGCGGCCGGAGGATAGGGCTAAGTTTGTCGACAAGAGTCTGGCCCGCATGAAGGCGCTGGAGGGACTGATTCAGAACATGCTGGGATTTGTACGTGGCCAGACCAGTGCGCTGGAGTGGCTGGATGTGGCCGCACTGGTTGAGGATGTTGCGGCCGTACTGATACCGCAATGTCATGAGCGTGGCATGATTTGGGATTGCAATAACCTGTTGCCTTCTGCCATAACGGTAATGGGTGATCGCAAGGCCCTGCAGGGCGCGCTGGTCAATCTGCTGGAAAATGCCATGCATTTCTCGCCGGAAGGCGGGCGTATCGGCCTTACAGTGTGTCTGCAGGATGAGCAGGTCTGTTTCCGGGTAGAGGACGATGGCGTGGGCTTACGGGGTGCGGATCCGGCCAGGCTGTTTGAGCCTTTCTTTACCACCCGCCCAGGCGGAACAGGCCTTGGGCTGTCCATCGTAAAAAAGGTGGCAGAAGAGCTGGCAGGCACAGTAGTTGGTGGAGATCGTGCGCAAGGTGGTGCTTATTTCGAATTGACTCTCCCCTGCCGCGGGATGGGAGCGATTGATGTGTAATGTGAATCAGGGGGATTGATGATGAAGCCAGTGGTTAAAGTAGAAGGTCAGGTTGGTACGCTCGTTCTGGTCGGCCAGTTCGATTTCAATCTGCACAAGGACTTCCGCCTTTCCAGCCAGGAATTGCTGGAAAATCCGGCCGTGCACGAAATTCAGGTCGATTTCGACCAAGTACCGTTTCTGGATAGCTCGGCGCTAGGCATGCTGCTGCTGCTGAAAGAGCGTGCTACCAGTCAGAAGAAATCGATGTCACTGATCAATTGCCGCGATACCGTGCTGCAAGTGTTGGAAATTGCCTGCTTCAACAAGATGTTCACCATCAAGTAATGCGATCGCTCGGTGCCACGGGCCAGGCTAGCTGCTGAAGGCTCGGTTGCAGCCTGTTGAGGTTTTCATCGGCAGCTGGACAGTCTATATATTTTAACAGACAGCTATTTGGCCGCTTGTCTGCAGAAGCGGTAAAAACATTAATAATTAATTCTTTAACGGGTAAAACGATTATTTACACCATCCGGTCGATTTCTTCCTTGATTAAGATGGCATATTAGTTGATGAAGAAGATAGTACATTGGCAATTTTGCTGAATGACCGGGGGCTACATGGTGCTTTCCTATCCGCAGCGACGTTTCGTAGCGTGTGGTCTTTGCCTGATTTCGGTACTGCTGATATTGAGTGGCCCCTTATGGGGTGCGCTGGTGTGGGGCTTGGCTTTGCCACTTGCCGCCAGCATGCTGTTCGTTTTGCATTTTCTGTACCTAGCCAAGGAGCCGAAGGTGATTGATAGGGAAGGGGCGGATTCCGGCAAGAACGAAGCTGCGCCTGCTGCGCCTGACTGCCTTGACTTCATTCACGAGCAGATTTCCCAGTCTAAGCTGGAGGTGAGTCGGGTACAGACATTGATTCAGGATGCGGTGCTGACCCTGGTCAACAGTTTTTCCGGCCTGTCGCAGGAGGCTGCTGCACAGTTGCAGCTCGCCGAAAGCCTAGCCAAAGGCGAAGTGGGTATTGACTCACACGCCATGTCATTCAGCACTTTTGTTAATGAAATTGCCAGCGCGATGGGTAGTTTTGTTGAAAAGACGGTGGAAAACAGCCGGCTGGCCATGCTGCTGGTGGAGCAAATGGAGTCGATTGGTCAGGAGATGCAGGGGGTCATTCTGTTGCTGGATGAGATCCACTCCATCACCAACCAAACCAATATGCTGGCCTTGAATGCTTCTATCGAGGCGGCCAGGGCCGGGGAGGCCGGCAGGGGCTTTGCCGTGGTGGCTGAGGAAGTCCGCCATCTGTCCGGTCGTACCAGTAGTTTCAGCGATGAAATCCGCAATCTGATCAACCGGGTGAATGGTTCGGTTGAACATGCGGAGGGACTGATCAACCAGCTTGCCTCGCAGGACATGATGTTCACCTTGCAGGCTAGGCAGCGGCTGGATGACACTTCGTCCCGTATCCGGGTAATGGATGACATGATGGCCGAATCGATCGGTCGTTTGCGCCACGGCGTGGGTTTGCTGTCTGATCATGTGGGCGATGCGGTGCGCTCGCTGCAGTTTCAGGACATGGTGTCGCAACTGATTGCCCATGTTGGCAAGCGCTTGTACGGCATCGAAGAAATGATGGAATTGACCAGCAACAAGCAACAACAACAAGGGCAGTGGGAGGTGAGAGCCTCTGCCCGGCTGGCAGAACTGCAAATCAGCCTGTCCAACAATCCGGTGGCACAAGGTCAGATGCAGAGTGGCAGCATTGATTTGTTTTGAGCGTGAACAAAAGAAAAGTGGGAACAACATGCCAAAAAAAGTACTGACAGTCGATGACTCGGCGTCAATCCGTCAAATGGTGACCTTTACCCTCAAAAGTGCGGGCTATGAGGTAGTAGAGGCAGTCGATGGCAATGGTGGTCTGGCTCGGGCGCAGGCTGACAACTTTGACCTGATCCTGACCGACCAGAACATGCCGGGCATGGATGGCTTGAACCTGATTCGCGCACTGCGCAAATTACCGGCCTACGGCACGACACCCATCCTGATGCTGACTACCGAGTCCAGCGATCAGATGAAATCGCTGGGGCGGGCGGCCGGTGCCACCGGCTGGCTGGTCAAGCCGTTTGATCCGCAAAAGCTGCTGGATGTGGTAAAGCGGCTGGTTGGCTGATTGCCCAGACCGATCGTGATGTGCCGGGCAACAGCAGGCGGGTTCCAGAGCTGACTATCCGGACTGCGCAGTAAGGGGAAGCATCGTGTCAATCGATATGTCGCAGTTTCATCAGGTGTTCTTTGATGAAACCGACGAGCATCTGGCCACCATGGAGTCCGTGTTGCTGGGAGTAGACCTGGCGGCACCGGACGGCGAAGACCTCAATGCCATCTTCCGTGCAGCTCATTCCATCAAAGGTGGAGCTGCCACTTTTGGGTTTGCCGATTTGGCCGCGCTGACCCATATCCTGGAAAACCTGCTGGACAAGGTACGCAAGGGCAGCATGCGCTTGACTGCCGACATGGTGGATGCCTGCCTGAATGCCAAGGATGTGCTGGCCGGCATGCTGGGTGCACATCGAGGTGGCGAGGCCGTGGCCGATTCGGCCATCAGTGCTGTGGAGAGCTGGCTGGAACGGCTGGTCGCCGGTGGTCATGGCGAAGCGCACCCGGTGATTGAGTCGGTGCCGCCGGCTGCGGCAGCTGCTGCCTGCGCTACGCTGTATGTCGAGCTGGACTGCTGCTTGCCGGCCACCGATTACCAGGCACTATTACAGTCGTTGACTGCACTGGGTGAATTGAGCGTAGTGCAGGAAGGTGGCGGTAAGGATCAACTGCCCTGGGTGTTGATTTTCACCTCAACCCTGGCGGCAGACGAAGTTGCCGAATCTCTGGCCTTTTCCATCTCGCCCGAACATTTCCGCATCACCCAGGATCATGGCCAGCAGGACGAGGGCGATTTCGGACTGTTTCTTTCCTCCAGTATTGCCAGCCCAACGCAGACTGCCGCTGCCAGCATTGCCTTTGAAGATGATGGCTTCGGCTTGTTCGAACCCTTGGTCCCTGCCGCCGGCGACAGCGCGCCGGCGGCCGACATGCTGTATGAAGAAGACGGCTTCGGGCTGTTTGCCCCGGTTGCCGGCCCAGCTGCTGCACCAGCCGCACCAGCCATGCTGCATGAGGAAGAAGGTTTTGGCCTGTTTGCTCCGCTGGAGCCGGCTGCACCAGAGCAGGCCGTGGCCGCCGTGCCAGCTGCTGCTGCGGTTGCCCCGCCACGGCAGGAGCGTGCCGCGCCAGCTGTGGAAAATTCCATCCGGGTGAATATTGACAAGGTCGATCTGCTACTGAATCTGGTGGGCGAGCTGGTCATTACCCAGTCCATGCTCACCCAGTCCAGCCAGGAGCTGGACGCCGTGCAATACGAACGCCTGCTGGGCGGCATCTCGGCCTTGCAGCGCAATTCGCGCGAATTGCAGGAAGCCGTGATGTCTATTCGCATGACACCCATTGCCTTTGTCTTCAACCGTTTTCCACGCGTGGTGCGCGATCTGGCCGGTAAGCTTGGCAAGCAGATCGAGTTGAAAATGGTGGGTGAGAATACCGAGCTGGACAAAGGTTTTATCGAAAAGCTGGCCGACCCGCTGACCCATCTGGTGCGCAATAGCCTGGACCACGGAGTGGAATCGCCCGAGGTCCGGGTGGCCAAGGGCAAATCGGCGGTGGGGCGCTTGACTCTGCGTGCCTTTCATCAGGGCAGCAGCATCGTGATCGAAGTCACCGACGATGGCGCGGGCCTCAATCGCGAACGCATTCTGGCCAAGGCGCGTGAGCGCGGCATGCCAGTCAATGATGCCCTGAGCGATAGCGAGGTGTGGGGGCTGATTTTCGAGGCGGGTTTTTCCACGGCAACCGAAGTGACCGATGTATCTGGCCGTGGCGTCGGCATGGATGTGGTCAAGCGCAATATCCAGAGCATGGGCGGGCGCATCGATATCGATTCCATGCCGGATTTCGGTACCACTATCAGCATTCGCCTGCCGCTGACACTGGCCATCATGGATGGCATGTCGGTACGTGTCGGACGGGACATCTATGTCATCCCGCTGTCTTTCGTGCTGGAGTCCCTGCAACCGCAGGCCCAGGAGCTGAAAACGGTAGCCGGGCGCGGCCAGCTGGTGAATGTACGCGGCCAATACCTGCCCATCGTGTCGCTGGCTGCCTTCTTCGGCAATGTCGATGCGGCTGCCGCCAGCGATCCCACCAGTGCCATTCTGGTCATCGTCGAGGCCGGCGGCTACCAGCTTGCCCTGCTGGTGGATGAACTCATCGGTCAGCAACAGTTCGTGGTAAAGAATCTGGAAACCAATTATCGCAAAGTAGAGGGCATGTCTGGCGCCACCATCATGGGGGATGGCCGGGTGGCCCTGATTCTGGATATATCGATCATCGCCCGTCACAACCAGCGCCCGGCACAAACGGCGGCACGGCAGGCCATGACAGACGAGGCATGAGGGGAAGGCAGAACCGATGACAGAACAGCTGGAATACCACCACGGGCAGAGCAAAGCAGTGCGCGAGCTGCTGGTGTTTACCCTGGGGCAGGAAGAATACGGGATCGACATCCTGAAAGTGCAGGAGATTCGTGGCTACGAAGCTGTCACGCGTATCGCCAACGCCCCTGCCTTCATCAAGGGTGTGGTCAATCTGCGCGGCAGCATCGTGCCGATTGTCGACATGCGCATCAAGTTCGGGCTGGGCGAGCCGGTCTACAACGCATTCACGGTGGTGATCATCCTCAATATCTTCCAGCGTACGGTGGGGATGGTGGTGGATGGCGTGTCCGATGTCATCCAGTTGGCTGAGGATGAACTGCGCGATCCGCCAGAATTTGGTTCCGTGGTGGAAACCACGTATATCGAGGGCCTGGGCACCCAAGGGGAGCGCATGGTGATTATTGTGGATATCGAGCGCCTGATGAGCAGTGACGAGATGGCGCTGGTGGATATTACGGACCGTGGTTGAGGCCGACATCGCGTTTGGGAGAGGTAAAAATGAATAATCTGAAAGTGTCCCACCGGTTGCTGCTGGGCTTCGGCCTGTTGGTCGTGGTGATCATCGCTGCGATGACGGTAGCCATTGCGCAGATCCACAGCCTGCGCAACGATATCGACGAAATCGCCAATATCCATGTGCCACGTGCTTCTGAAGCCAACAAGGTGGTGGACAATATCAATATCACGGCCCGGGCCACCCGGACTGTGCTGTTGTCCAAAGACCCGATGGTGGTGGAACAGCAGCAAAAACAGATGGACGAAGCGCTGACGCTGATTACCCGGCAGATGGCTACTTTGTCCAATGGTGTGCCAACCGAAGGGCAGGTGCTGTTTGATCGCCTGCGTACGGTGGAATCCAGTTATCGTCAGCAACTGGCGGTGTTCCGCCAGCACCTGGTGGCCGGGCAGGAGGAAGAGGCCAAGAGCTATCTGCTGCAAACCCTGCGCGCCACTCAGCTGGACTACCTCAAGGCGGCTGATGATTACATCAAGTTTGAAGAGGGCCTGTCCCGCCATGTAGCACAAGGCACGCTGGAGCGGGCCAATAGTGCGGCGGTCTTGCTGAACTCACTGATGGCGGCAGCTGTGCTGATCGCCATGCTGGCCGGCTGGCTGATCAGCCGCTCTCTGCTGCGGCAGATTGGTGGCGAACCTTCTGCTGCGGTCAAATTGATGCAGGAGCTGGCTGCCGGGGAAGTCACCACCGAACTGAAAGTGGCGGCCAATGACAACAGCAGCCTGTTTGCCTATATCCGTCAGGCCGCAGACAAGGCGGTGGAGAACATCCGGGTACGTAATGCCTTGGATAACGCCGCCACCAATATGATGATTGCCGATGCCGACTTCAATGTGGTGTACGCCAACCAGTCGGTCATCAATATGTTTTCTCAGGCAGAAAGCGATATTCGCCGCGACCTGCCGCAGTTTTCCGCTCGCACTTTGCTGGGCAGCAATATCGATCAGTTCCATCGCAACCCGGCACATCAGCGCGGCCTGATGCAGCAGCTGCGCAATCCGCACCAGGGCACCATTCATGTCGGTGGCCGTACCTTCAACCTGATCCTGACCCCGATCAATGGCCGCAATGGCAACCGGCTGGGTTATGGCGTGGAATGGATTGACCGCACGGCCGAGCTGGCACAGCAAGCCATCGAGCAGCAGCGCACCGATGCCGAACGTGTGATTGCGGCAGAAAATGCCCGCATCCGCAGCGCACTGGATAATGTCACCACCAATGTGATGATTGCCGACAACGAGCGCAACATCATCTATGTCAATCACAGCGTGCTGGAAATGTTGGCGGCGGCCGAGGCGGATCTGCGCAAAGCCCTGCCTAATTTCAGCACCCGCCATGTCCTGGGTGGCAGCATGGACATGTTCCACCGCAATCCGGCGCATCAGCGTGACCTGCTGGCCAATCTGCGGGCCACTTACAAGGCTGATATCGCCGTTGGTGGCCGCCATTTCTCGCTGACTGCCAATCCGGTATTCGGTGGAGAGGGCGAACGTCTGGGTACGGTAGTGGAGTGGAAAGACCGTACCGGCGAAGTGCTGATCGAGAAAGAAGTGGAAGACATCGTCAATGCCGCAGGCAAGGGCGACTATGCCTCTCGCCTGGTCGTGGAGGGTAAGACCGGCTTCTTCCGCGTGCTATCCGAAGGAGTCAACCAACTGTTGAGCGTGACCAGCCAGGCGTTGGGCGATATCGCCATCGTGCTGGGCGGGCTGGCTCAGGGCGACCTGACACGCACCATCAAGAACGACTACGAAGGCATGCTGGGGCAGCTCAAATCGGATACCAATGCCACGGTGGAACGCCTGCGCAGCATTGTGGGCAATATCCAGGAATCGACCGAGGCTATTAATACCGCCTCGCAGGAAATTGCCGCGGGTAACAGCAATCTGTCCGGTCGTACCGAACAGCAAGCAGCCAGCCTGGAGGAAACCGCCTCCAGTATGGAAGAAATCACCAGCACCGTGCGGCAGAACGCCGAGAACGCCAAGAAGGCTAACAGCCTGGCCATCGGCGCGTCGGACATCGCGGCCCGTGGCGGTCAGGTAGTGGGCAATGTGGTGTCCACCATGAACGAGATCAACGACAGTGCCAAGAAGATTGTCGACATCATCAGTGTGATCGACGGTATTGCCTTCCAGACCAATATCCTGGCACTGAATGCTGCGGTGGAAGCGGCGCGTGCCGGCGAGCAGGGCCGGGGTTTTGCCGTGGTGGCCAGCGAGGTGCGCAACCTAGCACAGCGCTCGGCAGCAGCGGCCAAGGAAATCAAGCTGTTGATCGGCAACTCGGTGGACAAGGTGGAATCGGGCAGCCGGCTGGTGGATGAAGCCGGGCGGACCATGGAAGAAATCGTCAGCTCTATCCGCCGCGTGGCCGACATCATGAGTGATATTTCGGCCGCTTCGGTCGAGCAAAGCTCGGGGATCGAACAGGTCAATCTGGCGGTGACCCAGATGGACGAAAATACCCAGAAGAACGCGGCACTGGTCGAGCAGGCTGCCGCTGCGGCCGAGTCGCTGGAAGAGCAGGCCCGTCATCTGATGGAGGCGGTATCGATCTTCCGGCTCGACGGCACCCCGGTGGCACGTCTGTCGGCACCCAAGGCGCAGCGCAGCCACGATCACGTCCAGCCGGCCCGGCTGCAAGCACCCGGCCAGCAGGTGAAACCGGTATCGGCCCGCATGGCGCTCAATGCCGAGCGTATCAAGACCCTGCCGGGGCCGGCTCAACACGACGACGAATGGGAGGAGTTTTGAGCCGCGCGGTGATGCCCGATGAGCACTGAGCGCGATATCAAATTTACCGCGGCGGATTTTCGTCGCCTGCGACAGATGCTGTACCAGCGTGTCGGCATTTCGCTGAACGACAGCAAGAGCCACATGGCTTATTCCCGGCTGGCCAAGCGCGTGCGCCAGCTGGGCATGCGCCAGTTTGCCGACTATCTGGACCTGCTGGAGAAGTCGGAAGGCGAGGCGGAGTGGCAACACTTCGTCAATGCGCTCACCACCAATCTCACCGCGTTTTTCCGTGAGCCGCATCATTTTGATCTGCTGCGACTGCATGCGATGGAACGGGTGGCTCAAGAACGGCATTACCGGGTGTGGAGCGCGGCGGTGTCCACCGGCGAAGAGGCCTACTCCATCGCCATGACCCTGCTGTCCTTGCCGCAATTGAACCGGCAGCGGCTTGAGCTGGTCGCCTCGGATATCGATACCAGGGTGCTGAGCCAGGCCGCGGATGGCGTCTACGATGCCGAGCGGGCCAAAGTGCTGGACAGCAGCCTGCTCAAGCGCTTTTTCCTGCGCGGGGTAGGGCACAATGCCGGCAAGGTGCGCATCCGGCGCGAAGTCCGCGAGCAGCTGTCGTTTTACCAGTTCAATCTGGTTGCCGCCGAGTGGCCGGACATGGGGCGCTTTGACGTGATTTTCTGCCGCAATGTGCTGATCTATTTTGACAAGCCGACCCAGGCCGCCATCCTGCAGCGGCTGGCTGCCAGCCTGCAGCCGGATGGCCTGCTGTTTCTGGGACACTCGGAAAACATCCAGCATCTGAGCGATGCTTTCCAGTCTTGCGGCCGAACGGCCTATCGCCTGGCTAACCACAACGTGCGGAGATGACATGAGCGCAGCCGCAGGCAGAAAAATAAGAATTGTGGTGGTAGATGATTCCGCGCTGATCCGCAGCCTGCTTACCACCATTATCAACGAAGCCCCTGACATGGAGGTGGTGGCCACCGCATCCGATCCCATCGTGGCGCGCGAACGTATTCGGGAAACCAGCCCGGACATGATCACCCTGGATGTGGAAATGCCGCGCATGGACGGGCTGGAGTTCTTGCGCCGGCTGATGCGGCTGCGCCCGACCCCGGTGTTGATGATTTCCTCGCTGACCCAGTCCGGCTCGGAAACCACGCTCAGTGCGCTGGAACTGGGCGCGGTGGATTTTCTGCCCAAGCCAACGCTGGATGTCAGCAATACCATGCAGAGCTACGCTGACGATATTCGCGACAAGATTCGCATGGTGGCTGCCGCCCGCTTGCGCCGGCCGTCACTATTTGCGCCGAGTGCCGCCGCCGCACCAGCCCGCGTGGCGCCAGCCTTGCTGCGGCAAAATGCCATCATTGCGGTGGGCGCCTCTACTGGCGGTACCGATGCCATCAAGGAGTTTCTGGAAAAACTACCGGCAGGCAGCCCGCCGGTGCTGATTGTCCAGCACATGCCGGAAGGCTTTACCCTGTCGTTTGCCCGGCGGCTGGACAAGCTGTGCGCCATACAGGTCAAGGAGGCCGAAGATGGCGAGCCGCTGCTGCGCGGCGTGGCTTATGTCGCCCCTGGTCATTCGCATATGCGGCTGGGCAAGGGGACGCAGGGTTTTGTCATCTGCCTTGACCAAAGCCCACCGGTCAACCGGCACCGGCCATCGGTTGATGTGCTGTTTGCTTCGGTTGCCGCACTGGCTGCCGCCCAGACCGTGGCCGTCATCATGACCGGCATGGGCAAGGACGGTGCGCTAGGCATGTTGCAATTGCGCCAGGCCGGCGCCACCACCTTTGCCCAGGATGAAGCCAGCTGTGTGGTATATGGCATGCCGCGCGAAGCCGTGGCGCAGGGCGGGGTGATGCATGTGCACCCGCTGTCGCAGTTGGCGGACAAGGTGATGGACTGCCTGCGTCTGCCGCATGATAGGGCGACGCCATGAGCTATTCCGACCAGCCTTCCGAGCGACTCTACTTCGACCGCCAGTTCCAGATCGATGCCATCAAAATTCTGCCGGGCGAGTATTTTGCCACACGCCAGCCGCTGATGCTGACCACGCTGCTGGGCTCCTGCGTGGCGGTGTGTCTGATGGACCGGCAGGCACGGGTGCATGGCATGAATCATTTCCTGTTGCCGCAAGGCAGCGACTGGCATAGCCAGACCAGCGTACCGGCCCGCTTCGGGGTCAATGCCATGGAATTGCTGATCACCGACATGCAAAAGCTGGGCGCACAGCGACACCGGCTGGAAGCCAAGGTATTTGGTGCCGGCAATGTGCTGGAGGGCATGTCAGTGGTGAATATCGGCGAACAGAACAGCGAATTCATTCGCGCTTATCTGCGCAGCGAGCAGATTCCGGTGCTGGCGGAAGACCTGCTGGGCAGCTTCGCCCGCAAGGTATTTTTCTTCCCGGATGAGGGCAGGGTACTGGTGCGCAAGCTCAAGGGCAGCCGCACCCTGGTATCCAAGGAAGTGGCTTATCGGCAGCGACTGGACCGCCAGACTGCATCCCAGCCCGGCGGCGATATCGATCTGTTTATTTGATTCAGTCGCGTTGCAGATGGGGCAGCTTGTTTGTCACCTCTGCCCAGTCGGCATGATCGGGCAGTGGTGCCTTGCTTTGCGATAACACCGGCCATTGCTGCGACAGCTCGGCATTCAGCCGGATATACACCTGCTGTTCGGCCGGTACGTCGTCTTCGGCATAAATGGCCGATACCGGGCATTCGGCCACGCACAGCGTGCAGTCTATGCACTCCTCAGGATCGATGGCGAGAAAGTTGGGCCCCTCATGAAAGCAGTCCACCGGGCAGACATCCACGCAATCGGTGTATTTGCATTTGACGCAGGCATCGGTTACAACGTAGGCCACGTTTGATTCCTCCTGATGATGGGAGCAGCCAGCTGCTACGGCAGGGTGTCCCGGGCATGCCGCAGGATGGTGCCGGCAGCCTTGTCGGTGGATGGATTATTTCCGAGTAATACGCTCAGGTATTATCAACCAAAAAACAGCACATTGTGGCGCAATCTGTATTCTCATCGCCGAAACCTTTCGTCATGCCAAGCATTCCCTATCGTGGCCGTTTTGCCCCCAGTCCTACTGGCTTGCTGCATGCCGGTTCCCTGATGACCGCCGTGGGCAGTTATCTGGAAGCGCACCGCCGTGGTGGTGAATGGTGGCTGCGCATGGAAGACCTGGACCCGCCGCGTGAAGTGGCCGGGGCTGCCGACGACATTCTGCGTACGCTGGAGGCTTTTGGTTTCGAGTGGGATGGCGAAGTGGTGTACCAGAGCCAGCGCCATCAGCTGTATCAGGCGGCATTACAGCAGCTGATCGATGCCGGGCTGGTCTATCCCTGCACTTGTTCGCGCAAGGAAATCACCAGCGTGGCCCGACGTGGCGTGGATGGTTATGTCTATCCCGGCTGGTGTCGGAGCGGCTGTCGCAGCCAGCGCGCCAGCCATGCCTGGCGTTTGCGGGTGGATGAGCCGGCAGTGGGTTTTGTCGATCGCCTGCAAGGGCCATATCAGCAGGATCTGCCGCACGATATCGGCGATTTTGTCCTGCTGCGGGCCGATGGCTACTGGGCCTACCAGCTGGCGGTGGTGGTGGATGATGCCGCGCAGGGCATGAGCGATATCGTGCGCGGGGCCGACCTGCTGGTATCCACGCCACGGCAGATCCATGTGCAGCGCTGTCTGGGCCTGCCCACGCCCACTTATTGCCATCTGCCCTTGCTGGTGAATGCTGCTGGTGAAAAGTTATCCAAGCAGACCCTGGCTCCGGCCATCAACGCTGCCGATGTCAGCCGGGAGTTGCGCCTGGCACTGTGCCGGCTGGGTCACGTACCGCCTGCCGAGTGTCAGAGCGTGGGCGAATTGTGGCAGTGGGCTAAGCTTAACTGGTCGCTTGCTCACGTTCCCGCAGGGCCCTGCCTGCTCTAAGAGCCGCTGCCCGCCGGTTTCCTGCCATGCCCGCATTCTGCGGGCATTTTGTTATTGCTATCCCTCATGCGGGCTTGTGACGGCATATCAAAGGTGCTGATTACCGTACTTTTCCGGCGCTGCTGCGCTGGCTTGTCATTATTTCGGATTATCTATTTGATTTATCACATGGAGTTTGTTCGTTAAACAGCCTACATCGTAATAGGTAGCTGTGTGTCTGGTGTTTCCATCCGGTATTGGCAGTCATCTGCGTTGCCGGCCATTTTCAAAACAGCGACATGGAATTACATATGCGAAAATAATACATTTACAAAATAATTAAATACTAATATAGTGAAGCTCATACAGAACACGTTCTTTAACAGCTTCGATTTTCGGCCTCGATGGAGACAAGACCATGAGCGAGACCAATGTAAAAAAAGCGGCCCTGGGCGTGTGGATGTGTACCGCACTGGTGGTGGGTAATATGATCGGTTCCGGTGTATTCCTGCTTCCCGCTTCGCTAGCCCCCTACGGGGGGATGTCCCTGATTGGCTGGGCAATTACTTCGGCTGGTGCCATTTGTTTGGCGCTGGTGTTTGCCCGGCTCTCCGCCATGATTCCCAAAGAGGGTGGCCCCTATGCCTATATCCATGCCGGCTTTGGCGACTTTGCCGGCTTCTGGATCGCCTGGGGTTACTGGATAGCCCTGTGGGCCGGCAATGCCGCACTGGCGGTGGCCGCCACCAGCTATATGCAGGTGTTCTTCCCGCAACTGGGGCATGACAACCTGCTGGCTGCTGCGTTTTCCATCGGCCTGATCTGGACGGTTACCTGGATTAACAGCCGTGGCGCACGCAGTTCCGGGCTGGTTGCCATCGTGACAACCCTGCTCAAACTGCTGCCGCTGGCCGCCGTCACCTTTATCGGCTTCTTTTACATGCAGCCGGAAAACCTGGTGTTCAACCCGCATGGCAAGCCTTTGATGAGTTCGGTTTCCGCCACCATGGCGCTCACCCTGTGGGCGTTTCTGGGGCTGGAGTCGGCCTCGGTGCCGGCTGGCGATGTGGAGAACCCGAGCAAGACCATACCGCGGGCCACGGTCATCGGCACCTTGCTGGCTACCGTGCTGTACATCCTGTCCACGGTGTCGCTGATGGGGGTGATGTCACCGGCCATGCTGGCCAACTCACAAGCCCCGTTTGCCGATGCCGCCCGCCTGATGTGGGGCGACTGGGCCTACTGGGTAGTGGGTCTGGGGGCGGTGGTGTCCTGCTTTGGCGCACTCAATGGCTGGAGCCTGATGCAAGCCCATGTGCCCCATGCTGCCGCCAAGGACCAGTTGTTTCCGCGCCGCTTTGGCCAGACCAATCGCCAGGGTGTACCGCTATTCGGTCTGCTGTTGTCCAGTGGTCTGGTGACGGTGTTGCTGGCGATGAAATACGCCGGCGGGGAGGGCGGGGTGAAGATTTTTGAATTCATCATCCTGCTGGCCACGGCCACCACCTTGCTGCCCTATGCCTTTTGCTCGATGGCGCTGCTGGCCATCATGCTGATGCAAAAAGGCAAATACACCCGGCGTGATTTCACCGCGCCACTGATTTTTTCCTCCATCGGCTTTCTTTACGCGGTATGGGCACTGTTCGGTGCTGGTGCCGAGATTGTGATGTGGGGGATTTTGCTGCTGATGCTGGGTTTGCCAGTTTATGTCTGGCAGATCAAAGAACGTTACGAGACCGAAAACTGAAGCCAGCCTTTTGCTTTCCACTCCTTTGCCCAGGCAAGGGAGTGTACGGAAAAAGGTTTATGCGATTACTTATCTGAAAGGATTCATCATGACCGGCAAATTTGGTGTTCATTCCGAATGCGGCAAGCTGCGCAGCGTGATGGTGTGCCGTCCGGGCCTGGCCCACAAACGCCTCACCCCCGACAACTGCCACGACCTGCTGTTTGATGACGTGATCTGGGTCGAACGCGCCCAAAAAGACCACGCCTACATGGTTGAGCAAATGCGCGCTCGCGGCATCCACGTGATCGAAGCCCACGACGCCCTGGCCCAGGTACTGGACGACAAGGCCGCCCGCAGCTGGCTGCTGGACCGCAAGGTCAAGGCTGACAACGTCGGTATCGGCATGCTGACCGACCTGCGCAGCTGGCTGGACGAAATGCCGTCTACCCAACTGGCCGAGCACCTGATCGGTGGTATCGCCAAGTTCGAACTGCCGTTCGACCCCAAAGGCCTGTTCGGTGGCTATCTGGACCAGTCCGAATTCGTTATCCCGCCGATTCCGAACAGCCTGTTCCAGCGCGACCCGTCTTGCTGGATCTACGAAGGCGTGACACTGAACCCGATGTACTGGCCGGCTCGCCGTCAGGAAACCCTGATTCTGCAATCGATCTATCAACACCACCCCTACTTCGCCGGCAAGGTGAAGGTATGGTGGGGCGACTGTGACAAGAACCACGGCCCGGCCACGCTGGAAGGCGGCGACGTGATGCCGATCGGCAACGGCGTAGTGCTGATTGGCATGGGCGAACGCACCAGCCCGCAAGCGGTGGTGCAAGTGGCCAAGAGCGTGCTGGGCAAGGAAGGCGGCGCTACCCGCGTCATCGCCTGCCAGATGCCCAAATCCCGTGCTGCCATGCACCTGGACACCGTGTTCAGCTTCCTGGATATCGACCTGCTGTCGGTGTTCCCGGACGTGGTCAACGAAATCGTCTGCACCAGCATCTATGCCGGTGACAAGGAAGGCGAAATCCGCTTCGAACGTCACGAAGGCGTGGTCTTCACCGAAGTGGTACGCCAGGCACTGGGCCTGAAAGAAGTGCACATCATTCAGACCGCTGGCGATGCCTACCAGCGTGAACGCGAACAATGGGATGACGGTAACAACGTGGTGGCCCTGGATCGCCGCGTGGTGGTGGCCTACGACCGTAACACCTACACCAACAAGCTGATGCGTC
>NZ_JACERN010000014.1 GCF_013911085.1 Aquitalea aquatica
GCTGCGTCAGGCCGTTGTTGCCCTGGCCACTGTAAGGCGATGAAGGGCTAGCACTGTTGTAGTACGGCAGCAGCACCGGGTTTGAATCGACGTCAGCATAGGAGGCTTCGATCAGGTAGTTGATCGATTGTCCAGCGGTAGCCGGGGCCGGGCACGATAGTGTGGCCTGATCCAGCAGAATGCCTTGTTTCAGGATCTGGTGAGTAGTGTCTGCTGCAAGGCTGGAGAATGCAGTGCCGTCGATATTCTGCAGGCTGTAAATCTCACCCGGCGCGACATTCATCTGCAAACTCGCCGGGCTGGTCGGCGTGACTGCAAAACCGTTGACGACGGTTGCGGTACCCAGCACGGCTGCCGACAACTTGGCCATGCCAATCATGGCGTCCTTGGTCATCTGTAGCAGTGTGGTTTCCGGCAGGATCTGGCCGGGGTAGACGATCTGTCTGTCCATGATGGTCCCAATAAAAAAGCCCGCGGAAGCGAGCTTGGTTGGAAGGTGAAGGTGTCAGTTGCTGATGCGGTACCAGACGGCCGTAGCCGCCGGCCGGGTGGCTTCAATCGCCGCGATGATGTCGGCGTCGGAAACCGTTGGTGAAAGTTTGGTGCTCGGCAGCAGCCCGCTGGAAAGCGCCATCCCGAATGCGTTGGTATTGATGCCGGGCCAGTTGGCTGCGCCATTCGACTGGGGCCGATAAGCAGTGACGAATGCCTGGTAAGGAGAAACGTAGCTGCCGACCATGGCCACGCCGAGGGCTGCCGTCACCCCCAGGCAGCCCACATCAGCAGGCCGTGCCGGTTCTACAATCAGCGGGGCGCGGCCTGTCAGGTCGGTCAGCATCTTCTGCATGCCGTACCGGGTGGCACGCTCCCGGAAAATGTTGATCACGATGCGGTTGCGGTAGCTGTCATCACTCTGGCCGGAATAGCGCACGAGACCGTTGCCGAAGAAATCTTGCGCAGCAATGTCCAGCCAGCCGCCAGTAGCGGTTTTTATTCGGGTCTGAGCCTGGGCAAATAGATAGAGCGAGTACAGCCAGGCCAGCGCCTGGGAATACCCCCAAAGCAGCCCGTCCAGCAGAGGCGTACTGTCCGGGAACCAACCACGGGGCAGCAGGCTTTTCAACCTGCTAAACATATCGGTTTGATCGCCTGTCGCCATTTACGCCACCGAAATTGTGCCGGGTCGAATGACCTGTTTTTGCGTTGCAGACAGATCGGCCGTGCCGCCATTGAGCGTGACGGCTGTCACGTTGGTGATGGCTGATGTCACCCCGTAGGCAATGCTGATCAGCTTGGAGTAGGAAAGCAGCTGCCCCAGCGATAGAGAGGCAATGTAGGACTGGATTGCCGCATTCACATTGGCCACGACTACGCTGTGCGTAACGGTGGAATCCGTGGTGATCACCATGCTGACGTTCGCCGACAGCAGCGCCGGGCCGAACACCCCGTAGCGGCTGCAGAATGGCCGTACCGACTCGATGGCACTTGCCGCGCTAGCTAGGAAAGTGCTGGAAGGGTTGCCGCTGCCATCGTCTACGACGGCATAGAAGTAGCCGTACAGGACGTTTCCGCTGTAGTCCTGGTTCTCCACTAACGAGTAGGTGACACCGGTCTGCATGGAAGCCAGGGCATAGCCGATAGCGGCCTTGGTTGCCTTGGACAGCGAAGCCACCCACAGCACGAAAGCGGCCCGAAATGCCGTATCCGACTGTGCATCAGCGCCATTGGCAAATGCCGAGGCGTTGGTCACTGTGTCGACGAAGGAAATGCCGCCAGTGATCACGGTTACCGTGCCGGCCAGCGCATTGCCTGCCGCGCCTGCGGTATTGGCCAGTACCGGTACTGTGACGCTGGATATACCGGCCGCGATGACATATCCGCCGAGCGTGGCGCTGTACGCGGCATTCGTTGTATCCAGCGTGGCCGTATAGGCCTGGGTACCGTCAGTAGTCGTTACTGAAGCGCCAATAGGGATGACAGCCTGATTGGTCGCGGTGAAGCGCGAGAAAGTGACCTGACCGGTGGCTTGCACTGCAGAAAGGCGGGTAAAACCGAAATCGGCCATCCAGCTGTCAAGGTCGGTACCGGAGCAGGTAGCCGCCCGCACGGTGACCAGTAGCTGAACGATCAGCTGCTGAATCCACTGTACGACACCGCTATTGGCTTCCACGACCGCCAGCATCAGGCTACCGATGGTCAGGTCCACCAGTCCGGCCGCGCGCGACTGGATGGCGGTGACCTGGTTGCGGACGATGGTGGTGAAATCAAGAATGTTGAGTGCCATGCATTACCCCGTTACATCAAAGCCAAGCGTGACGCCCTGTCCGCTGGGTGCATCGGTATAGGAAATGACCACGGCCGCGCCACCATCAATGGCAGACACGGCCACCTGCGGCGGCGGGTCCTGCGCCACGCATGCTTCCAGCAGCATTTGCCCCTTGATCAAGGCTTGCCACTCGCTCACATTCAGCAGGTCGCCCACCTTTTCACCCAGACCAGCGCCGTAATCCGGGTGCTGGATGTAATCGCCAGGGTTGGTCATCAGCCGGCGCAGCACCCGTTGCTTGCCCCGCTCGATGTCGGTGACGGGCAGCAGATCGCCTGTCGGGGAGGCTGTAAGGTCGCTCCCGACATAGTGGTAAAGGTCTTTCATGGGATTTCTCAGTTCGGCGGGTTGGTGTTACTGCCCGTGCCGTTTTCGTGGTGGGTATGGCCCTTACCGCTCTTGCCGGCGGCAATCACATCGGTATCGCCAGTGATGGTGCCGGTGGAATGCATGTCACCGGTCACCTGCATGGCTGCACCAGTACCGCCCTGAATGGCCATGCCGCCATTGCCGGCAATCTGCTGGGTCACCTGCAAGGTGTTATCCATCTGGACCGGGCCGACGAAGTGATGCTGAGTGGCTGTGTAAGTGATCGTGGCTGCCGCCGTAACTTCCACCGTGCCATCGTTATGGAACTTCAGCAGCGAGCCGGACTTTTGTACCAGCCAGAACTCGCCGGACGGCGGCCCCGGGCAGCGGTCGGTGTCGTTGTAGAACTGATCGCCACCCAGGCCATTGCCGATCTGGCCAGAATCGAAATCCACCTCAATCTGCGCCCCGATCATCGGCCCAGCGGCCAGCCCCCAGCCATTACCGGCCCAGCATGTCCCCAGCGGAATCCAGCCGGTTTCCTGCCCCTCCGGCATGATCTTGACCTTTACGCTGTAAGAGTCTGGGTCATAGCCGGTGATCAGCCCCTGCCGGGTGCCGGTCATATTGCCCAACGCACCCTGCGCCCGGGCAGCAAAGGCGTTCAGTAGCTCTTTCATCCGGACACCTGTGTATTGGGATTGTGGTTCTTGGCGGTGAAACTCATGCGGTATCCCTCTTCGAAGCTGAGGGAGCGCCGCACCGAATCGCAGTAGTACAGCTGGTCAAACGGGCTGTCGGTGCCTTCTACCCGGATGATGGTTTGCGGTGTCAGCAGGTTGTCGCCCGGCATGGAGCCGCTGACCTTCATTTCATGCTGGATGATCTGGCGGTAGATCTCTTCCGCCTTTTTCATCGCATCTTCCGGCGTCAGGCCATTCCGGATAACCCGGTAAGTCTGCGTCTTCGGTGTCGATCCGCCCGGCGTCACGCTCTTGGCGTTTTTCGGGTAGGAGGCAATCGTCGGCACCGTCTTCTTGTGCCGGCTATGCCAGGACAGCACTTGCACCGTGATGCCCTTGGCGATGGTCAGCGCGCGCTCGCACTGCAGGTCATCGGCCACATTGGCCTGCGGGTAGGGCTTGTCACCGGGTGGCGTCCAGCGAATCAGGTACTGGTCGGCCGTGGTCGGGTCTGTCTGCGGTTCAAAATGCAGCTCGTTGCCGCTCACATACACCTGCATGCCTTCGAATCCGGCCAGGGTGGTCAGAATCTCCCATTCCGACTGTTCGCCACTCAGGTGGGCAGAGTCGATCTGGTAGAACTCACCGAAGAGCCCCTTTGTGGCAGTGACGACAGGAACCAAGTTGTGCCGGTAGGCCAGTAGGGTGGCAATCTGGCTGCTGGTGCTGTTCTTGAAGCTCTCGCCGGCCGACTTGGCATCAATCAGCCTGCCGGTGAAGTCTCGGCCTTCCACGATCACTTCCATGCGGGCCGGATTGAAGCGCCACGTGTCCACATCGCCCACAATCAGCTGCGCCTTGCTGGTTTGTCCGCTGGCGGTGATTTCGGCGTGTATTTCCACCTCGATGCTGGTCTGATTGGCCCACCACTTCAGCAGGCCGAAGCTGGCCGGCAGGGCAGACACTGCGAAGGTGACGGAAAAGGTGTCCGCAGCGCCGAAGCTGTTGTTGTCCACATCGAACGACACGAACGGCACTTCAGTGCCCGCCAAAAGACAACGCCCGACAATTTGCCGGGCGTGTGATGGGAGAATCTGGTTTACGTCCATGGGTCAGCTCTTTATCACCGGGATGGTCAGGGTGTGAATGCCGGTCAGTTGTGGGTCAGTCAGGCCATTTGCAGAGGCAATCACCGTCCATTGCGACGGGTCGCCATAATACTCGCTGGCCACCTGGTACAGGTTTCCGCCGGACAGGGTTACAGTTCGCACGCCATTGGCCGTGGTGCCGGATGTCACGTTCTTGTTGAGCCGGCCCAGCACGTCCTGCAGCTGGTACAGCGCCGGGGTGCGCGTGGCCAGATCTACCTGCGTCAGCACGTTGTTGACGGCTTTCGACACTGGGTTGCCGGGGATAAGGCCGCCCAGCGTGGTGATAGCCGTTGCCGAAGCCTCCAGCTTGCCGATGGTCTGCTGGATTAGCACTTGTGCCGCGATGATGGGCCGGACGATGGTCTGCACGGCGTCCACAGTCGCTGTGGCGATATCGGACACGGCCGCCACGGCGGACTGCACCGCAGTGACAGCATCGGTTACTGCCTGCACGTTGATGATGTTGGCCAAGTCCAGCGCTTTGCCGATATCGGAGTTGATCAGCGCATCCAGTGAGGCAGTCAGGGCGTCCGCATAGACCGGTGCATCGTTCCGCTTCACCACCTCCAGCTTGATGCTGTAAGGCCGCTTGTAGGCGAACTCATAGACCGGAATGAACTCGGCCAGCACCACAGTGAAGCTGATGTCATCCAGCGTCAGCACCACCTGTTTTCCAGCGGCGCGCATACGCTCCAGCGCCTGGACGCGAGCAGATGTGCTGCTTCCAGTGAAGATGCCGGACCACTGAATGGCGTCCCAGTCTTCGCCCAGCAGGTCGATGGTGCGTTTGCCGCCCACCAGCCGGTGGATGACCGTCTGCTGCCGCGCGCCGAATGCGATGCGCTCCGGCACCTCGAAGTCCAGAAAGGTGAAGGAGCCCAGGCGTAGGCGCACAGCCGTCGGGTCCAGGCCCTGGGCGAAACCGGCCATGGTGTCGAGAAGGCTCATGTACGATCTTTCAGCGAAATAGCGATTTGACGACTTCGGCAGCGGCCAACTTGACCACCTCGAATGTCAGTGCCAGCCCCTTTTCCTTGGCCACGCGCTGGATGGCGTTCCATGCCGTTTTGCTGCGGATACCATCCAGCAGCTCATGGCCTTGCCAGGTCAGTGACTCAATCCGACAAGTGCGGCCGCCGTTGTTGAGGTATGTCGTGCAGCCACCGGTAGCAAGGCCAGCCTCCACGATCAGCTCAATGTGGTAGTTCACGGCGTCTGCTGGCCACCCTTCAACATCGGCGGTCGAAAGCGGCCCTTCGGATTCCTCGGCGACCACCAGGATGGCCCGGATCAGGTCCCAATCTCTTTTCATGTGATTTCCTTGGAAATAAGATCTGCCACCTGCTGATAAGAGCATATGGCTTGATGCTCTGAAGAAGCTGCCTGCCGAAGCCACCAAACACCTTGCAATGAAACTAATGGATGCGGGACTGGCTCATGCGCCGGACGCACTTCGGCAGGTAGGTAGCATGCTTGGGCTCCACTGACCAATTTGAATTTGACCCAGCCCGCCGCGGGGGAGAGCGCCACCCAGAACTCCTCCTGCAGCGAAAACCCCTCCAACAGCAGCCCGTCTTTGTGCCATAGCAAGCTATCCAGATCGATACGCGGGTCGTTTTGCATTTTCGTTCCTTACCTAAAAGAGAGGCTGGGGGCGGATGAGTAGGGGAGGCCCATCTATCGTCCAACCATACTTGGCATGCCCGGCTGCAGCACACCCATCATTTTGTCAAAGGTGGGGGAGCCGGTAGCAGGGGCGTTGGCTGCGCGGGCTTGGTGCATCGTGGTGTTCTGAGCGATCTTCTTGCCATCAAGGTTGATGGGTTGGTTGATGTGCACCACGACCGGCTGACGAGGTGGAACAGGTACGTGGCCGCGGCCTTCGTTGGAATACGATGCCTGGGGTGCATTCCCATAGTCTGCAAAGTGGAATTTACCTATCTTCATTGAGTCAGGCAGTACCGCGTTCAACCCTTCAATCAACGTGTTGAACAGTGTTTGCCACCCGGTAAGGAAGACATTGGTGAAGGAGCTAAATGCGCCAAGAATGTCCCCTGATAGCAGTTTGACGAACCCGGTCTTGATGCCTTTCCACATATCGGACAGTCCGATCATGATTTCATCAAAATTATTAAAAAATAACAAAGGAAGCACCACTATCGCTGCGGCCAAAAGACCCAGCGGAACCAGCGCCGCAGTAAAGGTCGGAGCCAGCCCAAACAGCACCGCCATGCCAGCACCCATCATCACCTTGCCGATCACGTCCAATGCAACTCCCAGTCCTATAAATGAGCCGACAACCCATTTCAACTTGTCAGGGTTTTGCTCCATCCATTGGCTAATGCCATCCAGCGCATCGGCGAACTTGATCATGAACGGGATCATCTTTGGCAGAATTTCATAGCCGATTCGGGCCTGGACGTTCGACCACTGCTTCTGCATGGCCTGCTGTGCCAGTAGCGGGTCGGTCTGTAGCAGCTTGTCGTACTTGGCCTTACTGCCGCCACCAGCCGTGACATCGTCGATCATCTTCTTGTCACGCTCGAACTGGGCGTGCTGGAAGTGCAGCTTCTTGAACAAGTCGGCTGTCATCTGGTTAGTTGCCAGTGCACTGATGGCCTGAATGTCGGTCAAACCTTTCTTTTTCATCAGCGTGGCAACTGCAGCCTCGCCATACTGCTGCCACCAAAGATACGGGCTTTGGCTGGCTAAATCCTGTCCAGCAACCCCGCCCGGGGTGATCTTCTTCAGTCCAGTGTGGTGCTTATTCCAGACAACATGGCCAGCCTTGATAAGGTTGGCGTCTTCCCAGTTCTGCAGCTTGTTCAACGGAATGACCTGCTGCACTACAGCGCGGTCAAAGTTGCGCAGCAGCGTGCCGGCCTGCTGGCCACCACCGTTCCCGCTTTTCATTTCCTGAATCAGGGTAGGGAGGTAGTGGGAAATGAAGTCGTCGTTGTAATTGAGAGATGCGCCGCGCGTCATCTTCAACGCGCCATGGAAATCCTGCATGCTCACCTTGCCACCGAAGGCAATGGACGCTTGCATGAACTGCTCTGCGCGCTTCTGCATCTGGGCATCGGTCATGCCGCCGACAGTGGTTAGCTCTGCAGCCTTCGCCATGTCATAGCCGACATCTTTGACCTTGTGCATCTGACCCGTCAGCGATGCCAAGATAGCGCTGGCACGCTGCGCCATTGGCAGCATGGAAAGCGCTTCGTGCTCATGGCCGGAGCCGAACACGGCGCGCATCTCGCGGTAGGCTTCGATATTATCGGCAGCGCTGGATGTCATCACATCGCGGGATGTCTTCCAGGAAGCCGAAATCACCTGTGCGATATCGGCCTGCTTCATGCCGAGAATGCCCAACTGGGAGACTTGGTGCGTGTATTCCTTGCTGGCCTCGATGGTTTTACCCATGAATCCCAGCATTTCCCCGCCAACGTGCGACATGCCCCAGCCAACACCAATCAGCTTCAACGCCTTGAACTTGTCTTGCAGATTGACAACATTCTTCTCCAGGCCGAGCAGGTCTTTTGCAATCATGCTCAAGCCGGAGCTAACCATATTGGTTAAACTGAGCTTGATCGCTACGCTATAGGCCTGATTGTCCATGAAATATTCCTTTCGTTACCGTGCGCAGGAGTGGCTGGCAGAGCGCGTGCGCTGGGCGCAGTACCCACGCCAAGAGTTCATCCCGCGAGGGCAGGAGAAGCATCAGTCGGAAGACTGGATTGATAAGTTGTACAAAATCGTCAGAGCTGGTTTTTTGCTCTGGTTTATATTGGTGCCGATTATTTGCGCATCGGCAGTAATGGCGTTGTTTTTAATAATTGTTCTTGGTGATAAATAGGGGGTGGTATGGTTTTTATTTCATTGTTGATCGCAGGCTCTTGCTTCTTGTCTATTTTTGTTGCTCTTGTAAAACCAAGCATTTATAAGAAAAAAGATGGCACCCACTTGTCTCGTACCAGGGCTGCAAGCTATTCATTTATTGGGTTTTTCGTGTTTACAATAATCGGCGGCGCACTTAATAATAAAAATGAACCAGCAAAAATCGATCAAGAAATAAAAGCTGAGAACGCAAGTTCAGTAGTAGTCATAAAAACAAGTCATTCGGATATTTCGCACCGATTTACAGAAAATGCCACTGAGGCATCTTTGTTTTATAAAGGAAAGCGTATCCAAGTAACGGATACGGTTAATTCAATACAGGCTGCGGGTGCTATGGTGATGGTTAATGATGCCATGGACCCGTATATTGTCAGTACATGGGGGAAATCAGTTGATCGCGCAGCCACCATTAAGGCTGGAGATAAAGTAACCGTCCAGTGTTCTTACGTTGACGCTGCCATGATGAGTCAGTGCGACATCGTTGAATAATATTCTAAATTATCGGCGCTGAATTCGTACTGGTTAATCAGCCTGCACCGACAAGAAAAAAGCCGACCTTGGGTCAGCTTTGGTATTTGTTCTGTGCAAGCTTGCTTTATTTGGCCTTTTTGGCAGTAGCAATACCGATACTAGGTGGTGTGCTTTTTATTTTGTTCTATTTGGTAAAAACAGCCGTATCTAACTGAGAGGTTTGTATGCTTATTTTTTGGGCGCTGTTTGGCGCATTAATTGGTGTCGTAGCAGCGCAAAAGCGTGGGTTTGGAGTTGCAGGCGGTGTAATCGGCGGATTGCTTCTTGGCCCGCTTGCGGTGCTCATGTTCTTTGCCTCCAGCGGTCGGGTGAAGTGCCCCGCCTGTGCGGAGTGGATGAAAAAAGAAGCCAAAATTTGCCCACACTGCAAAACTGCGGTGGAGAAATAAACAAACCCGGCCAAGGCCGGGTTTTTCATATCATCCGAGTACTCTGCGTTGCAGCGCCAGGCTAGACTGCTGCGCATACTCTCGCACCTTCTCGGTGTTTCTCAGGTGTGGCCAGATTTCATTACCACCATCAAACGCATCCGGGGCCAGCGAAGATTTCAGCAGCCGCAGCGGTGCTTCCATGTCTTTCAGTAGCGATGCCGACCGCTTGGCCCAGCTGAACACGCCTGACAGCGCAGCTGCTTCCTGCTCGGTCAGCACGTAGCCTTTTTGCACCAGCGGTAACTCTTTCTGCGCTGGCATCCACTCACCTTCCAGCACCAGCTGGTGCACATACTCCACTGCCTGCGGAATCTGGTCTTGCGTTAGCTCGTCAATGTGGCCGACGGCGAAACGCTGGTGGACGATGGCGTAGGCGTCCGGGTACATCAGCTTCTTCTTGGCCACCAGCATGTTCACCGCATCGCGCAGCGGGGTGCGGGTGTCTACCGTGGTTTTCTGCTCCGGCTTGTTCAGCAGCTGACCAGCCATCCAGTTGAAGGCATTGATGTAGGCTTCCTTGATCATTGCTGCTTTTTTACCGGTGAAGCCCATCACCAGGAACATGAAGCCGTCCTTGGTCATTTCGTAGTGCTTGGAATCGCGCTTCGCACCGTTGCCAACTTCGACCTGTTGAACATGGGCTGAAAAGTTAGCCGATGCAAATTCTGCTGAGCAATCAAGGCTTTCGATGCGCTGGATGATGTTCTTGTGCAATTTGCCAAAGGCGTCAGCGACCTTGGCCGAAGTGGTGCGCAGCTCGTTGCCGGCCAGCGAGATAAGGTACTTCGGTTCAAGGTTGTAGAAATTGGGTTGGAACGGGAATTGAGTAGCAGCCATGATGGCCTCCATTTGTTCAGGATTTTTCCCAATAAGGGAGGGGGTTGTCCTACGCCAAATGAGCGCCGGGTCCTTACGGATACCCGCAACCCCCAAAGCTTTGACGTGCCTCGTCAAAGACGCTGCACGGAATGAGGGCGTAAAAATACCGCGAATCAGTCGCGGGGTACTGCATTTGGCTAGGAGCTTGCAGGCTACCCCACGACTGGCGCGGTGTCAAATCATCCCCAAAGTACAGCTCCCTGATGGCGACAAGGCTATTACAGGCTGTCATTATGTCATTCCCATAAATCACCAGGGCATGACCATGAAATTCATTATTCTGGCACTCGCAGCTGTGCTTGCCATGCAGCCAGCAATGGCGAAGAAGCCAAATTACCAGTCCACCGAGCAAATCCAAGAGGATGACCTGATGGAGCATGGCGGCTACACCAACTCGGATGGCGAGCAAGTGCACAGCCCGGCACATACCAAATCAGGCAAGAAGCCTAATGGCGCATCAGCCAAGTGTCGCGATGGCAGCTACAGCTTTAGCCAACATCATCGCGGAACCTGCTCGGGCCACGGTGGTGTTGCCCAGTGGTATAAGTAGGCTTCAACCATGGTGGAAATCACAACGGTTGCGTAAAGGTGTCACCAAAATGGTGATGGAGGTATTGAGGAAATCGCAATACCTTCATTGTGATTTCCACCATGCAGCTCTGACCCCAAACCCAGCCTTCACCTTTATTCGGTGCCTCATTTTGGGGTATGCCGACATGCCCATATCGGGCATCCCGAGAACCCCACTTCGGGGGCCTGGGTGCCTACGCAGCGTACGGCAGACCGCGCTGGGCAAATTCCCGGTCAATGTCCGGATTGTTTGCCGCAATTCGTGACCAGTCCGCTCGTGTGTCGCTGCCCACCATCAGCCGACCGGCAAACTGAGCAGTCTGCTCCACTTGGTCCAGCGACATTTCCGCCAGGTGATGGGTGCCAGCGTAGGCATTCAGCAGGCTATATGCCTTGCCGAAGCCAACACCACGGAAAAGCACCATGTCCACTGCCATGTGCAGCAATACGGCACGGTCGCGGGATGCGCTGGGGATGGTAGCGGGGCGATGTGTGGAAATCTCACTTCGGATGAGGCCATCTATCTGGTCGTCACACCACACTGCAAAATCAACATCCAGCCACTGCGCGAAGCGCACGGCTAGTTTGGGGTGCAGCCAGGTGCCCTGAGCGTTACCAGATTTTCCGGTATCGCCACCGCGCTTCGTTTTGAAATACGGGATTTTCCCGTATTTGCGTTCCAGTGCCTCTAGGTATCTCGCCGTTTCCGGCAGTGCAAGCCAGTCGTTCGGACGTCTTCCAAACTTCTTGGCCGCATCGGTCGCGTTAAACCAGCCGTCGGCGGTGAAGTGCATGGCCTGGCCATTGAAGTCAGCCTGAATGATTTTTTGCATAGCGTTCTCCTACCCTGCACAAAGGGGTGTCCACGGCAGCAATCGTTGTGCAGGAGATTTTGGCGACTGTTTTTCGGGTCGCGCACCCTAGCCGTGGACGTAAAAAAGCCCCACGTGAAAACGTGAGGCTGGAAAAGCAAAACCGCCTCCGGGCGGCTTTTTCAATGGATGGATGACGTTCGCTTATCGGCATATGCTGTTGTCTCTCACAACGAACAGCACCGAAAGGAACGTCATGGAAGAAACGATCAATCTAACCTTCGAGCCGCGCTGTATTCATTGCGGTAGTGATCAGATCACTCACACCCCGGAGAGTGACGGTGAATACACCGCCCACTGTGCCGTTTGTGGCGGGTCGTTCAGCAAAGCTGACTTCCTTGCCTTCTGTAAGAACCAGGTGGACAAAGGCATCAACGAAGCGCTTTCTGACCTTTTCGGGAAGGGCCTGGGCAGCTAGCCTTGCCTCATTAATCTGAGACTCGATAGCGCTGTGGTCGAACGTGATCGTGGCAGTGTACGTCACAGGCTGGCCCGGCTCTTGTTGGGCTTTCAGGTATTGAGCCTGGTGGCCAGACAAGTGATTGATAGTAACTAGGCTGATTTGCACGCCCGGCTCTCGCTGGGCATTTTTCATCGTGCTCATGTTTGATCCTCAGTCCTCATAGCCCAGGTCAGGGTGAATCCGCTCACCACCCACCAGTCCCGACACGGCCGCCTTGCCTATCACCTTAAGGATGAAATCCTTGTTTCGGAACAGTGCCGGGCCCATCACCGGCCGGGGCGGCATCTTGGCGGTTCCGAATTCGTGGTAAACCATCTTCGGGTCTTTTGACCCGATCACCGCTTCAAGCCCATGCACTTCATGCGTGATGCTGTCGCGCATCTCGCCAGAACGCAGCAGCGGCGCATCCACCGGATAGCCGTGGGCGGCCTTGTCCTGCTCTGTGGAGTCGGCCAGATCTGCCCATTCAGAGAATGGCCCTACAGCGCTCTGGTAGTGACCAATTTCATCTTTGGCGGTCTGCTCGATCTTTCTGGCGCACACTTCAAGGCCGTGCTGCAGCTCGATAACCTGCTGTGCCGGCAGGGACGCAAAGTGGAGGGCCAAGTCGCCCAGCGTCTTGAACTCAACCATCCTTGCGCTCCTTGAACTGCATTGCATGCCAATCGAACTCGTTGCCCTCAAACTCGCTGAAGGTGATCGACATGGCCGTCCGCTCATGCGCCATCAGTGGCCCGACATCAAACACCCTGTCGAATGGAACCCCGTTTCGTACCAGCCAGCAGCGGCTGCGGAAATCGGGGTTCTGGGCTAGTTTTTTGCGGCGGCCTGCTCAGCGCTTTGCGCTGCCTTGTCGGCTTCTTCCTTCATGGCCTCGAACTTGGCCAGCATGTGTAGGTTGATAGCTGCCATGCCTTCGGTACCAAGGATTTTCAGCATGCCTTCCAGCTGGGTGATAGTGCCGGGCAGGCCGTAGTAGTCCTCGTCGATGTATTCGACCATGGCGGCCGGCAGGGCGAAGCCGTTCATGTAGGTGGCGTTGGCTGCCACATCGCCACCCACAGCCATGACCAAGCGCGCCTGCTGCAGTGGGTCCAGCTGGCGCAGGGTAATTACCCGGCCTTTGCTATCGGTGACGGTTTCTTTGGTGGGGGCGGCCGGCTTGGCAGCCTCTTGCGGGGTGTCGTGTACTTTCAGAACCATGATGGTGTCCTCTCGTCAGAAGTCGTCAGATTGGCGTGGCTGGCCGGCGACGAACCCGGCCACGGTACCCCGCTGCCACGCCGAAGGGGTCAGCCCACTTTCTTGCGGCGGCGGGCGGTGAACTTGAAGGATTGCGGGACGGTTTTGTCGCCTTGCTTGGTACCAGCATTGTCCAGACGCAGCACCACGCCTTCGTAGCGATACACAGAAGTGCTGCCGCCAGTCTCGGTAATGGTCTCGGTGATGGTGACGGTGCCGTTGCTCACGCCGTTGAACCAGTTGTCTTCCCATTGGGCCTGGTAGTTGTCGGCGGTGGCATCGACCCGTTCGATTTCAATGTCACCATCCCAACCCTTGGGGGTAAGGAGCTCGTCGGTATTGCCATCCAACGTGGTGATTTCCTGGTTGGCGAACTTCGGCTTGCTGGAAAACTTGGTGACCTTGGGCAGGCGGAGCGGTCCGCTCGCCGTGATGATGTCGATGGCGACATCACGCCCCAGGCTGTAACCCTGATCTGCCATAGCAGTCTCCTAAATAGCAAAGCCCCTCACGAAGAGGGCCTGCAGGTTTAATTAGCGCGGGGTGGTCGATACGGTGATGGACACGGAGCCACCGCCTTCAATATTGACGAGGAAGTAGCGGACTTCATTCAGGTATTTCACCTGCACGTCAGCCTGCATGTAACCCAGCGCCACGCGGCTGTCTGGGTTGTTGGTCTTATCCAGCTGCACGCTGAAGCACGGCCCGCCATTCGGGTCGCCGATCATGCCTTGGCCTTGCAGGTTGGCAAGGAAGGTTTCAATCGAGGACTTGGTTTCTCGGCGCAGGTCCAGCGTCTGGTTCTGACCAATCACGTAGCCGTATGCCGCAGCAATGGTCAGGCAGACAAAATTCGTCATCCGGGTGTAGGTGTCCCGGTTCTGCGTGGGGTTGCTGGAGCAGTTCAGGCCGGAGCGGTGGCCAAAGTAGTTGCCGCCAGGGCAGGGGTTGGTGATCACATCCAGTCGAGCGGTGTTGATCGCGCCGATTTCTGCCTGGCTGTACGGTTGGCTCGCCGTCACACGCTGGGTGCTGACCACCGTGGTCAACTTCTTGTTTAGCGGCGAGATATGCGGCGACAGGGCTGCCAGTTCGGCAGCAGAAAAGGTGGCCGGAGCCAACATGCGGTTGATACCGTTGACTTGGTCATACCAGTACACCCAGTCACCAACCATGACCTTCAGGGCGTAGCCGTCCACGCCAGCGGTATTCAGTGTGGTGGAAACGCTGGCGTAGGTTGCCCCTGCGGTGCCCTGGGTATGCACGTAGCAACCCTCAGCCAAGCCGAAGGTCAGCATGGCCGGCCATTGGGTACTGTCAGTCAGGTCGATCAGATTGACCACCTGTGCACCGCTGCCACGCAGCGCATACATGCCCTTGCGAGTGGTGCTGGTGCCATCGGTACCGACCAGCAGGGCATCGGTAATGGTCGTCGCACCATCCGTGCCGCCAGTCAGCGAATAAACCGTGCTGACGTTCGGAGTGGTCGTGGATGTGCCGACCGTAGCCACGACGAGTTGCGAAGCACCACGGATGCCAGACTGGCCGTTATTCACTGCCGACACCATGTTGGTCCACAGTGCAGCGCCGCTACCGGTGATGTTATCGAAGACCTCCGGCGTCTGGCCCGGCATGTTAATGGTCAGCTTGTAGCTACCCACGGCAGTGCCAGTGGTAACGGCCGCCTGAATGTTGTTGCCCAGCGTACCGGCGTAGAAGCCGGTAAGAGTGATGCCGGTCACGGTGCCGGCGACATCCTTCACGGCCACACTGGCGGCCACATCAGTGCCATCAGTGATGCGCACGGCGCGGATATTGGCCGCACCCAGCTGCAGCGACACGGCCACGGCGGTGGCCAGATCGTACTTGCGTACTTGTTGGTTGCCGATCAGGCGCTGCATGTCAGCAGGCGAGCCGATCAGGAACGGGCTATTGGTCGGTCCCCACGATGCGACGCCCACAATGCCGAGGATATCCGTGGCCACGCCGTTGATCAGGCGGACTTTCGGTGCAAGGACCTGTACATACAGGTCGGGCGCGGTAAGCGCGGCGGTATTCAAACTGCCTGCCTGGTAAACGGGCATGGCGTTCCTCCTGAAATGAAAAAACCCGCCATGAGGCGGGTTCTATCGTTGAGCGGTCAGTGCTTATTCTGCGGTCGGCGTGATCTTGTTCACGTAGCCGGCGCATTCGCCAGCCAGGATGTCGGCAACAGCCTGGGCATCCTTGATGTGATCACCGCGCTGGTAGTCGGCAAAGGGGCGAATCACCACCAGCTCAAAGGCCGGGGCGGCGGGGGCGGACTTGTCTGCCATGGGTTACTCCTGAATGGTTCGGATGGGTTGGCCGTTGGCCTGATTGGTGATGCTGATGACCGGAGCGATGACTTGCGGCGCTGCGGCGGTCTGCGTGGTAGCGAAATCGACGGTAAAAATCAGATCGCGGCGATAGAGGCCAGACTTCTGCGTCTGGTCACTTTCGAAGCTGTGGCTGTACAGCAAGATGCCGTGCGAGCCATCCGGGAACACAACGTCGCTGCTGATCGACAAGGCCGCATCCACCACGCCCGCAACAGCTGAGCGCATGGCCGGTGTCTGCGCCCAGATGCTGACCTGGAATTGCTTTTCCTGCCTGCGCAACTCCTGCATGGCAGTGCCAACAGCACCGACCCGCGCAATCACGCTGTACGCGCCAGGAATGGTCAAGGTCGCGCCGTTGCTGCTGGCGGCAGGGAAGTCGCCATGCAGCAGGGCTACAAGCGCCGTGGCGATACCAGCCAGCGTGTCGGTTGCCTGCACGGCATAGGCGTAACCCTTGCCATTGACCAGCAGGTACAGGTTCTGTGGCGTGGTAACCGTACCCCCCAGCACCACCTGATTGAGCGTCACTGCTGCAGTGATGGTAGGGGTGCCGGGGGCGGTTACTTGCCAGCGCCTGCCGATGTGTCGGCTGGTTCTGCGCTCTGTTGGCAGCGGGTACACGCTGACGTGGGCCTTGCCGGCCTTGAGGTCACTCTCAAGGACGTTCGGCACTGGCCAGCCGGCGTAAGCCTTTACCGGTACGCCAGCCGCGCTGGCTCCGCTGGTGCCATTCGGATAGATCGCTTGGGCAGTCATGGCTGCGAGAGCATTGAGAACGTCGGTAACGTCAGCCATATCACACCTGCTCTTGTCTTGCCGTCATGCGCCAACCCATGTCGGTCAGCTCAGCGCTGGAGATAGCATACTTGCGCCCGAGGTCGTCGGTGATGATGTCGCTGGTGCGCAGCACGATACCGGGCCATGCAGGCATCAGAATGGCCCACCAGGGCGTACGGACATCCCCCGGCAGCTTGGCTTCGTTCTGCTCGCCCTTTGTGCCCTGTAGGATGCTTGCGGGCCAGCCGGACATCAGCACCTGCTCGGTTTCTAACGTGTCGCCGCCATAGTCAATCTGGCCGACGCTAGAGTCCATGCCCACACGCAGTACGCTGACGGTGCGGTTGCACTGCACGCAGTAGATCGGCAGCAGGTCCTGCATGGCGGCAACGAAATACGTTCCTTGGCGCCCGACCAAAAAGTCACCAGGCTCAACATTCGTGCCATCGAAAATGCCCAGCCAGGTGGCCTGGCCGTATTTGTTCGGCTGATTGAAGGTGAAATTGGTAGTGAAAGAGCAGGGCAGCGATTGCAGTGCGGTGGTAGATAGCGGATTGCTGGGTGATGTCGCCCGGAACTGCTGATAGGGAAACCCGATCCGCTGAGCTGCCTTGCCATAGCCCTTGTATACCTTGGTGATCAGCTTGCTGCCGTTCATCGCTTACCCCCGTGTCACGCGAATGCCGCCACCCAACCCAAGGCCAGGGCCTGGCGTTGCGCCAATGAACTGGCACATGCGCCGGCGCCAGGAATCAAACAGCCGGTCACGGTCGGCCTGCTCAAGGGCGTTGTGAGTCCAGACGGAGGCCTGTGCCGTGTCCAGATTGTCACGAATGCCGATGATGTCCTGCTCCATGTTGTTCAGCGGGGTCAGGTAGGTGTTGATCAGCACCGCTTCTTCACTGGCACTCAGGGTGGTCAGCCGCTGATGAAGCGACATGGTGACCATGCCGAACTGCACATAGACCACATCCTGATCATTGGTGATCGGCATAGTGGTGCCGGCCAAGGCATATCCCATGTAGCGGCGGGTGTCGGCCATCTGTGCATCGGTCAATGCCATTTTCAGGCCCCTTCGTTGCCGCCTTGGGTGGTAGTGGTGTCGGTCGTGCAATCACCATTGGTGTCAGTAGTCGCCGCTGCAGTCTTTTTGCCCTTGGCTTTCTTGGCCGACTCGTCGAACAGTTCATGTTCTTCGGTCAGATCAGTTTTGTTGATGACGATGTAACCGAGCAGGTTTTCAGCAGTCACGTCAGCGGTAATCTTTACGGTTTCCAGTTCCATGATGGTCTCCAGGCAAGGGGCCGAAGCCCCTTGTATCGTCGATTAACCCAGCAGCTGGGCGATGTGGTTGGACTTGATGGCTTGGCAGCCCCAAGCCAGACGCACGTGGTAGACGAGCTGCATGAACTGGCGGTACACAGCCACATCGAACACGATGCCACTCACCGGGTCGGTCACCTGGATTACGTCATCGGCCATATCCATAGCCTTACCATCCGGGCCAATCGGCATTTGCGGAGAGCGGGTGATCAGCTGGATCGCGCTGGAGCTGAACGACAGGTTCGGCGTGGCGGTAGCGCCAACCGTGACTGCGGTAGCAGAAGCCGGAATTGCTTGGAGCAAACCAGGGGCTGCAATCGTCACGGCGCCTGCAGCCGCAATGCCACCGGTGACGATGTACTTGTTCGAGTCGCCGGCAAAAGTGATGGTATTACCATTCAGGATGGTGCCGGAGCCGGTGATCAGGTTGATGGCCGTGGCACCGATGGCGTAGCCAGCAGTGTCGGTGGTGTAGCTGGCACCGGTGCCCTTAGCGACCGATTGCACCGCATTGGAGTTGCGGATCATCTGGCCTTCCAGTTGGCCGATGATGCCGCGGCGCAGCAGTTCATCAGTGCCGGATTCGTTCACCTTGAACAGCACGTTCTGCTTGCCGCGCAGGTTGGCAATGGCGGAGGAGCCCAGAACCAGGTTCAGATCGGTCTGCGGTGCACCGTTGTCATCCAGAATCTTGCGCACCTGGGCGATATCGGACAGATCGCCAGCAGTGCCAAAGGGGGCCGTGCCGGGAGTACCGTAGGCGCGGGAAGCATTCTGGTAGGCAGTGGCGAACAGATCGGTTTCGATCTGGTTCGACAGGGTGCGGAATGCCTGGGTGAACTGGTTTTTCAAGATGCCAGCGTAGGTCCCGGCATTGTTCAGGCCGCGCTGTTCTTCACCGTTCCAGCGGATCGGGTAGTGCTTCGATTTGCTGATGGTCATCGACACGTTGCCGATGTTGCTGTCACCGGTGTTCGGGGCGGTAACGCTCGGGGTGTTGTCACCCAGCGCACCTTGCGCAGCAATCGGAATCAGGATGGATTCGCCCACGGCAGCGCGTTCGGCGCTGGAGTTGCGGGCCACGGCCGGGATAAAGCCGATTTGTTCGCGGGACACGATATCCAGCGATTCATAGATGGTCGGGATCAACCCGGTCAAGGTATTTGCCATGAGGCATATCTCCAGATAATGGTGATGAGTGAATGAATCCGTGCATCGGGCCATCCAGCCCATTCGCGGCACCCCATCCGGGGTTAGATCCAGAAATGCAAAACCCCACCGAAGTGGGGTTCTTTACAGACGACAGTGCGTGACGGTCGCGGTAAATCAGTCAACGAGGGCCAGCTCACCTTTGCTTGCAGCTTGGGCGGTCGAGGCCTGCTCGGTCGGGGGCAGGGCATTGAATTGAGCGCGGGTAACGGTGCGCTTGCCGCCGGCACCGCTACCACCACCCTGAGCGCCACTACCAGAGGCACCGGAGCCCTTCAGGATGTGATCCTTGTGCGGGTAGGCATCCACCAGCAGTTCCAGTGCTTCGTCGAAGCTGGCCAGTTCGCCTGGCGAGGAGCGGCTGTACAGTTTGTTGCCAGCGGAGTCCTTAGCAACGATCTTGCCATCCTCCAGCGAGAAGGCATTGCCGAAACGTGCCTGTACCAGGTCAGCCGGGATTGCAAACTTCTCGGCGATCAGCTTGGAGCGTGAGAACGCACCGCCAATACGCTCGCTGTGTAGTTCGGCTTCCAGCTGAGTGGCCTTTTCGACGAAGGGCTGGTATTTGGCCTCCAGCGCCTTGGATACCTCAGCCTTGATCTTGTCGACTTCGCCGGCATCAACCAGCTTCTTAGCGTCCAGATTGGCCACGACGCCCAGGGCCTTGCGGGCCGCGTCGGCATCATCAATACCTTCGAACAACTTCAGCCGGCTTTCCGCACCCTCGGCACGTTCACGGTGGGACTTGGCCTCACCGTTCAGCCGGGAAATGGTGTTGACGGTGGCAACTGCATCGAACGGCACTTCTTTGCTGTCGTCGTGCACGTACACCGGCTTGCCATCAACAACGACAACATGGCCTTGATCATCAAGCTTCAGTTTCATGGTCATCCAACCTATTCAATGGGCTATCCAGCCCAGGGCACCCCATCGCATCCGCGAATTTGGGCAAGAAAAAACCCGCCGGGTGGCGGGTCAGGTAATCAACTCGGATTTGGTGGGCTTGGGCAGGGCGGCTGCCTTCGCTATTTCCTTCGGCACATCCACGTCGGGGCTGAGAATACCGCGTCGCTTCAGCTCATTTAGCAGGGTTTCCAGCGTCAGAGACCCGCCAGCCTCCATGTTGAACAGCAATTCGGCGTGTGCTTCTGCCAGTGTGGCGGCACCAAAATCAGAAAACAGGCTGATGTTGCCGGCATGAGTAATGCCAATCCACTCGGCAGCCACTGCCAGTGCCTGATCAATGGCGTTTTCCAGATGCTGGGTGATGCGCTGCAGGGCACACATGCCCGGCTCGTTGTCGGCCAGCGTCTGGGCCTCGGTGACGTTGCCCGGTTTGATGACCAGCAACTCCGCACCGATCTGCCTCATCCGGTCTTCAAGGTCCAGCAGCGACTTGCGGCCGGCCTCGATAGCGGCGCCGCTGTGCTCCACGTAGCGCAGATCGGAATCTGCGGCATCTGAACTCACCAGAGAGCCGGCACCGACCACAATGGCGGTCTGGCCAAGCTGGCGACCAAACAGCAGCGGCACCCTTGCAACGTGCAGAATGGATTGCTGATCCGACTTGCTCTGCCAGTGCTCAATGTTGGCATGCGCCAACTCCAGCATCGGCGGCGTACTGGTCATGAACCCGGTGCGCTTGCCGTACACCGGCACAAACGGGATGCCAGGGTAGGTGGTAGCGCCTTCCTGATGGACGAACCATTCTTCACCATCAGCAGACTGGCGCTTACGCCAGGCCTGCCACGTGCCGGGCGTGTAGACCTTGACCTGCTCGACCAGCTTTTCGCCGAATTCGCCGTCTTCCTCGAGGCACTGCTCCAGCAAGCGCAGTTGGATCAGCTTCCATTCACCACCATCAATCTGCGCCTTCCAGCCCAGAATGTTGCCCGGATGAATTTGTACAAAATAGGGGCGGATACCGCGCTGCTTTTCGTCAGCCCGGGTGCGCACCCCTTCAGCAACTGGCACATCCACCAGAATCCCGGCCATGCCGTAGGCCATTGCCTCGGCAGCGACATCGGCGGCAAACACGTCCAGATTTCGGCCTTGCAAGTCGATGTTTTCGAACAGTGCCTGCAGCTCGGCTGGCACAGCCTTATCCACCGTGATTGGCTTGGAAAATGGCTTGGCAGATAGTACCTCAACAGTACGCTGGTAGGCCGGGAAGAGGGTGGCCGTAGCCAATCTGGCCGCGTAGCTGTCTTTGTCTTCAGCCGGCCACTTGGGCAAGTAGCCCTGGCCAGCGTGGCGCATGGCCTTGGTGCCACCCATCAGCGCAGCCACGAGCTGCCAGTCATCCTGCATGGCTGCCACGGCTGCCGAAGGCTTGCGTACGGCGTCGTTTTTGACTTGCATGCGATTTCCTGAATGATCATGACCCGTAGCACGGCTACAGGCGCAGCGGGGTTTGTGTGGTGGTGCGCGATTTGGCAAGCACGCGATAGCGTGTCGCGTCCCAGTCGTGATCTTCGGCGGCGGTGTCAACGTCATCCGGGTTCCGCGTATCGCGCGGCAGAACCGGGATGCGGCTGATCCAGCCACGGCAATTCTCAAACACGTAGAACGCGGGTTCTTCAGGAAGGCCTGATTCGCTATCCCGTCCCTTAATTGCCGCTTCTAGCATGTCGCAGAACAAGGAGGCGCCATTGATTCGGCTGCCTGGGCGCTTGTCTGACTCAATCCATTCGACGCCTTGCTTCTTCATTTTGTCGGCAATCGAAAGTTCGTTGTCTCCAGTATTGAAGATGGCAGAGTCAGCCGGACCTGATGCCACTCGCTGACAAATGCCAGGCTGGATGTTCATCTGGCCAACCTTGGCCGCAACCGGCATGTCTACCATTTGGCCAGTCAGCCGCGCGTCGACCCACTTCACGACCCTGGCGACATCAGATGACGGCATATTCAAGCCGACGTTCATTTCCTCTGGCGGGCAGCCATACCACTCGCCAATCAGGAATAGCGTCCCGCGAGGAAAGCGGACTGTGCGGCCATCAATTACCGCTGGCGCACCATCGGACTCTGCCCACCAAAGGTTGGCGAATGGTTTAGATTCTCCCCAGTCATGCGAGCGATCGACTCGCCAGCCAGCTGGAATTGCAAACGGTTTGACCACATGCACCGCTTCACGCCACAGGTGATCGAATCTGCCGCCGCTAGTGACGTCCCATGAGCCTTCCACCCACGCTTTGCGTTTGTTTGTGTCTTTGATCGCCATCAGGGTGGCGACGTACACCGGGTCGAGGTATGGGTTTTCCTTGTAGCTGCCATGGATCGCAACCCGTGTCAGGGTGATGTCTTCTTCCTGTTTGGTTTGTGGGTTGAAAACTGTTTGCGTGGTGCGCAGTACGCGCCCTCGCGGCACGGGTTCAATAAAGCGTTTTTTAACCCACGCGTGACCGATCCCAAAGGGATTGGTTGTGCTGAACGTCTCAAGCGGAATCGATGGCAAAAGCAATCCGTCTGGCCGCTGGTAGTCTTGCGGCCGAAACGACGATCGGCGGCAAGACATCATGGCCTCGTAGAAAGCCGAGCTCTTTTGCTTGGTCAGCTCATTGAAACCAATGAAAGGGAATTCCTGTCCGTGGTAGTCCCAGTAGTCATCTTCATCGTCGGCGAACCGGAAAAGCAGCTCTTCGCCAGTTGGCCAAACCCACTTGAGCTCTGATGCAGACGATTTGAAGCGCGCACCATCATTGAAGAGCCGGTACATCCGCTTGCTTTGCGTGATGATGTCAGCCAGGTTCTTGTACTCGACATCAAAGATGATGCCTCGCCAGAATGACCCATAGCCCAGCCCGACCAGCCGCCGGAAGCGGGCCAGCTGTGCGGCGGTCTTTCCTGGTCCACGGGTTCCTTCGAACAGGATCTCATTGCAAGGGCAGGAGAGGGCGAGCGACTGCGACCCCGGCAGCGGCTTCCACACAATGTTGTACGCTGTCATCGGCCTAAGGTCTTGTCTTGCTGTGCCGAAGCCACTTGCTCCCAGCTGTCTACGCTGTCAGCCGTTGGCACTGGCATGATGTTGTTGGTTACTGCACCGCTGCTTAACTGCTTCGCCCGGGTTTGCTTGTCGATTTCCAGCCGCTTCAGCTCAACATCAACCTGGTTCATCTCACCATCACGGACATTCTTGCCGCGCTTCAGATCGGTGTCCGCCTGGATGGCCAGGATCTGGACCCGGCGCAGCTCCAGCGATTCGATACGCCCGGTCAGGCGGTCAATCAGGGTGGCGTAGTCCTTCACCTGGCGCTTTTCTTCGTCGCCTGCGGCCATTGGCCCACCGCCAGAGCGTTCGACGGTTTCTACCAGCTCCAGCGTATCGCCGCGCTCTTGCTCAAGCTGCAGGGCGCGCATCAGTCGGATGCGAGTAAGCCGCAGCTCCTCGTCAACACTGCCCAGCTCCAAGCTGGCAGCAATGGCCTGTTCTTCCTTTGTGAGGTACTGGCTGTACAGGCTGCCCGGCCTAGCGGCGTTCTTGTTTCCGCGCTGATTCTTCGGTCCTGTGCTTTTACCGCCATGCAAGGCACACCGGCGCTTGCCCGGTAATGCCTCGCGCTGGCACTTCCCGCCTTTGCGGGTTGTCGCCCCGCACTTCGGCATGGGATGCACCTCTCCATGGGGTTAGTTCGCAGAGGAATAAGAAAACCGGCTTTCGCCGGTCGCAGATAGATCACCTCCGATCAAGGGTCGGCAATCTTGGGGGAGTCAGACGCGCACCATCTCCGGTACGCGGTGGCGGGGCAGCACAACATAGTCGTCAGGCTTGCCCGGCTCAAGGTAGGCGAAGCGGATCGTGGTCTGGCCGATCTCAGCCACACGGGCAGCTCGTCCGGAGGCCATGAGCACATGCTGGTCCTGCTTCAGGTGGCAGGCGTCTAACACTGACTTGGCGTGTTCCATGTGCATGACGATGGCTCCAGAAACGACAAAGCCCCGCACGGTGGCGAGGCCTGAAAAAGCAAAAGCCCGAACACTGGACGTGATTCGGGCTGCTGCAAATATCGTAGTTTTGTGACACTTGCTTGTCAAGCGCTTGCGCTATCCGAGTACTCTGCGCTCCATGGATAGGTATGTCTGGCGGCAGTATTCACGTACTTTTTTGGTGTTGCTCAGAAATGGCCAGATTTCATGCCCACTGTCAAAAGCGCCGGCGGCCAATGGCGATTTCATCATGCGTAGCGGGGCCTCAAGCCTTCTCAGCAAATCTGCCGCCCTTTCTGCTTTGGAGAACACGCCCGACAGCGCAGCAGCCTCTTGCTCGGTTAATAGGTAACCGGTCTGTTTCTGTGGCAACTCCTTCTGCGCAGGCATCCATTCTCCTTCGATGGCCACGCGGCTCATCAGGCTGACCACGTTGATGAAATCGCTATCCGGCACATCCTTGTAGCTGCATCCGAATTTGGACTTGACGCTGGACCACAGCGTGATGGATAGCTTGGCGCGCTTGTCGGCTGGGGCGGCGGACACAATGGCCTTGTGGTGCGCCTTTACTGCGTCCTGATGGTCTTTACTCAGGCCGAGCAGGTGGACTTCGCGGGTGGCTTCGGGGCGGTAGCCTCCGGTTTTCGCTACCGAGTCGAGGATGTCCAGTACCCACTTGCGGAACGCCTTGGCCACGGCAGTGCGGGCAAACATGGCCAGCAGGTGAGCGCCGCGCAGGGAGAAGATGCGAACGGTGATTTCTCCCAGATTTCCCGGGCCCGTCAATTTGACGGCCCCAGACATGGCACCAGTGAATTCGTCAGAATTGCGGTAGTAGATGCGGCTGACCGAGTCTTCGCGGGCATAACCCAGTGCGCGGGCAATGTCGGCAGCTTTGAGCCAGGGTTGACCGTCTTGGTCAATAACGTCGAATTGGGTGTTTTGGAAAACAAGGGAAGTGGAAGACATGGCAAATCTCCAGAACAGAAGTGTTGATTTCTGCCGTCCCGCGACCAAACGGGGTGGGCAGACTGTGCAGGTTGGTCGACCGGGTCCTGGAACCGGCAGGGCTTGCGCCCTCCCGCACAGCCCGCCCATAGAGGGTGTAGCCATGCTGCAGACGAAAAAATACCGCTTACGCGGCAGTTGTCTGCCAGAAACTCCGGGCGACCAAGCCCGTATCGCGCTATTGAACGCGACACGGCTAGATTAGCCCGGACAAAACGAAAAGTCAAAAATCCACACAATCTATCTGTGCGAAGTTATTTTTACTGCTGACGTGCAAGGGTTGCCGTTTACTAAGAAAATCGTTTCTAGCTATGCTGCTGCGCCGAGAATTGCCGATTCTGATCGTGCATCGGCGTAGCAAAGTCGCTCAAGCATCTCCGCGTGCGGTTTCTCCAGCGCGGCATACGCCTTGTGCATCAGCAACTCCACGGCTTTGATCACAGCTTTTTCGTAGCGATGCACGGTACGGTAGTTGACATGTGCACGATCCCCCAGCTCACGACAACCCGGCCCTTCACCAGTCGCCCACTTGCGAATGATGTCCAGATCCGTCTTGAAGCCGAATCGGCAGGGCGTGTGCGTAGTCAGGTAGACCATCTCCGTTTCCCGCTGCACATGCAGCGCCCAGAGCACAGCGCGCTGCTCGGCCGGCAGCCGGTTGATCTTGAGCATGACCATTGCGGCCTGAGCCTTGAGATCGTGCGGCGTCACATCAGCAAACGCGGGGGAGGTCTGCTGCTCACCGAACTTCTGGACTTTGACCAGGCACACGGCCTCGATCTGGAAGCACCAACCAGTGAGCGATTTAATGTTGGAGAATTGCATATTGATCCAATCACTCCCTGATCGAAGAAGCTTTGATTAAATTTTCTTTTGCGGGAAGATATTGAAGGTTGCTTTCAACGTGCAGGCCGCAAACAGTTTTCCCAAGCAGCGGAATGATGTGATCAACATGAAAGCCAGATGGGCAGTTCTGATATATTTGTTTGATTGATTCGATATTTGCCCATGCCGGAGTCGCAATGATTGTTGCCTTTCTTCTTTTTTCAGAATAGGCCCGTTTTTCTTCTCGGTATTTTTCGGTTCCGGCCAAGGATTTGCGTCGATCCGCCATGTACGCGCGCTTATGCTCAGCCGTGCGCAGGTTGTATATCCGCCTTTTTTCTAAAACTTTATCCCTGTTTTCTTCTCTGTATTTCTTTACGGCAGCCTTTTTTGATTCGGCGTTATTTTTGTAGCGATCGGCATCGTACTTTTTTCTATCGTTAGCCTTTAATTCAATACACATAATGCACATGCCATTTGCTGTGCGTCTTCTGCTTATATGGCCCCTAATGCACGGCTCTCCCGTAAAGTAGATTTTTTCTCCGATAGCCTTTGCTTGCGCCCGCGTAGTTCTGATCGTCGAAAACTGCATCCCCATTCCCCCTTGTTGCTCTGTGTTTCTGTCAGGCTGCGAACAGTGCGCCCTGAATTTCTTCAACCACCACCAGTACCCCTGGCGTTGGTCCGTAGCGCTTGCACTTCACGACATCCACTGCCTGTACATCGTCCTTCCACACCACGCCATTCATGCCGTCGAACAGCGCCTTTTCCACGTTGTCGATGTCCGGCTTCTTGGTCGCGTACACCAGGCCCTGAAGCGCGGCTGCCTGCTTTTTCTTGGACCAGCTGGCGGGAATGGGCAGCGTGATGACCAGGGTTACGTGAGCAGGGCCGGTGATGGGTGGGCGGCCGGCCATCGCCTGAGCGGCAGATAGAGCAACCAGCCCCTCGTAGTTAACGGTCTTTTCCGGCGTGTACATCTGGGCGAAGCGTCCGCCACGAGTGGATACCTTGGGGCGGCCTTTGCCTACTGGCGTGCCGGGCACGTTGAAGTTGATTGTTGTGGTCATGCCGCTTTCCCTTTCTGATCGAGTTTCCATTCCGCAAGTACCCTGGCTTTCAGCGCTTCCACATCCTGGCCACGTTCAGCTGCACGGTGGTATGCCGCCAGCCGCTGGGGCTTGATCATCCGTGCCAGCATTCGGGCCTCGCAGGCCAGGCAGCCCATCTGGTAGATGTGCTTGTGGCGCTGGGCGCAGCTGTCGCAGGGTTTCATGCTGCTTGCTCCATGGGGTTGGTTTTCTCATCCCGCTTGTGAACCAGCTGCATGATCCGGTTGGCTTCGCCCACGGCCATCTGCTTCATGCCCAGTGCCGGCTTGTTGGTGCCGGACATCATCACGGCCATGGCCACATTGGCATCGCCCACCAGCATCGGCGGCTCTACGCGGTGGCCTTCCTTGCGGTTCTCTGCCTCGATGATGCCCACCAGCACCGGCAGGTATTCCGGTAGCTCCTGGCGGCTGGCAAAGGCCTTGTAGCGGTTCTCGAACTCCTTGGCCACGAACGGCCATTCGTCCTCGGTCTTGGTGCCGAGGGAAATCCAGCCGCCCATTTCGTGCAGTACGCGGTGGATCAGCGGATCGTCGAACACGACGCTGCTGTAGGTGCCGACTTGGCGCACGGCCTTGTCGACCTTGTGCCAGGCCTGCAGGGCCTTGTCCTGGCTAGAGCCGGCCATCATGCGGATCAGGTCAGCCGGCTTCGGCATGAACTGGCCGTTGTCGGGGTTGGTCACGTGGCGGTTCATGGCTTCGCGGAACACGGCGAGATCGACCTGCTTGAGGGCGCCCCAGTAGATCCCGATCGAGAACTCGGTCAGGCGCTTGCCGTACAGGTCGGCCACGGCCTGCAGCATGTCGACGAAGGTGTCGTAGTCGTTCTGGGTCATTGCTGGATGTCCTCCTGGTTGCCTTCGCCGAAGAGCATGGCCTTGGCACGCTGAGCGGCTGCGCGGTTGTGGTCGGTCAGGTTGGAGCTGCTGCCGGTAGTGCGGCGTGCCGGTTGCTGCTGGTACTTGCTGTCGCCGTGCTTGTTGGCGTTGCGCAGCCAGTTGCGGAACTTGGCAGGCCACTCGGCCAGCACCTCACCAGTCGAGGTGTAGTGGTCCACGAACTTGTCGCGCTCGGCTTGCAGGTCCAGGCCCATGTTGTGGGCAATGCCACGATGGCTCTGATCCGGCTCGAAGTTGGCGGGTACCAGGGTGCCGAGTGCAGCCTCGCGGGTGCGATTTCGCGCCTCACCCACGAAGGAAGGTTTACCTTCCGTAGTGGGTTTAGGTGAAGGTGATGGTGAAGGGCATTCCTCAAGCTGTGCTTCTGGTGTGCTTGTAGCATTGCTTGAAGCATTGCTTTTGCTTTCCTTAGACCATCGTGCAGCAGCTGCTTTCTTTGCTCTTTCTTCATGCTTGGCAGCATTCTCAGCGGCTGCTTGAAGCTCGGTATCCACACGCTTATGCAGCCACTCGCCACCCTCAACAAGGAACAGCCGGGCCAGCACAGGGCGGTGCTTCTTCCATTGCGGCATGGATAGCCGGGTGATGTTGGCCAGCGAGCCGTCATCATCCGGCAACGGGCCATTGCGCCAGTAATCCATGATGAGCAGCAGGTAGGCCCCGTGCTGCTCGGTTGTCAGCCGCGTGGTATCCGCCAGGTAGTCGGCGATATACAGCGGCATCCAGACGTTGGTTTTCTTGCTCATGCTGAAAGTCCTTGAAACAGCCCCGTGCCTTGGATGGCGGTGCTGCATGCTGGATTGAGCCAGACGACCTCCGTACGCTCTTTGGCGCCATCAGCAAGGGCTTTGCATTCATGGCGTTCCCAGCCTGGAAACAGCTCCTGGTCATATAGGTCGCAGGGGTATCCAGACAGCACGACCATTCCACGCAGTGTATGCAGGCCTCTGGCAAGCGCACGGTGGTCGTCATCGCTCATTTCGTGCTTGTAAGCCGGCGAGCGTGTGCGCAAATTTCTGGTGCTGTGAACGTAGGGCGGATCCACGTAATGGAGCGTTGTCTTGGCGTCGTGCTGGCGCATACACGCCATGGCGTCGCGGTTCTCGATCACCACGCCACGGAAGCGATCAACGATGCTGGCCAGCGCGTCTGGGAATCCCGCCCAGTCATGGGCAGGGGTCTTGTGGGTGCGGTTGCTATTGGCGCGGAATCCGGTTGACTGACCAGATGCGCCGGCGCTGCCAAAACCCATGTAAGAACGGATTAGGGTGCGGCGAGCTTGCTCGATTGGGTCGTCAGATGGCTCGTAAGCCTGCTGGAATTCGCTGCGACTGAATGGGGTTAGTGCTACTTGGCCCACCAGCAGCTCGCCATGCTCACGAATGACACGGAACAAGTTGACCACTTCGCCATCCAGATCGTTGTAGACCTCGGCATGGGCGCGATCCTTACGAAGCAAGACGCTAGCGCCGCCACCAAAAGGCTCTACATAGACGCGATGTGCCGGGAAAAACTGCATGAGCCACGGAGCAAGACGGAACTTACCGCCGTGATAGCGTAAGGCCGGTCTGGTAACTTGGCTCATACCGCCCCCCGCACAAAGAAAAACAGCGATGATGTGGGCTTGAAATGCCCATTACTTGTGGTCATAATTGCCTCTGACTTCCGAGTTATTCAGAACCCCGCTACGCCTCCACAGCAATCGCGGGGTTTTGTTTTTCCAGAAACGACAAAGGGCCTTTTCAGGCCTCCTTGTCCCGCTGTTCTCTCTTCCTAATCCCGATGACACCGTTCAATTTCCGGTCCATCGTTTCCACCCAGTATTCATTCAAGGGCTTCCCATCCCTTGCCCGGGCTATTTCCACCTGCGCAGCCAGTTCTGACGGAACCAGAATGCGGGTTTCGACGTGCTCTTCGCTCATAACTCACCATCCGAATAGGGACGTTTCAGGCCGCTGCGGGACTGCTGGCCCTGGGGGTATCGCGTACAGTTGATCCCAGTTGGCCGTACAGCTTTTCGCGGATCGTTTTACGAAGGTACGCAGCAATGTTCCCGCCGGTTTCCATGTCGGCAGCAACCTGAAGGTCTTCGTATTCCGCCTCCGTCAAACGGCTTTTTGCTTCCATCACCAGAGGGTCACGCTTACGCATGGCTTGCCTCCTTGCATTGGCGGCCGGTGTGGCCTGGTTGTTAAGCGGCATGGCGATTGTTCTCGAGGCGTTCAAAAAGAGACTTAAGACCAACGCCAATCTCGTAGGACAGGCGCTTACCGCGCTGGCCAAGAGCAAGCGCGTTGATCATTGAACGAGAACAGCCGACTTCCTCCGCGATCTGGTCGCGGGTCATGCCATTCGATTCGAGGGTAAGAATGATGTTTGTCCAGTCCATAACACCAATCATACACAAATGTGTAGAAGAGTCCAATGGTGTTAACACGCATGTGATCGGCGATATAGATACGATTGTGTTTATGAAGACATACGGCGAGCGCGTGAAAGAACGGCGCGAAGAACTGGGCATGACCCAAACTCAGCTTTCCAGAGCGATTGGCGGAAAGCATGGCTCTACTGTTGGAAACATAGAGCTGCGCGATGGTGAATCCCGCTACACCCTTGAGCTATCAGAAGCGCTTGGGGTGACGGTTGAATGGTTGCGCTACGGCAAAGAGCCAAAGCTGCTTCCGGGCCGCGCAGCAGCGTTTGACGAAAACGTCAGCCCAGGCCCAGACATGCGTGGCCATCTCCCGCTGATCAGCTGGGTGAAGGCGGGTGAGTTTTGCGATGTGATCGACAATTTCCAGCCAGGTGATGCGGAGGCATGGTATCCGTGCCCGGTATCACATGGCCCGAACGCTTACATCCTGCGCGTAAACGGTGAAAGCATGAGTCCCGAGTACCGGGACGGAGAGCTGATCTTTATCGACCAGCGCGGGAACTACGAGCACGGCGATGATGTGATTGTCCGCAGCCCGGACCACAAGGCCACCTTCAAGCGCTTGCAGATCACGCACGAAGGCACATTCCTGCTAGCGATCAACCCAGCGTGGCCGGAGAGAATTATCAAGATCCCTGACGATTCGCAGATCTGTGGGAAGGTGATCTTTCAAGGACGGCCGCGCTGACATCGTCATCGGCAAGATGGTGTGGCGAGGTGGGTAGTTCTTGCACTAAGGGAAATGTATGAATGAGCAGGAAAAAGAACAGTTAAACAAGATAGGTAGAAGCCTGCTTGATGCTGCAAAAGGAACCCGGCCTGACTTGGAAGAATTTGTAAAGTCATTGGACGGGCCAGAAATCCGCGCAATTAATCAAAAAGACGTTGAATCTATTTTGCAAATTACACTGACGTTGCTTCAGGCAATTGTGGGGTCTGTTGAGGACATTGATACCTTGCTAACGGGTAAAGATAATGGCGCTGAGTGATAGAGAGTTGTCTGATTTTGTTAATCGGACTCAAAGGAAGTTTGACGAAAAGCGCCAGTCTCACAAACCGGTTGATGGTGGCGGAGGTGGCGGCCATAATGACGGCATGGAAGCCCGCGTAGCGAAGTTGGAAGCCCTCGCCGAAACTACCCGCGACAAGATCGCGGGGGTGGAGACGCGGCTGGCCGTCATTGAGAAGACGATGGCCACCAAAGATGACCTGCAGTCTATGAGAGTTGACCTCCATAAAGAGATCAACGCGCAGACTTGGAAGCTTGTAACTTTTGTGACCAGCCTGTTTGTCACGGTCAGCACTGGTCTTGTTGGGATAACGTACTACCTTGCTACCCACATAAAATAACCCGCTCCGGCGGGTTTTTTCACGTATGGAGGTCCCATGTTCGAAGTTGACTGGCGACAAGCTCCGAAAGGGGCCAAGTGGTGGGCGATCAATGAAGACGGTCAGGCCCACTGGTTCACCCCTCCCAAGCCTATGCCATTCTTCCACTTCTGGTATGCCGACATGGACCCTGCGCCAGACTTTGGCTACCAGGGCGATTGGAAAGATAGCCTCCGTGAGTGCCCAGCTCGATTGACGCCAATCAAACGCAAGCCCACACTGTGATCGGCTGGCATCCCTTCATCGGATAAAAACCAACCGGCCAGCTGAGCCCCGCCACCGTGCGGGGCTTTGTCTATTCCCATCAGCCCGCCACTGAGCGGGCTTTTTTGCGTCTGCGCAACACACCACGAATGACAGCTCCCGGACTTGTGTGCAGAAAAAAACACAACAAAAACACAAATGTGTTGACTATAGAAAACACGTTTGTGTATATTTACTCCATCAGCCCAGCACGCAGGGCACCGATCTACCACAATCAACAAAACGCACGGCTTACGGTGCGCGAGGGAGCAAGAAGGTTTTGACCTGACAGCGACCAACTCGTAAAACTAGAGTACCAACACGACGCACTGTATTGCTGGTGCGGCTGGCGTAACTCCTTCTTGGTGACAGGCGGGAAACGTTGATTGCGGGTTGGTTGACACAGTAAGCACAGCCGCGAGTTAGTCGCGGAGTAGGGCTTTTTCGTTGCCGCTGGATATGGCATAGTCATATCAATCTGTCTTGAAGGACTTGCTATGACAGCACTACGCGAAGCCCTGATTAGAGCCGGAGTCATCAAACCGGCTGCACCGAAGCCTCCTGAGAAGAAGCAGGAAGAGATGCTCTTGGCCGTGACGGTCAAGAAAAAATCGAAGCAGCGAGTAAAGCCAAAGCGGTTTGAAGACCTGCCTCTTGCCGAAAAGCTTGCAATTAGAGCTGCGGAAAGGGAAGGAAAGCGCAATCCACTTTGCTGCCCGTTGTGTGGCGAAAAAGTTAGATACGGCGGAATGCTAGACCACAAAGCCGCCAAGCATGGTGAGCGGGCTATTGTTCCATCACCAATCAGAGAGACGCTTCCGCCTGAACGACCAATATTCGTCAGAGGCGGATCGCCTGGTCTGAAAAACAAGCAACCCGCTCACGCGGGTTTTTTTACGTATGGAGCGATCATGCAAATTACCTTGGACATGCTGAAAGAATGGGGCGCTTGCTCCAGCGGAATCGAACACTTTACTGAGTCATTCCCCGATGGGACTGGTGAGTACCAGAACGTGCTGAACAAAGCAGCTGAGCTTGGCTACATCGGCGATGCAAGCTGGCTCTTGTCGAAAGCTGGCCGCACTGATGCCGTGCTGGAAATCGACGGCGAATACAGTGGTAAGCACCTGGTGTTCGCAGGGCGAATCGTCATCAAGAACTCGCTGAGCGTTGGGGGCTGGTTGATTGCTGGCGAGGGCATCGAGGCTGGCGAGGGCATCGAGGCTGGCTGGGGCATCGAGGCTGGCTGGGGCATCGAGGCTGGCGGGGACATCGAGGCTGGCGGGGACATCAAGGCTGGCGAGGGTATCAAGGCTGGTGAGGGTATCAAGGCTGGCTTTAGCATCGAGGCTGGCTTTAGCATCGAGGCTGGTGAGGGCATCGAGGCTGGTGAGGACATCAAGGCTGGCGAGGGTATCAAGGCTGGCGGGGACATCGAGGCTGGCGGGGACATCGAGGCTGGCGGGGACATCGAGGCTGGCGAGGACATCGAGGCTGGCTGGGGCATCGAGGCTGGCTCGGGCATCAAGGCTGGCGACGATTTTGGCATTTTTGCAGGACTTCGCATCAAACTTTCGCACTGGAGTATTTCCGCCGTAGTAACCGCAAAGTCCAAGCCGGAAAACCTTGTATCTGGCCACTGGAAAGAAACCGAATAACCGTCTCTCCTCAGCAGTTCCTTCGCCCGCTACCCCGCGGGCTTTTTTTATTCCCAACGCCGGTGACCACCGGCCCAGGAGCAACCACATGAAAACCTACCTGGTGACAGTCACAGAACGTGACGGCCGGCGCTACGTGATCGCTGCGCTGGCAGAAAGCACCTGCGACGCCTGCCTGCAGGTGCTGGAGCAGCTGGGCCGCATCGTCGGCATTTCGGGGCGACGCGCATGAGAACCCTGAAATACATCGTTGGAGCAGTGCTGCTAACAGCAGCTTTCTTTACCGCAATGGGCTTTGCCCAGGCGCTGGAGCAGTTGCCATGAGCCTGTCCCACCTATCCGCAGCGGTAATCCAGTTGATGCGCCAGGCCGAATTGGTGCGTGGCTACCAGCGTGGCCAGGTCGAGCTGGAGTTTGACGGGTTCAACCTGGTGGTGCGCGGTAATCACACTCCGCCTGAGCGCCCGGCAGCATTCCACCCCGGCCATTCGGCCCGATTCGAAGTAACCGAAGTGTTTCTGGCAGACAGCGCGACCGATGCGGCTGAGCTGTTCGACTGCCGGGCGCTGGAAATAGCCGTCCTGGAATACCTGAAATCACAAGAGAAGGAGCAAGCCGCATGACCCCATACGGCTACTGCATGTGCGGATGCGGTCAGCACACACAGCTGGCCAGCAAGAATGACCGCTCGAAAGGCTGGGTACGCGGTGTGCCGCTCAAGTACCTGAAAGGCCACAACGTCGTCGTTAATGCTCACGCAAATACTGCACGCGCCATCGGTAACAAGTACCTCTCAAGCCATGGGTATGTGCGGGTGACGCTGGGGAGTGGTCTGCGCGAATACGAGCACATCCTGGTCGCCGAAAAAGCCTTGGGCCGCAAGCTGCGCAACTTCGGTCGTGGCAATCCGAATACTGAGGTCGTTCATCACATCGATGGCAACAAGACCAACAACGCTCCAAGCAACCTATTGGTCTGCACGCACCGGTACCGCACAGAGCTTCACCACCGTCTCGAGCATTCACCGGCATGGCCGGAGTTCGAAAAAGTAACCCGTAATGCCAAAGGAGCACGCCATGCGTGAACTTGTCACTATCCGAGCTTCGTCTCTTGCGGAGCTCTTTGATTGCCCTGCGAGATGGCAAGCCAAGCACCTGCTGCGCATGCGTATGCCGTCATCTGGTGCCGCCCGCCTGGGCACGGCCATTCACGCAGGTACCGCGCTGTTTGACCAAGCCAAGCTGGATGGTAACCCGCTGACGCCGTCTGAAGCTGCCGGGGCACTGATCGACACGCTGTATGCCAAGGATGACGAGCAGGGCAATGGCGAAGTGGAGTGGGGCGATACCAAGCCGCAGGACGCTGAAACGATTGGCCTGACCCTGCATTCCCGCTACTGCCACGAAATTGCACCCAAGCAGGATTACGTGGGCGTGGAAGTGCCATGTGAAGCGCTGGAAATTACCGACCTTGGCTTGGTGCTGACCGGTACCACTGACCGGATCTACCGCAACGTGGATGGTGAGCTGGGCATTGCCGACTTGAAGTCTGGCGCCCGCGCCGTGGGCAGTGATGGCATTGCAGTCACCAGCGGCCACGGCCCGCAGATGGGTGTGTATGAGCTGATCGCCGAGTTTGCTGTTGGCCAGGCGCTGACCGCACCTGCCCAGATCATCGGCCTGAACACCGGCAAGACCGCCGCAAGCCAGAAGGTGGGCGTAGGTCTGATCAGCAATGCCCGCGAAGCCCTGATCGGTGACGAAGACAGCCCCGGCCTGCTACAGCACGCCAGCCACATCATTCACAGCGGCCAGTTCTACGGCAACCCGAAGTCGGTGCTGTGCTCTGCCAAGTATTGCCCGCGTCACTCAACATGTAAGTTCAAAGGATAACCACGATGACTGCTGCACAAACCACCAATTTGCAGGCGCTGCGCCAGCCTGCTGCGCAAGTGAGCAATGCCCCGGCCGTCCATGCCGGCTTCTTCGACCTGCAGAGCTTTGAGCTGATGCAGCGTGTATCCAAAGCCTTCGCGTCTTCCGATCTGGTGCCCCAGCAGTATCGCGGCGCCGACAAGATAGCGAACTGCATGATCGCAATGGATATGGCCCAGCGTATCGGCGCCAACCCGCTGATGGTGATGCAGAACCTGTACATCGTGCACGGTACGCCCAGCTGGTCCAGCAAGTTCCTGATCGCCACCATCAATGCCTGCGGCCGCTTCTCGTCGCTGCGCTACGAATGGCGTGGCGAACCGGGTGGCAAGGATTATGGCTGCCGCGCCTGGGCAATTGAGAAGGCCACCAGTGAGCGGCTGGACGGCATCTGGGTCACCTGGGAGATGGTGCAAGCCGAAGGCTGGGCCAGCAAGAACGGCAGCAAGTGGAAAACGATGCCCGACCAGATGTTTGTCTACCGCGCAGCGGCCTTCTGGCAGCGCGCCTATGCGCCGGAGCTGGGCATGGGTTTGCAGACGGCCGAAGAGGTCGGCGACGTGTTCGACGCTTCGCAGGACGCCGGCGGCAACTACGTCGTGACCACCGAGGACCTGCGCCAGCAGGCCGCCCCGGCAGAGAAGACAGTGGCCAGCGACGAGCCGCCCTTTGATGTCGATACCACCACTGGCGAAGTCCTGACCCAGCAAGCCGTTGCCGAAGGCCTGCGCCAGCAGCGTGAAGCCGAGCCGGTGCAGCAGCACCAGCAGGAAGAGCAGGGCAGTCAGCAGCAGGCCGGCATGTTTGGCCTTGACGATGCGCTGGAAGCCGTCCGCCGCGGCGCTTTCGACGAGGCCCGCGATATCGCCCGAGGCTTGAGCGACAAGGACGCCGACATCGTCGAGCAGACCATTGCCAACCAGCAGAAGGCTGGTGGTGCCACTCGCACCCGCCGCCAGCGCGAAGTGGAGTAAGCCTCGATGCGATCCCTGAACAGACCGGCCAGCTGCATCTACACGGCAGAGCGCCTTTCTTCGCTGCTGAATGACGCCGAGACCAAAGCGGATAGCGACTGGGATCGCAGCTTCATCCAGTCAATGCAGTCCAGATTCAATCAGTACGGCATGGGCATGCACATCAGCACCCTGCAGCGTCACCACCTCGAACGCATCGCCAACATTTAGGAAACAGCCATGACCAACGAAAACAACGCAATTATCGACCAACTGGACGAAATCACCCTCGACAAAGAGGAAAACGCAGTTGCCAGCCAGTTCCTGCTGGGCGAGCTGATCAAGGCAGCCACCAAGCAGATGAAGGATCTGGCCATCACCTGGAGCGCCATGAGCCAGGCCGAGCAGGAAAAGGTTCTGGCCAATGTACAGGCTGATTGCGAAATAGCAGTCCGCAAAGCTGTGACCTGCATTGCCACCGGCAATCGCGTGAACTTCCGTGCCGAGGTGAAGAGCGTCCAGTTCCTGGAAAAGTCCGAGGTCAAAGCGCAGCTGATCATGTTCAACGCCCCGGAAGCCCATGCCCTGGCCGACACGGCCGGCCGCTCCGTGATGGTTGTGATCGAGGATGGCAGCAGCTATCTGGAGGTAGGTGATGCTCTGGAGGGTGAGCCGGATCAATATTCCTTGCTGGACGGTGAGGGCAAGGATGATGTGGCCGAACAAGCCAATGACGACCTCTATCAGCAGGCTGTTTCCCTGGTGGTGAAGTCCCGCAGCGCGTCAATTTCCTCGGTGCAACGTCATCTACGGATTGGCTACAACCGCGCCGCCCGCCTGATTGAGCAAATGGAACAGCAGGGTGTGGTCAGCGCCATGGAGAGCGATGGCAACCGCACCGTACTGGCTGCAGCGTAAGGACCACCACCATGAAACCCAACATCATCGACGTGCTGCTGATTGCAGTGATCGAGACGACTCTGGCCAAGCTGGAGCAGGACAACGCCAAGCTGCGTGAGCAGGTTGCAGGCTATGACCGTCTGCGCACTGCTCATGAAAACGTTAAGGCCCGCAATGCCGTGCTGGAAGAGCAAGTCAGCATATTGAACCGCTCGCTGGAGTGGAACTACCAGGAGCGCCAATCGCTGGAAACTCGCGTACGCCAGATGCAGGAGAAGGTCGCCTCTTACGTGAAGATGGACAGCTACTACGGCGGCATTGAGCGCCAGAACGAAGAGCTCAAAGAGCAGGTGCTCGAGCTGGGCCGCAAGAACATCGCTCTGGCCGCAGAGGCCGAGAGCGCCCAGCAGCTTGAGCAGCAGCTTGCCACCGCCGATCAGCGTATCCGCGAACTGGAAAGCGCCCTGGCCGTTGCCAGCCTGCCGGCCGCCAGCCGCGCCAACGTCATCGCCCTGATTCAGGAGCAAGCAGCATGAAAATCCAATCGATCAAAATCGCCAACTTCGAAGGCCTGCGCACTGCTGACATGCAGCTGCATGCCCAGATCACCATGGTTTCCGGCAAAAACGGTACCGGGAAAAGCTCACTGCGTGATGCAGTGGTGATGGCCCTGTCTGGCCAGCCCACCCGCGTCAGCCTCAAGAAAGATTACGGCCAGCTGGTGGCCGAGGGCTCCAAGGCCAGCAGCATCGAGCTGAACCTGGCCGATGGCCGCAAGTCGGTGGTCACCCTTCCGGACGGTGGCGTGGCCATGACCGGCAAGATCATCGAAGACCCGGACAAAGCCCGCGCCGGCTTGCCGTACGTTCTGACCCCGGCTGCCTTTGCCGCAGCACCGGCCGAAGGCCGCCGCACCGCGCTGTATGCACTGACCGGCTGCGCTGGCAGTACCGACGAAGCGCAAAAGCGCTTGCTGGAACGCGCTGCCGACCAGGACAAGGTCGACGCCGTGCTACCGCTGGTGCTCGTTGGCTTTCCTGAGGCCGAGAAGCATGCCAAGCAGCGCGCAACCGAGGCCAAGGGCGCTTGGCGCGCGGTGACCGGTGAAACCTACGGAGACAAGAAGGCCGAGGGCTGGAAATCTGGCAAGCTTCCCGTTGATCTGGAAGCCGCCCAGCTGTGTGAGCAAGATCTGGCCTCTCTGGATACCCAGGTCGCACAGGCTCAGCAGGACATGGGCACGCTGCGCGCCCGTCACCAAGCCAGCACCGGCCGGGCAGGGCAGATCGCCCAGCTGACCGAGCTGGCAGGGAAGAAGGAGAGCATCGGCAAGAAGCTGGCCGCTGATGAAGCCGACCTGGCCAGCGTGCGTGACCGCGTCGCCGAGATCAGCGCCGGCCCGGCTGAGCGCAAGGGCCTGTTGCACGACTTGGCACGCTCCCTGAATGCCCTGGTGGTGGAAGAACAGCCGCTGGGTACCGACCGCGCCAGCTACCTGACCGCTTGCACTGTGCTGGATCAGTACGAGGCCCAGCATGGACCGGTGGAAGAAGAGGGCGCTCCGGCCAGCGCCGAGGATGTCGCCAGTCTGCCGGAGTTGCAGAAATCACTGGCCATGATGGAACGCACCGTTGCCAACGACCAGCGCGACCTGAAGCTTGCCCAAGACGCCGAGGCACAACTCAAGGTGCAGCAGCAGCAGGATGGTGGCGAGCCTGTTACCGACGAGCAGCTGGCAGCCGCCAGCGACCGCATCAATACCCTGATGGCCAGTCGCAAGAAGATGGCCACGGACCTGGAAGCCATGCGCGCCAATCAGCGCGTAGCAGCCGAGGCAGACAAGAAGACCAAGGACGCCGGCAAGCACCACGCTGACGTGCAGGCCTGGTCCCTGATTGCTGACGCCCTGGCCCCGGATGGTATCCCGGGCGAAATCCTGGCTGATTCCCTGCGCCCAGTGAATGACATGCTGCATGGCCTTTCCCAAGATGCTGGCTGGGCTCGCGTCCAGATCAGCCGCGACATGGACATCACCGCTGACGGCCGCGCCTATGGCCTGCTGTCCGATTCTGAGCAGTGGCGCACCGACACCCTGCTGGCGCTGATGATTGCCCAGCTGTCCGAGCTGAAACTGGTGGTGCTGGATCGCTTCGACGTGCTGGACCTTGTTGGTCGTTCCCAGCTGCTGGACCTGCTGTGTGACCTGGCCGAAGACGGTGCTCTGGATAGCGCTGTGGTGTGCGGGACCATGAAGAAGGCCATGCCGAGTGACGAGCTGATTGGCAGCTTCTGGATCGAAAACGGGGAAGTGCTGGCCGTGGCCGGTGCTCAAGAGGAAAGGATGGCGGCGTGAGCAAGCAATCTGATGTGCAACTGGCATGGAGTGAAAACGGTGAGGATTTCACCAGCGAATCACTATGCGAACTAATCGAAAACGGTGAATTACAGCCCGGACAAACGATCTACGTCGGCGAAGTGAAATATCACTCAACAGACTGGATTGGTGCTGATGACGTGATCGACATGATTGCAGATCGTGGCTACGACGAAGGCGGGGAGTATGCAGAGTGCTTCCCCGATGTTTCGGAGGAGGCCCAGGCCGAGCTTGAAGCCTTTCTTGCTGCATGGCAGGCAAAGCACTGCGCCCCGTCGTTCTTTCAGGTCATTAATGTGAAAGAACATGTCATCACCGAGGAAGAATACGCCGAGGCGAAGAAATGACACATCTCTACCAATCCTACGGCGAGGACCATCACATCGTACCGCGCACGGAGCCGGATCTGGTGGTCGATGAGACCCCGCCGGAGCCTGACAACGCAGCACTGAATGAAGCCCACGCAAGTGGGCTTCTCTCTTTTGAAGGGGAGTGAGATGGAGGCCATGCACGTTGTCAGTGTCAGCGGCGGCAAGGACAGCACTGCCACATTGCTGCTGGCCATGGAACGCATATCCCGGGAAAACCTGCGCGCAATCTTCTGCGACACCGGCAACGAGCATCAGGCCGTCTACGAGTACCTGTCTTACCTGGAGCAGGCTCTAGATATCCAGATTGATCGGCTCAAGGCTGATTTCAGTGAGCAGATAGCAGACAAGCGCACGTTCATTGCCCGCGATGATCGCACCCGTCGCCAATACGACACCGTCGGCATCGAAGATGCTGCAGGCAACCCCGTATGGGCGCGGGATGGATTTGGAAAAATCAGATTCAAGATCAAAGAGAAGAACGGCGCACCGTTCTGCGCCTTGATACAGAAAACCGTCAAGGTAGGCGGAGGCCGGAGAGTTCGCTGGACGAACAAGGCCAAGCGCCGGGCGCTGGCTGTCCTTCACCCGACTGGCAATCCGTTTCTTGACCTCTGCATGTGGAAGGGGCGCTTCCCCAGCCGCAAGGGGCAGTTCTGCACCGAGGAACTGAAACGCAATATGGCCGTGGCTTACCAAATCGACCTTGTAGACGCCGGATATCGTGTCATTAGCTGGCAGGGTGTTCGCCGGGATGAATCGGCCCGCCGCTCAAATGTCCGCAAATCAGAGCGCATCGGCCCGCGCATGCATGCCTTCCGCCCGCTGGTCGAGTGGACTGCACTCGACGTTTTCAACTACTGCGCCCAGCGCAGCATCCAGCCGAACCCGCTCTATCTGCAAGGCTGCAGCCGTGTCGGTTGCATGCCATGCATCAACGTCAGCAAGGACGAACTGCGCACCATCAGCCAGCGCTGGCCAGAGGAGATTGAACGCGTTGCCAGTTGGGAATGGCTTGTTGGCCAGGCCAGCAAGCGCGGTGCCGCGACATTCCTGCCAGCACCAGGCGAGACAAGAACCGCCGTTGATCGCGGGAATATCTGGCAGCGGGTCGAGTGGAGCCGAACAACACGCGGCGGAAGCCAATATGACCCGCTGGCCGATCTGTCCGAGCCAACAGCATGCAGCAGCGCTTATGGATTGTGCAATTAACGAGGCCCACGCGATGGGCCTCAACTTTTTGGGAGAGTGAGATGAGCAACGAAAAGATGCGGGCGGAGTTTGAGGCGTGGGTAGATGCGAAGACCACACTAAAGCCAGAAAAAGATGCGGACGGATTTTACGTGGATATGGACGTTTATACATGGTGGAAAGTATGGCAAGCCGCCCGCGCCCAGCCTGCCGAGTATGACACGATGCGACTGGCTGAAATGGTGTTGAGCGATTGCGGTTGCTCTACTGCCATCAGTGACCGATTGCAGCGCCGTGTAGCTGAGCGCATTCAGCGCCACATTGATGGCTTGCAGCCGGTACAGCCTGCCGGTGAGGCGGTGGCCCAGAAGCCGGTTGGGGAAATTGGCGCTTACGGCCCAGTGTGGTTCAGCCAGAAAATCAGCGACCTGCCGGTGGGAACCAAAGTGTATGCCGCCCCGCCCGCGCAGGTGCCGGATGGGTGGCAGTTGGTGCCGAAGGAGGCGACGCAAAGCATGATAGACGCCATGCCACCCGTAGAAGAAATAGGATACTGGGCAATGTATGAAGCTGCACTCGCAGCCGCCCCGCAGCCGAAGGGAGACAAGAAATGAAAGAGCGACCAATCCTCTTCAGCGCACCGATGGTGCGCGCCATCCTTTCCGGCCTGAAGACGCAAACCCGGAGGTTGATGAAAAACCCACCCACTCCGTCCGAGCACTTCCCTTGGCTTGGTGTCAAAAGCCTTCGTGGACCCGGCCACTTTGTCTACCCGAACGCACTGCGGCAGATCCTTGCCGAATGCCCATACGGAGAACCCGGAGACCAAATTTGGGTGCGGGAGACGTGGGACTTCCTGCCGAGCGGAACCAGTGAATGCATGATCCGATACTTTGCCGACAATGCAATGGAGCAGCGCACCACTCCGTCCAACTTCAATCCGTTTATATACGGCAATGAGAAAAAACGGCCCAGCATCCACATGCCACGCTGGGCTAGCCGCATCCTGCTGGAAATCGTCAGCGTGCGTGTGGAGCGGCTGCAAGACATCAGCGAAGCCGACTCGCTGGCCGAGGGCGTACTCCCGGAGCCGTGCGACCACTCCCGCAGATCATGCGAGGAAATCGGATGCTACGGCGATACCGCTAAGGCTGCTTATCGCGGCCTGTGGGAGCAGATCAACGGCCCCAGCAGCTGGCACTCTAATCCGTGGGTATGGGTCGTGGAATTCAAGAGGATTGAGCCATGACTGACCTGGAATCATACGCCATCGCTTGCGCTCACTCCGACATCGAAGTCAGTTGCGTAGAGATGAGTCGATACAAGGGCCAGCGCAGAATCTACAGCATGGCCGCCCTGAGCCTCTTTGACAAAGAGGCTCTTTCTTTTCCGATATCACTGCTGGTGAGCAAAGGCTTGGCTGAAATTCGCGGTGATGAAATTGAGCTGCTGCGATATGCAGCAAGGGGGTGACGGATGGAATTTCCTGTCTGCGCAGTCTGCAACAAGCCGGTGGATCGCATTGAATGGTTTGATGATCATTCCGCGCGCGGCCGGGTGTTCCGGGTTTTTTGCCATGGAAAGGTGGAAGAGCAGGTGCTAACTGACCGGATGGCGTTGCACATGGTGCGGGGAACCGAAATTGCCTTTGGCAACGCATTCACAGCTCATGTCAAAGCCATTGAAGATAAAGGGAGATAACAGATGGCCACACCAAACAAACCCATTGACGGGCAAAAGTACGGAATGCTGACCGCGATCCGGAAAACCGGCTGCGTCCATAGCTCCGGTGGCGTCGCCCGGGCAATCTGGCTGTTCCAGTGCGAGTGCGGGAAGCTGGTCGAGAAGAAGCGCGACAACGTGACTTCCGGCAAGACCGTCTCATGCGGCTGCCTGCGCCCAGGCGTTCAGCCGGGCAAGAAGGATCTGGCTACCCTGGCCGGGCAGAACCGGGAATTCGTGCCGGAGTCGATGCGCGGGCTACCGGGGACGGTGATTGGCGAACGGCACACCAAGGGACGTTCGTTTGGCTATGCGCCGAGCTTCGGCGTGTGCAGTTCGGAATATGTTTGAGGGGAAGCACTATGGCAAAAGTCCGCATGGACCTGGAACAACTCCAGAAGCTGACCGGACGGAAGAATCGTTCGGCCCAGGCGCGCTGGTTTAAAGCGCATTTTGGCGTGGACGTACCCTGCGATCAGGCAGGACCGATCATGACCGAGCAGACCTATCAAGACCTGCTGGCAAAACAGTGTGGCCTGTATTCTGGACCGCAAGCACAGCCGGCAGTACGCCGCCCAACAGTAAGGAATGCAAGATGAGCAGACCACGGCAGACAAACAGAGGCCTTACCTTGTCGCGGATATACACGAAAGGTAAGCGCTTCTACCTTTTCGCGGCAGAGGCCCTGATCAGTCCTGCCGATGGCAAAGCCAAGAAATGGCACAGCCTTTGCCCGATTACCGACGGTGAAGTGGAGGCACGCCGCCTGGCTCAGCTGATTCTTGATCACAACCGCGCCGAGGGTGATGAAGGGGATTTCCCGCGGCATTTCCGCAAGTACATGGCCGCGATGATCGAGGAGCGAGACAAGCAGAAGCCGAAGGAGGAGGCACGGGCCAAAATCCATGAGAACGGCAACAAGAACTTGCTGAGCGTCTCATCGGTCATCGAGAAAGCGTTCTTTGAGTTCAATGTCGATCAGGTGCTGCCGGTGGATGTGGCCAAGTTTGTGGATGACTGGGAGGGGCGGCGCATGGGGCAGGTATATCACTCCCGGCTGTCTGACTTCTTCCGCTGGGCATGCCGGCGGGGCCTGCGCACGGATAACCCGGTGCGGGAAGTCAGTATCAAGAAGCCGAAGCGCCGGATGCGCTACATCACGGACAAGGAATACAACGCCATCCGCCAAGCTTTGCTGATCGGCAAGAATGGCCGAGTCAATCGCAGCGGCCTGATGGTGCAGTGCTACATCGACCTGTGCTATCTGATGTACCAGCGCACCACGGAAATCAGGCTGCTAAAGTGGTCCGACATCACTGAGAAGGGGATATTGTTCACCCCGACCAAGACTGAGCACAGCAGCGGTGCCAAGGTGTTTGTGCCGATGACCGGCCAGATATGGGCCGTTTTGCAGCAGGCCAAGGTAGCTTGGGCACAAGGAAGAGATATAAAGGAAGGGGTGACCCGGTCGCCCTATATCATATGCAACGGAAAAGGCAAGCCCTATACGGCCCACGGCATCGGCACTGCGTGGACTCGGGCGCGGGAACGGGCAGGAATCCAGGATGCAACACTGAAGGACTTGCGGGCCAAGGCGATGACCGACGCCAAGAAGGTGGGCTACTCGATGACGCAGATATCGGTCGGGGCGGCACATGCCGATGAGGCTATGACCGAGGCGTACATCAAGCTGCGCGAGGTGCCGGTCAGTGAGGTGGAGATGAAGCTGCCGGCCGCCTCTGACCATGGGCAGAAACCTTCTAATACCGCCTGACGACCCTATGCAAAATAGGGGTTGCCGGGCAGGTTGCTACGCAAGAAATATTAGACGCTCACTCTGGAATGATGTTTTAAATCAATATCTTGTGCGCGCCTGCAGTTGCGCATGGGGTGCAGGGGGTCGGAAGTTCGAATCTTCTCACCCCGACCACAAGACCAAAGCAATACCAACATTAAGCCATCCTACGGGGTGGCTTTTTTGTTTTCTACTCATTCATGTACTGATTTTAACGCGATTTTATTCTAAGTAATCCGTGGATCAGTCTATCTGTAGTTTCTATTATTCGTACGCTTGTTTATTGCGTGATACGGCCGTATTTCACTTGCTCCTCAGTAATGTCTTCTTGCTTGTTCGTATGCGGAATTCGGTATGGGGTATTTTGGTACTTGGGCAAGCGGCAAATGTGCTTTAGGTGCAAAAACCACACAATTATTATTGTTTTTGTTCTGCGTCAGCATAACTTTAATCATGCTCGGGTTTAATCGGCTTATGATTTGCCCGTATTCAATCAAAGCCTAAGTGGGTTGCCATTGCGCCAGAAAGCCAGCAGGGTAAGTAAATATTATTCTCCCTGGTTTCGGCACGATGTTTTCTGATAAAGACCAAGTAAAACAAAAAGATATGCGAAACAATCAGCCCGTCAGTCAGCAGGAAACCATCGTTCCGGATGGTGTGTTCATTTATTCTCGTACCGATACACAAGGCAATATTGTCGAGGCCAATAAAGCCTTTGCCCAGATCAGTGGCTTCGAGCAAGAGGAGATGGTTGGCCAGCCACATAACCTTATTCGCCATCCCGACATGCCGGAAGAAGCCTTTGCCGATATGTGGCGCAATCTCAAGGACGGGCGGCCCTGGCGTGGCCTGGTGAAGAACCGGCGTAAAGATGGTGGTTTCTACTGGGTGCGGGCCAATGCCTCAGCGGTGCGCGAACATGGGCAGATTGTCGGTTACCAGTCGGTACGTACGCTTCCTGGGCGTGATGAAGTCGCAGCCGCCGAACTGCTGTATCGGCGTATCCGCCAAGGTGATGGTTCTTTGTCTATCGAAAACGGTGCGGTGGTGAAGAAGCGGCCGCCCCTGGTGCAAGCGGTAAGTGGCTTTACTTTTCAGCTGAATGCAGTGTTGGTGCTTGCTGTACTGGCTTTGCTGCTGGGTCTGGTCGCTAGTAGCCAGAGCAGCTTTATGCCCTGGTTTCAGGGGACGGCGGTATTGGCCCTGTTGTGCTGCCTGGTGGCAGTGCTATACATCCTGCCTGGGGTGCTTGGTCGCCTGACGCGCATCCAGCATTTTTTGCAGGATTTGCTTAAAACCGGCAATTTGCGCGCCAATTTGCAGCCAACGCGCAGGGATTTGATCAGCAAGATCGCAGCTGAGCTAGATAATCAGACGGCTGCCGTCGGTGCCACCATTCAGGTGATGCTGAACTCTGCACGGAATGTGCAGGATACCTCGGACAATCTCAACCAGAGCGTGGTGTCGCTGGTTTCGTCGGCATCGTTGCAAACCGAAAAGACGACGGCCTCAGCCGCCACGATTGAACAACTGGCGACATCGATTGGCTTGATCGCGCAGCATGCCCACGATACCGAAGCGGTGACTCGTGATGTTGGCAGCAAGGCAGGGGAGGCGGCACGCTTGTCGGAGCGCGCCAGTGAAACCATTCACGAACTGGCGGCTACTGTTGCCAGCTCGGCCGAGACCGTGGAAAAACTGGGGCAACGTACTGAAGATATCGGCAAGGTAGCCAGTGTCATCAAGGATATTGCCGACCAGACCAATCTGCTGGCGCTAAATGCCGCCATCGAGGCTGCCCGTGCTGGTGAAACCGGACGTGGCTTTGCCGTGGTAGCCGACGAAGTGCGCAAGCTGGCAGAGCGTACTGCCAATGCCACCCAGGAAATCGACAAGATGATTTCACGGATCCAGGCGGATACCGTGGGTTCGGTGACCGGCATGCGCCAGAGCGCGGCGCAGGTGGGCACCAGTGTCGAGCTGGTGCATCAGGCGCATACGGTGCTGGATGAAATCAGTGTGCAAATGGCAAGAGCCGTCAGTATGGTGGCGGAAATCAGCCATTCTGCGGATGAACAGAAAATAGGGATGGATCTGATGGGCAAGGGGCTGGAGTCTATGGCGGCCTTGACGGGTAAAAACCTGGAGGTGGCACATGCCACCGAAGCCGCATCGAGCCGCTTGCAGCTGAATGTGGAGCGTATGAGCAAGGCGGTGGCGCAGTATCAGGTCTGATTGACTCTGCTGATGAACAAGGCCCCGCGCATTGGTTTGCCGCGGGGCCTTGTCTTTGCGGGCAGGCCTTGGCCAGCGCTGTCCAGCCTTATTCCAGTAGCGGCCCGGCCTTGATCACCGCCTGAGTGCGGCTACTGACTTCCAGCTTACGCAGGATGGCGGAAACATGTGCCTTGACCGTGCTCTCGGCGATATTCAGTTCGTGCGCCACGATCTTGTTGGGCTTGCCGGCGACAATGCCCTCCAGCACGCAGCGCTCCTGGCGGGTCAGGCTGGCTAGCCGGGTTTGCATAGCTTGCTGTTCGGCCGTGAGAGGGATGGCGGTGGGGCTGTTGGTGTCGTGGCCGGCGAGGGAGGGGGGCTGATAGATTTCACCATCGGCACTGATGCGGCGTACCGCCTCGGCCATTTGCTGGCGCGGGGTGGATTTGGGAATGAAACCGCAAACGCCCAGCGCCAGTGCGGCTTGTACCACTTCGCTGCGCTCGTCGGCCGACACCACCACCAGCGGCACAATCGGCGCGGCGCGGCGCAGGCAGGCGACGCCGTTCAGCCCCTGCATGCCCGGCATGTTGAGGTCGAGTAGTGCCAGCTCCAGGCTATCGTCGTGGATGGCAGCGCTGGCTTCCGCCAGCGAGGTACATTCGATCAGGCGGATGTCCGCGCCAAATACTTCCCGCACCACGTCCTTCAAGGCTTCGCGAAACAGCGGGTGGTCGTCGGCAATCAGTACACTCATTTCCATATCGATTCAGTCTCGCAAAAATAGCGCGCCCGGCAGCGGCGGCGTCCAAGACTATAGCCTGAATCGGCCAATGCTGGCAGCATGTCCGCTGCATGACTGGCGCACATCGTATGTTGCACAGCTGCTTGCGTGCAGCCTTAGCCGATCTGGCTTGCTGATCACGCTAGAATGAAGCTGTCTGTTCGTGTTAGCCACCGCTCTGCCTCAATCCCTTCTGGGGCAAGGCCGTGCTGTGGGCATGGCATGGTTAAACTGGCAAAGACCGGTCAATAGAATGACAAGGCCGTCGCCCGCTGTGGCGCGGCGGCAAGGTGGAGACAAGATGGAGAATAGCCTGGTGTTGCTGGGCAGTACCCAGCAGCAGGACCCCGCACTGGCCGCTGCCGAGCTGTTTCAGCAGCTGCATCAGCCGGATCTGGCACTGGTATTGCTGTTTATTTCCCCGGCCTATGATCTGGCCAGCCTCGGCCCCAGCTTGCACCGCTATTTTGGTAATGCACTGGTGGTGGGGTGCACCACGGCCGGTGAGATTGGCTGCCATGGCTATCAGCAGGGCAGTATCAGCGGGGTGAGTTTTGCCGAACCCGACTTCTTTGCCGTGGCAACCCGGCTGGATAATCTGCATGCCTTCGAACTGGCCGATGCCTTCGAAGCCGTGATGACTTCGCGGCATGAGCTGGCGCGCAAGAGCGGCCAGGCCATCGACCGCAACAGCTTTGCCCTGATGCTGATCGACGGGCTGGCGGCCTGCGAGGAGCGGGTGGCCAGTCGCTTGTCGTCAGCGCTGGGACATATTCCCTTGCTGGGCGGGTCTGCCGGCGACAATATGCGCTTCGAAAACACCGCCATCCTGCTGGACGGCCGTTTTCACAGCAATAGCGCAGCTTTTGTGATGGTGTCCAGCCGTCATCCTTTCGAAATGTTCAAGTCCGAGCATGCCGCCCGCAGTGGCGAGCGCATGGTGATTACCGAGGCCGATGCCGACAGCCGTCTGGTTACCGAAATCAATGCCGAACCGGCGGCGGCGGAATACTGCCGGCTGCTGGGGCTGGACCCCGAGCGGTTGGACCCGCACACCTTTGCCGCTCACCCGCTGGTCTTGCAAGTGGGGGGCGTGCCGTATGCGCGTTCCATCCAGCGCGTTAACGATGACTTGTCGCTGTCCTTTTTCTGCAGCGTGGACGAGGGCGTGGTGCTGTCCGGTACCGAACAGCAAGATCTGGTGGGTAGCCTGGCCCACACGTTTGCCCAGGTCCGTGGCAAGCTGGGTGGCCTACAGGTGGTGCTGGGCTGTGACTGCATCCTGCGGCGCATCATGATCAGCAATACCGCCGCGCAAAGCCGCCTGTCCGCTTTGCTGGTGCAAAACCGGGTGGTGGGCTTTAACACCTACGGCGAGCAGTTCAATGCCATGCATGTCAATCAGACCTTCACCGGCATTGCCATTGGCTATGCCACAGGGACGGCCACAATACACGGAGCAGAATGATGGAGCAGGAGCTGGATTTATCGGTAGCTGATCCATCACAGCTGCTGCAGCACATTGCCCGGCTGGAAAAGGACAATGCCAAACTACGCAAGATCAACAAGGCGCTGATCTACCGCGTGGAGAGCGGCATGGCCGACAATGGCAATTCCTTTACTATCTTCCAGGTGTCGGCCGAGCTGGAAAAACGTATCCAGGAGCGTACCCACGCGCTGGAACGCACGATGAATGAGCTGAAAACCAGCAATATCGCACTGGAAGAAGCCCGCCTTGCTGCCGAGCAAGCCAATAACCGGCTGGGGGTGGCGGTGGATACCATCGCCGACGGCTTTGCCCAGTGGGACCAGCACGACAGGCTGGTGCGTTTCAATCAGCGCTTTGTCGAGCTGCAGCCGGCATTGCGGCGGCATGTGCGCAGCGGCATGCAGTTTGCCGAATACCTCGATCATCTGGCCGACTCCGGCAGTGCGCTCGAGGCCTTGGGTCAGGTCGAGCACTGGCGCCAGCAACGCATCCAGCTGCACCGTGACAGTAGTGGCAGCTATCTGGAAGCGCTCAGCGATGGCCGCTATTTGCGTATCAGCGAACGCCAGACTGCCGATGGCGGCCGCGTGGCCATTTATACCGATATCAGCGAAATCAAGCGGCAGGAGCAGCGGCTGCGACAGCAGGATCAGGCGGCACACCGCCAGTTGCTGGAGGCTACCGTCAACAGCCTGCGCCAGGGTATTGCGGTGTTTGATCATCATTCACTGCTGCTGGCCTGGAATCACCGTTTCTGCGAGCTGGCCGGGCTGTCGCCGGCGATTTTGCGCGTGGGGCAGGCCTTGCCGGCCAGTGCGGAAATACCGCTGCTCTGCCCGGTCAATGGTAGTTACGAAGTGGAAACGGTTAGCGGCCTGGTGCTGGAAATCGAATCCTGTCCCATGCCCAATGCCGGCTTTGTGATTACCTGCAGCGATGTTACCGCCCGCAAGCGCGATGAACTGGCCTTGCGCGAGAGTGAGTCCAAGCTGCGGCTGATTACCGATGCGCTGCCGGCACTGATTTCCTATGTCGACAAAGACCAGGTTTACCGCTTTACCAACAAAGGCTACGAAGACTGGTTTGGCCTGCCGGTGCAGGAAATCAATGGCCGGACCCTGCGCGAGGTGCTGGGGCCGGCTTTGTACGACCCGCGCCGGCATTTTGTCGAACGCGCGCTGGCCGGGGTGTCGTCGGTATTTGAGCTGAAAATGCCTGCACCCAAGCGCTCGGTGGAGTATGCCCAAGCTGCCTTTATCCCGCATATCGGCGAGGATGGCGTAGTGCATGGCTTCTACGCGCTGATCCAGGACATTACCCAAACCCGACGAGCCGAGCAGGTGCTGCAGCAGGCCAAGGAAGAGCTGGAACAGAGCGTCACCGAGCGTACTGTCGAGTTGCGTCAGGCCAATACCCAGTTACGCGAGGCGATTGTGGCCGCCGAAGAAGCCAATCGCAGCAAGACACGCTTTTTTGCTGCCGCCAGCCACGATCTGCTGCAACCGCTGAATGCTGCACGGCTGTTTGTGGCCAGCCTGGCCGAACGCGAAGCCAGCGGCGAAAACATGCGGTTGGTGCAGCATGCGGCCACTTCGCTGGAGGCGGTGGATGATCTGATCAACACTCTGCTGGAGCTGTCGCGCATCGATGCCGGTGCCATCGAGGTGGAGCGCAGTCATTTTCATATCGACCAGCTGCTGCGCCAGCTCAGTATCGAATTCAGCCCGCTGGTGGCCGAGCGGGGGCTGAGCCTGCGCAGCCATCTGTGCGGTGCCGTGGTGTACAGCGACTGGGTTTTGCTCAGCCGTATCCTGCGCAATTTCCTCAGCAATGCCTTGCGTTACAGCGAGCATGGCCGGCTATTGCTGGCGGCGCGGCGTACCACTGAAGGCGTGCTGGTTGGTGTGTGGGATCAGGGGCAGGGCATTCCGGCCGACAAGCTGGCGCAGGTTTTTGAAGAGTTCCAGCGCCTGCCCGAGCACCGTGCCATGTGCAGCAAGGGGCTGGGGCTGGGACTGGCCATCGTCAAGCGGCTGGCCACGCGCTTGCAACACCGGCTGGAAGTACGCTCACAGCATGGGCGCGGCTCGTTTTTCGGCATCGTGCTGCCCTATGGCGAGCAGGCTGCCGCCAGTGCCATGCCACGGCAGCAGGAGGGGATCAGCACGGTACTGCCATCAGAATTGCAGGGACTGACGATTTTGCTGATCGACAACGAGCCGGCGATTCTGGCTGGCATGACCACCTTGCTCTCCGGCTGGGGCTGTCTGCCGCTGGCGGCGGCCGGACTGGCTGAGGCCCAGGCCTTGCTGGCACAACTGAGCAGCCCGCCGGACGTGATTCTGGCTGACTATCATTTGGACCATGGCGTCAGTGGGCCGCAAGTCATCCTGGCTTTGTGCCAGCAGCTGCAGTTGCAGATCCCTGCTGCCATCATCACGGCCGATCGCAGCCCGGAAGTGGCTGCCGAAATCGCTGCTGAAGGCTGGTCCTTGCTTAGCAAGCCGGTGCGGCCGGCCAAGCTGCGGGCGCTGATTGGCCATCTGGGCAAGCTGGCTTTACTGCAGCGCGGGAGCCAATGAGCAGGCTGTGCATTGGCACTGCAGATGCGGGCTGCGCACTGCAGTGATGCCGGACGGTTCTAAGACCAAAGTCGAATAGAGGGGGGCGAGGTAATTTCGCACAATGACCTGGCAGCCGGTTGTCACAGCCGGCGCTCCGATTCTAATAGCCAGGAGGCAACGTCATGTATCAGCAAGCGCTCGCAGCACTCAGCAAGAAAGTCCCGCTGAAATCCCGTTACGACAACTTCATTGGTGGCCGCTGGGTGGCACCGGTACAAGGGCAGTATTTCACCAATATCAGCCCGATTGATGGCAAGCCGCTATGTGACATTGCCCGCTCCACGGCTGCCGATATCGAACTGGCTCTGGATGCCGCGCATGCTGCCGCCGATCGCTGGGGCCGTATCGCACCGGCAGTGCGCGCCAATGTACTGCTGAAGGTTGCCGACCGCATGGAAGAGTACCTGCCCTTCCTGGCGCTGGTGGAAACACTGGACAACGGCAAGCCTATCCGCGAAACCAATGCTGCCGACCTGCCACTGGCGGTGGATCACTTCCGCTACTTTGCCGCTTGTCTGCGTGCCCAGGAAGGCTCGCTGTCCGAGCTGGACGAAGACACCGTGGCTTATCACTACCACGAGCCGCTGGGCGTGGTGGGCCAGATCATTCCCTGGAATTTCCCGCTGCTGATGGCCGCCTGGAAGCTGGCCCCGGCGCTGGCCGCCGGCAACTGCGTGGTGCTCAAGCCGGCCGAGCAAACCCCGATGGCCATTCTGGTGCTGATGGAAGTCATTGCCGACCTATTGCCCGATGGTGTGCTCAATGTGGTGAACGGCTTTGGTGTGGAAGCCGGCAAGCCGCTGGCCACCAACCCGCGCATTGCCAAGGTGGCCTTCACTGGAGAAACCGGCACCGGCCGCCTGATCATGCAATATGCTGCCGAAAACATCATTCCGGTGACACTGGAGCTGGGCGGCAAGTCGCCCAATATCTTCTTTGAAGATGTAATGCGCGAAGATGACGACTACTTCGACAAGGCACTGGAAGGCTTCGCCATGTTTGCCCTGAACCAAGGCGAAGTATGTACCTGCCCGTCGCGAGTGCTGGTGCAGGAGTCGATCTACGATGCCTTCATGGAGCGCGCAGTCGCCCGTGTCAAAGCCATCAAGCAGGGCAATCCGCTGGACATGGCCACCATGATCGGCGCCCAGGCCTCGCGTGAGCAGCTGGACAAGATCCTGTCTTACATCGACATCGGTCGTGCCGAAGGTGCGCAGGTATTGACTGGCGGCGGCCAGGCCCAATTGGGTGGCCAACTGGCAGAGGGCTTCTATGTGCAGCCCACCATCCTGGCCGGCCATAACAAGATGCGCGTGTTCCAGGAGGAAATCTTTGGCCCGGTTGTTGCCGTGACTTCCTTCAAGGATAAGGAAGAAGCACTGCACATTGCCAATGACAGCGCCTTTGGCCTGGGAGCAGGCGTGTGGACCCGCGATGGTAATACTGCCTACCGTATGGGCCGCGAAATCAAGGCTGGCCGGGTGTGGACCAACTGCTACCACCTGTATCCGGCGCATGCTGCCTTTGGTGGCTACAAGAAGTCCGGTATTGGTCGCGAAACCCACAAAATGATGCTCGATCACTACCAGCAAACCAAGAATCTGCTGGTGAGTTACAGCCCGAAGGCGCTGGGCTTCTTCTAAGCAGTCTTTGCCTGCCGCTGGCCGCTGGTGTGGCAAGGTGCGCATCAGCGGCTTGCCGGCAGCCTTTCTTTTCACGGTCATCGCCGCTAGGCGGGTGGCCGCTTGCAAGCAGCGGTCCTCCTCGGGGGTGGCGCGAGCCGCTCTCGCTTTGGCGCCGCCGGTTTCTCGCAAAAAGGGGTGACATGATTTCCCGCGTCAACATGACAGAGCGTGCTGCGGAACTATTGTCGGTGTTGTGCCAGCGCCATGGTGCCTTGCTGTTTCACCAGTCCGGCGGATGCTGTGACGGCAGTGCACCACTGTGTTTTACCCAGCAGGAATTCCGTGTTGGCGATCATGACATCCTGTTGGGAGAAATCGGCGGCTGCCCTTTTTACATCAGTGAATTTCTGTATGGCTATTGGCAGAACTGTGTACTGACCATAGATGCCCTGCCGGGGCGTGGCGGCGGCTTTTCGCTGGAGTCGGCGGAAGGGATGCGCTTTGTCACGCTGTCCCGCTTGCTGAGCGAGGAGGAATTGGCTGTCGCGAGTTCGCAAGAAAGCAGGTCGCCGCCATGACTGGCGGTTACAATACGGTCATCGTTGCGATGACCGGGTATGCCTGTACCGGCCACTTGGCCATTAACTGAAAAACCCCGCTCGTCGGGGTTTTTCATTTGTATCACGCTGTTGGTGCCGTGCAGCGGTGAGCTGCGGATGTCGGTAATAAAGCTTGTTCAGGAGGCATCCAGATAGTCGTAACCGGCCCAGTCAAGGGCATAGCCATTTAGCTGACGCAGATTGATGGGCTTGAGCAGACCATGCTGCTGCATATGGCGCAGATGTTCATGAATGGTCAGGTCACTGAATTCATCACCGGTTTCGCGGCGGATAGCTGCGATGAGCTGGCGCTCGTCCAGATATTGCACCTGCTTCAGGCGCAAAATGCGTAGTATTCGAAACACCAATAATTCGTTGCGTGGCATTTGTGTCTATATTGTTGCAGCGATTTTTCATTTATCTGACATTTATATTGGGAAAGTCAAGAAATATGACAGAAGTGTTTCAGCCAGGAGTGGCGCATGGCGCTTGAGCGTCCAGACTCCCCCTGTATCGCCCGTTGCACCACCGCCGTGGGTGACAATGTCTGCCGGGGCTGTGGCCGCAGCTTTGCCGAGATTTCCAACTGGTGCTTCATGGATGAGAACGCACGTGAGCAGGTCTGGCTGCAGTTGCCGCAACGCCAACCGTTGCTGGATATCGCGGAAGGGCTGGGCGTGCTACTCGATCTGCAGCAACTGGATGGTGAAGAGTGGGGGGTGCTGCCGCTAGCCGGGCGGCCCTTGTTCATTCGCATGCAGTCTGCTGGTGTGCAACTGCGCTTACCAGATGGCCGGGCCTTGCCACTGGATGTACAGCAAGGCCTAGATGGCATCACGGCGCAATTGCGTCAGTATGCAGCGCTAGTCAATTAGTAGTTAATGGAGAGCTGAAATATGGCGCAGGACAGTTCCTTGCCGGATTTCTGGGATGTGCGCTACCAGCAGGGTGTCACACCATGGGAGGGGGCGCAGCCGGATGCGCATATGCAGCGCTTCATCACCAGCCTGCCGTCGGGCTGCAGGGTGTTGCTGCCAGGCTGCGGCTCGGCGGCGGATGTGCGCTGGCTGTTGCAGGCCGGCATGCAGGTGGATGCCATCGATTTTAGCCATGAGGCCATTCGGCGGGCGGCTACCACGCTGCAAGACAGCCCGGCGCGCCTGTGGCAGGCCGACTTTTTTGCCCTTGATGCCACGCAAACATACGACCTGATATTCGAACGGGCCTTCTTGTGCGCCTTGCCGCCACGGCGCTGGACAGACTATACCCAGAAGATGATGCAATTGATTCCTAGTGGCGCTTATCTGGCCGGGGTGTTTTTTCTGGCAGACAAAGCCAAGGGGCCTCCCTTTGGTACGAGCCGCGATGCACTGCAGCAACTGTTTGCTGAGGGCTTCGTACTGAAAGACTGCCAGCCGGTTGGCGCGCCCTTGCCGGTGTTTGCCGGTCAGGAGTTCTGGATGGTGTGGCAGCGCAAGGCTGCAGCAGGCGGCGTGCTGGCAGAATAATCTTTCATATCTTGTAGTTACAGTTTGTGCTCGCTGTGAACTACCTGCGAATGGTTCTTGATAACCGTCATTTTTATTGCAATTGGGATTGGTTATTTCACAGATTTAAGGTAAAAATGTAGCGCCCGCTTTAAACATATAACAAGCAATATCAGCAGGTCGTAAGGAGAGAGCATGGATTGGTTCTGGCGCGTATATACCCTGGTCGAAAAAACCTTCTTCAATACACTGACCAGGAAATTGTGCAGTTTCTTTTGTTTGAGCCTGTTCCAGTTGATCATGCTGGCTTATTCCTACCTGGTGTTGACCGATATTCGTGGCCAACTGAATAACCCGGCGGTTCCCGGCACGGTTTCCGCGCACATCCTATCCAGTATCGACAGTGCCATTTTCTGGGGTGGCTGCTTGTGGCTGCTGGGTTTGGCTTTCACCTGCTTTATGGTCTGGTATCTGCGCTATCTCATCGTGCGCCCGCTAAAAATGATTATCGGCATTTTTAATGAGATTGGTGCTGGCGAGGGTGATCTATCGCGTGATATTCCAGCCATCACTTATGACGAAATTCGCGATGTCTCGGTTTCCTATAACCGCTTCCAGCTGAAAATGCGTGAAATCATCAGCAATGTGCGGCTGATGACCGTGCGTATTGCCATGGACTCGGCCCGTACCCGCAAGAATGTGAGTGAATCCTTGGGTAGTGCCGTGCGACAGGATGAATTTGCCACTCGCGTACGTGATGCCAGCGATCAGACCACCACGGGTATCAATCAGGTAACCGGCCAGACGCAAAGCATTTCCGTGTCCACGCTTTCTAATCTGGATGTCGCCCGCGAATCATATGATGAGCTGAAAACGGTTGCCGACCGCATATACGACATCAGCCAGAAAGTGAGCCACTTCAACGAAACGGTGGAAGACCTGAGTCAGCGTTCGGCCAGCATCAAGACTATTGTCGATCTGATCAAGGATATTTCCGATCAGACCAATCTGCTGGCGCTAAATGCGGCGATCGAGGCGGCCCGTGCGGGCGAAAGCGGTCGCGGTTTTGCAGTTGTGGCTGATGAAGTGCGCAAGCTGGCGGAAAAGGTGAAAAAGGCCACCGACGAAATCTCCAGCAATATCGATGGCATGCTGGGACTGGTGTCGGACACCCAGGTGGAAACCAATGAAATCACGGCCGGCACCCATCAGGCCCGCGAAGTCGTATCGCGTGCCTCGCAACACTTTGGTCGCATGATGGGTGATTTTGAATCCACCGCCAGCAGCCTGACGCAAATCGCCGGCACCATGGAAGATTTTGCTGAAACCAATCGGCAGGTAAACCGGCATGTGTCGGAAATTCATGACTTGGGGCAGCAGGTAACTGAACGCCTCAATCACACCGAACAGGTGGCCGATGAATTATCCGGTGTGGCCGAGCAGGTTCAGGAAATGGTATCGCGCTTCGTGATTGGTGAGGGCGAATTTGACCGCATGATCGGCTTGGTACGTGGCATGCGCGACCAGTTGCAGGGAGTGTTGCAGCAACAGCAAAAGTCCGGCATCAATGTATTCGATCAGCGTTATCAACTGATCCCCGGCAGCCAGCCAAGCAAATACCATACGGCCTATGACGAGAAGCTGGCCGGCTTGGTGCAAGTACATTACGACGGTCTGGTGCGTGATGTGGTGGGCGGGCGATTCTGCTTGCTGGTAGACAGTAATGGTTATGCGCCTACCCATAACAGCTGGTATAGCCAGCCACTGACGGGCGACGAGCAAAAAGATTTGGTGAATAGTCGCGACAAGCGTATTTTTGCCGATCCTGCAGGCCTCAAGTCGGCCCGCAATACCGAACCCTTCCTGCTGCATACCTATATGCGTGATACCGGAGAAATCCTGTCCGAGCTGACGCTGCCGGTGTTTCTGGATGGCCGACACTGGGGGGCGTTACGCCTGGGCTTTGATCCTGGAAGTCTGCTGGAGGCGGCAGGCCTGGATAATAAAGGCCGCGGCGGAAGAAAATAAAAAAGAGGCCAGATGGCCTCTTTTTTATTGGGATGTGTTTGAAACGTTAATCCAGTTGCGATGTGCAGCAAGGGCAGCGGCTGGCTTTCTCCGGTACGCTGGACAGGCAGTAACGGCATTCCTTGGTGGCTGCCGCAGGGGCTGCTTCAACCGGCGTCTCGCGCTTCAGCTTGTTGATGGCTTTCACCAGCATGAAGATGGCGAAGGCAACAATGGTGAAGCTCACCAGCGAATTGATAAACAGGCCGATATTCATCGTCACGGCACCCGCCTGCTTGGCGGCTGCCACCGAAGCGTAAGGCCCAGCCTGTTTGGCGCCTTCCTTCAGTACGAAGAACAGGTTGGCAAAATCGACGTTGCCGATCAGTAGACCGATGGGGGGCATGATGACATCGTCGACCAGTGATTTGACGATGGAACCGAACGCACCGCCAATGACCACACCGACGGCCAGATCGATGACATTGCCTTTAACAGCAAATTCCTTGAATTCCTTCAGAATGGACATGGCTGATCCTATGGTTATTGTTTAATACAGAGTTAATTGACGCTTATTTTAACACGAATAAACCGCTGCGATAGCCAGACAATTCTTTGCGTGAAGCAGAGCTTTTGTCAAAAGGGAAAGGTGGGAATGAATCAAATGCAAAAAGCCCGCTATCAAAGCGGGCTTTTATCTGGCTCCCCGAGCAGGGCTCGAACCTGCGACCTGCGGATTAACAGTCCGTCGCTCTACCAACTGAGCTATCAGGGAATAAACTGGCTTGGCATTGTGGGGGTGGCTCCCCGAGCAGGGCTCGAACCTGCGACCTGCGGATTAACAGTCCGTCGCTCTACCAACTGAGCTATCAGGGAATAACCGGCAATGCACAACAAATTGTAGGGTCTTGGCTCCCCGAGCAGGGCTCGAACCTGCGACCTGCGGATTAACAGTCCGTCGCTCTACCAACTGAGCTATCAGGGAACATCCAAGAGAGTGCGAACTATACCGATGGTAATCAGGCCTGTCAACGCTTTGCCCATGGAAAATGGCAGCTTTTTAAACACCTGAAGACGGTGTGTTGACTAAGTACATGAGCCGAAAAGAATATCACTGCAGCATGCAGGCCAGGTGCGTAGTGGTGCTGGCAGGAAGGAGCTGAAAAAAGTAAAATTCTTGACTAATTTAGTGTGCTTAATCACAGGTATCGCAACATGAAGCAGCCGTGGCAGTCGTGGGTAGACAAAAATCAGGGACAGATCGATCCGCAAGGGCGGCTGTCATTTTCCGATTTTCTGGCACAAGTCACTGCCGTGCGTAGCGGCAACGCGCTTGCGCTGCTGGATAACCTGGGAATCATCCGGGTAGCAGGCGACGATGCGCAAACCTTTTTGCAGGGGCAGTTTTCCGCCGATATCCGGGAGGTTTCTGCGGGACGTGCGCAATTCAGTACCTACTCCACCGCCAAGGGCCGCATGCTGGCCAGCTTTCTTATCTGGCAGTGTGAAGATAGCTATTATCTGTTGCTGTCGGCAGATATTGCCGCTGCAATTGCCAAGCGCCTGACCATGTTTGTCATGCGTTCCAAAGTGAAAGTAACCTTGCTGGATACACCAGAGGTGCAAGTGGCTGGTTTGCGCGGTGCAGCACTTCAGCAAAAACTGGAAACGCATTTTGCGACAGAGCAAGCGCTACCACTTGCGGTCATTCAGCATGGGGGGGATGTCGCGATTGCCTTGCCGGAGGGGGGGTATATTGTGTATCCGGCGGTTGATTCGCCATTGCCCGCATTGCTGCAGGAGGTGGATGCAGTCGCCGTATCTGCCGCCGCCTGGGCTATTCGTGATATCGATGCCGGGATTGCCTGGATAACGCAGGCCACCCAGGAGCAGTTTGTGCCGCAAATGGCAAATATGGAAATAATCGGTGCCGTCAGCTTTAAAAAGGGCTGTTATCCTGGCCAGGAAATTGTGGCGCGTACCCAGTACCTAGGGAAGCTGAAACGACGCTTATTCAAGGTGCGTCTGGCCCAATTTGCCGTGGTAGGCCACAAGTTATTCAGTCCGGAACTCCCTGACCAGTCTATTGGTATGGTGGCAGCAATTTGTCAGGTGGGAGGCTGCGAGTATGAGGCTTTGGTCGTGGTACAGGCGGCATGCTGGGATAAGGGTATTTATCTGGAAACCGAATATATCAATGCGCTGGAGCCGCTGGCTTTGCCATATCTTACTCAGGATGAGTAAACTATTGCTTTGTTTACCGAAATTTAACCTCATTGCCTTGACGAATTGATAGGCTTTTGGCTAAATTGAATCAGTGGTTCTCCAACTGAATAATCAAGGGCGGCAAAATGGATATTAGCAATCTCAGCTTTACTGAACTGGTAGCATTGAAAAGCGACGTTGAAAACGAAATCAAGCGTCGCGAATCCGAAGAAAAATCCAAGGCTAAAAAGCAGATCATCGAACTGGCAAAGGCTTATGGTCTGAGCGTGGAAGAGGTTCTGGGCAAGGTGGGTGCTGTTGTGCGCAAGCCGGTTGAAGCCAAGTATCGTCATCCGGAAAGTGCAGAACTGACCTGGACTGGTCGTGGTCGCAAGCCGGTTTGGGTTCAGGAACTGCTAGCCGCTGGCAAAACGCTTGAAGATCTTGCTATCTGATGTGACACTGTCTTCCCAGTGCCTGACAAAAAGCGCCTGCACGGGCGCTTTTTGTTTTGTAGCGTAAGTTCTTCTTGCTGATTTGCCGGCTTGTATAAATACTGATATGGCCGACTAGTGCAAGCTCCGGGTTCGCCCTGATCCCGTCACGATGACAGACTGAAAGTTACGCCATGTTGGACTTTTTCTCCCGAGGCTCAAAGAACAAGTCAGACCCTTTGGCCAATGCTGCGGCAGCCAAAACCTACGCCAATACTCTGAAACAAGAGTATGGCGCGGCTGCGCACGAGAGAATTACCGAGATGCTGGCCGAGGTAAATCTGCTATCTCCCCATGTGACGGCAGATTTGCTGGATGCAGTGTTGACGCTTAATCTGGAAATCCAGCCACTGCATGAAAACCTGTGTACGCAATATTTCATGAATGCCCGTATGCCCAAGGTACTGGAAGGGCAGTTGCGCTCGCAGATACTGGCGTATGGAAAGCAGTTTCTCGAGTTTTATCAGCGTGCCTTGTCTATTGATACCGACATGCAGCAAGAAGAGCGGGTGCGTGCCATGCTGCCATTGGTATTGGTGCGCATGATGCATTTTTTTGGCGAGTTTGCCCGCTGGCAATATCTGCGGCACTTCAGCCCAGATGATGTTTTCTGGTTGAATGTAAACCAGCTTTATCGTTTGGCAGAGCAGCGGCGTATTGACTCCACTCCAGTCTTTTTATTCGGGGAAGACAGTCCGGGTACGACGGTGCAGGATCAATATCTCATCATGCTGATGTTGTCATTGTTAAGTAGTGGCAATCTCAGCCTGAGGCAATTCAATTTTTCTTATCAGCTGCTGTGCGTCGTTTCCAACCGCATGTCCCTACATCCAGAATATAGTGACGATGCCAGCTTTGCCGTGACTCTGGCGGAAGCCAAGCCTGCTGCGCGTGCGAATCCTGGCTTTGTCAGTGAGTCTGCCCGGTTCTGGAGTACAGCCAATATGGTGGAAATCATCCATAGCTGGGCCACGGTGATGGAGGGGGGGCGCGTGCCACCAGAGCTCAAGCCATGGATCGAGCCAGGTATTGATGCTGGTTTGCTGCACATGCTGTGTCGTGAATGGTCTGCCAAGCAGATGCGTTTCGAGCGCGCTGAGCGCGTTGCCGTGACAAACCGCAATCTGGAAGTGGCACATCGCCTGTCAACCCTGCACCGACTGATTCGCCTGCCGGACGAGGCCAGCCAGACACAGGCACGGCATGCGGATACAGACAGCTTTGATGACGCTGCCAATATCCGTATCTATGGTTTTGTGACTAGCCGCAAGCGCGACCGCAGTACTCTGGCGCTGGCTCCGCTTGCCATGTCGGGCGATACCGCGTCAGCCTCGCCGTCTTTGCGTGAAGAGTTCCTGCGCTGGTCGGTCGAGAATGTCAGCCAGAGCGGGCTTGGGGTGACGCTGGACTCTCTGGGTAATGAATGGGTCACGCTGGGTAGTCTGGTGGGCTATCGTGATGTCGATAGCGCCAGCTGGAGCCTGGGCTTGGTGCGGCGGGTCAAGCGGGCTAATCAGCGGGAGCGCATCTACCTGGGAGTGGAAACCCTGTGCACCCGCCCGGTCGCGGCCTCCATCCGTCCCACCGACAGTAAGCTGATCGACCCCACCTTGCCACCAGACATGGTGTGGCTGGCTGGGCATATCGCCTTGTTTGTACCGTTTGACCGTGGCGGGCGGCGTATTAATGCGCTGATCATGCCAATCTCGGTGTATACCCTAGGCCGGCAGTACTATATGACGGCACGCGGCAAGCATTTTCAGATAGCTTTGGGTAAAGTTCTGGAAAAGGGAAGTGACTGGTGTCTGGCGGAAATAGAGCTGGTGAAGGCGCTGGACAAGTTGCCGCTGGCCATGTGAGCAGAGTGAGCAGATGCTGCGGGAAATGAAAAAGCCGGAATCGCGATTCCGGCTTTTTGTTTGCTGCGAGGAGATCAGCGCAGTTCGTTGATCACCGCGTAGATTGGTGTCAGGGCCGCTTCGCCCATGCGCAGGCTGCGCTGGCCATTCCAGCCATAGTCGTCGTCGGGCAGGTTGGCATTGTCCTTGAATGGCATTTCCAGAGTAAAGGCCAGGCACTTGAAGTTTTCACCAACCCAGTTGGTGGCCAGGCTCAGATTGGCCGAGCCCGGGGCATCCTTGTCATAGCCGAATTCATCCTGGAAGTCCGGATTGGCCACCATCAGGTAGTGTTTGAACTTGTCTTCCAGCTGGCGGATGCGTTCGTCGTAGGACGGAACACCTTCTGTTCCCGCTACAAAGACATAGGGCAGCTTTTCGTCGCCGTGGATGTCGAGGAACAGGTCAACACCAGTCTCCAGCATCTTATTACGTACGACCAGTACTTCCGGACTGGTTTCTTGCGACGGTGACAGCCATTCGCGATTGAGATTGGCACCGGCGGCATTGGTGCGCAGATTACCCAGGATGGAGCCATCCGGGTTCATGTTTGGCACCACGTAGAAGGTGGCTTTATCCAGCAGGGCGCGCGAAGTGGCGTCCAGCGGATCGAGCAGACGGTTCAGGAAACCTTCGACAAACCACTCGGCCATGGTTTCGCCGGGGTGTTGGCGGGCGGTGACCCAGATTTTCAGATCAGACTCGACTTCATGACCAATGGTCAGCAAATTGATGTCGCGGCCCTGTACGGTAAAGCCCAGATCATGAATCTGGCACAGGCCCGATCCTTGCGCCTGCCCCAGCAGATTCAGGTGCTGCTCATGGGAGTAGGGCTCGAAGTAGGCGTAATACACGCTATTGGCCAGTGGCACGTGTTCAACCGTCATGGTCTGGCCATCAAAATGAGCCGGCACACGGAACCAGTTGATACGGTCGTAGGATGCCATCAGCTCGTAATCAGTCCATCCTTCCGGATAGGCGCATTCGCCAGCATTGAGAAAGTGCAGCGTACATGCCTGATAGGCGGCACCTTGCAGCCGGAAATAAAACCATTGAGCAAAGTCCGAGGCATTGTCATGTGGAATCCGCAGCTGGATGTCGTCGAAACTTTCCATGGAAACGATTTCGATGCTGCCTGCGTCAAAGTTGCTGCTGATTTTCATGCGTTGAACCTGTGGTCTTTGCTGGAACTCTAAAGGAATAATTGTAAACCTGCGCCGGCCTGCTTGCATCATGCAAAGCAAAAAACCCCGCCAAAGCGGGGTTTTTCAGTCAGCGTGGCCGTGAATCAGGCGCGCTTGGTGGCAGTCTTTACTGCATCGGCAGTGGCGCTGCTGGCAGCCTTGATGCTGCTGTCAGTGAATTCTGCAACTTGCTGGGCAGCTTTGCTGAAGCTGTTTACGGCAGCAGCGGCGGCAGCCAGCGAGGTCTTGACGGCGTTCAGTGCATTGTCGGAACCTGCCGGGGCGTTCTTGGCAGCACCTTCCAGTGCGGTGATCAGGTTCTTGTTGAAGCTGCCAAGGTTTTCTTCAGCCAGCTTGGACAGTTCGCTTTGTGCTGCGGATACGATTTCGTATACGTTGCGGGAGTTGGCAACGGCCTTGTCCACGGATTGGCTGGCCAGTTGGTTGAATTGGTTCAGGGCTTCCTGAGCATCACCGGCGCCGGCCAGAGCCTTGGCAACCTTGACGTTTTCTTCCAGGGTTTGCTTGGAAGCTTCCAGGTTCAGCTTGACCAGGCGCTCGGCGCTGTCCAGGGAGATCTGGGCTACGCGCAGGGCGGCTTCAAAGCCGGACAGGGAGATTTTGCTGAGTTGATCGTTAGTATTGAACATGTTTTTAACCCTCATCATTGGATTTCGTAGAAAAGACCGACAAGCTCTGTGTTGACTGAGATTTTTTTTCTTGTTTTATATTGCACTGCACAATAAGTGCGAAATGTAGCACGCACGGTGCGAGTGGCATAGAAGTTTTGCTCTAGCTTGTTGTATTTATGATAAATTGCGGGTGCACAACACCAACGACAATAATCCGGGAGTGTTACATGAGTGTTGAAAAAAGGGTCATCAAGAAGTACCCGAACCGCCGCCTGTATGACACGGCGACAAGTTCCTACATCACATTGGGAGACGTGAAGCAACTGGTGCTCGAAAACGTGGATATCCAGGTTGTCGATGCCAAATCACAGGATGACATCACGCGCAGCGTGCTGTTGCAGATCATCCTGGAGGAGGAAAATGGCGGAATGCCGATGTTCAGTTATGAAGTGCTGACACAGTTCATCCGCTTTTATGGTCAGGCGATGCAGGGCATGATGGGACCTTTCCTGGAAAAGAACCTGCAGCTGTTTGGCCAGATGCAGCAGAAACTGCAGGAACAAACCCGCGCCATGTACGGCGACAAGGCAGTGTTCAACACGACCATGTGGGGCGAATTCATGAAGTTGCAGGGTCCGGCGATCCAGAATGTCATGTCCAGCTATATGGAACAGAGTACTGGCATGTTCCTGGAAATGCAGAATCGCATGCAGGAACAAACCAAGCAGTTATTCAGTGGCTTCACTTTCCCGGGCTATGTGCCGCCCGGCAAGGATGATGCAGGCAAGTCCTGATCCATCACACTGAAAAAAGCCCGTTTCCAGACGGGTTTTTTCTTTTGTAGTTTTTGATTTCCCTCTCTGAGCCAGCCGGCTGCATCCTTGTCCAATCCACTCATGTGCGAAGCGCAGTTGTAGCGATTGCATCTGGCCCTTTCATAAATGGACGGGAGCGGGTCCTGGCAACATCTTCTGGATGTCTGGCCAAGCCCCGCACTTTGACTCCCCCGGCGCTGTCAGCAGTCTGCAGGCTGCTGCTTGCGTGGTGCAAATAATAGCAGCGTGGCCACACAGGCCGAGCCAGCTGCAAACAGCAGCCAATAGGCCGGTGAACTCTTGCTGTGGGTCATTTCCACCAGTGCAGTGGAAACGGCCGGGGTCAGCCCGCCGAAAATGGCGGTGGCCAGACTGAAGGCGAGCGAGAAGCCCACTGTGCGCACATACACCGGCATTACCTCGGTCAGTGCTGCCACCATGGCGCCGTTATACATGCCGAAGAAAAACGAGAACCACAACAGCGCGCTCAGCAGTCTGGCAAAGCTGGGGGCATCCGCCAGCCACACCATTACCGGGTAGGCGGTCAGCAAAGCCAGCAGCGAAATACCCAATAGCAAGGGCTTGCGGCCAATGCGGTCGGACAGCGCCCCGCCGATGGGCAGCCAGCAGAAATTGGACAGGCCCACGCACAGGGTGACGATCAGACTGTCTTGCGCCGTCAGGTGCAGCACACTCTTGCCAAAAGTGGGGGTGTAGACGGTGATGAAGTAAAACAGCGTGGTGGTGAGCGATACCAGAAACATGCCCGCTACGATGGTGCGCCAGTGCAGGCCGATGGTGCCAAAGATTTCACGCAGGCTGGGGCGGTGCTTGCGCGCCAGAAAAGCATCGGTTTCCTGCAAGGAACCGCGCAGCAGGAAGATCAGCGGGATGATCAGGCAGCCGATGAAAAACGGCACGCGCCAGCCCCAGGCGGCAATCTGCGTCGGGCTGAGCCACAGCTGGATGCCATAGCCGATGGCCGCCGCCACCACGATGGCCACCTGCTGGCTGGCAGACTGCCAGCTGGTGTAAAAGCCCTTGTGGCCCGGCGTGGCAATCTCGGACAGGTACACCGACACCCCACCCAGCTCCACCCCGGCGGAAAAGCCTTGCAGCAAGCGCCCCAGCAGCACCAGCAAGGGCGCGGCCAACCCGATCTGGCTGTAGTCTGGCACAAAGGCAATCAGCACCGTGCCACAGGCCATGATGCCCAGCGTGACAATCAGCCCCTGCCGGCGGCCAATCCGGTCCACATAACTACCCAGCACGATGGCACCCAGCGGGCGCATCAGAAAACCGGCACCGAAGACGGCAAAGGTCAGCATCAGCGAGGCGAACTCGCTGCTGGTGGGGAAAAATGCCTTGCCGATATAACTGGCATAAAAACCGAACAGAAAGAAATCGAACTGTTCGAGAAAATTGCCACTGGTCACGCGCAGTACCGCACCCAGTCGGGACTGGGCGGGGTGCTGGCTGGCTAGCGCTTGTTGCATGCGTACTCTCCTTTGTTGCATCTGTTGCGTTGTGTTTATTGCTTTTTTGAATGATTTATTTGCGCTGACGTTTTTCGATCGCCCATTTGAGCAAGGCGGCACTACGGAAGATGCCGTGGGCGAACTTGCCATAGGGCAGGGTGAGGAACAGTGCCATCACCACGCCCAGATGCACGGCCAGCAGGCTGCCCAGCACATGGCTGTGGCGAGCAAACGGCAATAGCAGCCCGCTGGCGCTGGTGAGCAGCAGCAGGGCAATGAAGCCGCGGTCCATCGGACGTTGCTGTACGTCGCCATGCTGCGGGTCGCGCTGCAGGTTCAGCCACAGCAGGCCGGCAGGGCCAATCAGCAGGCCGATACCACCCGCAATGCCCAGCAGCACCGGCAGGCTGTTCAGTGCATACGGGGCTGGCAGACCCAGCAGATAGTGGTAGCCGGTGGCCGTGATGGTGGCGGCAAAGCAGGACAGGAAACCGTAGAAGGTGAAGTGGTGAAAACGCCGCCGCCACAGGGTGGTGGCATCATCGGCGTTATTGCAGCCCTGGCCGTGGCCGCCATCCAGATACTTCAGCGTGGCCACTGCATGTCCGGCATCCAGCACCGCCGGCATATCCGCGGCGACCGGGCTGATGTCACGCCAGAAGCGGCGCACACCCAGGCCCAGCGCCAGCACGGCAAAGCCGAATACCGGGCCGAACAGCCCGGCCAGCAGATGGTGCGGGAAGTAGTCGTAGAAATTGCCGCTGTTCACTGCCGGGGCCAGTGCCTGCAACAGCAGCAGGAAGAGCGCGAGGCCGCCAGCCAGCGCCAGCGCAACGGTCAGCCCGGCGTGGTGATACAGCCGCCCCAGCGCGCCCGGCCAGGCAAAGCGGGTATAGCTGTGCTGGCGCACCTGGGCCATGGCTTTGGGAATGTTGACGGCAAATTCATGCGGCGGAGCGTACTGACAGGCATGCAGACAGGCACCGCAGTTGTGGCAGAGATTGGCCAGGTAATGGATGTCAGCCTGGCCGAATTCCAGCCGCTGGGTCATGGCGGGAAACACCGCGCAAAAGCCCTCGCAATAACGGCAGGCATTGCAGATTTGCAGGTCGCGTGCCACTTCGGCTTCCGCGCTGTTCAGCAGTGAAGCTGGCTGGCCGGCGGCCAGTTGTTGCGCCTCGTCGATCAGGCGGGTGAGTTGTTGCATGTCAGATTCCTTTTGCAGCAGCTGCAGCAGCCTGGGCGGCACGGCTGCCGGCAATACGACCAAAAGCAGTGCCGATGGCCATGCCGATACCGGCGACATAGCCTTTGCCCAGCACATTGCCGGCCATCATTTCACCGGCCACAAACAAGTTGGGGCTGGGCTGGCCGGCAAAGTGCACGGCGGCGTCGGTATTGGTTTTCAGACCCAGATAGGTAAAGGTGATGCCGGGGCGCAGCGCGTAGCCGTAGTAAGGCGGGGTGTTGAGCGGCAAGGCCCAGTGGCTTTTCGGTGGGGTGAGATCTTTGGTGTGGCAGTTGTCCAGCACGGTGTGGTCGAACTGCCCGGCCTGACAGGCCGCGTTGTAGCGCTGGATGGTGTCGACAAAGCGCGCCTCGTCCAGCCCCAGCTGGCGCGCCAGCTCCGGCAGGGTATCGGCCTTGTTGCCGGGAAACACCGGCGGCATGAAGCGGCCGATGGCCTTGGAGTCGATGATGGAATAGCCGATCTGCTGCGGCTGTTGCGCTACCAGCCGCCCCCAGATGGCATAGCGCTTGGGCCAGAAGTCCTCGCCCTCGTCGTAAAAGCGCTCGGCGTTGCGGTTGAGCATGATGCCCAGCGACACACAGTCCACCCGGGTACAGATGCCGCCATCGTACAGCGGCGCGCGGGCGTCAATCGCCACACAGTGCGATTGCGAGGGGTCGCCCACCATATCGGCCCCGGCCTGCTCCATGAACTTGAGCAGCACACCCTGATTGAAACGGGTACCGCGGATCAGAAAGTTATCTGCCGGCCAGTCGCCCTGATCGTTCTGGCCCCAGGCGCTGCGCAGCCATTCACGGTTGGACTCGAAACCGCCAGCCGCCAGCACACAGCTGCGCGCGCTGATGCGTTCGCCGCCTTGCAGGTGGGCGGCAACAAAGCGGCCATCTTGTAATTCCAGTCGCTCAACCGCGCTGTCGTAGCGAATCACCACGCCCAGTTTTTCCGCGCTGCGGTAGTAGGCATTCACCAGCGCCTTGCCGCCGCCCATAAAGAAAGCATTGGTGCGCGCGGTATGCAGCGCGCCGGACAACGAGGGCTGAAAGTGCACGCCGTGACGGCGCATCCAGTCACGGCAAGTGCCGCTGGCGCGAATCACCAGCCGGGCCAGTGCTTCGTCGGTCTGGCCGCCGGTCACACGCAGCAGGTCCTGCCAGTATTCTTCTTCCGGATACGCCTCCACCTGCACGTCTTGCGGAGCGTCGTGCATGCAGCGCAGATTGCGGGTGTGCTGCGAATTGCCGCCGCGCCAGGCGCGCGGGGCGGACTCCAGCAGCAGCACCGAGGCCCCGGCTTCGCGGGCCATCAGTGCGGCGCAGAGTGCGGCGTTGCCGCCGCCGATGATCAGAACATCAAACATGGGTACAGCCTCCCTGAGACAAGCGGAGACTGTAAAAAGCCCTCAGCCCGGCCGCCAGACCGGATCGGGCAACAGGTGTTTAGCGATTGTAAACAGTGGCTCCCGGCCACTGGCCGCTGTGGGCCAGTTCGCTGGCCACCTGTTGCAGCACAACACGGGTGGCCAGCCCGGCCGGGGACAGCTCGTCATCGGACAGGCTCACCAGCAGGTTGGGGCGGCTGACGCTGGCGTCGGTGATGTCGATCAGGCGGAACTCCTTCGGCGGCAGGCGGGCAATGGCGGCACCGGGCTGGATGGTGGCACCGTAGCCGGCACGCACCGCATCCATCAGCAGCGGCAGGCCGTCGATTTCCGCGCTGATGTTCAGCGCGTGTGCGCCCTGGTGGCTGGCATTGTTGAGCAAGGCGCGCAAACCATGCGGGCCACTGGGCATGATCAGCGGAATGTCGCCCAGCTCGGCCAGGCTGATGTGGTCCTGTGTGGGTGCTGCCGGCAGGTCGCGGCGGCAGATCAGGAACAGCCGCTCATCCAGCAGCGGCAACACGCTCCAGCGCCGGGTGCGCTCTTCCTGAAACAACACCGCCAAGTCCAGCTGGCGCGCGCCCAGCATGGTGGCCAGATTGCCGGACAGGTTTTCTACCAGATGCAGGCGGATGTCCGGGTAGCGTGCGCGCATGGCGGCCATGAAGGGCAGGCCCAGCACGCCGGTGGTGCTGGGTGCCATGCCCACGCTGACATGGCCGGACAGCCGCGCCAGCTGGGCGGCGCGCATGGCGTCGTCGGCATGGCGGATGGCCAGCTGCGCCTGCCGCCAGAAGGCCAGCCCGGCATCGGTGGGCAGCACGCCGCTGGAGGTGCGTTGCAATAGCCGGGTGGACAATTCGCCCTCCAGCCGGCTGATCTGCTGGCTTAGCGCCGATGTCCCCACGCCCAGTTCCAGCGCGGCGCGCCCCATGCTGCCCTGCGCCACCACACTGACGAAATAGCGCAATTGTCTCAGTTCCATGCTGCGTCCTCTTGCCGTGCTGACACGGCTATCTGTATCGCGCCAGTTTACTTGATACGGCACGGGCTGCTTGCGGCATCGGCAGATTGCCGGGTTTGATGCTTGAAGCCGCAGCCACAACTGCTGCGCAAGCATGCCACCTGGCCTTGCCGGTTGCTGTTTGTGATCGCCTGGATCGTGGAGACGGGGCAGGGGGCTGGCTTGCAGAATTTGTAGTTAAAAAGCAGTCGGCACAGGCTGCGATGGCAGGCCGCACCCTGTTGCCATTTCCCGCTCAAGCATGCTTGGGTATCAAGTGGCAAATGGCTGTATAATCTGGCGTTTTTCATTTTTGCACTACACCCCCATGTCCAAAGCTCCTCGTATCGGCATGGTTTCGCTTGGCTGCCCCAAGGCTCAGAGCGATTCCGAACAGATTCTCACCCGCCTGCGCGCGGAAGGTTATGAAATTTCCTCCTCCTACGATGGCGCCGACCTGGTGGTGGTGAATACCTGTGGTTTCATCGATTCGGCCGTCACCGAATCGCTGGACGCCATTGGCGAAGCCCTGAGCGAAAACGGCAAGGTGATTGTCACCGGCTGTCTGGGCGCCAAGGATGGCGTGGTGCAGAGCGCACACCCCTCGGTGCTGGCGGTAACCGGCCCGCATGCCACCGACGAGGTGATGACGGCGGTGCACAACTACCTGCCCAAGCCGCACGACCCCTTTGTCGATCTGGTGCCGGATGTCGGCGTGCGCCTCACCCCCAAGCACTACGCTTACCTGAAGATTTCCGAAGGCTGTAATCACCGCTGCACCTTCTGCATCATCCCGTCCATGCGGGGTGATCTGGAAAGCCGCCCGGTACACGATGTACTGCGCGAAGCCGCCAGCCTGGCGCGTGCCGGCGTCAAGGAACTGCTGGTGATTTCGCAGGACACCTCGGCTTATGGCGTGGATGTCAAATACAAGCTGGGCTTCCATGATGGCCGTCCGGTCAAGACCCGCATGACCGAGCTGTGCGAAGAGCTGGGCAAGCACGGCATCTGGGTGCGCCTGCATTATGTCTATCCCTACCCGCACGTGGACGAAGTGATTCCGCTGATGCGTGACGGCAAGATCCTGCCTTACCTGGATATCCCCTTCCAGCATGCCAGCCAGAAAGTGCTGAAGCTGATGAAGCGTCCGGCCAACAGCGACAATGTGCTGGCCCGTATCAAGAAATGGCGTGAGATCTGCCCGCAGTTGGTGATCCGCTCCACCTTCATCGTCGGCTTCCCCGGTGAAACCGAAGAAGACTTCGAAGAACTGCTGCAATTCCTGCGCGAAGCCCAGCTGGACCGCGTCGGCTGTTTCACCTATTCCGCAGTCGAAGGCGCAACTGCCAACGAACTGCCGGATCAGGTGCCGGAAGAGGTCAAAGAGGCGCGCAAGGAGCGCTTCATGGAAGTGCAGGCCGAAATCAGCGCCCGCAAGCTGGAAGCCCGTATTGGCCAGCGCCTGACCGTACTGGTGGACGAAATCGACGACGAAGGCACGGCGATTTGCCGCAGCTATGCCGATGCGCCGGAAATCGACGGCCTGGTGTTTGTCGATGATGCGGTCGGCCTGGAAGCCGGCCAGTTTGTCGAAGTGGATATCGTTGATTGCAGCGAACACGACTTGTGGGGCGAACGCGTGTCTGCCTGATGTGCAGCGCGCTGCTCAGCAAAACGGTCTGCCCTGTGGACAGGCCGTTTTTCATGGTGCAGAGTGATTCAGTGGTGGTAGGCCGGCAGGCGCAAGGTAAAGCAGGCTCCGCCGCTCAGCGGGCTGTCGGCGCTCAGTTGGCCGCCATGACGCTCGACGATGCCATAGCTGATGGACAGGCCCAGCCCGGTGCCCTTGCCGATGGGCTTGGTGGTGAAGAAGGGGTCGAAAATCAGCGGCAATGCCTCTTCGCTGATGCCGGGGCCATTGTCTAGCAAGACCAGTTCCACCATGTCGCCGGCGCGTTCCAGTCGTAGCTGCAGCGTGGGCTGCGGGGTTTTCTCGATGGCATCGAAAGCATTCTGGATCAGGTTGACCAATACCTGCTGCAACTGGTTGGCCGAACCGCACACCCAGGCCGGCTCATCCAGCCCGCTGCTGCTGACCTCGACCCGAAACGGCGCGGCCCGGCTGACCCAGTGCACGGCGCGCTGGGTGAGATCGGCCAGATCCACCCGCTGCCGGGTGTTTTCTTCCACGGCGGAAAAGCGTTTCAGCGCATCGACGATATGGCCGCTGCGCTCGGCACCTTCCATCAGGCCGGCGCTGAGCGAGGGCAGGTCGGCCAGCAGGCGGTCGATTTTCAGCTCGATGCGCAGCGCCTGGTTGTCGCTGCTCAGGTCATGGGCGTGGATGGCATTGAGATAGCGGGTGAGCTTGCCGGCATAGCGCTGCATGGCGTGGGCATTGCCCAGGATAAAGCTGATGGGGTTGTTCAGCTCATGCGCCACGCCAGCGACCAGCCGGCCGAGCGAAGCCATCTTTTCCGCCTGCACCAGCTGTGCCTGCGCTGATTTCAGCGCCTGATGCGCCGCTTGCAGCTGGGCATAGGCGCGCTTGAGTTCGCCAATGGGGCGGCCCACAGCGACAAAGCCGCTGTAGCGGCCTTCACCGTCGTACAGCGGGCTGACATTCCAGGTGACCGGTACCGGCTCGCCCTGCTGCCGGGGCAGGGCGATTTCCACATCCTGCACATCGCTGCGACCTGCCGCCAGCAAGGTGGCGATCTGGCTGCGTGCCTGGCTGTCTTCCACCAGTTCGGCCAGTTCGCGCCCGACCAGCTCGCTTTCCGCGTGGCCGGTCAGCTGCAGCATGGCCCGGTTGACCTGGCGCACCTTGCCCACGGTATCGCACACCACCAGTACATCGGTCATGGCAGCCAGCACGCCTTCGGTAAAGTGATGGGCTTCTGCCAGCTCGCGGTGCTTGGTTTCCAGCGTTTCCTGCGAGGCCACCAGCTCGCTGTATACCTCGTCCATGCGCTGGATGACATCGATCCAGGCGGCTTCGGCCAGCTCTTGTCCGGCAGCGGCCATGCTGTCATCCGGCAAGCAGACCGGCGCGTTCAGTGCGTGGTGCAGACCTGGCATGGGTCGAAACTCCTGACAATGTGCTGAACCTGCAGGGCTTGCGGGTCGCTGGCATCCACGCCTTCCAGCGCTTTTTCCAGTGGGCCGGGCAGCTCCTTGCTGTCGCGCGGTGAAAAATTCCAGGTGGTGGGGGCGATGATCTGGTAGCGGCTGATACGGCCGGCATCCAGTGTCACCCAGTGGCCCAGCATGCCGCGTGCGGCTTCGGTCAGGCCGATGGCGCTGTTGTGCACTGCGCTGGCCGGGCAGGGCTGCTGGAAGGGCTGTTCCAGCTCCAGTGCTGCCAGCCAGTGTTCCATCAGCGGCACGATGCGCGCCACCTCGGTCAGCCTGGCCACCACCCGGCTCAGTACATTGCCGCCGGAACTGGCCACCATCTCGTTCAGCAGCGGCTCGCCGCGCAGCAGGCCACGCGCCAGTGCGCCGGTTTCTGCGGCAAGGCCAGCCACGCGGGGTGCCTTGCTCCAGCTATAGCCTTCGGCCTTGTCCGGCAGTGGCACGGTGTCGGTGTGCAGCGGGGCGCTCGGGCCATCGCCGGCCAGCCAGCTGCTGTGGTTGTCTTCGCTGATCTGCTCCAGCGGCAGCGGCTGGCTGACGCCCTGTTGCCACAGCCCGGCCGGGCTCCAGGGGCCGTCCGGGCCGGCATAGGCTGCCGCCGCGATGAAATGGTCGTAGCTGCGGCCCAGCTGGTGTAATTGCAGCTGCTCGGCAAGGTGCAGGAAATGGCCGAAATCTGCGGCTGGTGTCTCTAAGCGGTAGTGTTCCAGCGCGGCCTGGCTATCCAGTGCGGCGATGGCTTCCAGTGATTGGCCAAAAGTGCGCTGCTCCAGAAAGCGGCGGAAGCTGCGCAGCCATTGTTGCAAGCGTACCCGCTCGGCGGCGCTGACCACCTTGGTCACCCCGCCCGGTTGCAGACACAGGGTATGCGGCCAGTGGCCGGCCAGGCTGCCCATGAAGCGCATCAGGATGGCGCGTGCTTCCAGCATGGGAGCGACGGCGCTGCCGGACTGGGCCTTGAAGCGGGCCAGGGTTTCACTGTGCCAGCCATGCTGCTGGTAGTCGGCACGGGCAAAGTCCGGCATGAAAAACAGGTAGAAATGGCTGAGGTGATCGGCGATGTTTTCCACCGCGTGGATCAGGTTCAGCACCCGCTGGCCATTGGCCGGTGGCGTGATGCCGTACAGCTGCGACAGCGCATGCGCCGCCGCTACCGATTGCGATACCGAGCAGATGCCACAGATGCGCGGCACGATGGCCAGGGCGTCCAGCGGCTCGCGCCCCAGCAGTATGCGTTCGAAGCCACGAAACAGCGGCGCGGTGACGCGGGCGGCGCTGACCTTGCCATCGGCAAAGTCCAGGGTGATGTTGAGGTCGCCCTCGACACGGTTGAAGGGGCCAAGAATGCGACGGCTCATGCTTTGCCCTTTTTCGGTAGCGAGGGGGGAACAGTCAGGCGGTCCAGCACGGCATTCTGTCTGACCCGGGTTGGGGTGGCCGATTTGGACAGGGTGGACAGCGCGACAAACCAGGCCTTGGGCATGTCGGTGGGCAGGCCCACCGGGAAGCCGGCTACCTGCGGCGTGCTGAAGAAACCATGGCCGGGGTCGGCAAAATCCGGTGCGGTGCAGTTGATGCAGGGGTAGCCGCCGGTCAGGCAGGAGCCTTCGCCATTCCAGCCACGGCTGTTGCAATCGGCATGGGCCTGGGTGCCCTTGCAGCCGACATGCTCCATCAGGCAGCCCATCTGGCCCGGTGCGGTGGCGCTGGCCTTGAATTCGTAAAACTCGTTCTTGTCGCAGCCGTGGTGCACCAGCTTGTCGGCGTAAAAGCGTGGCCGGCCCAAGGGGTCGAGGTCGCTGGCTTGCAGGCTGTCGGCCGCCAGCAAGGCCAGGGTTTCCAGCACCCAGCCCGGATGGGTGGGACAGCCGGAAATATTCACCACCGGCAGGCCTCCGGCGGCGTGGAAATGACCACCCAGCAGGCCACCGGGATGACTGCCGGCATAGTCCAGCCCCACCGCACCGGTGAGATTGTCGCCGGCAGCGCTGATGCCGCCATAGGCAGCGCAAGTGCCCACGGCTATCACCTGGCCGGCGCGGCGGGCCAGTTGTTCGATCAGCGTGCTCATGCTTTGACCGTCCGGCAGCAAGTGGAAACGGCCGGCGGCGCCGGTCATCACCGAGCCTTCCAGGCAGAGCATGTCCAGCGGCTCGCTGCCATCAGCCAGCCGCTGCAGCAGTTGCATGGCTTCATCCAGGCTTTGTTCGGCAAAGCTCGGGTGCCAGATCAGCTCGATGCCGATGTCGGCCAGTGTGGTGAACAGGCTGGGGGCATCGGTATTCAGCAGCGACAGGGTGCAGCCGCCGCAGCCACCGGATTGCAGCCACAGCAGGCGTTTATTTTTCGAGGCCATAGCGGGTCAGCTTGTTGCGCAGGCCGACGCGGGACAGGCCCAGCTCGGCGGCGGCACGGGTCTTGTTCCAGCGTTGGCGGGTGAGGGTTTCGCGCAGGATCTGCTTTTCCAGCTCGTCCATGCGGGTTTTCAGGTCGCCGGGCAGGCCGGTGAGAAAAGCCAGCTCGGCCACCTGTTCTTCGGCAGCGGCTTGCAGCACTTCGGCGGACAGCAGCTCGGCGCCCAGCAAGTCGTCGTCGCTCAGCACCAGCATGCGGTTGATCTCGTTGCGCAGCTGGCGCACATTGCCCGGCCAGCGGTAGTCCTGCAGGGCTTGCAGGGTGTCCTCGCCAAAGCGCGCGGCCGGACGCTGGTAGTGGTGGCGGGCTTCGTCCAGCAGGGCCTGGGCGATCAGCGGAATGTCCTGTGGCCGCTCGCGCAGCGGCGGCACGCTGACGGTAAAGGCCGACAACCGGTAGTAGAGGTCTTCGCGGAACTGCCCGGCGCGCACCAGCTCGGGCAGCAGCTTGTTGGTGGCCGATACCACGCGCACATTCACTTTCAGCGGGCGCGGGCTGCCCACCGGGCGGATTTCGCCTTCCTGCAGCACGCGCAACAGCTTGGCCTGGAAGGCGGGCGAGGTTTCGCCGATTTCATCCAGGAAAATGGTGCCGCCATCGGCTTGCTGGAACAGGCCGATGCGGTCCTGATAGGCGCCGGTAAAGGCCCCGCGCTTGTGGCCGAACAGCTCGCTTTCCAGCAGCTGTTCCGGCATGGCGGCGCAGTTTTCCACCACGAAGGGGCGGTCGCGGCGGTGGCTGGCGTAGTGCAGGGCGCGCGCCAGCAATTCCTTGCCCACGCCGGATTCGCCCTCGATCAGCACCGAGATGTCAAACGGCGACACCCGCGCCAGCAGCGCGCAGATCTTGCTCATGCTGCTGTCCGGCGCCCGCACGATATTGTCCATGGCCGAGCGTTCGCGCATCTGCTCGCGCTTGCTGTCCACCTTGACCTTGAGCCAGGGTTCGGAGGCTTTCAGCTCGATATTGAGCAGCTCGTTTTCCTGCTGCAGGCGGAATAGCTCCACCGCGCCCTGCACGGTCAGCAGCAGCGATTCCGGCCTCCAGGGCTTGAGCAGGTACTGGTAGATGCCGGCATCGTTGACGGCGGCGATAATGTCGGCGTTGTCGGTGTAGCCGGACAGGATGATGCGGATGACCTGCGGGCAGCGCTCGCGTACCTGTTTGAGGAATTCCACGCCGCTCATGTCCGGCATGCGCTGGTCGCTGACCACCACCTGGATGAATTCCGATTCCAGAATGGCCAGTGCTTCCGCGCCTCCCTGCGCGGTAAACAGGGTGAAGTCGTCTTCCAGCGTCCGTTCCAGTGCTTCCAGCGAGCGGATTTCGTCATCCACCAGCAAAATGGCGGGTTTTGCGCGCATTGTTCTTATCCCAGTCAAGCATTGTTATTGTCTGTTCGCCCGGGCTGTGTCGCCCGGGTCGGTGGCTGGCGGCCATGGCCGCTGCCGATGGTTCAGCCTAGCAAATGCGTGGCAGCATTTCGCCGCTGAGCCAGTCCAGCAGCCGTTCGCCGCCAAAGTCGGTGGCCACCCGGACAAACTGGTGGGCATCGGCTACCACTTCGCCGATGATGGCCGCCTGCTGTCCCAGCGGGTGGGCTTGCAGGGCGGCTAGTGCCGCTGCCGCCTGTTCTGCCGGACAGATGGCCACCAGTTTACCCTCGTTGGCGATGTAAAGCGGGTCCAGTCCGAGAAATTCGCAGGCTGCGCGCACGCTGGCCTGTACCGGAATGGCGCTTTCCTGCAGGCGCATGCCCACGCCGGATTGCTGGGCGATTTCATTCAGCGTGGTGGCCAGGCCGCCACGGGTGGGGTCGCGCATCAGGCGCAGGCCGGGGCTGGCGGCCAGCAGGTCGGCGGCCAGGGTGTGCAGGGCCGCGCTGTCGGAGAGGATGGGGCTGGCAAAACCCAGCCCTTCGCGCTGTGACATCACCGCCATGCCGTGGTCGCCCAGTGTGCCGGACAGCAAGATCACATCGCCGGGCCGGGCCTGATCACCGGACAGCTTCACCCCGTCGGCCACCACGCCGACGCCGGTGGTGGAGATGAACACGCCGTCACCCTTGCCGCGCTCCACCACCTTGGTGTCGCCGGTGACGATGGCTACACCGGCTGCGCGTGCTGCGGCAGCCATGGAGCGCACGATGCGCGCCAGATCAGCCAGCGGCAGGCCTTCTTCCAGAATGAAACCAGCACTCAGATATAGCGGGGTGGCACCGCCCATGGCCAGATCATTCACCGTGCCATGCACCGCGAGGCTGCCGATGTCGCCGCCGGGAAAGAACAAGGGCGAGATGACATGGCTGTCGGTGGCGATGGCAATACGTGCGCCGGGTGGCGGCAGGATGGCCTGATCATTGCCCTGGGCCAGCCAGTCGTTGGCGAACTCGGCGGCAAACAGCTCGCTCACCAGCTGGGCCATGGCGCGGCCGCCGCTGCCGTGGGTCAGGTTGACCAGACCGTGCTTGAGGTCGAGCGGACGGGTGTAGGACTTGCTCATGCCGTGGCTCCCTGAACGAAACGGCCATAGTGGTAGTGGGCGGCACAGGCTCCTTCGCTGGACACCATGCAGGAACCCAGCGGGTTGTCCGGCGTGCAGACGATGCCGAACACCTTGCAGTCCTGCGGTTGTTTCTGGCCGCGCAGGATGGCGCCGCACTCACAGGCCTTGTGATCCGGCACGTGACGATAAGGCAGGGCAAAGCGCAGCTCGGCGTCGAACTCGGCAAAATCGGGGTGAATGGCCAGCGCGGAGTGCGGCACCTGGCCCAGCCCGCGCCATTCGAAGCTGTCGCGCAGTGTCATGGTTTGCGCCACCCGCTCGCGCGCCTTCTGGTTGCCTTCGTGGGTCACGGCACGGCTGAACTGGGTTTCCACCTCGGTACGCCCTGCATTGATCTGCTCCACCAGCATGGCTACTGATTGCAGCACGTCCAGCGGCTCGAAGCCGGCAATCACCACCGGCTTGGCAAATTCTGTTGCCACGGCGGCATAGGGTGCGCTGCCGATGACGGTGCTGACATGCGAGGGGCCAATAAAGCCGTCCAGCTCCACCGCATCGCCTGCCGCCAGCAGATGGCGCATGGCGGGCGGGGTGAGTACGTGGTTGCAGAACACGCTGAAATTGGCCAGCTTTTCCTGGCGGGCCTGTAACAGCGCCAGCGCGGTGGGCGGGGTTGTGGTTTCAAAGCCGATGGCGAAAAACACCACCTGCTTGTGCGGATTGTCACGGGCGATCTGCAGCGCGTCCTTGGTGGAGTACACCATGCGCACATCGGCCCCTTTGGCGCGTGCCTGGTACAGGCTCATCTTGTTTGATGCAGGCACGCGCAGGGTGTCGCCATAGCTGCACAGGATGACATCCGGGCGCAGTGCCAGCTCGATGGCCGAATCCACCCGGCCAATCGGCAGCACGCACACCGGGCAGCCGGGGCCGTGAATCAGCCGGATATTGTCCGGCAGCAGGCCGGTGAGTCCGTAGCGGGCAATGGCGTGGGTGTGGCCGCCGCAGAACTCCATCAGCCGGTATTGCCGGCCCGGCTGCACCAGCGTGCGGATGTGGGCCGCCATGCCACGGGCGATGTCGCCACGGCGGAATTCGTCTACATATTTCATGCCTGCTCTCCTGCCGCCAGCTGGTCCATCAGGGCCAGGGTGCGGGCGGCTTCCTCGGCATCGAGTTTGCCGATGGCGTAACCGACATGCAGGATGACGTAATCGCCCTCCTGCGGGGCATCGATCAGGGCGACTGATACTTCGCGGCTGACGCCATCCATATCAACCACTGCCATGTCATCGGGCAGCAGTTGGCTGATTCTTACCGGCATGGCCAGGCACATGGTGTTTTCCTTATTGTTGCAGCAGGCGTTGTCTGGCTACCCAGGCTTGTCCCAGGCTGAGACCGCCATCATTGGGTGGCAGCTGTTGTGCGGTATGGACTTGCAGCCCGGCATCACGCAGCTGCGGCAGCAGGCTGTTCAGCAAGCGGCGATTGGCGCAGCAGCCACCGGCCAGTACCAGCTGGCGGATGCCGGTGGTGCTGGCGGCGCGCTCGGCCCAGTCGGCCAGTGCTGCCGCTAGCGTGGCGTGCCACAGGCTGGCGATGGCGACCGGGTCGCTCAATTGCAGCAGCTGGCGCGCCAGCGGGGTGAGGTCGAGCAGATTGGCCGGCGATACCTGCCAGCCTCCGGCCAGCGGGGCGCAGTCGGCTGCCAGTGCTTCCAGCTTTTGTGCAGCCTCGCTTTCGAAACTTTGCTGCGGGCACAGTCCAGTGAGGCCGGCAATGGCATCGAACCAGCGGCCCATGCTGGTGGTGTCCGGGCAGTTGAGTCCGGTTTCCAGCTGGCGCAGCAGCAGTGGCAGGCCGGGCTGTGCCGACAGATGCGGCGGTAGTGGCAAGTCCGGGCAATAGCGCTGCCACAGACCCACCGCCATGCGCCATGGCTCGCGCGCCGCCTTGTCGCCACCGGGCAGCGGCAGCGGGCTGATATGCCCCATGCGTTCGCAGCTGGCACCTTCCAGCATCATCAGTTCGCCACCCCAGGCGCCACCGTTCTTGCCCAGGCCGTAACCGTCCAGTGCCAGCCCCAGCAGAGGGCCATGCAGGCCGTGTTCGGCCATCACCGCGGCCAGATGGGCATGGTGGTGTTGTACCGGCAGCAAGGGAATGCCCAGCCGCTGCGACCATTGCTGCGCCAGCTGGCTGGAAAAACTGTCCGGCTGCAAGTCGCAGGCGATGGCTTGCGGTGTGACGCCGGTGAGGTCGAGCAAGTGCTGGGCGGTCTGTTCCAGCGATTCGCAACTGAGCGGGTGGTCCAGGTCGCCCACATGCTGCGATACAAAAGCCTGTGTACCGCGCAATACGCTGACCGTGGTCTTGAGATAAGCACCCAGTGCCAGGACATCCGGCCCGCCAGCGGCGAGTGGAAGCGGATCGGGTACAAAGCCGCGGGCGCGGCGATAGAACAAGGGCTGACCGGCCTGTACCGCCAGCACGCTATCGTCGCAGCGGGTGACGATGTTGCGGTTGTGCAGCAGGAAGACATCGGCCACCTTGTTCAGCCGTTCGCGTGCTTCCTGATTGCTGGTGACGATGGGTTCGCCGGACAGGTTGGCGCTGGTCATCACCCAGATGCGTTCACACGCTTGCTGACGCCATTGCTTGTCCTGCGGGCGGCCCAGCGCTTCGTGAAACAGCAGCCATTGCAGCGGGGTGTAGGGCAGCATCACGCCGATGCAGCCAATGCCGGGAGCGATGTCCGGCAGCAGTTGGTCGGCCTCCGGTTTTTTCTGCAGCAATACAATGGGGCGCTCCGGGCGCAGCAGCCAGGTGGCTTCGGCCGGGCTGACTTCGCAGAAAGCGCGCACCGAATCGATATTCAGCGCCATTACCGCCAGCGGTTTACCGGGGCGGTGTTTGAGCTGGCGCAGCCGGCTTACGGCCTCGGTACTGGTGGCATCACACACCAGGTGAAAGCCGCCCAGCCCCTTCATGGCAATGCTGCGGCCCATTTGCAGGATCTGCCAGGCACCGTGCAGCGGGTCGCCATTCAGGGCAATGCCAAAGCGGTCGGTCAGCTGCAGCTGCGGGCCACAGCTGGGACAGGCGGTGGGTTCGGCATGAAAGCGGCGGCTGTGCGGGCTCTGGTATTCGCTGCGGCACTCCGGGCACAGCAAGAAGGGCAGCATGCTGGTGTTGGCACGATCGTAGGGCAGGCGATGGGTAACGGTGTAGCGCGGGCCACAATCGGTACAGTTGATGAAGGGGTAGCGATAGCGGCGGTCGCCGGGGTTGAACAACTCGTTCAGACAGGCCGGACAGGTTGCGCTGTCGGCCGGCAGCTGCGCGTGGGTGGTGCTGCCGCTGCTGTCGCGGATTTCAAACGGCCCGGCTTCGGGCAGCGGGTCCAGCAGGCTTTGCTGCAGGCTGTCGATCTGCGCCAGTGGCGGCAGATCGTGTTGCAGGTGATGGCGAAAGGCAGCCAGCTGGCTGCTGCTACCCTGCAGTTCGATGGTGACGCCTTCGCCGGTATTGTGTACAAAACCGGACAGGCCCTGGGCCTGGGCGGTACGCCAGATGAAGGGGCGAAAACCCACCCCCTGTACCCGGCCCCGTACGGTAAGGCGCAGTCTTTGTGTGGCCATGATTCAGTTACGCTCCTGCAACTGCTGTTCCAGCGCGGCAATCTGCTGGCGCAGGCGCGCCACTTCGCGTTGTTTCACCAGTTGGGCATCGTTCATTTCCAGCAGCAGCCAGTCTATCCACAAGTCCATGCCGTCGCCGCTCTTGCTGGACAGCTGCAGCACCTTGATTTTCGGGTTGACGCGGCGGGCATTGGCGATGCACACGTCCACGTCGAAATCCAGATGGCGCAGCAGGTCGATCTTGGTCAGCAGCATGATGTCGGCGGCGGCAAACATGTCCGGGTATTTCAGCGGCTTGTCTTCACCCTCGGTGACGGACAGGATGGCCACCTTGTGCGCCTCGCCCAGGTCGAAAGCCGCCGGGCACACCAGATTGCCGACGTTTTCGATCAGCAGCAGGCTGTCGTCGGCCGGGTTCAGTTGTTCCAGCGCCTGGCCCACCATGTGGGCGTCCAGATGACAGCCCTTGCCGGTATTGATCTGGATGGCCGGCGCACCGGCAGCGCGGATGCGCTCGGCATCGTTGCTGGTTTGCTGGTCGCCTTCCACCACGTACACCAGGGTGTCGCTGCCAAGCTGGCGGATGGTTTCCGCCAGTAGCGTGGTTTTGCCCGAACCGGGGCTGGACACCAGATTGAGCGCAAAGATGCCGCGGTCGCGCAGCCACTGGCGGTTTTGCGCGGCATAGCCATCGTTCTTGGACAGGATGTCCTGTTCGATCTTCACCATGCGCGCCTGGCTCAGGCCCGGCGCATGGGCGTGCGCCGCGCCCTGGCCATAATGCAGTGCCGCGCCGCCCGCCTGCTGGCTGAGGGCAGGCTGGTGTTCTGCCGCCTCGCCTGCCGGGATTGCCGGTGCCGGGTGAGCATGATGCTGGTCGTGGTCGTGGTCGTGAGAGTGGCCATGTTCATGGCTGTGCGCATGGTGCGAGCGATAGGGAAACTTCACGCCGCCGGGAGCCCGGCCTTCAATCTTCACATTGCCTTTGCTGCAGCCGCAAACGGTACACATTGCTGCCTCTCCTTGATTTTTCGTTCTGATGGCAGCGGCCAGTGGCCGCTTGCCGGTATTCATGGTGCGGGGCTTATTCCACTTCCAGTTCGCTGACGCGCATTTCATCGCCACCAGTCACTTGCACCTGATGCTTGCCACACAAGGGGCAGGCATCGAAGCGGGCGTGGATGGCCACGCTCTGGCTACAGGCCAGACACCAGCCCGTGCCGGGCTGGCGCACAAAGTGAAAGCGCGCGCCGTCGGCCAGGGTGTCGCGGCTGACCACGTCCAGGCAGAACTCCAGCGCCTCGGCTTCCACCCCGGCCAGCTCGCCTATGCTCAGCCATACCTGCTTTACCCGGCTGAAATCCTGTGCCTTGGCCTGGTCTTCCAGTAACTGGACGATACCTTCAGCCAGTGACATTTCATGCATATTCCACATCCTTGCTAACGCTATACGGCACACAGGGGTCGATCAGGCTGATCTGCTGCTGCCATTCTGCGGCAGTGGCGTCAGCCAGAAAACCCAGACTTACCCTGAGTACCCCTTCCGGGTGGGCGTGCCACAAGGTGGGTGGCACCACCCGGTAACGGCTGATGCGGCCGCTGGCATCCAGTGCCGCCAGATGCAGCAGCGGGCCGCGCGCGGTTTCCACCAGCGCCAGCGCACCATCGGCCAGGCTGGCAACGCTGCTGTGCAATAGCGCGCCATCCAGCCAGCGAGCCAGTTGCAGCAGCCGCGCCAGCAGCCTTGCCCGTGGCAGCAGACCGGCAGCCAGCAGGCCGGCTAGCTGCGGTGCTTCGCGTGCCAGCGCTCCTACTTCCTGCGGCTGACCCTGCCATACCGGCCCGCCAGGGCGCAGCCAGTCGGCCAACTGGCTGGCCAGGGTGGCGGCATCCAGGGCCGGCAGCAGCGCACAGCCGGGCAGTGGCTGGTCCAGCTGCTGCAGCCAGCGTGCCGGTGCCGTGGCACCCAGTTCCAGCCATGCCAGCCAGCCGGCCTCGCCGCGTTGCAGCCACTGGCCGCAGTCTTCGCCATAGACAAAGTCTTCGGCCAGTGCGCGCAGGCTGGGCAGATCGCGGGCGGTACGCCAGCGTGCCATCCAGGTGCTGGCTGCCGGGCTGCCATCAAAGCATTGCGACCAGTCCAGCAGCAGCTTGCGCAGTGTTTCGCGCACGGCTTCCAGCGTGATAGTGCTGCGCTGTTCCGGGCTGATGCTCACTGGCAGGCCGGCGGCCTGTTGCAGCACCAGTTGGGCGGCCAGCGTCTGGGCGCGGGCGCACAGGGCAAACAGCAAGGGCGTGATGCGCACTGCCTGCGCCGGGTGCTGGCCGATGAGTACCCGCTCAGCCTCCAGCCGTGGCCAGCTTAGCGATACCGCCTGACCCTTGTCCTTGTTCTGGCTCAGGACAATGTGAATCTGGTCGGCTTTCATCGGCCCAATCCAAACAGCCGCCGTCGCGACAGATCCGGTGCGGCGGCTTGCGGGGCGGGGAACAGCAGCTTCAGCACTTCCAGCGCGGTGGCGCGGGCGCTGTCCTGATCGGCAAACTGCATGACCGGTGAAAACAGCGAGCACAGCCGGTAATCACCCAGCGCAGCTTCGTGGCCGGCCATGAAGGGCAGGGCATCGCCGGGCAGGGCGATCACGGTTTCACCGGTCGGCGGAACGGCAGGCAGGCTGTCGGTTTCTGCCGGCAGCAGCAGCAGGTTCATGAACCAGGGCGTGAGTAGCACCCCGGCCCACAGCCGTCCCTGCGGGCCATCCCATTGCTGGAAGCCGATGGCCTCCACTTGCAGTGCGGGGTTGAGGATGGGAATGCCCTGCATGCGGGTGGCAGCGATATCGCGGAACAAAGCCTCCAGCTGCGCGGCAGGCGTGGCGACGAAGGGCTGCGGGGACTGGCTCATGTTGGTTCGGCCAGTACCATGAACTGATCGCGGGCGCCGTCGCATTCCGGGCAGCGCCAGTGTTCCGGCAGGGCGGAAAACGGCGTGCCGGGCGGAATCTGCCATACATCGTCGCCCTGGGCCGGGTCGTACACCCACCAGCAGATCTTGCATTCCATGCGCGCATCGTCCGCCAGGCTGGCGTCGCGTCCCAGGTAGGAGCCTTCAAAGCGCCCGTCCATCAGTATTCCCCTTGCAACCACTGCCAGGCTTCTTGCAGGCGGTCCAGCGAGTCGGCCAGATCGTCCTCCGAGGCCAGCGCCACTTCCGGAATGCGGGTGATTTCCAGCGTATCCAGCAAGATGCTGTTCATGCCGTTGAAGTACTGCACGCGCCAGACATTGCGTAGCGAGGTGGCCATGATGCGGCATTTGCCATAGCCACGGGAAAACACCCCGCTATTGCCCGGCCCCAGGATGGCATCCAGGCAGTCCATATCGGCCGGGCTCATCGGCAGCAAGGAAAAGTTGATGATGTGGGCTTCGCTGCCGGGGTTTTGCATGGCGGCGGCAATTTCGGTCAGTACCGGCCCGGCGTTCATCAGCTGGTCGGGCAGAGTGGGGATGTCCAGCGCGGCCTTGCCAAACGCCCGGGCAGCCTGCCATACGGCGGCGGGAATAGGGCAGGCTTCAATGCGGTCGGCCAGCAGCTGGCCATCGGCGCTGCTTTCCAGCACGCGCCAGATACCGGCGAACACCGACTCCTGCATGTCCAGTTCGCGGCCGTCCAGCAGCTTCACCCGACAGGACACCTCGCCTTCGCCCAGCAGCTGGTTGATCAACTGACGGTTGGCGGCGTCAAGCTGGCTGATGTCCTGCACCGGGTAAACCTCGGCATCACCCTGATAGCCCTGCAATTGGGCAATCAGCTCGGCAATCACCTGTTTGGCGGCATGCAGGTGTTCCACCTCTTCCGATGTGGGCAGGGTGGGCTGGTCGAAGCTGTCGATTTCACGCGGCAGCGGCATGTAGGCCAGGTCCGGGTCTTCCGGTTGCGAACCGGGGCCAAGGCCCACCACGGCGACGGGGAAGGGTTTGATGTTCATGCGCAACCTTTCTCGCTGCTGGCACTGGTGACCGGAATGCCGACCGAAGGCGGGCGACGGGTGGGGGCGGTGAGCTTGTCGGCAAAGCTGTGCACAATGTCCGGCCAGTCTTGCAGGCCGGCGATGATGCCCACGTACTCACCCTGGCGCAGAAACAGCAGGGCGGGGAATTTCAGGATGCCGTAGCGCTTGGCGATGGCCTGGCTGGCCGGCAGGTCGGCATAGGCCACACGGAAGGTGTCGGCGGGAAATTCGCGCAGCACTTCCGGCACGATCACCACATTGTCCAGTACCTCGGGATATTTCACCGGGTCGGCATTCAGCATCATGATCAGCTGGGGCGTGGTAGTGGCCAGGCTGTCCAGGCCAGCGGCGTCGGTTTGCGTATAACCGGTGGCAGCCAGCCGCTCTAGCAGATTGTCTTGCGGGGTGGACATCAGGAGGGTTTCCTTTGTGCGTCGAATTGCGCTTGCAGATGCGGCGGCAGTTGCGGCTCGCGCTGATTGAGATCGGCCAGATGGATGGCCGGATCGAAGCGGCCGTTCATGGCGGCATCCAGCGCTGCCAGTGCGTCCAGAATGTCGGCGGCCTGTTGCGGGCTGAGCACTTCGCGTGCGGCGCCGGTGAATACCAGCAGCCAGTCGCCAGGCTGCACCTCGCCTACCAGCGACAGATCGACGCTTTGCCAGCGCTCACCCTGGCGGCAATCCGCCACCAGGCCGTGACAGCGCGCTACCTGCATGGGAAGGCCCAGGCACATCATTGTTCTCCCAGTACACGGCCATCGCCGATGCGGCAGGCGGTTGCGGCGGATGGTCGTTCGTCTTCATAGCGCTGCATGTCGAGGCTGGCATGGTTGAGCCTGTCATCGTCCTGGCGGGCTGAAAGGCTGATACCCCAGTCCTGCAACTGCTGTACGGCCAGCGCAATGGCCGGTTCCAGCTGCGCACGCACTGCGTCGGTCAGGCTACCGCCATAGTCTTCCAGCTGCACCGGCTGCACGCCGATCAGCACGATGCTGGCCGGCAGATTGCCCTTGAGGTCGGCCAGTGCCAGCACCTCGGAAAAGCCGGTCTGGTGCAGGCTCATTTTCTTGGCCGTGAGATAGGCCGGCACGGCGTCGTCGCGGTAGACCTTGAGCGTGCCCGGTTCCAGCCCGAAATCGATGGCATCGAACAGGATCAGCCGGTCGGCTTCTTCCACATAGGGCAAGAGCAGCAGCCCCTGGGTGCCGCCGTCCACGACCTCGACATTGGCGGGCAATTGATAGCGGGCATACAGCTGCTCGGCGGCACGGACGCCAAAGCCTTCGTCGGCCCAGAGCAGATTGCCCAGCCCCATGATGATGATGTTGTCGGTATGCATGCTGTGATGGCCTGTAACGGAGTGGGTTACAGATCAAGTTTCGTGCCAGTGCCGGACTTGCCGGGAATATGTGCCGGATCAGGGGTTTGCCGCTTATTCCATACGCAATGCAAGGACATTTTCCTGGCAAATGGAAAGTAAAAGTGCAAACCATCTAACCAGTGTCGATCAGGTAGCTGACGTGAATGGAGGTATTCCCGGAAATGGGCAAGGCCGATGCGGGAATGGCGGTCGGCTGGCGGTGAACCGCGCTGGGCATGCCACTGGTCAATGATGGCAGCAGCCGATTTAGACGCAGAGCCAAGCACCTTGCCATTGGGACTGGCTGCGCAGTGGATGACGATCAGATTGATGGTGCGGGACACGATTTCCTCATGCAGGACATGAGGCAAATCGTAGGGAAAGTCAGGAGGAGGGTGGTTTGGGAAAGGGTTCGGTACAAGCGTCGGGCACCGCAGGATCACGGTAGGGAGTGATTTTAATGTGGCTGCTTTTAATGATAAGGTTATATGGCTACAATAATTGCTGGTTGTTGCTTAAGGCTTTTGTGAGTAATTGGGTGTGGATTTTTTTTGGAAATTAGGGTTGTTTTGATAGGGTGTGAGCTTGTGAAATTGTATTTATGTACATTGAAAGGAAAATGTTTTGAAAGCTACTAAATACCAGGTGTTTCTTAGCTCGACGTATTCTGACTTGGTGGATGAGCGTGAAGGCATTATTAAGGCTGTGTTGGAGATGTATAATATTCCAATTGGTATGGAAATGTTCAGTGCAGAGGACGAGGATCAGTGGGAAATTATAAGAAGAACAATTGAGGTTAGTGATTATTATATTCTTGTCCTCGGATTGAGGTATGGAACAAAAACATCTGATGGCATTAGCTTTACTCAGAAGGAATATCAATATGCTTTGGAGAAAAAAATACCAATCCTTGCTTTTGTTATGAACGATACAGTGCCATTGTCAAAAGAAAAGAGAGATGATGATCTTTCGGAGATTTGTAAATTTAGAGAAATGGTGTTGACTAACTCAAAAATGGCTCAGTTTTGGGAGGCAAAAGATCAGCTTGTTAAGAGTGTTTCTATCTCATTGATGAAGCAAATCATGCAAAAGCCTGGCATTGGATGGGTTAGAGGCAGTAATGCAGGAAATGAAGAGGCTTTGTCGAATGAATTAACAGCTTTGAGTAAGGAAAATAGAGATTTGAGAGATAGGTTGATGGAGTTGGAGTCAAAGCTATCATTAAAGTTACCGATCATAGATGTGATGGTGAAGCCCTCTGCTTTTGATGGTGCCTTATCTTCTTATGTGCCAGTTGAAATGGTGGTGCCTATTGGGCCTGAAGATGTGGATCTATTTCTAAGAGATTACGTTTCAGGCGATGACTTGGAATTGTATAATAATTCAATTCCGAAGCAAGATGAGTTGGATAGATATAATAGTGAATGTGAGAGAATTTTCAAAATAAAAAATAACTCGATGCCACTTGTTATTGAAGTCTCTAATATGGGTACGTCGAAGGCTAATAATCTTTATGTGGATGTTGTGTTTTCGCCTGGCATTTTTGTTTTTGATGGTAATGAAGAATTTTCGATGCCAGTAAGTCCTATTCCGAAAAATCCTCTGGAGCGTGCTAGGGCTAAATATTATGGTGCTAGAGTGAGAGGCTTGGATTTGTATGACAAGAAACGTCAAGATATTTTAGATAATCTATTTAATGCAAGGTCGGCGATCTCCCCGAGTGCAAGTATTATCCCCAGAATACCAAAAATTAATAGGGATTGGGATACGTGGTTAGATGGTGGAAAAGTTACTATTAAGATGGATGAGTTGCTTCATACGCGAAGTAAGATTTTTTCTGATAGATACAAGATGTGTTTCTTATTTAGTGGTAAGCATAGTGTTATCATTAAAATCATATGCGAAGAGTATGGTGAAGTTGAAAGTAAATTTGTGGAATTTGAAGTGTGATTCAATTGTTTTAGGGTTTGTTTAATAATAAATCTTGCTTTAGGTTGTTGAAAGCAATGGAGTATTTTAGTTTTTCTGTTGATTGTGTGAGCCGTTGGAATAGTTAAATCGAAGTGAGAATGGCCCTGTTCGGGCCATTTTTCATTCAGAATAACAACCCTTGCCCGGTATCACTCAGCGGGGCAAGGTCATCCTCCTTATTCAGAGTCTCTTCAATCTGGCGGTCACACGGCCGGTATTTCGTCACCAGCACGTTGTTGACGGTGGCGTTGTTGCCCAGCTCCAGGCAGTTGCTGCCGCCGTAGGCTTCCACCAGTTTGATGGTGGTACTCCGGCTGATCAGGTCGATGATGATACGGACGTTTTCCGGAACCAGATGCAAGGCACGCTGCTATTGAACAAAGAGCCTTAAGCCAACAGCCCGCCCATCCATTAAATAGCCGGGCTGTTCTGCACGGGTGACTGCGCGGGTTTAAGCCAGCAATTGCTGTTGTTGCTGCTGCAAACCCAGCAAGCCCTGCATCAAGTGATTGCGATAGGCATCAGACGGGTGCAGGGCCAGCAAGGCCATCACTGCCTCCAGCGTCTGGGCCTGTTCCCGTAATGCCGAATCCGACTGGGCAAAGCTGCGTGCCAACTCCTGCACCGGGTTGCGCAGTGCGGCAAAGCGGTCCTGCTGGAGCATGGCTTGCAGCAGGACGATGTGTTGGCGCATCAGGGAGAGGACGGGTGTGGTGATTTGGTGTGTCATGCGCTGCACCCTCCCGTTGCTTGGCATAGGGCAGAGGCGGCAAGCAAGTAAACAGGGAAAATAGTGCAGCGTCTGGGAAGGCAAGGAACATGGAGGTAAGGCGAGCGGGGGCATGGCGCGGCATGGTGTACGGAGCGCGGGTCGTTGATGGCCACGCAGTGCAAGGTTGCGTCCGGTGTTACGCAAGGCTTAAACGCGACGTGCTTGCCGTAGTTGGCGGCGGGCCTGCGCCAGGTCCCAGGCGCTTTGCAGCGCCATCCAGAACTGGGCATCCTGGCCAAACAAGCAGGCCAGCCGGATGGCGGTGTCCGGGCTGATGCCGCGCTTGCCGGCAATCAGCTCGTTCAGCCGCCGCCGCGAAATGCCCAGCCGCCGGGCTGCCTCGGTCTGACTCAATCCGGCGGGAGCCAGAAAGCGGCTATCCAGAAAACGGCCGGGGTGCAGCGGGGTGCGGGCACTGACGAGCGGGATGGTCATGGTGGCGGGGTGAAGTGGTTGGGATGGCTGCGGGTGGGGTGGTTTGCCACCAGTGCAAAACTGGCAGCAAACCTTAACGATCTCGCGAACGAAGGGTCAGACAAGGCGAAATGGCGCGAAAAGCGGAATGTATATCAAGTACATGAGCATTTTGAGCGACAGTTCAATGCAGTATCACCCGAGTGCAGCAGATCGTGTGTCAGTCCTTGAACATGCGGAAACCGCTGATCATGGTGGATACCATGCTCTGCTTGGACATGATGTCCTCGCGGATCGCCGCATACACATGGATCATCACGAACAGGATGATGGACCACATGCCCAGCCGGTGCCAGTTGTGCACGGTGAGGCTATTGCCGCCAAAAGCGGAAATCACCCAGCCAAAAGCCTGATACGCCCAGCTCTTGGTGCCCAGGCCTTCACCGTACAGGGCAAAACCGGAGAAGCACATGAATACCGCCACCCACAGGAAGGTGGCCATGGCGATCTGCCCTACCGGGTTGTGGCCGATGTATTTCTTCGGGTAGCGCTCGATAAACAGATACCAGCGCACTTCGAAGAAAAACTCCTTCCACCAGCCCTTGTCCCACACTGGCACCAGAATGATCTCGCGCGCATGGTGATTGCCCACCAGCGCCCAGTACAGCCGGCTGATCAGGCCGATGGCCAGAATATAGCCAGCGGTGAAATGGGCAAACCGGATATAGCCCATGACGAAGTTGAAGGTCGCCTCACCCGGTACCGAAGGTAAGGGTTTGCCGATCAGATAGCCGGTGATCGACAGGGTGATGATGCACAGCACCGTCACCCAGTGCCACAGGCGCACCGGCGCTTCATACACATAGACGGATGTGACCTTGCGGCCCAGGCCCTGCGGGGCGTTGCCGTCGAAGCCATAGCTTTTCATGCCGAATCTCCTGTTTTCCCGCCGAACCACCACGCTGCCGGACATCCCGGGAGTGATGCTCACCCCGGCCTGCGTGGCGGTCGATCAGGAAGTTCGCCCGTATGGCCTGCGGGGGGAGCGAGGCCATGCGGACTGGTCAATCGTCGCCTTGCCAGCCGTTCCGGGGGAGTGGGTGGGCTGGTGTGGCGACGAACTCAACGTACTTTCACGCTTACCAGCTCGCCGCCGTCTTTGCCAATCACATGGGTGGAGCAGGCCAGGCAAGGGTCGAAGCTGTGCAGGGTGCGCAGGATTTCCAGTGGCTGATCCGGCACCGCCATCTTGGTGCCCATCAGCGAGGCTTCGTAAGCGCCGATCTGGCCCTTGGCGTCACGCGGACCGGCATTCCAGGTGGTGGGCACCACGCACTGGTAGCTGTCGATGCGGGTATCGGCAATTTTCAGCCAGTGGCCCAGCGCACCACGCGGGGCTTCGGTAAAGCCCACGCCCTTGGCTGCGGCCGGCCAGCTGGCCGGGTCCCATTTCTCCACATTGGCGGTGGCCGTGTCGCCGTTCTTGATGTTGGTAATCAGGCGGTCGAAGAAGTAGCGCATCTTGTTGGCGGCCCAGGACGACTCCAGCGCACGGGCGGCGGTGCGGCCCAGGGTGGAGAACAGCGCTTCCTTGGGCGCGCCCAGCGTGTGCAGCAGCTTGTCGATCGGTTCCTTGAACTCCGGCTTGTTCTGGTGGTAGCCAATCAGGTAGCGCGCCAGCGGGCCTACTTCCATGGCGTGGCCCTTCCAGCGTGGCGACTTGATCCATGAGTACTTGGCCGATTCGTCCAGCTGCTCGATGCGAGTCTTGGTCCCCTTGTGATTGGCACCCAGCTCGAATTTGGGCGCGGTGATGCCGTCGAAGGGGTGCAGGCCCTTGCTGTCGTCGCCATAGCTGTACCAGCTGTGGGTGACGAATTCCTGGATTTCATCCGGAGCGTACAGGTCGATCGGGTGGATTTCGTTGAACTTGCCATTGATGATGGCGCCACGCGGCAGCAGCAGGCTGCTTTCGCTGTAGTCGTTGGCATGGTCGGGGAAGTCACCGTAGGACATCACGCTCTGGCTGGCCAGACCGCCGCCGATGGCTGCCCAGTCCTTGTAGAAGCCAGCAATGGCGATCACGTCCGGGATATACACCTGCTCGCAGAAGGTGATGGTGCGGTCGATGATCTGCGATACCAGGTTCAGCCGTTCCATATTGATGGCACCGACTGCGCCCACGTCATCGATATTGATGGCGCAGGGCATGCCACCCACCAGCCAGTTGGGGTGGGGGTTCTTGCCGCCGAAGATGGTGTGGATCTTGACGATTTCCTTCTGGAAATCCAGCGCTTCCAGATAGTGGGCCACCGCCATCAGGTTGGCTTCCGGTGGCAGCTTCATCGCAGGGTGACCCCAGTAGCCATTGCGGAAGGGGCCCAATTGGCCGGATTCGACAAAGCGCTTCAGCCGCGATTGCAGGTCACGGAAATAACCGGGGCTGGACAGCGGCCAGTCGGAAATGCTCTGTGCCAGTTCGCTGGTTTTTTTCGGGTCGGCCTTGAGGGCGGACACCACGTCCACCCAGTCCAGCGCGTGCAGGTGATAGAAGTGCACCAGGTGATCGTGCACATACAGCGCCGCCTGCATCAGGTTGCGGATCAGGTTGGCGTTTTCGGGAATCTTGATCTTGAGCGCGTCTTCCACCGCACGCACCGAGGTCAGTGCGTGGGTACCGGTGCACACACCGCAGATGCGCTCGACAAAGGCCCAGGCATCGCGCGGATCGCGGCCCTTGAGGATGACTTCCAGGCCACGCCACATGGTGCCGGTGGACACGGCATTGGTGATGATGTTGTTGCTGTCGATGTTCACTTCGCAGCGCAGGTGGCCTTCGATACGGGTGACCGGGTCCACCACCACGCGGCGGCCGCTATTGTCCAGGGTAAAACCTTGGGTCTGGTAGGACATCAGACGTTCTCCTCGTTCTTGTCTTTATTCTGCGCGGGGGCGGCGGCGTCCAGCGGTTGCAGGTCCTGCTTCTTCAGCATGGTGCTCTTGATGGCGCTGACCGCAGCATGGGCGGCAATGGCTGCGCCGGCGGTGCCGGCCACGGTAAAGCCGATCTTGTCGGCATTGGCTTCCACGCCGAATTGCGGAATGGAGGTGACACGGTCGTAGAAGGAGCCCTTGTCCCAGAAGCCTTCTTCCGAACAGCCGATACAGCCATGGCCGGACTGGATGGGGAAGGACACGCCGTCGTTCCAGCGCACGGTGGAGCAGGCGTTATAGGTGGTGGGGCCTTTGCAGCCCATCTTGTACAGGCAGTAGCCCTTGCGCGCGCCATCGTCGTCCCAACTCTCGACAAACTGACCAGCGTCAAAGTGTGGGCGGCGATAGCATTTATCATGGATGCGCTGGCCGTAGAACATCTTGGGCCGGCCCTGGCGGTCCAGCTCGGGAATCTTGTCGAAGGTCACCATATAGGTGATGACGGCAGCCATGACTTCCGGAATCGGCGGGCAGCCCGGTACCTTGATCACCGGCTTGTCCAGAATCACCTGGTGTACCGGGGTGGCGCGGGTGGGGTTGGGTTTGGCAGCCTGCACGCAGCCCCAGCTGGCACAGGAACCCCAGGCGATCAGCGCCTTGGCGTCGGCCGATACGCGCTTGAGTTTTTCCACGAAGGGTTCGCCACCGGGGAAGCAGAACATGCCGTCTTCATTGAGCGGCGGGTTGCCTTCCACGGCGACAATGTAATTGCCTTTGTGATTCTTGATCAGGTCGTCAAGGATGGCTTCGGCCTGGTGACCGGCTGCCGCCATGATGGTGTCGTCGTAATCCAGCGAGATCAGCGACAGGATGGCGTCCTTGGCCAGCGGGTGGGCCGAGCGGATGAAGGACTCGGTACAGCAGGTGCATTCCAGACCGTGCAGCCAGATCACCGGCACACGCGGCTTGGTTTCCAGTGCATAGGCAATGCGGGGGACAAAAGCCGAGCCCAGGCCCAGCGAGGTGGCGGTCAGGCTGCAGAACTTCAGAAAGCTGCGCCGAGTCACGCCTTGGCGACGCATGGCTTGATAGAAAGTCTCCATGTGTTTACGCTCCTCCATGCCATGCATATGGCATTCGATGTGTTTTCTTGTTGTGCCGGATCTGCGTTTTTAGTGGTCTGTCCGGACAGGCTGGCGGTGTTGCAACCTGACCAACGCTTTCAATATCCGTGCCAGAACGGCGGCATGAAAAAATGTCGGCAAAACAGGGGTTTGGCAGGAGG
>NZ_JACERN010000041.1 GCF_013911085.1 Aquitalea aquatica
AGGGTCAAAGCGCTGCATGAAATCACGGCGCAGCTTAAATAAGTGGCTCATCTGGGTGCTTATTGGTTTTTGGTACGACATATTGTGTTTTCAGATGATGCCGATGGCAAGCTTAGTGTGGAGAGTGCGGCGGCAGCTTGTCGATGGCTTGCAGCAGCTGCCGGATATGGGCAGCGTGTTCGGCGTTGTCGCGTTCTTGTTGATAGGCCTGCTCCAATAGCGTGCGGGCCTGCTGCTGCTTGCCATTGCCCAGCAGTTGCTGCGCCAGCAGTACTTGCAGCGCGCTGTTGTGGGGTGTGCGGTCCAAGGTGGCTTGCAAGACGGGAATAGGGTCGGCCGGTTTGGGCTCCAGGCTGCTCAGGCTGAGTGCTACCGCATATTCGGTCAGCACCGTTTCGGATTCGCTGATGGCGCTGCCCAGCCGTGCATAGGCGCTGGCCGCGCCGTTGTAATTACCCTGCAGATAGTAGGCATGTCCCAGTTTGCGCCAGCCGGTCAGGTCGTATGGACGTTCCACCAGGTGTCTGGCCAGCCTGTTGATCATTGCCTCATTGCTGTCGCTTGATTGCGGCAGGAGCGGCTGCCGTAGCAGATCGGGTCTGCCCAGTGCCAGATAAGTCGTGGCGGTGAGCAGAATCACCATGGCCATGCCCAGATAGATGCCGTGTGCCCGGTAAGGCGTGGCAAGGGGCGGGATGGGGGAGCTTGCTTCGCTCAACAGCCGGCGCGCCAGTTCCTGCTGCAGTGCCTGGTATTGGGCGGCATCCAGTTCACCTTGTTGCTGCTGGTGATTTAGTTGTTGCCACTGTTCTGCCAGTACTTCTTCTGGCAGCAAGGGCGGACTGGGCTTGTTGCGTCCGCTGCCAAGCAATGGCCAGCTGAAACACAGCAGGATCAGCAACACCAGTACACCGCTGCATAGCAGCAAGCCGGTCATGTGTGGTCCTCGGTTTTATTCTGTTGCAGCAGCGCTGCCACGCGCGCCGCTTCGGCCGGGTCCAGTGGCGGGCTTGCGCTGGCAGGGCGGCGGCTGAGTTGCCACCAGAGCACGGTACCAGCCGCCAACAGCAGGCCAGGGCCGCCCCATAGCAACCAGGTATACGGTTTGACCGGTGGTTCATACAGAATGAAATCGCCATAGCGCTGGGTGAGAAAATCAATCACCTCGTCCTCGCTACGGCCTTGGGCCAGCATGGCATGTATTTCGCGGCGCAGATTGACTGCCAGCTGGGCCTGGGAGTCGGCCAGGGTTTCGTTCTGACAAACCAGGCAGCGCAGGCCCTGGGTCAGTGCCTGTTGCCGCTGCAGCAGCCTGGCATCGTCTGCCATGAGTGGTGCGGCGGCCAGCCAGCCTGAGCAGGCCAGCAGCAGGGCGGGAAGGTATCTGATCATGCTTGCAGTTTCCGGATCAGCGGCAGCAGGATGTCGCGTGCGTCTTGCGGGCTGATGCTGCCCAGATGTCGATAGCGCACGATGCCCGCCTGGTCGATGACAAAGGTTTCCGGCACGCCATAAACACCGTAGTCGATGCTGACGCGGGCATCGCGGTCCATCACCGACCACAGATAGGGATTGCCCGCCTTGGCAAGCCAGGCGCGGGCGGCATCCGGTACGTCCTGTTGGTTCAGGCCGACGATGGCCAGGCCGTCATGTTGTGCCAGCTGCATCAGGGTGGGGTGTTCGGTGTGACAGCTCTCGCACCATGAGGCCCAGACATTGAGCAGCCATACCCGGCCACGCAGCATGGCCGGGGAAAATGTTTGTGCTGGTGCATCCAGCCGCGGCAGCACGAATAGTGGTGCGGGGCGGCCTATCCAGCTGGATGGCAGTGCGTGCGGATCGCGCTGCAGCCCGTGCAGGAAAACCCATAACAGGCCGAGAAAGCCCAGCAGCGGCAAGACAAGCAGCCAGCTTTTGCCGTGTTTGGGCTTCATGATGCTGTACCTGCTCTGCGGTAGCGACGGTCGACCGCCGCCAGCAAGCCACCCAAGGCCATCAGCGCGGCACCGGCCCAGATCCAGCTGACCATGGGTTTGTAATACAGGCGTACCCCCCAGCTGCCATTGTCGATGGGATCGGCCAGCGTGGCGTAAAGATGGCTGAATGGTCCGGCTGCAATGGCGGCCTCACTGATCGGCATGTCCGGCTGTGATTGATAGCGGCGTTTTTCCGGCATCAGCACCCGCAGCGGCTTGCCTTGCTGCCACACCTGAATGCGGGCAGTGCTTGTCAAATAGTTGGGGCCCAGGCCCTGCTCGACGCTCAGCAGGCTGAACTGATAGTCGCCCAGTCGTACCGATTGGCCTATCCCGAGCTGGGTGTCGGTTTCCAATGAATAGGCAGCAGACAAGGCAATGCCGGCGGTGGTCACGGCCAGCCCGAGATGGGCCAGATGCATGCCTGCGGTCGCCATGCTCAAGCGTTTGCCACCACGCAGACGCTGCTGCAGCGCATGGACAATGCTGCTTGCTATCCACAGCGCGGAGAACACGCCTAGTACCGTTAGCACGGATGGTGGCGAAAACAGGCCGCTCCACAGCAGGGTCAGCCCGCCGCAACAGAGCAGTATCCTGCCTAGCGCGGGTAGCAGTGCTGCCAGCTTTTGCTGCTTCCAGCGCAATTGCGGGCCGAGCCCGGTACATAACAGCAGTGGCAGGAAAATGGGTAGCAATACCTGGTTGAAGTAAGGTGGGCCGACGGACAGCTTGCCCAAGTCCAGGGCATCCAGCAGCAGTGGGTACAGCGTGCCCAGCAGTACCGAGGCGGTGGCAACGCATAGCAGGATGTTATTGGCCAGCAGCAGGGCTTCGCGCGACAAGGGGGCAAACTGGCTGTCGCCGTGCAGTCTGTCCGCCCGCAGCGCATACAACAGCAAGGAGGCAGCAATGATCAGCGCCGTCAGCAGCAGAATCAGCAAGCCGCGCCGTGGGTCGCTGGTAAAGGCATGTACCGAACTGAGCACGCCGGAGCGCACCAGAAAGGCCCCGATCAGCGCGAAGGAAAAAGTGAGAATGGCCAGCAGCACGGTCCAGCGCTTGAATACGCCGCGCTTTTCTGTGGCGGCCAGCGAGTGCAGCAAGGCGGTGCCAAGCAACCACGGCATGATGGAGGCATTCTCGACCGGGTCCCAGAACCACCATCCTCCCCAGCCCAGCTCGTAGTAGGCCCAGAGGCTGCCCAGGGCAATGCCTGCTGTCAGAAACATCCAGGCGCAGATGGTCCACGGTCTGGCCCAGCGCGCCCAGGCGGCGTCGATGCGCCCGCTGAGAAGCCCGGTGATGGCAATGGCAAACACCACAGCGAAACCGGCATAGCCCATATAGAGCAAGGGAGGGTGAAAGATCAGCCCTGGGTCTTGCAACAGCGGGTTCAGCTCCCGGCCATCGACCGGAATGACCTCCAGCCGTGCAAACGGGTTGGCCGAGGCAGCCAGCAGCAGGGTGAAGCCGGCGTTGATCAAACCCATGGTGGCCAGGATCTGCGCACGCGTGACGGCAGGCAGACGCCGTGAGCACACCGCCACGACCAACGTCCACAGGCTCAGCAGCAGTGTCCACAATTGCAGTGAGCCTTCATGGCCGCCCCAGGCCGCACCCAGGCGGTAGGGGAGCGGCATGGCAGTATTGGCATTGTGTGCGACATAACGCACGGAAAAATCATTGCCGGCGAAAAGTAGCAGCAAGCAGGCAAAGCTGCCGCTCATGGCCAGCCATTGCAATAGTGCCAGCGGCCGGGCCAGCGCCAGCAGCAAGGCGTGACGGTGGTGTGCTGCATAAAACAGCAGCAGGGCCATGACCAGCGAGCACGATGCGCCGGTCAGCAATAACAGCAGGCCAAATTCGGGCAGAAACGGTGGCATCATCATTGCGGCCTCTGCTGGCTGGCAGCAGCCTGTGTCATCGCTTTCTGGGCTTCGGGTGGCAGGTATTTTTCATCATGCTTGGCCAGTACCTGCTCGGCCTGCAGCACGCCGTGTGCATCCAGCCGGCCTTGCACCACCACGCCACGTCCCTCGCGAAACAGGTCGGGCAGGATGCCACGATAGTTCACCGGCACGGCATGGGCGGTATCGCTGATGCTGAAGCTGACATTCAGGCCGCCTTCCTTGCGGCTGAGGCTGCCCTGTTCCACCAGCCCGCCCACACGAATCAACGACATGCCACTTGCCAGCCCCTGCCGTAGCTCGCTTGGCGTATGAAAAAACACCAGGCTTGCTGCGCAAGGCGTTGAGTATCAATGCGGCCGCCAGTGCGCTGACCAGCAGGCCACCGAGCAGCAGTATGAGTTTTTGCTTGCGCTTGGGATGCATGGTGTCCTATTGCCCGGTGTGCCAGCCACGGTCAGGTGCTGTGTTGGGCTGCTGGCGCAGCCTGTGGTGTAGGCTGTGCTGGCTGTGGCGCAGCCAGCACAGTTCGCCCAGTACCATGAGCAGCGCCAGCGCAACGGCACTCCACACATAAAAGCCGTAGCCGCCCATGGCCATGAAGGCGGAGAGGGAATCCCACTTCATCTGCATGCTCCTGTCAGTTGCTTCACCCAGCCGGTGTCGGCCTGCCGCTGCAGAATCAGCAGGCGCAAGCGACTGAAACTCATCGCCAGGCTATAAGCCCAGGCGGCCAGCGTCATCAGCACCAGGCCCAGCAAGACCTGATCGGACATGGCCGGTGCTTGACCCATGGTGATGGAAGGACCCTGGTGCAGGGTGTTCCACCAGCGCACCGAGAAGTAAATGATGGGAATGTTGATGACGCTGAACAGTGCAAACAGTGCGCAGGCCCGATCAGCACGGCGTGGATCGTCGATGGCGGCACGTAGCGCCAGCAGCGCCAGATAGAGAAACAGCAGAATCAGTTCGGAAGTCAGGCGGGCATCCCATACCCACCAGGCCCCCCACATCGGTTTGCCCCACAGTGCACCGCTGAGCAGCGACAGTGCCGTCATGGCGGCTCCGGTGGGGGCCAGTGCCGTCATCAGCATGAAGGACAGGCTGGTGTTGAGCACCAGACCGACGGCTGCCCAGAGTGCGATGGCCAGGTAGATGATCATCGACATCCAGGAGGCCGGTACATGGATAAAGATGATGCGATAGCCCTCGCCCTGCTGGACATCACCCGGTGCCAGCAGCAAGCCGGTAAGCAGCCCGGCCACGCCCAGCAGCAAGCTGATAGCCCACAGCGCGGGCAGGATGCGACTGATCAGCCGGTAGCAGTGTGGTGGAGAGGCATAACGTCGCCAGTTGAAAGTCATGCTGTCACTCGCAAGCCAGCCGCAGGCAGGCTGCGGTGGCTAGGGGAGAGAAGAAAACAGTCAGCAGGGTCAGCGCCAGCAGGATGGACAGCTCGGCCTCCACGCTGCGGCCGGCCTGTGCACCGGCTACCGCCAGTGCGCCAAAAATCAATACCGGCAGAAATAGCGGCAGAATCAGCAGCCCCAGCAGCATGCCGCCATTGCGCGTTCCCAGGATCAGGGCCGCACCCGGTGCACCAATGAATAGCAGTGCCAGCGTACCCAGTGCCAGCGTGCCGGCCAGCATGGGCAGTACGCTGGCCGGTAGCTCCAGCTGCAGGCCCAAGAGCGGTGAGACGATGACCAGCGGTAATGCTCCGCACAACCAGCGCGCGACGATTTTGGCACTCAAGGCCAGTGGCAAATTGAGTGGCATGAATAACAAGGCTTCCAGCGCACCATCCCGCCAGTCGCTTTCCAGCAGTTCACCCAGCAGCAATAGGCAGGCCAGTACGGCGCATACCCACAGCACGCCAGGGCCGATGGCCTGCAGCGTGGTGGCAGAGGGCGAGCTGGCCAGTGGAAACAGCGTGACGGTCATGATGAAGAAGAACAGCACATGCAGGGTTTCACCTGGACGGCGCATGGCCAGCCGGATGTCGCGCAGGCATAGTGTGCGCCACTGCTGCCAGTTCATGCGGCAGACCCCAGCCATAGTTGTGCGGTGCAGGCCGGTAGCGCTGCGTGGTGGCTCAGGATGGCGATGCCGCCGTGCCGTACATGCTGCTGCAGCATGTCCCACAGCAAGGTGCAGCCTGGTTCATCCAGTGCATTGAATGGTTCGTCCAGTACCCAGAGCGGTGCCGCACGTAGCTGCAGCAAAGCCAGTGACAGGCGCTGGCGCTGGCCTTGCGACAGGTCGGCAGAGGCTTGTGCAGCACTGGCTTGTAGTCCCCAGTGTTGCAGTAGCAAACGGATTGCCCCGGCCGATGGTGGCTGCTGATGGAGTGCCTGGCAGTCGGCAAGGTTTTCTGCCGCGCTCAAGGCATCCTTGAAGCCGGGGCGCTGGCCCAGCCAGCCAACCCGTTGGCGCTGTTCCGCACCATCTGCCGCTTGGGCTACACCTTGCCACCACAGGCTGCCGTGTTCTGCACGGGCTAATCCGGCGAGAATGCGCAGCAGCGAGGTTTTGCCGCTGCCGTTATGGCCGCGCACATGCAGAATATCGCCTGCTGCCAGTTGCAAGGACAAATGCCGGAACAGGGTATGTGCGCCTTTGCGGCAGCTAAGTTGACGTGCTTCAAACATCGGCATGTGGCAACTCTTCTGCCGCCAGCTCTTGCAGGACTTGCAGTAACAGACGGCTCAAAGCCGGATAGAAAGGTAGCTGAGCCGGCGTGTGCTGCGCCTTGCTGACAAAGCGCGGCAGCCACTGCAGCATGCTGGCGATATGTGTGGCTTCCTCACTTTCCCGTCGTGCCGTTGCCAGCCAGGACAGCAGTTCCAGTTGTAGTGCCAGGTGGTCGGCTGCTTCGGCAAACTGGCTGTCCACTCCCAGGCCAAGTGCATTCAGCTGATGTCGCATGGCCTTTTCTGCCGGGCCAAACAGCTGTGGGCTGTCGCCCTGATAGCACGAGGCATAAGGCGCTGCGCAACTGTGCAAGTCCAGCAGAAAGCTGCTGGTGAAGTCGGCTGCCAGATCCAGTTGGGCTGCCGAGCTGACACGCAAACTATCCAGCGCCCGGCGCATGTCCTGTATTTCCGTGGCGAAACCGGCCTCTTCCAGAGTGCTGAGCAAGGGTTCGGCAGCTCCGTCCAGCCAGGCTTGTAGCTGTTTTGTGCTCAGTTCACGGGCATACAAGGTGGCAAACCAGGCGTAAAGTGCCGCGCGCTGATCGGTGGAGCTAGCGGTTTCTGTCATCGGGGTAGCACCTCTTGTGGACCACCAAACGCCGTCACTGCGGGGGCGGTGCCACGAAATTTTTCTACTTGCACGACACAGGTATTGGGGCTGACTGCTTGCGCCAGCCGTGAGCTGCCAATGTCCTGGGTAAGGACATTGGGGTCGCCATAGGTATCCAGCGCGCCGACCTTGGGGCCGGTTGGCGCATACCATGCGCCTTCTTGCAGGCGTACCACGCCCGGTGGGTAGTCTGCAGAGACATGGGCGCCAGCGATGACCTGGCCGCGGTCATTGAATACCCGCACCAGATCGCCGTGCCGTATGCCGCGTTGGCGCGCATCTTGCGGACTCATGAACAAAGGTTCCCTGCCTTGGATGGCATAGCTGGCCCGCAAGATTTCCGAGTCGCATAGCTGCGAGTGCAAGCGCTTGTCGGGGTGGGCAGATTGCAGCCACAAGGGATAGCGCTGTGATTTGGGGCCGCCGTGCGAACGCTCGCTTTTTTCCATCCACACCGGATGCCCGGGGCAGTCCGGATAATTGAAGTTGGCAATCTTGCGGCTGAATATCTCGATAAAACCGGAGGGGGTGCCAAGGGCATTGAGTTCGGCATCGGCGCGAAAATCAGCATGGCGTACCCAGGGCTTGCCGGCAGGAAACAGGACATAGCCTTTTTTCCAGAACTCACGAAACGGCGGCATGGGGAATTTCTTGCTGTTTTCCTTGCGGCAGTTTTCATAGAGGAATTCCAGCCATTGCATTTCATCCATGCCACGGCTGTATTCCTTGTCGCGGCCAAAGCGCCGGGTCAGTCCTTTGAAAATTTCAAAGTCTGTTTTGGAGTTGAACAGTGGATCGACCAGCTTTTGCATGGCAATCACGCCGCGCCCGCTGTACGAACCATAGGCGTCAATGTCATTACGCTCGAATTGGGTACAAGCCGGCAGCACGATATCGGCAAAACGGCAGGTGGCTGTCCAGGTGAAATCAACCGCGACCACGGTTTCCAGCTGGCGGAACGCCTGCTTCATGCGGTTTTTGTCCTGCTGGCGATGCCACTGGTTGCAGCCGCAGTAAATGGCCATCTTGTAGGGCGGCAGTTTCACCTTCTGCCCGTTGTAGTCGATGACCTTGCCGGGCTCAAGCAGGGCGTCGATGGCGCGTGCACACGGGATGGTTTGGCTGTAGCCACGGTAATCCACGCTTTGGTACTTGGGTTTTTTGCCCGGGTCCAGATTCAGCGGGAAGGCACCGGGCATGGCGGCACCGGAGGAGGGCACACCGATGGAACTATAGTGGTGCGCATAGCTGATCCCGCCACCAGGCAAGCCAATCTGCCCCAGCATGGCGGCGAGTACCGCGCCCATCCAGAAGGGTTGTTCACCATGCTGCTGCCGTTGCATGGCCCAGCCGAAAATCAATTGCGTCCGGCCCTTGGCCAGCAGCCGTGCCAATTCCTTGATGCGCTTGGCGTCGATGCCGGTGATGCGTGCGGCCCACTCGGCGGATTTGGGTGTCTTGTCTGCGCCAGTGCCCAGCAGATAGGGCAGGAATTTCTCGAAGCCCAATGTGTAATTGTCGAGAAACTTCTGGTCGTGCAGCTTTTCGCTGTAGAGGGTGTGGGCCAGCCCCAGCATCAAGGCCACATCCGTCAGCGGATTGACATACTGCTTCTCGCAGTTGAGGTAGTTCTGGGTTTTGCTGCTGACCGGGTCGATGCTGATGACACGGATTTCCTTTTTGGCCACCTTGTGCTTGAGTTGCTCAAGATAGGCGTAGGCTTCATGTGTCTCGCAATTCCAGCCTACCTGCAGGTTTTTGATGGGATCACTACCCCAGAACACCAGGGTCTGTGTTTCCTTGAGAATGATTTCCCAACTGGTACCTTGCGAATACACCTCGGTAGACCCAAGAACGTAGGGCAAGATTACCTGGCCGGCACCGGTGGAGTAATCACCAGCAGTGGACAGCGTATGGCCGTGCATATTGACTGCACGCAGCATGTGATTGCCACAGCTGTGAAACTGGCCGGTCTGCCGCCAGCCGACCAGGCCAGTGTGCATGGCCCAGGGGCCATGGTCGCGCTGCACCCGTTCCAGTTCCTCGTAGAACATGTCCAGCGCCTGATCCCAGGTCACGCGGACAAAACGGTTGTCGCCGCGCTGGCTAGTATCGCTCAAATGGCGTTTCTTCAGCCAGTCCAGTCTGACCATGGGATAGCGGATGCGCGATGAGCTGTATACTAGGCCGATAATCCCCTGGATCATCTCGGTCGGGTATTTGTCGTATTCGAAGGGTTTGACTTCGACAATCTTCCCCCCGGCTACCCGAGCGCGGATCGCGCCCCAGTGCGAACCGCTGATACGCCATGCATCGGTTCCCTGAGCGGTACTGCTGGCCTGAGCCTCGCTGGTTCGCGGCAGCAGCAGGCTGGGGCTGACGAGTGCCGCAACAGACGTCAGCGACAGGCATTTAAGGAATTCTCTGCGAGAGTGCATGCTGTTCTGCCCTGTTGATTAATGTCCGGCTTGCTTGAAGTCTGACGAGTTGCTCTGCAAGTATTTCAGCACCAGTGCCTGGGTATCCTTGTCCATGCTGGTGAAGCCGACCATGCCTCCGAACAGCCCCGGCCAGGTATTGGCATCGAAGTGGGCCTCATCTGGCTGTTTGTGGCAGACGCTGCAGCTGGATTTGTAGCTGTCGCGGGCGACTGACCAGAGTGGGTCAATCTTTTCCACCACTTCACCCTTCTTGATCCAGAACACTCCACTGGTTTTTTGCCAGACCAGACCTGTGTTCGGGTCCTCCCTGCTCTCGGTTACCTTGATGCGCTGGGCGTCCTGCGCCACATTCTTTTCCAGTGTGGCCTGGGTGATGTTCTTGCCGAAATGGCCATACCATACGCGTCCAAAACCCTTGCTCTTGCGCCAGGCAGAGATCTCCACTTGCTGTGCGTCCCCCTTTTCTTGCAGAACTTTTACGGCAGCGGCGATTTCCAGTTTGCCCGCCGTCTGGCTGAGTGCTTCATCCAGATAGAGCGTGCGCGGGAAAACGTTGTAGTAAACGGCCCCCTCTTTGGCGCTGACACTGCTGGCTGCTTGCATCAGGCCATCGAAAGCCGGATTGCGGCTGTTACCGGTGGCTGGTTTGTGATGGGCAATGCCTTTGTGACAGTCCAGGCAGCTTTGATTACGCTGTGCCGCACCACGCATGGCTTCGCGTGAGGTTTCGCGCATTTTTTCAAAGTCCATGCTTTTGTAGTCGTGGCAGCTGCGGCACTCTTTCGAACCATTGGCCCGGAAGCGCGCCCATTCGTTTTGCGCAAGGCGCAAACGGTTTTCCTCGAATTTTTCCGGGGTGCTGATTTCGCCGGTGATATGCGACCACACTTCAACACTGGCCTTCATTTTGCGGGCCATCTTGTCGGTGAAGTCATGTGGTACATGGCAGTCCGCGCATTTGGCGCGTACGCCGGAGCGGTTGCTCCAGTGCACGGTGTCTTTCAATTCGTGCAGATTGGCTTGCATGGTGTGGCAGCCCACGCAAAATTCTTCGCTATTGGTCACGCCCATGACCGACGTGAAGCCTTGCCAGCTCAATACGCCTGCGATAAATCCCACGGTGACCAGAATGCCGAGGCCAATTTTGGCCGCAGGTCTGCAAAACAAGCTCACAAGGGCATGCCATAGCTTTTTCATCTGATATTCCAACTAGCTGATATAGGGGGAGGGCGAATGCAGCCGGACTGCGTTATGGGCCGGGAGGTCCGAGAAACAGCAGCTGCAGGCCCCAGACGGCAAAGCCATAGAGCGCCACGACGCCAACTAGCAGGATGGGAAGAAGAACAAAGGAAAGAACAAGGAGTTTTTTCCATTCAGCCATGCACATCGGATTTTTTCTGGGCATGAGATAGTTCCCCGGAGAAGTTTGACTAGCAAATCGCTGCTTTGGGTGCGGTTCATTGCACTGGCGATATTGATTGGGGAGTGTCTACCGGGAATACCCATACTGAAACTGTGCTTTTTTTCTGGCCGTGGTCTCTTGTGTGGGGCTGAATAAACTGCGTAGGTAAAAATCTGAAGTGGAAATACCTAAGGAGGAGGGCGGGATGCTGCTCGTGCAAGGGAGATGCTGCTAGCACCAGCCGGGTACGAGGTAGCCGTTGGCGATGTCGCAGGCAGGGCTAGTGCATGCCCCGGTAGCGAGCGAACTCGACTGAGGCATGCACTGCTTTGATAAAGAAACAATCATGGCGCGAGCACGCCATCGGGGTGTATCAGCGTGTGTTGTCTGCCAGTGTGGCCAGCACGGAGAAGTAATCCGGGAAGGTCTTGGCCACGCATTTCGGGTCGTTGATGATGACAGGCGCGCCCAGTAGCGAAACCAGCGAGAAACACATAGCCATGCGATGATCGTCGTAAGTGTCGATCTCGGCATCGGCGGTGAGGCTGGCAGGTGGAGTGATGCGGATGTAGTCCTGGCCCTCTTCCACCGTGGCACCCAGCTTGCGCAATTCGGTGGCCATGGCGGACAGGCGGTCGGTTTCCTTTACGCGCCAGCTTTCGATATTGCGCAAGGTAGTGGTGCCATCGGCTGCCAATGCAGCGATGGCAATGGTCATGGCGGCATCGGGGATGTGATTCAAGTCGACATCGATGGCCTTCAGCTTGCCTGTGGCAGTCGCCTCGATCCAGTTGTCGCCCATGGTGATGGCTACGCCCATCTGGCGCAGTGTGTCGGCAAACTTCACATCTCCCTGGATGCTGTTGTTGCCGACGCCTTCCACTCGGACCGGGCCGCCAGCCAGTGCGCCAGCCGCCAGGAAGTAGGAGGCGCTGGATGCATCGCCCTCGACGTGGACTTCTCCGGGCGAAATATAGTGCTGGCCACCGGGGATGACGAAGCGCTGCCAACCCTGGCGCTCAACGCGCACGCCAAAGCGCGACATCAGGTTGAGGGTGATTTCGATATAAGGCTTGGAGATCAGCTCTCCCACCACTTCGATGGTGACGGTTTCTCCCGTCAGTGGCAGCGCCATCAGCAAGGCAGTCAGGAACTGGCTGGAAACATTACCCTTGACCGGAATTACCTCGCCAGCGCGCAGGTTGGACGGGCTGATGGCAAGGGGCGGATAGCCGGGATTGCCCTGATAGCTGATCTGGGCACCGGCAGCGCGCAAGGCGTCGACCAGATCGCCAATTGGCCGTTCATGCATGCGTGCCACGCCGGAAAGCTGGTAGTGGCCCTGCATCAGTGCCAATGCTGCCGTCAGTGGGCGAAATGCCGTGCCAGCATTGCCCAGAAACAGGTCGGCGCTCTTGACCGGAAACTCGCCACCCACACCTTGCACCCGGAAATCACGGCTATTGCCCAGCTGTTCAACGCTTACACCAAGCAGGCCTAGTGCAGCCAGCATGTGGCGGATGTCATCCGAATCCAGCAGGTCGCGTACCAGCGTCGTGCCGCTGGACAGCGCAGCCAGCAGCAGGGTGCGGTTGGAAATGCTTTTGGAGCCGGGCAATTTGATGGTGCCGGCAAGGTGCGGAGTCGGAGTAAGGCGGAGCTGTTCCATGGCGTGGCGTCGAGTCTCTGTAGGTGTCGTGAATTGTCCGGGTATTGTCATCACGCGCGCTCAGTGCAGTTGCAGACAAGGCTGGCGGCGTTGCGGCCTATCACTGTAAAGGGCAGAGGGGTAACGTGCAAACTACAATCTTGTCGTCTTGCCGCTTTGTTTGCTGCGTTGCGACAGAAAATCCCGCCAAAGCCGTTCCTGCCGTTCAGCGGCTGCGTTAAAATCAACGGTTTGGCGACGGGTCAGCCCGTCGTCGTGTGCTACAGGATGCAAGTCAAGCCCATGTCAGTTCCCGTTATCACCATCGACGGCCCTTCCGCTTCCGGCAAGGGTACTGTCGCCGCCATCGTTGCCCAGCGCCTGGGTTTTCATTACCTCGACTCTGGCTCGCTCTACCGCCTGCTTGCCCTGCATGCGCGCACGCACGATGTGGCATGGGATGCCGAGCAGCCGCTGGCCGCGCTGGCCACCACCTTGCCAGCTGCTTTCGAGCAGGGGCGGGTGTGGCTGGATGGCAACGATGTCAGCGAAGACATCCGGGCGGAAGAAATTGGTATTGGCGCATCGAAAGTGGCAGCTCTGCCCGCAGTACGTGCTGCGTTATTGCAGCGACAGCGTGATTTTGCCGTACTTCCGGGCCTGGTGACCGATGGCCGCGACATGGGTTCGGTGGTGTTTCCGCAGGCCGCGACCAAGATTTTTTTGACGGCCAGCGCGGATGAACGTGCAGCGCGCCGCCATAAGCAGTTGATCGGCAAGGGGGAATCTGCTAACCTCCCACGGATTCTGCAGGACATTATCGATCGGGACACGCGCGATGCGGCCCGGGCGGTAGCGCCGCTGCGCCAAGAGCCGGACGCCTTTCTGCTCGACACTACGGAGCTCACCATCGACCAGGCGGTCGAAACGGTCCTTCGTTGCTTCGGGCAGTCCCAGGCCTCCGGCATATGATTTTTTAAAGGGCAACGCTTGCTGCACTGCAAGAAGCGCCCTGTGTTCAACCCTAACCCCGCACGCCGCAAGGTGTGCACCGAGAGTAAGCTTGATGACTACCCTCTCTATGGAAAACTTTGCCCAGCTGTTCGAAGAAAGCCTGACCCTTCACGACATGCGCGTGGGCGAGGTGATCACTGCCGAAGTCGTTGCAGTTGATTCCAACTTCGTAACTGTAAATGCCGGCCTGAAGTCCGAATCCCTGATTCCGGCCGAAGAATTCAAGAACGACGAAGGCGTTGTTGAAGTTGCCATCGGCGACTTCGTGACTGTTGCCATCGACGCGCTGGAAAACGGCTTTGGCGAAACCAAGCTGTCCCGTGAAAAAGCCAAGCGTCTGGCTGCATGGGTTGAGCTGGAAGAAGCGCTGGAAACCGGTAAGATCCTGTCCGGCCTGATCTCTGGCAAGGTCAAGGGTGGCCTGACCGTTATGGTCAACGGCATCCGCGCCTTCCTGCCGGGTTCCCTGGTTGACGTGCGTCCGGTGAAAGACACCACCCCGTACGAAAACAAGAACATCGAATTCAAGGTTATCAAGCTGGACCGCAAGCGTAACAACGTGGTTGTTTCGCGTCGTTCGGTTCTGGAAGAAACCCTGGGCGAAGAGCGCAAGGCTCTGCTGGAAACCCTGAAAGAGGGCGCCGTTATCAAGGGTATCGTCAAGAACATCACCGACTACGGTGCGTTTGTTGACCTGGGCGGTATCGACGGCCTGCTGCACATCACCGACCTGGCATGGCGTCGTGTGAAGCACCCGTCCGAAGTTCTGGCTGTTGGCGACGAAGTCGAAGCCAAGGTCCTGAAGTTCGATCAAGAGAAGAACCGTGTATCCCTGGGTCTGAAGCAACTGGGCGAAGATCCGTGGGTTGGTCTGTCCCGTCGCTACCCGGCCAGCACCCGTCTGTTCGGCAAGGTAACCAACCTGACCGACTACGGCGCATTTGTTGAAATCGAACAAGGCATCGAAGGTCTGGTACACGTGTCCGAAATGGACTGGACCAACAAGAACGTACACCCGTCCAAGGTCGTTCAGGTTGGTGACGAAGTTGAAGTCATGATCCTGGAAATCGACGAAGACCGTCGTCGTATCTCCCTGGGCATGAAGCAGTGCCTGGCTAACCCGTGGAACGAGTTTGCCGACAACTTCCACAAGGGCGACAAGCTGAAGGGCGCCATCAAGTCGATCACCGACTTCGGTGTGTTCGTTGGCCTGCCGGGCGGTATCGACGGCCTGGTTCACCTGTCCGACCTGTCCTGGAACGAAACCGGCGAAGACGCCGTGCGCAAGTTCAAGAAGGGTGACGAGGTTGAAGCCGTTGTTCTGTCCATCGACGTGGAAAAAGAACGCATCTCCCTGGGCATCAAGCAACTGGAAGGTGATCCGTTCAACAACTACGTTGCCATGAACGACAAGGGCGCTCTGGTCAAGGGTACCGTGAAGGCTGTTGATGCCAAGGGTGCAGTTATCTCCCTGGACATGGACGTTGAAGGCTACCTGCGTGCTTCCGAGCTGTCCCGTGACCGCGTGGAAGATGCCCGTACCCTGCTGAAGGATGGCGAAGAAGTGGAAGCTGTGATCATTGCCGTGGATCGCAAGTCCCGCAATATCAGCCTGTCCATCAAGGCCAAGGATGCTCAGGAAGACAGCACCGCCATGAAGAACCTGTCGGTTGACAGCGCTTCGGCTGGTACTACCAACCTGGGTGCTCTGTTGAAGGCCAAGTTGTCCGGCTCCAACGAGTAATTGCATCATGACCAAGTCTGAGCTGATCGCGCGGCTGGCAGAACGTCTTGCCGAGCGCAATTCTCAGTTGGTCTACAAAGATGCTGAGCTGGCTGTCAAAACCATTCTGGATGCGATGGCCAGCAACCTGGCACAGGGTAGCCGCATTGAAATCCGCGGCTTCGGTAGCTTCGACCTGAACTACCGTCCGCCCCGTGTGGGCCGTAACCCGAAATCAGGTAGCAGTGTCTCGGTTCCTGAGAAATATGTGCCGCATTTCAAGGCCGGCAAGGAATTGCGCGAACGGGTGGATCTGTCCCTCTTGGAGCAGACCCAGGCCTGATTGCCGCGAATCCCGGTCTAGCAAGCCAAATCAAAGCGCCGCTTTTGCGGCGCTTTTTCTTTGTTTGACTCTCCTCTTGCTTGGGTTGCAGCACACTATCGTTTAAACTTGCACTCCGGTAACCCTCTCCGAGTAAAGAGCATGCGCTACATCGTGCGTATCATCGAATTGGCCCTGCTGGTTTTCCTGATTGCCGTCACCGTGCAAAACAGCCACATGGTCGAGTTCAAGTTGTTCTTCGGCCAGTTCTGGTCGGCACCGTTGATTGTCTTCCTGCTGGTGTTCTTTGTTGCAGGCGCTGCTGTCGGATTGCTGGCCACCTTCTCCTACTATCTGCGCATGCGCAAAGAGCTGTCCCAGCTCAAGAAGGAATTGCGTAACCGTCCGCCCAGCAGCAAGGTCGCCGTCGATCCCAGCGACGCACTGGCCGACTAGGCCTGTTCTGTTCAGGCCCTGCTGCCATGCGCGCGGGGCCGGCCTCTTACCCTCCTTGAAGGAAGCATTCTTTGGAACTGGATTTGTGGTGGCTGCTGTTATTCCCGGCCTTCTTCGGTCTGGGCTGGCTGGCAGCGCGGGTGGACATGCGTACCGTATTGAAGCAGGCCAAGTCGGTGCCCACCGGCTTTTTCCGTGGTCTGGATGCTCTTGTGGATGACAAGACCGACATCGCGGCGCGTGCTTTGGCCGAGGTGTCGCGCCAGCAGGGTTCTGCACCTGAACTGCAACTGACCCTGGGCAAGCTGTATCGCAAGCGTGGCGAGAACGACCGGGCCATTCGTCTGCATCAGCGCATGCTGGAGTCGTCCGACCTGCCTGCTGAACAACGCGACATCGTGCGCAACGAGCTGGCGCAGGATTTCCGCAAGGCTGGTCTGGTGGATAGGGCCGAAGAAATCTTGCTGAAACTGTTGGGCGGCAATATGGCGCTGGCAGCGCGACGTCAGTTGCTGGATATCTACCAGCAGGATCGTGACTGGAAAAAAGCCATTGAAACCGCCAAGGAACTGCGCAGCGATGCCCACTCGTTTCAGCACGAAGTGGCGCAGTTTTTCTGCGAACTGGCGCAGGGCGAGCTGTACCGCTCCAATTATCCGGCGGCCCGCACCCTGGTGGCCGAAGCCATGCAGGCCAATCGCAAATGTGTGCGTGCCAGTCTGATTCTGGGCGATATCGAATTTGCCGAAGGCAAAATCGAAGCAGCCATTGCGGCATGGCAAAACATCGAGAAACAGAATTACGAATACTTGTCGATGGCGGCAGAACGCTTGTTCGACGCCTACGAGAAACTGGACAAGCCGCAGGAAGGTATTGCCCTGCTGCAGGGCTACCAGAAGACTTTCCCGCAACTCGAGCTGACCGACCTGCTGTATCAGAAACTGTCGGCCTACGAGGGCGAGGAGCGGGCGTTGGAAGTAGCCCGTCAGTCGGTCCATGCCCGTCCTAATCTGATGGGCGTTTACCGCCTGATCGAAGCGCAGATGGACGAGCTGTCGCCAGAAGGGCGCATGGATGCCGAAGTGGCCCGTGCCCTGATCCAGAAACACGCGGCGCGCCTGACGGTGCACCGCTGCAAGTGTTGCAATTTCCGCTCGCGGGCCTTCTTCTGGCATTGCCCCGCCTGCGGCGAGTGGGAAAGCTTTACGCCCAACCGCTCGGAAACTCATTGATCGTATTCAGGAGAAGACATGAATCCGCTAATTGCCGCCGGTCAGGACCTGCAACCGGCATCTCCTGTCGTCGTGGCGCTGGATTTTGCCGATGCGCCGTCGGCTCTCGAATTTGCAGCCCGCCTCGATCCGCAGCAGTGCCGGCTCAAAGTGGGCAAGGAATTGTTTACCTCGACCGGGCGTGGCCTGGTGGAAAGCCTTGCCGCGCGAGGCTTTCAGGTATTTCTTGATCTGAAATTCCATGACATTCCCAACACCGTGGCCCATGCCTGCAAGGCTGCTGCCGAGGCCGGGGTATGGATGGTGAATGTGCATGCCTCCGGTGGCCGCCGCATGATGGAAGCGGCGCGCGAAGGGCTGGCGCAATACAGTCAGCGCCCGCTGTTGATTGCCGTCACCGTGCTCACCAGCATGGAAGCGGCCGATCTGGCGGAAATCGGCATCACCGCCTCGCCGCAGGAGCATGTATTGCGGCTGGCTACCCTGACCCGCGACTGTGGCCTGGATGGTGTGGTGTGCTCGGCACAGGAAGCGCCGATGCTCAAGGCCGCGCTGGGCAAGGAGTTCCAGCTGGTTACGCCGGGCATCCGCCTGGCAGATAGCGCTGCCGATGATCAGCGCCGGGTGATGACCCCGGTGGCAGCACTGGAGGCCGGTGCCGATTATCTGGTGATCGGTCGCCCTATCACCCGTGCCGATGTGCCGCTGGATGTGCTGCACAAGATCAACCGCGATATCGCGCTTTACCGGGCAGAGCAGGCATGAAAATTACCGTTGTCGGTTCCGGCTATGTCGGTCTGGTGACCGGTACCTGCCTCGCCGAAGTGGGCAACCATGTGCTGTGTCTGGATGTGGACCCGGCCAAGATTGCCACCTTGCAGCAAGGTGGTATCCCCATTTACGAACCCGGCCTGGACGACATGGTGCGGCGCAATGTCGAGGCCGGCCGTCTGTCCTTCACCACGGATATCCCCGCCGCCGTTGCCTTTGGTGAAGTGCAGTTCATCGCCGTAGGCACCCCCCCGGACGAAGATGGCTCAGCCGATCTGCAATACGTGCTGGCTGCCGCGCGCAATATCGGCCTCTACATGAGCGAGCCCAAGGTGGTGGTGGACAAATCCACCGTACCGGTTGGCACGGCCGACAAGGTCAAGGCGCAGATCGCCGCCACCCTGGCGGAACGCGGTGCCGACATTGCTTATAGCGTGGTGTCCAATCCCGAATTCCTGAAGGAAGGCGCGGCCATCGAGGACTTCATGAAGCCCGACCGCATCGTGGTCGGTGCCGAGGATGAACGCGCCATCGAGCTGATGCGCCGCCTGTACGCACCGTTCCAGCGTAATCACGACCGTATCCTGTTCATGGATGTGCGCTCGGCCGAGCTGACCAAGTACGCTGCCAACGCCATGCTGGCCACCCGTATTTCCTTCATGAACGAGCTGGCCAATCTGGCGGAAGATCTCGGTGCCGATATCGAGCTGGTGCGGCGTGGTATTGGCTCTGATCCGCGCATCGGCTACCACTTCCTGTATCCGGGGGCCGGCTATGGCGGCTCCTGCTTCCCGAAAGACGTCAAGGCGCTGGTGGCCAGTGGTCGCGAGCAAGGCCACGCCATGCGCGTGCTGACGGCAGTGGAAGAGGCCAACGAAGCGCAAAAGCGCCGGCTGGTGGACAAGCTGGTCAAGCGTTTTGGCGAGGACCTCCGTGGTCACCATTTTGCGCTGTGGGGCTTGGCCTTCAAGCCGAATACCGATGATATGCGCGAGGCTTCCAGCCGCGTCATCATTGCGGAACTGATCCGCCGTGGCGCTACGGTTGCCGCTTATGATCCGGTTGCCGCCGACGAAGCACGCCGCGTCATGGGTGATCTGCCGGGGTTGCGCTTTGCCGACGACATGATGGCAGCCCTGCATGGGGCAGATGCCTTGCTGGTGGTCACCGAGTGGAAGATGTTCCGGGCGCCGGACTTTGACGCCATCAAGGCCAGCCTCAAGCATCCGGTGATTCTGGATGGCCGCAATATGTATGACCCGGCTTGGCTACGCGAGTTGGGTTTCGACTATCAGGCGATAGGACGCTAAAACCGTATGAATCTGTTGCAAGAACTGGGGTTGGACCGTGCCACGCTGAGCGCAGATCTGGCCCATGCACGTGTGCTGGTGGTGGGGGACGTGATGCTGGACCGTTACTGGTTTGGTGATGTCTCGCGCATTTCGCCGGAAGCACCGGTGCCGGTAGCCCGTATTGGTCGCATGGAAGAACGCGCCGGCGGAGCAGCCAATGTGGCGCGCAATATCGCCAGTCTGGGAGGCAAAGCCTCCATCCTGTCGGTGGTGGGCGATGACGAAGCAGCCACTGCACTGGAGCGACTGATGCTGGAAGACGGCATCACCACCTTGCTCAAGCGTGATGCTGCCATTTCCACCACCATCAAGCTGCGTGTGGTGGCGCGGCAGCAGCAATTGATCCGGCTGGATTTCGAAGATGCACCCAGCCGCGAAATCCTGGCAGACAAGCTGGAACAATACCAGGCCGTATTGGCCGAGCATGATGTGGTCATTTTGTCCGACTATGGCAAAGGCGGCCTCACCCATGTGACTCGCATGATCGAACTGGCGCGTGCCGCGGGCAAGCCGGTGCTGATCGACCCCAAGGGCGATGATTATGCCAAGTATGCTGGTGCCACCCTGCTGACACCGAACCGCAGCGAGTTCAAAGAGGTGGCCGGCAGCTGGCACAGCGAAGAACAGCTGATAGCCAAGGCCCAGGCGCTGCGTGCCGAACTGCAGCTGGATGCCCTGCTGGTTACCCGTAGCGAAGAGGGCATGACCCTGTTCCGTGCCGAAGGTGCCTTGCACCAGCCTACTTTCGCGCGCGAGGTATACGACGTGTCCGGTGCGGGTGATACGGTGATCGGCACCATGGGCCTGGCACTGGCGGCGGGGTTGTCGCTGCCGCTGGCCATGAGCCTGGCCAATGCCGCTGCTGGCATTGTGGTGGGCAAGCTGGGTACGGCCGTTTGCACGCAGCAGGAATTGTTTGCTGTTTAACGCTGATCGCAAGGCAGGAGTAGGTGCATGACGACAGTACTGGACGAGGTAGTGCAATGCTGGTTTGGTGGCCGTGCGCCAGAGCAGATGCAGCAGCCGCAAGCCAAGTGGTTTCGCAAAGATCCTGACTTCGACCAGCTACTGCAGCAACGCTTTGCCAATACGTGGCAAGCGGCCATGGCCGGGCAGCTGGCCATGCCCTCGGCAGACGAGCTACTGGATCTGCTGGGCTACATCATTCTGACCGATCAGCTGTCACGCAATATGTATCGCGACACCGGCCAGGCCTTCGCTAGCGACACGCTGGCCCTGGCTGCAGCACGACAGCTGGTCGATGCTGCGGCTGACCAGGCCTTGCCACCGATGGCACGGGTGTTTGCCTATCTGCCCTTCGAGCATAGCGAACAACTGGCCGACCAGGATGTGTCGGTGGCGCTGTTCCAGACACTGGCAGCCTATCCGTACAGCGCCGAATTTATCGACTACGCCCAGCGGCATCGCGACATCATCCGGCGTTTTGGCCGTTTTCCCCATCGCAATGCCCTGCTGGGCCGCCCCAGCACACCGGAAGAGCTGGCCTTTTTGCAGCAGCCCGGTTCTTCTTTCTGAAAGGACGCACAATGACTATCGTGGTTACCGGCGCCGCCGGTTTTATCGGTTCCAATATCGTCAAGGCGCTGAATGCGCGCGGCATCACTGACATCATCGCTGTGGACAACCTCACCTCCGGTGACAAGTTCCGCAATCTGGTCGACTGTGAAATCGCCCACTATCTGGACAAGCACGATTTTCTGAATCTGCTGCTGGAAGGCGAGTTCGAGGGTGAGATCAGCGCCATCCTGCATCAGGGTGCCTGCTCCGACACCATGAACCACGACGGCAAGTACATGATGGATAACAACTATCAGTACACCCTGGCGCTGTTCGATTACTGCCAGCACGAGGAAATCCAGTTCCTGTTTGCCTCCAGCGCGGCTACTTATGGCAAGGGCAGCATCTTCAAGGAAGAGCGCCAGTACGAAGGCCCGCTCAACGTTTACGGTTATTCCAAATTCCTGTTCGACCAGGTACTGCGCCAGCGCATGAAGGAAGGCTTGTCTGCCCAAGCGGTTGGTTTCCGCTACTTCAACGTTTACGGCCCGCAAGAACAGCACAAGGGCCGCATGGCTTCAGTAGCCTTCCACAACTTCAACCAGTACCGTGAACACGGTAAGGTCAAGCTGTTCGGCAGCAATGATGGCTGGGGCAATGGCATGCAAAGCCGCGACTTTGTCTCGGTGGAAGACGTGGTCAAGGTGAATCTGTACTTCCTGGACAATCCGGGCAAGAGCGGCATTTTCAATCTGGGTTCCGGCCGTGCTCAGCCGTTTAATGACGTGGCGGTATCTACCGTCAATGCCTGCCGTCGCCACGAAGGCAAGCCGGCGCTGAGTCTGGACGAACTGGTGGCACAGGGCATCATCGAGTACATCGAATTCCCCGAGGCGCTCAAGGGTAAGTACCAGAGCTTTACCCAGGCCGATATCGGCAAGCTGCGCGATGCCGGCTACAGCGCGCCGATGCTGACGGTTGAGCAGGGCGTGGATCGTTATGTGGACTGGCTGATCAGCCGCTGATTGCTGCCCGCCATCCCGAAACCGCCATGCCCTGTGCTGGCGGTTTTTTTATTGCCAGCCTGTTGCCGCTTGGTTATTTGATTAGAAATAACGGTTCGACTGCCTCTTAGCACCAGGTCGTATAATGGCGCTCTGCCAAGGAGACTCACTCGTGTACAAGTATCTGGAAGACTTCGTCGGCCATACGCCGCTGGTTCGGCTCAAGCGCATGCCGGGGGACAGCAGCAATGTGGTGCTGCTCAAGCTGGAAGGCAATAATCCGGCTGGTTCGGTCAAGGACCGCCCTGCGCTGTCGATGATTCGCCGCGCCGAAGCGCGTGGCGACATCAAACCGGGGGATACCCTGATCGAGCCTACCAGTGGCAATACCGGCATTGCGCTGGCCATGGCAGCGGCGATGATGGGTTACAAGATGATCTTGCTGATGCCGGAAGGCTCCAGCGCCGAGCGCGTGCAAACCATGCGAGCCTACGGTGCCGAGGTGATTCTGACCACGAAGGAAACCTCCATGCCGGGTGCCATCGACGAAGCCCACCGCATGCAGCGTGCCGGGCTGGGAGTGATTCTGGACCAGTTTGCCAACCCGGATAATCCGCTGGCGCACTACGAAAGTACCGGGCCGGAAATCTGGGCGGACACCCAGGGTAAGGTCACCCACTTTGTTTCCAGCATGGGCACTACCGGCACCATCATGGGTAATAGCCGTTATCTGAAAGAACAGAATCCGGCCATCCAGATCATCGGCGTGCAGCCGGAAACCGGTAGCCAGATTCCCGGCATTCGCAAATGGGAAGACGAGTACCTGCCCAAGATCTGCGACTTTAGCCGTATCGATCAGCTGATTCATGTGTCGCAACAAGAGGCGGAAGACACAGCCCGCCAACTGGCGCGGGAAGAGGGCATCCTGGCCGGGCCGTCCTCCGGTGGCGCACTGGCGGTGGCGCTGCGACTGAACCAGCAACTGGAAAACGCGGTCATCGTGTCCATTGTTTGCGACCGTGGCGACCGTTATCTGTCCACCGGGCTGTTCCCTTTGTAAAGCAATGCCACCAGGATAATAAAAAGCCGTTCCTCAGGAGAACGGCTTTTGTTTTTTCAGCCTGAGGTGTCAGCGGTGGACATCGTGACTGACAAAGGGCTGCTCGGCGCTGGGCATGTTCAGCCAGCCGGGGCGGCGTAGACTGTTGCGAATGTCCTGATAACCGCTATGCCAGTGCTGGCGCATGGTTTGCAGGCCAAACTGGTAGTCCTTGTAGTGATCATCGTAAATCTTGTCCTGATAAATCAGATGCACCACGTTCAGGCGCTGGCAGTTGGCGGCGTGCCGGGCGGCCAGAAATGCTGGCGAGCCGTGTTCATGCTCGGGTACCAGCGCCATCAGCTCGGATAGCAGTTCGCGGTACTGTAGTTCCTGGCGCAGCACATCGGTCACCATGCGGGTGCGGCTGGAATACTGGATGTCCTTTTGCCGCATCGCCACTTCCTTCATATTGCCGGGCAAATTACCCCGCGCACTCCACAGGTCTACTTGGAAGGCCAGGGTGTTGTGGCGGTTTTCCTTGCTGATCAGCTGGCTTAGCGGTGTATTCGACACCACACCGCCATCCCAGTAGAACTCGCCGTCGATTTCCACCGCCGGAAAACCAGGCGGCAGGGCGCCAGAGGCAATGAAGTGCTCCGGTCGCAGCTTTTGCCGGGTATTGTCAAAATAGACAAAGTTGCCGCTGCGGACATTGACCGCTCCGACGGATACCCGCATCTGACTGCTGTCGTTGATACGGTCGAAATCGGCCAGTTGCTCCAGCGTCTGCTTGAGCGGGCTGGTATCGTAAAAACTGATTTCCGCCGGACTGCTGGCATGTTGCAAGGCCCAGGGCAGGCGTGGCCGGTAAAAGCCGTTTTGTCCCTCCAGCATCGAACGCCAGGCTTCCCAGCCGGCCAGCAGGTGCTGCATGCTGGCTGGCCAGTGCTCGGAGTCCAGCATGGCCAACGGTGTGGCAGGCAGGATGGGCGGCTGGCAGATGGTTTCCCAGAAGCGGCGCAACTGGTCGACACGTTTATTGGGCGGATTGCCGGCAATGATGGCGGCGTTCAGTGCGCCAATGGAAATGCCGGCCACCCAGTTGGGGTGTAGTTCGGCTTCGGCCAGTCCCTGATACACGCCGGGCTGGTAGGAACCCAGCGCGCCACCGCCCTGCAGCAGCAGGGCAACGACATTGTATTGATGGCCGGCCGGCAGGCTGGCACTGTGATAAAGGTGGTGTTGCGGATCGTAGCCAACGCTCATGCAATACTCCGTTTGCACATTCCTGTGCGCTTGTTGCTGGTCTGCGAAAGGAGGGGGCCGCCTGTTGCCTCCTTGTCAAGACACTGGCAGCCCCGTGCATTACCGCTTATTGCATATACCAGCCGTGGCTGACCACCACCGACTGGCCGGTCAGTGCCGCGCTGGGGAAGGCTGCCAGGAACAGCGCCGTCTGGGCGATATCGTCCACTGTGGTGAACACGCCATCCACCGTGTCGCCCAGCATCACGTGCTTGATGACTTCCTCTTCGCTGATGCCCAGTGTCTTGGCCTGTTCAGGAATCTGCTTTTCCACCAGCGGGGTGCGCACAAAACCAGGGCAGATCACATGCGAACGAACATTGAATTCAGCCCCTTCCTTGGCCAGTACCTTGCTTAAGCCCAGCAGCGCGTGTTTGGCGGCGACATAGGCCGATTTCAGCTTGGACCCTTCATGCGAGTGCACCGAACCCATGTAAATGACGGTACCGCCGCGCTTGTCCTTGTACATGTGGGGCAGGGCGGCGCGGGTAGTGAGGAAGGCTCCATCCACATGGATGGCCTGCATTTTTTTCCAGTCGGCAAAGCTGAAATCCACTAGCGGGCTGATGATCTGGATGCCGGCATTGGAAATCAGGATATCCAGCTGGCCAAAGGCATCCACTACCGCCTGGGTGCCGGCGATGACGGCTTCCTCGTTGGTGACATCCATGGCTACGCCCATGGCCTTGCCACCGGCCGCTTCGATTTCGCTGGCCGTGGCCTGGGCCGCTGCCAGATTGATATCGGCGATGGCTACAGCTGCGCCTTCGCGGGCATAGGTTTCGGCAATGGCACGGCCGATACCGCTGGCGGCGCCGGTAATCAGGGCAACTTTTCCTTGCAGTTTCATGGGGCTTCTCCTGTGTCAGACCAGATAATCAAATTCGACCTTGCCCAGACCCAGCGTCAGGTCGGCAACATAATGTTTGGCGCCCAGTATTTCCAGCACCGGCAGTTCCGCTACCGGAGCCAGTGCATGGGCAAACAGTGACAGCGCTGCCGGGCCGCTCCATGCGCCGTGTACGGTGACATCCAGCATGGGAAAGCTCACCAGCTCGCAGATGCGTGCCGTGCCATCGACATGGGGGATGATTTTCAGCAGGTAGTTCGGTGTCGTGCGCAGACTTTCGGCAATGGCCTGCCCGTCCAGTTCCCGGTGCTTGTAACCCATGGTACCGGTGGCCACGCGCACCGGACCGTAGTTCAGCTCACCCACCAGGGTGTCGGTGTGTACTTGCAGGCGCGGGCTGGCCATCTTCTTGGGAAAGCCCCACAGCTCGCGGCCGCCGGCGGTTGGCGGGTGGTCATTCAGGTACATGGCATGGGTGTAGTTGCCCGGTTTGCCCTGGTAGGAAACCGGAATCACCTGACCGCTTTCGGTGTAATCGCCAAAGCCGGTGGAATCCGGCATGCGGATGAATTCGAAATTGACTACCGGCTCGGTCATCTGTAGTGGCTCTGGAATGACTGCGCGCAGTTTTTCCGGATCGGTACGGTAGCTGATGATGAAGAATTCCCGCTGGTAAAAGCGGTAGGGGCCGGGTGGAAAGGCCGGGCTGCTAAAGGGCATGGCAAAGGCTTGCCGACGAATCTGTTCGATATTCATGGCCGTACCTGTAAGGAAGTCGTGCGTTGCTGGGGTGTAAGTCGCCATGGACAGCCGGCGACAGCCTGTTAAGAATGTCTGGTGAGGCGGGGCATAACCAGATGGTGATGGCCGGCCTAATTGTCAGGGATGATTGATTGCAACTGCGTGTCCGGCATTGTTTTTCACTTGACCGGCAGCGTGCCGATTCGGGTTATCATGCGCTATTAATCGCCGGACGGGCAGGGCCCGCGGTATGGCTTCATTGCGCCGGTGCTCACCTGCGCCACAACACCAACAACAGAACAGCACACATCATGTCCCAGCATACCTTTTCCCCGGAGGGCAACGCCCTGACCAGCCCCAAGGCCTGGTATCAGGCCGCCAGTGAAAAGCCCGGTTTCATTCATGACGCAGCACAGGCAGCTGCCATCGAAGAGCTTGATGCGCTGTGGCATCAGTTGCTGGAGTTCAAGGACAAGCGCAACCGCTTCCTGGGCCGCAGCCTGCGCAGCCCGGATGTGCCGCGTGGCCTGTATTTCTGGGGTGGAGTAGGGCGGGGCAAGAGCTTCCTGATGGATGCCTTCTATGCCTGCGTGCCCTACCGCCGCAAGCGCCGCATCCATTTTCATAATTTCATGGCCGAAGTGCACCGCGAGCTACGCCTGCTGGCTGGCAGCAAGGACCCCTTGCTGGCCTATGCCGACAAGATCGCCCGTGAAACCCGGCTGCTGTGTTTTGACGAATTTCATGTCAGCGACATTGCCGATGCCATGATGCTGGGCCGCTTGCTCAGTGCCTTGTTCGAGCGTGGCGTGGTACTGGTGACCACGTCCAACTATCCGCCGGACGGTCTGTATCCCAATGGCCTGCAGCGACAGAACTTCCTGCCCACCATCGAATTGATCAAGCGCGAACTGAATGTGCTGAACGTGGATGGCGGCAATGACTATCGCCTGCGTGAGCTGACACGCGAACCCTTGTTCATGGTGCCAGACGATGCCGCGGCCGAGGCACGCATGGAGGCCATGTTTACCCGGCTGAGCAGCGAGACGCTGATCGCCAAGCAGGAAATCGAGATTTTAGGCCGGCATATCCCGGTGAAGAAGCTGGCACCAGGCATGATCTGGTTTGATTTTCCGGCCATCTGCGACGGCCCGCGCGCGCAGACCGATTACCTGGAAATCGCTACCGAATTCCACACGGTGTTCATCAGCGGCATTCCCAAGCTGCAGGCCAAGGATGCTTCCATTGCGCGGCGCTTTACCTGGCTGGTGGATGTGTTCTACGACAACCGGGTGAAGCTGATTGCTTCGGCTGCGGTGGAAATCGACGATATCTATACCGATGGGGTGCAGGCCAGCGAGTTTTTCCGTACCGCCAGCCGGCTGACCGAGATGCAGTCCAAGAGCTATCTGGAGCTGCCGCACCAGAGTGCGGGCCAGACCCACGACCAGCCGCCGCCGGGCGTGGTGATCTGACGCTTGTTCCGGTGTGTAACGGCCAGATTTTCTCTGGCCGTTTTGCTGTCAGGCTGCCGGAATATCGTCGATCAGGGCAATCAGGTCGGTCACACCGACCTCGGCACCCAGTTGGCTGAGCAGGGTGCTTGCCTGGCCGCGATGATGGGTCTGGTGATTGAAGAAGTGCAGCAGCACGGCGTGAAAGTTCTTGCGCTGCGCCACGCCCTTGGTGTTGTGATAGGACAGGGCAAAGTCGAGGTGCTCTTCCTGTAGCTCGGTGCACAGGCTAATGATGCTGTGGTCCAACAGTTGGCGGTGGGTCTGCAGGGCAGGTAGCTCGGCAAACAGCAGGCCGTCCAGCGAGGCTGGGCGGGGAATATCCAGCACGGGCTGCAAGGCGGCAAAGGCGGCCGGATGGCCGGCAAAGCGCTGCAGCCATAGGGTGTCACCGACTGCGATATGGTTGAGCGTGCCAAGCAGGGAGCCGAAAAACGCGCCCAGGTCGCGTGTGATGGCCTCGGGGGGCAAGCTGGCTGCCGCTGCATACAGCTTGTCGTTCATCCATTGGTTGTAGCGGGCCAGCAAGGCCAGTTGGCTGCAGCGCGTCATGCGTTTCTCCTGAAAACAGCACCATACCGCAGCCTCTGCGAGAATGACAGGCAAAACAAAAGCGGCCCGTGGGCCGCTTTTTGCATGACATCAAGCAGGCGATCAGGCGCGCTTCTTGAATTCGCCGGTACGGCTGTCGATTTCGATCTTTTCGCCGGTGACGACGAAGGCCGGAACCTGTACTTCGAAAGTGGTGCCAACCAGACGAGCCGGCTTCAGAACCTTGCCCGAAGTGTCGCCACGTACGGCCGGCTCGGTGTATTCCACTTCGCGAACCACGGTGGTCGGCAGTTCTACGGAAATAGCCTTGCCATCGTAGAAGGTAACCTGGCAAACGTCTTCCATGCCGTCAACGATGTAGTTGAGTGCATCGCCCAGGTTGTCGGCTTCAACTTCGTACTGGTTGAATTCGCTGTCCATGAAGACATACATCGGGTCAGCAAAGTAGGAGTAGGTGCAATCCTTGCGATCCAGAACCACGACGTCGAACTTGTCGTCAGCGCGGTAAACGGCTTCGGAGCCGGTGCCGGTCAGCAGGTTCTTCATCTTCATTTTCACAACGGATGCGTTGCGGCCGGATTTGCTGAATTCGGCTTTTTGCACGACCATCGGGTCGTTGCCTACCATGAATACGTTGCCAGCGCGGAGTTCTTGTGCGGTTTTCATTGCTTGTAAAGTCCCAAACTCTTGATTGAACTCGGAAATCGGTTTCCGAAAAACGGGCTATTTTAGCCGGTTTTGTATGAATTGCACCAGCCGCATCCCCAAGTCTCCTTGCTTGAGCAACTTGTCCGGCCAATTGCGACTGTGCTGGTGCCATTGTGGCAGGCAGTTTTCCAGTTGCTGCCAGGCTGCCACCATGCCCTGGCCATGGTTCCAGGCATGGCTTGCCGCCTGCAGGGCACTGGCGGTTTCTGCGTCAATACCTCGACAGTAGTGTGACAAAAAGGCATCAAGCTTCACCATGTGGGCTGCATCTTCCTGGGGATAGATGTGCCAGATGAAGGGTCGACCAGCCCATTGTGCCCGCACAAAGCTATCTTCGCCGCGCACAAAGTTGATATCACACGACCACAGCGTCAGATCGTAACTGTCCTGATCGGTCATCGGCAGCACATGCACAGTCAAGGCCCCACGCGTGGCATGTTGCCCTGCCTGTAGCGGCTGTCCCAGTACGGCTTCGACATCAGCCAGCACCTTGCCCTCCGGCACCATGCAGTGCACCGGCATCGGGCTGCCTGTCCAGTACTCCAGCAGCTCGCGTGCGGCCGGGTTTTCATAGGCAAACAGGCTGACACGCCATTCCTCCGGCTGCTTTTCCGGGATGTCGAACATCTGCCAGAAGGCGCGTTGTGCCAGTTTGTCTTGTTGCCAGCGCTGACGGGTGGCGATCAGGCCGTCCTCACACAGCAGGCCGCCGGTGCTGTCGCTAAAGCCGGGAAAGAAAAAGTACTTGGTCAAGGGCAGGCGCGGGTGGGGCGAGGCCATGCCATGGCAGCCCTCCACCCAGTCTTCCGCCGACAGGTATTCCAGATTGATCCACACCGGCGCGGTGGCTGATGCGGCCATGGCCTGCTCAACGGCGTCTGGCAGACGGCAGCCAAAGGCTTCGATGACGACCTGCGCTGGCTGATAGCCGGCAAAGCCGTCGCCCTGACTCCAGCGGCGGATTTCGATGTCGTCCACCTGCTGTAGTGGGCTGGCCGGGTCCAGTAACGGGGCGATGCGGGAAAAACTCGCCAGATCATCCACCCACAGCCGCACCGGGTGGCCAAAGTCGTGGGCCAGTCGGCGGGCCAGTCGCCAGGCCACACCGATATCACCGTAGTTGTCGATGACGGTACAGAAAATATCCCAGCTGAGGCGTGCGGTGTGTGGCATGGCGGCGTGATGAAATGAAGGCAGGCGCAGCATAGCACGGGCTGCTTTGCGCTGTGCTGGTGTGGCTGGCGGTCAGGCTGCGCGAACAACTTTGCTAACAACATGCGGGTAACACTATTTGATAAAACAGTTAAAATGAAAGCTGATGCCTACAAGAAGAGTGTCATGAGCACAACTGATCAGAATTCTGGAAATCCCCCGTCGCTGGGCAAACCATCCCGTTGGCGGCGCTGGCTGGCCGGCCTGCTTGGCATCATCGTGCTGGCCTGGGGCTTTCTGGCGGGTATTGCACCGGGCATCGTACAAAGCCAGGCCAATAAATGGGCTGCCGGCATTGGTCGCCAGCTGAGCTTGGGTGAAGTCTCCATCAATCCGTGGAAAATGGCGGTGGAAATACACCGGCTGCAACTGGCCGAGGGTAAGGGTGAGCCGCTGTTCGCCGCCGACCGTGTCTATGTCAATTTCGATCCCACTGCGCTGCTGCTGGGGCGCTGGCAGCTGTCGGAATTCGCAGTGGACGCGCCCAAGCTGTGGGTCAAGCGTGACGGGCAAGGGCAGTGGAACTGGGCGCGCTTCATCAGCGATGCCAGCGGCCCGCCCCAGCCGAAAAAACAGGACAGCACCACACCAAAATTCCTGCTGCAGGCACTGGCCATCCGCAATGGCCAGATCATGGTCAATGACCAGATGGCAGGCAGTAACGAGCAGTTCAAGGTATCGCCGCTGAATCTGTCGCTGACGGATATTTCCACCCTGCCAGAAGCCGGTGGCTATCGCCTGCATGCCGCCCTGGGGGATGGCACCCAGCTGGACTGGAAGGGCAGCCTGCAATTGCAGCCTTTGCAATCGACCGGCCAAGCCAGCATCCGCGGCTTTACCCTGGCCAGCGTGTGGGACTACATCAAGCCGCAGTTCAATATTGCCAAGCCGCAAGGCGAGCTGTCGGCCCAGGCCAGTTATCACTTCGATATGAGCGGCAAGCGCGCCCAGCTGCAGATCAGCCCCTTCAATGCCCAGCTCAAGGGCTTGTTGATGCAGGCGCCGGCCAGCCAGCACCATTTTTCCCTGCCCACCCTCAATGTCAGCGGCGGCAGCTTCGATCTGCAAGGCAGCCGCCTGGCTATCAAGCAAGTGGCGCTGGAAGGCGGTAGCCTGGATGCGATGCGCATGCAGAACGGTATGATCGACTGGATGCTGGCGCTGCCGCAAAAGTCAGCTGCAGCACCGGCCACGCCTGCACGCAAGGAGGCAGCGTCGCCATGGTCGATTGCGGTGGACGATATCAAGCTGGCCAACTGGCAATATCGGCTGACCGATGCCGGTTTTGCCACGCCCTTGCAGTTGTCGGCTCGTTTGCCGCTGTTGCATGCCCGTTTTGCGCTGGACCCCAAACAGGGCTTTAGCGTTGACCGGCTGGCGGCCGAGCTGGCTGACATCAAGCTAGGCAATGGCGAGCGGGAGGAGCAGATCACGCTGGCCAAGGCCACGCTGCAGCCTTCACGCATTGTGGAGCACGGCCTGCTGATCGAACCGGGCGCGCTGGATTTGCAGGGCCTGGGCGTGGCCGTGGAGCGCAACAAACAGGGGCAGTTAAACCTGGCCCGGCTGTTTGCACGCGGCAAGGCCAATCCGCCCGCCAGCCAGCCAGCAAGTGCCGACAGCAAGAGCCAGCCGGGCTGGCAGTTGCATTACCCCGCGGTCAAGCTGACGGATGGCCAGTTGGGCTGGACCGACCAAACCCTGCCACGTCCGGTGACTGCCACGCTGCGCGCGCTGAACGCCACCTTGCAGCCTGATGCTGCCGGCCAGCTGGCGCTGGAACTGGCCGGTCAGCTGGAGTCCGGCCAGCTCAAGGCTGCGCTGCAGCTGGACCCGGCCACGGCCGCCGTCAAGGGCAAGGTAAATGCCCAGGCGCTGCCGCTGGCGCCGTTTGCACCGTATGGTTTGTCCGGTACGCCGCTGCGCATGAGTGGCGGCCAGCTGAATGCCCAGCTGGATGTGGAGTCCGCTAGCAAAGGCTGGAAAGTGGCGGGTACTGCCGGCATCAGCAGCCTGGCCATCATGGAGCCGGGTGAGAAGCTGCCGCTGCTGGGCTGGCGCAATCTGCGGGTCAACGGTATCCGTGCGCAGAGCACCCAGGCCGTGCCGCTCAGCGTGGCGGTACAGGATGTGCAGCTGGAAGAGCTGTCTGCCCGACTGATTCTGGATGCTCAGCGCCAGCTCAACTGGCAGCGCATTTTTGCGGCCAAGGCGGCTGCCACGCCGAAAACCGCAGCGACCGCCAAGCCGTCAGCTGCCAGTAGCATTCCGCCGGTGGAAATCCGCAGCATTCATCTGAATCGCAGCAAGGTGCAGTTTGCCGACCAGAGTATGAAGCCGAACTTTGCCACCCAGATGCACCATCTGCGCGGCTCGATCCAGGGCTTGTCCACCCGCCCAGGGCGCACCGGCACCATCACCCTGGATGGCGATGTCGATCAGTATGGCGATGTACGGGTGCGCGGCGCGCTGGCACCGCTGGCGGTGACCGACAACACCGATGTCACCCTGTCTTTCCGCAATATTCCGCTGAACAACCTCAATCCCTATTCCACCAACTTTGCCGGCTGGCGTATCAATGACGGCCGGCTCACCGTCGACCTGCACTACCTGCTCGACCATCGTCAGATGAAGGGGCAGAACCGGGTGGTGATCAACACCATCCAGCTGGGCGACGAGGTGCCGGACTACAAGGGTACGCGCCTGCCACTGCGGCTGGCCGTGGCCTTGCTTGAAGACAGCGATGGCAAGATCGATCTGGACCTGCCGGTGGCCGGTAGCCTGGACGACCCGCAATTCAGCTATGGCCAGATCGTGTGGAAAGCGCTGGTGAATGTGCTGACCAAGGTGGTGACTGCACCGTTCCGGGCCCTGGGGGCGCTGCTGGGCGGCGATGGCTTCGACAATGTGTTCTTCATTCCGGGTGAGGCCAATGTGGCCCCGCCGGAGCGCGAGAAGCTGGAAAAGGTGGCTGCGGTAATGGCCAAGCGGCCCAAGATGCAGTTGCAGATTGCTGGCAGTTTTGATCCGGCGGTCGACAGCAAGGAACTGGCCCGTGCCCGTATCGACAGCGCCATCCTGCAGACAGCCGGGCGCAGCCTGTTGCCGGGCGAGCCGCTGCCGGTTCCGGATCTGGCCGACCCAAGCATGCTGGATGCCATCAAGACGGTGTACGCCAAGCGGCTGGGTCGCCTCAAACTGATGGGGCATACCCTCAATCCGGGTGGTCCGGCGGGCAGTGCACTGGCCAAGCTGTTGCGGGGTGAACTGGTTGCGGCCGAAAAAGTGGACGATGCAGCCTTGCAGACACTGGCGCGCCAACGAGCCGAAAATGCCCGCAAGGTGATGATGCGGATTGACAACACTTTGGCCGAGCGCATCACGCTGGGCGAACCGGCCAAAACCCGCGCCGAACGGGACGGCATCGCCATTGGCATCAAGCTGGGCAGCAAGTAGACGGTAATTCGGCTTGATGTCCATCAATAAACGGCGTAACTACATATGGTGTAGTACGCCGTTTTCTTTTGCCACATATTGTGAGTTTTGCGTAAGAATGGGCAGCCGCCTCATCGGCACACCCGTGGGCGAAGGGGCGGCGTAATGCCCTGGCAGCGGTTAAACTGTCTAGTCGATGCGACTGCGGTAATCAGGACAATTCTCAAATAAATCAGGAATCGAGGGGCCGGAATGAAGCGTGAAAACAGTGCGGTCATGCTGGAGCAGGATATCTCGCGTGAGGTATTGCTGGAAAAGTATGCCAAGGGCGATGAGCAGAGTGTCAGCGAAGTCAGACAACGGGTGGCGCGCGCACTGGCGGCGCTGGAGCAGGACCCGGCCCGCTTCGAGCCGCTGTTCTTCCAGGCGCTGGACAACGGCTTTATTCCCGGTGGCCGCATCAATTCCGCAGCCGGTACCGACCTGCGTGCCACGCTGATCAATTGCTTCGTGCAGCCGGTGGGTGATTCGGTATCCGAGCCCTCCAAAGGCAAGGTCGGCATCTACGAGGCGTTGTTGCAGGCGGCCGAAACCATGCGCCGTGGCGGTGGCGTCGGCTACAATTTTTCGCGTATCCGTCCCAAGGGCGCACGCGTCAAGGGCACCAATAGCCGCGCCTCCGGCCCCGTGTCCTATATGCGGGTATTCGATCGCAGCTGCGAAACGGTGGAGTCGGCAGGTGCCCGCCGTGGTGCGCAAATGGGGGTGCTGGATGTCAGCCATCCTGATGTGGAGGACTTCATCCATGCCAAGGACAAGGGCGATCTGCGCAATTTCAATATTTCGGTAGGCGTCTCGGACGACTTCATGCGCGCGGTGGAGGCCGGTGCCGAGTGGGAGTTGACCCACAGCGTGGAGCCCGCCACCGAAGCCTTCCCCGGCCACTACCAGCGCGCAGACGGTCTGTGGGTGTATCGCACCATTCCGGCACGCGAGCTGTGGCAGCAGATCATGGCGTCCACCTATGACCATGCCGAGCCGGGCGTGCTGTTCATGTCCAAGATCAATCAGGACAACAACCTGTCCTATTGCGAGGTGATCGAGTCCACCAACCCCTGCGGCGAACAGCCGCTGCCGGATTATGGTTGTTGCGATCTGGGTTCGGTGAATCTGTGCAAATACGTGCGTCAGCCTTTTGGTGCGAAGCCCAGCTTTGATTTCAAGGCTTTCGACAGCGTAGTGCGCATGTCCATCCGCATGCTGGACAATGTGCTGGACCTGACGGTGTGGCCGCTCAAGGAACAAGAGCGCGAAGCGCAGTCCAAGCGCCGTGTCGGCCTGGGTTTCACCGGCTTGGGCGATGCCTTGATCATGCTGAAAATCCGCTACGACAGCGAAGAGGGCCGTCGCTTTGCTGCACGCATCTCGGAAACCATGCGCGATGCAGCCTACGATGCCTCGGTGGATCTGGCCATCGAGAAGGGCGCTTTCCCGCTGTTCGATGCCGAGCAGTACCTGGCTGAGCCGCATTGCGCCAGCCGTCTGCCGGAGTCCATCAAGGCCCGCATCCGCAAGCACGGCATCCGCAATTCCCACCTGCTGTCCATCGCTCCTACCGGCACCATTTCACTGGCCTTTGCCGACAATGCCAGCAATGGCATCGAGCCGCCGTTCTCCTGGTTCTATACCCGCAAAAAGCGCATGGCCGATGGCAGTACCCAGGAATACCTGGTGGAAGACCATGCCTATCGCGTATATCGCATGCAGGGTGGCGACACCCAGGCGCTGCCCGACTACTTTGTCTCGGCGCTGGAAATGAGCGCGCTGGACCATATGCGCATGGTGGCTGCGGTGGCCCCCTACATTGACACGGCAATCTCCAAAACGGTGAACGTACCCGCGGATTACCCGTTTGCCGATTTCGAAAGCCTGTATCTGGAAGCCTGGCGCAATGGCCTGAAAGGTATTACCACTTACCGTCCCAACAGCGTGCTCGGTTCTGTATTGTCCATCGAACCGGCTAAGGAAAGCGCCAAGGAAGCCCCGCAAGATCTATCCGCCAGCCAGGATGGTGATCCGGATCGCCGCATTACCCTGAACACCGCGCCCAGCCCGGCGCTGGCCAGCCTGAAATGGCCGAACCGGCCCAAGCTGAAAGAGGGCAACCCGTCCTGGACCTATATGGTGGAAGGCCCGGCTGGTGATTTTGCCGTGGTAGTGGGGCATGTGGAAAATGGCCGCATCACCCCATTTGAGTGCTGGGTGAATGCGACGGAAGAGCAGCGTGGCCTGGGCGCCATTGCCAAAACCCTGTCCATGGACATGCGCTGCCGCGATCACGCCTGGCTGTCGGCCAAGCTGGAGGCGCTGTCGCATACCAATGGCGACAAGCGCTATGCCTTCGAACTGGGCGAGCGCACCGTCTATGCCACCTCGGCGGCAGCGGCGCTGGGTCAGGTCGTGCGCCATCGGGTGGAGCAGCTGGGGGCACTGACGGCCGAGCAGCACGAGCCAACCCCGGTGATGGATGCGCTGTTTGCCCGCAAGGAGCCCAAGTCCGGCACCGATGGCACCATGAGCTGGTCGGTGGATATAGCTAACCCGCAAACCGGTGACGACTTCGTGCTTTTCCTCAAGGAATTGGTCTTGCCCAATGGCCAGCGTCGTCCCTACTCGGTATGGCTGGCCGGCAATTACCCCCGCGAACTGGACGGTTTGTGCAAGATGCTGTCGCTGGATATGCGCGTGATTGATCCGGCCTGGATCGGCATGAAGCTGCGCAAGCTGCTGAGCTATGCCGAGCCGCAGGGCGATTTCTTTGCCCGCATTCCCGGGATGGAAAAGTCACAAAGCTGGCCTTCCACCGTGGCCTACATGGCGCAGCTGATGATTCATCGTTATGCCATGCTGGGGGTGTTGACCCGCGATGGCGTACCGCTGGAGGAAATGGGGGTAATGGTGCCGGAGCAAAGCGATCTGTTCAGCCCAGAAACCACTGCCCAACCACTGCTCAAGCCGCTATCCGGCAAGCCCTGCCCCGAGTGCGGCAACCATGCGCTGATCAAAAAGGATGGCTGCGAGTTCTGCACCGCCTGCGGCCATGTGGGAGCTTGCGGCTGAGTCTTGCCGTAGTCTGATCAAGAAAACGCCGATCTGTTCAGGATCGGCGTTTTGCTTTGTATCGTCCAGGTGAGGGGGGCTTATGCCATTCGGCAGGCTGCCAGCGTGGGGGTGTTCAATTAACAGGAAGGTGACATGACGCGTACTCAGACCAGCTTGTTGGTGCGGGCAAAGTCAGTCAGATCCACCACATTGGAAATGCCCAGCTTTTCGAAGATATTCACCTTGTAGGTGCTGACCGTCTTGTTGCTGATGAACAGCCGATCGGCGATGTCCTTGTTGGACAGGCCCTGTGCCAGATGCTGCAGCACAGCCAGTTCACGGTCTGATAGCTTGTCGATGCGGCTGTCCAGCTGGCTTTCGCCATTGAGCTTGGCCCCGGACACCACATCGCGCGGGAAAAAGCTGTAGCCAGCCATGATGGCGTCCGAGGCGGACAAGATGGCGTTCAGGTCCTTGCTCTTGCTGACAAAACCATCGGCCCCGGCCTGCATCGAACGCGAGGCGTATACCATTTCGTCCTGAGCCGACAAGACCAGCAGCTTGATCGTCGGGTGCTGGCCCTTGATGCGCTTGATCAGTTCCAGACCGCTGATGCGCGGAATATTGAGGTCGATGATGATGAGATCAGCCTTGTGTTCCCTGACCAGTTCGATGACAGACTGGCCATTGTCAGTTTCCCCGATGATTGAATACCGCCCTGACTTCTCCAGCACCGAACGCACAGCCAGGCAAATGGCCGGATGATCATCAACAATGATGACGCTTTTCATGACTAATCTCCAGAATGTATCAATTGAAGTAATATTTTTCTAGCATTCGACTGAAGGAGAGTAATTATTTTTTCTTAAAAAAGTCATAAGAAAAATCTAGTATTCAATCAGAAATTTCCCATCAGCAATCAGTATGTTGATAAGGATAATGTAACAATTATAAAAACCCAAGTATTGCGTTTCAGGTGATTTGAATGTCCAGCCAGTCCTCCGGAAATAAAACCTTCCCGCTGAAGATATTGATTGTAGAAGATCATGCGATACAACGCATGGTATTACGCCAGTTGCTGAGAGAATTGGGAGCCATCCTGATTGATGAGGCTGAAGATGGTTATCAGGCTTTGTCATGCCTGGAATCATCTTGCTATGACTTGGTGATCTGTGATCTGGATATGCCAAATCTTGATGGCATTCAGTTAATGAGACATTTACGCTTATTGGATAATTTGCCGCAGCTTATTTTTTGCAGTGTGCAGGCGGCTGATATCCTGCAAAGTGTACAGCGCGTTGGCGGCTACCATGAGTTGCCGGTGCTGGGCTGCCTGGCAAAGCCGCTGTCGCGGGCAGTGCTGTCGCCACTGCTATTGCGCGTGCTGCAGTCAAGGACAGCTGAGGCTGGGAGTGTTGCCGGGCGTTACCATTTTTCTCGCAACGAGTTGCAGAACGGACTGCGCGCGAAACAGATTCAGCCTTGGTATCAGCCCAAGATCGACCCACAGACCTCACGCGTGGTCTCAGTCGAGGCGCTGGCGCGCTGGCAACATCCCGAACTGGGCCTGCTCGGCCCGGCCCTGTTTCTGCCGCGTATCGATGAAACCGGGCTGAGTGAGCAGCTGCTTTGCAGCATGCTGGAACAAGGAGTAGGTGATTGTCGCCATTGGGATATGCAATTTCCGGAATTGAAACTGGGCGTGGCCATCAATATCAATATGCGTGAATTTGATCAGCCAGGCATGCCGGATAAATTGAAAAAAATAATGCAGGGCGGTCATTTACCACCGTCGCGGATTACTATTGAATTAACTGAAACGCAGCCATTGGATAATTTGAGCTGCTCGCTGGAAAACGCCATTCGGCTACGAGTCATGGGTTTTAATTTGGCGCTGGATGATTTTGGTGCGGGTTATTCAGGCTTTCACCATTTGCGGGAAATTCCGGCCAACTCCGTCAAAATAGATCGTACGCTGGTGCACCATGCGGCCGGTGATCCCACTGCAGAAAAGCTGCTCGGCTTTGCCGTGCGCATGCTGCAAAGCCAGAATGTGGCGGTGGTGGTGGAGGGCGTGAGCCGGCAGCAGGATTTTGACCTGGTCAAACAGCTGCGTGTCGACCTGGTGCAGGGCTTCCTGCTGGCCGAGCCCATGCCGCCGGCCCGCCTGGCTCAGTTCATTGGGGGCAGGCACGGCATGCTGGTGGCCTGAGGTACGGCGCTATCTGCTCAGGCCTGCTGACCGGTAGCGGCCAGCACGATTTCGCGAATAGCCACTCTTTGTGGCTGCTGATAGGCAAAGCGAATGGTTTCCGCCACATCCTCAGCCGCCAGCACTCCGCCCATTTCCTGCTTCCACTGCTGATAGCCCTGCTTGATGGCTTCGTCGCTGGTGTGGCTGAGCAATTCGGTTTCCACCGCGCCGGGGGCAATGGTGATGACTCTTACATTATGGCCGGCCACTTCTTCGCGCAGGTTCTCTGAAATGGCATGTACGGCAAACTTGCTGCCGCAGTAGGCCACATGGCCTGGGAAGGTTTTGCGTCCGGCAATAGAGCTGACATTGATGATGGTGCCGTGACGGCGTGCCACCATACCTTGCAGCACGGCATGAATGCCATTGAGCAAGCCCTTGACGTTGACTTCCAGCATGCGCTCCCACTCCGCGGGGTCTTGCTGAGTCATCGTGCCCAACAACATCACGCCAGCATTGTTAACGATGGCATCGGCCGGGCCGAATTGCTGTTCGGCCTCTGCCACTGCTTGCAGGACGGCGGCGCGGTCGGTGATGTCCACGGCACGGCACAGGGTGTGTGGCAATTGCAGGGCTTGCAGCCGTTCCAGCCGGCGTGCCAGCAGGAGCAGCGGATGGCCATGGCTGGACAGCAGGCGGGCAGTGGCGGCACCAATGCCGGAGCTGGCTCCGCTGATGATGATGAGAGGAGGGCGCATGATTCTTCCTTGTATAGATAATTTGCATGGATAAAAGCTGGATACAGTGTAAAAATTAATCCAATAGCTGAAAAATGATTAATTTCTCTGGTTGGTATCGGTTTTATCTATGGATATACGGCAGCTGAAGGCTTTTATCGCGGTATTCGAGGAGCGCAGCATCACGGCCGCCGCGCAGCGGCTGTGCATTACCCAGCCTACCTTGTCAGTGACCATTCGCCAGTTGGAAGAGGACTTGGCGACTACCTTGTTCGAGCGGCTGGCGCGTGGGGTGGCAGTCACCGAGGATGCCCGGCTGTTTTATCCGCAGGCACGGCAGCTGGTGGATCAGGCCGATGGACTGCTACGGCTGTTTCGCCAGCGCCATCATTGCCAGCCGCTGGAGTTGGGTATCGAGGCTGATCTGGGGGCCGTGCAGGTGGCGACGCTGCTGCGTGCGGCACGGGCAGCCATTCCGGGGCTATTGCTCAGTGTGGTGGAAGGTTGTGCCGGCGATGCCAGGCTGGCCGCAGAAGAATTGCGCTGCGAGGACGAGCTGTTTCTACCGCTGTGGGAGGAGACCTTCGTGCTGGCCTTGCCACGCGAGCACCCGCTGGCGCAGCGCAGCGAACTGGCCATGACCGACCTGCACCAGCAGGACTGGATCACCAGCCCGCAGCATGCCTCGCATCAGCGGCTGCTGGCCATGCATGGTGAGGGTGCCGCCGGGCTGATGCTGGCAGCACATGCCGGCTCATTGCGGCTGGCGCTACGCATGGTGGAGGCCGGATACGGTGTGGCGTTATTGCCCCCTTCCTTGCTGGAAGGCAATGCCAGCGTAGTGGGGCGGCCGCTGAGCGGCCCTGGGCTCACCCGCCGCCTGGGCCTGTGCTATGCGGCGCAAGCGCTGGAAAAGCCTGCACTGCGAGCTTTGCATGATTATTTGCAGGCTGCCAGGCAGACTGAAGTCGCGTGAGTGTGAGGCCGTGCGTTTGCCAGAGAGCATTCTTGACAAGTTCGCCTATATTTTGCATATTAGTTGATATTGTCAATTGATTAAAACGTGGCGACGCTGCTTGCTGGCCACTACAAGGAAAACCCGGATGGCCGAATTAAGCCCTGCCCGTGAACGTGGCCTGCTCTGGCTGCTGGCGCTGACCCAGTTCACCATCATCATGGATTTCATGGTGATGATGCCACTGGGGCCGCAGATCATGCAGGCTTTTGCCATCAGCCCGGCGGCCTTTGCCACGGCCGTATCGGCCTATTCCTGGTGTTCCGGCCTGTCTGGTCTGTTCGCTGCCACCTATATCGACCGCTTCGACCGCCGTCGCCTGCTGCTGGTGATTTACGGCCTGTTTGCCTTGTCGAACCTGGTGTGCGCCACGGCCAGCAATTTCCACATGTTGCTGCTGGCCCGCGCTTTTGCCGGCCTGAGCGGCGGTGTGCTGGCCTCCATCATCATGACCATTGTCAGCGACATCATTCCGGTGACACGCCGCGGTGCGGCCACCGGGGTGATCATGACGGCGTTTTCGCTGGCCGCCATCGCCGGGGTACCGGCTGGCATCGTGCTGGGGGCGCATCTGGGCTGGTCCTCGCCCTTCTACCTGCTGGTGGTGCTGTCGCTGCTGATCTGGCTGGCCGCCGCCTGGCTGGTGCCTTCACTCAGGCTGCATCTGCAAGTGGCTCCGCCTCCGCTGCGTCAGGTGCTGCCGGAGCTGTGGCGTTTGCTGAGCGATACGCGCCATGTGCAGGCTTTCGGCCTCACCTTCATCATGATGGTGTCGCACATGATGGTGATTCCGTTTATTTCGCCGGTACTGGTGGCCAATCACGGCATCGCGCCGCAGCAGATTGCCTGGATTTACATGGCCGGTGGCGCGGCCACTTTCTTTACCTCGCGGCGCATTGGCCGGCTGGCCGACCGCTATGGCAAGCATCAGCTGTTCCGCATCATGGCCTTGTTTTCCATGCTGCCCATCCTGTTTGTCACCCATTTGCCGACGATTCCCTTCCTGGCCATCGTGGCGTTCTTTCCCGTGTTCATGGTGGCGCTGTCCGGCCGCATGATTCCCTTGCAGGCGCTGTTGACCACAGTGCCGGAGCCGCAGCGGCGCGGTGCCTTTCTTAGCGTCAACAGTGCCATTCAGTCACTGGGCAATGGCTGTGGCGCCTGGCTGGGTGGCTTGTTGCTCAGTGCCGGCAGTGGTGGGCAGATCATCGGCTACGGTGGCAATGGCTGGTGGGCGGTACTGCTGGTCGGGGTGGCGTTGTGGTGGGTGGGCCGGGTGCATGCCTTGCCGGCACTGCGCTCGCAGACTGCGGCGTCCTGACGCCTTGTCCTGCCACGACCTGGCGTGAAAGCAATGTTTAATATGGATGTGCTGGTTGTGGATTTGCATGTGCAGCTAAAATGCCGGCTGCGTTTGGTCAGTATCGCCGTGATGCCGTGCTCGGGGGCGCAGGTGTCAGATGTGAAGGCAATGACCGGATGTCGTCGACAACAGCTTAAAACCATAAGTCATGCACAAAAACAAAGAAATGGCTGCCAGGGTAAACCGGCAAGCCAGGGGACGAGGGAGTTTGGCGGGCGGCCTGGCATTGGGGCTGGCATGTTGTGCCACGCCGTTGCTGGCTGCTGAAGTCCGCAATGGTCTGGGTACGGTCAAGCCTGCGCTAGGGCCTGGCATGCAGCTGGAGCTGGATGCCGCTACGCTGGATCTGCGGGGCTGGCTGGGGGCCGGTACGGTGCTGCGCGCCGCGAATCCGGACCCGGCGTTGACCGCAGGCACCAATATGAAAAGCCTGAATGACGGTGATCTGAATTACCGTAGCGGCGATGCGGTTTCCACAGCGCTGGAAGCTTATCTGCAAGCCGATATGCAGTATCGCGGCCTGGGCCTGCGGCTGGCCGGCAAGGGCTGGTATGACTACGCCCTATCACGGCAAGGGGTGGCGCATGGCAATGTCCCCAATCACTACCAGGCGGGGGAACCGCTAAGCGATGAGGGCTTTGTGGCACTGGGGCGCTTTGGCAATGTGGTGCTGGATGATGCTTATCTGTATGGCATGAGTAGCCTGGCTGGTCGGCCACTGTTATTGCGCGCAGGGCGCCAGACCATTCCCTGGGGCAGCCCCACGACGGGCGGCGTGCTGTCGCAGGTCAATGCGATCGATTATGCCGCGCTCAGCCGCGCCAGTTCGGTGTCCGCCGAAGCCGGCATTCCCGATTGGGCGCTCTATGGCAAGCTGGACCTGAGCGAACGGCTGAGCCTGGACGGTTTTTACCAGTTTGCCTTTGCCCCCAACGTTTATCCGGGCTGCGGCACTTTTTACTCTACTGGCGATTATGTGCAGCCAGGTTGCAATGCACTGACGCTGAACGGCAGCTTGTTGTCGGCAATTTACCACCGCAGCATCAGCACCACCGATGCGCTGTCGCTGGGCAATGCGCTGGACTCGGTCAGCCGTGCGCCAGATAGGCTCCCGGCGGGGCGGCAGTATGGATTGGGCATGCATTACCTGCTGGATGGCGTGGGCCTGTTTGGTTTTTACGCCGCCAATATCGATAGCAAGGTGGGCTATACCGGGGTGCAACATAATAGTGCCGGCGTGCTCACGCCCTTGCTGGCCAATACGGGGCAGGCTCAGCCGACTGGACTGAGCAGCCAGTACTACCGCAGTTTTCCGGCCGATCTGCACCTGTTTGCCGTCAATTTCAAGACTGGCCAGGCCGCACGTGGCGCGGTGTATGCCGAGCTGGCCTATATCCCGGATCAGCCACTGGCCTGGAACGGTGCCGATTTTCTCAATGGCCTGCTGCTGGGGCGCGGGCCCCTAGCGCGGTTGGTCCAGCTGCCGGCTGGGGCCTCGGCAGATGGCTATGATCGCTTTCGGGTGATGAATCTTAGCCTGGGGGCCAGCCATGTGCTGGGTCAGCTTGGGGGAGGGACGGTCAAGCTGTCGGCCGAATTGGGTTCCAAATATGTTGTCGCACTGCCGGACCCTGCGGTGATGCGATATGGCCGGGGGGGCTGGGGTATGGCTCCCAGCCTGAGCAATCCCAATTGCACGGCTGATGCAGCCAGCTGCCGGCTGGATGGTTTTGTCACCAGCCACGCCTGGGGCATGCGCGCCCGGCTGGAAAGCCGCTACGCAGGCCTCTGGCATGAGCTCACACTCACCCCGGCGTTGACGCTGGGGCAGGATGTGCGTGGTTATTCCTATGACGGGCTGTACTCGCAAGGCCGCTTCAGCGCCATGCTCGGTCTCAGCCTGGAAATGCGCCGCAGCTACCAATTGGACATCAACTACCTGAAAACCGGTGGTGGTGATTACAACCTGCTGCGCGATCGCAGCCTGGTTTCTCTGAGTCTGGGCATGCGGCTTTAACCGGTGCAGCGGCCAGCCAGCGGCGATTTGCCGGCTACCGGTTGCCTCGTTACACTTGCAGGCCTGCTTGGCAGGCAGCTTGCTCCGCTTGCCTGCACTGTCTTCCATTTTGATTGCCGCTCCATGAACGAACAACTCGCGCTCAACAAGATCAACCAGGCCATGCAGCAACTGCAGCAAGGAAAGCCGGCGGTGGCCAGAGACGGTTTGCTGCGGGTGTTGAAAGCCTACCCGGACAGCCCGGAAGTCAACTTTTTGTTGGGGCTGGCACTGGTGCGGCTGAGCCAGGGCAAGGCTGCCCTGGCTCATTTCAACCGCGCTATCGCCCTGCAACCTAACCTGGCCGAGGCTTATGTCAATCGCGGCATCCTGCTGAAAAACCAGCAGCAGCTGTCGCAGGCCCTGCGCGATTTTGATCGCGCCATCGCCTTGCGTCCTACCATGGCTGAAGCTTACAGCAACCGTGGCAATGTGCAGTTGCTGTTAGACCAGCGTACAGCTGCGCATGAGAGTTTTGTCACCGCATTGCGTCTTGATCCGCACAATAGCGATGCCATGGTAAATCTGGCGGCGCTGCTGGCGGAAAATGGCGAGTATGTGGCAGCACAAGCGCTGCTGGACAAGGTACTGGCTCGTTTTCCTGACGATGTACTGGCCCGCTACGACTTGTCCTGGCTACTGCTGCTGCAAGGCGACTACGCCCGCGGCTGGCAGTATTACGAGGCACGCAAGCTGGACCCGCAGCTGTGCCAGCGTTCCGGCCTGCAACGCTTTGCCCAGTCAGAATGGCAGGGAGAGTCACTGCACGGCAAAACCCTGCTGCTCCACCAAGAGCAGGGACTGGGCGATACCATCCAGATGCTGCGCTATCTGCCCTTGCTACAGCAGTGCGGCGCACGACTGATCATGTTGCTCAATCCTCCGCTGCAGGCGCTGGTTGCCCAGATGGTAAGTGCAGTGCAGGTATTTACCCGGCGTGACCAGCTACCGGCTTTTGATCTGCACTGTCCGATGATGTCCCTGCCTCTGCGCTTTGCCACCACACTGGACAATATCCCGGCTGCAAATGCGTATCTGACGGTGACTACCGGGCAGCAGCAAGTTTGGGCCGAGCGGCTGGGTACACGCCAGCGCCAGCGTATCGGGTTGGTGTGGTCAGGTCTGGCACAGCACTTGAATGACCGGCAGCGCAGTCTGCAACTGGAGCAACTGAGCCGCCTGTTGCAGCTGGATGCCGAGTTTCATTCATTGCAGCGCGAATATCGCGAAGATACTGCTCTGGTGGCGGCGGCCGGTATCATCGACCATGCTGCCGAGCTCAATACACTGGAAGATACGGCCGGGCTGATCACGCAGATGGATCTGGTGATCAGCGTGGATACCTCGGTCGCTCATCTGGCTGGGGCGCTGGGCAAGGCTTGCTGGGTATTGCTGCCATTCAATCCGGATTTTCGCTGGGGTCTGGGCCGCAGCGACAGCCCGTGGTATGCCAGCATGCAGCTGTTTCGCCAGCAGGCGGCAGGCGAGTGGCTGCCCGTGCTGGACGAAGTGGCCAGGCAGGCTGCCCGGCAGCTGGGGGTAGCCGATGGCGGTGCCGGCTCAGTCGTCGCGGGTCAGCACTTCTAGTACTTCGATTTCAAACAGCAGATTGGAGTGGGGCGGTATCCGCGTACCAATCTGCCTGTCCCCATAAGCCAGTGCAGCTGGAACCCACAGCCGGCGTTTGCCACCTACGCGCATGCCCATCAAGCCGATATCCCAGCCCTTGATGACGCGGCCGGTGCCGATCACGCACTGGAAGGGGCGGCCCTTGTCGTGCGAGGAGTCAAACTGGCTGCCATCTTCCAGCCAGCCGGTATAGTGGGTGGTAATCAGCGCACCGCGCACCACCGCTTTGCCCTCGCCCAATTGCAGGTCTTCAATCTTCAGTTGTTGATCCATGGTCATCTTCGCTACGCAAGTCGGGAAAACAGCCGCAGCAGCGGCCATTGCTGGCGCATTCTAGCCTGAGTCGGCTTGTGCACGCAGCAGCAGCACCGCGTGGTTGGACGCCGTACCCAGTTTGCATTGGCATCAGCAGGCCTTGGTCACCTAGCCGCAGGCTGGACCACGGCGTACTCAGGCTGCGATGACGCAGTTGCGGCCCAATGTCTTGGCCTGGTACAGCGCATTGTCGACTCGCATGATCAGGCTTTCCACGCTTTCCTCGTCCAGATGCTGTGCAACGCCCATGCTGATGGTGATGGCCGGCAGCTCTGCCGTCTGGCCGCTGGCCACGGTTTCGCGCAGGCATTCAGCCAGATGCAGTGCATTGTGCTGACTGGTTTGCGGCAGCAGGATGATGAACTCCTCACCTCCCCAACGGCACACACTGTCGACGGCACGTACCCGCGCTTGCAAGGTATCAGCCAGCCATACCAGCACCTCGTCACCGGTGAAGTGGCCATACTGGTCGTTGATACGCTTGAAATTGTCAGCATCCAGCAGAATCAGGCTGAAGCCGTTACCAAAGCGCTGCTTTTCCAGAATGGAGCGTTCCAGCTGCCGTAGCAGGTAGCGGCGGTTCCATAATCCGGTGAGCGGGTCGCGTAGCGCTGCCTGTTCCAGTTCGGCTTTCAGCCTTTGCTGCTCGGTGATGTCGTGAATCACGCACAGCATCAGCCGCTTGCCTTGTATCACCACAGGACCGGCGTAGGTCTGTACATCGCGCAGGCTGCCATCTGCCAGCCGGTGTATGAAGCTCAACGGTTTGTGGCCGCCCGGCAGCAGGGATATTTGCTGCATGACCGGCAGGATGGCGCGGCCCTGAGTATTGATCTCCCAAGTGTGCTTGGCGGTGAAGTCGGTTCGGGAATAGCCATAAAAGCGTATCGCTGCTTCATTCACATTGACAATGCGACCTTCATCTTCCGGGTCGATCAACAGCATGGGGGCGCTATTGGTTTGCATCAGCAAACGGTGAAAATCGTCTTCCAGTAGCGCGTCGTTGGCTGTGGCTGGGTGGGCGGCCGTCATGGTGCCGGCGGGGGGGCTGGCTTCGACCAGGATGGCGTCGGCGTGTTCGGCCATCTCCAGCCAACGCAGATGGCAGCAAAGTGCCTGTTGCTGATCCTGCTGTTGTATGGTCCAGATTTCCACCACTTGTTCGCGGGCCAGGATGGCCGGCGTGTAGTCGGCCAGCGCCGGGTGCACGCAGGCTGACAGACTGCCGTGGCGCATGTCGCTAATGCTCCGCCCGGCTTCCAGTGCCATCGCCGCCGGATTGGCGTGCAGCACTTCCTCGGTTGACGGGCGAATAATCCATACCGGCGTCTTGAGCTTGTCAAGCAATGCAAATGGGTTCATGGCGGCAAGCAGTTCTAAAGGCCGGGTAGTCAGTTTATGTTTGACATACTAGATGGCCTTTCCTGGCACTTCAACATGACTCCATTCTCCCATGGCGGCGGCGGAGAGCCGCGTTGATGAATTACAGCGCAATCCGCAGAGTGTGGTCTGGCAGCTTCTGCGCAATAATGCAGGGTTGGCGGCCATTGTGGCCGCATGGCTGGAGGCTTTATGCAACAAGTGGTGGCGCAGCATGGTTTTACCTTGCCCTTGCCGGCGGATTATCACGCTGCCACGGTGCTGGCCTATCATGGCCGCGACCCGGCCGGGCCGGCTGAGCGCTGGCAGGGTCATTCCTTGCAAAAAGGCTTGTTGCTGCATGCTGCCCCGCTATTGCTGCAGCTGGAGTTCGATACCGGGTGCGTGCATGTCGTTTTCAGCGGATCAGCGCTGCTGGACTGGCCGCTGCTACAGAATGAGGCAGAGCAGGTGGTGCGCCGCATGCTGGGGCTGGATGGCCAGCGTGAAAACTGGCAGGCGCTGGTGGAGAGCCGGCCCGCCGTGGCGCGGCTGCTGGGGGGCCGGCCGGCCTTGTGGCTGCCGCTGACGGCGGAGCCGTTCGAAGCCTTGTGCTGGGCCATCATCGGCCAGCAAATCAATCTTTCCTTTGCTACGGCACTGCGGCGCAGCCTGATTCAGCTGGCTGGTGTGCCGATTGCCGGCAGCACGCTGCTGGCCCATCCCGGCCCGGCCGAGGTGGCGGCGCTGCAGCCGGAGCAGCTCACCAGCCTGCGGTTTTCCCGTTCCAAGGCGGCTTATCTGCTGGGCGCGGCGCGTGCCGTGCTGGATGGCAGCCTGCCTCTGGCCGAGCTGGCCGGCCAGAGTGCCAGCGAGGCCGAGCGCCAGTTGCTGGCGCTGCATGGAGTGGGGCCGTGGACGGCGCGCTATGTCATGCTGCGCGGGCTGGGTTTTGCTGATTGCGCCCCCATCGGTGACAGCGGTCTGGCTACCGCCCTGCAACGTTTTCATGCCCTGCCACAGCGGCCGGATGCCCGCCAGACCGAGCAGCTGATGCAGGCATTCGCCCCTTGTCGCAGTCTGGCCACCCTGCATTTGTGGGCCAGCCTGTCGGAGAACACATGAAATATTCCGCTCCCGATCTGTTTAGCGCACCCGTGCCGGAGAGTGTGGCCCAGGCCACCCACCACGCCACCCACCACGCCGTACCGTCTGCGCCGCTGTTTGCCCAGGGTGGCTTGTGGAGTGACACACCGCCTGCGGTACTGCCCACCCGCGATGAAGCTGCCAAGCCGGTGTTGCAGGCTCCGCAGCATGCCGCCTGCCATGGCGTGGTGGCCACCCGCTTTGGCCCGGCCATGGTGTGGCTGGACTTGCAGGGCCGGCTGTTGCGGCTGGATTTTCATCTGGAGCAGGAGTTGCAGCGAGCGCAGCTATCGGGCAGCCGGCGCGACGATGCCGCCGTGGCCGAGGTAGCACGCCAGTTGCACGAGTACGAGCGTGGTGAACGACGCAGTTTTGATATCCCGCTGGCAGCACGCGGCAGCGCCTTCCAGCAACAGGTGTGGGCGGCCTTGTGCTGCATTCCCTATGGCGAAACCATGAGTTATGGCGAGCTGGCCCTGGCACTGGGCAAGCCCGGTGCCGCCCGCGCCGTGGGGCGGGCCAATGCCACCAACCCGATTGCGCTGATCGTGCCTTGTCACCGCGTGCTGGGAGCCGATGGCAGCCTCACCGGCTATGCCGGCGGTTTGCCGCTGAAATCGGCACTGCTGCGCTTCGAACAGGAAAATACCGTGCCGGGGCTGTTTGGCACGGCCGGCCAGCTGTAAGTACCGGGCACTATCCCAGCCGCTGGCTGGGCCGTGCCAGATAAAACCACTCCTGCCCGCTCTGCGCGGCCGGGTTGGGAAACACGATGCAGCCATCATCCAGTGCCAGTACCGGGCTGCCATCATGACGCCGGCCGATCAGCTCGCCCTTGCGGATCGGGTCGAAGCTGGCAAAGGGACGGCTGAAACAGTCGTCGTCATGCAGCTTGTCCACTACCTCGTACAGACTCAGCGTTTCCATGGCCGCCGGCGCTGCCGGTGCAGCTGCGGCCGCCATGCCCAGATGGTCCAGCGTGTTGCGGATGGCCTGATAGGCTACATCGGGAGCTGCCGGGTCCTGATGCTGGCCGCACTCCAGTGTCACTGCCCAGCCGCCGTTGGCGCGCATGAATTCGGTAGTGCCCATGCCGTAGCGGGCGTCGGTATTCAGCTGTCGCTGGCGGTTTTCACTGTGGCCGAACAGCGCCAGCCGCCGTTGCACCCCCAGCGCATAGGTCGATAGCCAGCCATCCACCAGCCGGCCCACGCCCAGCCGTGCGGCCAGTGCTTCTTCCTGTGCGGCATGGGCAAAGGGTTCCAGGCTGTCCTGATTGTCGCGCGGGCCGATAAAGACAAAGGCTTGGCCGGGCGACTGGAAGGAGTGCAGGTCCAGCAGCACTTCATGGCTGGCCAGCAGCGGGCACAGCCAGTTGGCGACGTGATCTTCGAAATCCTGCGGTGCGGCCACCGGTGCCAGATTGCGGTTCAGGTTGCGGTCGGCCCCGCGCTGTCCCAGCTGGTAGGCGAGGGTGTTGACCACCGGCACCAGTGTCAGGCTGCCGCATTGCAGCCGCAGCTGTCCTTGTTCCAGCTCGGCCTGGATGCGCCGGATGCCGGCACTGCCGCAGGTTTCATTGCCATGCACCGCACCCAGCACAATCAGCTTGGGGCCCTTGTCCGGCGCGGTGTAGTGGATGGAGTGGAAATGCAGTGGCTGGCTCATGGTGGTTTCCGGCAACGGTGATGATGGCGAGTTATTCTGCAGGGCTGGGCTGGGTGTGTCGCAATGCTTTACAGCAATGGCCCCAGCATGGCTACGGTGTTGTTCCACAGCCGGCGCCACAGCGGCCAGGCGGCGACTTCGGCCGGGCTGACCAGGCTGCAATGCGCCAGATAAGCTTGCTGGCGTGCGCGCAAGCTGGCGGTCAGCTCGCGGCTGTGGCAGAGCAGATTGTTTTCGTAATTCAGCTCGAAGCTGCGGCGGTCCAGATTGGCCGAGCCGATCAGGCAGATATCCTCGTCCACCGTCATCAGCTTGCTGTGCAGCAGGCCGCCGTGGAATTCGGCAATCACCACGCCGGCATCCAGCAGTTCGGCGTAATAGCTGCGGCTGGCGGCACTCACTACCAGCGAGTCATTGCGTGCCGGCAGCAGCAGGGTAGTGGCCACGCCGCGCTGGGCGGCGGCGCACAGCGCGCTTTGCAGGGCTTCATTGGGGACATAGTAGGGCGTGGTGATGGTGAGCTGGCGGCGTGCGCTATACATCAGCGCCACAAACAGTTCCGGCATGGCCGAGTGGCGGGCGGTGGGCCCGGTGCCGATAGCCTGGGCCAGCAGCGGTGGTTTGTCCGTTGCCAGTGGCGGAGGCGGTGTGGTGGCCAGCAAGGGGCCGAGATCTTCCTGGCAGGCCAGCATCCAGTCGGTGGCGAACAGCCGCTGGTTCTGCTGCACCACCGGCCCGCGAATGCGGATGACGGCATCCACCCACGGGGCAAAGCGCGGCTTGATGCGGAATTCCGGGTCGGCACAGTTCTGGCTGCCGCAGTAGCCGGTGAAGTGGTCGACGACCACGATCTTGCGGTGATCGCGCAGGTCGATACGGCCGCTGAACGGGCGCAGCAGCGGATTGCCCACCGGCAAGGCAACGGCCAGATGCACGCCGGCGGCTTGCATCTGCTGCCAGAGCGGCGAGTGCAGCAGATCGCGCGATCCGACATCGTCCGCCATCGCACGGCAGTGCACGCCACGGGCGGCAGCGCGCATCAGTGCCTGTGCGATCTTGCTGCCGTTGTGGTCGGGTAGCCAGATGTAAAACAGCAGATGCACATGCGAACGGGCGGCATCGATGTCCACCACCATGCTGTCGATGACTGCATTGGAATCGGCCAGCAGCTGTGCCTGATTGCCGCTGCAGGGCGCGAAGCCACTGATGGACTGGCCAACATGAAACAGCTGGGCCTGATCCGCCGGCAGCGGCAGTTCCGGCCATGTTCGCTCCAGCGCCGGCAGTGGCGGCAGTTGTTGCTGGATACGGGCCAGCTTGGCCATGCGGCGGTGGCCAATGCTGACCTCACCCAGCAGCACATAAGCCGTGATGCCGATAAAGGGCAGGGTGGCCACCACCACTGTCCAGGCGATGCGGGCGGCCGGGTCGCGGTAAGGGCGCAGCAGAACGCGCAGGATCAGCAGCAATTGCAAGCTGATGTGTAGCAGCAGGATCAGGGCAGAGGTAGCGCTCATGGCTGGCATCATGCCAGAGCTGTGGCCGCTGCGTCCAAATACGGCGGCCAGCCGTGCATTGACGCTGGCTGACGGCCTGCACACAATGGCCGCAACCGGGAAAGAGGCAAATAGATGAAACAGCAGCGCGGCAGGGTAAGGCAGGTGGAGGTAGGCGGGCGCATCATACATGTGCACAGATTGCCGCTGCGGCTGGCACACGATATCTATCACGTGAGCATGACCATGAGCTGGCCGCAGTTCTATGTGTGCATTGCCGCCTTGTTCTTTGTGCTCAACCTGCTGTTTGCCGGGCTGTACCAGCTGGAGGCCGGCAGCATTGCCAACCAGTTTCCGCAGGATTTTCGTGGGGCGTTTTTCTTCAGCGTGGAAACGCTGGCCACCGTAGGCTATGGCGACATGCACCCGCAAACGGTATACGCCCATGTGGTGAGCATGCTGGAAATCTTCATCGGGATGATGAGCCTGGCGCTGGTGACCGGGGTGACCTTTGCCCGCTTTTCCTTGCCACGTTCGCGCATCGTGTTTTCCTTCCATCCGGTGATCCGCCCCATGGATGGCCAGCAGGTACTGATGCTGCGGGCGGCCAATGCGCGGCAGAACGTGATTGTCGATGCCCAGGCTCAGTTGCATCTATTGCTCAACACCGTCAGCAGCGAAGGCACCCGTCTGCGTCGGCTGCACGACCTGAATCTGCAGCGCCAGCATCATCCCATGTTCGTGTTGAGCTGGACGCTGATGCATGTGATCGACGCGCACAGCCCGCTGTTTGGCCGTAGTGCCGAGGAGCTGGCGCAATTGCAGGCCGGTTTTATCCTGTCCATCAGCGGTAGTGATGAAATCACCCGTCAGCCCATGGCGTCGCGGCATATCTTCCAGCATGGCGACATCCGCTGGAATTACCAGTACCAGGACTTGCTGTATACCGATGAGCATGGCGAAGACCATGTCGATTTCGGTCTGCTGCACAATATCTCCCCCATGCCGGACAGTGCACTCGATGGCGAGCAAGCCAGCGGCTGAACCATCTCCGGCCGCTTTCCCTTACAATAAGCCCGCCTGTCGCTCAGGCCCTGCCTGCCTCGATGCCGGCAGTCCATAACAGCGGCGGCCCACCGGGCCAGCTGCAGCAAAACATGAAGGAAAAACCATGGCGGGAGCCAGCCTGCTCACTCTGCTGGATGATATTGCCACCGTGCTGGACGATGTGGCGGCCATGACCAAGGTGGCCGCGCGCAAGACGGCCGGCGTGTTGGGGGATGACCTGGCGCTGAATGCGCAACAAGTGTCCGGGGTGCGTGCCGAACGCGAATTGCCCGTAGTGTGGGCGGTGGCCAAGGGCTCCTTGCGCAACAAGGCCATTCTGGTGCCGCTGGCCCTGGCCCTGAGCGCCTTTGCCCCCTGGGCGGTGATGCCGCTGCTGATGCTGGGTGGGGTGTATCTCTGCCTGGAGGGGATGGAAAAACTGGCCCATCCCTTATTGCATGACAAGGCTGACGATGCCGCACACGAGGCCGAACTAGAGGCCATGCTGGCCGACCCGGCCATCGACCCGCTGCAGGTCGAGGCGGACAAGGTGCAGGGAGCCATCCGTACCGACTTTGTGCTGTCCGCCGAAATCATCGCCATCACGCTGGGTACGGTGGCCAGTGCGGCATTCACCTCGCAACTGGTGGTGCTGGTGGGCGTGGCGCTGATCATGACCGTGGGGGTATACGGTTTTGTCGGCCTGCTGGTAAAACTGGATGATATCGGCCTTTACCTGCTGCAACAGGGCGGGCCGCTGCGCAGCCTGATCGGCCGTATCCTGATTCATGGCATGCCCTGGCTGATGAAGGCGCTGGCTGTGATTGGTACCGTGGCCATGTTCATGGTGGGCGGCGGCATCATCAGCCATGGCTGGCCGCTGCTGCACCATGCCATCGAAGGGGTGGTGCACCCGCTGTCGCATCTGCCCAGCATCGGTGCGCTGGCTCGCCTGTTGTTACCAGCCATTCTCGATGTGCTGGTAGGCATGGTGGCAGGCACCCTGGCGCTGGGTCTGCTACTGGGCTGGCAGCGACTGCGGCGCTAGAGCCGGCGCTATCTACTTCGTGCTGGCAGGCTTTAATTCCGCTCCTGCTGTAGGGGCAGTTTGCTGCTGTGTTTTATCGCATCCAGGATGATGGTGGATTTCACGCTGCGCACCAGCGATAGCTGCATCAGCCGGTTCATCACGAAGCGCGACAGCGAGGGCAGGTCTGCCACCACGATGCGCAGCAGGTAGTCGGCCTCGCCAGCGGTGGCATAGCATTCCAGCACCTCGGGCAGGGCATCGATGGCCTGGGCGAATTCGCGCAGCGAGCTTTCACTGTGGCGCTCCAGGCTGACATGGGCGAAGGCCATCACCGACAGGCCGATTTTCTCTGGCAGGATGCTCACCTGATACCCCTGTACCACGCCGTGTTCTTCCATGCGCTGGATGCGGCGGCCTATCTGCGAGGCGGACAGGGCAATCTGCTGCGCCAGCTTCTGGTGGGTGCTGCGGGCATCCTGCTGCAGGGCCTGCAAAATCTGCCAATCAAAGCGATCCAGTTCCATTGGTGCAGATTCTCCGCGTAATTTGGCTGCTTGATGCGGCAAGTATGCAAATATTTTGCTGACAAGGCAAAACTTGCGGACCCGCCGCACGCTGTCGCCTCTACACTGAAAGCATCCCCACCCGCCGGATTTGCCGCCATGAACGACCGCAGCGATTTTGTCGTCCCCGATATCACCACCCGCAAAAACCAGGGACTGCGCCACGATCCTGTCGACTACACCCTGCCGCAGCCGCTGGAGCGCTATACCGCCGAAGACCACGCCACCTGGGCCACGCTGTACCGCCGCCAGTGTGCCATGTTGCCAGGGCGCGCCTGTGACGAGTTCATGCAGGGCCTGCAACAGCTGGAAGTGGATGCCGACCGCGTGCCGGACTTTGCCCGGCTGAATGAAAAGCTGCTGGCTGCCACTGGCTGGCGCATGGTAGCCGTGCCGGGCCTGATTCCGGATGATGTATTTTTCGAGCACCTGGCCAATCGCCGTTTCCCGGTAACCTGGTGGCTGCGCGAACCGCATCAGCTGGATTACCTGCAAGAGCCGGATGTGTTTCATGACCTGTTCGGCCATGTGCCGCTGTTGATCAACCCGGTGTTTGCCGACTACCTGCAGGCGTATGGCCAGGGTGGCATGAAGGCAAAGAACCTGGGTTTTCTGCCGGTACTGGCGCGCTTGTACTGGTACACCGTGGAGTTTGGCCTGATCAATACGCCGCAAGGCATGCGCATTTACGGTGCGGGTATTCTGTCCAGCAAAACCGAGTCGCTGTACTGTCTGGAAAGTGCCAGCCCCAACCGTATCGGTTTCGATTTACAGCGGCTGATGCGTACGCGCTATCGCATCGATACTTTCCAGAAAACCTACTTTGTGATCGACAGCTTTCAGCAGCTGTTTGAGGCTACCGCTGTCGATTTCGCGCCGATCTACCAAGCCCTGCAGGCTTTGCCCACGCTGGGAGCAGGTGATGTGGATGCTGCCGACAAGGTGTTTCACATCGGCAACCGGGAGGGCTGGGCGGATAGCGACGATCTCTGAGAAGCTGCCCACGATCTGAGCGCCAGGCGTCGCATTACGCAGAACAAGGCCGGCACCCCATGGGGTGCCGGCCTTGTTCGTTTACTCGCCTCGGTGGAGGTGCTGGCTTACAGCGCTGCTTCCACCCGGTTGCGTCCAGTGCGCTTGGCCTGGTACAGCGCCTGGTCGGCTGCCTTGATCAAGGCCTCTACATTGGCCTGGGCCGGTCTTTTCTCAGCCACCCCGATGCTCACCGTCAGGCATAGCGCCAGCCCCGACGCCACCATGCTGCGGTTGGCCAGGGTAGAGCGAATGCGCTCGGCCACCTGAATGGCGGTGGACAGCCGGGTGTCCGGCAGGATGATGAGGAATTCCTCGCCACCAAAACGACAGATGATGTCGGAGCGGCGGCAGAACAGCCGCAGGATGCCGGCGAATTCCTGCAGGATGGTGTCGCCCACATCATGGCCGTGCTCGTCGTTCACCACCTTGAAGTGGTCGATGTCCAGCATCAGTGCTGATAGTGGCTGCTGGCTGAGCTTGGCCTCGTCCCAGATCTGCGGCAGATAACGCATGGCATAGCGGCGGTTGTACAAGCCGGTCAGGCCATCGGTCTGCGCAGCCTCCTGCGCCAGCTGGTTGTCGATGGACAGTTCTTCCAGATGACGGCGTAGTAGCTCTTGTTCCTGGCGCAGGCTGCGCTGTTCCTGGATGATGCGCTGGCCGGCTTTCAGCCGGGCTTGCAGGATGCGCGGCGGAATCGGCTTACTGATGAAGTCGTCGGCACCGCTGCTGAACACCTCGGCCAGATTGTCTTCATCGTCCAGAATGGTCAGCACGATGATGTAAAGCTGGCGGCCTTCCGGAATGGCACGCAGGCGGCGGATCAGCTGCAGGCCGTCCAGGCCAGGCATGGCCAGATCGGTAATCACCAGCTGCGGGCGCTTGTTCAGCACGATGTCGTAGGCTTCCTGGCCATCGGCGGCCACTTCGACCTTATGCCCCAGTAGTTGCAGCAGGCGTTGCAGCATCATGCGCTGGCTGGGCTCGTCTTCCACCACCAGGATATGCAGGGCTTCCTGTTCTTCATCGGCTTCCGGCATGCGCGGTGCCATGCTGTTGCGGCGTTCCAGCAGGGCGAACGATTCCACTTCCGGCGTGCCAATGGCCAGTTGGGCATTCCATTCGCGCCATTCGCGTACGACTTCGTCGCACAGGCGCGGGAAATGGCTGGGGTCGATCTCCATGCGTGCTGCCTGCTTTTTTACCGTTTCATAGGCGTGCAGGCGGGCTTCACCATCCAGAAAACACAGATCGGCCACTTGCGCGGCCCAGTGCAGGCACTGGGCCAGGCGGCTGGCGCGGGAGCCATCACCGGCATTGGTGGCATCGGCCTCTTCGTGCAGGGTGACAGCATCACAAAACATCTTGGGCAGGCCCCAGTCGCGTAGCAGCGCGCTGGCGATATCCAGGTGGTGATAGCCGAACTGCTTGGTCTCCAGTCTTGCCAATACCGGGGCGTAGGGGCCGCCATGGCTGGCGATCAGCTCGCCGTAGGCTGCCGGGTGCAAGGTGGCCATGGCCAGTTGGCCGATGGACGACAGCATGCCGATGGTGAACAGCTCGCCGGGTGGGGCCAGCCGCAGCTGGCTGCCCAGCAATTGCATGGCGGTACCGCAGGCCAGGGCGCGTGACCAGTAGTGGTCATAGTTGAATTGCTGGCACTGGCCACGGCGATGCTCGGCCACCAGGGCAAAGGTGAGCGCCACCTGGTGGACCGCGTTCAGGCCAATGGCCATCAGCACATCAGGGGTGAGCGCTACGGCGGGCCGGCTGCGCAGGAAGGCCGCGGAATTGGCCACCTTGAGCAGGCGGCCTATCATCACCGGGTCGGTATTCAGGACGGCGATCAGTTCTGGCAGTGGCACATTATTGTGCTCACTCAGTTGCATGACCTTGAGCACACTGCCCTTGGGCGAGGGCAGGTTGCCGCTGATCTTGAGTTCGTTGAAGGTTGCGGTTTCAAGCATTGCCGGCTCCCTGACAGTCGGCGGATAGCAAAAGTGAATCCTGCTCATCTGCATGGCGCTGGCGAATGATCATGACTTCGGGCCAGAGGGCAAACAGGGCATCGACGCAGGCCGGATCGAAATGCGCGCCTTTCTGTTCTTCCAGATGCTGTCTTGCCCGTTCCAGCGGCCAGGCTTGTTTATAAGGGCGGGCCGAGGTGAGGGCATCGAACACGTCGGCAACGGCCACGATGCGGCCCCATAGCGGGATGTCCTGGCCGGATAGGCCGTGCGGGTAGCCGCTACCGTCGAACTTTTCATGATGGCTGAGTGCCACCACGGCGGCGCATTGCAATAGCGGCGATACCGAGTCGGCAAGGATTTCATGCCCGAACAGCGGGTGCTGGCGCATGATGGCCATTTCTTCTTCGCTCAGTTTGCCGGGCTTGAGCAGGATGGCATCAGGAATGCCCACCTTGCCAATATCGTGCATGGGGGCGGCTTCCTGCAGTATTTCCTGCTCTTGCAGCGGCAGCCCAAGCTGGCGGGCGATCAGCCGGGTATAGGCCGACATGCGCAGCAGGTGGGCACCGGTTTCCGGGTCGCGGTATTCTGCCGCCCGCGACAGGCGCAGGATGGCTTCCTTCTCGCGGGCGCGGATTTCTGCCGTGGCTTGCTTAACCTCTTCCAGCAGCCAGGCGGCGCGGTTGGCCAGTTGCTGGGTGCTCTTGCGCAGTGCCAGCAGGTTGCTCACCCGCACGGTCAGCTCTACCTTGTCGACCGGTTTGGTCAGAAAATCGCGCGCACCTTGTTGCAGAGCCAAGTGACGCACATCGCGTTCGGTATCGGCGGTGACCATGACCACCGGCACATCCTGCCGCTGCGGCAGGGCGAAGAAGCGGCGCATGAATTCCAGGCCGTCTATCTCCGGCATCATGTAATCCAGCAGGATGAGATCAGGCTCGTGTTGCCGGCACCATGCCAGCGCCTGCAAGGGATCGGCGAAGGTGTCTACCGTGACGCCATCCAGCTTCTGCAGGATATGGCGCAGCAGCAGCAAGTTGGTGTCGTTGTCGTCCACCACAATGACGTGCGACATGGTTTAGTCCTTTCCGTAAGCGGCGATGAAGGCGAGCAGAGCCTGCATTTCGCTTTCGATCTGTGCGGCAATGGCGCGGATGCTGTCATGCTTGTTATCTGCCGCCGCCGCGTACAGTTGGCCAGCCAGGGCGGCCAGGGCATCGGCTCCCACATTAGCGGCACTGCCTTTGAGTTCGTGTGCCAGCTGTTTCAGGCCTTGACCTCCGGTGTGGATGTCCAGCCGCAGCCGTTCGCGCCAGCGCAGTAGCGAATCACGGAAGATATCCAGCATTTCGCCGATGCTGACCGGGTCATCGCCCAGGAATTCGGTCAGGCGCTGCACAGTGAAACTACCCGGTGTGCTGTTGTTGCGGCTGGCCGGTACCGGATGGCTGGTGGCCATCTGCTGTGGTAGCCATTGCAACAGCAATGCCTTGAGCCGTGCAAATTCGATGGGTTTGGCCAGGTAGTCGTCCATGCCGGCTTCCAGGCAGATGGCGCGGTCGCCTTCCATGGCATTGGCGGTCATGGCGATGATGGGCAGGTGTCCACCTTGTGCGGCTTCGCTTTCCTGGCGGCGAATGGCCTGGGTGGCCTGGTAACCATCCATTTCCGGCATCTGGCAGTCCATCAGGATGGCGTCGTACTGTTGTTGGGCTATCGCTTGCAGTACTTCGCCGCCATGGCTGACCACGTCTACCCGGTAACCCAGCTTGTGCAGCATGCTGGCAGCCACGCGCTGGTTGACTGCATTGTCCTCGGCCAGCAGCAGGCGGTAGTGTTGCACCGGGCGCAGGCTGACCGGCACCTCGGTGGTTTCCGGGGTATGCAGGCGGATGCTGCCTGGGGTCCATTGCACGGCTAGCGCGTCCAGCAGCGCCGACTGTTTCATCGGCTTGTGCAATACCGCAATGCCCTGCTGTGCAAGGCTGGCCTTGCGCGTGCCATCCTGCTCTTGCAGGCAGACCACCATGGGAATGCCTTCCAGGCTCAGGGTCTGGATAGCTTGCTCCAGCGTGGCATCCGGTAACGGTTCCACCAGCAGCAGGACATCGGGCTTGTTACCGCTGGCATCCAGCTGGCGCAGGGTTTCCAGCATGCTGGCGAGGCCGGCGGCCCGCCGGTGCGGCAGGGCCCAGCTGTCCAGATAATGGCTCCATAGCTGCTGGTTGTTGTCGCTATCGCCCGCCAGCAGTACCAGATGCTGGCTTGGCGTGGCCGTGGTGTGCAGGCAGCTGTCGCTGTTGGTGGCTTGCAGCGGAATGCTGACCCAGAATTCCGAGCCGACGTCGGGTGTGCTGTCCACCCCCACGCTGCCGCCCATGGCCTCGGCCAGCCGTTTGCAGATGGCCAGCCCCAGACCGGTGCCGCCGTACTTGCGCGTGGTGGAACTGTCTGCCTGGGAGAAGGGCTGGAACAGCCGGTTCTTGGCCTGCTCGGTCAGGCCGATGCCGGTGTCCTTGACGCACAGGCGCAACTGTATGCCTTGTTGCTGGCGTTGTTCCAGCGTGGCGGAAACCAGCACCATGCCCTGCTCGGTAAACTTGATGGCATTGGATAGCAGGTTCAGCAGGATCTGCCGCAGGCGGGTCGGATCGCCTTGCAGGCTGTCCGGTACTTCGGCCGTGGCAAAGCTGGCCAGGGTCAGGCCCTTGCCATGTGCCTTGTTGGCGACGATGTCGACCGTGCCTTCCAGCAGCTGGCGCAGCGAAAAATCGATCTGTTCGATTTCCAGCCCGTCGGCTTCGATTTTGGAAAAGTCCAGAATGTCGTTGATGATGGACAGCAGGGTGTCGGCCGACATCTTGATGGTGCGGGCGAAGTCGGATTGCTCGGCATCCAGCGGGGTGTCCATCAGCAGATCGATCATGCCGATGACGCCATTGAGCGGTGTGCGGATTTCATGGCTCATGGTGGCCAGGAATTCGCTCTTGGCGCGCGCTGCCGCCTCGGCCGCACGGGTGGCTTGCAGCATCTGCTGTTCGCGCAAACGGCTGGCACTGATGTCGGCAAAGGTGGTGACGCTGCCGGCCAGTTGCTGCCGGAGCAGCAGCGGGGTGTTGCTGACTCGCACTTCCAGCGGCTGGCCGTCCTTGCGGAAAAATACTTCGTCGCTGGAACGGTAACTGGCCTTTTGCTGCACCGATTGATAGATGGGGCAGTCTTCCAGCGACAGCTCGCTGCCGTCAGCACGATGGTGGTGGATGTGCTGGTGCACGTTCAGACCGTGCAGCTCGGCGAAGCTCCAGCCCAGCAGGCGTTCGGCTTCCTGGTTCATATAGGTGAGCCGGCCCTGCATGTCCATGGCGATGATGCCGTCGTCCATATTGTCCAGCAGGGTGGTCAGCCACTGTTCCTGTTTTTTCTGCTGAGTGATGTCGCGCAGCAGCAGGCGCAGTGCCTCATCTGCATTTTCTCTGTGCAGGGGGCTGAAACTGGCCAGTACCGACAGTGCCTGGCCACTGCGATCGCGCATGAGCAGCTCGATGGCCGGCGGGCGCTGGCCGCGGGCGACCTGCGCTGCCTGGTCACGGAAGGCCGCGTGACTTTCTTCAGCCAGTAACTGGAATACATTCAGCGTTGACAGTTCGCTGGCGGTGTAGCCCAGCGTATGCAGCCACATGGGATTGGCGTACAGCAGCTGCCCCTTGCTGTCGCAGTCTTGCAGTAGGTCTCCCAGCTGTTCCAGTTGCTGCAGCAGCGCACCATCAATAGGGTGGCTGGTCTTGCTGTCGCCGACAGTGAGGGCGGCATGATTGCCGGTAGGCTTGTCTTGCTGTCGCACCGTTAACTGTGCTCCACGAGGGGTGTGGTGTGGCTTAGGGCATGCATGGTGCGTGTGCTCCGCATTTCGGTTCGGGTCTACAACAGCGGGCTGTTGGCTCAGTCTGTCGGGGCGGCCAGTGCGGCTATCAGGCTGTCGCGGGTCAGCGGCTTGGTGACGATGGCGTCAAAGCCGGCCTGCAGCATGACTTCCTGTTCGTCGCTCATGGCATGGGCGGTGTAGGCGATCAGCCGCAGGTCGTGCCAGCGCGGGTCGCCGCGCAGGTGGCGACACAGCTCGATACCGCTCATGCCCGGCATGCTGATGTCCAGCAGCACACAGTAGTATTCATGTTGCTGCAGCTGTTCCAGGGCTTCAAAAGCGCTGACGGCCTGGTCGGTTTTCCAGCCCATGCGTTGCAGAAACAGGCCAGCCACCTTGCGGTTGATCTCGTCGTCGTCCACGACAAGAATGGTGTCCAGCGCGCTCATTCTTGTGTTCCTTCCAGGGGAATGCTGACGTGAAATACGGTGCCCACGCCAACTTGTGATTCAAAGCCAACCTTGCCGGACATCAGTCGCACCAGTTCTTTCACCAGTGCCAGCCCCAAGCCGGAGCCGCTTTGGGCGCGGGTCAGAAAGGCATCGGCCTGGCGGAAGCGTTCGAATACCAATTGTTGTTGTTCGAGCGGAATGCCGCAGCCGCTGTCGCGGATGTCCAGTTGTAATTCATGTGCGCTGACGCGGGCATCCACCTGGATGCTGCCGTGCTCGGTAAACTTCACTGCATTGTCCAGCAGATTGTTCAGTACCTGGGTCAGCTTGGTGCGGTCCAGGCGAAAGCTGTCCGGGCTGCCTGCTACCTGCTGGTAGTCCAGCTGCAGCTGCAAACCCTTGCCCTCGGCCTGCGGCCGGTACAGTTCCACAGTATCGCGCAGCATGGCCGCCAATGGTACGTCGACAATTTCCATTGGCATACGGCCGGCCTCGATGCGGGCCATGTCGAGAATGGAATTGACCAGGGTCAGCAAATGCTGGCCGCTCTTGTGAATCATGCCGGCGGTTTCCAGATCGGCTGGATCACTCAGTGTGGTCTGCAGGAATTCCGAGCAGCCCAGAATGCCATTCAGCGGCGTGCGCAGTTCGTGCGACATATGCGCGAGGAATTCGGATTTCATACGGTTGGCCGACTCGGCCTGTGCCTTGCTGTTTTTCAGGTTGGCCGCCATGTGGTACATCACATAGCCGGCCAGGCATACCAGTAGCGACATGATGGCAGCAACCGTGAAGTAGGCATTGCGATGCTCGTAATAGTCAGCCATCGCTTCTTGTTCGCCCACGCCCATCAGCACGGCCAGCGGATAACCTTCCACCGCGCGGAAGCTGACCGTGCGTTGTATCTGGTCGATACTGCTCAGTTGCTGGTAGACACCATGGTCACGCCCGGGCCATTGCTTGAACAGCCCGCTGCTGTGGATGTCCATGCCGATGCCAGTTGTCTTGGCGCTGGTACGGGCGCGTACGATACCGTCCTGCCCAACCAGCGTGACAACACCGGTTTTGCCCAGATCGAGGTCTTTGTAGAAGCTGGTGAAGTAAAACGGATCGACCGATACCACCACCACACCGCCAAAGCTGCCGTCCGGCTTGTTGATGCGGCGGGTAAATTGCAGCGACCATTTCTTCGAGGCCCGCCCCTGTACCGGCTTGCTGAGGAACAGCTGGCCGCTGTCCTTGGCGATGTGTACCTTGAAATGCTCGCGGTCACTCAGATCGACCCGTTTGAAATTGGGCACGCTGGACATTTCCAGCATGCCATCCGGCCCGATGATGGCAATCTGCACGAACAACTGGCTCTGGATGATGCCCTGCTTGATGTAGTGCGGCAGGTCCATCTTGTTGCCTTCGGACTCGTACTCGTATTTCAGGAAGAGTACCGACTGATCGACGGCGCGAATGGTCCGCGAGATGTGTTCTTCGAACACGCGCACCATGTTTTCACTTTGCCGCTGCATCTCCAGCCGGCTGCGGTCATGGTCGGTGTTCACCTGCCATAGCACCGCACTCCAGATCATGCCGATCAGGAACAGACTGAACAGCGGAATCACCCACTCCAGGCTCAATCTGCGCAAGCCGTGCTGGAACAGCCCGGCCGGACCGTGTTTCTCTTGTTTCATCTTTGCCCCGCTTGCTGATTCTGCCTGTAGAAACAGCCATGTCTTTATTCTTTAGTTATTGGCCGCGAAGCTGGCCGGCGCAGGGGATGATTGTTGCCGTATCTGCTTGCCACGGTGAACACCCCTGTGCCGTTGGCTGCGGCGTCATCGGCCATCCTGCCATGCCAGAATGGTAGTGGCTGCCGCTAAATCGAAGTTTGATTTAAGGCATGCCTATGTCTTTTTATAGAGTTTAACTTTAAAAACCGGTAGGGATTAAACCGGGTTGCGGGCTAAATCAAGGCCCATAAGGCCAGCATTACCCCAATAATCAGCACGCCCATCAGGATTTGCGAGGTATTGCGCTCTCTTTGCAAGGCCGACTTTATGCTGCTGTAGGACGACTCCAGCCGGTTGACCTTGTCTTCCAGCTCGGCACGGGTTTCATCCTGCAGTGCCAGGGATTGCAGCATGGCTTCGCCGCCCACTTCCTGAATGTGCTCCTTGTCCCACACGCCCAGCAGGCGACTGACCTTGTCCTTGAAATACAGGCCGGTACGTTGTGCGGCATCCTGCCAGTCAAACTGGAAGCCCTGGCTGGCATAGAAGGCATTGCGACGCAGCTTTTCTTCTTCGCTGACATTGCCGGTGATGCCGATCAGGCCCGGGCTGATGGCGTAGTCAGGATAGGCGCCCTTGACCCAGGTGATGGTCTGGGCAAACAGGAAGGTATCCAGCCCTAGCCCGGCGAAGGCTTCCGTGCAGTTGATGCCATTTTTGGGGCCAAAGGTGACCGAACGGCTGGGGTGATCCACCCGCACCCAGGCACAGTTGTAGCTGGTGTGAAAGCGGGCGTCGTCATTGCTGTAATGCAGCCACTGGTTGCCTTCGGTACGGGCAAATCCACGGAACTGCAGGCGGAAGAAGTCTGATTGGCCTGTCATGGCGCGGCTGCGGTGCAGAATCCCGTAAATGGGCACCCCGCTGGCGGTCAGCGTCAATACCGTTTCACCCAGCGGCATGGCCAGGGTGGCGAGGGTGTTCTCGTTTTCCGGGGCGCGCAGTTCGGCTTCGGGCTGCGGCACTGGTTTGCTGGTGTTGGCAGGCGTATTCATGCGCTAATCATAGCGTAATCATGCTGCAGCGTTGTGCAGGAAATCCTGAATTCGGTGCAGCCACGGCAAGATTTTGGTGCGATGCAGCACGAAATGGCTGGCTATGGGCTTGAGATACTCTGGAAATCAATGGAAAAAAGCTGGCACGGTGTTTGCATAGTGGATAGGGCATCCCCGGTGGCGCCGGGTTTGCGAGTGAGTCTGTCCCGTTGCAATCTGCGGCTTTAATCGTGCATCAAGCCAGGCCTGGGCAATATTGCCCAGGCCCTTTTTTTGTCCACGTCGCGGTGGAGCAGGGGAAGCCGTCCTGTCCTGATTCGACGCCCTGTCTGACCAATCCCCATCATCTACACAATCTGTGCGACTTTGCGCATGGCGAAGCTTTTGTATCCGCGTGAGCGGATGCAAACTCTGGTGATTTCCACCGCGTATACCGATACATCCTGGCATCTCCCTGCCTGGCGGCGGGAGCTGTCCGCCTTGGCAGGCTTGATTGGTGTCCGGGGCGAGCTGGCTCAGCCCCGCAGCAGCGGCAGTCGCTCGAAATGGCCGCCGAATAGCTGGCGGGCATCCTTGCCCCACCAGTCTTGCACCACGGTGCTATACAGCTGGCGAAAATCGATGGCGTGCGGCAGGTTGCCATCCGTCACCCCAGCCAGCACCGGCGTCTGGCCATACAGGCCGCCCTTGACCCGGCCGCCCAGCATGAAGTGACTGTTGGCCGTGCCATGGTCGGTGCCGCGATTGCCGTTTTCGCGTGGCCGCCTGCCAAACTCGGCATAGCTCAATACCAGGGTGTCGTCCCAGCGGCCTTGTGCCTGCAAGCGGTTTTGCAGCAGGGCCAGGCCGTCGGCCAGTTCGCCCAGCAAGCGCGCCTGGGTGGGCTGCTGGTTGCCGTGGGTGTCAAAGCCGGTGAGGGTGATGCGTGCCACCGCGATGCGCGTGCCGTTTTGCAGGATGTCGGCAAGGGTGTTGATTGCCTGGGCAAAGCCGCCTGCCGCCTTGGGCGGCGCAGTGGGCGCATCGGCCGGATTGGCCGCTGGTTTCATGGCGGGTTGTTGCAGGGCAGTAGCTGCGGTGCGGATGTCACCTTCCACTTTCAGGATGTGCGACAGTGCGCTGCTGTGCGCGCCGGCTTGCTGGTCTGCCGCGAGTTTGGCCTGGCGGGCGAAGTCCTGCGGATTGCTCAGCACCACGGCGCGCGCTCCTCCATCCAGCGGCCCCAGATTCTGGCTGGACAACACGACACCGTCGGCGGCAAAGCCGGCCGGTACCGGCTGGCTGCGAAACAGCCGGCTGAGCCAGCCTTCGCCCAGATACTGATTGCTGGCCGAGGCCGTTTCCCAAATCTCGATGGAGCGGAAGTGCGACAGATTGGGCTCGGGATAGCCTACGCCTTGCAGTACCGCCAACTGGTGGTTTTGCCATAGCGGCAGCAGGCTGCTCATGGCCGGGTGCAGGCCGACCTGTTCATTCAGTTGCAGTACCTGCGGCCGGGGAATGCCGATGGCAGGGCGTAGGCGATAGTAGTCGTCACTGGCGTAGGGAATGACGGTGTTGAGGCCGTCATTGCCGCCTTTTAGCTCGATCAGCACCAGCAGCCGCTGGTAACCAGCAGGTGCCAGGGCATAGCTCAGATTAGGCAGAACCGAAACCAGCAGGCCGGCACCCATGGCCTTGAGAAATTCGCGGCGTTGAAACATGGCAGAGTCCCTGGTAGTGATTTCAATGAACTTGGTAAGCCGGGTCCAGCAGCAAGGGCGCAATGGCTTGTGCGCCGCTCATGCCTTCCGGCAATGGCTGTGCCGGGGGCACGGCCAGTAGCAGGCGGGCGCTGTCGGCTGCGTTGCGGACATGGTAGATGGCCGTCCACTCGTCTGGTTGCAGCTTGATCGGGCGCAAACCGGCCTGGATCAGGCGCTGGATGCGTGCCTCGCGCCCGCGGGCTTCGTCCATCTGGCCGTCGGCTTTGATGAAGTTGTTGCGAATGGGGGCGGCATCATGGCTGAGGCGGTCGAGGAATTGCTTGCGGGTCAGCAGGGTGGCGCTGTTGATCCATACTTCGCCACCGGGCCAGCCTTTGACATTGGGCGGGTTGAATACGTCCTGGCCCAGCTGGCGGTTGAGCCCGGCCAGCGCGCGCCAGTCCGGCGGGGTCAGGTCGAAGGTCACCAGCGTGCCCACGGTCAGCTCCAGCGGTGACTTGATCAACTGCCCCTGGCTTTGCCAGAAGGCGGGTGTCAGCAGCATGGCGCGCAGCAGTGGCCGGATTTCGTAATTATCGCGGTAGAACAGCGTGGACAGGCGCTGGATGTCGGCTTCGTTCGGGGTGGGGGATACCAGGTACTTCCACAGCCTGATGGTGACGAAGCGGGCGGTCTGTGGCTTGCGCAGCAGCATGTCCAGTACATCGTCGCCATCAAAATTGCCTTGCTGGCCAAAGATGGTCTTGTCACCGTTGTCATGCTGATTGGGGCGGTAGACAAAGTGGAAGTCCTTGTCCAGCGACCAGCCGGTAAAGGCACGGGCGGCTTCGCGGATATCCTGCTCGCTGTAGTGGCCCTCGCCCAGGGTGAACAGCTCCATCACTTCGCGGGCAAAGTTCTCGTTTGGCTGGCCCTTGCGGTTATTCACCGTGTCCAGATAGCGCATCATCGCCGGATCGCGGGCGATGGCGTGCAGCAGCTGGCCGAAGTTGCCCAGCGCCTGATGGCGCAGCAGTACATTCTGCTGATACATCAGTTGCGGCACGCCCACCTTGTCCAGTCCGGAAACAAAGTGGTTATGCCAGAACAGGGTCATCTTTTCCGTTAGCGGGCTGGGTGTGCTGCGCATTTCTTCCAGCCACCAGCCACGCAACTCTTGCGCATGTTCGTTGCGCTCTTTTTGCAGGGCTTTCTTTTCGTCTTCTGTCAGATTGGGTTTGCCTGGGCGGTCAAACGGCTCATTGACCCAGGCGGGCGGCGCGCTGAGGGCGTTGTACACGGCATGATCCAGCAGCCGGTCCACTGCCTGTTCGCGGCCCAGCGGAGCATACAGGGCGATTTGTGCCGGATTGGCACCAAAACCGGTGCGCGACAGCAGGTGGCGCGCCCCTTCTTCGCCGATGCCGGCCCAGGCGGTCAGTGGCAGCAGGCAGAGCAGGATCAGGCGGAAGGCTGTTTGCGCATGCGATCTCATCGGAAAGGCTCGCTCTTCGGTATAAGACAGACCGGCCAGATCTTGGCTGGCCATGGTGGCCGGCTAGGGTCTGGCCGGTAATAGGCTGGAATATGGCTGAAGTTTACTTGCCGATTTCCTTGCTGACCGTATTTTCTTCCTTGTTCAGTGTTCTTTGTTCCTGCTTGCTGATATGACCGTGATTTTTACGGGCATCAGCACGTTCCTGTTGGCGGATGGCGTGGTCTTGCTGATGCAGTTCATGGGCTTGCTGCTTGCTGATCTCGCCTTCCTTGCGCTCCTTGTTGATGCGCTTGTCCTGATGGTTCAGCCGATGGTTGACTTCAGCCCGGCGCGGGTGCTGCTTCTGCCATTCGGTTTCGGCCGAGGCGGTGCCCGACAGGGTGGCGAAGGTAAGGGCGGACAGGCTGATCAGCATGATGCGAGTGGACAGTTTCATGGTTTGCTCCTTGGGTTATCTGCGAGTGCTGCGGTTTGAACAAGCGTGCTGTTGTTGTGAATTCATGATGGTGGGAAAGTGTGTACAATTCGTTTTCTGTTTGCTGCAGGCTGTTAATTTCCGTGAAGAAACGGTAACGCCTTGTAAGCAAGCATGTCGGCCGGTATCTGAAGGATGCCGCCAATCACCAGGGGTGCCCGTGGCGGGCTGAGAAACACCCTAGAACCTGAACTGGATAATGCCAGCGGAGGGAGCGTGATGCAGAAGGCCCCACCATCTGTTGTTTCGCTTGCTCCGGCGATTGCGCCTTGTCGCACGGAGAATGTCATGCAGTTGTTCAAAACCACTAGTCTCATCAGCGCGCTGTTGCTGGCCGGCCTGACTCATGCCGCCGAACTGCGCGTGCTCACCCATAGCTCGTTTGCCGTATCCAAGCCCTTGCTGGCAGAGTTTGAGCAGCAAAATGGCGTCAAGCTCAGCATCATCAAGGCCGGCGATGCCGGCGAGATGGTCAACAAACTGATCCTGACCCGCGCCAATCCCATTGCCGATGTGGTGTACGGCATCGACAACACCATGATGGGCAAGGCCGCCACCGCCGGTGTGCTGCTGCCAGAGGCTGCAGAGCGCAAGTCCGGCCAGCCGCAGCTGCCGGGTGCCACTAGCATCGACTATGGCTATGTCACGCTGAACTACGACAAGGCCTGGTTTGCCAAAAAGCAGCTGCCGCTGCCCAAAACCCTGGAAGACCTGACCCGCCCGGCCTACAAGGACCTGCTGGTGGTGGAGAACCCGGCCACCTCCAGCCCCGGTCTGGCTTTTTTGCTGTCCACCATCTCGGCCATGGGCGAGACCAAGGCCATGGCCTTCTGGGCCAGATTGCGCGACAACGGCGTGAAGGTGAGCAAGGGCTGGACCGAAGCCTATTACACCGATTTCTCGCGCAATGGCGGTGCGCGCCCCATCGTGGTGAGCTATGCCACCAGCCCGGCGGCGGAAGTGTTCTATAGCAAGGAAAAACTCAGCACTTCGCCCACTGCCAACCTATTGCTGCCCGGTGCGGTGTTCCAGCAGGTAGAAGGCGCAGCGCTGGTCAAGGGTGGCCAGCAAGCCGCGCTGGCGCGCAGGTTCATTGCCTTCCTGCGTTCGGACGCGGTACAGAAGGATATTCCCACCTCGATGTGGATGTATCCGGTGCAGCCGGGCATCGCGCTGGACCCGGTATTCCAGCATGCCGAAAAGCCGGCTGCCCACACCACGCCTAACCAGCAGCAGATTGCCGCCAACAGCGCCGGCTGGGTCGGCAAGTGGACGCGCATCGTGCTGAAATCCGGCCAGTAATGCAGTCGACCATGCCCGCAGCCAGCACTATTCCCGACATCCTCAGTCCGCGGCTGATCCTGCGCCACCTCACGCCTGCCATGTTGCGCGCCAGCATGGAGGCGCGGCTGGCCGAGGCGGCGCGCTGGCTGGGCGCACCCTTGCCCATCAGTTGGCTGGAAGAAGCAGCGGTGATGTCGCTGCGGCTGGAACAAATGGAAAACGAGCCGGAGTATGCGCCATGGTCGATGCGCGCCATGCTGCGGCGGGAGGATGGCCAGCTGGTGGGGCATATCAATTTCCATACCTGCCCCGGCCATGCCTATCTGCAAGGACGCGGTGATGTTGAACTGGGCTATACCGTGCTGCCGGCTTTCCGGCGCCAGGGCTATGCCAGCGAGGCCTTGCTGGCCTGTGCTGGCTGGGCGGTGGAAACCGCCGGGATAAAGCGCTTTGTGCTGTCCATCAGCCCGGATAATCTGCCCTCGCAGGCCTTGGCCGCCAGCCTGGGTTTCCAGTGGCTGGAACGGGTGGACGACCCGGAAGACGGTCCGGAAGATGTGCTGGTCGCCGACTGGCCGCTTACCCGGCAGCACCATGTCTGAGCGTGGCCATCGAACTGGGCTGGCCTTGTTGCCGCTGGCCTTCTTGTTGCTGATGTCCATCTTGCCCTTGTTGCGTTTGTTGCAGGAAGGGCAGGGCGCGGTGTCTACCGGCCTGTTTGCCGACCGCTACCTGCAATGGCGGGTGCTGTGGTCCCTGCTGCAGGCCGCGGTCAGCTGTGTGGCCGCCTTGCTGATCGGCCTGCCCATTGCCTGGTGTCTGGCGCGTTATCGTTTTCCCGGTCGCAGCCTTAGCCTGCGTCTGCTGATGCTGCCCTTTGTCATGCCCACGCTGGTGGCGGCCATGGGCGTGCTGGCGCTGTTCGGGCCGCAGGGCTTGCTGGGTATCAATCTGCAGGACACGCCCTGGCTATTGCTGTATGGCAATCTGTTTTTCAATCTGCCGCTGGTGATTCGTGCTGCCTGTGAGGGGTTGGCGCAGATACCGGCCAGCCGGCTGGCTGCCGCCCGCACACTGGGCGCGACGCCATGGCGGGTGTTCTGGCGGGTGGAATGGCCGGCGGTACGGCCCTGGCTGTTGTCCGCCTTGTGCCTGGTATTCCTGTATTGCTTCTCTGGCTTCGGGCTGGCGCTGCTGCTGGGCGGGCAGCGCTATGCCACGGTGGAGGTGGAAATCTACCAGCTGGTGTCCTACGAACTGAATCTGGCCGATGCCGGCGCGCTGGCACTGTTGATGCTGCTGGTGACCGGCACGGTGGCCACGCTGTATGCCTGGCTGGAGCGCCGCCTGGCCGCACCGCTAAAGGTGGACCCGGTGCTGCCGCGCCGCCCGCAGGGCATGGAGTGGCTGCAGCTGGTGGCAGCATTGGCCTTGCTGTTGCTGTTTGCCGGCCTGCCTCTGCTGGCAGTGCTGTGGCGTGCTGTGCAGGCAGTGGCAGCTTCCGGTTTCAGCCTGCTGCACGACGAGGAAGTGCTGCTGGCACTGGGCAACTCGGCGCGTTTCAGTGCCATGGCCGTGCTGCTGGCGGCGCTGCTAGGCTGGCTGCATGCGCTGGCGGCACGTGGCAGCCTGTGGCTGCGGGCGCTGGCCTTTCTCCCCTTTGTGGTGTCGCCCGTGTGCGTGGCCTTTGGCCTGTTGCTGCTCTACCCGCAGTGGAGCGCCAGTCTGCCCCTGTTGCTGGCCAGCTATGCCTTGCTGGCCTATCCCTTTGTGGCGCGCAGCCTGGCGGGTGCGCTGGACAGCCTGCCACGTCACTGGCCGCAGGCCGCCCGCAGTCTGGGGGCTAGCCCCTTGCGGGTGTTTGCCCGTATCGAATGGCCTTTGCTGCGACCGGCTTTCCGCCGTGGTCTGGCTTTTGCTGCGGCGACCGCGCTGGGCGAATTTGCCGTGACGCTGTTTTTGTCGCGGCCGGAATGGCTGACCCTGACCACGCTGATCTACCAGCGCCTGGGCCGGCCGGGAGCCGACAATGCTGCCAGCGCCATGCTGCTGGCTTGTCTGTTGATGTTGCTGGCGCTGCTGGCTTTTCTGATCATCGAATGGCCGTCTGCCGCCGAACGGCAGTTGCGCAAGGAGTCCTGACATGCTGCGACTGGAAGAGGTATGCAAGCGTTTTGGCCCGAAGCTGGTGGCCGACCAGCTCAGCCTGACACTGGAGGCCGGCGAAGTGCTGGCCTTGCTGGGGCCGTCCGGCTGTGGCAAAAGCAGCCTGCTTAAGATGATTGCCGGGCTGGAGCAGCCCGATAGCGGCCGCCTGTCGTTTGCCGGGGCCGACCTGGCTGGTGTGGCTGCCGAGGCGCGGCGTTTTGCGCTGATGTTTCAGAACTTTGCCCTGTTTCCGCATCTGGATGTGCTGGGCAATGTCTGCTTCGGGCTGATCGAGCACGGGGTGGCGCGGGCGGCAGCGCGGCAACAGGCATTGGCCTGTTTGCAGCAGCTGGGGCTGGCCGGCATGGAGGCGCGCAAGATATGGACGCTGTCCGGCGGCGAACAGCAGCGGGTGGCGCTGGCGCGAGCCTTGGTCACCCGGCCGCGGCTATTGCTGCTGGATGAGCCGTTTTCCAGCCTGGATGCGGATTTGCGGCGGCAGTTGCAACTGGAGTTCCGCCAGCAATTACAGCAAGCGGCTATTCCTGCGGTGCTGGTGACCCATGACCGCGAAGAAGCCTTCGCCCTGGCCGACCGGGTGGCGGTGCTGCGCGAGGGGCGCATTGTCCAATGCGCCACGCCGGCGCAATTGCTGGCCGCGCCGGCCACGCCCTGGCTGGCACGTTTTATCGGTTACGAAAACGTGCTGGCCGAGGGGGTGGTGCCAGAGCAGGCCTTGCGGCTGGGGCCGGAGCAACCGGCAGCGGCGGTACGGCGCATCATCCAGCTGGCTGATGGAGTAAGGGTTACCGTGCTTGGCGGGGAGGGCGAGCTGACGCTGACCTTGTCTGCACGTGAAGTGCAACAGTATGCGGCCGGGCTGGATGTCGGCAGCCTGTTGCATGTCGGCATTGACCGTGCCGCCATGCTGCCTTATTCCGCAGTCTGCTGATTAGCCGGCCAGCTCGGCGACCGGCTGGCATACATCCACCCAGCTGCCGGCGGTGATGTCGGCCATCCGTGCCGGGCTGATGCGCACTGCACTGTGAATGGCACCGGCGGCGGGCAGCACTTCGTCGAAATCCTGCAAGGAACGATCCAGGTATACCGGCAACGGCTGTGCCAAACCAAAGGGGCAGACGCCGCCCACCGGGTGGCCGGTGAGCGCAACGACTTCTTCCACCGCCAGCATCTTGCCCTTGCCAAAGGCTTCCTTGAATTTGCGGTTGTCGATACGGGCATCGCCACGGGTGACCAGAATGATCACCTCGCCGCTGGCCAGGCGGAAGGACAGGGTCTTGGCGATACGCCCCGGCTCCACGCCGTGGGCTTCTGCGGCCAGCGCCACCGTAGCGGTGCTGACCTCCAGTTCGATGATGGGGATATCCAGTTGATGGGCGGCGAAAAAATCGCGAACGGATTGCAGGCTCATGGCGGAAGAAAAGGGCAGGGGGAACAGCCCTCACAGTAAACGCAGGCCGGCCCGCTGACAAGAGCCATGTCCAATGGCCAGAGGCGTGCTAGTGGCGGGCGATTTCCCCCAGCTTGTCGCTAATATCCTGCGCGGTGGCTGCCTGCTCTTCGGAGGCATTGGCGATTTCTATCACCACATCCCGCACCCGGTTGATTTCCTCGACAATGGCCGTGATGGCAGCTTCGGCGGCAGCAAAATCGCGTTCGGTGGTTTTGACCTGCTCGCGGCCCTTGTCCATGGCGCTGATATTACTGTTCACCTCCTGCTGAATATCGCGAATCATGGTGCCAATTTCCTGGGTGGCCTTGGTGGTGCGCTCGGCTAGCTTGCGTACCTCGTCTGCCACCACGGCAAAACCACGCCCCATTTCTCCGGCGCGTGCCGCTTCGATGGCGGCATTCAAGGCCAAGAGATTGGTTTGGTCAGCGATGTCCTTGATCACACTGACGATCTGGCCGATGGTTTCCGATTGCTCCCCCAGCGAACCCAGGTTGTCCGCAGTGCTGCTGACCAGTTCGCTGACGGCACGCATGGCCCGGGCATTGTTTTCAATCATGCTCTTGCCATCGCGGGCGCTTTTGAGCATTTCCTCCGAGGAGTCCGAGGCGGAGGAGGTGCGCTGGGCTACCATTTCTATGGTGGTGGTCATGGCCTGGATATTGCCGGATAGCTCATCAATGCGGTCCTCCAGAAACAGCCGCCGTTGATCATTGCCATCGCGCAGCGCCTGCGCTTCCACTTCGGCAGAAATATCCTGGAAACTGGCCATGAAACACAGCAGCTTGTTGCTGTCCTGAGCATCCCAGATGGGAAACACTTTGCTTTTGAAGGTGACGCTGCCTACCGGGATCAGCGCTTCGTGCTGACTGATGCGCCGTGCCGCGATGTCTTGGAGGATGCGCCGGATGCGGTCGGGCTCGCGGTGAAACTGGTGGATGCTGTGCATGAAGGCATTATTGACATCCACGCCGGCGCGGAACTTCTGGTTCATCATGCTGCGGTGCTGTGCCAGCAGCTCCCGCGCGGTGCGGTTCATGTAGAAAATGGTGTTGTCCGACGTGGTGTCGGCCAGCATGATCAGGTTGTCCACATTATCCAGCATGGCGCTGAACTGATGCAGTTGCTGGTTTATTGCTGTCTGGTCGTTTTGTTTGCTGGTGAAAAATCCCAAGATGATGACTCCTGTCCTGATGGCGTAGATGGCCGGATAGCGGCACTGGCATGGCCAGCGGAGACCTATGCCGGGTCTCGTCATGGCAGCCAATGGTTTTGCTGAAATCACTAAAAAGCGAAGTAAGACAATCAGGTATAAGAGGCGGGAAGTTTCAAAGGCAAGGTCAGGGGCTGCTGACCCTGCTATTGGTACAGGTAGTGGCAGGAGCTGGGCAGAACAGGCATGCAGCAAGAGCGCGGCAGGTATACGGCTATTCCGGCAGCGCCAGCATATGGGTTTCCTTCACTTCTTCCATCACCACATAGCTGCGCGATTCATTGGCATTGGGCAACTGCAGCAGGATTTCCCCCAGCAGCTTGCGGTACATCGACATATCGGGGATGCGTGCCTTGATCAGGTAGTCGTATTCGCCGGATACCAGATGGCATTCCAGGATTTCCGGGATGTTCTGGATCTCGCGGCGGAAGGCATCGAAGATATTGCCCGACTTGGCCGATAGCTTGATCTCCACGAATACCAGCAGCGATGCGCCCATGGCATGGGGATTGAGCCGGGCGTAATAGCCCTCTATCACCCCGTCGCGTTCCAGCCGGCGCACTCTTTCCGTACAGGGGGTGGTGGACAGGCCTACCTTTTCCGCCAGCTCGGTCATGGCGATGCGGCCGTTTTTTTGCAGCCATTTCAATATCTTAAGATCGATCTTGTCCAGCTCGCGCTCGTGAGTGTGTTTTACTTTCATGTTTTCACTACCAATCTTGAATTTGAAAGAATTATTGATTGCCGATTTGTTTTATTTTGGTGAAAAAAACTGCATTGAAATAAATATACTACATAAAATCACTAAGCACATGATGCGTAGCACGGAGAAAGAGGAAATGAAGGTAATCGTACTGGGTGGCGGCGTGGTAGGTGTGTCTACTGCATGGTATCTGGCCAAGGCCGGCGTTGAAGTTACGGTGCTGGAGCGCCAGGAAGGTGTTGCGCTGGAAACCAGCTTTGGCAATGCCGGCCAGATTTCTCCCGGCTATTCCGCCCCCTGGGCCGCACCTGGCATCCCGGCCAAGGCCGTCAAGTGGATGTTCCAGCGTCACGCCCCTCTCGCCATCCAGCCGGATGGCAGCGTTTACCAGCTGCAGTGGATTGCCAAGATGCTGGCCAACTGCAACGAACAATCCTATGCCCTCAACAAAAGCCGCATGATGCGCCTGGCTGAGTACAGCCGTGACATGATCAAGGACCTGCGTGCCGAAACCGGCCTGGACTATGAAGGTCGCCAGGGCGGCACCCTGCAGCTGTTCCGTTCGCAAGCCCAGGTGGAAGGCATGGCCAAGGACATCGCCGTGCTTAAGGAGTGCGGCGTGGACTTCAATGTGCTGGACCCGGACGGCTGCGCCCGTGTCGAGCCGGCACTGGCCAAGGTCAAGCACAAGCTGACCGGCGGCCTGCAGCTGCCAAACGACGAAACCGGCGATTGCAACCTGTTTACCAGCCGCTTGGCTGATCTTGCTGCGGCCAAGGGCGTGAAATTCCGCTTCGGGGTCAACATCACCGCCATTGAAACCCATAATGGCCGCATCACCGGCGTGCGCGTCGGCGACGAAATGCTGACTGCCGACCACTACGTGGTGGCTCTGGGCAGCTATTCGCGCGATCTGCTGCAAAACCTGGGCATCGACATTCCTGTGTATCCGGTCAAGGGCTACTCGCTGACCGTGCCGATCACCAATGCCGCCATGGCACCGGTATCCACCATTCTGGACGAAACCTACAAGGTGGCCATTACCCGCTTCAACGACCGTATCCGCGTGGGCGGCATGGCCGAGCTGGCTGGTTACAATCTGGACCTCAATCCGCGCCGTCGCGAAACCCTGGAAATGGTGGTGGGCGACCTCTACCCGGATGGCGGCGATATTCCGGCAGCTACCTTCTGGACCGGCCTGCGCCCGATGACTCCGGATGGTACCCCCATCATCGGTGGTACCCGCTATGCCAACCTGTCGCTCAATACCGGCCACGGCACACTGGGCTGGACGATGAGCGCAGGCTCCGGCAAGGTGCTGGCCGACCAGATCGTCGGCGTGCAGCCGGACATCAGTGTGGATGGCCTGTCCATCCAGCGTTATGCCAAGCGTGGTGAAAAGCTGGTGGTGCCAATGCACAGCCGCACCGCCGTAGCCGGAGCCTGAGCGCATGCGCCCGCTGATCGCCAGCATCCGCCTGGAAAACCTGCGGCATAACTATCTGCTGGCCAGGCAGATGGCCGGTGGCCCGACCCTGGCCGTGATCAAGGCCAATGCCTACGGCCATGGTGCCGTGCATTGTGCCGCCGCACTGGCCGATGTGGCCGACGGTTTTGCCGTGGCCTGTCTGGAAGAAGCCATCCAGCTGCGCGAAGGCGGGGTCAGCCTGCCCATCGTGCTGCTGGAAGGCGTGTTCGAAGCGGCCGAACTGGCCGCAGTGGAAGCGCATGATCTGTGGTGTGTGGTGCAAAGCCCGCAGCAGCTGGACATGGTGCTGCAGGCCAATCCGGCCAAGCCCTATACCGTGTGGCTGAAGATGGATTCCGGCATGCATCGCGCCGGTTTCTTCCCGCAGGATTATGCCGCCGCGCATTGCAAGCTAATGGCCAGCGGCAAGGTGAGCAAAATCGTCAAGATGAGCCACTTCGCCCGTGCCGACGAGCCGCAGCTGTCGGCTACCCATGCCCAGATGGAAGCCTTTGATAGTGTTTGCCGCTATCTGCCGGGTGAGGAAAGCATTGCCAACTCGGCCGGCATCCTCTGCCATGAGCGCGCTCATCGCCAATGGAACCGCGCCGGCATCATGCTGTATGGCGCTTCGCCGCTGCCTGCCGGTTTCGAGCAGGGCGCAGCACTCAAGCCCGTCATGCGGCTCACCTCCAAGGTCTTTGGTGTGCGTGAACTGGCCGCTGGCGAGCCGGTCGGCTACGGTGCCAGCTTTGTGGCGGAACGTCCCACCCGCGTCGGCCTGATTGCCTGCGGCTATGCCGATGGCTACCCGCGCCTGGCTTCCACCGGCAGCCCGGTGGCGATTGATGGCGTGCGCTCGCGGGTGATCGGCCGGGTGTCGATGGACATGATGACAGTGGACCTGACCGACCTGCCGCAAGCCGGCATCGGCAGCGAAGTTGAACTGTGGGGCGACACCGTGCATATCAACGAAGTGGCGGCCCAGGCCGGCACCATCTCCTATGAAGTGCTGTGCAATGTGAAGCGTGCCCATTTCCAGTACTGCTGAATTTCCTCGTGCTTTGTGTAGTGCTTTGTCTCTCGCCCGGTGATGCCGGGCATTTTTTTGTCTGCTGCTTTCCGGCATCGCTCTCACAGGGGATGTTGCCTTGGGATGGACTGTGCTGTTTCAGGCTGAACACACCAGGCAAAAGCTCAGTAGAACTACGCATTCATGCCATTCCACCTTGTCCGGCGCATGTTAGGCGCATAAACTGTTGAACTTTCAACAGAATGTGAAGATTCACGTCAGTAGACGTGATGAGACGCCATGGACTTTTCCACCCTGCTCGCCAGCTTCGCCGCCGCCTTTTCCCAGCACCAGCGCCTGCTTACCCTGCAGCTGGATGGTGGGCAGATCGCCGCCGAGCAGCTGCTGCCCCACACCCTGGACGGCAGCGAGGGCGTGTCGGAAGCCTATCGCTATCAGCTGAGCTGTTTGTCCCCCGACGGCACTATCGAACTCAAATCACTGCTCGGTGTAGCGGCCCGCCTGGGCGTGCTGGATGCCGATGGCAACGAGGTGGTGCGTTGTGGCGTGGTGTCGCGCGCCGAGTTGTTGGGTTCTGATGGCGGCTTTGCCAAGTATGGCCTGACTATCGAACCGCCCTTTGCCCTGCTGCGCCTGCGCCGCACCTCGCGGGTGTTCCAGGATCTGTCCGTCCCCGACATCGTCAAGCAGATCCTGGCCGAGCATCAGGCCAACAACCCGGTGTTTGCCCAGGTGCAGACGCTGGAATTCCACACCGCCACGGCCAGCCCGCGCAGTTACTGTCTGCAGTATCGCGAGAGCGATTTCGATTTCATCGTGCGGCTGCTGCACGAAGAGGGTTATGCCTGGCGTTTCGAGCATGTCGATGGCGAGCATCCGCAGGTCAAGCTGGTGGTATTCGACGACGCCTTCAGCCTGCCGCCGGCCGCCAGCGAGCGGGTGCGTTTCCATCGCAGCGATGCCACCGAGGAAGAAGACGGCCTGACGGATTGGTCGGCGGCGCGGCAGGTAGTGTCCGGCAATGTGGCACTGGCCAGTTTCGACTACCAGCCGGTGAGCACCCAGCACACCGGCGACCAGACCCGCATCCAGCAAGGCCGCAGTGGCGATGCCTTGCAATCCACGCTGCAGGATTACGACCCGCAGTCGCTGTACTACGCCAGTGATGCCGAGCAGCTGAGCCAGTACGCCCAGTTGCGCCAGCAGGCGCACGATGTGCAGGCCAAGCAGTTTAGCGGCAGCGGTTCGGTACGCAGCCTGCAAGCCGGCCAGTGGTTCCGCCTGGACGAGCACCCGGCACACGAAGCCGACAGCAGCGAACAGCGCGAATTTGTCGTCACCGGCCAAACCTTCCGCGCCAACAATAATCTGCCGGGTGATCTGGCCAGCAGTCTGCGTAATTTATTGGCAAACGGTGCCGACACCACATCAACTGATAGCCAGAACAACAGCCCCTTCCAGACCCAGATCACCGCCCAGCGGCGCGGCATTCCGCTCACCCCGGCTTATGCCCACAGCGCGCAGGCCAAGCCCACTTCCAAAGGCGTGCAAACCGCCACCGTGGTCGGCCCGGCGGGCGAGGAAGTGCACACCGACGAACTGGGCCGCATCAAGGTGCAGTTCCACTGGCAGCGCACAGACGAACACCCCGGCATCGGTGCCAATCTGGATGACAGCTCCTCCTGCTGGCTGCGCGTGGCCATGCCCAGCGCCGGCGCTGGCTGGGGCCACCAGTTCATCCCGCGCATCGGCCAGGAAGTGTTGGTCGACTTTATCGAAGGCGATATCGACCGCCCGGTCATCGTCGGCGTGCTGTACAACGGCAGCCACGCCACCCCGGCCTTCAGCGGCGCCGGAGCCTTACCAGCCAACAAGACGCTGTCCGGTATCAAATCCAAAGAGCATCAGGGCGGCCAGTACAACGAACTGCTGTTCGACGACACCCCCGGCGAAGTACGCGCCAAGCTCAGTTCCGAGCCCGGCAAAACCCAGCTCAACCAGGGCTTCCTCACCCATCCGCGCAGCAATGGCAAAGCCCAAGCACGCGGCGAAGGCTTCGAACTGCGCACCGACCAGCACGGTGCCATCCGCGCCGGCCACGGCCTGCTCATCAGCACCGAAGCGCAAAACGGCGCTGGCGGCAAACAGCTGGCGCGCGAACATGCACAAAGCCAGCTCGACGCCGCCCTCAGCCTCAGCCAGAGCCTGGCGGAAGTGGCCACCGGCCAACTGGCCGACACCATGGAAACCGGGCCGGACGGCATCAAGCCGGACAATAGCAAAGACGGCAAAAAAGACAGCGGCCACCTGCAACACCACGCCGCCGCCGTCACAGCCTGGGAAGCCGGCAGCAACACCGACAAGGACGGCAAAACGGCCAAAGACCAGGCCGGCCAGCAACCCCTGCTCATCCTGTCCGCCCCGGCCGGCATCGCCAGCCTGACCGAACAAAGCCAGACAATCTCTGCCGGCACCAACCTCAACCTCATCGCCCAACGCGATGCCAACCACACCACCGGCCGCCGCTGGCTGCACAACGTCGGCCAGCACATCAGCCTGTTTGTGGCGGGAGTGAAAGACCAGATTGCGCTGAAGCTGATTGCGGCGAAGGGCAAGGTGCAGGTGCAGGCGCAGAGTGATGCGATGGAACTGACGGCGGACAAGGACCTGACCATTACCTCGGCCAAGGGCAAGGTCACCATTGCCGCCAGCCAGGAAATCCTGCTGACCAGCGGCGGCGGTTATATCCGGCTGAAGGGCGGCAATATCGAAGTGCATTGCCCCAGCGTGGTGAGTGTGAAAGGCGCCAGCCATAGCCTGTCCGGGCCGGCCAGCCTGAGTACACCGGTGCCAACCTTTGCCAAACCAGGTACCGGCAATCTGCAGGTGTTGCACGAATTCGCCAATGGCTACTCGATGAATCAGGGCAAGTTTGTGGTGACCGATGCCTTGGGCGTTAAACACAAGGGCGTGCTGGACGAAGCCGGCAAAGCGATGGTGCACGGTCTGCCGGAAGGTCCGGTAGAGGTGGCATTCCTTGGGCGGCCACATAAAGACAAAAAAGACGTTTTCCCCTTCGTGCCTTCGCCTGACGACGCGGCGCAGATGGCGGCCAAGCTGGAGAAGCAGGCGGGCGCCGCGGTTCAGGCCCAGGCTATGCAACAGTTGGGCAGCCTGTTGGGCGGCGCGCCAGCTGGCATTGCAGGCATGGCGCGCCAATTGATGCAAGGCAAGGGGCCCGATCTGATGGAACACGCAGGACAGTTGGCGTCAGGCGCAATGTCCGGTGCGGCCACAGGTATCACCGGGCAAGCGGGAGCGCTAGTTGCACAGGCCAACCAAGTGCGGCAGATGGCCGGTAGGGCGCAATCCACGCTCGACGCTGCCCGCAACTTGAAGCCGGGCTTGCCTTCGGCACCAAGTTCCACGCCCTCCTTGATCTGACCCGACATCACGATAAATTTTGATACGTAAAAATCATGACAACAGCTGCCGCCCGTCCCGTCGCCGTTTTATCCGCTACTCCACAAAACGCCGCCAAAGTGCTTGAGCAAACCGGTCAGGATTTCGACAAATGGCTGCGCAGCATCAGCGACGGACATCTGTCGGTTGAAACGCTGAAAACCGTTGCTGCGGCTGTCCCGGTTGTGGGCAACCTGATTTCCATCGGCGATGTGGTCGTGGACGTGGTGGACATGTGCAACAAATCCAACCGCCGCGAAGAAGTCGACGTGTTCGACTGGCTGTTTCTGGGTGTGGATCTGGTTGGCGTGGTGCCGGCAGCCGGCGGTTTGTTCAAGGCGGGTGTTCGGCCAACGCTGAAGTTGTGCGCCACCAGCCTGCGGCGCGCTGGCAAGGATTGGGCCAAGGCGGAAATCGAAGCCGGCCTCGCCGCCAAGCTGATCTCCATGTTGCCGGCCAGTTATCGCAACTCCCCGGCCGAGTGGGTCAAGTTTGTCGACAGCAAAATCGAGGCGGAGCTGAAGGAGTGCGGGGCCAAGGGCGGCACGATGCTCAAGGGCTTCGCGGATTTGTTGACCAGCATGGGCACTGGCAAGTTCGGCAGCTATGTCGAGCAGCACGTACCGCACACGCCGGTGCGTTACAACCTGGAAAAGACCAACGACGACGGATTATGGGGCACCATCAGCGCGCACTTGCACGCCATCAAGAAGGCGGCGGCCTCGGCAGGTCAGGAGGCGGCCAGCGGCATGATGGTAACGGCGGCACACGAGGTGGACGGCTTGTTGAAGGGCACCGCTTCCGCGCGTCTGATGCAGCGGCTGGGCGCGGCCATTGCCACTTGGGCGGCAAAGCTCGGCGAGATGCTGATGAAGATGTACAGCAGCCACCTCAAGCCCTTGTTGGAAAAACTGGCGCGCGCCTTTCTCAAGCACATGCCGGTCAAAGCCGGCGCGGTTGTCGGCAAATCCGTCAAGACGGTTAGCGCCAAAGTGGCGCAAGCCGGCAAGGAGGTGGCGGCCAGATTCGCGCCCAAGCAAAAACCGGCTCCGCCATGTGCTTGCGCCACCTCCGGGCATGCCATCGGTTACGCGTTTGGCGAGGAAACATTCGAACACACGGATTTCAGCTTGCCGGGCGTGTTGCCCATTGTGTGGAGCCGTCGTTACCGATCCGACTTTGCCGCCAACGACCAGCTTGGCGAATTGGGTGCGCGCTGGACCTTGCCTTACCTCTCCCGCTTCGATATCGACGGCGGGCAGCTCAAATACCATGACGGTAGTGGCAGAACGCTGGAGTACCCGTTGTTGGCTGAAGGGCTTTCCCACAAAGACGCCATCGAAGGCTATACGCTGACCCGGCTGTCGGACACCTTGCTGTCGCAAGCCTTTGGCCATGATCTGATCCAGCTGTATGAGAAGCAGGGGGATAGCTTCCGTCTCGCGATGATCAAGGATCGAGCCGGCAACAGCATTGCCATGGGCTTCACTCAGGGTCGGCTCTCGCAACTCATCAGCAGTGCAGGGCATGTGTTGGACATCAACCATGATGCCGCTGGCCGAATTGTCGCCGTTGCGCTGCGCAATCCGGAGACAGGTACCGGCGGCAGAGTGCTGGCGCGCTATCGCTATACCGAGATCAATCCGCTGATGGCGGATGCCGGGGACCTGGTGGAAGCCTGGGATGAGAATGACCAAAGCTGGGCTTATCAGTACAGCCATCACCTTGTTACCCGCTACACCGACCGCACGGGACGCAGCATCTCGCTGGAATGGGACGGCATTGACAGCGAAGCGCGTGCGGTTCGCGAATATGCTGATGACGGCAGCCTCGAAGTGCGCCTGGCCTGGGACGACAATATCGATCTCACGTACGTGACAGACGCCTACGGCCGCACCACGGAGTACTACTTCGACGAAAAGGGCTACAACTACCGCATCGTCTATCCCGACCACAAAGAAGAGTGGTTCGATTTCGATGAAGACAAGCGGCTCATCAGCCATGTGCACCCTGACGGTAGCGAAGACCGCTTCAGCTATGACGACAGGGGCAATATGGTGCTGCACGAGCGTCGGGACGGCAGCGAAGTGGCTTTTGCCTACGACGACCAGGACAACCTGATTGAAATCACCGACCCCCTGGGCGAGAAATGGCTGCGTGCCTACGACGACAAGGGGCAACTGATTGAAGAGACCGATCCGCTGGGTCACAAAACCAAGTACGCCTACAACGAGCAGGGCCTGCCGGTTGCCGTGACCGACGCCAAAGGCGGCGCTAAAAAGATCAGCTATCGTCCGGATGGCCTGCTGGAAAGCTATACCGACTGTTCTGGCAGCCTTACCCAATGGCAATACGATGAGCGTGGGCGCTCGGTACTCGTCATCAATGCCATGGGCAGCGCCACCCGCTACCAGTACGGCGATAATGGTGGCCTGCGCGCTATCGTGTCGCCAGATGGCCAGGCCACCCAACTGGAGCACGATGCCGAATCCCGCCTGCTCAAGATCACCGACCCGCTGGGCCGCAGCACACATTACGACTACGACAAGGCCGGGCGTCTGCAAAGCCGTACCGATGCCAACGGCCACGCACTGGCCTACCGCTACGACAAACTGGGCCGGCTGATTTCCCTGCGCAATGAAAACCACCGTCACTACCTGTTTGAATACGATGAAGGCGGACGGGTGATTGCGGAAACCGGCTTCGATGGTGCCGTCACCCGTTACCGTTACGACGCCGCCGGCCGACTGGTGGAACAGCAAGAAGGCGATGTCGCCACCCACTACCGCTACGACCGCGCCGGTCGCCTGATCGAACGCAGCGCGCCGGGCAGCAAGGAAAACTTCGGCTACGACCCGGCCGGCCGCCTGTTCAAAGCCAAGAACCGCTATGCCAGCCTGCGCTGGGTTTACGACCCGGTCGGCAATGTCAGCGAAGAACACCACGGTTACCATGTCGCCGGCCTTCGGCAAACCTTCCGCTGGCGGCATGAGTACGACGAACTGGGCAACCGCATCGCTACGCTCCGCCCGGATGGCCATCGCCTGGACGTACTCAATTACGGCAGTGGCCATGTGCATGGCCTGCTGTTCGGTCAGCACGACATCCTGAATCTGGAGCGCGACAAACTGCACCGCGAAACCCAACGCACATTGGGCAATAGCTTGCAGCAAACCCTGGCCTACGACAAAGCCGGCCGCCTCAGCAGCCAGCGCCTGAGTGGTGCCACCCGGTGGAGCCGCCAGTACCAGTACGATGCCGCCGGCCAGCTCACCGGCATTGCCGACAATCGCAGCGGTCAGACCAACTACCGTTACGACCCGGTAGGCCGCCTGCTGGAGGCCGCCACCCCCAAAGGCGTAGAAAGCTTCCGCTTCGACCCGGCCGGCAACCTGCTGGACAACACACCGACAGCCGACGGCCATCAGGACAACAGCCTGCTGGGCAATCTGCTGAGCCACTACGCCGGCCGTCACTATCGCTACGACAGCCGTGGCAACCTCATCGAAAAGCGCGTCAACGGCAGCCTCACCCAGCTGGAATGGGACGGTTATAACCGCCTGAGCCGGCTGATAGCGCCGGGTGGCGACAGCACCGAATACCGCTATGACCCGCTGGGCCGCCGTATCGCCAAGCTCAGCCAGGGCAAGACAATCCTGTACGGCTGGGATGGTGACGTACTGGCGTTTGAAACTCATGACGACACTGCGGTGCATTACCTGTTCGAACCCGGCAGCTTCATCCCGCTGGCCCAGGTACACACCGACGCTATCCAGGGCGTGAAAGTGCCGGCATGGAACCAGTACAACCCCTACGACCCAGAACGCGACCCGCTGCTGCAGGCAGGGCCGGAACCATCAGCCCCGCGCGCGGTGTACTACTACCACGCCGACCACCTCGGCACTCCGCAAGCGCTCACCGACGCGCAAGGCCAGTTGGCACTGGAGATGGATTACCAGGCCTGGGGCGAAGCACGGGAAGTGATTGCCGAGGCGGCGGCCTCCGCCGGCATCCGCAACCCCTTCCGCTTCCAAGGGCAGTATCATGACGACGAATCAGGGCTGCACTACAACCGCTATCGCTACTATGATCCGGAGATAGGGCGGTTTATTTCGCGGGACCCGATTGGGTTGTTTGGTGGGTTAAATATCCATAAATATGCAGATAACCCAATTGAGTGGGTTGACCCTTGGGGCTTGAAAAAGGCAGGCGGTAGTTGTGCTTTGGATAAAAGTCTGGCAGGTGTTAAGGGTGATAAAAAGCAAGCTCAGCACATAATTCCTCAAGAAATATGGAATAAAAATGAGAATTTTTTTGATGATATTGGTATGGCTGGGATGAGAGATCATCGGTCGAATGGAGTTCTAATGCCTGATAGTCAGTCTGGAGCGGTTTCGGCAAATAGGAAGTATTATCATAATGGTTCTCATGCTAATTATTCGAGGTCTGTTGATGCAGATGTCAGTGTAATTAGAAGAAACTATGAGACTGGTCGAATTTCAGCAGCTGAGGCTCGGGTGAGAATAGGCAGATTGCAGGATGAGCGAAGGTCGCAAATGAGATCTCCTTTGGTAACGGGAACTTGTCCGGAAAGGCTAAGTTAAGGTTTTTATGAAAAAATACTATTTGGCAGTGATGAGTGAGAGTGATGGGTGTGTTTCCGGTTTTTATTCTGCAATATTGGTTGATGGTGTAGATAAGGATAGCCTTCAGCACTATGGTAAAAAACCGTGGTATGCTGGTCCTAAGAGATTTGGTGGGAAATTGATGCCATTTCCTGATGGCCTGACTTTGATAGTTAATAAGGATTGTTGTGAATGCGATATCAGAAGAGGGTCGGATTATTTCTATGTTTTTAGTGAGAGATTTTTAAATATAATTAAAAATTATAAAACTAGTTTTGATGAAATTAAGCAGATTGTTCGAGTAGTAAAAGGTCAAGTCAAGTCAGATGGCGGCTTGTTTTTTGTGGGTAGAACAAAAAGAATTTCCATGGCTGATGTTGTGGATTTTAAGTGTAGCAAAATGGCAGGTGAGTTTAATGATATGTTTGAAGTGCTCAGAGTTCGTGCTGATTTTGATTTTGACATGTTTGATATGTTTGATGCAGCAACTGGTCAATTGAGCTTGGTCGTGTCTGAGGAGTTGGTTTCGGACCTGCAGGAGGTTGATCTAAAGGGAGTTCATTTCATACCGATTGATGATCTTGTATTCAATACGCTGCAGGATTTTAGATTGAATAGTATGAGATATTATCCAGTTTGATGGTTGTGTGTTGATTTTGGTGACTGGGGTTTATATGGACATCCACCATTTTACCTTATTACTTAAGATGATGTGGGTTATTGACTAGGGTTTGGCGTGTTTAATTCAACGGAAAGTCAAACGGCTTGTCTAATTAATGTGTACGCTGGACATGACGATTTAGGGCCCGTGTATGAGGAACTGCCTGCGATCCCCGTTGGGGATGGTTGCTACGAGTTACTGTCGTCGCCTGGCTTGGCATTAAATATGGCGAAAGCAGATTTGATTCGTATAGAGAAGATAGATCAACCAGCAGTTGTATTGAGGCGGGGTGGGAATTTTTGCATACAAATTTATGCTGATGAAATTGCTGATGAAGAGATTGAACGGCTGAATCAAACTGTGTTAAGCGAATTGGGTGGTAGTCTGGATGGTGTAAATGGTGGGAATCTGGCTCTTTCTGTTCCGTCAAGTAATGATATTCAGACTATTAATAGGTTTTTTGATGGTTTTAAATCGAGAGTTGGTGTGGAATGGTATTGCGCTAATGTTTATAAGAATTTTGAGGACCCTGCAGATGAGACGCTGTTGGATTGGTGGGTCAAGCATTGATGGTTATTTAAGCAGAATTTGGGAGTAGGTTGGACCGTTTCGCAATCAACTGCTTACGGTTGATTGCTGGTTTGTCATGACCGGTGCTGGCCGCAGCATTTGTGCTATGAGGCAATTGCCCGGCCTGCAGACAAAAAAACACCCCGCCAGCGGGGCTGGTCGGGGTCTGCAATGTCAGAGCCAGGCTCCGACGGAGGGTTAACTTTCACCCCATGTCATCGCCGTGCGCGAATTGCTGTGGGTCGGGGTCAAGAAAACGACCAGCAGCAGGGTGAGCGCACATCATACTGATCAGAACTATCTGTTTCTATTAGGGATAGTACTGATCAGTCGGCAAGCTGCCGTTGCCGGCCATGCCGGATCGAGCTTGTCCGCCCGGTGTCGTCAGCCGGTATCTGCCGATGGCCAGATTTAGCGATGCGCCATCACGGCCTGCACCAGGTCGGCAATCGAGCGTACTTTCATCTTGTCCATCATCTTGCCGCGGTGGGCTTCCACCGTTTTGATGCTGATGCCCAGTTCGTCGGCAATCACCTTGTTCATTTTGCCTTCCACCACCTTGTCCAGTACTTCGCGTTCGCGGCTGGTGAGCGAGGCCAGGCATTCGGCCAGGCGGTCGCGGGCGGCGCTGCTGGCTTGCTGCTGCTGGCTGAGCGACAGTGCGCTGTCGACGGCGGTGAGCAGGGCTTGCTGGTTGAACGGTTTTTCCAGGAAGTCGTGTGCGCCACGTTTGACGGCCTGCACCGCCATTGGCACGTCGCCATGCCCGGTAATGAAGATGACCGGCCAGGGGTTGTGGCGGGCACTGAGTTCGTCGAACAGTTCCAGCCCGCTCATGCCGGGCATGCGGATGTCCACGATCAGGCAGCCGGCGCCCTGTGGCTGGAAGTTTTCCAGCAGGGCTTCGGCACTGTCATGACAGGAGATGGCGTAATCGTGGCTTTCCAGCAGGAAAACCAGCGAATCGCGGAAAGCTTCGTCGTCGTCGACGATGTGAACGTGAGGAGAGCTGGCACTCATGTTTCGGACACCGGTAGCGTGAATCGGAAAATACTACCACCACCGGGATTGTCTTCCACCCACAATTGGCCTTCGTGGAACTCGATGATGGTGCGGCAGATATTCAGGCCCATGCCCATGCCTTCTGCCTTGGTGGTGAAGAAGGCGTCGAACAGGCGTTCTTTCAGGTCCAGCGGCACGCCGTGGCCGTGGTCGCTGATGGCCACTTCGATGCGGCGCGGATTGAGCTGCCGCGCTTCCACATGCAGCACACGTTCGGCCGGGGTGCAGTCCTGCATGGCTTCGATACCGTTCTTGATCAGGTTTAGCAGCACCTGTTCCACCAGGATGGGGTCGACATAGAGTGGCGGCAAGTCTTTGTCCAGCCGGATGTCGATGGTGGCGGCCTGGCGGCGGGCTTCAATATCGGCAATGGCCAGCGAGGCTTCGATGATGTCAGGCAGCTGGCAGGTCTTGCGGTCTGGTTCGCTTTGTTTGACGAACTCGCGGATGCGTCGCACCACGGTGCCGGCGCGTTCGGCCTGGGCGGTAATCTTTTCCATGACGGGCAGTAGTGCTTCGGGTGTGGCTTTGCCCTGGCGGATGCGTTCGATGCAGCCGGCCTGGTAGTTGGCAATGGCCGATAGCGGCTGGTTCAGTTCGTGTGCCAGGGTGGAGGCCATCTCGCCCATGGTGACCAGGCGCGAGGTGGATTGTAGCTGCTGCATCTGCTGCTGGTAGCGCTCTTCGGCGTCGTGCTGCTGGGTGGTGTCGGTGAGAATGGTCATGGACACGATGCGCCCGTTTACCCAGCGTATGCTGCGCCGGCGCATGGAGATCCAGCGGGCTGGCGGGTCCATCCACACTTCCATGTCCACGTCGCGGGCGCTGCGCATCAGCTCGACCAGGCGCAGGTCACAATAGCCCAGCTGGCTGTTGGCCGGCTGGTCCGGGGTAAACCACTGCTGGTAGCGCTGATTGCAGAACAGCAGCTCCAGCGTGGCCGGGTCTACCACCGCCACGGCGGCATCCAGCCCTTCGATCACCGTGACAAAGCGGTCGTGCGAGGCTTCGAGCCGGCGTTGGGCTTCCAGCCGCTCGGTGATGTCGGTTAGCACGGCCATCCAGCCGGTGTGCCGGCCACGGGCGTCGATCAGTGGCGAGGCCAGGATGTGGGCGTCGAATTCTTCGCCGTTCTTGCGTTGCAAGATGGACTGGAAGCCCTCGGGTGGGGCATTGCCGGCCAGGGTGTCGTCCAGGTCACGCCGGTTGCCCTCGCTGAGCGGGCCTTGCCGCCAGTAAGGGTAGGGTGCCCCTTGGCCGATCAGTTCTTGCTCGCTATAGCCGGTGAGGGCGCAGAACGAGGGGTTGACGTAGCTGATGCGGCCTTGCAGGTCGATGGCGCGAATGCCCACCACCAGCGAGTCTTCCATGGCCTTGCGGAAGGCCGATTCCTGCCTTAGCGCCTGCTCGGCGTGTTTTTCGGCGGTGATGTCGCGGCCGGATACATAGGCTACGCCGCTGTCGGCCAATGGGCTGAGCGCCCACACAATCCAGCGCACTTCGCCGTGCTTGGTGAGGATGCGCGTTTGCACGAAGCGGTCGGTGCCGCCGGTGTCGAACAGGCGCTCGAAGCTGTCGCGGGCGCTTTCCCTTTCCTCGGGCAGCAGGTAGTTGAGGAAGGAGGTGCCCAGCAATTCGTCGGCGCTATAGCCCAGCCCCTGTTCGAAGGCGGGGTTGAGCTGCAGGATGGTGGTGTCGCGCCGCACCACGCCCAGCATTTCCTGCGACAGCTTGTAGACACGGTCGCGTTCGCGCTCGGCTTCCACTCGGCCGCGAATATGGCGGTTGAGACTGAGCAGGCTGAGCAGGGTGAGCAGGGCCATGCCGCCGATCAGCCCCAGTTGCAGCAGGCGGGCCTGGGTCATGGCACCGCGTACCGGGCGGGCGCTGATGCTCAGGCCGGTACCGGGTAGTTCCAGCTTTTCCTCCGGGCCACTGCGCAGGCGGTTCTGTACGTTGCGGGCGATGGTATTACCGTCGCGGGTTTGCAGTTCCAGCTGGTATTTTTCGCTGAACCAGGCTGGGGGCAGCCGTCTGACCACATTGTCGGCATCGAAGGTGGCGACCAGCATGCCGTTGAACTGGCCGTTCTGGTAGAGCGGTATATGCAGCTCGTAACGCCAACTGCCATTGCTGCGGCGAAATGGGGCGCTGTAGGCAAAACGACCATTCTGTTGTGCCAGCTTGAAGGCATCTTGTGCCTGGATGCTGCCACCGGGTGAGAGCGGTCCTTCTTCGTAGGGTGCGGTCCAGCGCAGCAGGCCATGGCTGTCGCTGCGCGCTACTGCCAGCATCTCCGGCGTGTTGGCCAGTAATTGCGAAGCCTGGGTCTGGAAGGCGGCTTCATCGGTTTCGCCGCTGCCCAGGCTGCGCGCCAGATCGGTCAGCTGGGCCAGATTGTCTTCCAGCTTCAACTGCAGGGTTTGCTCGGCCCACAGGGCATCGCGTGCCAGATTGCTCTTTTGCTGTTCTGCTTCGCGGGCATCCAGCGTCCACAGCATCACCCCCATGGTGAGGAAGAACAGCACGATGGTGGTGTTGGGAAACAGCTGGTACCAGCCGCTGCGTTTGCGAAACTCGTAAAAGCGGGGTGTGCGCATAGAGGGCGGGAG
>NZ_JACERN010000047.1 GCF_013911085.1 Aquitalea aquatica
GGAGCCTGAATAACCGGCCGCGCAAATCACTCGGGTTTAAGAAGCCAAGCGAAGCATTCTGGGAATGTTGCTTCAATCTGGATATCAGAATTCCAAGCACCGTTGCACTTGGCCCTTGAAACCGCCGGTACTTTCTTTTGGCGAAGCAAAAGTAAAGTACCTCGACGGCGGGGCGAGACCCGCGAAGTTGTATTTGCCTTTGATGTTTAAGGGCTGCTGTTGATACACAAAGGGCAAGAATCCGCTCACACGGATGATGGTTTTGATGCCGCTTCCGCGCGGCGAACGGGAAGGAGCGCTTACCTAGCCAAGCCCTAACAGCCTCAGCCCAACCCCATTCCCTCAACAAAAAAGGCCCCTTCCGGAGCCTTTGCATGCTGAACCGCACCAACACTACTGCGTCTGGAATGGCAGGCTGTAAGCCTTGTCGCCCAGATGCAGGGTAGCCGTCCAGTGACGGCTACCGGTGGCGCACACCGGCAGGGTGATGCGCGCCTGCCAGTTCGAGCCATCGGCCACAAAGCGATAGCGGTTGAAACCCATGTCCATGTCGGCCATGGCAAACTCCACCGCAGGCTGCTCGACCTGTACCCCTTCCAATCGCAGCGTAAAGGGCTTGCCGTTTTCCGGCGTGCTGACAAAGTACAAGCTGCCGCCATCCGGTAGCGCGCAGCGCCCCTGGCCAATATTGCAGGCCAGCAGTTGCGGCAGCACCGGCTGATTCTTGTGCTGCAGATACCACCACACCAGCCCGCCCTTGATCGCCGCCAGCAGCAGCAAGGCGCTACCGATCAGCAGCAGTTTTTTCTGTTGGGCATTCATCGTCATTGCCAGGCTCCACGCATCAGTGCCACACCATGCGCGCCATGCTGGCGCGCGGTTTCCAGATCCTGAGCCTGCAACCCGCCCAGCGCATACACCGGCAGCGGAATGCCGCCGGCCAACACTGCCGCAAAGCCTTCCCAGCCCAATGGCGTGACACCGGGGTGGCTGGCCGTAGGCTGGACATGGCCGAGCAAGGCGTAATCCAGCGCCAGCTCACCAGCCAGTTGCAGCTCGGCAGCGCTATGCACCGATGCCCCGACCCAGGCAACATCCGGCCGCTGCTGCAAATGCCGCAAACGCGGACCACTCAGATGCACGCCGTCCACCGGCCAGCCCTGCAGCCAGTCCGGGTCGGCATTCACTACCACCTTGCCACCACGCTCATGCACGATGGCAGCAACTTCAGTGACGAATGCCTGTAGCTGCTGCTGGTTCATGTCCGGTTCGCGCACTTGCACCAGCCCGTATGCCGGGCCGTCGGCCAATGCTTGCAACTGGGCGGCCACGCCGATTTCGTGGGCGCAGGTGATGGCGTACACCGCGGGTAATTGTAGTGATTTCAGTATCGGGCCATTGGCCGGCAGCATGGGCTCGACACTGGTCTGGCCCGGCTGCTGCCAGGCAAACTGCTGGCTCTCTTGCGGCTGCGGCTGGCCCTGCCAGTCCCACACGCGGAAAAAGCGCAAATGAACCGAGGCATGCTCGTAGTGATGCACTCGAGTCAGCCAGGGTGTGGCCTGGGTCACAGTGATGGCCATTTCCTCCTGCAACTCGCGCGCCAGCGCCTGTAGCGCGCTTTCGCCCGGCTCCACCTTGCCGCCGGGAAACTCCCAATAACCGGCATAGGGCTTGCCCTGCGGCCGGCTGCCCAGCATGAAACTGCCATCCGGGCGCATCAGCACGCCGGCCACCACTTCGATGATCTTGTTGTCAGAATGCATGATTTGTCTTGTCAGCCCATGTCCTGGTCCGCGGTTAATGCTTCGCCCTGGCCACCACCACGCCGCTGGCGATAATCAAGGCCCCGCCCAGCCAGGTGCTCATACCCGGCATTTCGGCAAAGAAAAAATACCCCAGCGCCGCCGCCCACAGCAGGATGCTGTACTCCAGCGGTGCCACGGCCGATAGCGGCACATCGCGCAGCGACAGGGCATTGACGAAGTTGGCCAGACCGCCGCTCAAGCCCAGCAACAGCAGCACCAGCCAGTCGGTCAGCCCCGGCCACTGCCAGTCGCCGCCCATGCTGATAGCGCTGAACAGCAGCATGATCAGCGTACCCAGCATGGCAATGGTGGCCGGGCTGTCATGGGCCGACAGCTGACGGGTCAGCAGTGTGGCCAGGGCATAGGACAAGGCCGAGGCCACCGCCAGCAGGCTGTAGGCATTGAACTGCAGGCCGGACAGGCCGCACACCACCATGACCCCGATCAGCCCCAGGCCTACCGCCAGCCATTGCCGCCGCCCCACCTGCTCGCCCAGCCAGAACAGGCCCAGCAGCAGCATGAATATCGGGTTGGCCAGGGTGATCACCGTCACCGTGGCCAGCGGCAAATGCCGCAGCGCCATGAAGAAAGTCACGATGGTGACCATCACCACCACCCCGCGTAACAAATGCCGCCAGGGGTGGGCGGTAGCCAGCAGGCGCACTGGCGCACTGCTGTGGCGCAGCCCCAGCACCAGCAAAATGGGCAGGGCAAACAGCGAGCGGAAGAAGATGATCTCCCCCACCGGATAGCCATGGGTCAGCCATTTGGCGCTGGCATCCATCACGGCCAGCAGAAAAATGGCCAGGCTGTACAACAGGATGCCGCGTGTCCGGTGTGGCGACGAGGCCGCCACGCTGGCTACACTCACTTGCCCAGCTCCGCCTTGCGCTCGCGCGCGCTGCGGCCGGCCCAGTCATTGGCAAACTGCCAGGCCACGCGGCCGGAACGGCTGGCGCGCAGCTGGCTCCATTGCAGGGCGGCGCGCTCGGCCTCTTTATCCATGGGCAGGGCAAAATGCTCCAGCCAGGTTTTCACCGCAGCCAGATAGGCATCCTGATCGAAGGGATAAAACGATAGCCACAGGCCGAAACGGTCGGACAGCGACACCTTTTCCTCGATGGCTTCACCCGGATGAATTTCACCATCGCTCACCCAGCCCTCGCGGTTTTCGCTGTGTTTTTCCGGCATCAGGTGGCGGCGGTTGGAGGTGGCATACACCAGCATGTTTTCCGCCCGGCGGGCCAGGCCACCATCCAGCGCCGTCTTCAGTGCCTTGTAGGCATCATCGCCATCTTCGAAGGACAGATCATCGCAAAACAGGATATAGCGCTCCTTGCGCTCGGCCACCAGCGCCATGATCTCGGCCAGATCGGACAGATGATCCTTGTCCACCTCGATGATGCGCAGGCCCTTGTCGGCAAACTCCGGCAGCAAGGCCTTCACCAGCGAGGACTTGCCGGTGCCGCGCGCACCGGTCAGCAGCACATTGTTGGCAGGCTTGCCCTTGACGAACTGGCGGGTATTGCGCACCAGCAGCTTGAGCTGGTTGTCGATATGGGTCAGCCGTGCCAGCGGCAGGGTGTGCGGCTCGTTGACGCCCTCCAGCCAGCCGGCCATGCCCTGCCGCCGCCAGCGATAGGCTGGTGCGCTCCAGTCAGGCTCGGGCCGGGCCGGTGGCAACAAGGGTTCGAGACGGGCCAGCAGGGCTTCGGCGCGGGCCAGAAAGGCTTCAAGTTGCTGCATGTCGTTCTCCGGGCAAAAAAACAGGCTGGCACTGCGGCCAACCTGTGCGGACGGGATGATGGCAGGCTCAGCCGCGCAGGCTGATGATGGGCCAGCCCTGCTCCTTGGCATGCAGGCGCAGGGTATCGTCCGGGTCTACCGCTACCGGGTTGCTGACAATGGACAGCAGCGGCAGGTCGTTGTGCGAATCGCTGTAGAAGAAGCTGCGGCCATAGCTGGCCAGGGTCTGGCCACGCTCGGCCAGCCACATTTCCAGCCGGGTGATCTTGCCGGCCTGGAAGCTGGGCACGCCGGTGTGCTTGCCGGTGTAGCGGCCATCCGCGGTCTGTTCCAGCTCAATGGCAATCAGGTGTTCTGCATCCACGCCCAGCTCGGCCGCGATGGGGCCGGTAATGAAGCGGTTGGTGGCGGTGATGATCAGCACTTCATCGCCCTGCTGGCGGTGCAGATTGAGCAGATCGCGCGCGGCTTGCGGAATGATGGGGCGGATGTGCTCGTCCATATAAGCGGCATGCAGCGCGGCCAGCTCGGCATTGTCGTAACGGGTGAGCGGCTCCAGCGCGAATTCCAGGTACTCGCCGATATTCAGCGTGCCGGACTTGTACTGCTCGTAGAAATGATTGTTGCGGTGGTCGTAGTAGGCCTGGTCGACAATGCCGCGCTTGATCAGGAAACGCGGCCATTCGAAATCGGAGTCGCCGATCAGCAGGGTATTGTCCAGATCAAACAGGGCCAGATTGCGTGCTTGGGTCATGTGTCGGAAGAACTCGCGGTTTGCAAAACGTTTTTCACCAGCGGCACGGTGATGGGGCGGCGCAGCGCCAGCGAATAGCGGTCCAGCATGTCCAGCATGCCGATCAGGCTGGACAGGTCGCGCCGCCAGTGGGTAAGCAGGTAACGGAAGACATCGTCGGCAATCGCCAGCTGGCGGTTGGCCGCATGGGTACGCAGCGCGGCCAGCTTGTCGTCGTCCGACAGCGCTTTTACCTCCAGCACCAGTCCCCAGCCCAGCCGGGTGCGCAGGTCGTCACGCACGGCAGCGGCCATCGGCGGCTTGCGCCCGGCCATCAGCAGCCGGCCCTCGCCACTTTCCTTCAGCGAGTTATAAAAGGAGAACAGGGTGATCTGGTCGTCCGGGGCCAGGTCGTCAACATGGTCCACGGCGATGAAGCTGGCTTCGCGGGCGAAATCGGGCAGATGCTCGTTCTGGCCATCCAGATAGATGGAGGCGCGCCCCAGCCGCTCGGCGTGGGCAATCCAGGCTTGCAACAGGTGGGTTTTGCCGCTGCCCGGCTCGCCCCACAGATAGATGAAGCGCTCGCCATCCTCCGCCGTGAGGGCGGTAATCACCTCGCGGTTGCGCTGGGCCAGAAAATTATCGAAAGCCGGCAGCGGAGTGGGGGTCAGGTCTAGTACTAGCTGGTCCAAGAGTAAGGTCGTGTGGGCCGATTGAAGTCAGACGGTGATTTTACGCCGAGATGGCCTGTTGGCGAAACCGCTGCATGCCATTAGTTTGCCGATTCCAGGCGGATAAAAGCCTGTCACAGCAGCCCGGCACGGCATGGCAGGCCCTGCACAGGGGCGGGCCTGGGCAGCGGCGATGGCGCTTTCTGCGGTGCCATTGCAAATTAAGCGCGGCTTTCTGACAGAAATTCAGTTAAAATACAGTGCTTTCGCATCAGCGAAAGCTTGACGTGAAAATACTTCAAGTTAGCAGAAAGCGAGTTTACCTTGAGCACCCAGTCCCTCAGTTACCGTGATGCAGGCGTGGATATCGACGCCGGCGACGCGCTCGTCGAAAACATCAAGCCCTATGCCAAGCGCACCATGCGCCCGGAAGTTCTCGGTGGTATCGGCGGTTTCGGCGCACTGGTGGAAATTTCCAAAAAGTACAAAGAGCCCGTCCTGGTATCCGGCACCGATGGCGTGGGCACCAAGCTGAAACTCGCCTTTGACTGGAATCGCCACGACACCGTCGGTATCGATCTGGTGGCCATGAGCGTGAACGACATCCTGGTTCAGGGTGCCGAGCCGCTGTTCTTTCTGGATTACTTCGCCTGCGGCAAGCTGGACGTACCGCAAGCCACCGACGTCATCAAGGGCATTGCGGCTGGCTGCGAACAAGCCGGTTGTGCGCTGATCGGCGGCGAAACCGCCGAAATGCCGGGCATGTACCCGGTAGGCGAATACGATCTGGCCGGCTTTGCCGTCGGTGTGGTGGAAAAGAGCCAGGTGATCACCGGCCGTACCATTGTCCCGGGCGACGTGGTGCTGGGTCTGGGTTCCAACGGCGTGCATTCCAATGGCTACAGCCTGGTGCGCAAGATCATCGACCGCGCCCAGCCGGACCTGGACGCCGCCTTTGATGGCGACAAGAGCCTGCGCGATGCGGTGATTGCCCCCACCCGCATCTATGTGAAGCCCCTGCTCAAGCTGATGCAGACCCTGCCGGTTAAAGGCATGGCCCACATCACCGGCGGCGGCATCACCGAAAACACCCCGCGCGTACTGCCGGACAATGTTGTCGCCCAACTGGATGCAGGCAGCTGGGAGCTGCCCAAGCTGTTCCAGTGGCTGCAAAAGGAAGGCAATGTCGACAGCCAGGAAATGTACCGTACCTTCAACTGCGGCATCGGCATGGTGGTGATCGTGGCCGAAGAGCATGTGGCCGCCGCCACCGCCCTGCTGCAGCAGGAAGGCGAAACCGTACACCGCCTGGGCAGCGTACGCGCCCGCAACGGTGACGAACACCAGACCCAGATTTCCTGAGCCTGGCAGTGACAGCAAACGGCGCCGCTAGCACTGCTGGCGGCGCCTGTTTTTTTACCGGCAAGCAGCATCGCACCTGCTGTAAACATATGTACCCATGAAGAATATCGTCATCCTGATTTCCGGCCGTGGCTCCAATATGCAGGCCATCGTCGAGGCCAATATCCCGGCGGCACACATCGCAGCCGTGGTGTCCAATCGCCCCGACGCCGCTGGCCTCGCCTGGGCAGCAGAGCGGGGTATCGCCACCGCCGTGGTGGACCACAAGCAGTTTGCCAGCCGCGAAGCATTTGATGCACAGCTGGCGCAAGTGATAGACGGCTATCAGCCCGATCTGGTGGTGCTGGCCGGCTTCATGCGCATCCTGACGGCCGACTTCACCCGCCGCTACGAAGGCCGCATGCTGAATATCCATCCTTCGCTCTTGCCCGCCTTTCCCGGTTTGCATACCCATGCACGGGCGCTGGAGATGGGCTGCAAGGTAGCCGGCTGCACCGTGCACTTTGTCACCGCAGAACTGGACCACGGCCCCATCGTGGCGCAAGGCGTGGTGACACTACAGGACAACGACACTCCGGACAGCGTGGCCGGCCGGGTCTTGCAGCTGGAACACCAGCTCTACCCGGATGCCGTACGCCGCTTTGTGGCTGGCGAGCTGAAGATTGTCGATGGCAAGGTGGCCTCACCCGCCCAGCCGGCCGCCAGCCTGCTGGCACCTGCGCCCTGAGTTGTCGGTCACGGCATGAAATCATCGCTGTGGCTATTCGTCCTGGCCCTGCTGGCTTCCCTGCTACTGCATGTGGCCATGCTGGGTTCCGGCCTGCTGCCGGAAACCGCGATAGAATTGCCGCCCGATCAGGCCCTGCGCAAGATCGATGTAAAAATGCAGGCGCTGCAACTGGAGCAGCCCGCACCAGCAGCCACACCGACTGCCAGACTGCTATCCGGCGGGCCGGCAACGGCGGCAGCAAGGCACAAGACAAAGCGCAAACGCGATGCCTCGGCAGCTCACGTCAAAGCGGAGCAAGCACCACCCGCAGAGCAAGCGGCCGAGACGGAAGACGCCAGCCAGCCGCTGGCCGAACAGGCCAATAGCCACCAACAGGAAACAGCCAGTGCACCGGCTGCTGCTCATGCCGAGAAGACCGACAAGGCAGACCAGCATGAGCGTGTAGTGGAGGCCAGTGCCCCGGCTACCACCGTGGCGGAAAGGCCGGCCGGTTATCTGACACCGGCAAGCGCGCTGCATCGTTTCCCGACGCAAGCCCAGCTGGGCTACCAGACCTTCTATAACGGAGCGATGGTCGGCACCGGAAGCCTGAACTGGCAACATGGTCCGAACAGTTATACGCTGGAGATTCGCTTCAACCCGGTTATCGGCGGGAATCGGCGCTATCTTTCACAAGGGCAGTTAAACCAGCACGGCCTGCAGCCCGATAGCCTGCAAGCCTGGGTAGGTCATGAAGCCAAGGAGTCCGCCCGCTTTGACTGGGCAGGCGGCACACTGCACTTTGGTGATCAGGGCGACAAGGAAATCGCCCTGCGCACCGGTGCACAAGATGTATTCAGCCTGGCTTTCCAGCTGGGGCTGAAGGGCGGCCAGCTTGGCTCCGCCCCGTTACAGATCACCACCGGGAAAAAGGTCTACGACTATCCGATGACCCCCAGTGGAGAAACCGATTACGACACCGGCTCCGGCAAGATCCGGGTGATAGTGTTCCGCGCCAAGGGCGAGGATGACATCACCGAATTCTGGCTGGCTCCGGATTTCGCCAACCTGCCGGTGCGCATTTCGCGCACCGACAAGAGCAAGCGGGTAGAACTGCGCGCCGTGCTGATCAATATTGACGGCACCGAGCAATGGCGCCTGCCCGCTCGCCCCATGACCCGGAATAATCATTAATGAATATCAGCCATAGCCAACTGAAACATATCGAAAACGTCATCGGCCAGATGATCCGCTTTGACCGCCCGGCCGACGCCGTACTGTCGGCCTACTTCCGTGAAAACGTGAAGCTGGGTTCCAACGACCGCCACCTGATCGCCGAAACCGCCTTTGGCTGCCTGCGCCGCCTGATCCAGTTCCGCGCGCTGATCGCCCCGGAAAAAGCCAGCCCGCGCCGGCTGGCCATGGTGGCACTGATGCGCCTGCAAAAACTCAATATCAAGGAACTGGCCGACGCCACCAGCGCTGGCGAGCGTGAATGGCTGGGCAGCGTCAAGGGCAAGCAACTGGAAGACAACCTGTCCATCGCTGCCGAACTGCCGGAGTGGGTGATCGAACGCCTGGCAGAACAAGACCCCAAGGAAGTGCTGGCACTGGGCCTGGGCCTGATGGAACCGGCACCGCTGGATCTGCGCGTCAACACCATGAAGATGAAGCGCGACGAAGTGATGGACCGCCTGCGCGCCGACGGCATGCCGTGTGAGCCCACGCCCTACTCGCCCATCGGCATCCGCCTGCAAGACAAGCCGGCGCTGTCCAAGTACGAGCTGTTCAAGTCCGGGGTCATCGAAGTGCAGGATGAAGGCAGCCAGCTGCTGGGCCTGATCACCGGTGCCCGCCGTGGCGAAATGGTGGTGGATTTCTGTGCCGGTGCTGGTGGTAAGACCCTGCTGCTGGGTAACCAGATGGCCTCCAGCGGCCGTCTGTACGCCTTTGATGTATCGGAAAAGCGCTTGGCCAACCTCAAGCCGCGCCTGGCCCGCTCCGGCCTGTCCAATGTGCACCCGCAACTGCTGGCACATGAAAACGACAGCAAGGTAAAACGTCTGGCCGGCAAGGCCGACCGCGTACTGGTGGATGCACCGTGTTCCGGCCTGGGCACCTTGCGCCGCAACCCGGACCTGAAATTCCGCCAAAGTCCGGAAAGCGTGGCCGAGCTGAATGTGAAGCAGACTGCCATCCTCGCTTCCGCTGCCCGTCTGGTCAAAGTGGGCGGCCGTCTGGTGTACGCCACCTGCAGCCTGCTGCCGCAGGAAAACCGCGACATCGTCGAAGCCTTCCTGGCTGCCCACCCGGATTTTGTCCTGCTGCCGATGGATGAAGCGCTAGCCGAACAGAAGATCCCGCTGCAAATTGGCGACTATCTGGAATTGAAGCCGCACCTGCATAATTCCGATGGTTTCTTCGCTGCGGTTCTGGTCAGGAAAGGTAATTGACCTTATCATCGAGTATTAGCAAAGTCGAAAATACCGTTTCATCTCGAATGATTCGCAACACGGCTTTGCTGCTCTCTCGATAAACCGCCACGGAGTTCCCTCCCCCATGTCCGACACCAGAGTCGCCCGGCGCCTGGGCCAGCACGGCCTGCGCGCCAGCCGCCGCCTGAGATATCTGTACTTGTCCATGGCACTGTGGCGACGGCGGGCTCCGATCTGGATTGCCGCCATTCTGATCGGCCTGGTGGCGGCGGTGTTTGCCAATGGCAGCCATCTGTCGCACGAGCTGTTTTACCAAATATACGACCAGTCGCCCTTCTGGGCCCTGCTGATCACCCCGGCCGGGCTAGGCTTGTCGGTATGGCTGCTGCGCACCTTTTTCGATGGAGCCGGCGGCGGCGGCATCCCGCAAACCATCATCGCCATGCAGCCAGGCATGCACGCCTTGCGCGCGCGCATTCTCACCATGCGCGCCGCCGTGGGCAAGATGGTATTGACGCTGATCGGCGTGGGCTGCGGTTCCACCATGGGCTACGAAGGCCCTATCGTACAGGTGGGGGCGGCCATCAAGTATTCACTCAATCGCGAAGCCGCCTTGCGCCATGAGGGCGTGGCGCGCAGCTTTATCCTGGCGGGCGCGGCAGCCGGTGTGGCGGCGGCCTTCAATACTCCGCTGGCCGGTATCGTGTTCGCCATCGAGGAAATGGGCCGCACCTTCGACCAACGCGCCAGCTCCACCATCCTGCTGTCGGTGATTCTGGCCGGTATTACCGCCATTGCGGTACTGGGCGACTACAACTACTTCGGCGTGGTATCCGTAGCGCTGGATCTGCGCTCGGGCTGGATGGCCATTCCGGTGTGCGGCATCATCGGCGGCATCATTGGCGGACTGACCTCGCGCGCCATTCTGGCACTGGCGCATCACCTGCCCGGCCCACTGCACGGCTGGCGTATCAACTATCCCATTCTGTTTGCCATCGCCTGCGGCTTGCTGCTGGCCGTTATCGGCATCGCCAGCGATGGCATCACCTTTGGTACCGGCTATTTCCGCGCCAAAGAGATCATCGAGGGGGGCGGCAGCAGCATGCAGGAATACGGCATTCTCAAGCTGGTTTCGCTGATCATCACCTATATCAGCGGTGCCCCCGGCGGCATGTTCGCCCCCTCGCTGGCAGTGGGAGCCGGCTTTGGCCTGAACATCTCGTTGCTGCTGCCTTTCTTGCCGCAGGCGGCCATGGTGCTACTTGGCATGGTGGCCTTTTTCTCTGGCATGACACGTGCACCGATGACCGGCTTTGTCATCGTGATGGAAATGACGTCTTCTTCATCCACCATGATCATTCCGCTGATGGCTACCGCACTGATGGCGGCCAATGTGTCGCGCTTCATGAACCGCCATGCCTTGTACGACGGGCAGGCCGAAATATTCTTGCGTCAGCTACGCGCACGCAATCAGGCAAATTGACCGGCGCAGCCGGCTTACGTACAATAACCCATCATTTCAGTCAAGTATTGAGGGCAAACCCGCTGTTTGCCCGTTCACCGCAAGGAATTCCTCATGGATACCCAGGACATCATCAAGCAGACCGTTACCGAAAACCCGGTTGTGCTGTTCATGAAAGGCTCGGCCCAGTTCCCGCAGTGCGGCTTCTCCTCGCGCGCGGTCCAGATTCTGAAAGCCTGTGGCGTAGAAACCATCAAGACCGTCGACGTGCTGCAAGACGCCGAAATCCGTCAGGGCATCAAGGAATTCTCCAACTGGCCGACCATTCCGCAGCTCTACGTAAAAGGCGAGTTCATCGGTGGCTCGGACATCATGTACGAAATGTATCAGTCCGGCGAATTGCAGGAAGTACTGCAAGGGCTGTAAGCCTCGCCAGCCATGATAAAGAGAGTAAACCCGGCTCCAGCCGGGTTTTTCTTTGCCAACATAGTCAATCCCTACACGCATGAGCAGGTGTGATACCCGGAGTGGCTTACCGGCATGAAATCACTTGCCCAGCCGCCCCTTGCCCCGCCTTCGCCACAAACCCATACATGATCGGGTCGCGCAGGCCACATCGGCCAGGCCATCCACCCTGTTTTTTTAATGACACCACGACAAGTTGATACCCACTGTCGTCAGCCTGTCTTACAATTCAGCAATCAGCGCACTACTGGCAGCCCTCTGCCCTATCCCCACCGGATACCGCCATGACACCTTCGCAAGCTGCGGGCTTTCTTGCCCAAACAGAGCACCTCACCAGCCCTGCCACGGCCGACAACGGCGGCGCCATGCCCATCGATGAAATCTGGAAAGCGCTGGTAAACGACCAGCTGGTGCCGTATTTCCAGCCCATCGTCGACATTCGCAACCGCCGCGTCATCGGTGCCGAGGCACTGGCGCGCTGGCGCCATCCGGCACTGGGTGTGTTATCGCCCATTACTTTTGTGCCGGTGATGGAAGAGCGCGGCATGATGCGCGAGCTGACCGAGCTGATTCTGGAAAAATCGCTGTATGCCTGCCGCGACTGGCTGGACCAGGGGCAGGAATTGCAAGTATCGATCAACCTGTCCGCCCAGCTGCTGGCCGACCCGCAACTGGCGGCGCACCTGGCCCAGAAAACCAGGCTGGCCGGCCTGAGCCCGGCAAACCTCAGCCTGGAGTTTGCCGAAAGCACCCTGCGCCAGCACTGGGCTATGGCAGACACCCAGCTTCAGGCCTTGCGCCAGGCAGGTTTTGGCGTGATGGTGGATGAATTCGGTATTGGCACCGGCCTCACCGACAAACTGCTGACCAGCCATTTCAGCGGCCTGAAAATAGACCGCGCCTTTGTGCATGGCGCTGGCGACAACCAGCACCTGCGGGCGATTCTGGCCGAAGCGCTGGCACTGGCCCAGGCCGGCGGCCTGAGCACGGTAGGCATGGGGGTGGAGGATGCTGCCGATCTGTCGGTACTGAGCGAACTCGGTTGCCATGCGGTGCAAGGCTATATCTGTGCCGCACCATTGCCGGCCTCAGGGTTAATCCCGTGGATTTCCCAGTGGGAAAAGCGGTAGAATATCGCCCCATACCTCATTCAAAGACCGGCCATGGCAACAAGGCCGGTTTCGCATATCTGAAACAAGCTGCCTGTGCGCTCCACAAGATCGCCATCGGCAGCTTTTTCGCAAGGTTTGGGACCAAGCATGAACATCCACGTAGTCAACCATCCGCTGGTACAGCACAAACTCGGCCTGCTGCGCGAGGGCGATATCAGCACCATGAAATTCCGCCAGCTCACCCAGGAACTGGCGCGTCTCTTGGCTTATGAAGCCACCCGCGATTTCGAACTGGAAGCCACTACCATCGACGGCTGGTGCGGCCAGATCGACATCCAGCAGATCAAGGGTAAAAAAGTCACCGTGGTTCCCATTCTGCGCGCCGGCATCGGCATGCTGGACGGCGTGCTCGACCTGGTTCCGTCCGCCAAGATCAGCGTAGTGGGCCTGGCCCGCAACGAAGAAACGCTGGAGCCGGTGTCCTATTTCGAAAAATTTGTCGATAGCCTGGACGAGCGCATCGCCATCATCATCGACCCGATGCTGGCAACTGGTGGCTCAATGGTGGCCACCATCGAACTGCTCAAGCGCAAGGGCTGCAAGCAGATCAAGGCCGTGGTCATGGTAGCGGCACCAGAAGGCGTGAAAGTGGTGAACGATGCCCACCCGGACGTGCAGCTGTATGCTGCCTCGCTGGACAGCCACCTGAACGAAAATGGCTACATCATTCCGGGTCTGGGTGATGCCGGTGACAAGATCTTCGGCACCAAGCACGCCTGAGTTTGCCGGTGATACTTAGCACGCCGCTCATCCGTACCGGAAGGGCGGCGTTTTTGCAGCCAGCCGCCAAGGAAAAGCAGGGAAAAAGATGAATGCCCATCAACAGATCGATAACGACTTTCTGCTGCGCTTTCCCGATGGCCTGCAGGATGCCGCATGGCAGGCACTGGCCAAAAAACACCGCAGCGTGGATAGCGTCATCCAGTTGTGCCAGCAGGGCCTGACTGCCGAGCGGCTGCAACAGGCCATCACCAGTCAGCGCTATGCCGATATCACCGAAACCTGCCGCCAGATCATTGGCCGCAGCACCACGGTGAGCACCTTCGAAAAGATGGCCTTTCGCAATTACCTGGGCTTTCGCGATGTGCATGCGGCTTTTGTGCAGGCGCTCTATCGCTTGCTACACCAGTTTGGCCCGGACAGTTTTGCCGATTTTGTCGAAGTGCTGCAGCTGTGTCGCAACGATGGCAATGCCAATCCGGCCAAGTGGCCGGTGGTGACCTGCTTTCTGGCCTATAGCCGGCCGGATGAGCATGTGTGCATCAAGCCCACCACCATCAAGAAGGTGGCGGCGCGGCTAAACGTCGATATTGCCTACCGGCCGCTGCCCAATTACGACACCTATCAGCGGGTGCAGGCCATGGTGCAGGACTTCCGCCAGCACAGCCAGCTGGCACTGCAGCAGAACAACATCATTGCCCAGGCCATCATGTATTGCACGGTCTGAGTCAGCGTCAGGCCGTATTTGCTTTTAACAAAAACAGGGAAACCCCATTATGTTCCAACACGTGAAGGTGGCCATCTCCGGCGCCCAGATCCTGTTCGTCGCTTTCGGCGCACTGGTACTGGTACCGCTGTTGACCGGCCTCAACCCCGCCATGGCCCTGCTCGGTGCCGGCATCGGCACCCTGCTGTTCCAGCTGTGTACCGGCCGCCAGGTGCCCATTTTCCTGGGCAGCTCCTTTGCCTTTATCGGCCCCATCATTTACTCCATGCATACCTGGGGTCAGGCAGCCACCATGTTTGGCCTGTTTGCCGCCGGCTTCATGTACTTCGTGTTTGCCGCTATCGTGCGCTGGCGTGGCATGGCGCTGGTCAACAAGCTGCTGCCGCCGGTGGTGATCGGCCCGGTGATCATGATCATCGGCCTGTCCGTCGCCACCGCAGCGTCCGGCATGGCCATGGGCCAGGCCGGTGGCAAGCAGATCATGCCCTATGAAACCTCGATGCTGCTGGCGGCCATTTCACTGGCCACCACCGTCATCGTCTCCATCTACGCCCGTGGCATGTTCAAGCTGGTGCCGATTCTGGCCGGGGTGACTGTTGGTTACATCGCGGCAGCGTTCCTGGGCGTGGTGGACTTTGCCAAGCTGGCCAATGCACCGTGGTTTGCCGCGCCGGTATTCCACAGTCCGGAAGTGAACTGGTCTGCAGCCTTGTTCATGCTGCCGGTGGCTATTGCCCCGTCCATTGAGCATATCGGTGGCGTAATGGCTATCGGTGGCGTGACCGGCAAGGACTTCACCAAGACCCCAGGCCTGCACCGCACCCTGATGGGTGATGGCCTGGGCGTGTGCGTGGCTGGCCTGATTGGCGGCCCGCCGGTCACCACCTATGCCGAAGTGACCGGCGCGGTGATGATCACCCGCAACTTCAACCCGGTCACCATGACCTGGGCTGCCGTATTTGCCATCTGCATGGCCTTCTTTGGCAAGTTCAACGCGCTGCTGCAATCCATCCCGATGCCGGTGATGGGCGGCATCATGGTGCTGCTGTTTGGCACCATTGCCTCCATCGGTCTGAAAACCCTGATTGAAGCCAAGGTTGACCTGATGCAGCCGCGCAATCTGGTGATCATTTCGGTAGTACTGACCGCCGGTATTGGTGGCCTGACCCTGAAGCTGGGCGGCCTGGAACTGGCCGGCGTGGGCCTGTGTTCCATTCTGGCCATGGCACTGAACCTGATCCTGCCGAAATCCGCAGCGCATCACGATGGTATTGTCGAAGGCCAGGACATCTAAACACCTGACCAGGCTGCAATACAGACAAAAGCGCGGGCTTCCCGCGCTTTTTCTTTATATAAATCAGATACGTCGCAATATTACCGCTTCATGTCCGGATAATGAACGACCGCTGGCCGGCCATATTGGATAATGGCGACACTTTGTTGAAGTTTTTTCAGGGCTTGTTGTGCATCATCAGGCCTCTGCCGTCAGGGCAGACAGCAAACTCCTTTGTTGTGTTGTGATTGAAAACGCCATCTTGCGATGGCGTTATTTTTTTGCCCTCCATTCAAGCCGCACCGGCTGGTGGACAGGTGCGTAGTCTGGCCATCTTCAACACGTCCTCATAGCGGCCAGCGCGCAGCGCATAAGCGCGCAGGCGGGCTTCTTCGACAAAACCGTATTTGCGGTAGAGCGCCAGCGCCGCCGCATTATCGTCAAACACCGTCAACTCCACCCGATGCAGGCCCAGCCAGTTGTCGGCCAGATCCAGCATGGCCTGCAGCAAAGCCGAGCCCACGCCCTGCCCCTGCCATTCGCGCTGCACCGCCATGCCCAGGCTGGCACCATGCGCCAGTCTGGGTACACTTTCCCGCCATAGCGAACCATGGGCAATCACTTGTCCATCCGCGCTTTCCAGCAACAGGGCGTGATGCAGCGGATCGTTGCTGGCAAGACGTTGCTGCCACAGTTGCAGCGAGGGATAGGGTAACTGCAAGGTATTGCCATAGCAGAGTGGATCGCTCATCAGCGCCTGCAGTGCCGCTGCGTCAGCTGGCTCGGGCTTGCGAATGTGATACTTGCTCATGCCTGTCTTCCCTCCGGCCAATGCAGCCGTGCCATCACCACGCTGTCCACATAGCAGCCATCCTGCAGGATATCCTGGCGCACCACGCCCTCATGCCGAAAGCCAAAGCGCTCGTACAGCGCAATGGCGCGCTGGTTGTCCTGCTGCGCCATCAGCTCCAGTCGGATCAGCCCCAGCCAGTTATCGGATAGATCGAGCAGTGCTTGCAGCAGTGCCCGCCCCACGCCCTTGCCTTGCCATTCGTCACGCACCACCAGGAAAATGTCCGCCACATGGCGACAGCGCACCTGCGGCAGAATATTGAGCCCGGCGCTGGCCATGACCTCGCCGTCGGCCGTACAGGCCACCAGCCAGTGATTGTCCGCCGGCAGGTGCTGTAGCCGGTGCTGCCAGTCGGCAACCGACTGGTAAGGCTGTTGCGAGGTATGGCGCACCACGCCTGGAGCGGACTGCAGCTGTGCCATGGCAGCAGCGTCGTCCGGCTCGATACGGCGGATATGAAATGACATGCGGCAATGCTCCTGTAAGCAAGTCCTGACCAGATAGCATGACATCATTACAAATAGCACGACTGTTTAACAAGCAGATTCGCCAGACAACAGCCCCGTTTCATCGCTGAAAACGGCGCTGTCGCTGCTAGTGGCACCTAGCGCAACTAGCGGCTGCGGCAGGCGCGGTCCACCAGGTACATCAGGTTCTGGTAAGGAATGCCGGAGTTGGCCGACAGGCCGATCTCACAGGTAACGCTATTGGAGAAGCCGCTGCCGCAGTCCTTCACCTGGGCTTTCAAGCCGGTCAGGGCGCTGGTATTTAGCTCGGGATGGCTGAAGCCCTTGTCACCGGCAAAGCCGCAACAGGTAATGCCTTGCGGCTCGATTACCGTGCTGGCGCAGCGCTTGGCCAGGGCATTGAGCATGGCGGCCTGACCGGTCTTGCGCATCGAGCACACCACGTGCAAGGCCACCGACTCTGGCTGCGGGGTGAAGGCCAGATGCTCGGCGGCCACCTCCTGCACGAAGCGGGTGACGTCATACACTTGCAGCTGCTTGCCCTGCAGCCCTTCCAGCATGCTGGCGGTACACACGCCATTGTCGACAATCACCGGCCAGCGGCCATTGTCACTGGCCTGCATCAAGGCAGCTTCCAGTTCGGCCAGCTTACTGGCGGCCGCGTCCACTGCGCCCTTGGACTTGAACGGTGTGCCGCAGCACAGGCCATCCATTTGCTGCGGGTAAATCAGCTGGTAACCCGCCTTGCTCAGCACCGAGGCTACCACTTCATTCAGCGGGCGCTGGTCGGGCAGCGCGGCTGCCGGGGCAAAGGTGCGGGTGAGGCAGGATGGCAAATACACCACCTTGCGCTCGCCCTGTTTGCCACTATCCAGCCGCAGCTTGCTGGCTGCGCGCGGAAAGTATGGTGTCCAGTAGGGAATACGCCGCCCCACTACCTGGCGCAGGCTGCGCATCAGCACCCCGGTGGCGGCATTGCCGGCCACACTTTGCACGGTTTGCAGCGCACGCAAGCCCAGGCGCGCACCCGCAGTTGCTGCACCGTAATGGCCAGCCAGGGTATTGGCCAGTGCCTGGCCGCTATCACTCAGGTTTTGCTGGCGCAGCTGGCTGGTGAGTGCACCGGTATTGATACCCACCGGGCAGGCGCTCTCGCACAGACCACAGGTGGTACAGGTTTCATCACCGGCAAACTGGTAGCGCTCACGCAGCTCATCCAGCCGTGATTTGTCGCTGCCGCTGTGCTCCAGTGCTGCCATTTCGCGGTTGGCAACAATACGCTGGCGCGGGGTCAAGGTAATCGCGCGGCTGGGGCACATCACTTCGCAGAAACCACATTCAATGCACTTGTCGATCAGGCTATTGGCACTGGGAATCGGCTTCAGGTTGCGAATGTGCAGCAGCTTGTCGTGGGTGATGATCACATCCGGATTGAGAATGCCGGCCGGATCAAACAGCGCCTTGATCTCCTGCATGATGCGATAAGCCGCCGGGCCCCACTCCATTTCGACGAACGGTGCCATATTGCGGCCAGTACCGTGTTCGGCCTTGACCGCGCCTTCATACTCCACCGCCACCAGCTTGCACACGTCCTCGATAAAGGCTTCGTAGCGCTTGATTTCGGCCTCGCCAGAAAAATTGGGCGTGAATACAAAGTGCAGATTGCCCTCCAGCGCATGGCCGAAGATGATGGCTTCGTCGTAATGGTATTGGCGGAACAAGGCCTGCAGCTTGAGCGTGCCTTCAGCCAGGTGCTCGATAGGGAATACCACGTCTTCGATGATGACGGTGGTCTCCGCCGCCCGCATCGCGCCCACACTAGGGAACATGCCTTTGCGGATATTCCACAAGCGGGTGTACTGCTCGGCCACATCGGTGAAATGAATGCCGGACAGATTGGAAATGGCCGCGATATAGCCGCAGATGGCATTGATCTGCCCGGTCAGCGCCACCGCATCGCGGGCACGGGTTTCGATCAGGATGGCGGCCGCTTCATCGCCTAGCGTCTTGAGTTCGGCCGGCACCCCAGCCTTGTTTTCCACCGAGCGCAGGCTGGCGCGGTCCAGCAGCTCGGCCGAGGACACCACGTCCTTGTGCTGAGCCAGCAGCTGGATGGCATCGCAGGCATCCTTGATGGTGGGAAACAGCACCAATGCCGATGCCTTGTGCGGCAGCTCTTCCACCGTGTGGTAAGTCACTTCCGATACAAAAGCCAGCGTACCCTCGCTGCCCACGATCAGGTGCAACAGCATGTCCAGCGGGTCGGCAAAATCCACCAGCGCATTCAGGCTGTAGCCGGTGGTGTTTTTCATCTTGTACTTGCGGCGGATGCGCGCTTCCAGCTCGCCATCGGCGCGAATACGCGCCGCCAGCGCGGCGATGCCGTCCAGCAAGCCGGCATGCGATTGGCGGAAGGCCGCCACACTGCCCGCATCGCCGGTATCCAGCACCGCGCCATCAGCCAGCACCAGCCGCAGGCTCTTGATGGTCTGGTAGGTATTCTGCGCGGTTCCGCAGCACATGCCGCTGGAGTTGTTGCTGACAATGCCACCTATCATGGCGGAGTTGATGGTGGCCGGATCGGGACCGATCTTGCGTCCGAACGGCAGCAGGGCCGCATTGGCGGCGGCACCGATCACCCCCGGCTGCAAGCGGATGGCACGGCCATCATCCAGCACTTGCAGGGCTTTCCAGCCGTGGCTGGCCACCACCAGGATGGAATCGCTCACTGCCTGGCCGGATAGCGAAGTGCCGGCGGCACGGAAGGTCACCGGCAGCCTGTGTGCTGCAGCCTGGGCCAGTACGGCTTGCACCTCGGCTTCGTCATGGGTCTGGATGACGATCTTCGGCACCAGCCGGTAACAGGAAGCATCTGTCCCGTAAGCCAGGGTGGACAGCGGATCAGTGAACACCCGCTTGGGGTCGATCACTTCGACAATGGCTTGATGAAACAGCCGATAAGCACCTTGCAGCATGAAGTCTCTCCACGGCGCAGGCAGCGATTCTGTGTCGGCTTGCCACGCCAGTTTGCACCATCCCGGCCTGCGCTGAACTGCCGCCCCGCACGGGTGGTCCCAAGAATGTTGAAGCGGCATAGTGCCACATCTGGCTTTTTCGCCCATCAAGGGATTACCCTGTCAGCCAAAGAGCTTATGCCTTGTAAATAACAGAAAGGGAGACACAGACATGCTGATGCAGATCGATCAGGCCACCCTGCTGGTGGTGGATATCCAGGACAAGCTACTACCAGCGGTAGACCAGGCCGATGCCATGCTGGCGGCCAGCCTGTGGCTGGTGGGGGTGGCCCATGATACCGGCCTGCCGGTGGTGTTTTCCGAGCAGTACCCACGCGGACTGGGTCATACCGAAGCCAGCCTGCTGGCCACTGCGCCTCAGGCCACCGTGGTAGAGAAGCTGCACTTTTCCTGCGTGGCGGCAGAATGCCTGCCCGATAGCCTGCTGGCGCGCAAACAGGTGATTGTCTGCGGTATGGAAACCCATGTCTGCGTGTTGCAGACCGTGCTGCAACTGCTGGCCCTGGGCAAACAGGTATTCGTGGTAGCCGATGCGGTAGCCAGCCGCCGCAACAGCGACAAGAAGCTGGGGCTGCAGCGCATGCAGACTGCAGGCGCGGTATTGGTCAGCAGGGAAATGGTACTGTTCGAAATGCTGGGAGTGGCCGGCAGCGAACTGTTCAAGGCCATGAGCAAGAAATACTTGATGGGGGTGCAGCCAGCCTGATCACTGGTGACAACGAGATTGGTGGTCTGACCGCAGGGTGGTCCCAGCGGCCAGACCGGCCGGTGGCGGCTATGCCGCTCTGTTTTCTCCTTTGCAGACTGGCGCAGGACGGTGATGGTGGGTCGAAACAGCCATCACCCGTCGCCAGCTACTGCCATAGATATAGCAAACTGCGTGCCAGATATCCTAAGCAATTGATACAAAAGATATTACCCCATCTCCATCGTGCATAGACTCCGTCAGCAATGACCGGCAGCAGGAAAAACGCACCAATACAGTGCATTGCTGCACCAGCAGCAACCCACTGCAGGCAATGCGCGCCAACAGGCCGTGGCATCACTCCTGTGCTAGCATCTGCGGCTATCCTCCACCTTTTGCCAGTCCCATGCAGGAACACCAAACCATGACCACACCCACCTTCAAGGACATTCTGGACACCCTCCCCGCCGCCACCGGCATTGCCGCCATCGTGCTATTGGACGCTGCGGGTGAGCCTGTCACCCGCCTGGAAAACCAGCCGGGAACCGCCGGCTCGGTACGGGTCTATCACGCCCTGATCAAGCAGCATGGTCATCTGGACCGTGCTGCTGCAGTGGAAGGCCTGGCGCTCTATGCCGAACATACGGCGGATGCCCGCCAGCATCCGGGCAAACACCCCAATATCGACCGTCTGCTGGCCATTGCCGAAGCCGATGCTCCAGGCTTGCGCGCCCGCATCGTGTTGCAAGACTGAACCATCCCCACCGGATGGCAGACAGCCCGGCTCCGGGCTGCCTGCCACCCCTGCCTTACCAGCTTTCCGGCAACACACCAAACAGCGATACCACCGCATACACCCCACTCAGGAAGAAAGTGGCCATGATCAGCCACTGCACACCGCGGTGAGCATACCAGCCACAGACAAACTCGCTATTGGCATCACCGCGACGACGTGCCGCATTCAGCAGCAAGACCGGGATAATACCCATCAACACCCCACCGAAAGTACCGGCGAAATACAGTGCATTGACGAAGCTGGCAATGCCCGAGTAGGCCAGCAGAAAAGGCGGCAGCGCCACCACCACCAATACCAGTAACCGCTTTGATTTCTGGGTTTCGCTACCCAGACGGAAGTGATCGAAGATATTGGTGAACAGACAGCCACCCAGCCCCCAGTAAGAAGTCAGCATGGCCAGCAGGGCAAAGATATTGGCGGTGTAATAAGCCCACTGCCCCAACGCCCTGCCCCAGCTCAGTGTGGCCACCTGGGTGAGATTGTCCGTGCCTACCAGCGCAATCACCGAAGCGGGAATCAGCGCGACGAAGACAAAGGTCAGCGCCATGCCACACATGATCAACCGTGGCAGCTTGCGCGGGGCAGACAGATTGCCACGCACCAGTTCGGGTACCAGGAACTGCGCACCAAACACGAATACCGCCAGATTGAACACCGGCACCACATACTGCCAGCGACTGAGCCACAGATTGCTCAGGCGCGCATCCTGACTGACGATGGAAGCCATGATCAGCGCCAGAATGATGACAATCATGCTCATGCTGATGACCTTGTTACCCGCCCCCAGCACCTTCAGGCCCAGATACAACACCGCCACCGACGGCACGATGAACAGGATGCTACCCAGCTCCTTGCTCATGCCATACCCGCCCAGCAAATCCAGCAAGATACTGCCACTACCCGCCATATAGGCGGTCAGCGCGCCAAAACTATTCGCCGCAACCGCCAGAAACAACAGCCAGCCCCCCAGGCCGCCCAGATAGCGGCTGGCCAGGCCGCTGAGTTGGCGGTTGCCACGGGTACGCAGCGCCACCTCGGTCAGGTAGAGCATGGTGATGGTGCACAGCACACAGGTAATGGCCAGACACAGCAAGAGCGGGACATAGCCGGTCTTGCGCGCGGCAAAGGCCATGCCCAGTACACCGGCTCCGATATTGGTACCGAAAATGATGCCGATGGTTTCCAGCCCGCTGATGGGCTGGACCAGCAGGCCGGAATCTTCATGAGACGGCGCCGCTGGCGCAACTTCGCTTGAATGCATTGGCGTACTCCGGAAATTGGACAACAACGCTGTAGCAGCCGGCCGCCATGGCGGCACGGATGGCTAGAGATTTCACTGCGGATGTGAGTACAACTTGAAAGCGATGCGCCAACGGCCCTGACGCTTGAACAGCGAGACGTAATCGGTGAATACCCGACCGGCCAGTGGCGTTTGCAGCTCCGCCATGGCGGCATTGCCGCAGCAGCGGATTTCACTGATCTGCAGCCCATAGGGCGCACCCTGTGCATGTGGCGAGGGCCGGCTTTGCAGCAGGCTGCGGTATTGCGCCTGATCCAGCCGTGACTCGGCCCCTTCGACATCTCCCAGCAGCAGGGCATCGGGGCGGAAAGCCTCTTCCAGTTTCTCCGGTCGGCCGTAATACAGGGCCTCGTAATAGGCGGTTAGCGCCTGGCGGATCTGTTCCAGATCGGATGAGCAGGACATGCGGTTCTCCTGATGGGGTCTAGCGGGAATGGGGGGCAGCCGCCTTGGTGGGCGACAGGCCGGAAGGGGCCAGCTTGCACAGCTGCTGCATCAGCCAGGATGGCTGGCGGTTTTCATCGGCAGCCAGATCGACCTGCCCTACCGCATGGCGGACCAGCCGGCCACCCAGATAGCGGAAGGGCTCGGGTGGAAAATCGCGCTGCAGGCCATGTACCAGACCGCAGCGCGACCATTCGTTGTCCAGCTGCAGCGCCAGTGCGGCGAGAATCTTGCCTCCCAGCATGGAGGGGCCGACGCCATTGCCCGAATAGCCAATGGCATAGAAGACATTCGGCTGCTGTGGCAGCGCACCAAAATGCGGCAGGCCATTACGGGTACGGTCGATGGGTCCGGTCCAGTTACCGGCGATGTCTGCTGTCTGCACCCCTGGATAAGCACGGCGCAAATGGGCGGCCACCGTGGCGGCGATACCAGATGCGCCATCCAGCTTGCCGGCCAGCTTCGCGCCATATACCAGTTGCTCATTGCCACCGCCCTTGCCGAACACGATGCGGCCATCCGGCGTGGTGCGGTAGTAGTGCACCAGCATGCGGCTATCGGAAATGGTCATGCCATTGGTCCAGCCACTGGACTGCAGCAGCTCGGGCAGCGGGCGGGTAATGACGACATCGCTGGACACCACGACAAAGGCCTTGCGAATGTCGGCAAACTGCGCAGCCCAGGCATTCATCGCCAGAATCACCCTGTCGGCGCGTACGCTGCCATGAGTGCATTGCACCCGTGCTGGAGTACCACTTTCCAGCCTTTCCATCGGCGAAGACTCGTACACTTTGACCCCGAGCTTACGGGCGTGGCGCAACAGACCACGTGCCAGCATGGCCGGCTGAATGGAGGCCGATACCGGCTCGAACACCCCGTCCAGATGCAGGCTGGAACCACTCAGCTGCGCCGCCTGCCCTGCGGCCAGCCGTTGGTATGGCTGCTGGCCCAACAGTTCCAGCCGGCTGACCGTACTGTCCCAGGTGCCAAGCTGGGCAGTCGTCGTTGCCGCCCACAGCCAGCCATCCAGCCGCAACTGGGCATCGATGTCGTGTTGCTGGCAGAAGGCCTGCAAATCGACGATGGCTTGCGATGACTCCCGGCACAGGCGCAACGCTTCGGCCTCGCCGCACATTTTGGCCAGCGACTGAAACTTGGCCCACAGGCTGAGTACAAAGCCGCCATTGCGGCCACTGGCCCCGCTACCGCACAGTCTGGCCTCGACCATGACCACCTCGGCCTCCGGCTTGGCCCGCTTGATTTCGATGGCACTCCACAAACCGGTAAATCCGCCGCCCACAATGCAGACATCGGCGCGGATATCCTGCCGCAATGGCTCGGGGGAAGCGGGCCCCTCCGCCACCAGCGCTTCGGAAAGCCAGCTACTGAAAGCACTACAGCGGGATGCAGCGGAGGACATGCGGTAATACTCCTTGTATCAGGACAGGCGACTGCCATTGAAAGATGGCCAAGACGGTAGGGCCAACCTTCGGTGCAGGGCGGAGCTGTTGGAAAGATCAGCAGGGAGCTTATTTCAATTAGCCAGGCAGATTGATGGGAAAGGACTGAAACAGCAGCGGAAAGGAGTTGAGCCTTGCCGGTAAAATCTGCGGCAGGCACAAGCAGGAAAGTGCAGTGGACTACAGGAGGAGCGAGACATGAAAAAAGCCCGCCGAAGCGGGCTTTTTTCTTGAAGCAGGATTCCGGATCAGGAAATCAGGCTTGAGCGACCACAACAACCTTGATCGGGGATACTACGTCGTGGTGCAGAGCGATTTCGATGTCGTACTCACCGATGGCCTTGAACGGGCCGTTCGGCAGGCGAACTTCGAAACGCTTGATTTCCACGCCGAATGCGGTCACGGCTTCAGCCACGTCCACATTGGTCACGGAACCGAACAGACGGCCATCAACACCAGCTTTTTGAGCGATGGTGATTACAGCGTCAACCAGCTTTTCAGCACGAACCTTGGCATCGGCCAGGATCTCAGCTTGCTTGGCTTCCAGTTCGGCGCGACGAGCTTCGAACTCTTTCAGGTTGACTTCGGTAGCACGCTTGGCTTTGCCTTGCGGGATCAGGAAGTTACGGGCGTAGCCGTTCTTAACCTTTACCACGTCACCCAGTTGACCCAGGTTGGCAACTTTTTCGAGCAGAATGATTTGCATCTTAAGTCCTTTCCCGGCTTAGTGTTGATCGGTGTAAGGCAGGAAAGCCAGGAAGCGAGCACGCTTGATAGCAGTGGTCAGCTGACGCTGGTAGCGAGCCTTGGTACCGGTAATGCGAGCCGGGATGATTTTGCCGTTTTCGGCGATGAAGTCTTTCAGCAGATCAACGGATTTGTAATCGATATCCTTGATGCCTTCTGCCGTGAAGCGGCAGAACTTCTTGCGCTTGAAGAGTTGACGAGCCATTTTGACTAACCTTTTACAAATTCAACATATTCGATATTGAGTACCAACCGCGGATTTTTCAGACTGCGCTGGGACAGAAATCCGGTGAATGTCACCGCGTTTCCTGCCAGTTTCCCGGCATGTTTCCGGGCGTCTTCTCCAATCAGCACGGCCTGGATTTCACAGGCCACATCGCGTTCGAACCCGCCGGCAGTCTGTCTAGACTGGTGCCTGATCCACATTTCCACCACCGGAATACCGGCAGGGGTGTAACGCAGGGCTTCTTCGCGTTCGACCGTCGCGGTCAATACCAGACGGTTCTGCAAGTCCTTGTCTCCTGCCAATTAGGCAGCAGCTTCGGCCTCGGCTGCCGGCTGCTGGGAATCCAGCAGGTTCTTGGCCTTTTCGTCCTTCATCATCGGGGACGCTTCGGTAACGGCGCGATCCAGCTTGATGGTGAGGTGACGCAGAACAGCGTCGTTGAACTTGAAGGCGTGCTCGATCTCGGCCAGGGTTTCGGACTGGCACTCAACGTTCATCAGAACGTAGTGGGCTTTGTGCAGCTTCTGGATCGGGTAAGCCAGTTGACGACGGCCCCAATCTTCCAGACGGTGAATCTTGCCTTCAGCGGCCAGAACCATGCCCTTGTAGCGCTCGATCATGGCCGGAACCTGTTCGCTCTGGTCCGGATGGACGATGAACACGATTTCGTAATGACGCATGTTAACTCCTTATGGCTATTTAGCTTTTTGCCATGCGGTTGCAAAAAGCAAGGTAGTGAAACCGCAGCATTCTACGCACTTAATCCTGCTGCGGCAAACAAAATCGGCCAGAGGCTGCGGCACAATGCGGCAAGCGTGGCAAAAGCAGCAAGGCTGCTGGGGGCTTACAGCCGTTTTTCGCGCCGGACATCGCTGACCAGGCCGTTGTGCAGAATCACCAGCGTGGTGTAGGGCAGATCGGCATCGCCCAGCCAAAACAGCTGGCGATCGCCGCTGGCGGCGGGATCGGCACGCACGTAATCCGGCTTGCCGGCCGCTTGCAGCAGCTCGGCTTCACTCATGTCGCGGTGCAGGTGCATGAATTGTTCGAAAGGCAGCGGATCGGCCAGCGACCACGACGACAGCAGCAGGCCTGCCAGCACGGACAATACGGTTTTCATCTCGGTGATTTCCTGAAAAGGGCGGGAAACGGAATGCGGCAACGCCGAATGAAAGACTAAAGCAAGTGTTGCGCCTGCGCGCGACCGCTATTGTTAATAGCCGTTAACAGACCTCGCCCCCGCCTTGCGCCACCTGACCGTACAACGAGTACTGTCAGCGTCGGGGGGGGCTTGGCATCGGTGGGCTGCGAGCTGTAATTAGCGGTTCTAAAGCGTGATTAACGGTTAACGGACTTTCTTCACCACTTCGATCAGTTCGGTCACCATGCCGGTGGCGTCGCCCTCCTGCAAGGCCTTGCTGACACAACCTTTCATGTGGTTTTCCAGCAACTGCATCGATACTGCATCCAGCGCCGACTTCACCGCGGCCACCTGAGTCAGCACATCCACGCAATAGCGGTCGGCTTCCACCATGCCACTGATGCCGCGCACCTGCCCCTCGATGCGCGCCAGGCGCTTGAGCAGGGCCGACTTGTTCGGCTGCACCACGCTCTTGCCAGCGACCTCGGGCGGCGTATGGCAGCAGGCATCGGTTTTGGGGCTAAGGCTCATGCATACTCCGCTATCGGATAAAAACCAGGGCTGCCAGTGTAACACCGGCAGCCCCTGTCTTGCGTTGCAGTACCGCTCAGGCTTGTACATCCAGCGTAGCCATCATACCGGCGTCTTCATGCTCCAGAATGTGGCAGTGGAACATGCGCAAGCCGGGCAAGTGCTGGACAAAGCGCAGCCGCACCGTTTCGCCCGCCGGAATGTTGACGACATCGCGCCAGGCCAGGAAGGGTTCGTCCTGCCACACCCCGTCATCGGTACGGGCCAGCACCTGGAACTGGGTGCCGTGAATATGGAAGGGATGATCCATATGCGCCTGGCTGACGATATCCCACTCTTCGACCTGGCCCACCTTGCCGCTGAAATCCACCCGGTTCATGTCGAACTTCTTGCCATTGATCAGGAACATGGCGCTTGGGTCGGCCATGTTTTCGCTGAACTCGACTACCCGCTTGACGGCAGGCGCGCCCAGCCCCGCAATCGGGCGCAGCGTTGTTGGCAGCTCGGCCGTTGCCTTGCTACCAGTACGACTGATTGTGGCCAGGGTGAGGGTGGTGCTTTGTTCCGGGCCCATGGCCTTGCCGCGGTGGTAGGGCAAGGCCTGCAAGGCAGATGCTTTACCAGCGGCAAAACGTCCGGTGATGACGATTTCTGCCCGCTCACCAGGCGACAGCAGCAGCGTATCAATGCCACGTGGCGTCGCGATCAGCCCGCCATCTGTCCCCACCAGCTGCACGTCGTGTGCGGGCAAGGCCAGCTTGAGGATGCGCGCGCTGCAGGCATTCCAGATGCGCCAACGTTGCCGTTCTCCCTCAGCCAGCCCGATGACCGGTTGCCAGCCGCCATTGATCAGTACGAACTGGCCTTCACGCCCATCGTGTTGGTCAGCCGCGCCGTTCGCGGCGATCTGACCCTGCGCATCCAGCTTCAAATCAGACAACACCAGCCATTGCTCCGGCAAATGCGCCAACGGATCGTGACGGCTTTTCACCACGAATACCCCAGCCAGCCCCATGTAAGCCTGCTGACCGGTATAGCCGTGCGGGTGCGGGTGATACCAGTAGCTGGCGGCGCTATCTGCCGGTAGCCGGAACTGGTAGTCACGTGTCTGGCCGGGCAGGACCGGATCATGCGGATTGCCATCCTGCGTCGCAGGCACCGGCATGCCATGCCAGTGGATGGTGCTGGGCTGGCTTAGCTGATTGGTAAACTGCAAGCTGACGGCATCTCCCTCCCAGGCGACGATAGCCGGGCCGGGAATCTGGCCGTTATAGGCCCAGAAGGTGGTAGCCGGCTTGCCCGGCAGCAGCGGAAGCTTGACCGGTGCGGCGGCAAGCTGGCCTACCAAGCGGCCGGCACCGCCATGATTTTGCAGCCGGGACAGCGATGACAATGGCAGGCCACGCGGCAGGCCCAGACTGTCGGCAGCAGGCATGCTGGCTACGTCGCCAGCGCCATGCCCCATGGCAGCGTGATCCATGCCCGGCATGTCCGCCATGCCTTCGGCCCAGCTCTTGCGTACCAGCAGTGGTGTCAGCGCCAGTGCGCTGCTCCATTGCAGAAAATGTCTTCTGTCCATGCGTTGACTCCGTCGGTGGGGGGGCTGAGCCGATGACACGCATGACCCGGCAAGGTCACCGCAAATCATCCATACCCCCTAAGGGTATAAAACCAGTAGAGCAGAGTATAGCCAGCAAGGTTCCACCTGTGATCTGCGCAATGACAAAAAACTGTCCTGCATCAAAAAACCCCATGCCGGGGCATGGGGTTTTGTGTGGCGCGGCGGCGCTGATTCAACTGGTCTTTTCGGCTGCCAGCACCCGCTGACGGCGGCTTTCGGCCAGCACCATGCCGGAAGATACCGACACGTTCAGGCTTTCCACCGTGCCGAACATGGGAATGGACACCAGCACATCGCAGTGTTCGCGGGTCAGGCGGCGCATGCCCTCACCTTCCGAGCCCATCACCCAGGCCAGCGGGCCGGCGGCATCGACATGGAACAGATCGGTGTCGGCTTCCATGGTGGTACCGGCGATCCACACCCCGGCGTCTTTCAGGTCACGCAGGGTACGGGCCAGATTGGTGACGGTGATGTAGGGAATCACTTCCGCTGCGCCGCAAGCTACCTTGGATACGGTGGCATTCAGGCCGGCCGAGCGATCTTTGGGGGCGATGACCGCATGTGCGCCCATGGCATCGGCCACCCGCAGGCAGGCACCCAGATTATGCGGATCGGTGACACCGTCCAGAATCAGCAGCAGCGGCGGTTCGGCCAGATTTTCCAGCACGTCGTCCAGATCGACATGGTTACGGCTGGCATCGATCATGGCCACCACACCCTGGTGGCGGGCGTTGCCGCTCATGCTGTCCAGCCGCGCCTTGTCGACGATGTGCAGCTTGATGTTTTCTTCGCCAGCCTTTTCCAGCACCGCTTTGGCCCGTTCGTCGTGGCGGCCGCCGGCCAGCCAGATTTCGAGCAGGCTCTTCGGGTTCTGCCACAAGCGGGCGTTGATGGCATGAAAGCCGTGAATGAGTCGCTTGTTGCTCATGCGCTTGAAGCCTTGTAAACGGGGAATGGGCGCTATTGTAGCCGCAAAGCCGGCCAGGCTGCTGCCAAACTACGCGCCGCCCCGCTACAGACCACCCTGCCAGTCGGCCATGATCGCCAGCCGCGCCGACTGGCTGAGCTGTGCCGCCAGCGCCGGAAATTCGGTCGCAGGTACCGGCTTGCCAAAGTGATAGCCCTGCAACAGCGTGCAGCCTTTGAGTTCGAGAAAATCTGCCTGGGCGGCGTTTTCCACCCCTTCGGCCACCACGCTGAACTTGAGCTTCCTGGACATGGCGAGAATGGCTTCGGCAATGGCCACGCTGTCTTCATCATCGGGCAGGCCATCGACAAAGGAACGGTCGATTTTCAGCGTATCCAGTGGGAAGCGCTTCAGATGCGACAGCGAGGAATAGCCGGTGCCGAAGTCATCAATGGATAGCCAGACGCCCAACGCTTTCAGTTCGCCCAACTGGTGCACCGTTTCCACCGGGTTTTGCATGATCATGCTTTCGGTGATTTCCAGCTCCAACCGGCCAGCCTCCAACCCTGTGGTTTGCAAGGCGCGTGCCACATTGTCTACCAGCGTGCTCTGCTCGAACTGGCGGGCCGACAGATTGACCGCCACCCGTGGCACATACAGGCCGGCCTGTTCCCAGGCTTTCAGCTGGCGGCAGGCTTCCTGCAGCACCCAGTCGCCAATCGGCTTGATCAGACCGGTTTCTTCGGCCAGCGGAATGAAGCGCAAAGGCTGAATCAAGCCCAGCTGCGGGTGACGCCAGCGTATCAACACCTCGACTCCGGACATTTCGCGGCTGGCGGCATTGAGCTGCGGCTGGTAATGCAATTCGAACTCGCCCCGCTCCAGCGCCTGGCGCATGCCGTTTTCCAGCAGCAGCCGCTCGAAGGTCTGGGTATTCATCTCGGCATCAAAAAACTGATAAGTGTTCTTGCCGGCATCCTTGGCGCGGTACATGGCGACATCGGCATTTTTCAGCAGGCTGCGGGCATCTGTGCCGTCATTGGGAAATACGCTGATACCGATGCTGCCGGTGACACACACCTCGTGCTCTTCCAGCCGCAGGCCACGGCCGAGCACCGCCAGAATATCTTCGGCCAGCGCGGCCAGTTCGGCCTGGTCGGCAAATTCGGTCAGCAGCAGGGTGAACTCATCGCCGCCCTGGCGTGCCAAGAGGCCACGTTCTCCCACCGAATTGGACAGGCGGATGGCGATTTCGCGCAGCAGTTCATCACCGGATTGATGACCAAAGGAGTCGTTGATCAGCTTGAAACGATCCAGATCGATAAACATCACCGCCAGCGGGCCGGGTTCGCCGCTCATCTCGACAATGGCCTGTTCGAGTCGGCTGATCAGGCTGCTGCGGTTGGGCAGGCGGGTGAGCGGGTCGTGATTGGCCAAAAACTGCAGGCGCTCTTCGGCCTGCTTGCGCACGGTAATATCGGAAAACACCGCGACGTAATTGCTGTGACAACCGGCATCATCGCGCACCAGCGAGATCGACAGCTCGGCCGGATACCAGTCGCCATTCTTGCGCCGGTCGCGCATTTCACCCTGCCACTGGCCGTGCAGGGCCAGCGCCTGCTGCATCTGCTGGCTGGTCGCATCGCCGTTATCGGCAAAAATGCGCGACAGCTTGCCCAGCGCCTCGCCCTGCTCGTAGCCGGTAATGCGGGTAAAGGCATGATTGACGGCGATGATGTGGGCGTCCGCATCGAGGATCAGGATGCCCTCGGCCGAATTCTCGAATACCTTGGCGGCCAGCTTGAGGTTGGTATCTGCCGCAATGCGGTCCGAAATATCCACCACCACACCGATCAAGGCCGGTTTGCCTTCGTACTCCACCAGGCGGCTGTGCACTTCCAGATCGACCAGATGACCATCACTGCTGATGGCGCGGGTGGTGTAGTGCATGATCTGGATATTCTCGCGCAGCCGGCGCTTGATCTGCAGCCGGATACGGCCCGCTTCGCTGGCCGGGAGCAGCCGCTCCAGCGCCATGTTCTGCATTTCCTGCGGCGGATAGCCGACAATGTCGGCCAGCTTGGGATTCACATACACCAGCTTTTCATCCTGCATGATGTAAATGCCCACCAGGGTCTGCTCCACCAGCGCCCAGTACTTGTCTTCGGCCTCTTTCTTGGCTTGCTGTTCTTCGCGGCTGCGGGTGATGTCAGTGTCCACGCTGCCCACCCCGGCCGGCCGGCCCTGGCTGTCGAACAGCGGAAACTTGCTGACCAGCATGGTGAAGTTGCTGCCCCCCACGCTGAAGCTTTCCTCGAACTGGCGCGGCTCCAGGCAACTCAGCACCACGGCGTCCTGTTGCTTGATGCGGCTGGCGTCGTCCTCGGTGAAGTAGTCTTCCAGTGCTGTCCCCACCATGGCGTGCTCGCTCACCCCCAGCATGCGGCTGTACGCACGATTGGCCAGCAGGAAGCGGCCATCCAGCCCCTTGAGCGACATCATGTTGGGGCTGTTGTTGACCAGCGACTCCACCCGCGAACGGAATTCGTTGAGTTCGTCTTCCTTGCGCCGCTGCACATCACTGAGCGTGGCCACCAGCAAGGCCGCCACGATAAAGGTAAGGCAGAGCACCGTGTCGTTCATCAGCTCGGCCACGCCAACATGCAGATACAACCCCGGCAGGAAACAGGGCAGCGACAACAGCAGGCACAGCAGCGAACCGGACAGACAGGCGCCCAAGAGCCGGCCACGGAAGGCAGCCCAGATCAGCAGCGGGAAGAATAATACCGGGCGGGGAAAAGGCAGGCTTTGCACATTGCTGACCATCGACGCCCATATCACCAGCATCACCAGCAGAATCACCAGCAATTCCAGCAGACGGCGCTGGTCCGGCCAGCCGGTCATGCGCAACAGTGGCAGCCAGCAGGTCATGGCCAGCATGGCACAGCCGGCAGCCAGGGCAGTCCATTGCAGTACCTGTGGCAATGCGCCATACCACAGCGCAAAGACACCCAATAAAGCGATCGGAGGAGCGAGCAGATAGGCGGAAACTTCCAGCAGTCGCCACAGCAACTGGGCAATGGCCGAGCCATCCTCCGCGCCGGTGTCCCCCTGCAGCAAGCGTGCACCTGGCAGCATCAGCAGCAGCGACGCAGACAGCGCTAGCGCCCATGGCCATGCCAGCCACTGCATGCTGATCAGTAGCGCTGCCACCGGCCAGCGCCAGGCCACGCCGGCACCACGCCATAGCAGCCAGCCGGCGAACAGGCCGTGTGGCAGGAAACCATATAAAGGAATTTCACCCAGCACCTGTCTGGGCCATAACAACAAGCTGGCGGCAAACAGCGCAAAGGCCGCCCAGCTTGCAAACATCCCCTTTGTATTCACTCTCCCAGTCCTTTGCAGCCATGCATTGACCCTGCCCGCTCATGCTCGGGGGCAGTGATTATTTGAAGTGTGGTTCAGATGCCTGGCGGATTGCGGGCCTTGTGGCCTCTTGTAAATGGATGGCAAACACACCTTTGGTATGAAATGCCCGCTGGTATAATACCCGCAGATCCACGAATGTGAAGAAGAATGTTGGACACTCTGCCCCGCATTGCCCCGGCCGGTCAAAAGACCCGCTGCCCCGCCCTGCCGGATGGTCTGGACGCGGCCGTACTGGCTGGTCTGGCCCAGGCTGGCCACACCCTGCTCATCCTCACTGCCGATGCCCAGGCCGCCCAGCGGCTGAAGGCCGAGCTGCCGTGGTTTGCGCCCGACATCAAGGCCGCCTTGCTGCCGGACTGGGAAACCCTGCCCTACGACCATTTTTCGCCACACGGCGAACTGGTGAGCGAGCGGCTGGCCACGCTGTGGCAAATCCATCGCGGCGAATGCCAGGTGGTGATTGCCCCGGTCAGCACCGCCATGACGCGGCTGGCCCCGGTCAGCTATCTGCTGGGTCGCACCTTCTTGTTGCAAAGCAAACAGCAACTGGATGTGGAGCAATTGCGCGCCGACATGGTGATGGCAGGCTACAACCACGTCACCCAGGTGATGGCACCGGGCGAGTTTTCCATTCGTGGCGGGCTGGTGGACCTGTTCCCCATGGGCAGCACCCTGCCCTACCGCATCGATCTGTTCGACAAGGAAATCGACAGCCTGCGCACCTTCGATCCGGACAGCCAGCGCACGCTGTACCCGGTGCCGGAAATCCGCATGCTGCCGGCACGGGAATACCCGGCCGACGAAAGCGGCGTCACCGCCTTCCGCCAGCATTACCGCGAACGGGTCGAGGGCGATCCGTCCAAAAGCCGTATTTATAAAGAGGTATCGGCCAATCTGTTCCCGGCCGGCATCGAGTACTACCTGCCGCTGTTCTTCGACGAAACCGCGACCCTGTTTGACTACGTGGGCGAATCCGCGCTGGTGGTGTTGCACCGCGATGTGGCCGGGGCTGCCGACACCTTCTGGAAAGATGTGCAGAACCGCTACCACATGGCGCAGGGCGATCCGGAACGTCCGGTACTGCCGCCGGCCGATGTGTTTTTGCGCCAGGACGAGTTCCTCGGCCGCATCAAGCCCTATTCGCGCATTGAAATTCCCGCCAGTGGCGAGCCGGATGACCTCAGCCTGGCCCTGCCCGACCTGGCGGTGGAACGCCGCGCCGACAACCCGCTGCACAAGCTGGCGCACTATCTGCAAAGCAGCGGCCAGCGCGTGCTGCTGACAGCAGAAAGCCTGGGCCGGCGCGAAACCATGGTGCAGTTCCTGCAGGAACACGGCATCAAGCCGCAACTGATCGACCACTGGCAGGAATTTGCCAGCGGCAGCATGCCGCTGGCGCTGGTGGTGGCCCCGCTATATTCCGGCTTTGCCCAGCAGCAACCGCCGCTGTCCATCATTACCGAGAGCGAGCTGTACCAGCACATCGCACGCAGCCATACCCGCCGCCGCCATGTGAAGATGAGTTCTGACTCCATGCTGCGCGACCTGGCCGAGGTGAAATCCGGCGACCCGGTGGTGCACGAGCAGCACGGTATTGGCCGCTATATCGGTCTGGTATCGATGGACCTGGGCGAAGGTGAAACCGAGCTGATGCAGCTGGAGTACGCCGACAATGCCACCCTGTATGTGCCGGTGAGCCAGTTGCACCTGATTTCGCGCTATGCCGGCGGCCCCTCAGAACAAGCCCCACTGCACAAGCTGGGCAACCCTGCCTGGGAAAAGGCCAAGAAGCGCGCCGCCGAAAAAGCCCGCGACACCGCCGCGGAGCTGCTTAATCTATACGCCCAGCGCGCCGCGCGCGAAGGCCACAGCTTTACCCTGTCCCACCATGATTACGACGCCTTTGCCGCCGGCTTCGGTTTCGAGGAAACCATCGACCAGGCCAATGCCATCGAAGCCGTCATCCACGATATGTGCAGCGGCAAGCCGATGGACCGTCTGGTGTGTGGCGATGTGGGTTTTGGCAAGACCGAAGTCGCACTGCGCGCGGCTTTTGTCGCGGTGATGGGTGGCAAGCAGGTGGCGCTGCTGGTGCCCACCACCTTGCTGGCCGAGCAGCATTTCCAGAATTTCTCCGACCGCTTCAACGACTGGCCGATCAAGATTGCCGAGCTGTCGCGCTTTCGCAGCGCCAAGGAAAGCAAGGCCGCGCTGGCTGGCCTTGCCGAAGGCACGGTGGATATCGTCATCGGCACCCACAAGCTGGTGCAGCCGGACATACAGTTCAAGAACCTGGGGCTGGTGATCATCGACGAAGAACACCGCTTTGGCGTGCGCCAGAAGGAACAGCTCAAGCGCCTGCGCGCCAATGTCGACGTGCTCACCCTCACCGCCACGCCGATTCCGCGCACGCTGTCGATGGCACTGGAAGGGCTGCGTGACTTCTCGGTCATCGCCACCGCGCCCAACCGCCGGCTGGCGGTGAAAACCTTCATCAGCCCGGCCAGCAATGGGGTGATCCGCGAAGCGGTGCTGCGCGAACTCAAGCGCGGCGGCCAGGTATTCTTCCTGCACAATGAAGTCGACACCATCGAAAACATGCGGGAAAAACTGGCCGAACTGGTGCCGGAAGCGCGCATCGGCGTGGCCCACGGCCAGTTGCGCGAACGCGAGCTGGAACAGGTGATGCGCGACTTCCTGCAGCAGCGCTTCAATGTGCTGCTGTGCTCCACCATCATCGAAACCGGCATCGACATTCCCAATGCCAACACCATCCTGATCAACCGCGCCGACAAGTTCGGCCTGGCCCAGCTGCACCAGCTGCGTGGCCGGGTGGGCCGCAGCCATCACCAGGCTTATGCCTATCTGCTGACGCCGGATGGCATGACCAAGGACGCCGGCAAGCGGCTGGAAGCCATCCAGCTATCCGGCGAGCTGGGCGCCGGTTTCTATCTGGCCATGCACGATATGGAAATCCGCGGTGCCGGCGAAGTGCTGGGCGAGGGCCAGTCGGGCGAGATGCAGGAAGTGGGCTTCTCCTTGTTTACCGAGATGCTGAAACAGGCGGTGCGCGACCTGAAAAAAGGCCGTGAACCCGACCTGGACGCGCCGCTGGGCGTCACCACCGAAATCAATATGCACAGCCCGGCGCTGCTGCCGGACGCCTACTGCCCGGACGTGCATGAACGGCTGGTGCTGTACAAGCGCCTGGCCACCTGCGACAGCGAGCAGGAGATCGACGCCATCCACGAGGAGCTGATCGACCGCTTCGGCCTGCCGCCGCAAACAGTGAAAACGCTGATCGAAAGCCACCGCCTGCGCCTGCTGGCCAAGCCGCTGGGCGTGGCCAAGCTGGACGCCAGCGAAGTGGCCATCCAGCTGCAGTTCATCAAGAATCCGCCGATCGACCCGATGAAGATCATCCAGCTGATCCAGAGCAAGAAGAACTACAAGTTGGCCGGCCAGGACAAGCTGCGGGTGGAAACCCACATCGAAGAAGTCGGCCTGCGCCTGGTACGGGTGAAAGAGCTGCTGAAAGAATTGAGCTGAGTCTGCGCTCCTGACTTAGCCACAACGCCTGCCGCCCAGTGCCGCAGGCGTTTTTTCTGACAGCCGGTTTGTCATTTGCCATTTGCCAAAGCGCAAAACGCAGCAGAAACACGCTGGCCGCCACCGCGCTGGCGGGACTACACTGCAAGGGCAAGACCGCAGAATTCCCATCCAGAAAGCAAAAAGGAAACGCGATGTCCCAGCCCCGCTACCCAGCCCCGCTACATGGTGGCAGTGACGATGACGACGATGATGCAGTCAAACTGCCCGCCTTTCGCCGCTACGAATCACAAGGCGTGATCCGGCAGATTTCCTACTATCTGTCCGGCGAAATTGTCGAGCCCATCCAGTACACCGACTTGCTGTACACCCTGCGCACCGCCAGCGCCACCGACCTGATCTTCCTGCACCTGAACACGCCGGGCGGCAATTTCGATACCGGCCTGCAGATCATCAACAATATCGCCGCCAGCGACGCCCACGTCATCACCATTCTGGAAGCCCGCGCCTATTCCATGGGCGCGCTGATCTTCCTGGCTGGGGACGAGCTGATCGTGCACGACACCTGCCAGCTGATGTTCCACAACTACTCCTCTGCCTCCATCGGCAAAGGGAACGAGCAGGCGGCGCAGGTGATGGCCAGCCGCAAGTGGTTCGACAAGGTGATGCGCAATGTCTGCCGCCCCTTCCTCAGCGATCAGGAGCTGGAGCGCATCAGCAAGGGCGAGGATATCTGGCTGGATACCGACGACATCCGCCGCCGCCTGCTGCATATCCAGAAAGGCGAGCCAGCGGTCAAACCCAAAGCAGCCAGCGCCAAGGTCAAACCGGTAGCCGTGAGCGAAGGCGAAGCCGACAGCGTCGCCAAGCCAGCCAGCAAGCCGCGCAAGGGCAAACCGGCCTGAGTCCGTACTGAGAGTGGCTAACAACATAGCGTAGTGCCCCTAGGGCAAGGCGCTACGCCGCAGCAGGGATTTTGTGAGCTGCTCTCAATCCACGATGAACAGCCGCGCCCCCGTCTTGGTAGACGAGCGGTGCGGCTCACTGTCATCGGCTACCTGATAGCTCAGGCCCGGCGTCAGCATGAAGCGGCGGCCATCGGCCAGCTCGGTCAGCAATTCGCCTTCCAGACACAGCAGGATATGGCCTTTGCGACACCAGTGATCCGCCAGATAACCCGGGCTGTACTCCACCATGCGCACGCGGATGCTGCCGAACTGGCAGGTGCGCCACAGCGCCATGCCGCTTTCACCAGGATGCTCGGTAGGGGCAATGGCCGACCAGTCGGTCACGCCAAAGGGAAAGTCGCTCAGCTGCATGATCTGCTCCAGTGCTTGAAGTGGTCACCATTTATGACAGAATCTTTGACCTGTTAGCAAGCATGGTCGGCATGCGCGGCTTGCCGCTTACTCCGCTTGCCCTGCACCTGTGGCAGCTGGCGGCACGGAACGCCGCATTGCAGGCAAGAACTGCAATAACAAGGCCGCCAGCACGCAGGCCATGCCGGCCAGCTGGGCGCGACGGATTTCCTCCTGCAATAGCGCAGCGGCAAACACGAGCGCCGACACCGGCAACACCCCCGTAAACAATGCCGCCTCGCTTGCCGCCACCCGCGCAGCCCCGGCATACCACAGCACAAAACCCAGCACGGTTGGCACCGCCGCATAATAGGCCAGGCCCAGCAGCGCAGCCGCAGACACCTGCCAGTTGCCCTGCCACTCCAGCGCGGCGGCCGGCAAGGCCAGCAACAAGCCCAGCGCGCACAGATAGCAAGACAAGGCCAGCGGCGGCAATGGCTGACGCAAACGCCGGTTCAGCAAAATAAACAGCGCTTCGCAGGCCACCGCCAGCAGGATCAGCCCATTGCCGGCCAGCTCGCCGGCACTGCCGAAAGACAGTGCAGCACCGCTGCGCAAGGACACCATTACCGCCCCCACACTGCACAGCAGCAGGGCCAGCCCTTGCCGCCACTGCATGCTTTCGCGAAACAGCAGCCACGCCAGCAGACTGGACACGGCCGGCAGTGTGCCCATCATCACGCTGGCACTGGCGGCGGTGCTCAAGCGCACGCCCGCCAGCAGCAACACGGTATAGCCGACACTGCCGGCCCCCGCCTGCAGGATCAGCATGATCCAGTCGTGCCGGCAGAGCCTAGGCCAGTCAGCACGCCACCAGCCCATCAGCAGCACAAACAAGGGCAAGGCCATGCCAAAACGGATGGCGGTGGCGGTAAAGGGCGGCAGGCTGGCGGACACCAGCTTGCTGACCACCACGGTACTGCCGGCCCCCAGCATGGCCAGCAACAGATAGAGATAGGCAATCCAGCGGGAGGACATCGGCGGCTCCAGTCACAGCTGATGAAACCGTTAGCTAAACCGATGCCGGCCTGTTCCGGCTTGGACGTTATTGCAGCAGGGAATGAACAGCTTCTTAGCACAGCGCCCGGGCATAGCGACCTGGCGTAATACCCAGCCGCTGCAGGAATACCCGGTTCATATGGCTTTGATCGGCAAAACCAACAGCCGCCGCCACATCGGCCAGCGGCCTGCCCTGCGCCATCAGGCCACGCGCCAGGCTCAGCCGCCGCTGTTGCAGGTAGTCATGCGGGCTGCAACCCAGCTGCTGGCTAAAGCTGCGCAGCAGGCGAAAACGGCTGATGCCAGCCAGCTCCGCCAGCGCGGACAGGCTGTGTGGCTGAGTGGGTGCATCATCCAGCAGCGCCCGCACCCGGGCGATGGCGGCGGAGCAGGCCGATGCTGCCTGGCGATAGCCATGCGTGGGCAACAGTCGCGACAACAGCTGCAGCATGGCCTGTTCTGCCTGCAGCCCGGCCACCGCCTCCCCACCCAACAAGGCAAACACCTGGACAAACTGCTGCCGCAGGCCGGCATCACTCAGCTGCGGCAACAGCAGGGGTTGCGGGCTGGCTTCTTGCTCGGCCAGTTCCTCAGCCAGTTGCTGCCACAGTGCTGGTTGGATATACAGCATGCGCCAGGCGCGGCCGTCCTCCTGCAAGGGCTGGCCATCGTGCACTTCGCCGGGATTGACCATGATGATGTCCCCCGGCCCGGCATCCACCATGCCGCGACCACTGAAAGAACGCTGCGCCCCGCGCACGATCAGCCCGATGCCGTATTCCTCGTGGCAATGGCGGGCAAAGGTCCGGCTACTGTCCGCCTGCATGGTGTGAATGCCATGCAGGGCGCTACGGTGATATGCGATGCGTTCGGCCATCCGCCCTCCTCCTGATGCGGCAAAGCAGTCTGCATGCTACTGCGCCAGCCAGCACGGCGACCAGCATCCGCAGCGGTGCAGGACACAAAAAAGCCCGGAGCGTGCTCCGGGACTCAGATGATTGACAACCTCTCTCGCTTTCTGAAAAGAAAGCGAGGCTCCCTTACAGGGTAAGGGCGGGGGGATGGGGAATAGATGGCAAGGCTGCGAAAGCAATCTGTAAGTCGAAAGGCCCGGCTTTGCCGGGTCCGGTGCCATCGCAGCAAATCACTTTGTCAGCAGCCTGCAGCCCGGAGCATGCTCCGGGCCTGTGCTGTGCCAAGGTTTATACCGCTTTGAGCTTGCCCTTGGCCTTGACGCTCACGGCAGGAACGACAGGGGCAGTGGCGGCTTCGCGCAGATGGGCTTCGCACCAGGCATGGCCATAGTAGCTGTCCAGCAGCAATTGCTTCAGCTCGCTGATCAGCGGGTAACGCGGGTTGGCCCCGGTGCACTGGTCGTCAAATGCATCCTCGGCCAGCTGGTCCACCTTGGCCAGGAAGTCCGCCTCGCCCACCCCGGCAGCCTGAATCGACATGGGGATGTTCAGCGTCTGCTTCAGTTCGTCCACCCACTGCACCAGCTTCTCCACCCGCTCGTGATCGCGGCTGGCTTCCAGCCCCAGGTAACGGGCGATTTCGGCATAGCGGGCCACGCTCTTGGGCCGGTCGTACTGGCTGAACGCGGTTTGCTTGGTGGGAATATCAGCCGCGTTGTAGCGGATGACATTGCTGATCAGCAAGGCATTGGCCAGGCCGTGTGCCAGGCCGAACTCTGCCCCCAGCTTGTGCGCCATGGAGTGGCAGACGCCGAGGAAGGCATTGGCAAAGGCGATGCCAGCGATGGTGGCGGCGTTATGCACCTGTTCGCGCGCCTTGGGGTCGCCAGCGCCCTTGGCATAGGCCGAAGGCAGGTAGTCCTTCAGCAGCTTCAGCGCCTGCAAGGCTTGCGGGTCGGAATACTCGTTGGCCATCACCGAGACATAGGCTTCCAGCGCGTGCGTCACCGCGTCGATGCCGCCAAAGGCGGTGAGCGACTTGGGCATGTCCATCACCAGATTGGCATCGATGATGGCCATATGCGGAGTCAGCTCGTAGTCGGCAATCGGGTATTTCACCCCGGTCACTTCGTCGGTCACCACGGCAAACGGCGTCACTTCCGAGCCGGTGCCGGATGTGGTGGGCACGGCCACCAGCATGGCTTTGCCACCCAGCTTGGGGAATTGGTAAATGCGTTTGCGAATGTCCATGAAGCGCAATGCCAGGTCGGCGAAATGCACTTCCGGGTGTTCGTACATCACCCACATGATCTTGGCGGCATCCATCGGCGAGCCACCCCCCAGCGCCATGATCACATCGGGCTGGAAGGCATGGGCCAGATCAGCCCCCTTGCGCACGATGGCCAGTGTGGGGTCGGCCGGCACTTCGAAGAACACTTCCACTTCCAGCCCCATTTTCTTCAGCAGGCGGATTGGCTCGTCGACAAAGCCGTGTTCCAGCAGATATTGCCCGGTCACGATCAGGCAGCGCTTTTTGCCGGCCAGGTCTTCCAGTGCCACCGGCAGGCAGCCACGGCGGAAGTAAATGGACTTGGGCAGTTTGTGCCACAGCATGTTTTCCGCCCTCTTGGCCACGGTTTTCTTGTTGATCAGATGCTTGGGGCCAACGTTTTCCGAGATGGAGTTGCCGCCCCAGGAACCGCAGCCCAGTGTCAGCGACGGTGCCAAGCTGAAGTTGTACAAGTCGCCAATGCCGCCATGCGAGGACGGGGTGTTGATCAGGATGCGCGCGGTTTTCATCTTGTCGCCAAAGTAGCGGATGCGCTCGCCCTGCAAGTCCTGATCGGTATACAGCGCCGAGGTATGACCAATACCGCCCAGCGCCACCAGCGCCGCAGCCTTGTCGCAGGCATCGACAAAATCGCGGGCGCGGTACATGGCCAGGGTGGGCGACAGCTTTTCGTGGGCGAAGGCTTCGTCATTGGTCAGATCGCTCACCTCACCAATCAGCACCTTGGTATCGGCCGGCACGCTGATGCCGGCCATGGCGGCAATCTTCACCGCGCTCTGGCCGACAATCGCAGCATTCAGATTACCGCGATTGAGGATGACAGCAGCCACGGCGGCGGTTTCCTGTGCACTGAGAAGGTAACCGCCATGACGCGAAAAGCGTTCGCGTACGGCGTCGTAAATGCTGTCCACCACGATGACCGATTGCTCGGAGGCGCACACCACGCCGTTGTCGAAGGTCTTGGACATCAGGATGGAGGCCACGGCGCGCTTGATGTCGGCGGTTTCGTCGATCACCGCCGGGGTATTGCCCGCGCCCACGCCAATGGCCGGTTTGCCGGAGGAATACGCGGCCTTCACCATGCCGGGGCCGCCGGTGGCCAGGATCAGATTGATGTCCGGGTGCTGCATCAGCGCGTTGGACAATTCCACGCTCGGTTCATCGATCCAGCCGATGATGTCCTTGGGAGCACCGGCAGCCACAGCGGCGTCCAGCACCAGTCGTGCGGCTTCGCAGGTGGAGCGGCGGGCACGCGGATGCGGCGAGAAGATGATGGCATTACGGGTTTTCAGGGCGATCAGCGCCTTGAAAATGGCCGTGGAGGTAGGGTTGGTAGTGGGCACGATGCCGCACAGGATGCCGATGGGCTCGGCAATGGTGATGGTGCCGAAGCTGTCGTCTTCCGACAGCACACCGCAGGTCTTTTCATCCTTGTACTTGTTGTAAATGTACTCGGAGGCAAAGTGGTTCTTGATCACCTTGTCTTCCATCACCCCCATGCCAGTTTCTTCCACCGCCATGCGTGCCAGCGGGATACGCGCATCGGCCGCGGCCAGCGCGGCACTTCGGAAGATGGCATCGACTTGCTGCTGGGAAAACTCGGCAAAAACTGCCTGGGCCTGTTTGACACGCGCTACCAGCGCATCGAGTTGTTCAAGAGTGGAAACCGACATGATGCTACTCCAATAAGGAAAGAAATCTGTCAGAGCGGATAAATGGCCATCCGACTATTCCATTTACATGGGAAAATAATCACGGCATCTGTTTATCTGGCTCACCGCGCCATTTTTGTAATTAAGCCACTACAAAAATGTCAATTAATCTGTACGGTAAAATTGTCAGACAGCCTTTGTTTTCAAGGCATCGTCTTAATTAAGGCCAGATTACTCTCTTTATTTAGCCAGCGTTTTGCGCCAGGCCAAACCTGCACAGTAATTTCATCGCTCAATTGAATAAACCGAGCGCCCGCATGAAACAGCAATAGCAACGGTTTGTAGCGGCTGGCTTACAGCAAGGCTCAGCGACCTGCCGCAAAAACAAAAACCGCCACGGCGCAATGGCGCGGTGGCGGTGGATGGGACAAAGCCGCAGGCGGGTGTTCAGGGCATGAAGCTGTACTTGAAATACTGGCCTTGCTTCATCAGCTCGCGGATCCGGGCTGGTGCGGTTTCGCCGTTCAGATTGGTGATGATCAACTTGCCAGCCCCCTGGTGCAGATCGTTGCGGAAGTCGTAGAACGCCCCCAGCACTGCCAGATGTCCTTGTTCCACCTCACCGGAAAACTTGAGAATGGCGCTTTCCACCTGGTTGTTGATATTGAGCAGCGCGCCATCGGTAGGGTCGATGCCCTGCGGGATATTGATGGTGGCCAGTTCCTTGCGGATGGCCGGCTCCAGCTTGCTGTAATCCGCCGAAGCGGCCTTGATGGCACCGCAGGCGGCATGGCCAACAAAAATCAGCAGCGGGGTATGCAAATGGCGTACCCCATACTCCACCGAGCCTTCTGCGGTGGCCAACTGGTTGCCGATATCGCGCACCATGAACAGGTCATTGACCGCACCCTTGTCCATCACCTCGCTTTGTACCCGCGAATCCGAGCAGGTGACCACGGTGGCGCGCGGTGTCTGCTTGTCGGCAAAGGTCTTGAAGTAGGCGGCCTTGTGCTGTGCCATGTAATCGCTGTTGTCATGCAGGATGGTAGCCACCGCAGTACGCACCTGCAGCACCTCGGAGCCATGTCCATGTTCGTCGTGGCTGCTGCTTTCCTCCGGTTTGCGCGGTGCAGCCTTTGGTTTGGCAACACGGCGTGGCTTGGCCGTACGTTTTGCCTCATGCGCGGCCATGCCCGGTGCATGTACTTCAGGGCTGGGGCCTAGCGGGGTTTTGATCTGCGGCGGAGCAGACTGTTTCACTTCCGGCTGCAGGGCTTCCGGCTCCTTGGGTTTGGCGCGCGCTGCCGCCATGGATGCCGCCAGCTTGCCAGGCAGGATGATGGTTTTTCCAGCGACGGCACCCGCCGCTGGTGACGAAGCAGCCTGCTTGCCGGGCAAAACGATGGGCTTGCCTTGTGCCGCTGGTTCGGCGGCCTTTTCCTCGGCCACCACGCTGCTGGCCAGTACGCCCAAACCCAAGCACATCATGACTGCCTTGTAGACCGTGGTGGTCTGCCACATCTTGTTCATCACGCCTTGCATCCTGTTGTTAGTAAGAGATACCGACAGCCGCAGGCCCTGCCCGAGCCTGGATGCCGGAAGACTTGCCAGCCGCGCGGGTAGACAAGCCTGTACTCTTTTTATGCTGATCTGATCGGCAATGCTGCTATTTCTGCAGACTACCGTCGATACGGTCGACTACCGCTACTCGTCGATATCGGCCAGTTTTTTCCAAACTTAACCCTTCCACTACGCGCTGCGCGGCTTGTTCTGCCCCAGCACCACCCCGCCCAGCACCAGCAGGCAGGCCAGCCACTGGCTGCCCACCAGCGTTTCACCCAGCAACAGCCAGGCCAGCAGCACGGTAAACAAGGGAATCAGATTGATGAAGGCCGAGGCGTGCGCCACCGGCATCTTGCTGACGGCCCAGGTATACAGGCCGTAAGCCCCCAGGGTGACGCAGGCACCCAGATACAGCACAAGCAGGCTGGGCAGCAATGGAAAGTGCGTGGGCCACTGTGCCCACGGCGTCAGCAAGGCCGCGCCGAACCAGATGCTGCCCAGCACGGTCTGCATGCCGGTGATGGCCAGGGCCGAATAGCGGCGCGACAGCCGTTTGGCAATCAGCACATAGCAGGTGGCGCACAGCATGGCGCAGAACTCCAGCAGATTGCCCAGCGCCGGGTGCGGCGCCTGCGCCGAAGCCTGGCCGTCCAGCGTCAGCCACAGCACGCCGACAAACGATACCGCCAGCCCCAGCCAGCTGCGTGGGGTCATTTTTTCGCGCAGGAACAACATGGCCCCCACACCGCTGAGCAAGGGCAAGGTGGCGGTAATCACCGAGGCCTGCGAGGCCGAGGTATTCACCAAGGCCTGCGCTTCGAACAAAAAATACAGACAAGGCTCGGCCAGGCCCATGGCCAGCATCCAGCGCCAGTCACCGCGCTGATAACGCCAGCGCTCGCCACGCTGCCACAGCATGGGCAACAGGCAGCAACTGGCGATGATCATGCGGGCAAACAGCACCGCCAGCGGGTCGAATACGGCAAACACGATCTTCAGCGCAATAAAGGCGCTGGCCCACAACAACATGGCAGTACTAAGCGCAAAGGCGGGCAACATGGGGCAATCCATTGCAAATGATTGACAACCCCCTTCCCGCTTTCTGAAAGGAAAGCGGGAAGGGGGTTGGGAATAGACGGGAAGGCTGCCGAAGCAATAAGGTAGTCGAAAGGCCCGGCTTTGCCGGGTCCAGTGCCATCGCACCCAATCACTTTGTCAGCAGCCTTAACCGCCGGCGGCCATCGCCAGCGGCGGTCATTCTCCCATATCCCGTCCTAGCGCGTGACTTCGGCAAAGACTTCCAGCACCTTGCCGCTCAAGGGCTGGCTCAGGGCACGCAGATAACTCTCGGCAATCTGTTCGCTGCTGATCGACATGAAACCGGCAAAAGCCTCGGCACCGCGTTCATCCCCCGCCACCGGGCCGGGGCTGACCAGATTCACCCGCGCCTGGCCCCACAGCTCCTGCGCGGCCGAGCGAACAAAGGCAGCCAGGCCGGCATTGACCAGGCTGGCGCAACTGCCGCCGTTGATATGTTCACGCTCCAGCAGGCCGGAAGTCAGCACGAACACCGCACCGGCTTTAAGATGACGTGCACCACTCTGCACCAGCCGCACCTGCCCCATCAATTTGTGGTTCAGCCCGTCCTGCCAGTCGGCCTCACTCAATTGCGACAGCGGCTTGAACGGCACATGGCCGGCCGTCACCACCACGGCATCCAGATCAGGATGCGCCTGATACATCGCCTCGATGCTGGCCGGGTCGGTCATGTCCACCTGTACATCCCCGCCCTTGCGACCGCCCACCAGCACCTGATGCTGTGCCGACAGCAGCGCCACCACGGCGCTACCGATCACGCCGCGTCCACCAATGACCAGTACTTTCATTGTCTTGCCTTTCATGATTTGACTATCGTTCTAAAAAACATGCCAATCAATCATACACAGGACAAATTTACAGATTAACCCCTATAAAAAATCTTCAATGTTCAACATAAAGAACAATAAACCAGTAAGCTGCCATGCGAGCGATGCAGGCATCGCCTTCGGAAAATTCTTACTACTGTTCAAAAAACGGGGCTACTCCTATGCTAATATCCTGACAAAAACACTAAAATCCGCTGGCTCACCCACGCACTGTTCTGCCATGAAAACAAGCTCCACGCCCTCGCCCGATGCCTTGCTGGCCTTTGATGCCCTGGCCCGCAAAGGCAGTTTTACCGCCGCAGCCGATGACATCGGCTGCGCCAAAAGCCGCATCAGCCAGCTGGTAAAAGAGCTGGAGCAAGGACTGGGTACGGTGCTGGTACTGCGTAACACCCGGCGGGTGGCGCTGACCGAAACCGGCCGGCGGCTGGCCGAGCATGCCCGCCAGCTGCGCGAAATGCTGGAGCAGGTGGGGCCGGATATCGAACAGGCCCAGGGCTTGATCGAAGGGCCGCTGCGCATCAGCGCCACCGCCTCCTTTGCCCAGTACCTGCTAGCCCCCATGCTGTCCGAGCTGGCGGCCTGTCATCCGGATCTGGAACTGGAACTGCGCGCGGAAAACCGCCTGCAAGACCCGATCAACGACGGTGTGGACTTTTGCATCCGCTCGCGCAATGTGCACGACGACCGGCTGGTGGCCAAGCCGCTGGGCTTTGTCTGGGAAGCGCCCTACGCCTCACCCGACTACCTGGCCAAGGCCCCACCGCTCAACAGCCCGGACGATCTGTGCCGCCACCGCATCCTGCTCAACAGCCACCATGTCTACGGACGGGAATGGCGGCTGGAAAAAGATGGCGAGCTTAAATCCATCACCACTCGCCCCATGCTGGTATGCGACCAGTACGCCTCGCTGATTTCCGGGCTGATCGCCGGCCACGGCGTGGCCCTGCTGCCGCACTATGTGGCCAGCCATTATCTGGAGAGCGGCCATCTGGTGCGCGTATTGCCCGGCTGGCAGGGTGGCAGCTGGCCGGTGTACCTGGTGTTTCCCTATCGCCAGCCCTTGCCGAAAAAATACGAGGCTTTCATCCAGCATGTCACCCCGCGCCTGCGCGCCGTACTGGAAGAGCGCCCGCTGTATTCGGGCGAAAAACCCTGAAACAGCCCCCGCTGGCTGGCGCAGCCTTGATCCAGACCAAAGCGGCCGGCGACGGGCTTTGCCACAATCGCGCGTCATCAGTGCAACGAGAATCAGGCGCAAATGCGCCCAATGAGGCTGGCAATGGAATACGTGGATATTTTGATCGTGGGTGGTGGCATGGTGGGCAGCGCCCTGGCCACGGCCCTTAGCGGCAAGGGTTTGAGCATTACCGTGCTGGAACAGGCTGCACCGCAGCCCTTCGATCCGGCGCAAGCCCCGGACCTGCGGGTTTCGGCCATCAGCCCGGCTTCGGCCAGCCTGCTGGACGGGCTGGGAGCCTGGCAGCACATCCTCGCCATGCGCGCCGCCCCCTACCGCCGCATGCAGGTGTGGGAAGACCAGGAAAGCAACGGCACGCTGTTCGATGCCGCCGAAGCCGGCGTGGAGGCTCTGGGCCACATCGTGGAAAACCGCATCGTGCAGTTGGCCACCACCGCCTGCCTGCAGCAAAAAAGCGATATCCGTTACCTGTGCCCGGCGCGCATCACCGCTATTGTTTACGAACCCAAGGCCTCGCGCGTCACCCTGGAAGATGGCACCATACTGGTCGCCCGCCTGCTGGTTGCCGCCGACGGTGCCCGCTCGCAGGTACGCGATGCAGCCGGCATCGGCATCACCAGCTGGGACTACCCCATGCATGCGCTGGTGGCCAGTTGCGAAATGGATTACGGCCAGCAGGACATCACCTGGCAGCGTTTCACCGCCACCGGCCCGCAGGCCTTCCTGCCGCTCACCGGCAGCCACGCCTCACTGGTGTGGTACAACACGCCAACCGAGGTCAAGCGACTGCTGGCGCTGTCGGATGAAGCACTGGTGTCGGCCTTTTGCGCCAACTTCCCGCAGAAGCTGGGTGGCATCCGCCAGTTGCTGGCACGCGGCTCCTTCGCCCTTACCCGCCGCCATGCCGCCTGCTATGTAAAGGACGGCGTGGTCCTGGCCGGTGATGCCGCCCACACCATCCATCCCTTGGCGGGCCAGGGTGTGAACCTGGGCTTTCAGGATGTGGCGGTACTGGCCGAGGTCATCGGCCGTGCCGTCAGTGAAGGCCGCGACTTTGCCGATGCCAGCGTACTCAAGCGTTACGAGCGCCGCCGCAAACCGGCCAATCTGGCGATGCAGACCAGCATGGATGCCTTCTGCTATGGCTTTTCCAACAATATCGGCCCGCTCAAGGCCGCTCGCAAGCTGGGGCTGAAACTGGCAGACAAGGCTGGTCCGCTCAAGCGCGAAGTCATCCGCTACGCGCTGGGGCTGCCACGCTGAATACGGTGGTGGCCACATGGCCACCATCCTTGCCTTCTCCTGTGGCTAGACCTCGTACAGCTCGATCAGTGTCGGCTGCCGGCGTTCACATGCGGCCTGCACCAACGGGGCCAGTGCCTCGCCCACTGACAGTCGCTGCGCCTGCCAGCCATAGCTGCGCGCCAGTGTGACAAAGTCGGGATTGTGCAGATCCACTCCCAGCGTAGCCACTTCAACGGCCTGCATGGCGGCCTTGATTTCGCCGTAGCCGCCATTGTTCAACAACACCAGCACCACGCAGGCCCCGCACTCCAGCACGCTGCCCAGTTCGGCCAGGGTGAACTGGACGCCACCATCACCCGCCAGGCAGATGACCGGCTCACCGCTGGCCAACGCCGCACCAAGCGCTGCCGGCAGACCATAACCCAGCGCGCCAAAACCCACCGAGGCATTGAACCAGCGCTGCACCGCCGGTGCGGCATAGCCCATATTGCCGGCATACACCTGGCGGGTAGAGTCACCCACTATCAGCGCCTGTGGCACAGCATCACGCAGCTGCTGCAGCAAGGCGATATCCTGCCGCATGCCGGCGGGCAGCTCTTTCCATGCGGCCTGTGCAGTCTGCTGCACCCGCCCCGCCTCCCAGCGGGAGGCCACCGCACCGGCCGGCCACTGCTCCAGCAACTGCCGCAAGCTGGCTGCGCAGTCGCCCAGCAGGGGCAGGTCGGCCGTACGGTTGCGGAACAGTTGCTGAGCATCGATATCCAGCCGGATCAACACCCCCGGAATGGCAAAGCCACCATCGACATAGGCGTCGTAATCGGTCTGCCCCAGTTCGGTGCCCAGTGCCAGTACCACATCGCTGTCGCGCATCAGCTGCCGCGCCGCTTGGCTGGAGGCGCTGCAGGACAAGCCCAGCGGATGCTCCGGCGGCAGCACGCCACGGGCATTGATGGTCATCAACGTTGGCGCTTGCAGGCGCTCGGCCAGTTGACGGATTTCCGCTGCCGCCGCCACCGCCCCGCCGCCGACCAGCAACAGCGGACGGCGCGCGCCATGCAATAGCCGGGCCGCCTGCGCCAGCGCCGCCGCCTCGGCCACACTGCGCCGCAGCCGTGGCAGCCGGGCAGGCACCGCTGGCAGCCCATCGGCCGCCGCCGACATCAGGTCGAGCGGAATCTCGATATGCACCGGCCGGGGCCGCGCACCATCGAACACAGCAAAGGCCCGTGCCAACACCTGTGGCAATTCTTGCGGGCGGGTAATGGTGTGGCTGAAGGCGCTGACCTGACTGGCCAGTGCCTGCTGATTCGGTAGCTCATGCAAATGGCCGTTGCCCGAGCCCAGCTTGCCCAGTGCGTTGACGCCGGAAATCACCAGTATGGGAATGGAGTCGGCATAGGCCTGCCCCATGGCGGTCAGGATATTGGTCAGGCCGGGGCCGGTAATCACCAGACACACCCCCGGCTTGCCACTGACTCGCGCATAGCCATCCGCCATGAAGCCCAGGCTCTGCTCGTGTCGCGCCGTCACATGACGGATGGGGCTGTCCGCCAGCCCGCGATACAGCTCCACCGTGTGCACGCCAGGAATGCCGAATACCGTGTCCACGCCATAGCCGGCCAATAATTCGGTCAGATAAACACCTACTGTTTTCATGCTTGCATGCTCCGCACTCGCTAAAGTTCAGGCCGGCTGCACCTGCAGGCTGGCAACAAAGCTGGCAATCCGGCGGCAGGCTTCCGCCAGCCGGGCCTCGTCCAGCACAAAGCCCAGCCGCAGAAAGCCACTGGCGATATCACCGAAAGCGCTGGCATCCAGCACCGCCACGCCGGTCTGGCGGAACAAGCGCCAGGCAAAATCCTCGGCAGCCAGGCCGCTGTCACGTACGTCGATCAGCATGAACATGCCGGCCTCGGGCAACTGGCAGCGCAGGCCGGGAATATTGCTCAGCAGCCGATAGCAGACATCGCGGCGGCGGCGATAGGTTTCGCGCATGGCCGGCACGATGCTGTCCCGCTGCAGTACCGCCAGCAGCGCAGCCTCCTGGATAAAGCCTGGCAGGCCATACAACATGCACAGCGCCAGCCGGCCCAGATGCCCCACCAACTCGGCCGGGGCCACCACCCAGCCCATGCGCCAGCCAGCCATTGCATGGGATTTGGACAAGCTGCCGATAGTGACGGTGCGCTCGGCCATGCCGGGCAAGCTGACCATGCTCAGATGCGGCTGCTCGAAAGTCAGACCGGCATACACCTCGTCCGACACCACCCACAAGTCGTGCTGCTGCGCCAGCGCGGCGACCTCTTCCAGCTCGGCCCGGCTCATCACCGCCCCGCTGGGATTGTTGGGCGTGGCGAGGAAAATGGCACGGGTACGCGGGGTGATGGCCGCCGCCAGCGCACCGGGGCGCAGATGAAAGCCGCGCTCCACATCCACCGCTACCGGCACCAGTGTTGCACCGCTGGCGCGGATGCTGGCCTCATACGTCAGGTACATCGGCTCGGGCACCAGCACCTCGTCGCCGGGCTGGCACAGGCAGAGTGCCACGGCGAAAAGGCCGTTCTGCGCGCCGGCCACCACGATGACCTGTTCCTCGCTCACCATCTGCCCGGTTTGCTCGCTGTGCATGGCCGCCAATGCCTGGCGCAGGGCCGGCCTGCCACTGACATCGCTGTAGTGGGTGTCTCCCGCCAGCAAGGCGCTGACGGCCCGTTCGCTGATGCTGGCCGGGGTGGCAAAGTCCGGGTCGCCTACGCTGAGGATGAATACCTCCTCGCCACGCGCCTGGGCCTGCTGCGCGGCATAGTGGATTTGCCAGGCGTCGGTGCGTTTGCCGGCCAGCCGGTCTACCAGACTGGAATAATGCATGCTGCACTCCTTGAACTAGAGGGGCTAGAAAGCGTTCCGGACTGGCAGGCGCATCTCCAGCCGCTTGAACAGTCGCTCGATCAGCATGGCCAGCAGCAGATAAATCAATGCCATGACCAGCAGGGGTTCATACGTGAGGAAGGTCTGATTGCGGATCAGGTTGGCCACGCCCAGCGCATCCATCACCGCCACGGTGGAAGCCAGCGCAGTGGACTTGAGCAGCATCACCGACTCGCCCGCCAGCGTGGGCAGCAGGATGAAGATGGCCCGTGGCAGCCAGATGCGGCGGATCATCAGCAGCCGCGGCATGCCCAGCGCCCGCGCGGCTTCCAGCTCACCCTTGGGCACGCCACGCAAACCACCCTTGATCACCTCGCCGACATAGCCGGCCACGCTCAGCGTGAGTGCCAGCGCCACATACCAGAAACCTTCGCGCAGATAAGGCCACAGCCAGCTGTCACGCAGCAGCGGAAAACTGACAAACAGGCTGCCCACGCCGTAATACATCACGTAAATCTGCACCAGCAGGGGCGTGCCACGGATCAGATTGGTAAAGGACAGACTGAGCCAGGCAATGAAAGGCTGGCGCGACAGCCGGCCAAACCCTACCAGCACCGCCAGCGCAAAACCCAGCGTCCCGGCAATCAGCAATAGCTGCAGGGTGGTCATCACCCCCAGCACCATCATCCGGCCATACTCTCCCAGCCATTCGAAATTCATGGTGTGCTCCCCGTTCAGTGCGCTGGCATCCAGCGGCTGATACGCCGGTCAAACCGGCTGAACAGCAGGTTGGACAACAGGGTGATCAGCAGATACACCGCAGCCACCGCCAGATAAAACAGCAAATATTCGCGAGTGGAACCGGCCGCCTGCTTGGTGGTGAACAGCAGCTCGTTGTAACCCACCACGCTGATCAGGGCGCTATCCTTGATCAGGATCAGCCACAGATTGGACAGCCCACCCAGCGCGTAGGGCAGCATTTCCGGCAGGATGATGCGCTGCACGATCATGTGGCGCGGGCAGCCAAAGGCGCGGGCAGCTTCCAGATGGCCGGTGGGGATGGACTGCACCGCGCCCCGGATGATCTCCGCGGCGTAGGCACCCTGCACAATGCCCAGCACCACCACGGCGGCCATGAAGCCGTTGATGGGGGCCGGTCCCTGATCCAGCTGCGCCAGCACCCAGTTGATCAGGTCGCCGCCGGCGTAATACAGCAGCAGGATCAGCAGCAGCTCCGGCACTGCCCGGCACACCGTGGTGTAGGCATTGGCCAGCCGCAACAGCAGCCCGTGGCGGGTCATCTTGATCATGGCCACCAGCAGGCCGATACACAGCCCTACTGAAAATGCGCCCAGTGAAATCTGCAGCGTCACCAGCGCGCCCTGCAGCAAGGCGCAGCCCCAGTCCAGCACCACGGCATCGAATGCCTTGGTCAACCATTCCATGCCATTTCCTTTCGCATAAGACCTGCTCGTCCTGACCACGAGGCAGGGCAGCCCAGGCAGCCCCTGCCCTGCGCCGGCTTATTTGACGGAAATGTCCACCTTGAAATATTTCTTCTGGATGGCGTTGAAGCTGCCGTCCTGGCGCAGCTTGAGGATGGCATCGTCAAACTTGCGCTTGAGCACGACATCGCTCTTGCGCAAACCCGCCCCTACGCCGGGACCGAAAATGGGATCGCGCGGTGCCATGCCCTTGGACTCCAGCGCGGCACCATCCTTGCTCTTGAGGAAATCGCTGGCAGCCAGCGCGTCCAGCAGCATCACATCCACCCGGCCGGCGGCCATGTCGGCATTCAGCTCGTCCTGGGTGTTGTAATACTTGATACTGGCTACCTGCCCATAACGCTTCTTGATGTAGTCGGCATTGACGGTGGACGACTGCACCCCGATCACCTTGCCCTTCAGCCCTTCAGGCGTCAGTGTCAGCTTGCTGGCCTTGGGGGCCACGTATTCGGCATCGGTGTAGTAATAAGGCTTGCTGAAGGCAATGACCTTTTCCCGCTCCGGGGTAATCGACATGGAATTGAAGATGACGTCGATCTTCTTGCTGTTGAGCGAGGGGATGATGCCGTCCCAGGCCACCTCGGTGATCTGGCACTTTTCCTTGATTTCCTGGCAGATGCGCTGCACCAGCTCGACTTCAAAGCCGCTCCACTGGCCGGAGCTTTGCTTGATGGAAAATGGCGGATAAGGCTCGGCGGCAATACCCACCTTCAGCGGGCCGGCCAGTGTGGCGGCAGCCGGCAGGCTACAGGACAAGGCAAGGCAAATACGCAGCATTGTGGTTTTCATGTCTATCTCTCCATAGGGTGGGTGAAGCGATGCGGACGGGTACGGCCAACAACAGAAATGCGTGATCACTACAGCGCAGCTGGCCCCGTGCCGCCTTGTACCAGCGGCTGAAGTGGCCACAGCGCGTGCCATGCGCAGTCAGGCACGGCAGAACTGCGCATTGACGAACTGGCGGCAGCGCTCACTGCCGGGGTTTTCAAATACCTGCCGTGCCGTGCCGGCTTCTTCGATACAGCCCTGGTGCAGAAACATCACCTTGCTGGACACATCGCGGGCAAAGGCCATCTCATGGGTTACCAACACCATGGTGCAGCCATCCTGTGCCAGATCGCGGATCACCTTGAGCACCTCACCCACCAGTTCCGGGTCCAGCGCCGAGGTCGGCTCGTCAAACAGCATCACCGAAGGCCGCGTCGCCAGGGCACGGGCAATAGCTACCCGCTGCTGCTGACCACCGGACAGAAAAGCCGGATAGCTGTGGCGCTTCTCCGCCATGCCCACCTTGGCCAGCAGCGCTTCGGCCAGGGCGATGGCTTCGCCGCGTGGCTGGCGCAGCACGCGAATCGGCACCTCGATCAGGTTTTCCAGCACGGTCATGTGTGGCCACAGATTGAAGCTCTGGAACACCATGCCCAGCCGGGTGCGCATGCGGTCCACCTGGGGCGGATCGGCCAGCACGGTCTGGCCATGGCGGTTGGTCTTCAGAGCGACCTCTTCGCCGGCGATCAGTACCTGGCCGCTGTCGGGAACCTCCAGCATGTTCATGCAGCGCAGCAAGGTACTCTTGCCAGAACCGCTGGCACCGATCAGCGACACTACGTCGCCGGTCTGCGCGGTAAAGGACACGCCCTTGAGTACTTCCTGCGCGCCAAATCGCTTGCGCAGATTGCGGATGTCGATGATCGGCGCGACAGCAGCCGCGCCTTGGGGCATGAAGGTATCGGACAAGCTGGCTCTCCCCTGAGTGAACAGCAGCACGGGACAGATCGTGGTGCTGCATGGTGGCATGCACTGCCTTCAGCACGTTTCATGCCACCTGCCATCCCAGATAAAAACTATTAAAAACAAGGCACTACAATAATCAACTATTGCTGATTTCCTGCATTTGCGTGAATAGTTGCGAAACTGCCAGAAATTCAGCAGCCCGCCATGGTCAGCATCGCGCCCCGGCTCACCCACTAGGCGTACAGATTGTCCCCAAGCAGGAGAAGACGTGGTATCAATAGGCAAAACAAGAAGAAGTCACATCGGAGGAGGAGTTCATGGACAGCCAACTGGCGTCTGCCATTTCCATTTTCATGGAATTTCTGGACGCACTGCCCCAGCCGGTCGCTATCGTCGATGCTGCGGGTAACTATGTGTATTACAACGAAGAAAGCGCCCACATCGACGATTACCAGGCCGCCCATGCCCTGGGTAATCCGGTGCTGCAGATCTATCCGCAACTGAACCAGCACAGCAGCACCCTGTTGCAGGCCGCGTTCAAGGGCAAGCGCTATCACAACCAGTACCAGCTGTACTACAACCCCGGCGGCAATCCGGTACACCAGGTGCATACCACCCTGCCCTTGCAGAACAGCGGCGGAGACATCATTGGTGCCATCGAGATTTCCCGCGACCTGTCAGTCATCAACCACCTGCATGAGCAGTTCATCGACCTGCAGCAAAAGCTGCACGGCCAGCAGCCACCGGGAGATGATGGCATCGTCACCTGCGAGCCGGAAATGCAGAAGCTGATTCATCAGGCACAACGGCTGGCCAAGACCGATGTACAAGTGCTGATCTACGGTGAAACCGGCACCGGCAAGGAGCTGTTCGCCCGGCTGCTGCACACCCACAGCGAACGGGCACGCCAGCCCTTCCTGGTGCTCAACTGCGCCGCCATGCCCGAGCCGCTGTTTGAAAGTGCCCTATTCGGCACCGTGAAGGGCGCCTTTACCGGCGCCGAAGACCGCAAGGGCCTGCTGGAAAGCGCCCATGGCGGCACGCTGTTTCTGGACGAACTCAATTCGATGCCGATGGCGGTGCAGGGCAAGCTGCTACGCGCGCTGCAGGAACAGACCTTCCGCCGCGTCGGCTCCAGCCAGGAGTGCCGGGTGGATGTGCGCATCATCGCCGCCACCAACGAGTCGCCGCAAACCATGCTGGACAAGCAGCGCATTCGCCCCGACCTGCTCTACCGGCTGAATGTGGGCTATCTCACCATTCCGCCGCTGCGCGAACGCAAGCGCGACATCCCGCTGCTGGCCCAAGCCTTTCTGGAAAAAAACGGCAAGATCACCGGCAACCGCGTCAAACGCATCAGCCCAGCCGTACTGGAGCGGCTACAGCGGCACCGCTGGCCGGGCAATGTGCGCATGCTGGAAAACATCATCCTGCGCAGCCTGATCTTCTGTGAAAATGGCGACGAGCTGGATTTCATCCTGCTGGAAGAAGACGAGCAACAGCTGGAGCCCCTGCCCCCCTGCACCACCACGACGGCGCTCCCGTCTCCACCGGCTGTGGACAACGAAGCCTCAGCCTCGCTGGAAGCCCAGGTAGCCGCTTACGAACGCACCCTGTTGCTGCACTACCTCAAGCGCTATCCGAATCTGTCCGAAGCCGCGCGCCAGTGCGGTCTGCCACGCGCCACCCTGCAATACAAGATGAAAAAGTACGGCATCCGGCTGGCCCAGCAGGTTATCGACGGTTGAATGCAACAAGCCGGTGCCTCCCCGCAAGGGAAGACACCGGCCGCACACCGCGAACCTTGCCAGATCGGGTGGATTTACAGATCCAGCACCAGCCGCTCACAGGCAGCACGTGACACACAGAGCATGACCCGGTCCTGCGCCGCCTGCTCCGCCGCACTCAGATACTGGTCGCGATGCAGGGCCGTCCCTGCCAGCAAGCGGGTCTCGCAAGTGCCGCAATAGCCTTCACGGCACAGGCTTTCGACCTGGATGCTGGTTTGCCGCTGAATGGCGTCCAGCATGCTTTCGTCAGCAGCCACCCGCACTTCGCAGCCGGAACGCGCCAGTTGCACAACAAACTCCGCTCCGCCCGGACTATCCGGCAGGCTAAAGCGCTCGATGTGCAAGCGTCCCTGCTGCGCCACATCTCCTCCGGCTGCTTCCACCGCAGCAATCAGACGCTGCGGCCCGCAGGCATACACATGGCTTGTGGCGCCCACACCGGCCAGCAGCGCCGCCACATCCAGCCTTGCCCCCTGGCTGGCATCATACAGCCGCACCGATGCATGCCCGGCCAGCTCCTCGACAAAGGCTGCCTCAGCCGGCGAGCGGTAAGCGTAGTGCAGCTGGAAATCCTGCTCCCGGCCGCGCATGGCCGCCATATGGGCGATAAAGGGGGTAATGCCGATACCGGCGGCAATGAACAGCAAGGATTCCGCTCCCGGCTGCAGGGCAAACAGGTTGGCCGGGGTGGTGAGTTCCAGCCCGGCACCCGGCTGCAGGCCATGCAGCCAGGCCGATCCGCCACGCCCACTTGCCTCAAGCTTTACCGCAATATGCAGGCTGCTGCCGTCATAGCTGGCATCCAGCAGCGAATAGGCATTGACCGGACTATCCGCGCTGCTGCCGGCCCGCAGCAGCAAGTGGCTGCCAGAGCTAAATGCAGGATAGCTCGCGTCAGCCGGCTGCAGGGTCAGCGCCCTGATATCCCGTGCCAGCCACTGCGTCGCCAGCAGGTGGCCTTTCATCCAGCGAATCTGGCTCATGCTGCCTCCTTGTTCCGCATGGTTTTACTGACGGTAGCATTGCGCCACCATGCGGTGGAAATAGGCGATGCCGTGCTCGCTGATGCCACTGAGGCTATCGTCCACCATGATGCGCCCCTGGCCGCGGTAACCGCGCGATTGCAGACCGCGCTGCACGCTTTCCACCAGTCGCAGATCCTCCGGGCGGAAGGTCTGGGTCGCCCAGGTGATAAAATTGCGCTGCTCCGGCGTCACCTCCTTGCTGGGCATCAGCACCTCGTAGTACTGCACCGTCAGCCCCGCCGACACCGGGTACTCGTAGATCACCGTCATGGTGTCATCGCCCGGCACCACGTTGAACATGACACAGGGCCATACCCAATAACCGCTGAAAGCCTGGTTGGCGACATCGCCATCAAAGGAATATCCCTGGCTGGATGATTTGGAATGGCCGTGTTGCAAGGTCCAGCGGCCATGGAAGGTATGGGTGTAACTGGCGCTGTCCACCGAACTGGAAAAGCCGGGATGGGCCGGCGCACAGTGGTAGCACTCCATGTAGTTGTCGACAATCACCTTCCAGTTGGCCGGCGTATCGGTAATCGTGCGCGAAGCCACCTGCAGGCTGGCCACATTGGGACAGACGCTGTGCAGATGCTCGGCCAGCCCGGCCAGCGCGGTTTCCACGGCTTCGGCCTGCATGTCCATATTGATGAAGACAAAGCCGCAGTATTCCGCCACCTGTACTGGTGTCAGCCGGTAATCTGCCTTGTCGAAATGGGCCACATTTTCGCAATTGCGCGCCACCGCCAGCTCGCCATCCAGCTTGAAGGTCCAGGCGTGATAAGGACAGCTGACGACATTCTTGGCAATGCCGCTGTCTTGCAGCAACTCGTGCCCGCGGTGTGGACAGACATTGTAGAAAGCCCGCAACACACCATCCCGCCCGCGTACCACCAACAGGTTTTCTCCGGCGATGCGGCGTGTGACATAGGCGTTGTTTTCTGCCAGTTCGCTGCCGTGGCAGAAACACAGCCAGGACTTGGCAAAAATCTGCTGTTTTTCGTAGTCGAACACCGCATCAGAAGTGTAATAGCGAGCAGGAAGCGTGTAAGCGTGGCTCATGTCCTGGCAAAAATCATCCGGCAAATCCATTCCGATATCGCGCTGCATCACAGTCTCCTGGGTTGGCTTGCTCAGACGCTGGTCACCAAGCGGCACCAGTTGAGCGTGCTGAGCATTTAGCAGCTTGCATGCCAGCCACAAAATAAAGTCAAGTCATTGTATTTATTAAAAATAATGACAATGCCGCAGGAGAAAATTTCAGGCAACCACGGGAAAAATCATGAATCTGCCAGTTTTCCGGCAGCCAGAAATAGCAAAACCGGACCTGGGTCCGGTGATGTCAGGAGTAATACGCGATGGTTTAAGGCAGGATTTCCATCTTCTTGACATCAATCTTGCTGCCAGAGAATTCCTTATCTACCTTGCCCTGCAGACGGACTTTGCTTTGCGCGGTAAATTTTTCAGCCGGCAGATACTTGCTGTCAATTTCCACTTTTGCCGTACCGCTGGCATCCTTGAACTCATAATGCTTGCTATCGATCTGGCGGACGATATTGCCCTCCAGCATGACGCGGCTGTCATCGGCAGCCTGCAGCGCCTTGGCAACGGTGGTGAGCGCCGGAGTGCTGCCTTCGCCAACAAACTCGGCATGCGCGCCAAGTGGCAGCAGGGCGGCGATACTCAGCATGGCAAGAATTTTTTTCATGATCTGTCCTTGTATGGATGGAAAGTGCTCCACCATTTAAGTCTGACGAGCTTAAGCCATGCTTAAAGCAGCCATCAGCCAAACCCATCCTTTAGATCCGCCATGCCCATACTGAGCACCCATAAAAAAACCGCCCCCGAAAGGGCGGTTTTTATCTAGCCGGCTAGTTGCAGACTTAGGCGTTCAGTTCACGAGCCAGGTACAGCCAGGTTTCCACCACAGTGTCCGGGTTGAGGGACACGGTGTTGATGCCCTCTTCCACCAGCCACTTGGCGAAGTCCGGATGATCCGACGGACCCTGACCACAGATACCGACATACTTGTCGGCCTTGCGGCAAGCCTGGATCGCCATATGCAGCATGGCTTTCACGGCTTCGTTGCGCTCGTCGAAGGTGGCGGCAATCGGGCCACCGGAATCGCGGTCCACGCCCAGGGTAAGCTGGGTCATGTCGTTGGAACCGATAGAGAAACCGTCGAAGAACTGCAGGAACTTGTCGGCCAGCACAGCGTTGGTCGGCAGTTCGCACATCATGATCAGACGCAGGCCGTTTTCGCCACGCTTCAGACCATTGGCAGCCAGGATTTCCACAACCTTCTCGGCTTCAGCCAGGGTACGCACAAACGGGATCATCACTTCCACGTTGACCAGACCCATCTCGTCGCGCACCTTCTTGATGGCGCGGCATTCCAGGTCAAAACAGTCACGGAAGGATTCAGCCACGTAGCGTGCAGCACCACGGAAACCGATCATCGGGTTTTCTTCGTGCGGTTCGTACAGCTGACCACCGATCAGGTTGGCGTACTCGTTCGACTTGAAGTCGGACATGCGCACGATGACCTTTTTCGGGGTGAAGGCTGCGGCCAGGGTAGCAACACCCTCGGCAATCTTGTCCACGTAGAAGTCAACCGGGCTGGCGTAGCCGGAAATGCGATCGCTGATGGTCGCCTTCAGGTCGGCCGGCAGGGTGTCGAATTCCAGCAGGGCTTTGGGGTGAATACCGATCTGGCGGTTGATCACGAATTCCATGCGCGCCAGACCCACACCTTCGTTCGGCAGCTGCGCGAAGTCGAAGGCCAGTTCCGGATTACCCACGTTCATCATGATCTTGACCGGAGCGGCCGGCATCTTGTCCAGCTCGAGGTCGATGATTTCGACATCCAGCAGGCCGTCATAGATGTTACCGGTATCGCCTTCGGCGCAGGATACGGTCACCTGCATGCCTTCACGCAGGATGTCGGTGGCGTCACCACAACCCACCACGGCCGGGATACCCAGTTCGCGGGCGATAATCGCCGCGTGACAGGTACGACCACCACGGTTGGTCACGATGGCGGCGGCACGCTTCATCACCGGTTCCCAGTCCGGGTCGGTCATGTCGGTCACCAGTACATCACCAGCCTTGACGCGATCCATTTCGGAGGCGTCCTTGATGGTGCGCACGGTGCCCTGGCCAATCTTCTGACCAATGGCGCGGCCTTCGCACAGCACGGTGGACTTGCTGTTCAGGCGGTAGCGACGCAGGGTGTCCTTGCGGTCTTCCTGCGACTTAACGGTTTCCGGACGGGCTTGCAGGATGTACAGCTTGCCGTCTTCGCCGTCACGGCCCCATTCGATATCCATCGGACGGGCGTAGTGCTTCTCGATGATCAGCGCGTATTCAGCCAGTTCCGCCACTTCCGCGTCGGTAATGGAGAATTGCTTGCGCTGTTCAGCCGGCACATCCACGGTCTTGACCGAGCGACCAGCCTGGGAAGCATCGGTGAATTCCATCTTGATCAGCTTGGAACCCATGTTCTTGCGCAGCACAGCCGGACGACCTGCCTTCAGGGTCGGCTTGTGTACGTAGAACTCGTCGGGGTTCACTGCACCTTGCACCACGGTTTCGCCCAAACCATAAGAAGCGGTGATGAACACCACGTCTTCGAAGCCGGATTCGGTGTCGATGGTAAACATCACACCGGCGGCGCCGAGGTCGGAACGCACCATGCGCTGTACACCAGCAGACAGAGCCACCACATCGTGGGCAAAGCCTTTGTGTACGCGGTAGGAGATGGCGCGATCGTTATACAGAGAAGCAAAAACGTGCTTCATCGCATCCTTGACGTTTTCAAGGCCACGAATGTTCAGGAAGGTTTCTTGCTGGCCTGCGAACGAGGCATCGGGGAGATCTTCTGCGGTTGCAGAAGAACGGACTGCTACGGAAATATCAGCACCACCGGCATCGGCGACCATCTTGTCCCAGGCAGTCTTGATATCTTCATCAAGCTTGGCCGGGAAAGGGGTATCGATGATCCACTGGCGAATTTCCTTGCCGACTCGCGCCAACTCGGTCACGTCGTCGATGTCCAGATTGGACAGCGCGGCGCTGATCTTGTCAGCCAAGCCATTGTGCTGGAGGAAATCTCGGTAGGCATCCGCGGTAGTAGCAAAACCACCGGGGACTCGGACGCCCGAGCCTGCCAGCTGACTGATCATTTCACCCAGGGAGGCGTTCTTGCCGCCTACCTGTTCAACGTCAGTCATGCGCAGCTTCTCGAACCAGATGACGTAGTTCTCTGCCATCACTTCACTTCCTGTGTTGGATTGGACGGATAGAAAACCCGCATTCTAGCCGAATACCACAGGACTTGCGTAGCCCATTTTGCAGCGCACAACATCAGGGTTTGCCCCATATCAATGCAAACCACGCCCGAGAATGGTGAGTGTAAGGGCGTTTCTTTGCCGATTTGTGACCGCAATGTAGTGTGGCAACTACAACAAAAGCCATAGCCAGGGCGGATCATGGCCAATTCATGCCAGCACCCTCACCGCTGCCGTACAGTCGGCGGGCAGGGGTATAATCCCTCACAACTATTTTCTTATCGATTCCGAAACAGGTGCATCCATGCCACACCGCCGCTCCGCCTTTTTCATCTCCGACCGCACCGGCATCACTGCCGAATCGCTGGGTAATACCCTGCTGACCCAGTTTGACACCCTGGAATTCAAGCGCGAGGCCATCCCCTTCATCGATACCGTGGAAAAGGCCCAGGTGGTGGTACACCACATCCGCGCCGTGGCCGAAGCCGATCACCTGAAGCCACTGGTGTTCACCAGCATCGTCAACCCGGAAGTACGCCAGGTACTGCATATCGACAATGCCCTGGTGGTGGATTTCTTCGATACCTTCATCGGCGAACTGGAAGCCGAACTGGGACAGAAGGCCTCGCTGACGCTGGGCAAGGCCCATGGCGTGGGCAGCGAGGAGAAATACGACCACCGCATCGAAGCGGTCAATTTCTCGCTCAATCACGATGACGGCGTAAAACTGAAAGACCTGGCCGAGGCCGACGTCATCCTGGTGGGCGTATCACGCTCGGGCAAAACCCCCACCTGCCTGTATCTGGCGCTGCAATACGGCATCAAGGCCGCCAACTACCCGCTCACCCCGGAAGACCTGGACAGCCCCACCCTGCCCAAGATGCTGCTGCCCTACCGCAACAAGATGTTCGGCCTGACCATCGACCCGGCGCGCCTGCACCATATCCGCCAGGAACGCCGCCCGGATTCCAAATACGCCAGCCTGGACAACTGTCACTTCGAAGTGAACGAAGCGGAATCGATGTTCCGCTTCCATGGCGTGCCGTTTATCAGCACCACCCACAAGTCCATCGAAGAAATCGCCACCACCATCATGCACAAGGCCACTTTGTCACGTCGTTTCTAAGAGCCGCTGACAAAAACCCTGCTGCTGCGTTGCGCCTCCTTGCTCCAGGGCCGCTACGCTATTTTGTTAGCCGCTCTAGGCCGCGCCACCGGCCGGCAAGCGAAAAAGGAAGGCTGTCACGCCTTCCTTTTTTTACGCCCCTGCCGGATCAACATAGCCTCGCAGGCAATATCCCATTGTTTTATATCGATTTTTAAATAAAGAAGAGGAACTGTCGTTAGCAAAAGCGGCTCCAAACACCATCACTCCACCGGAGCTGCCCATGTTCATCCTCCCGATTACCAGCTGGCAAAGCTATGCGCCCGGCAGTTGGCGCCAGGGCGCGCAGCTGGCCGGCGTCAGCGGCAAGCCCGATACGCCCGTGCTCTCCGGCGAACTGCGCAAGGAAATGGCGGAAACCAGCAACAACCAGCAACAACAATCCACCGCCAGCCAGCAACAGCCGGAGCATCCCCTGCCCGGCAGAGCGGCCCATGCTTACCAGCTTCCCTACAAGCCGGTGGGCAGCGTGATTGATGTCAGCGCCTGATGCTTTTCAGAATAATCCTGTCCTATGTATGTCATTTTCTCTGGGTATTTTTGCAACAGCCGCCGCTTGACGGCGGCAAGCCCGCCGTGTTGTGATAGAAAACATGAACTCCCGCAACGCATTCGCATCCTTTACCTGGTGGTGGCGCCTCTTCTGAGGTAGCACCGGCGACTGCGCACGCATACAACCCGGAGGCTGCCGACAAGGCGGATCCGGGTTTTGTTTTGTCTACGTTCCGCCTTGTCGATGGTTTCCGTTAATCACTGAAGATCGGAACCCGACATGAAACTGAGCAACATCACCTCCCAGGACATCATTCTCACCGGTGACCGCACCACCGGCTCGCTGCACCTAGGCCATTACGTGGGCTCGCTGCGCAACCGCGTGCTGCTGCAGGACCGCTGCCAGCAATTCCTGCTACTGGCCGATGCCCAGGCGCTGACCGACAATATGGGCAACTACCTGAAAGTACGCGACAACGTGCTGCAAGTGGCGCTGGATTATCTGGCGGTGGGCATAGATCCGGACAAGAGCACCATTTTCATCCAGAGCCTGGTACCGGAACTGACCGAGCTGGCGTCTTACTATCTCAACTTGGTGACGGTATCGCGGCTGGAGCGCAACCCCACCATCAAGGATGAAATAAAACAACGCGGCTACGAGCGCGATATTCCGGCGGGCTTTCTTACCTATCCGGCGGCGCAGGCGGCCGACATCACCGCTTTCAAGGCTACCGTGGTACCGGTGGGTGAAGACCAGATCCCGATGATCGAGCAGACCAACGAGATCGTGCGTCGCTTTAACAGCAGCGTGGAAACCCCGGTGCTGGTGGAGGCCAAGGCCATGGTGCCGGAAGTGGGCGCCCGTCTGCCCGGCATCGACGGCAAGGCCAAGATGTCCAAATCACTGGGCAACACCCTCACCCTGTCGGCCAGTGCCGATGAAATCCGCCAGGCGGTGAAGATGATGTACACCGACCCCAATCACCTGCGCGTGTCCGACCCCGGCCAGGTGGAAGGCAATGTGGTGTTCAGCTATCTGGATGCCTTCCACCCCAATATCGAACTGGTGAAACGCCTGAAAGAACACTACCAGCAAGGCGGGCTGGGCGATGCCGTCATCAAGCAGCACCTGGAAGAATGCCTGCAGGAACTGCTGGCCCCCATCCGCCAGCGCCGTGAACAATACGCCCGCGACCCGGCGGCCATTCTGGCCATGCTGAAACAAGGTACCGCCCGCGCCCGTCAGGTAGCCGCTGTAACCCTGTCTGAAGTCAAAGCCGCCATGGGGCTGAACTACTACTAAGCGCCGCTGACACACTCCCTGCTGCTGCGTGCATCCCGGCTGGCGATGCACGCAGTTTTATTCGCCGCAATCCGTAATTTTTGTTACAAACAATCAATTAAAAACCATTTTATCGATAAAATTAAACCAGCAAAAGGACTGCCCATGACCCGTATCGCACTGGTAGGCGACTTTGATCCCGGCGTGGCCGCCCACCAGGCCATTCCACTGGCGCTGCAACTGGCCGCGACTGAACTTGATGTGACTACCCAACCCGTATGGCTGGCCACCGACAGCATCCGCAGCGCGGCAGACCTGGCAGGCTTTGCCGCCATCTGGTGTGTGCCAGCCAGTCCCTATCGCAGCATGGACGGCGCCCTGACGGCCATTCGCCACGCCCGCGAACAGGGCCTGCCCTTTCTGGGTAGCTGCGGCGGCTTTCAGCACGCCATCCTCGAATACGCCCGCCATGTGCTGGGCTGGCAGGATGCCGAGCATGGCGAAACCGCCCCCGCAGCCGAGCGCACCGTCATCGCCCCGCTCAGCTGCGCCCTGGTGGAAACCCGTGCCGAGGTGCGTTTTGCCGCCGGCTCGCAATTGGCCGCCATTTATGGGCAGGCTTCCGCCATGGAAGGCTATCGCTGCCGCTACGGGCTGAACCCGGCCTTTGCCAGCGAACTGACCAGCGGACCCTTGCAAGCCACCGCCTTTGATGAAGATGGCGAAGTACGTGCCGTCGAGCTGAACGACCATCCCTTCTTTATTGCCACCCTGTTTCAATCCGAGCGCGCTGCCCTGCAAGGGCAATGCCCGCCGCTGGCCCGCGCCCTGCTACAAGCCGCCCGCCACCACTGAGGACACCACCATGGAATTTGTTTACCAGTGCCAGAATCTGCCAGAAGTGCGCACGCAGATAGACCGTATCGACCGCGAGCTGGTCGCCCTGCTGGCCGAGCGCGGCCTGTATGTGAAACAGGCGGCAGCCTTCAAGCAGAGCAGCGACGAGGTGGAAGGTGGCAAACGGGTGGATCAGGTCATGCGCCGGGTGGAAAAGCTGGCCGGCGAACTGGGTGCCGATCCGCAACTGACCGCCGAGGTCTACCGCACCATGATCAGCCACTTCATCGCCAGTGAAATGCACGAATTCGAGCGCCAGCAAGCGGCAATGGGCAAAACCGCGCCGTCGGCTTAGACTGCAGTTTCTCACTCCCTGAACAAGGCATTGCCGTGAAAAAACTCTGTGCCACCCTGCTGCTGGCCGGCCTGAGCAGCCTGCCCAGCGCCTATGCCGAAGAAGTCGGCAAGATCTCCACCACTTTCCGTCTGCTCAGCCCCAATGACAAGGTGGTGGTGGACGCTTTCGACGACCCGGCGGTGAGCGGCGTGGCCTGCTACGTGTCGCGCGCCCAGACCGGCGGCTACAGCGGGGCAGTCGGCCTGGCCAAAGACCCGTCGCGCTTTTCGGTAGCCTGTCGTCAGATCGGCACTATCAGCTTTGCCAAACCGCTGCCGAAGCAGGAAGAAGTGTTCAAGGAAAGTGCTTCCTTTGTGTTCAAGCACGTGCGGGTGGTGCGTATCGTCGATGCCAAGCGCAATACCCTAGTCTACCTCACCTACTCCGACAAACTGATCGACGGCAGCCCGGACAATGCAGTCACCGCCGTACCGGTCAGCGGCCAGAGCATTCCGCAGAAATAGCCGCGCATGTCCTGCCCGACCACGACGACCCTGCAACACGCCAGCCAGCTGTGGGACTTCCTGAGTGCCGGCCGCAGCCATCAAGCCTGTGATGTACTGGTGGTATGTGGCTCTTATGATCTGCGCGTGGTCGATCACGCAGTAGCATTGCTGCAGCGGGGTATTGCCCCGCGCATACTGATCAGCGGCAATACCGGCAACTGGACCCGTGATTTGTGGAGCAAACCGGAAGCCGAGGTCTTTGCCGAACGCGCCCACGCACTGGGAGTGCCTGCGTCACAACTACTACTGGAACCACAGGCGCGCAACTTTGCCGAAAACCTGGCGTTTTCTCGTGCCCTGTGTCCGGATGCACGCAGCGTGACCTTTGTGACCAAACCCAACTCCATCCGCCGTGTCATGCAAACCCAGCCCGTGCAATGGCCAGGCATCAGCTGCAGCGTGGACGCGCCCGAGTTTGCCTTCCCCTGGGAGGTATCGAATATGGTGGGCGTATTCGGGCTGATCGAAGAAATGGTGGGCGATATCCACCGCTTGCTGCGCTATCCGCGACTGGGCTTTCAGCAAGCACTGCAGATACCTCCTGCCGTACTGGAGGCATGGCAACAACTGATTGCCCTGGGCTACAACCGGCACCTGCTGCGGGGTAGTGCGCTGGATGACTTGCCAGAGCCGGGCGCAAGCCGGCATGGTGGCTGACGCTTACAGCTGCACTTTCAATCCGTCATACCCCACCTCCACTCCCGGCGGGCACAGCGCCGACAGCGTGTGGTATTCCAGGCGGTGAATCATGTGGATCAGCACGGTGCGACGGGCGCCGATGCGTTCGGCCCATTGCAATGACTGATGGAAACCCAGATGCGAGGGGTAGCCGTCCATATTCAGGCAATCCAGAAACAGCACATCCAACCCTTGCAACAAGGCCAGGCTGTCATCCGGGATATGCGACAGGTCGGTCAGCCAGGCGGCATTGCCGATGCGCCAGCCCAGGCAGGGCCAGCTGCCGTGTTGCAGCGGAATGGGAGTAATGGACAGGCCGGCGTGCTGGAACGGGCCGCTGACCACTTCCGGCAGCAGCACCGGCTTGTCCCACACCTTGGAGGGTGGCTGCAGCGCATAGCCAAAGCGGCTGGTGATGTTGTCCATGGTGAAGGCATTGCCATACAGCACCACCGCGCCTTGCCGGACATAGCAGAAGGCGCGCAGATCATCGATACCATTGAGGTGGTCGGCATGCGGGTGGGTATACAGCACCGCATCCACCTGGCGGATGCCTTCGCGCAGCGCTTGCTGGCGCAGGTCGGGCCCGGTGTCGATCAGCAAGCCCAGTTCGCCGCAGCGCACATAGGCCGAGCAGCGGGTGCGGTGATTGCGCGGGTCGCTTGAGGTACACGTGGCACACTGACAGCCAATAGCCGGGGTGCCCGAGCTGGAACCACAACCGAGAATGGTGATTTCAAGTTGACCCGGTTGCAGTGCGCTCATGGCATCAGCCTTGCTGCCCGGCTTGCGGGCGCTGGATTTTACTGAAGAGACGATAGAAGTTATCACTGGTGGCGGCGGCCACTTCCTCTAAGGTGATACCGCGTAGCTGAGCGATATGCTCGGCCACATGGCGCACATAGGCCGGCTCGTTCAGCTTGCCGCGATAGGGAATCGGGGCCAGATAGGGCGAATCGGTTTCCACCAGCATGCGTTCCAGCGGCATTTTTTGCGCCACTTCCTTGATCTGCGCGGCGTTCTTGAAAGTGACAATGCCGGAGAAGGAAATATAAAAGCCAATCTCCAATGCAGCCTGCGCCACTTCCCAGTTTTCGGTAAAGCAGTGCATCACGCCGCCGCATTGATCGGCCCCCTCTTCGCGCAGGATGCGGATGGTGTCGGCTGCTGATTCGCGGGTGTGGATGATCAGCGGCAGGCCGGCGCGTTTCGCGGCGCGGATATGGGTGCGGAAACGCTGGTGCTGCCATTCCAGGTCGCCCTTGCACCAGTGGTAGTCCAGCCCGGTTTCACCGATGCCCACCACGCGTGGATGGGCGGCATGGGCCAGCAGTTCGTCCTCGCTGAATTCTTCGGCATCCGGGTCGTCCGGGTGAATGCCGACGGTGGCGTACAGATTGCCGTGGTTTTCCGCCAGCGCCAGTACCTCTGGATATTTGGGGCGGGAGACGCCAATCACCAGCGCCAGTTCGACACCGTTGTGCTGCATATTGGCCAGCACCTCGGGCAGACGGCTGGAGAGGTCGGGGAAATTGATATGGCAGTGCGAATCGACAAGCATGGTGTGGTATCTGGCTGGCAATGTGCCCGGCCGAGGCCGGGCAACGGGATTACATGGTATGGGTGGGGCGGCTGGAGTTGAGCACGCCGCCCAGCAGGGTTTCGATCTTGGCCTTGGCCTGGGTGCCGGCTTCGCCAGCAGAAAACTCCACGCCTATGCCCTGTACCCGGCTGTTATTGGCACCGGCTGGGGTGATCCATACCACCTTGGCCTGCACGGCGATTTTCTGCGGCTCGTCCATCAGGGTCAGCAACAGGAAGACCTCTTCGCCCAGCTTCATGTCCTTGTTGGTGGGAATGAAGATGCCGCCGTTTTTCAGGAAGGGCATATAGGCAGCAAACAGGGCGCTGCGCTCCTTGATATGCAGCGACAGCACGCCAGGACGGGTGAGGTCGGGACGGGTGGTATTTTCCATATGCGCGTTTTCCGCTTTCCTTGTCATGCTGCCAAGAGCCGCCATCCACATGGCTCCTGCATTATAGATAGCCGCTGCAGCAGGTGTACTGCAGTCGATCAGCCCTGGCGGCATCCGGCGAAAATCTTCAGATAATCCATCAGCAGCGCTTCCAGCTGCAGCCGCGTATTAAGGGTGTGCTGGCCAAAGGGGGCCAGCTGTTGCAGGGCATCCTGGCAACGCATCAGCGCCACGGGGTCGCAGCGCAACACCAGCTGCTGCAATACCGCTTGCTGCTCGGGATGATAGCGGACAATCCCTGCCAGACTCAAACCAGCCAGGTCGTGCAGCCATTTGCCCAGCCAGCCCAGCGGAATGGCCAGCGGCAGCTTCTGTTTGTCCACCAGCTCCGCCAGATTGAGGATGCTGGCGAAAGTAGGCTGGCCCAGGCCATCGATAAACTGGCTGCGCAGCTTGGCCAGCACCGGATCATGGTCGAACAGCGGGGCGCCGCCGTTGTGGGCCAGCTCGGCCTCGGCATTGCTCACCCCCTGCTGGCGCAACCAGTCCAGCGCCTGGGCCGGGCTGGGGGCCGACAAGGGAAACTGGCGGCAGCGGCTGCGGATGGTGGGCAGCAGGCGCTGTGCCGCCTGGGCCACCAGCAGGAACAGCACATCCTGCGGCGGTTCCTCGAGGATTTTCAGCAAGGCATTGGCGGCGGCCGGGTTGAGGTTTTCCGCCGGCTCCACCACCACGATGCGCTGCCCGGCACGGTGGGCGGTGAGATGGGCAAATTCGATCACCTGGCGCACCGCCTCGATCTTGATCAGCGGCAACTTGCGGCCAGGCTTGGCCTCTTTGCCTTCTTCCTCGTCATCGGTCTGCGGTGACAGGCGGCGGAAATCGGGGTGAGTGCCGTGTTCGAACCAGCGGCAGCCTTCGCAGTGGCCACATGGCTGGTAATCGGCCTGCAATTGTTCACACAGCAGCGATTGCGCCAGATGCAGGGCGAATTCCAGCTTGCCGGTGCCGGCCGGGCCGATGAACAGCCAGGCATTGGGCAGGCGGGCGCGCTCGGCGTTCAGCCGTTGCCAGTCTTGCAGTTGCCAGGGAAACAGCATCAGCTTCGCTCCAGCAAGGCCGCCAGATGGCCAGCGATATCCTGTTGCAGCTGGGCAATGCTGCGAGTGGCATCCAGCACCCGGAAACGTGGGTCCTGGGCCGCACGTTGCAGATAGGCATCGCGCACGCGCTGATGGAAATCAGCCTTTTCCTGCTCGAAACGGTCCAGCTGGCGGCTGCCGGCCATGCGCTGGCTGGCCACATCCAGCGGTACATCAAACAGCAGGGTCAGGTCCGGCTGCAGGCCTTGCTGCACCCAGTCTTCCAGCACGGCAATGCGCTCGGCGGCCACGCCGCGCCCACCACCCTGAAAGGCGAAAGTGGAATCGGTAAAGCGGTCGGACACCACCCAGCGTCCGGCTTGCAGTGCCGGGCGGATCAGACTGGACAGCAGCTGCTGGCGCGAGGCGAACATCAGCAGGGTTTCCGCTTCCAGCGAGACCTGGGTATCTACCGCCAGCAACAGGGCGCGCACCTGCTCGCCCAGCGGAGTGCCGCCCGGTTCGCGGGTGAATTCAGCCGCAATGTCATGCGCGGTTAGCCAGTCGCGGATAAAGCCCAGATGCGTGCTCTTGCCAGCGCCATCGATGCCTTCCAGCGTGATGAAACGGCCAGTGTGCTCAGCCATTGGAGCCTTTCTTCAGAATATATTTGCGCACCGCCTGATTGTGCTGCTCCAGCGTTTCCGAGAAATAGGAGCTGCCATCGCCCTTGGCCACGAAATACAGGGCGCTGGAGTTGGCCGGATTGGCGGCAGCTTCCAGCGCGGCCTTGCCGGGCAGCGAGATGGGCGTCGGTGTCAGGCCGCTACGGGTATAGGTATTGTAAGGGGTATCGCGGCGCAGGTCGGCCTTGCTGATATTGCCCTGATAAGCGGTACCCATGCCGTAGATGACCGAGGGGTCGGTCTGCAGGCGCATGCCCTTGTTGATGCGATTGACGAACACGGCGGCCACCAGCGGGCGGTCGGCATCCAGCGAGGTTTCCTTTTCCACCAGGCTGGCCATGATCAGCAACTCATACGGCGTGTGATAGGGCAGATCCGGCTTGCGCGCGGCCCAGGCGGCTTCCAGCTTCTGCTGCATGGTGGCGTAAGCGCGACGGTACAGATCCAGATCGCTGCTGCCGGGCGTAAACAGATAAGTGCTGGGGAAAAACAGCCCTTCCGGCTTGATATCGTTCAGCCCCAGCTGCTGCAGCAACTGGGCATCGCTCAGCTCACGCGCTTCATGCACGATATCCGGATTGCGGTCGACTGCCTGCCGCAGCTGGCGGAAGCTCCAGCCCTCGATCACGGTCAGGCTGGCCTCGTCGGGATGGCCATCCGCCAGCCGCTGCAGAATGTTCCACATCGATACCGATTCATTGAACTGGTAGAGGCCGGCCTTGATCTTGCGATCCATGCCCTGCGCCCGCCCCAGCAACATCATGATATTGCGGTTGCGGATGACCCCTTCATCCGCCAAAGCCCGCGCCACCTGCCCCAGTGTGCGGTTGGGGCCGATAGTCAGTTTGTAAGGCGATTGCGGCAGGTCGACCGGAATGAGCACCACCCAGCTCAGCCAGGCGGCAACGGTGAGCACGGCCAGCAACAGGATGCGAGGCCACAAGGCAGGAGATTTTCGTCTGGGTTTGGCAGGCACGGCGGGTATCGGCGACAGGGTGATTGGGCAAGGGGGAGATGATACCAGCAAGGGCCATGTCTGGCATGCCGCATGGGACGGGTCACCACACTCCGGCCTGCCACCGCGTCAGCTTGAAGGTGGGCAAGCATCACAATGTCATGGCAGCTATAGTAAGCTCTGCGCCGAGCTGCCCACATGAGGGAACTCCTGGCCAGCGGCCTTCTCCCATGCTGCACACCCCATACCGGAGACACCTGCAATGAAACCGTTTTTCCGCCTTGCCTGCGCCATGGTCGCCATGAGCGCGCTCAGCCACACAGCCATCGCCGAGGAAAACCAGCAACACTTGTTCAATCTGCCGCCGGAAGCTTTCCAGCCCAATCCCAAAGTGCCCGGCCAGATGCTTTATCTCAAGCCAGGCGCAGACCTCAAGCAGTACCACGCCATCATTCTCGAGCCCCTGTCATTTCTGGAAAGACAGCCCGACGGCAACTGGCAGCTGCTGGTCGCCGCCGAAAAAAACAAGATCGACCGCTACTACCGCATGAGCATGGAAACCGCGCTGCGCAAGGAACACATCAAGGTGGTCACCGAGCCGGGGCCAGGCGTGGCCCGCCTACGGGTGGCGGTAACCGGCTTCCAGCAGGACAAACCGGGCCTGGCAGTCAGCGACATCCTGCCGATCAAGGCGGCCTTTAATCTGGCGCGCTTCGCAACCGGCACCGATCCCTATCTGCTAAAAGTGTCCACCATGGGCCAGCTTGACGACTCGCAGGATCACACCTTGCTGGCTGGCGGCGTCAACCTGCTGGAAAACCCGGGCAGCAAGACCAAGGACGAAGCCATCACTGCCGAGCTGTTGAAAAAGATGATCAACAACTGGACCACCAAGAACGCGCGCCAGCTGGCCCACGCGCTATCGCCAGCCAAGTGATCGCACCAGGAACAAACTTTGAAAAGCGCTGTAACAATCCGTAATGGATAATTTTTGTCATGTGTTTTATGGTAGTTTGCCTGAGGCCGGTTTTTCACCCTCAACGCCGGCCGGCAAGCCGGGAATATCTCCCGCCCAACATAAAAGGAACCTGCAATGCGCAAATTCGTGATGATGGCACTGTTGACCCTGGCCACTGCCAATGTCGCTCTGGCTGCAGACGCCAGCTGTGATGCCAAGGCGGCCGAGAAAAAACTGGCTGGCGCCGCCAAGACCAGCTTCCTGAAGAAATGTGAAAAAGACAGCAAGGCTGCCGCACCGCAAGCCATGTGTGAAGGCAAGGCCGCCGACAAGAAACTGGCTGGCGCTGCCAAGAACAGCTTTGTGAAGAAATGCGTGAAGGATTCCGCTTCCGCAGCCAAATAAGCAGTCAGGCGGGCTGTTCCAGCCCGCCACTCCTACTCTCATCCCCGCAGCCCTCCACTCCACACTCTCCCAATCTCCCGCTTGCCTCCAGTGCCAACACACGGCAAAATACATAGGATGATTGGATGAATAACCATAGCCATGACAAAACTGACACAAAGCAAGCGTTCGCTGGTTGATCTGGCGCTAGAGGAACTGGGCCAGCGACTGACCAGCGGCATATGGGCCGTGGGCAGCCGTATTCCCACCGAGCCGGAGCTGGCCGAACAACTGGGCATCAGCCGCAATACCGTGCGCGAAGCGGTCCGGGTATTGCTGTATGCCGGCCTGCTGGAAGTCCGCCAGGGCGACGGCACCTATGTCCGTGCCATCACCAGCCCGGCCGAGGCCATGCGCAGCATCAGCCGGGCCAGCCTGCGCGAGCAGCTGGAAGTACGGGCGGTACTGGAGGAAAGCACCGCCCGACTGGCGGCCCTGCGCGCCGATGAGCAGGACATTGCCCAGATTGAACGCTGCCTGGCGGTACGCGGCGAACAACAGCAGTACCAAAACGCCGACGACTTCATTGCCCGCGATTTGGACTTTCATCTGGCCATTGCCGATGCCTGCGGCAACGCTGCACTGGCCGAGCTGTACCGCTATTTCTCGCGCACGGTGCAACTGGGCATCCAGTTCTCCATTCAGGACGAGGCGCTGCCCGATCCGGACCTGGCCTCGCATCAGGCCATCGTCACCGCCATTCGCAATGGCGATGCAGCCGCTGCCGCCCGGGCCGCCGCCGCAGTCACCGGCCCGCTATTGCAGGCACTGGATACCCTGCTGCCACCCAGTGCAGGCTGATTGCCACACGTTCAACCCCAATAAAAGAACATCATGTCCCGCACTTCCCACTCTGCGCCGCCCAGTCTGGCGGACGAACTGCTGATAGACGCCGAAATCGATGATGATGGTGTGCAGCAGGCCCCCGTACCCACCTCCCCGCGCTGGCTGCTGGTGCTGGGCCTGGTGCTGATCGGCATCAATCTGCGCCCCGCCCTGTCCAGCCTGGCCCCGGTATTGGGGCAGATCAAAACCGAAATAGGCATTTCCGCCACCATGGCCGGCCTGCTCACCACGCTGCCGGTACTGTGCCTGGGGCTGTTTGGCCCGCTGGCACCGCAACTGGCGCGCCGCTTTGGCAGCGAACGCAGCATTGCCGCCGTGCTATTGCTGCTGGCGGCCGGCATCGCCCTGCGCAGCCAGCTTGGCCTGCACGGCCTGCTGCTGGGTTCGCTGCTATCCGGAGCCGCCATCGGCATGATCGGCGTGCTACTGCCGGGCATCGTCAAGCGCGACTTTCCGCAGCAGGCCGGCCTGATGACCGGCGTTTACACCATGGCCCTGTGCCTGGGTGCGGCGCTGGCCGCCGGCGCCACCGTGCCGCTGGATCACCTGTTTGGTCAACGCTGGCAGGCGGCACTGGCTTTCTGGGCCATCCCGGCCCTGCTGGCTTTCGCGGTGTGGTGGCCACAACTGGGCCAGGGGCAGCAGCAACATGCCGGCCACTGGCAGGTCAGCGGACTATGGCGTGAAGCACTGGCCTGGCAGGTCACCGCCTATATGGGCCTGCAGTCTTCGCTGTCCTACATCGTATTTGGCTGGATGCCGTCGATTCTGATTGAACGCGGGCTGTCGCCGCTGGATGCCGGCCTGATGATGTCGCTGTCGATCATGGTGCAGGTGATTGCCTCGCTAGGCGTGCCATTGCTGGCGCAGCGCTGCCCTGACCAGCGCCTGCCCATCGCCTGCGTGATGACGCTGACGCTGGCCGGCCTGCTGGGCATGCTGTATGCCCCGCCAAGCCAGCTATGGCTGTGGGCGGTGCTGCTGGGCATAGGTCAGGGTGGTGCATTCAGCATGGCGCTCAGCCTGCTGGTACTGCGCTCACCGGACAGCCACGTAGCGGCTCACCTGTCGGGCATGGCCCAGGGGGTGGGCTATACCATTGCTGCCTGCGGCCCGCTGGCAGCCGGCATCATCCATGATGTGGCCGGCAACTGGGCTCCGGTGGGCTGGCTGTTTGGTGGCATTGCCGGTGCTGCCTTGTGCTTCGGTCTGCTGGCCGGCCGCCAGCGCCTGGTCCGAGCCAGGGCGGTACGGTTGGACTGAGGCCGGGCGAGCGGCTAGGCCTGCGGCCGGGTCACCACACCATAACGCTGCCATAGTGCCGACAGGGTATGCAGGCTAAGTGGCAGCGGGTGGCCCTCCAACTGCAAGGTGGCGGGCAGCCGTGTGACATCACCATCCCATTGGGCAAGGCCAGCAGCGGCGACCGCCGCCAGATCACGGTCGTCCACCACAGCCAGTTCGCCGGCAATCTCGATGAACAGCTGGCCTTCGGGTGTCATGAAGGCCGCACGTGCCTGCACATCGTCATCACACGGCAGTGTCTGCCATGCGCCATCGACCAGCCGTGCCACCAGCGGTGCGGCATCCAGGCTGACAAACACCTTTTGCGGGCCGTTCTGCACATAGTAGCGGCCCTGTGCATCGCGGCTGTAGTTGCGGTTGAAGAAGGCCACCATGCCTTCGTGGCTCAGCCGCTCATCACGTATCCACCACTGCCCGCGTCCATCAAGCCGCAACCAGCCAAACACTGCCGGCACATTCGGCCACTTGGCCATGGCGGCCAGAACTTGCGTATCCATCTCTCCACACTCCTTGCGGGCTATCCTGCCCGCCTTGTTATGGGCTTACTAGCCGGCGCGTAAAATCGCCAGTGGCGAAGCGCGTGTTACCCGGCCAACCAGCGGCCAGCCCGCCAGTGTCACCACCGCCACACCGCAAGCCATGCCGATAGGCAGCAGCCAGATATTGATGCTAAACGGCAAATTGAACAGTTTGCCGGCGGCAAGACCGCCGATGCCCATGGCACCCAGCGCCGCCAGCAGGCCGGTAAACGCCCCCAGCCAGGCCAGCTCGGCCAATACCACGGCGCGCAGCTGCGACCGCGAGGCCCCCAAGGCGCGCATCAGCGCGATATCAGACAGCCGCTCGTCACGGGTGGCTGCCAGCGCCGCCCACAACACCAGCACACCGGCTGCCAGCGCCAGCACGAACATGGCTTCGATGGCGCGGGTGAGCTTGTCTACCATGGCGCGCACCTCGTCCAGAATAGCCGTAACGTCAATGATGGTGATATTGGGGAAGGCCGCCACCAGCCGATTGGCGAACTCCTCCTGCGTGCCATCCAGCCGGAAACTGCTGATCCAGCTAGCCGGCTGCTGCTGTAACAGCGAAGGCGGTGCCAGCACGAAGAAATTCACCCGGAAGCTGTCCCAGGCCACGGCGCGCAAGCTGGTGACGCGGGCGCGATAGGTGCTGCCGCCGATATCAAAGGCCAGCGTATCCCCCAGCCGGATGCCCAGCGTGCCGGCCAGCCCCTGCTCCACCGAAAACTGCGGCTTGGCCTTGCCCTGCCACCAGCTGCCGGCTACCAGCTGGTTGCCCTGCGGTAAATCATCACGCCACGACAGATTGAACTCGCGCTCGGCCAGACGGCGGGCCCGCTCGTCTTGCAGCGCGGAGGGACGCAGCGGCTTGTCGTTGATGGCAATCAGCCGGCCACGGATCATCGGCGACAGTTCCGGCTGCTGCAGCCCCGCCACGGCAAAGCGGTCGAGCAATGCCGCGCGCTGATTCTGCTGGATATTGATAACGAACTTGTTGGGCGCATCCGCCGGAATGCTGTGTTGCCAGGCGGCGATCAAATCGTCACGCACCACGGTCAGCGTCAGCAAGGCCATGATGCCCACCGCCAGCGCCACGATCTGCACGATGGCCAGCCAGGGGCGGCGCGCCAGATTGGCCACGCCGTAGCGCCAGCCGATGCGCGGCCCCGCCGGCAGCCGCCGCAACAGCCACAACATGCCCCAGGCCAGCGCAGCCACTCCGGCGAAAAAGGCGGTCATCCCGGCCAGCAGCCAGGCCGCCAGCACAGCATCGTCCATTTGCCAGGCGGCCAACGCCAACAAGGCCAGCACTGCGGCCAGCGGCGCCAGCAGATTGCTGCGCAACAACACCACATCGTTGCGCAGTACCGCCAGTGGCGAGACATTGCGAATGGCCAGCAGCGGCGGCAAGGCCAGGCCGGCCAGCAACAGCAGTGAAGAAGCCGGCCCCAGCAGCCAGCTATGCCAACCGGGGTCAGGCAGGACTTCCCCGACAAAACGGCTGCTTAGCTGCATCAGCCCCAGCTGCACGGCATAACCGGCCAGCGCTCCCAGTACGCCGCTGAGCAAGCCCAGCAGCAAGAACAGGCAGACAAACAGCCCCAATACCTCGGACGAGGTCAGCCCCATGCAGCGCAATACCGCCACCGGTTGCCAGTGGCGCGCCAGATAACGCCGTACCGCCAGTGCCACGGCAGCGGCCGCCAGCGCCACGGTGAGCATGGCGGTCAGACCAAGGAAACGGCGTGCCCGCTCCAGCGCCGTGCGTATTTCCGGGCGGGCTTCTTCCACATTTTCCAGCCGGCTGCCGGCCGGCAAATGCTGGCCCAGCCATTGGCGAAAGGCGCTGATCTGCTGGTCGTCCCCGGCCAGCATCAAACGCCAACGGGCGCGGCTGCCTTCCTGGATCAAGCCAGTAGCGGGCAGGTCGGCACTGTTGAACATCAGCCGTGGCACAAAGTTGTACAGGTCCATTGCCCCGTCCGGCTCGCGCAGGATTTCCCCGCTGAGCAGCAGCGAGGTATTGCCGACACTGATGCGCTCGCCCAGCTTCAGCCCCAGCTTGCGCAGCAGGCGGGCATCCGCCCATACCGTACCGGCAGCCGGGTGCAACACACCCTTGCTTGACTGTCCGTCTGCGCCGCGCAAGGTAATTTCACCGCGTAGCGGATAACTGTTGCTGACTGCCTTGTAGGTGGCCAGTGTCGCCTGCCCCTGGGCGAACACCATGGAGGGGAAACTGATATTGTCGGCCAGCTGCAGACCACGCCGTTGCGCCTCCTGGCGAATGGCCGGTGGTGCCGGCTGATTGCCGTTGAGTACCAGATCAGCCGCCAGCAACTGGGTGGCCTGGGTGGTTAGCGCGCGCTCGACCCGGTCGGAAAAAAAGCTCACGCTGGTCAGCGCCGTCACCGCCACCAGCAGCGCCAACGCCAGAATGGTCAGTTCGCCCGAAACGATTTCGCGTCGCACAAAGCGTGCGGCCAGCAGCAGACGGCTCCACCAGCTCATGCCCGCGCTCCGTTCAGGCGGCCATCCACCAGGCGGTAAATGGCATCGCAGCGGCTGGCCAGCTCGTTATCGTGGGTCACCAACACCAGCGAGGTGTGTTGTTCGCTATTGAGCTGGAACAGCAGGTCGATGATCTGACGGCCGGTAGCGGCATCCAGGTTGCCGGTTGGCTCATCGGCAAACAAAATGCCAGGATGGATGGCAAAAGCCCGCGCCAGTGCCACGCGCTGCTGCTCGCCGCCGGACAGGTGGCGCGGATAGTGCCGCAGCCGCTGCCCGAGGCCGACATGCGACAACATCTGGCTGGCGCTGTCGCGTGCGTCCTTGCGCCCAGCCAGTTCCAGCGGCAGCATGACGTTTTCCAGTGCGGTCAGCTGTGGCATCAGCTGGAAATTCTGGAAGACGAACCCCACCTTGTCTCTGCGCAACAACGCCCTGCCGTCTTCATTGAGCCCAGCCAGCGACTGGCCGAACAAGGCCACTTCTCCGCTGCTGGGCTGATCCAGTCCGGCCAGCAAGGACAGCAGGGTCGATTTGCCAGAGCCGGAAGCCCCGACGATGGCCACACTCTCGCCCGGGCCTACGCTCAGGCTGGCCGCATGCAGAATATTCAGCGGTTCGCCGTTAAACACTACCTGTTTGGCCAGATTCTGCGCCGACAGCACTGCCTTGTTATCGATTGGAGTCATATGCCTTCTGCAATGGTCTACATTGTTCGCGTTCTGTGTGCCGCCCTGCTGGCGCTGCCGGCCTCTGCCGCCACCATTCTGGTGATGGGGGACAGCCTGTCAGCAGGCTACGGACTGGCACCGGGCCAAGGCTGGGTCAGCCTGCTACAACAGGATCTGGAGCCACGACACCGGATTATCAATGCCAGCATCTCCGGAGAAACCAGCGATGGCGGCCTGGCACGGTTGCCGGAGGCACTGCGCCGCCATAAACCCGATATCGTGGTACTGGAGCTGGGTGCCAATGACGGCCTGCGCGGCCTGCCCATGTCCAGACTGCAGGACAATCTGCAGCAGATGGTGAATCTGTCGCGCCGGGCTGCAGCACGGGTGGTGCTGGTTGGCATGGCACTGCCCAGCAACTATGGCCCCCGCTACACTGCGGAGTTCCGCGCGGTATACGACAGTATCGCCAAACGCAACCAGCTGCCCTATGTACCGCTGCTGGTCGCCGGCTTTGCCACTGACATCAGCAAGTTTCAGCCTGACGGCCTGCACCCGGTGGCCAGCGCACAAGCCACCATGATGCACACGGTCAAGGCCAAACTGCCACTGAAATAACGCGCCTAGCCGCTACGGCTAAAGCGCTCCAGCGCCGGCGCGGCCAGCGTGCTGGCCAGACAGACCCGGTTGCGCCCCTGATGCTTGGCCGCATACAGGGCCATGTCGGCCAGTTGCAGGCTATGGTTGACCGGATCCCCCGGCCGGCAGGCCACCACCCCGGCTGACAAGGTCTGTTGCCAACTGGCAGGCAACGCTTCCCAGCGTGCCATGGCCAACGTCAGGCGAATGTCGTCCAGCATGCCAGCCAGATCGGCCTCGCCCAGCCTGGCGGCCAGAATGACAAACTCCTCACCGCCATAACGGAATAGCTCCAGCCCTGGTGGCAACAGGCGGGACAGCTCTTGCACCAGTTGCTGCAACACGGTGTCTCCCGCCTGATGGCCAAAGCTGTCATTGACCTGCTTGAAATGATCCAGATCCAGCATGGACAAGGCCCACACACGGCCGCTGGCTGTGCTGTCTGCCGCGTGGATATCCAGTTGCCGGCGCAAGGCACGCTGGTTATAGCAGCCAGTCAGGGCATCGCACTCCAGCAGCCGCTGGCGCTCGGCAATGGCCTCGGTCAGCGCTCTTTGCTGTTGCTCCAGCTGTTCACGCTTGACGGCAGATTGCACATGCAACTCCACCAGGCTTTGCATCATGCTCTGATTGTCATGCCGCAGTTTGACGGTATCGAACAGCGTGCGGTGGAAACGGCTGACAAAACGCCACTGCGCCGCCAGATACAGTAGCAAGCCAGCCAGGACCATCCACTCCAGCCGCTGGCCATGCGCCAGCAGACTGCACAGCGGATAGCCCCAGAACGCGACAAAGAACAGGGCGTGGATATCCCGACAAGCCGCCACCATGATGCAGAGCAAGGCAAAGATACCGGTCAGCCACAATAGCAGCAGCATGTGATACGGATTATCCAGTTGATGTGCGTCCATCACCCAGATAGCAGCCCCCCACAGCAGGCAATCGGCCAGCACGCAATCGCGCACCGCCGTGTAGTGCTGGAACACGCTGCCCGGATGCAGGTCGGCACGCCGAAAACGGCGAATCACCCACCACAGTCGCCACTCGACCAGGCCGAACAGCAGCAACCACACCGCCAGATGCAAGGGCAGCGCGTGCTGGTACATGAAGGCGACCAGAATGGCCACGCCGCAGATCACGGCCGGAATCGAGCGATAAGCGATGTCGATGAAGTAGCGCACCAAGTCCGCCTCTTCACGCCATCCGGCATCGTCCTGCGGCAATGCGAGCACAGGCTTCATGCACTGCCTTTCTCGGCCAGCGCCGCCGTCTGCTCCACCATCACGCGGTTGCGTCCCGCCCGTTTGGCGGCATAGAGCAAATTGTCGGCGCGATGAATCAGCTGTGCCAGGTCCAGCCCCGGCTGCCAGGCAACCAGGCCAATGGACAGCGTCACCGGCCGCTGCGGGGTCAAGTCTGACCAGTCGTGTTGCTGCAGCCGCAGCCGCATCTGCTCCAGCCGTGGCTGTGCCTGGGCCAGCTCCACACCGCTAAGCAGCAGCATGAACTCCTCCCCGCCATAGCGCCCCAGGCTGTCACTGCCGCGCAGGTCGGTCCCCAGCAACAGACAGGTCTGGCGCAGCACCTCATCGCCCACCAGATGGCCAAAATGATCATTGATGGCCTTGAAATGGTCCAAGTCCAGCATGGCCAGACAAAATGGCTGCCCCGACACACTGGCATGCTCGAGCAGTCGCTCGCCCTGCAACATGATGGCGCGCCGGCTGAGCGCGCCGGTCAGCGGATCATGTGCCACCAGTTCCTCCACCTTGACCAAGGCTTCGTCCAGCAAGCGCCCCTGCTCTTCCAGTTGCAGATTCACCGCTTCCAGTTGCTGCTGCTGCACACTCAGCTCGGTCAGCAACTGGCTGTTTTCATCGCGCGCAACAAAGCTGTCGCGAATGATGCGATGCAAGGGCCAGATCACCACCACCAATGCCACGCCGTACAACAGGCAGGACAAGGCGGCCAGATACAACACCGGCACGCCGCTGAGCAGCAGCTTGAGCATGGCCCCCAGCACCAACACCAGCAACGCCAGATAAAACAGGGGACGCACGCTGGAAAAATAGGCGGCATAGGCGGCGGCCACCGCCGCCAGCCACAGCAACACCAGCATCATATACAGCGGGTCGTTATCCCTGACCAGCCACCATGGCGCACTGCTCCACAGCAGGCTGATCAGCAGCGAATAACCACAGAAGCGGCGAAAATCGCGCTGGCTGATGGACTGGCTCAACAGGCTTTGGCGCAACAGACCGACGATCTGCTGCCGATAGCACAGCTGGCCACAGAATATACAACCCCACCAGCCAGCCACATTGGGCCAGGGGCTATGCATGAGCATGGTCAGCGCCAGCAGAGCTGCAGCAATCATGGAAAATGGCTGGGCATCACGCGTCAGGCTCAGGATATGTAGCCGGACGGCTGTTTCTACCTGAGGAGGAGACTGTTGCAAATGGGCCACCTATTTATATCTGTTTACTCAGGTATAGCAGGCCACACGCAAAAACCCCGCCTGAAAGCGGGGTTCACGTACCAACGCTGCCGTAATAACGGCAGGTCAAGCAGAACAATTACAGCTGAGCAGCGTTTTCTGCCAGGTAGGAAGCCACGCCGTCGGCGCTCGGCTTCATGCCCTTCTTGCCCTTGTTCCAGCCAGCCGGGCACACTTCGCCGTGCTCTTCGGTGAATTGCAGGGCATCGACCATGCGGATCATTTCGTCCACATTGCGGCCCAGCGGCAGGTTGTTAACCACCTGGTGCTGTACCACGCCAGCCTTGTCGATCAGGAAGGAGCCACGGAAGGCCACACCACCGTCGGCTTCCACGTCAAAAGCCTTGCACAGTTCGTGCTGGATGTCGGCCACCAGGGTGTAACCAACCTGGCCGATGCCACCCTTTTCCACCGGGGTGTTGCGCCATGCAGCGTGGGTGAACTGGCTGTCGATGGATACGCCAATCACTTCTACATTGCGGGCCTTGAATTCAGCCAGGCGGTGATCAAAGGCGATCAGCTCGGACGGGCAAACAAAAGTGAAATCCAGCGGATAGAAGAACACTACGGCGTATTTGCCGGCAGTGGCTTCCTGGAAGGAGTAGTTGTCAACAATCTGACCATCGCCCAGAACGGCGGAGAAGGTTTTTTCACCAGCGAAGAACGGTGCTTGCTTACCAACGAGTACGGCCATGCGGATCTCCTTGAGTTTCTTGATATGACAGCGTTTACGGTATCGGGCGATGCGAAAACGCTGCGGAATGCGGGGGCTTTATAAAACAGCCCGCCCGTGACCGGCAAATTGTAAATCCATATCGTGTCGATAAAGTTTCGCAATAGCCGGTTCGCCCTGCTGGCGATCTTTATTAGATGCGGGCGGCAGGCTGTGGTTTCAAGCTGTCCGACCCTTGCACCCGCCATGGAGCGTCAGGACTTTTCCTGCAGCCGGTGGCTGGCGCTGGCATCCAGCTCCAGGCCGTATACCTCTTTGAGCTGGCGGATGCGTGCCAGCGACTCTTCGCCAAAGGCCACCTTGCCATCAAAGGCATGCAGCACGATGCCTTCCAGCAGGTCGCCCAGGGTGATGTCGTGATACTCGGCCATGGCTTTCAATACCTTGAGCAGGCGCTTTTCGATTTTCACCCCGGTCTGGGTACGTTCTACCACGATGGCCTTGTTGTCAGCTTGCCGTGTCATTTTGCTCTCCTTGAATTAATTATAATTTTACATATGTACATAGATAATTTACAAGAAAAATAAAAACGGACACCGCAGTGTCCGTTTTCTGAGCACATGCCCAAAGCCATCAGGCTCAGGCTGCCGGCTCAGCCTTCTGGCGCAGACGCAGGTTCAGTTCGCGCAGCTGCTTGTCGTCCACTGCGTTCGGCGCATTGGTCAGCAGACACTGGGCACGCTGGGTCTTGGGGAAGGCAATCACGTCGCGGATGGACTCGGCACCAGCCATCAGGGTAACCAGACGGTCCAGACCGAAAGCCAGGCCACCGTGCGGCGGCGCGCCAAACTTCAGGTTGTCCAGCAAGAAGCCAAACTTGTTCTGTTGCTCTTCCGGGGTGATCTTCAGCGCGGCGAAGACCTTTTCCTGCACGTCGGCACGGTGGATACGCACCGAACCACCGCCGATTTCCCAGCCGTTCAGCACCATGTCGTAGGCACGCGCCAGGCAGGCAGCCGGGTCGGTGTCCATCAGGTCTTCATGGCCCGGTTTCGGGCTGGTGAACGGATGGTGGCAGGCAGTCCAGCGGTCGGCTTCTTCGTCGTGTTCGAACATCGGGAAATCCACCACCCACAGCGGACGCCATTCGCGCACAAAGTAACCATCCTTCTCACCACGCTCATGACCGATCTTGATACGCAGCGCGCCGATGGCTTCGTTCACCACCTTGGCCTTGTCAGCACCAAAGAAGATGATGTCGCCGTTGTCGGCACCGGTGCGCGCCATGATTTCTTCCAGCGCAGCCACCGACAGGAACTTGACGATGGGCGACTGCAGGCCGCTGGTTTCGTCGTTGGTGATCTTGCTCTTGTCGTTGACCTTGATATAGGCCAGACCCTTGGCACCGTAGATGCCGACAAACTGGGTGTACTCGTCGATTTCCTTGCGGGAAATGGCGGCACCACCCGGTACGCGCAAGGCCACTACGCGGCCGTTCGGCATATCGGCGGCACCACGGAAGACCTTGAATTCCTCGGTCTTCATCAGATCGGTCAGTTCGGTGAACTTGAGCGAGACACGCAGGTCCGGCTTGTCCGAGCCGTACAGGAACATGGCATCGCCGTAGGTCATGCGCGGGAACTTGCCCAGCTCGACATTCATCACATCGCGGAAGATTTCCTGCGCCATGTTTTCGGTGATGTCCATGATCTCGTCTTCGTTCAGGAACGAAGTTTCGATATCGATCTGGGTGAATTCAGGCTGACGGTCGGCACGCAGGTCTTCGTCGCGGAAGCACTTGGTGATCTGGTAGTAGCGGTCGAAACCGGCCACCATCAACAGCTGCTTGAACAGCTGCGGCGATTGCGGCAGCGCAAAGAATTCGCCCGGATGCACGCGGGACGGCACCAGGTAGTCGCGGGCGCCTTCCGGGGTGGAGCGGGTCAGCATCGGGGTTTCGATGTCGATGAAGCCCTGCTTGTCCAGGTGATTACGCACACCCATGGCCACGCGGTAGCGCAGACGCAGGTTCTTTTGCATCGGCGCACGACGCAGGTCGATCACACGGTTCAGCAGACGGACGTTTTCCGAGATGTTCTCGTCGTCGATCTGGAAAGGCGGGGTGGCGGCGCTGTTGAGGATTTCGATTTCCTTGGCCAGGATTTCGATTTCGCCGGAAATCATCTTGCTGTTGGCGGTGCCTGCCGGACGTTCGCGCACGATGCCGGTAATGGCCAGCACGAATTCGTTACGGCTGCTGTCGGCCAGCTTGAAGGCTTCCGGGGTGTCCGGATCAATCACCACCTGCACCAGGCCTTCGCGGTCGCGCAGGTCGATGAAGATTACACCACCGTGGTCGCGGCGACGGTGCGCCCAGCCTTTCACGGTAACGGTCTGGCCGAGGTATTTCTTGTCAATAAGTCCGCAGTAATCGGTACGCATCGGATAACCCTTGTCTTGAATTCGGTATTGGTAAGTCTGAATGTAGTTCAGTGCACTGCAGGGCCAGGCAGCATGGCAGCCTAGCCCTGGCGATTGAGTTCGTCGTTCAGGCGGGAGCGTTGCTCCTGCGGCGGCGGATTGGGTACCACCACCCCCATGGAGATCACGTATTTCAGCGCGTCGTCCACGCTCATGGTCAATTCACGCGTGTCCCGCTTGGGCACCATGATGAAATAGCCGGAAGTCGGATTCGGTGTGGTCGGCACATAGACGCTGACATGCTCTTCCTCACCCATTTCAGCCAGCACTTGCGGTGCCGGCGAACCGGTCTGGAAGGCTACCGTCCAGGCATCCTGATGCGGCCAGCGCACCAGCAGCGCCTTCTTGAAAGCCTGACCCGAGTCCGACAGCAGCGTGTCGCTGACCTGCTTGACGCTGTTGTAGATGGACTTGACGAAAGGCGTGCGCGACAGCAGCCCGTGCCAGAAATCCACCAGGCGCTGGCCCAGTACATTGGCCGCGAACATGCCGGTACCCAGCAGCATCAGAAAGGCAAACACCACCCCCAAGCCGGGTATGCGGAAGCCAAACAGCTGCTCCGGCCGCCACTCGTGCGGCAGCAGGTTCAGCGTCTGGTCCAGCGAACCGATGATCAGGTTCAGCACCCACAGGGTAATGCCCAGCGGCAGCCAGATCAGCAGGCCGGCCACCAGATAGCCCCGTACGGTCATTTTGATTTGTGTCATGGAGTGTTAAGCGCACCCGCCGCCGCAAGAACCATTGCCGCAGCTGTGGCCGCCACCACCCGCGCCGGAGCTGCCGGAAGAGGAGCTACCATTCTTGAAGTCGGTGGCATACCAGCCGGAACCCTTCAGCTGGAAGCCCGCAGCGGACAATTGCTTGTGATAGTCGGCACTGCCACAGGCCGGGCACTGGGCGATCGGCTCATCGCTCATTTTCTGCAGATGTTCCTTGGCTGCGCCACAGGCAGTACAGCGGTATTCGTAGATCGGCATATTTCACTCCAACCATCATGTAAATGGCATAAATGGCGTATTTTTGCTACAGTGCACAATACGCTTTTACTGCAGTGCACAATAAATGCGTGACTCTGACCTATGATGCAAAGTGCGGCCAGAGAAGGCAAACACAAGTAGCTTACCCGCAAACCTTCGATTATATCCGACTGTCGCCGCAATACAAAAATGCTGTTTTCACGCACTCGCAACATCGCGCTGCCAGGATGACATCGACCTACTCTAAAAAATGGTTTTACAAGAGGATTATATGGATAGCATCCGCAATATCATCAATGGCAAAAAAGGCCTGATTGTCGGCATCGCCAACGAAAACAGCATCGCCTACGGCTGCGCCAGCGTGCTGCGTGAGCTGGGGGCCGAAGTCGCCGTCACCTATCTGAACGCCAAGGCGGAAAAATACGTGCGCCCGCTGGCCGACAAACTGGAAGCCCCGCTGGTCATGCCGCTGGATGTGGAGCAGCCGGGCCAGATGCAACAAGTGTTCTCCGATATCGAGCAACACTGGGGCAAGCTGGACTTTGTCATTCACTCCATCGCCTTCTGCCCGATGGATGATCTGCATGGCCGTGTGGTCGACTGCTCGCGCGACGGTTTCCAGCAAGCCATGCATGTTTCCTGCTACTCCTTCGTGGAAATGGCCCGCCATGCCGAACCGCTGATGAAAGATGGCGGCTCGCTGATCACCATGAGCTACTACGGTGCTGACAAAGTGGTGGAAAACTACAACATGATGGGCCCGGTCAAGGCCGCGCTGGAAAGCGTGTCGCGCTATATGGCCAGCGAACTCGGCCCCAAGGGCATCCGCGTGCATGCGGTTTCTCCCGGCCCGCTCAAGACTCGCGCCGCCTCCGGCATTGCCCACTTCGACCAGCTGATCGACGACGCCATCGCCCGTGCACCGCAAAACAAGCTGGTGGATATCGAAGACGTGGGCATGACCTGCGCCTTCCTCATTTCCAATGCCGCCCGCAGCCTTACCGGCCAGACCATCTATGTCGATGGCGGCCATCACATCATGGCCTGATGCCACGGCGGCCAGCGCCTGCGCTGGCCAGCCTCCCCTATCCTGCTCGCGCCCCGGAGACCATCCATGACCCGCGATGACAAAGCATTTGACGACATCCTGCAACAAGCCACCAATCTGGGTCCGCTGCCCATGGCCGTGGCCCACCCCTGCAGCCGCGAAGCCTTGCTGGGTGCGGTAGAGGCAGCCGAACACGGCATTGCCACCCCCATCCTGATCGGCCCGCGCAGCCGGCTGAACAAGCTGGCGGAAGAACTGGATGTCGACCTTTCCCGCTACGAAGTGATCGACACCCCGCACAGCCATGCCTCCGCCGAAGAGGCAGTCAAGCTGGTGCGTGATGGCTATGCCGACATCCTGATGAAGGGCAGCCTGCACACCGACGAATTCATGAGCGAAGTACTGGCGCGCAATACCGGCATCCGCACCGACCGCCGTATCAGCCATGTGTTCATCATGAAGGTGGAAAGCTATCCGCGTTATCTGTTCATCACCGATGCCGCCATCAGCATCGAGCCCGACCTGATGACCAAGCGCGACATCTGCCAGAACGCCATCGACCTGACCCACGCCCTGGGCATTGCCTGCCCCAAGGTCGCCATTCTGGCAGCAGTGGAAACCATCAACCCAGCCATGCGCGCCACGCTGGATGCTGCCGCGCTGTGCAAGATGGCAGACCGTGGCCAGATCAAGGGTGCCCTGCTGGATGGCCCGCTGGCCTTCGACAATGCCATCTCGCACGAGGCCGCCGATACCAAGGGCATCGTGTCGCAAGTGGCCGGCGACCCGGACATCCTGCTGGTGCCTGACCTGGAATCGGGCAATATGCTGGCCAAGCAGCTGACCTATCTGGCGGCCGCGGCCTCCGCCGGCATCGTGATGGGCGCGCGCGTCCCCATCGTACTGACCAGCCGTGCCGAAGATGCCACCGGCCGCCTGGCCTCGGCCGCCGTGGCCAATGTGCTGGCGCACCGCCGTCGTGGGGCCAGCCAGTGATCAAGGCGCTGATTGCCGTCAACGCCGGCTCCTCCACCCTCAAGTTCCGCGCCTACGCCATGGATGGCGGCGCACTGCTGATGCGCGGCCTGATCGACCACTTTGGCCAGAAGCACACCAGCCTCAGCCTGCACGACACCCTGCACCAGCAACTGGAAGAACGCGAATTGGGTGATGACAGCCGCGAGGCTGCCGTTGCCGCCATGATCAACACCCTGGCCGACCACGGCATCGCGGTCGCCGCCGTGGTGCATCGGGTGGTGCATGGCGGCAGTCGCTTCCACGCAGTCACCCGGCTGGATGAGGACAGTTGCCAGGCACTAGAGGCATATATCCCGCTGGCCCCGCTACACCAGCCGGTCAGCCTGCAGGTGATCGAAGCGTTTCGCGCGCTCGACCCCGCGCTGCCGCAGCTGGCCTGCTTTGATACCGCCTTTCACGCAAGCCAGCCGGAAGTGGCTACCCGCTTCGGCATTGCCCGCCACTGGCACGACGAAGGCGTACGCCGCTACGGCTTTCACGGCCTGTCCTATGCCTCCATCACCCGCAAGCTGGCTAGCCTGGGGTTGGCCGATGCCATGGTAGCGGTGTGCCATCTGGGCAGTGGCTCCAGCGCCTGCGCCATCCAGCAAGGCCGCAGCGTGGCCTCCAGCATGGGGTTTTCTGCAGTAGATGGCCTGATGATGGGCACGCGACCGGGTTATCTGGACCCGGAAGTGGTGCTGTACTGGATGGAACACGAAGGCATGGGTGTGGGCGAGGTACGGCGCGAACTATACAAAAACTCCGGTCTGCTGGGGGTATCCGGTGGTGTGTCCGCCGACATGCGCGAACTGCTGGCCAGCAGCCTGCCGGCAGCGCGTGAGGCGGTGGAGCTGTTCTGCTATCGCATCGTGCGCGAGATCACCTCGCTGGCGGGAGCCATGAAGGGGCTGGACGCCATCATCTTTACCGCAGGCATTGGTGAGCATTCGGCTGAAGTACGCGGCCGCGTGTTGGGTCAACTGGGCTGGCTGGGCTTTGAAGCCGATCACGCCGCCAATCTGGCCCATGCACGGCAATTGACCAGCGCCGGCAGCCCGCATCACGCTTACGTACTGGCTACCGATGAAGAAGGGGAAATGGCCAGCCAGGCCTTTGCCCTGCTGGGCTGAAACACGGGTCGTGGCACTGGCGCAACAAAGCCGAGGCTAAGCTGGCCCGGAAAACACAAAAGGCCCCGCACTTGCGGGGCCTTTTTGCGTATTCGTCAGCGCTGGGCTGGGATCAGGCCATGGCCTTGATCTGAGCAGACAGACGGCTCTTATGACGAGCTGCCTTGTTCTTGTGGAACACGCCTTTGTCAGCGATACGGTCGATTACTTTGGTGGAAGCGTGGAACACAACCTTGGCCGCAGCCTTGTCACCACCTTCAATTGCCTTGAGCACTTTCTTTACTGCAGTACGGAACGCAGTACGCAGGCTGGCGTTATGCGCGCGCTGCTTAAGGGCTGTGCGTGCACGCTTGCGAGCTTGTGCGCTGTTAGCCATGAATCTTTCTCCTGATGAGCGGAATCTGAAACCCGCGATTCTAAGCCTTAAACTCAGGTTTTGCAACAATAAACCCGCCAGCGTAAACTAGCCGGCTTGCTCAACCCGCCCTCCCC
>NZ_JACERN010000039.1 GCF_013911085.1 Aquitalea aquatica
AACGCCTTAGCGCCGATGATAGTGTGGCATTCGCCATGTGAAAGTAGGACACCGCCAGACTCCCCATTAGAAGCCCAGCTCATCCGAGCTGGGCTTTTTGCGTTGGAGTGCTGCATTGCGGCCGTTCGCGCCGCTGCTGATGCCCGCACAGCCGCCACCTGGGCGGCTTTGTTATGTCGACTGCCTGGTTTGGCGGGGTACTACGGTGACCTACCTGCCCGTGAGGGCAGCAAACGGCTATGATGTTGCTGTCATTGACAGGAGGTGCATCATGGCCCGAATTCTGTTCTGTATCCTTTCCTTGTTGCTGCCTTGGCTGGTGCAGGCGGCGGAGCCACGGCTGGCACCAGATAGCTGGGAACAGCAACGCACGCTGGTGCTGGGAGGGCAGCCGGTTTATCTGTTCATGGCCAAAGAGGGGGAGTTGACTGCCCAGCAACGCGTGGCCAGGGTGCAGGCCCGCCTGCAGGTACTGGAGACGGCAGACGCCAGCCATCCGGTTGAAGCGACGCCATACGGGCAGGGAGCTAGTGCGGGCTACCGGCTGTCGGTCAATGGGAAGTCGCTGTTCAATATTGTTGCCGGTGATCTGGATCCGGCGGATGGCCTGAGCTTGCAGCAGTCTGCCAGTAATGTGCAGCAGCGGCTGAATGCCTTACGACTGGCCTATCTTGAAGAACACTCTTCGGGAGCGCTCGCCACGGCACTGGCGCTGAGCCTGGCTGGCAGCGTGCTGTTTGCAGCGCTGCTTTATCTGATCATGGTTTTGCGTCAGCGAGCCTTGCTGCGTGTATCGCATCGACATGCGCTATTTCCCGGTTGGCTCAGCAAGCGGCAGACACTGGGACGGCTGCTGCAGCGCGCCGAAGGCAGCATCATCAACCTGACCACCGGTCTGTGCGTCATTTTCCTGAGTTATCTGTGGCTAACCTGGCTGCTGGGGCGCTTCCCCTATACCTTGCCCTGGAGTCGTCGCCTGGGCAGTTTCCTGTGGCAGCTGGTCGCAACGTTGGGCTCTGATGCGCTCAGTGCGGTCCCTGGGCTGCTGACGGTGGGCTTGATCTTCCTGTTTACCCGTTTGTTGACCCGTGGTCTGCAACTGATCTTCGACATGGCTGAGCGTGGCCAGTTGCGTTTTCCCGGCCTGCATCCGGAGACAGCCGGTGCTACGCGCCGCTTACTGGGGGTGGTGCTCTGGCTGTTTGCGCTGACCGTTGCCTATCCCTATCTGCCCGGAGCCGACTCTGATGCGTTCAAGGGAATGAGCGTATTTTTTGGCTTGCTGGTTACCTTGGGTTCGGCCGGCATCATGAACCATGCGATGAGTGGCCTGGTACTGGTGTATTCGCGCGCCTTGCGACCGGGCGACTTTGTGCGCATTGGTGATGTAGAGGGGGTGGTAACCGAACTCAGTGCCCTGTCCACCAAGATACTGACTCGCCAGGAGCACGAAGTGACCCTGCCCAATGCGGTCGTGGTGGGTGGCAAGGTGGAGAATTACAGCCGTACCAGCCCGGGGCGGGGCCTGATGCTGACGACCACGGTCACCATTGGTTACGACACGCCGTGGCGCCAGGTCAAAGCCATGCTGGAGCTGGCAGCACACCGCACCTCACTGGCCGACCACTCAGAAGCCGTGGTGGTGCGGCAGTTGAATCTGCAGGATTTCTATGTCGAGTATGAACTGCAATTGCGGGCGCTAGCCGATGCTTTGCCGCAGGCAGTGCGCAGTGAGCTGCACGGGCATATTCAGGATACCTTCAACGAATTCGGTGTGCAGATCATGTCGCCACATTTCATGGATCAACCGGAGCAGCCTGTCATGGTGCCTGCCGCACAGTGGTATGCTGCGCCAGCCCGCCCGGCTAGGGCAGAGGGCGATCAGACCGCTTAACTGTTTGTCATGAATTGTGTGAAATCTGCTGTATGGAACCTCATTGGCATCGGTATGGGCTTGGCCGGAGCTATCTGGGCTTTTACGAGCGGTAATTTATATTAATTGTTTAATTTATCGCTGATTTTATCAATGAATAACGGCGCAATGCTTGCCTGATGATGTGGCTTACTGCTATACCAAAAGCGTAAATTATCGCATTGCTGCCGGCCTTCCCCTTCCCGGTGGCCATCTGCCGAGGGATACCGCAATGTCGTCGCTGCCAATGAGGCTGTTGATCCTGGAAGACCAGGTGATTCTGCGCAAGTTGATTTCCCGCCAGACCGGCTTTTTCAGCCGCCATGCCACCCAGATCGATGAATTCAGCGACCCGGCCGAAGCGCTGCGCAGCGCAGCGGAAATCAGCTATGACCTGATCATTACCGATATCGGCATGCCGGGTATGAATGGCATCGATTTCATCAAGAATCTCAGTGCCATCGGTTGTCGGTCCTCGCTGTTGATCATTTCCGGTTATGACGACCGTACCTTGCACACCATTGCCGGCATGGCCCGCCAGCAGGGTATCAGCAGCGTACATTTCCTGTGCAAGCCCTACAGCATCGACCAGTTTCTGGATAGGCTCAACGCGGTCTTTGCCGATCTGGAGCAACGGGCGCTTACCTGCCCGCTTGATCTGCAGCAGCTGTGGCAGGACTGTACCAGCCAGCCCCTGCAGCTGGAATTTAAGCCCGTACTAAGCCGCAATCTGCAGCAGCTGCGTGGCATGCAGTTGACCGCCATGCGGCTGCCCAGCGGGCTGTTGTCGCTGGATGCCGCGCTCTATCGCCAGCTGGCGGTCAATCCGCAATTGCCAGTGCTGATTCTGGAAGTAGTCATGGAGCAGCTGGCCCAATTGCTCGCCAGCCTGCCGCTGGAGCAGCGCCAGCATTGTTTGTTCAGCCTTTATCTGGATGGGGATTGCCTGGCTAACGACAATCTGTTCGACCGTTACAACAGCATATTGCGCCAATATGGCGTCCAGCCTGGGCAGATCGGCTTTCTGCTGGCCGATGGCATGCATGGGCAGCGTTCAGCACTGTGCTTTGAGAATATTGCCAAATTGAAGTACTTCGGTTTTTCGCTGCTGGCAGATCAACTGGGTGAAGGTGGGCTGACGGTGGGGAATCTGCTGCGCTTGCCGCTGGATGGCGTGTGTATCTCAGCCAGCACCTTGCGTCAGCTGCGCTTGCAGGCTGTGGATATGCCGGCACTGCTGCAATGTTGCGGCCTGGCTTTGCCGCAGTTGACCATTACCGGGATTGATATGGAAACTGACCTTGAGCTGTTGGACGGGCTGGAAGACTGCAGTGTCAGTGGCGAACAGATAGCCCTGCAGATGAGCCGCAGCGAACTATCATCTTATTTACAGCAACAGACTGCCGGCAAGCTCATGCACTAGACCGGCAGCGTATCGATGTCCCGCCATGCAAAGGGGTGAATATGTCTAACGAGCTGGAAAAACTCAAGATACTGGTGGTGGACGACCAGTCACTGGTCAGGACGCTGGTCAGTCAGTCCTTGCAGTCCATGGGTATCCGGGCTGAAAACATCTCGCAGGCACCGGATGGTAGCACCGCCATGCGCACGCTGGACATGCGCATGGTTGACCTGGTGCTGTGCGATGTGGAAATGAAACCGATGAACGGCCTGGATCTGCTCAAGGAACTGCGCTGCGGCCATACCATGAATGCGTCCAATCTGCCTTTCATCATTCTGTCCGGGCACGCTGATCGCGGTAATGTCACGGTAGCGGTGCAGCTGCATGCCGATGGTTTTGTGGTGAAGCCCCCCAAGCCGGTGGATGTGGAAAAAGCTATTTCGCAGGCTTTGCGTCGCACCCGACCAGAGGTGGACCCCTTCAGTTACTACGGCGTGGATACCGGCACGGATTACGACAAGAAAGTGTTCCGCCGCCTGTTTGAACCTCGCCCGGAAGACCTGCCTGATGGGCCGAATGAAACGGTTACCGTAAACAGTGCCAAGCCGGGAGCGGTACTGGCTGAGGACCTGTTCAGCAAGAGCGGTCACCTGCTGCTGCCACGTGGTGCCAGCATTTCTGCCAACCAGCTGGCGGTACTGCGCAACTACAGCGACCGCTATGGCGTGCATCAGCTGGTGGTTGAAAAAGTCGTGGAGGCCACCGCCGATGGCGACCCCGCCTCCGAGCCGACCGGCTGAAACAGACTGCCCGCAGGGGAGAGTGCATGGCCACTATCAGCAACAAGGCAAGCCAGACCTTATCCATTGGCAGGGCGGTAATCGCCATCGTGGTGTTGCTGGGGGTCTTCCAGATTGGCTGGGTGGCCAGATTGCTGTCGGTCTCATGGCAGCACTATCAGCAAGCAGTCGCGCTGGCCGAAGTGCACCAGATCCGTACCAAGCTGTATACCGCTGCCGATCTGCTGCGGCGTGAGGCCATACTCAGCCGCAGCCTGCTGTATCGCAGCCATCCACCGTTTCCACAGGAACGCAGTCAACTGCAGCTGCTGCGCACACAGGCCGATCACTGGATGGAGCTGGCACTGGCCGCCGGGCAGCGTGATGTGGTGAGCGAGCAGCGTGCCAAGCTGGCCATGGTGCAGATGCAATTGGACAGTTTCCGCAACTTGCGGTCAGAGGTGGACATGCGCCTTGGCCCGGCCTGGGGCCAGGACGAAACCCTGGGTTATGCCGAAGAATTGTCTTCCCGCCATCTGCAGGATGCCATTGATAACGTTCTGCTCGGCATGAACGGCCAGATGAAATGGACTGCCCCGGCAGGGCTCTACATCAATATGGACATTGCCCAGAGCAGCTGGAGCATAGGCCATACCCTGCGCACCACGGCAACCGCCTTGTTGCTGCGCAGCGAGCTGGATTCACCGCTGAGCGAGACAGAAGAGGGCGACCTGCAGTCGCGGCTGGACCTGAGTAATCTGATGTTGCAGCAGCTGCGGGTGGATGCCGGCCATATTGAAGACTCGCAGCTGGCCGACAGCCTGCGTGGTATCACCGATTCCGCCCTGACCCTGCACATGCTCAACAAGCAGCAATTGCAGCAGCAACAAGAGCACCAGAGCATGCGGAGCATGCAAAGCGCCATGCAGTCGCTGTTGGACAAGGTACAACAGGAAAGCTGGGCGCTGTTCCAGAATGCCAACCGTCTGTGTGCTGAGCAGATTCAACAAGCGCTAGCTGATTATCGCCGCCAGCTGATCCATGACAGCCTGCTGGGGCTGGCGATACTGGGGCTGGCGCTGATACTGCTGTACAGCATGACCAAGCGGGTGCTCAAGCCGCTCAACCACCTGCAAAGCATGCTGGATGCTGCGGGTGACGCCATCATGACCATCAGCCAGCAAGGCCGTGTGCTATCGGCCAATGCCGGTGCGCAACGACTGTTCGGCACCAGCGGGCAAGAACTGGAAGGCCTGCCCATCAGCCAGCTACTGCGGCTGCAACAGTCATTGGCCAACACCCTGCTGGCCGCCAGCGAACTGGGTAGCCAGGTACTGCAAGGCGAGGGGATCAAGCTGAACGGTGAGTTGTTCTTCGCTGGTATTACCCTCAGTACCTTTCGTACTTCGGCGGCGGAAAAAGTATTCATGCTCATCGTGCGGGACGAGCATCAGCGCCGTATTGCCGAGAACTCGCTGGAGCACAATCTGAGCATGCTGTCGGCCATTTCCCATGTGGAAAATCTCATGCTCAGCCGCTGGCCGCGCAAACAGGTGCTGGACCAGCTACTACAAGAATTCATCCGCTTCAGCCAGGCCGAACAAGGTTTCATGCTGGTGCTGGCCGAGTTCCCGGACGACCGTTTCGAAATCCACCTGCAGGCCGGCCAGTGGCCGGCTACCTTGCCACCGCTGGAAGAGCTGTCCCACGAGGCTGAGCCGCTGACCTGGCTGCTGCATAGGCTGGCTGAGATGCCGTCATGGATTACCCTGCCGGTGTCGATGGATGACGATGTGTCGGCGCTGATCTGCCTGCTGCAGCCAGATCTGGCCATGTTGGGCAAGGGCATTCAGCCGCTGGTTGGTGCCTATGCCAATATTCTTGGTTTTTTCGACGAAGAAGACCGGCGTATGCTGTCCGAATCGCAATTGCGCTCGGTATTACAGGAAGAAGAAGCCATTTATTCGGCCTCGCCAGTCGGCCTGCTCCGGCTCAACGAGCAGATGCAGATCGTCCGCGCCAACCGCATGGCCGAAGACATCTTCAGCCAGGGGGGCAATATGTTGCCCGGCATGCATTTGATGGAGTTGCTGGCCTCCGACCAGAGCTGGTTCGACCTGACCAGCCAGCTCAACAGCATGGCGCAATACCAGAGCAAGCTGCGTTGCGAACTGGAATGTCTGGGGGCCGATGGCCGGCCCATCTGGGTGCTGTTCGAGGGCATGCTGCTGTTTCCCGACCGGCCGCGCGAGGGCACCATTCTGGCCTGTCTGGATATTACCGAGCGCAAGCTGGCGGAATTCGAACTGCGCATGGCGCGCGACCAGGCCAATGCGGCCAACCGGGCCAAGAGCTCCTTCCTTGCCACCATGAGCCATGAAATCCGCACCCCGATGAACGGCGTGCTGGGCATGCTGGAATTGCTGACCATGACACCGCTCAATCCCGAGCAGAAAGACAGCGTCAGCACCATTCAGGAATCGGCCCGTACTCTGCTGCGGCTGATTGACGACATCCTGGATTTTTCCAAGATCGAGGCCGACAAGCTGGAGGTCGTGCTGACACCCACGGCAGTCAAACCCTTGCTGGAACAGGTGCGGACCCTATACGCAGAAACAGCCGCCGCCAAGGGCTTGCAACTGAAGCTGGAGGTGGACGAGCGGCTGGCACCGGCACTATTGCTGGACCCCCTGCGCCTGCGCCAGATCCTGCAGAATTTTGTCAGCAATGCTGTCAAGTTCACCGCCAATGGCGGCATCACTCTGCGGGTGGAGGTGCTGGAACAGGAGTTTGCCGCACAGACCCTGCGTTTTGACATCATCGATAGTGGCATCGGCATTTCACAGGAAAATCTGAGCCGGTTGTTCGAGCCGTTTACCCAGGCGGAGTCGGATACCAGCCGGCGTTTTGGCGGCACCGGGCTGGGGCTGGCCATCTGCCGCCGGTTGGCTGGCCTGATGGGTGGACATGTCGAGCTGGAAAGCCAGCCTGGCGAGGGAACCCGTGCTTCGCTGCTGCTGGTGGCCAATATCGTGGACGCGGCCGAGCTGCCGGCGATCGAGGCTGACCGTGCCCAGCAGCCAGCAGCTGCGCCGGATACGCCACATGGCGCGGTTTTGCCCATTCTGTTTGCCGAAGACAATCCCACCAATCGCAAACTCACGCTGCGCCAGCTGGAGAAATTGGGCTATACCGCTGAGTGTGCCGAAGATGGTGCGCAAGCCTACGCCATGTGGCAGGCCGGTCATTACAGCCTGTTGCTGACCGACTGCCACATGCCGGTGACCGACGGCTACGAACTGGCGCGGCTGATTCGTGCCTATGAGGCGGAGCATGCCGAGCGCGGTCGCCTGCCCATCATTGCCTGTACCGCCAATGCCGGGCAGGAAGAGCTGCACAAGACCAGCGCTGCCGGCATGGATGATTTTCTGACCAAGCCGTTGGCCATTAATGTGCTATCGGCCATGCTGGATAAATGGCTGCACCAACCGCAGGAGAATGTGATGTCCGACACCCACGAGCAGACACCCAATAGCGCCGCCCTCTGTCCGATCGACCGCTCCGTGCTGGAGGTCTACAGCGATGGTGAGCTGTCGGTCGAGCTGGAAATCCTGCACGACTTCGAACAGGCCAATCGCGAAGACATCGCCGCGCTGCGCAAGGCGGCAGCCGAGGTCAATGTCGAGCAGCTGGCCTGGGCGGCGCACCGGATCAAGGGGGCCAGTCGCATGGTGGGGGCCAATGCCATGGGTGATGCCGCCGAACGGGTGGAGAAGTCGGCCAAGGCCGGCCAGGGCGAGCAGGCGGTGGCACTGCTCACCGAGCTGGAAGGCGCGCTGGGCGAATTTGAACACTGGCTGCAACAGCAGGACACCGCCAGCGTATAAGCCGGCGGGTTACATGCTGCGGCTGATTGCTTCGCTGCGTTCCAGCGTGGCAATCAGCCAGTCGCGGAAGGCGCGAATCTTAGGCTGCTGTGCCATTTCGTGCGAATACATCAGGTAGTAGGCCCACTCGGTTTCCAGCACGGTATCAAACGGAATCACCAGTTTGCCGCGCTGGATATCGTCATTCACCATCGACACCTGCGCCAGCGTCACCCCCATGCCTGCGGCTGCCGCATGCAGTGCATATTCCAGCGCATCAAAGGTCACACCGCTTTCCGAATTCAGCGAGTTCACCCCCGCCAGCTTCAGCCAGCGATCCCATACGTCCTGATCGCGCCAGGGATGCAGCAGGGTGTGGTATTGCAGATCTTCCGGCGTACGCAGCGGATGTGCACCTTGCAGCAGGGCTGGAGAACAGACCGGCACCAGTTTTTCGCGGCAGATGCATTCGATGCGCATGTCGGTGGACACTTCCGGCCGTGCCATGCCGATGATGGCCAGATCATACTCAGCCCGGTTGAAGGGCTTGTCGTGAATCAGCTGGGTAATCAGGTGCAGGGTGTATTCCGGATAACGGGTCTGGAAGTCCGGCAGATTAGGCAGCACCCAGCGCATGGCCGGAGTAGGGGGGATGCGTACACGCAGGCCACTCTGGCGCAGTCGCAGCATTTCACTGGCTTCATGCAAGAGCTGGAAGGCATCGCGCGCCGGTTTCACCAGCGCCTCACCCTCGGCGGTCAGCGCCAGCCCACGCGCCTGACGAATGAACAAGCTGGTGCCGTAGAACTCTTCCAGCGTCTGCACATGGCGGCTGACTGCGCCCTGGGTCAGATGCAGCGAAGTGGCGGCACGGGTAAAGGACAGGTGTTCCGCCGCAGCGACAAAAACACGCAGTGCGTTAAGAGGAGGCAGTTTCATCGGATTCATGTCGTTTAATCATGGCTGGCATGATTATAACTGCTTTGCCAGTTTCGCAGTGGCTGCTTATCCTTGCGGCTAGCTCATTGATAATCAATGCAAAGCGTTTGCTCGCTTCAGTTGAAGCATTTTGTTGTGCAAACCTGGCTCCTGTGGGGTTTTTGTACGAGGGATGTCCTCAATGCATGGATAATCTGCTGGCCGGCAGGCTGCCGCCAGCAAGACGAAATCACTTGGCGGGTGCCGTTGCGGCAGCGCCAGCAGTTTTCCACCCATCTCCACGTTGGGAACGGCCGGGTCTTACCTCTGGGACCTGGCCGATTTTTTTTATCCATTTGCGGTGGCCTGTCTGGCAAACAGGCAAGAAAAAAGGCCACTTGCGTGGCCTGAAGATTCGGAGAAAAAGCCGCAGGACCGGATGAACCGGCCCCCTTGCGGACAAGGGCTGCTTTTTCGGGGTCAGAGTGTACAACGATGTCCGCTGCGGGGCAAACCGCGCAGCGTCGATCAGTCGCCCAGCGCTGCCAGCAGTTCGGCTTGCTGCTCGGTGATCAGCGCATCGGTCAGCTCGACCAGATCGCCATCCATTACGTAATCCAGCTTGTACAGCGTCAGATTGATGCGATGGTCGGTAATGCGGCCTTGCGGATAGTTATAGGTGCGGATGCGCTCGGAGCGGTCGCCGGAGCCGATCAGGCTCTTGCGCTCGGCCGCTTCCTTCTGTTGCTGTTCGCGGCGCTGGATGTCGTTGATGCGCGCCGCCAGTACCTGCATGGCGCTGGCCTTGTTGGCGTGCTGGGAACGGCCATCCTGACATTCCGCCACGATGCCGGTGGGCAGGTGGGTAATGCGCACGGCGGAGTCGGTCTTGTTGATGTGCTGGCCGCCCGCGCCACTGGCACGATAGGTATCGATACGCAGGTCCGCCGGGTTCAGCACCACATCCACCAGTTCGTCGGCTTCGGCCATCACCGCCACGGTGCAGGCCGAGGTGTGGATGCGGCCCTGGGTTTCGGTGGCGGGCACGCGCTGTACGCGGTGCCCGCCGGATTCGAACTTGAGCTTGGAGTAGGCACCGAAACCGATGATGCGGACGATGGCTTCCTTGTAGCCGCCCAGGTCGGATTCGCTGGCGGAGACGATTTCCACCTGCCAGCGGTTGCGTTCGGCAAAGCGGGTGTACATGCGCAGCAGGTCGGCTGCGAACAGTGCTGCCTCGTCACCGCCGGTGCCGGCGCGGATTTCCAGAAAGATGTTCTTTTCGTCGTTGGGGTCCTTGGGCAGCAGCAGTTTCTGCAGCTCCAGCTCCAGCGCGGCCATTTTTTCCCGGCCTTCATCGATTTCCAGCTGGGCGAATTCCTTCATGTCCGGGTCGGACAGCATCTCGCCAGCGGTGGCGATATCAGTTTCGCATTGCTGGTATTGCTGGAAGGTTTCCACTACCGGGGTGAGTTCGGCGTGTTCACGGGTCAGCTTGCGGAACTGATCCATATCGGCAGTCGCCGATTCGCTGGCCAGAAGGTGGGTCACCTCTTCCAGACGATCGGCCAACTGCGACAGTTTTGTCGCAATCGACGGTTTCATTACGACTCCGGGTGTAAGTGGTACAGGCGGGCGATGGTTTCCACCATGGCCGCATGCTCCGCGCCGCTACCGGAGGACAGGGCCTGGGTAGGGGGATGCATCAGTTTGTTGGTGAGTTGCTGCGACAGGCTTTCCAGCACTTTTTCCGGCGGCGTGCCCTTGGCCAGCTGCTTGAGCGCGGCCTCCAGCGCATGGCGGCGGGTACGGTCGGCTTCGTCGCGCAGGGCGCGGATCAGCGGTACGGTTTCGCGCTTTTTCAGCCAGTCGTTGAATTCGGCCACGCGGGCCTGAATGATAGACTCGGCCTCTTCCGCCGCGCTCTGGCGGGCTTCCTTGCCCACCTCCACGATGCTGGCGATATCGTCCACCGTGTACAGGTAGACATCATCCAGCTTGCCGACTTCGATTTCGATATCGCGCGGCACGGCCAGGTCCAGCATGAAGATGGGGCGATGGCGACGGGCCTTGATGGCACGCTCGACCAAGCCCTTGCCAACAATGGGCAGCTGGCTGGCAGTGGATGTGACCACCACATCGTAGCGATGCAGTACATCGGGCAGCTCGGACAGGGTGATGGCATTGCCGCCAAACTGCTCGGCCAGTTTCTGCCCCCGCTCCAGCGTGCGGTTGGCAATGGTGATACAGGAAGGCTCACGCGCGGCAAAGTGAGTGGCCACCAGTTCGATCATCTCGCCAGCACCGATGAACAGGATATTCAGTTCACCGATAGTGGGGAAAATCTGTTCGGCCAGCTTTACTGCCGCTGCGGACATGGATACCGAGCTGGATCCCACGGCGGTGCTGCTGCGTACTTCCTTGGCCACGGCAAAGGTGCGCTGGAACAGGCCGTTGAGCAAGGAGCCCAGCGTGCCGACGTTTTCTGCCGCGCGCACCGCGTCCTTCAGCTGGCCGAGGATCTGCGTTTCCCCCAGCACCATGGAATCCAGGCCGGAGGCCACGCGGAAGGCATGGCGGGCGGCGCTGCTGGCATCCAGCTGGTACAGATAGGGGCGTAGCTCTTCCACCGGCAGGCCATGGTATTGCGACAGCCACTGCAGTGCCTGCTCGGGATTGTTGCTGTTGCAGTAGATTTCCGTGCGGTTGCAGGTGGAAACGATGGCCGCCTCGCGCGCCGCGTGCGAACCCACCAGGCTTTCCAGCGCATTGGGCAATACCTCGGCCGGGAAGGCTAGCTTCTCGCGTACCGACAGCGGGGCGGTGTGATGATTGAGGCCAAAGGCAACCAGATGCATGAGCGGAAAAGGCCGCGGAGGAAATGCGGTATTCTAGCCTAAGTTGCCGCCAACGTCCCTAACTCTGGGGTTTTTCCGTGGCAGTTGCTTTGATAGGGCGGCGACGGTGTGCAGCGCCATTGCCGCTGGCACCTGACTACCCGCTGTGTGGCTTCTGTCTTACCATGGCGTCTGACCGAATCAGGAGAACCGCATGTCGCTGAATCTTGCCGATATCCGCCAGGATTATTCGAAAAAGGAATTGTCGCCGGAAGATTGCCTGCCGGATGCCGTGGCGCAGTTCGAGTTGTGGCTGAACGAGGCGATGACGGCGCAGGTACATGAGCCGACGGCCATGAATGTGGCTACGGTAGGCGAAGATGGCCGCCCCACGGCACGTATCGTGCTGCTCAAGGGCGTGGAAAACGGCCAGCTGGTGTTCTACACCAATTATCTCAGCCGCAAGGGCCGGCAGCTGGCGGCTAATCCCTATGTTTCCGTCACCTTTTTCTGGCCGGAGCTGGAACGCCAGGTGCGTATCGAGGGGCGGGTGGTGCAGGTGGCGCCCGAGGTGTCGGATGCCTATTTCACCAGCCGTCCTTATACCAGCCGGCTGGGGGCCTGGGCCAGCGAGCAGAGCACCGAGATCAGCTCCAAGAATGTGCTGATTAGCCGCGCCGCCATGTTTGGCGTCAAGCACCCGCTCAGTGTGCCGCGCCCGCCACACTGGGGTGGCTACGCGGTCATCCCCGACCGGGTGGAGTTCTGGCAGGGCCGTCCCAGCCGCCTGCACGACCGCGTGGTCTACCTGTTGCAGGCCGATGCTGGCTGGCAGCGGGTGCGGCTGGCACCCTGAAGTCTGTTCAGGCTAGCGGTAACTGGTGTGCCGCCAGCAAATCCTGCATGAAGGCGCTGACTACCTCGCTCTGGCGCGAGTTTTGTCGCGTCACCATGTGAAAAGTTGGGTGGTAGCACAGCTGCGCCGGATTGAGCGCCCGCAGCAGCCCTTGCTCCACCATGGGGCGGGCGAAGTGCTCCGGCAGAAAACCCAGATGATGGCCGGACAGAATCAGCACGGCGATTGCCTCCATATTGTCGGCCCGGGCGGTGATGCGCCAGTTTTCCACTGGCAAGGGGATGTCTGGCAGCGGATAGCTGCGCCAGGCCCAGTCGTGCCGGGCGACTTCCTCCACGGGCATATTGCCCGTCTGCTGGAATAGCGGGTGTTCCTGGCTGCAATAGGCGATCTGGTGTTCGGTAAACAGCGGCAGGTATTGCAGGCTGGGAGAGCGGTGCCAGAAATAGCCAATACCCAGATGAATTTCTCCATTGATCAGCGCTTCTTCCAGCGTGCCTGGTGCCAGCATGGACAGCACCAGTTCCACCGCTTCTTCGCGCTGGCGAAAGCGCCGTATGGTTTCCGATAGCCGGGCATGTGCGCGCATGGTGGTATGCCCCACCACGCCAATTCTTAATTGTCCCACCAGCTTGCGTTCCAGCTGCCGCGCTTCCACGCAGAAGGCTTCGGCTGCATCCAGCAACTGGCGGCTGGCGTGGAGCAACTGGCTGCCCTTGGCGGTGAGGGCAAAGCCGGCGCGGCCACGTTCGCACAGGCGGTAGCCCAGCCGGGTTTCCAGTGCGGCCAACTGGTTGCTGATGGTGGACTGGCTGACATTGAGGGTGGATTGGGCAGCCGAAATGCCACCGGCATCGACGACGGCGCGAAAAACCCTGATAAGGCGTAAATCAAGGCTGGACAGGGTATTGAGCATGATTTTGTCCCGGTAGTGGCGGTGGGTCAGGCCTGTCATTACACACATTCAGATTTATCAATGTAAACAGTGGAATACGGTGATTTTTCCCAAGTTGCCGCCTGAATAGACTGAGCCCTCGTTCAACCTCAGTTTCAGGAGTCTGCATGTCTATCGCTGAACGCAATCAGCCGCTGGGCGGCAATGCTATGCCGCGCTTTGGCGGCATCGCCACCATGATGCGTCTGCCCAAGGTGGAAACTGCCGCCGGCCTGGATGCCGTGTTTGTCGGCCTGCCGCTGGATATCGGTACTTCAAACCGTAGCGGTACCCGTTTTGGCCCGCGCGAAATCCGCAATGAGTCGGTACTGCTGCGCCCTTACAACATGGGCACGGGTGCCGCGCCCTTCGACACCCTGCAAGTGGCCGACATCGGCGATATCGCCACCAACCCTTACAACCTGCTGGACAGCGTGGCGCGCATCGAAGCGGGCTACCGCGAGCTGCTGCAGTACGACGTGATCCCGCTGGGGCTGGGCGGCGATCACACCGTCACCCTGCCCATCCTGCGCGCTATTGCGGCCAAGTACGGCCCAGTGGGGCTGATCCATGTCGATGCCCACGCCGACATCAACGATGAAATGTTTGGCGAAAAGATCGCCCACGGCACTACTTTCCGCCGTGCGCAGGAAGAAGGCTTGCTGGCAGAGGGCCGCGTGGTGCAGATCGGCCTGCGTGGCAGCGGCTATGCCGCCGAGGATTTTGACTGGGCACGCCGCCAGGGCTTTCGCGTGGTGCCGGCCGAAGAGTGCTGGAACCGTTCGCTGCAGGGGCTGATGCAGGAAGTACGCCAGCAACTGGGCGCAGGCCCGGTCTACCTGAGCTTTGATATCGATGGCATCGACCCGGCGTTCGCGCCCGGCACCGGTACGCCGGAAGTGGCCGGCCTGACCTCGGTGCAGGCGCTGGAAATCGTGCGCGGCTGTCAGGGGCTGGACCTGGTGGGCGGTGATCTGGTGGAGGTGTCGCCACCCTATGACACCACCGGCAATACCGCGCTATTGGGGGCCAATCTCTTGTTCGAAATGCTGTGTGTGCTGCCCGGCGTGACCATCCGCCGCTGATCACGCCATTCAGGCCGCCATAGAGCGGCCCATGACAATCCGTTCATAGCCAATTGCCAACAAAGGCACACTTAGGAGAAAACCATGGGACTCGATATTTTCGTCGTGTTCATTTATATCGCTGGCATGCTGGCGCTGGGCTGGCTGGGCATGCGCCGCGCCACCAGCCGGGAGGAGTTTCTGGTCGCAGGCCGTAACCTGGGCCCCGGCTTTTACATGGGTACCATGGCGGCTACCGTGCTGGGCGGGGCCTCGACGGTGGGCACCGTCAAGCTGGGCTATGTGTACGGCATTTCCGGCTTCTGGCTGTGTGCCGCACTGGGCTGCGGCATTCTGGTGCTTAACCTGTTCATGGCCAAGCCGCTGCTCAAGCTGAAGGTGTTTACCGTCACCCAGGTGCTGGAGCGCCGCTACAACACCGTGGCCCGTCGCACCAGTGCATTGGTGATGCTGATGTACGCGGTGATGATCAGCGTGACCTCGGTGCTGGCCATTGCCACCGTGATGCAGGTCTTGTTCGAGCTGCCATTCTGGATGGCGGTGGTGATTGGCGGTGGCGTGGTGGTGGTGTATTCCGCCGTGGGCGGCATGTGGTCGCTGACGCTGACCGACATCGTGCAGTTCCTGATCAAGACCATCGGCCTGATGTTCATCCTGCTGCCCATCTGCCTGTACCGTGTGGGCGGTTGGGAGCAACTGGCGACCAAGCTGCCGGCATCCTATTTCAGCTTTACCGCCATCGGTGGTGAAACCATCCTGACTTACTTTGTCATCTACTTCTTCGGCATTCTGATCGGTCAGGACATCTGGCAGCGGGTGTTCACCGCACGCAGCGAGGGCGTGGCGCGCTACGCGGGTAGCATTGCCGGGGTGTATTGCATTGTGTATGGCCTGGTCTGTGCCGCCATCGGCATGGCCACCAAGGTCTTGCTGCCTGATCTGGCGGTGCCGGCCAATGCCTTTGCCGCCATGGTGAAGGAAGGCTTGCCGGACGGGGTGCGCGGGCTGGTGATTGCCGCTGCCCTGGCAGCGATGATGTCTACCGCCAGTGCTGCCTTGCTGGCCGCGTCTACCACGCTGACCGAAGACCTCAGCGGCCGCGATGGCTGCAGCCTGTGGACCAACCGCATTGTTACCCTGCTGGTTGGCCTGCTGGTGCTGGTACTGGCCATGCTGGTGAGTGATGTGATCAGCGCTTTGACCCTGGCTTACAACCTGCTGGTGGCGGGTATGCTGGTGCCGCTGCTGGGGGCCATTTTCTGGCCGCGTGCTACTACGCCGGGGGCCATCAGCAGCATGGTGCTGGGCTGTGGCACGGCCATTCTGGCCATGATCAGCTATGGGCTGGACTCCAACGTGCCCATCTATCTGAGCCTGGCGGTAAGCGTGCTGAGCTTTGTGCTGGTCAGCCTGGTTACCCGCAAGGAGCAACGCCAGGCCGCCGGTATCTGACCGATTCATAGCCGATTGCTGGCAGCAAGCGAAACAGCCGGGTTTCCCGGCTGTTTTTGCATCTGCCGCTGGTTTAGCCGGCCAGATGCCCGGCGTGAAAGCGCAGCTGTTCCTCGATAAAGCTGGCAATGAAGTAATAGCTGTGGTCATAACCGGGATGGCGATGCAGCTGTAGCGCATGGCCGCCGACTCGCGCTGCGTTTTCCAGTGTTTCCGGCTTGAGCTGCTCGGCCAGAAAACCATCTGCCAGGCCAATATCCACCCGCATTGGCGGCAGCTGTGTTGCCTGCTCCAGCAAATGGCAGGCATCCCATTCGAGCCATTGCTGGCGGTCTTCGCCCAGATAGGCGGCAAAGGCTTTTTGCCCCCATGGTACGTTCAGCGGATTGGCAATCGGGCTGAAGGCCGATACCGATACATAGTCCTGTGGCCGCTTGAGCGCACAGATCAGCGCACCATGGCCGCCCATGGAATGGCCGGCAATCGCGCGGCGCTGGCTTACCGGAAAGTGCGCCTCGATCAGTGCCGGCAGCTCACGGCTGACATAGTCATACATCCGGTAATGGCGGTTCCACGGAGCCTGGGTGGCGTTGAGGTAAAAGCCCGCGCCCTGACCCAGATCGTAGGCCGCATCGTCTGCCACGCCTTCGCCGCGCGGGCTGGTGTCCGGGGCCACGATGGCGATGCCCAGCTCGGCAGCAATACGCTGCGCGCCGGCTTTCTGCATGAAGTTTTCGTCAGTGCAGGTCAGGCCGGACAGCCAGTACAGCACCGGTACCTTGTCGCCCCGTGCCGCCTGTGGCGGCAGATAGATGGCAAAGCGCATGCGGCAGCCCAGCACGGCAGAGTCGTGCAGATACTGCTTGTGCCAGCCACCAAAACACATGTTGCTACTGATATTTTCCAGATTCATTTCCGTCTCCCAAAACAGCCGGGCCTGCCTGGCGGGCGGGCCGAGCTGGTGCTGCCTGTGGCGGCCAACAATCAAGCCTGGGCACACCGCGGCAAGGCGCGATGACGCAGGCCATCCGTCAGCTACGCTCAGTCCTTGCCGTAGTGGATGACGGAACGGATGCTCTTGCCCTCGTGCATCAGCTCGAAGGCAGTGTTCACCTCTTCCAGCGGCATGGTGTGGGTGATGAAGTCGTCCAGACGGAATTCGCCCTTCAGGTAACGCTCAACATACGTCGGCAGCTCGGAACGGCCACGCACGCCGCCAAAAGCCGAGCCGCGCCATACCCGGCCGGTCACCAGCTGGAAGGGGCGGGTGGAGATTTCCTGACCGGCACCGGCCACGCCGATGATCACCGACTCGCCCCAGCCCTTGTGGCAGCACTCCAGCGCCGAGCGCATCACATTGACATTGCCGATGCACTCGAAAGAGAAGTCCACGCCGCCGTCGGTCATTTCCACGATGACATCCTGGATCGGCTTGTCGAACAGCGTGGGGTTGATGCAGTCGGTCGCACCCAGTTTTTTCGCCAGTTCAAACTTGCTGTCATTGATGTCAATGCCGATGATGCGGCTGGCTCCGGCCATGCGCGCACCGATGATGGCCGACAGGCCGATGCCGCCCAGGCCGAAGATGGCCACGGTATCGCCCGCCTTCACCTTGGCGGTGTTCACCACCGCGCCCATGCCGGTGGTGACGCCACAACCCAGCAGGCAGACTTCTTCCAGCGGCGCGGCCTTGTTCACCTTGGCCAGCGAAATTTCCGGTAGCACTGTGTATTCGGCAAAAGTGGAAGTGCCCATGTAGTGGTAGATGGGCTGGCCATCCTTGGAGAAGCGGGTGGTGCCGTCCGGCATCAGGCCCTTGCCCTGGGTGGCGCGGATTTTCTGACACAGATTGGTCTTGCCGGATTTGCAGAACTTGCACTCGCCACATTCCGGCGTGTACAGCGGAATCACATGGTCGCCCACCGCCACGCTGGTGACGCCTTCGCCCACCGACTCCACGATGCCGCCGCCTTCATGGCCCAGGATGCAGGGGAAGATGCCTTCCGGATCGGCCCCGGACAGGGTGTAGGCATCGGTGTGGCACACGCCGGTGGCAACCAGTTTCACCCGTACCTCGCCCGCCTTGGGCGGGGCCACTTCCACTTCCTCGATGGACAGCGGTTGGCCGGCGGCCCAGGCTACGGCGGCCTTGCACTTGATGATGTCTTGACTCATGGCAATCTCCTGACGGGGTAATCCGCCCGCAACGGCAATATGCTGCCGTGTGCGGGTCGGCTGGGTAGGGCTGCTGGCGGACAGCAGTAAAGCGCCATTGTATTGCGACTGTTTTTGTAGATAATCTGCCTAAACGGTAAATGATTTTTTCTCAGGAGCAACAATGCCGACATGGCAAGGGGTGAGCGAATTCGTCAGCGTGGCCGAACTGGGCAGTTTTACCCGTGCGGCACGGGTGCTGGACTTGTCCGTGGCGCAGGTCAGCCGCGAAGTCACCCGGCTGGAGCAGCGGCTGCATGTGCAGCTGCTATACCGCACCACCCGCCAGCTGACACTGACCGAAAGCGGCCAGCTCTATCTGCAACATTGCCGCCAGTTGCTGGACGGGCTGGACGAGGCCGAACGCGCCTTGTCCTTGCACCAGGCAGTGCCGCAAGGCCGGCTCAAGCTCACTGCCCCGGTGGCTTATGGCGAAAGCCATATTGCGCCGCTGATCACCGCCTTTCTGCAGCAATACCCGGCGCTGGACATCCAGCTCAATCTCACCAACCAGGTGCTGGACCTGGTGGCCGAAGGCTACGACCTGGCCATCCGCCTGGGGCATCTGGCCGAATCCAGCCTGATGGCACGCCGGCTGGCCAGCCGCCGCCAGCATGTGTGCGCTGCGCCGGCCTATCTGCAGCGCCACGGCCTGCCCAACAGCCTGTCCGAGCTGGATGGCCACAACTGTCTGCTGGGCAGTAATGACTTCTGGCATTTGCAGGAGGGCGGTAAGCGCCGCCTGCTGCGGGTGAAAGGCAGCCTGCGCTGCAATAGCGGCCACGCGCTGACCCATGCCGCGCTGCAAGGCGTGGGTATTGTCCAGCTGCCGGATTACTACGTGGCGCGTCATCTGCACAGCGGTGCGCTGGTGGAATTGCTCACCGCCTATCGCGAGCCGGATGAGGGCATCTGGGCACTGTATCCGCATAACCGACAGCTCTCGCCCAAGGTGCGCATGCTGGTGGATTACCTGGCCGAGCGCCTGCCGGCTTTTAATCCCTTGCTGCCTGCTACCGGCTGACAAATATTGCCAGCGCGGTGAAACCCCGGGCTGCTTTGCCGTATCATGCCGGCATTGCCGCCGGCCTGTTGCCGGGCGGCGCTCTGCATGCAAGGCCCACATGATGCTGACCCGGCAAATCCCCCGCGAAGAAATCAAAACCATGCCGTTGTTTCCGGCGCTGACCCCAGACCAGGTATGCATGCTGGACAGCCCGCAGGCGCTGGCTGCCGCCTTGCCGGATTTGCTGGCCGCACCCTTGCTGGGTTTTGATACCGAATCCAAACCCACTTTTCGCAAGGGCGAGGAATCGGACGGCCCGCACCTGATCCAGCTGGCCGACAGCCAGCGCGCCTGGCTGGTGCCGGTGGTCAAGGGCGTGCTGCCGGATGAAATCAAGATGCTGCTGGCCGATCCGGCGCACCCGCTGGTGGGCTTCGACCTGGTGTCCGACCGTGCCCTGCTGAAAAGCCGGCTGGGGGTGGAGTGCGGCGGGCTGATCGACCTGGGCAACTTGCTGCCCTCCGAGGACGCACGCATTACGGTGGGCGCGGTGCAGGCGGTGGCGCGTTTGTTTGGCCAGTACTTCCGCAAATCGAAAAAACTGTCCACCACCAACTGGTCGCGGCTGCCCTTGAGCCCGGCGCAGCAAGCCTATGCTGGCAACGATGCTTGGGTGGCGCTGCGGGTGTATCAGGAATTGCAACAGCGCGGTCTGCTGACGGAGCGGGCGGCATGAGCGACTGGACCCGCAGCTTTGCCATTCTGGATAGGCTGGATGAGCCCAGCCGTAGCCAGCTGCTGGCCCATTGCCACGCCCTGAGCGCACCGGCCGGCACGGTGCTGTTCCGCGAAGGCAGCCCCTGCCAGGCTTATCTGTTTGTGCAGGAAGGGCAGATCCGGGTACAGAAAGTGGGAGAAAATGGCCGCGAAATCACGCTGTACCGGGTAGAAAACGGCCAGACCTGCATTGTCACCACCGCCTGCCTGATGAGTGGCACCGATTACGATGCCGAAGGTGTGGCCGAAACCGCCATCCAGGCGCAGGCACTGCCGATTCCGGCTTTCCGCCAGTTGCTGGCGACTTCCGCGGCCTTTCGCGATTTCGTGTTCCGCGCCTATGGCAGCCGTATTGCCGACCTGTTGTTGTTGATCGAGGAGGTCAGCTTTGGTCGCATCGACCAGCGTTTGGCTGGCTGTCTGCTGCAACGCGCCCGTGGCCAGAACGCCCTGAGCATCACCCATCAGGAACTGGCTGCCGAACTGGGCAGCGCGCGCGAGGTGATCAGCCGCCAGCTCAAGGATTTCGAACGCCGTGGCTGGATTCGCCTTGGCCGAGGCCAGTTGCAATTACTGGATGCCAGCGCCCTGCAGCAACTGGCCGGCAAATAAGCACCGACTGTGGTTTTTACGGCCTGTTTGCCCGGCCTTGCGGCGCTGTGTGATCTAGTCACTGAAAGCGGGTGGCCAGCGGCTTAGTCTCTACTTATCGCCAGTGCACCGGCCCACTCTCGAGGAGAACAGCATGTCCAAAAATGTAGGCGGTATCGACCGCATCCTGCGTATTGTCATTGGTGTCGCCCTGATCATCGCTACCGTCGCTGGCCTGCTGCCGGCCTGGGGCTGGATCGGCATCGTGCCACTGGCCACCGGGCTGATCGGCTGGTGCCCGGCGTATCTGCCCTTCGGTTTGAAAACCTGCAAGCTCAAATAAAGCCCATCGTCGGGTAATGCCCGCCCGGATGGCAGCGGCGGGTGGCATGGTGTAGCCTGACAGCCTTGATTTCATCTGGTCAGTCCATGTCCGCTGCTACCCCTGCCCGTCCCCTGTTGCAACGCATCAGCCCCTTGCTGGGGCTGTTGCCCTTTCTGCGGCCCTACCGCCGCCGCGCCTGGCTGGCCCTGCTGGCGCTCAGCGTAGCTGCCGTTTCCACCCTGGTATTGCCGATGGCTTTCCGCGTGCTGATCGACCAGGGCTTTTCCAGCCGCAATGCCGGTCACATCAACCAGTATTTCCTGATGCTGTTTGGCGTGGCGGTGGTGCTGGCACTGGCCACCGCCGGGCGTTTTTATCTGGTGTCCTGGCTGGGTGAGCGGGTAACGGCGGATGTGCGCAGCGCGGTGTATCGCCACGTCATCAGCATGAGCCCGCAGTATTTCGAAACCACCCAAACCGGCGAAGTGCTGTCGCGCCTCACCACCGATACCACGCTGGTGCAGACGGTGATCGGCACCAGCCTGTCCATGGGCCTGCGCAATGTGCTGCTGATGCTGGGCGGGCTGGTGATGCTGGCCATGACCAGCCCCAGCCTCACTGGCTACATTCTGGTGACGCTGCTGCTGGTGGTGCTGCCCATCGTGCTGTTTGGCCGCCGGGTGCGGGCGCTGTCCAAATCCAGCCAGGACCGCATTGCCGATTCCAGCGCCATGGCCGGCGAGGTGCTCAATGCCATTCCCACGGTGCAGGCCTTCAACCAGCAGGCAGCGGAAGCCAAGCGCTTTGTCGGCTCGGTGGAACTGAGCTTTGGCACCGCGCTGGCGCGCATCCGCGCCCGCTCGCTGCTGACGGTGGCGGTGATCATGCTGATTTTCGGTGCCATCGTCTTCGTGTTGTGGCTGGGCGCGCAGCAGGTATTGGCCGGGCAGATGAGCGGTGGCCTGCTGGCGCAGTTCATCCTGTACGCGGTGGTAACCGCCGGGGCCATCGGCGCAGTGGCCGAGGTATGGGGCGATGTGCAGCGCGCTGCCGGCGCTACCGAGCGGCTGATGGAGCTGCTGCAACTGACCTCGCCGGTGACCGAACCCGCCCGGCCGCATGCCTTGCCTGCTGCTGGCCGCTTGCGTTTGCAACAGGTGAGCTTTGCCTACCCCTCGCGGCCGGAGCAACCCTCGCTCAGCCAGATCGATCTGGAACTGGCACCCGGCGAGCATGTGGCGCTGGTGGGCCCTTCCGGTGCCGGCAAGTCCACGCTGTTCCAGCTCTTGCTGCGCTTTTACGACCCGCAGCAGGGTGCAATCAGCCTGGGTGGCGTGGATATCCGCCAACTGGCGCTGGTCGATTTGCGCCAGCACATCGGCGTGGTGCTGCAGGATTCGGTGATCTTTGGCAGTAGTGCGCTGGAAAACATCCGCTATGGCCGGCCCGGTGCCAGCGATGAAGAAGTCTTCGCCGCTGCCCGTGCCGCCGCCGCCCACGATTTCATCCAGGCCCTGCCGCAAGGCTATGCCACCTATCTGGGCGAGCGCGGCGTGCGGCTGTCCGGTGGCCAGCGCCAGCGCATTGCCATTGCCCGCGCCATCCTGAAAAACCCGCCCATCCTGTTGCTGGACGAAGCCACCAGCGCGCTGGATGCCGAATCCGAACAGCTGGTGCAGCAGGCGCTGGAACGTGCCGCAGCCAACCGCACCACGCTGGTGATCGCCCACCGCCTGGCCACGGTGAAAGAGGCCGACCGCATCGTGGTGCTGGAAGGCGGCCGCATCGTGGCGCAGGGCCGGCATGATGAACTGCTGCACAGCTCGCCCTTGTATGCACGGCTGGCGGCCTTGCAGTTTGGCCCGGAGGCGGGGGCCTTGCAGCCATGAGCCTGACGGCGGAGCAGGCCGAGGCGGCACTGACCCGTGCGGTGGTGGAGCGCTACCACCAGGCCTGGAAACAGCGCAGTCTGGAAGACATTCTGGCGCTTTACCACCCGGACATCAGCTATCACGATTTCCTGCAGAACCGGGTGTTCCGGCTGGCCGAGCTGCGCGACTACGTGCAGGCATCCCTGCCACAGGGCGAGGCCGAGCGGCTGGAGCACTGCGACCGCATCCGTGTCGATGGTGATACCGCCTTCATCCAGTATCAGATGGTGTTGCGCGGCAGCGGCGGGCTGGCTTCCTTTCAAAGCAGCGAAGCCATTAGCGTGCGCGACGGCTTGATCTGGCGCGTGCGTGAATATGCCACTCTGCAGCATGGTGGCAAGGCGGGCAGCAGCGCGGCCGGGCAGCGCAGCCCACTGCAACGGCTGGGCCTGTCAGCGCGCCAGCTGGGGCGCATGGCGGAAGACCTGCACAGCTATTTTCGCCAGCAGCAGCCGTATTTGCAGGCCGACTGCACTCTGGCCGCGGTGGCCAGTGCCACCGGCTACAGTCGCAATCAGTTGTCCTATCTGTTGAACCAGGTACTGGGGCAAAGCTTTTACCGCTACGTCAACCAGGCCCGGCTGCAGCATCTGCTGGCCAGCCTGCCCGTTGCCGATAGCATGGCGCGCATCGACCAGCTGGCCTTTGCGGCTGGCTTCAATTCCTTGTCGGTGTTCTACCGCTGTTTTCGCGACCATACCGGCCTGACTCCCGCAGCCTGGTTGCGGCGTTTTCCGTGCGGGTCCGCACAGACGACCAGCGACCAGCACAAGGACTAAGCTGCAGGCTTCTGCTAGGGAGGCCTGCCTATGGGCGCAACACACAATATCAGCCTGTGGATGGAACAGCTGGGCGACAGCCTGCAGCCGCGTCCGGCGCTGCACGATGATATCGAAGCCGACGTCGTCATTATCGGTGCCGGTTTTACCGGGCTATGGACGGCCTATTACCTGAAACAGCAGGCTCCGGATCTGAATATCGTGGTGCTGGAGGCTGAGATCGCCGGTTTTGGCGCATCCGGCCGCAATGGCGGCTGGCTGATTGGCGAGGTGCTGGGCGAAGACCGGCTGCTGGCCGGACTGGATGCGCTCGCCCGTAGCCATAGCCGCGCACTGCTGCATGATATTCCCGATGAAGTGGGCCGGGTCATCGCCCGCGAAGGCATTGATTGCCATTACCGCAAGGGCGGGGTGCTGTACTGTGCAGCCCGCTATCCCGAGCAGGAAAGCCGGCTGCGTCAGCAACTGGTCGACTGGCGCGCCCATGGCCATGGTGAGGAAGACTATCGCTGGCTGGAGGTGGCAGAGCTGAACCAGCAACTGCGGCTGGCCACGCCGTATGGCGCGGTGTTTTCGCCCCATGTGGCCACCATTCAGCCGGCGCGGCTGGTACGCGGCCTGGCCGCCTGCGTAGAAGGCATGGGCGTCACCATCTACGAAAAAAGCCGGGTCGACCGGCTGCACGCCGGCGAATTGAGGACTGCACAGGGCAGGGTGCGGGCACGCTGGGTGGTGCCGGCGGTAGAAGGCTATGCCAGTACCCTGCCGCCGTTTGGCCGTTATCAGCTGCCGGTGCAAAGCCTGATCATCGCCACCGAGCCCTTGTCCGAGGCGCTGTGGCAGGAAATCGGGCTGGAGCATGGCCAGGCCTTTAGTGAAAACAGCCGTCAGGTCAGTTATGGTCAGCGCAGTCGCGATAACCGGCTGGTGTTTGGTGCCCGTGGCGGCTATCGCTTTGGCGGTCGCTTGCGGCAGAATTTCAGCCTCAGCCTGGACGAAATCAATCTGCGCCGCCAATTGATGGTGGAGCTGTTTCCCATGCTGGCCGGGGCACGCATCACCCATGGCTGGGGCGGTAATCTGGGTGCGGCGCGGCGTTTTCAGCCGCATATGCTGTGCGATGCTGGCCATGGCCTGGCCTGGGCCGGCGGCTATGGCGGCGAGGGGGTGGGGGCCAGCAATCTGGCTGGCCGTACCCTGGCTGACCTGATGTTGGGCAAGGACACGCTGCTGACCCGCCAGCCCTGGGTGAAAACCGTGGCCAGCCTGGGCCGCTGGGAGCCGGAGCCACTGCGCTGGCTGGGCTACAACGCCATCATCAAGAGCTTTGTCTGGGAAGACCAGACGCTGAACAACCCTGCCAGCCCAGCATGGCAGTGCCGGCTGGTGCAGCGGCTGGCCGACCGGATGGAAAGCCTGATGCGCTAGTCAGCGCCGCCCGCCACAACAAGGCCAGACTATTTGCAGGCAGTGCCTGCTACAGGAGAAGCATCATGTCGATTACTCTGCTGCCGCAATGCGGCGAGCTTCCGCTATCTGCACCCAGCCCGGTGGCCATGCCACTGAGCTTGCCGCATGCGGCCACCCGCGTACATGCCGTCGAGCGCCCGGACGGCGTGGAAACCGGCGTCTGGGAATGCAGCCCGGGCCGCTGGCGGCGCCAGATCATGCAGGCGGAGTTTTGTCACTTTATCCAGGGGTGTTGCCGCTTCATTCCCGATGATGGGGAGGCTATCGACATTCGTGCGGGTGATGCACTGTTTTTCCCCGCCAATAGCGCCGGAGTGTGGGAAGTGACGGAAACCGTGCGCAAATCCTATGTGCTGTGGCCAGACTGAAAATAGGTACCGTGGCTGGCGTTAGCCGCAGCTCGTGCGACTAAGCAAATAGGCTGGCGTCGCAGGGGCAAGGTATGTCGGCGTAGCCGGTACAAATGGCTAGGGCCAGGCGGCACCATGCCGAAGCAGGGGTTTGGTGCTTGAGGCTAAGGACGACGGCATGTCGCGGTGGACGGGCTAAAGGGCTTGGCCTACACTGGCGGCTCTCCCCTCATGGCAGCTGCATGCCGAAGCAGAGTCCCGTGTTCAATACTGCATCAGACCAGCCGCTCGCCTTGCCGGGCCGGTGGCGGGTCACTATCCCCAAGGCACTGTGGCCAGCATTTGAAGGCTATATCTGGCAGCACCATCGCGGCTTCCTGCTGCTGACCAATCTCATCGCCGCGCTGGCATTTTTCTCTTATGTGCTGGCCGATGCCCTGCTGATTCCCGACATGGCACAGACTTCGCTGCTGCTGCGCAGTGTCCTGCTGCTGGTGGCCTTGCTGGATATCTGGCTGGTGTTCGGCCGCAGCCGCAACGTTTTGCTGATGGACCTGCTGATGCCGCTGCACGACCTGATTGCCACCGTGGCCTGGTTCGAGCTGCTTAAGCGCAGCCACTCGCCGGATGTCCCCACTTTCCTCTACGCCTCGCTGATCTTCATCGTGTTTGCCAACCTGGGCGTGCGGGTGTCGTTCAAGGGTGCGCTGGTCAGTTCGCTGGCCATCTCGCTGGTGATCATGGGCAATGTGGCGCTGATGAATCCGCAGGACAGCAAGCCGCTGCTGGTGTTTTCGCTGGTCTACCTGCCGGTGCTGTTGTTCTGCCTGTTTATGAGCTGGAATACCACCAGCAGCGTGCGGCTGGCTTTTTATGCCTCGCAGGAAGAGGCAAGACGCAAGAATGAACTGTCCTCACTGAACCGGCGGCTGCAAATGCTGGCCTCCACCGATGCGCTGACCCAGGTGGGCAACCGCCGCGCCTTTGATCTGCAACTGGAGCAGCTCTGGTTGCAGATGGGCCAGCATGGCCGGCCCTTTGCGCTGCTGCTGGTGGATATCGATTTTTTCAAACCCTATAACGACCACTATGGTCATCTGGCGGGCGACCATGTGCTGGCCGAGGTGGCCAGTGCCATGGTGAACAGCCTGCGCAGCGGGCAGGCCAGAGCGTTTCGCTATGGTGGCGAAGAGTTTGCCATCCTGCTGCAAAGCGGCCACCAGGATGAGCTGCGGCGCATCGGCCAGCGCTTGCTACAGCAGGTGGAGGCCTTGCAGGTAGAGCACCGCCACCGCCCGGACGGGCCGCCCTATCTCACCATCAGTGTGGGGGCTGCCTTGTCCAGTCTGCAGGGCTTGCGTCACGCCACCGACTTGTTGGCCAGCTGCGACCGCATGCTGTATCGCGCCAAGCAGCAGGGACGCAATCAGCTGCAGCTGGCGACGGATGACATGGTGGTGGGCAGTGACTGAACCCTGCCTGGCATCAGTCTGCTAGCAGTCCGCCGGCCCGCTGCAGCACCGCCCCCAACAGTACATCGGCCCCCATGCGCACATCGTCGGGCAAGGCGTCTTCCGCCTCGTTGTGGCTGATGCCTCCCACGCAGGGGATGAAAATCATGGTGGTGGGACAGTGCCGGGCCAGATGGATGGCGTCGTGGCCGGCACCGCTGACGATGTCCTGATGCGGATAGCCCAGCGTGGTGACTGCCTGGCGTACCGCACCGATGCAGTCGCGGTCGAATGGTGTGGCAGCGCTGAACCAGTGCTGCTGGATGTCGACTGTCAGGCCGCGTGCCGTGGCCAGTTCTTGTAGTACGGCGCGGGCGCCTTGCTCCATGGCCGCGATTTGCGCGTCCTGATGGTGGCGCAGATCGATGGTGAAGTGGACCTGGCCGGGAATGGTATTGCGCGAGGAGCCGGGAATGGCCAGCTGCCCCACCGTTACCAGCCCGTGCGGGCTGAATTCACCGGCCAGCTGTTCCAGCCGGCTGATCATGCTGCTGGCGGCAAACAGCGCATCGCGGCGCAGGTGCATCGGGGTGGTGCCGGCGTGGGCCGGGCTGCCGGCGACCCGCACATCCAGCCAGCAGATGGCCTGGCCGCCGGTCACCACGCCAATCGGCAGGCCCGCCTGCTCCAGGATAGGCCCCTGTTCGATATGGGCTTCGAAATAGGCATCAAAAGCCCGGCCCAGCGGCAGATTACCGGCATGGCCGGCCAGGGCGGTGGCCACGCTGATGCCTTGTGCATCTTCTGCGGCCAGAGCCTCTTCCAGCGGCAAAACGCCGCAAAACGCCGCCGAACCCAGCATGGCCGGGGTGAAGCGTGCGCCTTCTTCATTGGTCCATACCGCAATTTCCAGCGGTTTGTCGGTGGTGATGCCGGCGTCGTTCAGGCTGCGTACCACTTCCAGTCCGGCCAATACGCCATAGATGCCGTCAAAGCGGCCTCCGGCTGGCTGGGTGTCCAGATGGCTGCCCATTACCACCGGTTTGGCTTGCGGGTCGCGCCCGGCGCGACGGGCAAACAGGTTGCCGATGGCATCGGCATCCAGGCTCATGCCAGCCTGGTGGCACCAGTCGGCAAACAGGGCGCGGCCGGCGAAGTCCTCCGCCGACAAGGCCAGCCGGCAATTACCCCCCGCTGCGGTGGGGCCGACTTTGGCCATCTCCATCAGGCTGTTCCACAGGCGTGGGCCATTCACGGTCAGCATGGTCGTTCTCCTCTGTATTTGATTGTCTGGCTTAGTAGCCCAGTGCCGGGTCGGCGACATGCAGCAGGGCTGCGCCTGTTGTCAGTCGCCGCGTGTTTTCTGCTATCTGGCTGGCAATGCAGCGCGCCGAGGCGGCCGAAGCCATGTGCGGCGTCACGGTAACGCCCGGCGTGTGCCACCACGGGTGATCGGGTGGCAGCGGTTCCTGTTCGAACACATCCAGCAAGGCCGCGCGCAATTGGCCACTGCTGAGGGCTGCTGCCAGATCCGCTTCGGCCACATGCTGGCCACGGCCGCCATTCACCAGCACCGCGCCAGGGGCCAGCGCGGCAAACAGCTGGCTATTCAGCAGTCCTGCGGTGGCCGTGGTCAGCGGCAGCAGATTGATCAGCAAATCCAGCCCGGCCAGGCAAGCCGGCAAGCCGCTGTCGCCGTGATGGCAGTCCACCCCGGCCAGCGTTTTGGCGCTGCGCGACCAGCCGCGCACCGCATAGCCGGCCCCGGCCAGATCCTGTGCCACGGCACTGCCCATTGAGCCCAGTCCCAGCACGCCCACCTGGTATTCCCCGGCCGGTACTTGCGGCGGGCGCTGCCAGCGCGCCTGCTGCTGCCTGGCCAGTACCAGGTCGAAGTGGCGCTGATAGTGGATGACCGCCCAGCGCATGAACTCCACCATGCCCTGGCGCTGCTCCGGGTCCACTACCCGGCATACCGGCACGGCCGGCAAGTCGCCTGCTGTGTCCAGGTGTTCGATGCCGGCGGATACCGAATGGATCAACCGCAGCCGGGGCAGCGCCTGCAAGGCACCCGCTGGTGGAAACCAGCAGGCGGCGACTTCCGCTTCTGCGGCACCCGGCTCGTGTGCTTGCAGCACGCGCAGTTCGGGTGCCACCTGGGCGAAGGCCGGTCGTAATTCATCGATCAGCTCAACTTCCGCAGTCAGCAACACCACGGTGGTCATTGGCAATAATCCTGTTGCTGATCGGCAATCAGCGACAGCGCCGCCTGCCAGCCCAGGGTGATGATTTCTTCTTCATCACTACGGGCGAACTGAGCCGAGGTGTGCTGGCGTACTGCCTCGCTGGGATAGTGCAGCTGGGCACCGCCGGCCATGGCCTGCACCTGTGCCTGACAGGCGCGCTCCAGGAAGTAGATTTCGTGAAAGGCCTCGGCCACCGAGCGGCCACCGGCCAGCAGGCCGTGGTTGCGCAGGATCAGCGCCTTGTTGTGCGGGCCCAGGTCGGCCACTACCCGTTCGCGCTCTTCCAGCGACAGGGCAATGCCCTCGTACTCGTGGTAGCTCAGTCGGCCGTAAAACTTCAGCGCATGCTGGGTAATCGGCAGCAGGCCGTGCTCCTGCGCCGATACCGCCATGCCGGCTGCGGTATGGGTGTGCACCACGCAGTGCAGGTCGGGCCGTGCCATGTGCACGGCGGAGTGAATGACAAAACCCGCCTTGTTGACGCGTTGCAGCTCGCCGTCGCCGCCCACCACATTGCCATGCTGGTCGATGCGCACCAGGTCGGAAGCGCGCATATGCTGGAACAGCACACCGTAGCGGTTGATGAGGAAATGATGATCGGAGCCGGGAATGCGCAGCGAAATATGGGTGTCGATCATGTCAGTCATGCGGAAATGGGCGATCAGCCGGTACAGCGCGGCCAGCTCGCAACGGGCCTGCCATTCTTCAGGGGAAAATCGGGCTGCTTGGTTCATGAGGTTCTCCAGGGGTTAACGGACAAAGACCAGCTCGGGAGGTGTGCTTTGCCGCCGCAGGCGGGCCAGCCCATGCACACCGACAAAGGACACCAGGGACAGCAGCGAGAAGAACAGCGCCAGCGGCCACCATTGGCCAGCAAAGCGGCTGGCCAGCCAGGTGCCGATCAGCGGTGTGGTACCGCCGGCCAGGGCGCAGATCAACTGGTAGGCCAGCGAAATGCCGGAATAGCGCAGCTGCACCGGAAAGGCCTCGACCATATAGCCGGCAATCACCGCATACAGGCCGGACAGGGTGACCACCGCCATGGCAATGCCCACGGTCATCAGCAGGATGTTGCCGGTTTCCACCAGCAGGAACATGGGATAGGGCAGCACCACGCACAGCAGGGCAACGATCTTGAGGAAGCGCTCCTCGCCGATCTTCTCGGCCAGCAAGGCCGAACAGGGCTGTGACAGGAACTGCAGGATGGTCACCAGAAACAGCGTGTCCAGAATGGTGGAACGGGCAATACCCTGGTACTGGGTCACATAGGTGATCATGAAGGTGTTGGTGAAGAAGAAGCCGGCCGAGCCAATGGTGACGGCGGCGGCGGCGAACAGGACTTCACGCCAGCAATCGCGCACCACTTCCAGCACCGGGTATTTGACGGTATTTTGCTTGGCTTGCACGGCCTTGAATTCGGGCGACTCGTCCACGCCGATACGGATGGCCAGACCCACGCACATCAGGAGGCCGCTGGCCAGAAAAGGCAGGCGCCAGCCCCAGCTGAGGAAGTCGGCTGGATCCAGCGTGGTGACCAGCCGAAAGGCGATCAGCGACAGGATCAGTCCGGCCGGGCTGCCCAGCTGGGCAAACGAGGCATAGAAGGTCTTGCGTTTGGCTGGTGCGTGCTCGCTGGCCATCAGCACGGCACCCCCCCACTCGCCACCCACCGAAATGCCCTGGATGAAGCGTAGGGTTACCAGGCCAATGGGTGCCCAGATGCCGGCAGTGGCATAGCTGGGCAACAGGCCGATGCCGGCGGTGGCCACCCCCATCAGCATCATGGTGAACAGCAGCATTTTCTTGCGCCCCAGGCGGTCACCCAGGTGGCCGAACACCATGCCTGCCATGGGGCGGGCGATAAAGCCGACGGCAAAGGTGGCAAAGGCAGCCAGTGTGCTCAGCGTGGGGTCGCTGCTGGGAAAAAACACCTGCCCCAGCACCAGGGCCGCTGCGGTGGCGTAGATGTAGAAATCGTAAAACTCGATGGTGGTGCCGATGAAGGCCGCCGCCGCAGCACGGCGCGACTGGCTGGAGGCTTGGGTCATGGGGGGATTCCTCTTTTTTGTAGATGCGTGTTCAAGATCGGGCGACATGCACGTCGGTCTACGCTCTGCTGGCGTGGTGAGGGTTTATCGCATGGGCATTATCATTAGTAAAATTATCAAAATTGAAGTTTGAAATAAGTAAAGCTAATGATGGAAAGGAGGGCTGCACATGGCGAAAACAACAGGAACAACCCAGGCCAACATGACAGCAGGACGGCGTTTCCTGAGCGACAGGCTGGATTGGAATCTGCTGCGGACTTATCTGGTAATCGCCCAGGAAAGCAGCATTAGCCGAGCGGCGGCGCGTTTGCATGTCACGCAGTCGGCAGTGAGCCAGGCCTTGAAACGGCTGGAAGAACAGTTGCAATGCACACTGATATTGCGGCAGGGGACACGCTTCGCACTGACAGAAACCGGCGATGAAATCTTTCGCATCGCCAGCGATATCTACGGCAATGTGTCGCGGCTGAGCGCCGCACTGGAAAACCGCAGCGAGGACATGCTGGGCAAGGTGCGCATACTGTGCGCCACCGGGCTGGAAGTAGCTGGCTACGATGCTTATCTGGCGCGCTTTCACCAGCAGTACCCACGGGTGGAGCTGGACGTGGAGGTCATGCGCAGTGCCGACATCATCAGCGGCCTGCTGCAAAAAACCGCCAGCCTGGGGCTGGGCCTGTGTCGTCTGCCACAGGCACGGCTGGAACGGCGCTGTCTCATCACCCAGCGCTATGCTTTTTACTGCGGCCGCAGCCATCCCTTGTTTGGCCGTAGCGATCTGACGCTGGAATCATTGCAGGGGCAGGATTTTGTCAGCTTCGTCAGCGACCAGATTGGCGACAACCTGTCACCACTGACCATCTTTCGCGACCAGCAAGGCTATACCGGCAAGATCATTGCCGCTTCCTCCAGCCTGGAAGAAGTACGGCGGCTGGTACGCGCTGGTTTTGGCATAGGCAGCCTGCCGGAACACGTGGCAGCCCGCGATGTGGCACAAGGCGAGCTATGGCGGCTGCCGCCCGCTGCCGGCATTGCCGATCTGGATCTCTACCTGTTGTGGAACCGGGAGCAGAAGCTGAGTACGGCGGAAAGCGTGTTTCTGGAGGGGCTGCAGCACTGTTTGCCAGGGGCGGAAAAGGCAGCAGCAGGTTAAGAGCCGCTAACAAAACCACCGCTCCTGCGTGGTGCCATCTTGCCGCACACCTGGTACTGCCGGCGCGCTGTGCGGTGGGGCGCTAGGCTATTGAGTTCGCTGCGCAAGCGGCAGGTGGCGGCAAAGATTTCCGCTCAGCGGCAAGATCGGCGTCAAGAGATGTAAAGCGATGATAAGAAAAGAAAAATAAGCCTGAATGGCGGCTGGTATGGATATTGCACTAGCAAAGCATTCCCTGCCGGGCTTGCTGGCTTGTGCCGGGACCATCCCAACTACCACCACCCGACCGCCAGGAGCCCCGCAACATGGCCATGCCGATTTCACCCGCCAGCAGCTATGGCAGCTATCTGCCCAAGACCAACAGCAGCAATCGTCCGGCACCCGCACCGACCCCACCCGGCACGGCCCCGACGGCAGAGCAGCCGGCCAGTCCGGGTGGCAATGTGGGCTCGCTGATCAACACCAAGGCCTGAGTCAGTCGCCCGGCTGCGCTCTGGCCCAGAGCTCGGCCTGCGGCCTCATCACACCTGATAGCGGGCGAGAATATCCGCCTGTGTCCGCGCCATTTCGTCCAGCTGGGCGGCATTCTGTGCCGTATGCTGGGCGGCTGCGCTGGCCTCTTCCGAAGCCTGCGCCGTTTTTTCCACCATGGCGGCAATATTGTTGCTGGCTTCGCCCTGCTGCTGGATGGCAGCGGCCACGGCATCACTACCCTGTACCGCGCCATCGGCCAGTTCGCCAATACGGCGCATGGCCACTGCTGCCTGATCGGCGCGGGTTACCCCCATTCTCACCAGCTCTTCCGCCTTTTGCATCTGGGCGGTGGCCTGACCAGCATTGCCCAGCATGGCTTCGATGGTGGAGGAAATCTCCTGGGTAGACTTGGTGGTGCGCTCGGCCAGTTTGCGCACCTCGTCGGCCACCACGGCAAAGCCGCGGCCCTGCTCGCCGGCACGGGCCGCCTCGATGGCGGCGTTTAGCGCCAGCAGATTGGTCTGATCGGCAATATCGCGAATCACATTGATCACGGTTGCCACCTCGCCGCTGTGTGCTTCCATCTCGTGAATGCTGCTGGCCGACACGGTGACCACTTGGGAAATCTGGTGAATGTCGTGAATGGTCTGCTCGATGATGCCGGTGCTATCCACCACCAGGGTCTGGGCCGATTTGGCACCAGCACTTTGCTGGGCGGACTGGTCGGCCACATGGTTGATGCTTACCGTCATCTGTTCGATGGTGGCGGCGATATTGGCCGAGGCCTCGCTTTGCGCACCAGAGGCCATCGATACCTCATTGGCGGTTTGTGCCAGTTCCTGCGACGAATGTTTGACCTGATGGGCGCCAAGCGCCAGTTGGCCAAACGCCTGCTGCAGGCCGTCCAGCAGCTGGTTGAAGGAGCGGGCGGTCAGGCCGATTTCATCCTGGCTGCTGCTGTCGGCGCGCAGGCGGAAATCCCGCTGGCTGCTGACCGCCTCGATGGTGTGCTGGATGGATGCCAGCCCGTGGCTGATATTGCGGTACAGCATCAAGGCCAGTACGCCGGTGACCAGCAGGGCCAGGGCCATCAGGCCCAGTGCCACGGCAAATACTGTCTGGTAGGTGCGATCATTCTCTGCCGCCAGCTGCTCGGCCAGCCGGTAGTTGAACTTGGCATGCTGCTCTACCGCCTGCATCAGCTGGTTGGCGGTCTGGGTAAATTCATTATTGGTCAGCGCCACCGCTTGTTCGGTCTGGTTGTCGCGCGACAAAGCCAGAATCCGGCTGCGCCCCTCGCGGTACTGCGCCATCATCGCCCGGTCTGCGGCTAGCAGCTGGCGGTCTTCATCGCTGGCAGTCGTGTTGATCTGATAGGTATTCATCAGCGTGTCAAAGCGCTGGTCGGCATCGGCCAGATTTTTCTCGGCCACCGCTTTTTGTTCGGCCGTCGTTGCCAGCACATGGCGCAAGGTATTGGCACGGATATCCGCCACTGCCCGCAGGGTGCCCTGCATGACTTTCAGATCGGGAAAGGTACTGTTCCGTACATACTCGAAGCGCTGCTGCCCATCATGCAGCGCGCGGGTGGCATAGCCACCAACCAGCAACATGCTGGCCAGCGCAATCGACAAAGTCAGCAATAATTTTTTGGTGATTGTCATGAGTTATCCCGAAATCAAAAAACAGTGATGCCAGACCAGGCATAGTCTACGCAAATGTCGCTTACTAAAACGTTTTAGCTTGAATATTATGGTTGATTTAAATCACTTTTAGAGCAATTTTCACAAATTTACGGCCATGGATAGACATGCTGAAGCGGCAGCAGATCCACTCCGGAGCAGGAACAGCCAGAGCTTGCCATCGCCTTTGCTTGCAGCAGGCAGAGCGCTTGTCATCATCTGGCATCGGCACTACCCGATACTTGCGCCATATCAGGCATTTCTGATTTTATAGCGAAACCAGGGTTTGTGTATGGATAAAGCTGGGGTGCGGATTGAAAAAACAGGTCTGCCGCAATGGCAGACCTGTTGCCCTGTCAACGCACGCATGTGGCTAACGGGATAAACACGGCACTAGTTGAAGGGTGTCGGGTGCGGCGTGTTATTGCTGGAAGCCGGCAGGATAGGCAGCACGATCTGAGGCTGTTTGCCGGTGAGGGTATGCAGGAAGGCAACAATATCGCCTACCTCCTGCTGGTTGAAGTCCCGGCCCAGTTGCAGCTTGCCCATGGTGGACACGGCAGCCTCCAGTGTCGGGGCACCGGCATCATGGAAATAGGGTGCTCGCAGTGCCACATTGCGCAAGGACGGCACCTTGAATGACATGCGGTCGGCATCTTTACCGGTGACCCCGGCCCGGCCCTGGGCCGGATTGCTGGTTTGGTACGGTGCAACCAGGCCCATTTTCTGGAAGGAATTGCCCCCCACCGCCGGGCCGTTATGGCAGGCCACACAACCGGCGGTCTTGAAAGTCTGGTAGCCGCGCAACTCCTGCGCATTCAGCGCCTTCTTATTGCCCTTCAGCCACTGGTCAAAGCGCGAATCCGGCGTGACCAGGGTTTCCTCAAAGGCGGCAATCGCCTTGGTCACCTGCGGCATGGAGACATTCTTGTTGCCGAACACTTTGTCGAATTCATTGACGTAGGCCGGTATCGAACGCAGCACATCCAGTGCCAACACATGGTTGGACGCCATTTCCTTTGGATTGGCAATCGGGCCGCTGGCCTGCTCTTGCAAGGACTTGGCACGACCATCCCAGAACTGCGCCACATTCATGCTGGAATTGAGCACCGAAGGCGAACGGATAGGCCCTTGCTGCCAATGGTCGCCAATCGAGGAGCTGAGATTGTCACTGCCACCAGTGGACAGATTGTGGCAGGAGTTACAGGAAATGAAGCCCGACTTGGATAGGCGCGGTTCAAAAAACAGCTTTTTGCCCAATTCCACCATGGCCGGGTTTTTAATCACGGCTTTGGGAATCGGCTGAATAGGTTCACTCTGAATACTGGGCGCAGCATTGGCAGATATTGCCAGCCATAGCGGAAACATCATGCCGATATATTTAAGGGGTTGCATTGCCATCTCCATTTGCGGTTGAAAATTATTTTTGCGCATAGCAAATTGAAAGTTTTGTGGTGTGTCGGCAAATGTTTGGTACGGCTATTTATTCTCTTGCTGCTATTAAATAATGGCTGAAATGCATTCTCGCAGCGGCCGTGATAATGCCGTGCGTCATCCGGGGTAACACTGCGTGAAATAAGCCCGCCATCACAATGGTTAATGAATTGCTTGGGCTGGGTGTCAAGATGAGGCAGATTCAGGCGGGCTGATTTGTCGCAGATCAAATGGCACAAATCAAAATGCTGGCAGGCGAATTGATATTTTCAATTAATACGATAGCCAAAGCATATCGGCATGCTTTATTGAGCAGTGGAAATATCAGCAGATCATTGCGGGGCAATGCCCGAGGTGCCGATGGTAGTAGGAGAATAAAACAAGCGGTAGTAGTGGCATTCACCAGGGCAGGGATGCCGGATATGGCTGATAAAGGCAGGGTAGATAGCCTGCCAAAGGCTGGCAGGAAAAGGAGATGGCGGAATTATTTAAAGAAGAACATGAAACCCAGCGTGAACAGGATAAGCAGGCACAGCACGCTGATACCGCACATCTGCTCGATAACGGCATCCAGACAACGCATTAGCCAATGCGTGGCTTGACTGCGGATGCACTTCCCCGAGGCAGGGCGCAGCAGCGGTCTGGATATATCTCTTTGCCTGAAGGGAAGCATTTCTTGAATACTCTTAACAATAATTGCCACAAGACAATAATTGTTAAATTGGCGCAAATCAAGATATTGAACTGCAAATATAGTGTTAAGTAATGAAAATAATTATATGGCATTGCGCGGGTGGCACCGGAGGTGCCGCAGCGCATGTCAAGTAGCACGCCTGCCATCGTGTCAGGCAAAACAATCGTTTAATTCGGAAGTATGACCGTTCTGCATGGTCACGGAGAGCGCTGCTGCGCGCCGTGCAGAAAGGTAGCCACGTAGTTCAGGCTTTGGGTATGCGCTTTGGACATGGGGCCGGGAAGCGGGTGTCTGGTCGACGACCCCATGGAGATGGCAAATGAATTTTCTTGAGCAACGCGGCAGCATTGCTCGTAATATTCACATGAGTATTGTTTGATAAATAAATGCAAATATTTGTTAAAAGTGTTTGCGCAAAAATCTATTAAATCGTGGGGATGTGATGAAACATACAATCTGTGCTCTCAGCATCATGCTGTTTGGCTACCATGCTGCCGTCCAGGCCGCGCCTACCTATACACCTCCTAGTGTATCCGTAACGTATAACGGTACCCAGTACGTTATTTCCTCGGCCCGCATGAATTGGGCAAGTAATTCCGCAACACTATCCGCGCAGCCTTGGTGGGGAAGCCAATCAGCCGCGTCGGCATTCGCAAATTTGGTGACAACACATGCTGGTGGATACAGTGGCGCTTCGTCTTCCGGCGATGGTGCACTGTTTGCGCTTGGGCATGTCTCGGGTGTCATGACTTTGGTTTATTACCTAGGCAATGTGCTCAATACTGCTTGTGTCAGTGCTCATTGCAATACAGGTGATACACAGTCATGGTATTACGCTTATGTTGTGAGTAGCGCACCCAATACCAACCTAACCAGTTCTACTCAAAGCCAGCACAATAACCCCGGCATCAACGCCGCCCGTGTACTGGATGCCAACAGCGTACTGCAATCGCGTTTCAGCGGCCTCAGCACGGCTCAGCAGCAATCCGCTGCGGTCAGCCAGACCCTGCCGGTGCTGACTGGTGCCGCCGGCCAGGCTGTTCAGGCCGCATCCACCGCAGTGAATCAGGTGATTGTTGGCCGCTTGAACACCCAGCGTGGCCAATCGTCTGGTGACACTTACTACACCGACAAGAATGTTTGGCTGAAGCCTTTCGGCTCGCGTGCCGACCAGGCCGATACCGATGGCGTCAGCGGATACAAGGCTGATATCTACGGCCTGGCCGGTGGTGTGGATGGAAAGATCAACAGCAAGCTGCGCCTGGGTGCCGCTTTCAGCTATGCCCGTAGTGATGTGGACAGCAATGCCAGTGCTCCGCAAAGCCTGAAAGTGGATAGCTACCAGCTGATCGGCTATGGCTCTTATGATCTGAACGAGCGCACTGCGCTGGATTTCCAGGCGGATATCGGTCAGAACAAGAACGATAGCAGCCGCACGCTTTCCTTTGCCAGCAACGTGGCCCAGGCCAGTTACGACAGCTGGACGGTTCACACCGGCCTCAGCCTGTCGCGTAGCTACGCGCTAAGCGAAAAGAACAGCCTGATTCCGTCGCTGCGTGTGGATTACACCCGTATTCGTGCCGATGGGTATCAGGAAAGCGGTGCCGGTTCGCTTAACCTGAACGTGGGCGCACAAAACACCGAAGCACTGGTGTTTGGCGTGGATGGCAAACTGGTCAGCAAGCTCAACGACAAACTTACCCTCAGCACCAGCCTGGGTGTGGGCTATGACGCCATGAGCAAGCAGACAGCCATTACCTCTGTCTATGCCGGCGCACCGACGGCCGCCTTCACCACCAGTGGTATTAATCCCAGCCCGTGGCTGGGCCGTGGTGCACTGGGCCTGTCCTACAAAACCAAAAACGGTATGGAAATCACCGGACGTTACGATCTGGAATACCGTCAAAGCTACCTGGGGCAGACCGTCTCGCTCAACCTGAACATGCCCTTCTGATTCCGCCGCATGTACAGCAAGGAAAAGGCCCGAATGGGCCTTTTTTCATGGTAATTGCCCTGTAGCCTGCCGCCATAGTGTTGGCCAGATGTTGTCCCAGCAGCAATGATGGTTGAAACCGGAAAGTGTGCGCTGCGTCACCTGTAGTTGCGGTGTCAGCCTCGCTGCCACTGCGGCAGCGAGTGCAGGCGGAATATTTTCGTCTTCTTCTCCGCTAAACAGCCACACCTGCCCGGCCCGCAGCTGCTGCAGCCTCGCCAGCGGATCCAGCGAACCCTGCAGCGGCGACAGATTGTGCAGGCGAATCCACTCCTGCGGGTCCACATTCCCGGCCACACTCAGCAGCAACTGCACATCGTTGCGGCGTTCTGCCAGCAACAATGCCAGCGCGGCCCCGCCGGAATAGCCCACCAAGTTGATATGTGTCGTCCGGTACTGGCGCTTGAGCTGTGACACCGCCTCATCCAGTGCATTAACTACTGCTGGTGAAAAGCGTGCACCCGTCCACAGCGCCGCAGTGCATTGCACTGGCAGTGGCGTGGCATATTGGCACGGCCTGCCCAAATAAATGGCGGTGCCGTCGGGTTGTTGCATGGCTAGCCGCAAGGCTAGCGGGTTGAGCGGAGTGGGGTCATCCGATGGCGTGTCCATATTCAGCCAGGCCAGCCCGTCGCCTTCCAGGTAAATGGTGATGACATCGGCCTGGGCCGGCATGGCACTCCTGGCTGCTGCAAACAGGTCGAAATCACCGCCTTGCACGGTTTGCCAATGCCAGCCCTGTGCGGTAAGCAGGCTTTGCGCCTGTAGTTGTCTTTCGGCGCCAGAAGGGAGGTGGGTGCAGGCGGACAGCAGCCCAACACAGCACAAGAATACAAGAAGTAGCGAACAATACCGCATGGCAGCCGATGGCGAGGAAAGAAACCTGCCCACTATACCGCCAGCGCAGGGGCAGTGGGCATGATCAATACCGGCACCCAACGACAGGCCGCTGTGATGGCCGAGCCACAGATCCATCCCGGCCATGTCGGCGTACAGGCTAATGCGAAGGCCTAAGTAGGATACAGTGCGGCCAGCGTACGGGTAAGCAGATTATGCAGATGCTGCAGGATCAGATACTGGTCGCTCGGCTCCAGCGCGGCCGCATGCTCGGTATTCAGCAACTGCAGCAAACCTTCCAGCGTGCGGCGGCTTTCCAGCAAGCGCGCATCCACCTCAGCCAGCTGCGCCTCCAGCCGATGGCAGACCGCCAGCACATCCTGCCAGGCCTGCGCCACGGCCGGTGCGGGCTGATCACCCAGCGCCGCCTGCATGGCAGACAGGCTGGCATGCAGCGGCCCCAGCGGCAGGCAAGCATGCTGCAAGAACTGGGCAAACTGCGGATCAGACTGATGGGGAGAAAAAGACGGCCGCCCAGGTGGCGGTGTATCGCGAGGCGTGCTGCTCATGGCAAAACCCTCCAAGGTGATGTACATCGCAACCACCTCCGACGCCAATCGGGGGTGGCAGGCACATGGCAGGATTGGCGTTACCGGTCACCTTGAACCCGGCGCTCCCGGAGGAGCTCCCACCAAGGCCCGCCATGGAAAAAGGCAAAGCAATGGTGCGAGGACTGGTACGTGTGCACGTAGCAGTCCGCCAAAGTGGGGTCGGGACGCCAATCCCGGTGCCGCTATTGAACGACACCGGGCGATTATCAGCTGTGACAGGGGGAGAGGCAAGCAAGATGGTGGCCTCGACAGTGGCATAGGCCAGCAGACCGGGAGTTATCCACAGTTGGGCAGAGAAAGGAGTTTTACCCACAGCGTTGCTGCGCCATTGAGCACGTGGATGGTATCAACTCTGCTTAAACTGTCATTTAGGCTTGTTTTTATGCCAATCGCGTGGTTTGCTGACGGAGTTGATTCGCCAATCCTAAGGGAGAGTAGGTGTGGCCCGACGTCGACCCATCAAAACCGCTTCCTGAGCCGTTCCGAGAACAAAACTACGGCATAACTGAATGACTTCTTCTACAGGTCGGCGTGATGGCCCCTTAAAGCAACACTCCCAAACAATCAGCACCCGCCAGCCACTATGGAGCAACGCAACAACTACCTTATCGTCACGCTCCCTATTGCCTCGAATCTTTGTATTCCAGAAATCAGTGCGGGTAGCGGGCAATCTGAATAGTGGGCAGTCGTGACCATGCCAGAAACAACCATGGACTAGAATTACCGCCCGATAGCGCGGAAATACAAGGTCGGGTTTGCCTGGCAACTCAGGAACACAGAGGCGAAAACGCAGCCCTGCTGCATGGAGCCCTCGCCTCAATACCAATTCAGGCTTTGTATCTCTTGCACGTATCCGGCTCATATTGAGCCTGCGTTGGGCTGGCGTAAGGACGTCCATGCATATACCTCATGACCGATTACCGACGGCATCCTCGACGATGATCTTTAGCACGTCTACAAACTGAGCCAACGTCATGCCCGGCCGCAAAGTGACTGCCCCGAACTGGAAACCAGCACGGTAGAGCGGATGGAACAGACGCCCAGGCATCGGTGTATCCCTATAGTCAGCATTCAAAGCTGGTAAATATGGAGTCAGCAGATACGCAGCCGTGACAATACCTTCTGTTTTGCCGGAAGCGACCTCCCGCACCAGTGCATCACGATAAGTATGTATAGAAGTAAGTGCATCATTAAGCCCCGACTCAATCCGGTACTTAGCATCAAGAACAATCATCCGTCCGCTCTCTTCGGCAGTACAAGGTTCAGACGCAGCAACAATATCGGGAGTCATCGTTCGACTATAGGAACCACGTCCGTCTGGTTCACTCCAGAACTCCCTGTACTGTTTCTGGAAACATAATTTCCAGCCTGCTCCAACATCAACAGTGGCACTACCCGCAGCCAGCGTCATACCGCCATTGGCATCTGCAATGAACAGATCCTGGATATCCAGTTGCTCCTGGCCGAATGCCTCTGCAGCAGCCCTGACCAGTCTAAGGAAGCACCACAGTTCATACAGATCAAAGGTTCTGGCAAGCGGTAGATTCAGGAACTCACCAAAAATTGATGCAATACCCAGATTGATATCTTGCCAAAGACGATAGAACCGCCGGTAAGCAGGGTCGTTCCGGAATATAGAGGACAATAAAAGTCGAGGGGAAGCATCACCAGCCTCCACAAAGGGCGTCTCTGAAGCCAGCTGACCCACGCGCCGAGATAGCCTCTTGCATCGGCTGGACCAGACATTCGCTCCCAGACTTATCTCCGGGTCTTCATCCCGCTGACTTCGATCCAGCTGCTCTGCCATAGCGGCCAACCAGGACGACCATGCCCGCAGGCACGCCCCAATCTGCCTATGTTCTGGCAGATCAAGTGAACTGCACCGCTGCCGGATTCGAATCTGTTGAGGCAGAAAACCCTTTAACGACGCTGGAAGACGCCCTGGAGCCTGGGTTTCCTGGGCAATCCGGCCGGAACGGAACGACCGGATGATCTCGGGACCCGTTGCACGAGCTGCTCGGTGATATGGAAGGACAGTTTCCTCCATCCCAAGCAAGCGACGGGGACTTCTCACAATCCCTGCCACCACCGCTTCCAGCTCGCAAATCCTCGAGCGCAAGAACTCAAGCCTAGCTATTGGAGGTGTTCGGCTACTATCTCCACGAGCCACCCCTTTGCGAAATCCGCTCAGCGCGAAGAGAGCAAAGCTGTCTCCGAGAATCTCCCGGAGCATTGCGTCAAAATCGTCCCGGGTAAGCTTTCGTAAATCGGGGTCTGTAACGATTTCAAATCGCAAGGGAGATCGCCCGCACAGTCGAAGTTCAGCCTCAACAGTTCCTGCATGAAAACTAGGGGACCACCTCCAACGTGCTTTATCTGGACTGGCTGACCGCAGAGCTTCCAGGGGGACATCGTCAATCAGAAGGTCTGCAGAGGCCGCATTCTCAGCGTCAAATAGCTCGAACAGATAATTGCCGGTTTCCTGAATCGTACCAGGAGATACCGGCTCAGGGTCCGGCCAGACTCTCCATGCCACCTCCCCCTTATCCTTCCGCATGAACAGGGTTGTCATGGCATGCTCTTAGCGACTGGCCTGAAACGATCCAAACTCATCCAGATCAGAAAGTAATCTATTGAGGAATGCTACCGCTCGCGGCAGGCCACCCAGATCCTTCAGCAAACCATTCAGAAGAGGGCGCTGCTTCTCAGTACCACGAAGCTTCACAAGAATTTTCTGGACCATCAGATCATCGGTGACTTCGTTCGGGTGGGATTTGAGATGCACAGCACTGAAGGCGTGATAGCGCACCACTTCTTCCGCAACACGGTATCCAAAGCCCAGACTATGCGCCGACATAGCTCGATGCGCAGCAAGAAGATGTTTCTCACATGCCTCGCGCCCACTCTGCAGATCGGGTTCTCGGGTGGCAAGCCCATCAAGGAACCCGCCCAGATCAACTGCCGACATATCGATAACCATCGCCCGGTCCAGCACCTTGTCACTTACCGGGCTTGTCGTTTCATCAATGTTAATGGTGCCGATGATATAAAGATTCGGAGGCAGGCGTAGCTCTGACGGAATACTTGTGCCGGTGGAACCCTCAAGCGGAACCCCACTGGAATGCAACAGAAGCTCTCCCTGCGTCTCTACACACGACAGCACATCCGATAAATAATACTCGACTCGTGCCAGATTCATCTCATCGAGTACAACAAAGACAGGAGAATCCTCATGGGCCGTCGCAAGTAGCACGGCTTCCAGGAATGGCGGAACCATGTAACGGTTTGATAGAACATCATAGTATCCCGTTAACCCGGTTGGATCAGTCCATTCCGGACGCACAGGGCAGACGAATAAAAACGGATCTGGTGCAGCACTCGCTGAAATGCCATGTACCGCACGAGCATACTTCAGGGCCAGTTGTGTCTTACCTGTACCGGAGAGCCCAGTCAGGATGACAAAGTGCTTATGAGGAAGGAAGTTGAGTGCTGCATGAAATCGTTGCACCTCCCCTTCCGGGTAATATCCCCCCTGAGCCCGAATAGAGGTTTCAATGTCCTCAACAGGGATTGAGCTCGGCAATCGCCGCATTGCCGGGCTGACTGATGCTGCATCAGTCCAGATCCGGAGCTCATGAACCTTCTCTCTGCCAACAAGGCTGGCAAGATACCCTACAAACTCACGAGCAAGCAGACTGCGGCGAGCCGAGGCCGCAGGCGGCCAAATAGCAAACCGGATGGAGTCGACTTTTGCCATACAATCCGGATCGAGGAGTCCTTCAGGGGCACCACTGCGCAGCGACTCCCTAAAGTCATAATTATGAAAATAAATATGACCTGTTTCTGTGATATAGAACTTCAGGTTATTACTTATTTTTCCCGGCTTACCTGATTGAGCAATTTTCTCTGCTCCCTCGTGGAACAGCTTCTGCAACCCATTATTGATTTTTACTGCTTCTGCAGAAATAACAATGGCGAAGTACACCTCATCCTGAGGTGGAAAATTGAGTACACACAGGAAAATAAATTGCTCAAGAGGTGATGTACGCCCCTCGACCAATCCAGCGGAGTACGCCTCCATGTTGTTCGTACATGCGAACAGCCCACCTTCGATGACGCGTGCACTATTCGAGAATCCAAAGTTCTTTGCGACTCGCGCATCCGCCCGGATATCGGGCAATGCCCGGATCGCCTCCTCAAACTGTTGCTGCCGTTCTGTCGCCGACATGTTCTTCCTGTAATTGCGCTATTCGTGTTTGCAAAGTTGCCATAATTGTCTGGGCCAGGGCTTTTGACAGAAGAGGTGGAACCGCATTACCAATCTGACGGAAAGCTGGGTTCATTGTCCCACTGAACTGGAAACCGTCAGGGAACGACTGCAGTCTCGCAGCCTCCCGAACAGAAATAGTCCTTGCCTGCAGGCTGTCATAATGAATATGACTGTAGCTATCCTTTCCAAGATGCGCCATCAACGTCCTAGCCGGCTGATCTTTCCACATCTTGCGCCATTTGTTTGGAAACTTACTGGCATCGTATGGAGGAATGATTGAATCCCGTAACTGCTGGTACTCGTCTGAGCCCTCTTTCAGAGCAGCCCCTTTTTCCCGTGCCGCCGTGAGACGTTCCTCAAACATCTCAACAGCATGCTGATAGGCCTCCGGGTATTGATCCCCCGGATTCATCCTCGCAAACAACTCATAATCTCTGGGCAAATACCGGATTACATGATCTCTGAGGCCGTCAGGCGATGCTTCAAACCCTGGCCATGAACGCATCAGTTGAGCATACCCAGAAAGTTTGGACTTTTTGCCATAGGGAATGAACTGATCGAATCTCCGTGCCCCACGCTTCAGAGCGCCAGCAGCAACAAGTTCGCGTGCTTTGATGAGAGGTAAGTCACCTATGGCATCTTCAGCGGTAACCGCTCTCTCCTGCACCGGTGTTGCGACCGGGGGGGCGACATAAGAATGAACCTCACCAAATAGTCCCCCCACTGTTTTCAGCGCAACAGCTCTGGTCCCTTCGTAGCCAGAAGGTAATACAAGCCAGTTAGTTGGCTCAGGGAATGTAACTTGGTCTGCAACTTCCCGACGGTATGCGACGAGGAACATCCGCTCGCGCATCTGAGGAACTCCGTAGAACGCGGCGTTAAGGAGCGTGTACCTGCTGACATACCCCTTTGCCTCAAGAATCTCACATGTTTCCTCGGCGACATTGTGTCCGCCATGATTCAAGATATCCGGCACATTCTCCATGAGAACTGCCAGAGGCTGGAACGCATCCACATAGCGGAGATATTCCTTGTACAACCGTGCTCTCGGGTCATGAATAAATGCTTGTGGATGAGCATCAACCTCACGCAGCTTGGATCTACCTACACGTGCAAATGCTTGGCAGGGTGGCCCACCGATGATCACATCGAAGGCCTCTGGAACCGGACCCAGTTCCAGCTTAGAAACCAAGTCTTCGGGATGAGTCTCCGTGATGTCAATTGCACAACTGTGCTTTGGGTCACCATCATGGAAATTCAGACCATGTGAACGTGCTGCATCTGGGTCAAATTCAACAGCAGCCCCAATCTCAAAGCCTGCTGCGTGGAATCCTAACGAAAGACCACCGCAGCCAGCGAACAGATCGAGAACACGCGGCTTCTGCCCGTTCTTCAGTCTTTCGAGTTTGCTAAGTATGATTTGATTTGTCATAGCGTCTCTCCCCCTTTGTATTGAGGTTGCCGGAGAGGTAACTCAAGCTGAGCTTGATGCTCTTCCAGGAATTGAAGCACTGCAGCTCGTATGATCCAAGCAGATGACACATGGTTTGCCTCAGCCATTGATAGGACTTGGGCATATATTTCTTCTGGAAGAAGTACAAACCTACACCATTACACATCAATATTCCGCGCAATCAGGGCGTTGCCTTCGATGAAGGCACGGCGGGGTTCTACGTCGTCGCCCATCAGGGTGGTGAACACGTCGTCGGCACCCATCACGTCCTCGATGCGTACCTTCAGCAGGCGGCGCACGTTCGGGTCCATGGTGGTTTCCCACAGCTGTTCCGGGTTCATTTCGCCCAGGCCTTTGTAGCGCTGGATGTTCATGCCCTTTTTCACTTCAGCCAGCAGCCAGTCCAGTGCCTGGCCAAATTCGCTGATCGGCTTCACGGTTTCGCCACGGCGTACTGCTGCGCCTTCTTGCAGCAGGCCGCTCAGTAGTTCGCCGGTTTTGGCCAGTTCCGCGTAGTCGCCGGTTTCCAGGAAGTCCTGGTCCAGTACCGTCACCAGCACGTTGCCGTGCAGTTTGCGGATGATCTTGATCAGGTGGCCGTCGTTCTTTTCGTCGTGCAGCAGTTCCAGCGTGATGGCTTCTGCCGGTACCAGTGCGCGCAGGCGGGCGATGGTGTCGTTGGAGGCTTGCTCGGTTTCCAGTGACAGGCGGCCGGACTTGAGCATGGCTTCCAGCACCAGCGGGTCGATGACGCGGCTTTCGCGTTCGATCACGGCGCGGGCCAGCAGGAACTGGCGGGCTACTTCGGCCAGGGTGTCGCCGGCCAGCGGGGCGGCGTCGGTGCCGGGGACGAGTTCGGCTTTTTCCAGTGCCAGTTGCAGCAGGTACTGGTTCAGCTCGTAGTCGTCCTTCAGGTAGCGCTCTTGCTTGCCGTGCTTGGCCTTGTACAGCGGCGGCTGGGCGATGTAGATGTGGCCGCGTTCTACCAGTTCGTGCATCTGGCGGTAGAAGAAGGTGAGCAGCAGGGTGCGGATGTGCGCGCCGTCGACGTCGGCGTCAGTCATGATGATGATGCGGTGGTAGCGCAGCTTGTCCGGGTTGTATTCGTCCTTGCCGATACCGCAGCCCATGGCGGTAATCAGGGTGGCGACTTCCTGGCTTTGCAGCATCTTGTCGAAGCGGGCGCGTTCCACGTTGAGGATCTTGCCCTTCAGCGGCAGGATGGCCTGGAATTTGCGGTCGCGGCCTTGTTTGGCGGAGCCGCCGGCGGAGTCACCCTCGACCAGGTACAGTTCGCACAGCTTGGGGTCTTTTTCCTGGCAGTCGGCCAGTTTGCCGGGCAGGCCCAGGCCGTCCATGATGCCTTTGCGGCGGGTGATTTCGCGGGCTTTGCGCGCGGCTTCACGGGCGCGGGCGGCATCGACGATCTTGCCGCAGATGGTTTTGGCGTCGTTGGGGTTTTCCAGCAAATAGCTCTTGAGCGCTTCGCTGATGACTTCGTTGACCACCGGGCCGATTTCGCCGGAGACCAGCTTGTCCTTGGTCTGGCTGGAGAACTTGGGGTCCGGCAGCTTGACGGACAGTACGCAGGTGAGGCCTTCGCGCATGTCGTCGCCGGTGGTGTCCACCTTGGCCTTTTTGGCTACTTCGTGTTCTTCGATGTACTGGTTGAGCGTACGGGTCATCACCTGACGCAGCGCGGTCATGTGGGTGCCGCCGTCACGCTGCGGGATGTTGTTGGTGAAGCACTGGACGCTTTCCTGGTAGGAGTCGTTCCATTGCATGGCCACTTCCACCGTCATGCCGTCTTTTTCGCCAATGCCGTGGAACACCTTGGGGTGCAGCACGTTCTTGTTGCGGTTCATGTATTCGACAAAACCGGCTACGCCGCCGGAGAAGGCGAAGTTTTCTTCTTTGCCGCTGCGCTTGTCCAGCAGGTTGATGCCCACGCCCTGGTTCAGGAAGGACAGTTCGCGGATGCGCTTGGCCAGGATGTCGAAGTGGAATTCCACCAGGCCAAAGGTTTCTTCGCTGGCGCGGAAGGTGACTTCGGTGCCACGGTGGTTGCTGTGGCCGGTGACGGTGAGCGGGGCCACGGCATCGCCACGGCGGAATTCCATTTCGTGCACCTTGCCGTCACGCCAGATCTTCAGCTTCAGCCAGTCGGACAGCGCGTTCACCACGGAGACGCCCACGCCGTGCAGGCCGCCGGAGATCTTGTAGCTGTTGCTGTCGAATTTGCCGCCGGCGTGCAGGATGGTCATGATCACTTCGGCCGCCGAACGTCCTTCTTCCGGGTGGATGTCGGTGGGGATGCCCCGGCCGTTGTCCGATACGGTGATGGAGTTGTCGGGGTTGATGATGACCTTGATGGTGTCGGCATGGCCGGCCAGGGCTTCGTCAATGGCGTTGTCCAGCACTTCAAACACCATGTGGTGCAGACCGGTGCCGTCCGAGGTATCGCCAATGTACATGCCGGGGCGTTTGCGTACTGCATCCAGACCCTTGAGGACTTTAATGCTATCCGCGCCGTATTCCTGTTCGCTCATCCGCTTCTTTCCTGCGGTGGGGGAGGGGGCGGAGGGGGATGTCCCCGTCCGCGCTGTACCGCCCTTTGCCGCTTATACTCAAAATCTCGAAAACTGCTGCCAGTGGCAGCGGCTACTTCCGACTGTGTTGCTCTATCAGATGCGCATCGGCATCACGATGTACTTGAAGTTGCTGTAGTCGGGAATGGTGACCAGCGTGCTGCGGTTGGAATCGCCAAACGCCATCTGCAGGGTGTCGGCCGGCAGGTTGGTCAGCACATCCAGCAGGTAGTTGATGTTGAAGCCGATTTCCAGCTCGCCGCCCTGATAGGCGATTTCCAGTTCTTCTTCCGCTTCTTCCTGCTCGCTATTGGTACACAGGATGGACATCTTGCCCGGTGCCAGTACCAGCCGCACGCCACGGAATTTTTCGTTGGCCAGAATGGCGGCGCGTTGCAGCGCGTGCAGGAAGGTGAGGCGTTCGATCAGGAAGATCTTGTCGTTATCCAGCGGAATCACGCGGTTGTAGTCGGGGAACTTGCCGTCGACTACCTTGCTGATGATCACGGTGGAGCCAAAGCTGAAGCGCACCTGGTTGGCCAGCACTTCGATATTGATTTCGTCGTCGCTGTCCTGCAGCAGCTTGTACAGCTCCAGGATGGTCTTGCGCGGCAGGATGACTTCGGCCTTGGGCAGGGTGGCTTCCACGTCGGCGCTGGCAAAGGCTAGGCGGTGGCCGTCGGTGGCGATCAGTTTTACCTGGTTGCCGTCGGTCTGCATCAACAGGCCGTTGAGGTAGTAACGGATGTCCTGCACGGCCATGGCAAACTGCACCTGCGAGATCAGGCGCTTCAGTTCGCGCTGCGGCAGGGTGAAGCTGGCGTCCGAGGCCGAGCCCACCGACAGCAGCGGGAAGTCTTCCGCCGGCAGAGTTTGCAGATTGAAGCGGCTTTTGCCGGCTTTCAGCGTCAGGCGGCCGTCCAGCTGTTCCAGCGTGACCGTGGCCTTGTCCGGGATGGCGCGCAGGATGTCCTGCAGCTTTTTGGCCGAGGTGGTCAGGCGGAAGTCTTCGCCCGGCAGTTCGTCGGCACTGGCGGTGGTGATCTGGATTTCCAGATCGGTGGCCAGAAAGCCTACCTGGCCGCCCTTCTTTTCAATCAGTACATTGGAAAGAATCGGCAGGGTATGGCGTCGTTCGACAATACCGGTCACCGCCAGCAGGGGCTTGAGAAGGGCATCGCGTTCGGCTTGCAGGATCAGCATGTTTCGGGCTCCCGAATGTGTCCAGAGTCAGTTATCGGTTGAATCAACATCGTTCAATTACGCAGCATGGATAGCAGCGTATCGTAATCGTGTGCCATATCGGCGTCATTACTGCGCATTTCGGCAATGGTCTTGCAGGCATGCAGCACGGTGGTGTGGTCGCGCCCACCAAAGGCGTCGCCGATATTGGGCAGGGAAAGCTGGGTCAGCTCCTTGGCCAGTGCCATCGCCACCTGGCGCGGCCGGGCAATATCGCGGCTGCGCTTTTTGCTGTGCATGTCAGACAGCTTGATCTTGTAGTACTCGGCCACGGTTTTCTGGATGGCATCCACCGTGACCTGGCGGTTGCCGGCGGCCAGGATGTCTTTCAGCGCTTCTTTTACCAGATCCAGCGAGATGTTCTGGTTGGTAAAGCGGGCATAGGCCACCACGCGTTTGAGCGCGCCTTCCAGTTCGCGCACATTGGAGCGTACGTTCTGGGCAATGAAAAACGCCACCGGGTGATCCAGCTTGATACTGTCGGCCTCGGCCTTTTTCATCAAAATAGCCACACGCATTTCCAGCTCCGGCGGCTGGATTTCCACGGTCAGGCCCCAGGAGAAGCGCGAGATCAGTCGCTCTTCCATGCCTTCTATCTGCTTGGGGTAGGTGTCACAGGTCATGATGACCTGTTTGCCACCCTCGATCAGCGCATTGAAGGCGTAGAAGAATTCTTCCTGAGTGCGGTTCTTGCCGGCAAAAAACTGGATGTCGTCGATCAGCAGCAGGTCCAGCGAATGGTAGTAGCGCTTGAACTCGTCAAACGCCTTGTGCTGATAGGCGCGCATGATGTCGGCCACATAGCGTTCGGCGTGGATGTAGCGGATCTTGGCTTGCGGGTTTTTCTGGAATACGTGGTTGCCGATGGCCTGAATCAAGTGGGTCTTACCCAGGCCGACACCGCCATACACAAACAGCGGGTTGTAGGCCTGGTCGCCCGGATTTTCGGCAATCTGCATGGCCGCTGCACGCGCCAGCTGGTTACCCTTACCGGTTACCAGGGTGTCAAAGGTAAACGAGGGGTTGAGCCGGGTGCTTTCGTGGCTGCCGCCAATGGCTTTTACTGCGGCCTGCTTGGCCTGGCTGGGAATATTGCTGGCGGCCGGGGTGGGCGCGGGTTTGCGCGCGCCATTGCCTACGGCTGCCGGCACGGCCAGCGGCTTGCTGCTGGGCGCACCCAGGCGCAGCTCGACCGGGGCTTCGCCAACCAGCTCGACAGCCAGTTCTTCAATGCGGCCGAGGAAACGGTCCTTGATGAACTGCATGATGAAGCGATTGGGTGCAAACAGCGCAATGCCTTCATCGTTGGCTTCGGCCGCCAGCGGCTTGATCCAGGTGTTGAACTGCTGTGAAGACAGTTCGGCCTCGAGGCGAGCGAGGCAGGCAGGCCAGAATTGATCCAGTTCGGTCATTAAGTACACACAAGTAAAAGCAAAAACCCGCCGTGACGATTATCAGGTTCGGCGGGATGGGCCATGGTTTGCCGCCCGGTGGGTTGGCCGGCGCAGTGCGCCTGGCGTGGGGCGTAACCTTGGCATGTGTTCATGCATGGCAGTGGCTTGCACCATCCTCCTGTCGCGCATACCGCCCTGGGCGGGTGGTCTCGTTTAATAATTACGCAGGGGGTGAGGTGCGTTAAGTTTCGACATTCTAACGGTTTTCAGCAAAGTTATCCACAGGTGTACTAAAAATTTGCCATTGACAAGCGGCGGTTTTTCTTGTGAAATCACGCGTTTATTTCCGTTTCGAAACAGGAATTCTTTATCATGAAGCGTACTTACCAGCCTTCCAATACCCGCCGCAAGCGCACTCACGGCTTCCTCGTTCGCATGAAGTCCCGCGGTGGCCGCGCAGTTATCGCCGCCCGTCGCGCCAAGGGTCGCAAGCGCCTGGCCGTATAAGTTAGCAATGACTTATCGCTTTCGCCGTGTGCACCGGCTATTAAAAACGGATGAATTTTCATCCGTTTTTAGTTTGCGGCAAGCGCGCAGCACAGCTTTGTTTCAGGTGTACGCCCGCCCCAATGAACTGGGCCATGCCCGTGTCGGCCTTGTTGTCGGCAAAAAGGTTCACAAGCGGGCAGTACGCCGAAACTACATCAAGCGTACGGTACGCGAGTGGTTTCGCCTGAATCAGGCGGCTTTGCCGGCGCAGGACTACATCGTCCGAGCCAAACAGGCCTTTTCCCGCGCTGACAGAGCAGAAGCTGTCATCGCCTTGTCTACACTCTTTGCTAAACTGGCACGATGTCGCGCCTCCTCATCCTCCTGATCCGTTTTTATCAACTGGCCATCAGCCCATGGCTGGCACCACGGTGCCGCTATGTGCCGACCTGTTCCAGTTACGCGATCGAGGCGGTGAGAAAGCATGGCGCCTGCAAGGGCGGCTTTCTGGCGATGAAACGCATCGGGCGCTGTCACCCCTGGGGTGGCAGTGGTTATGACCCGGTTCCCTGAACTTTCCGGTATCGTAGAGATGGATTCCAAGCGACTCATAATCTTCATCGTCCTGTCCATGGGCATCCTCCTGCTGTGGCAGGAGTACTTTGCGCCCAAGCCTGCTCCGCAGCAGGTGGCACAGACCCAAACGGCTTCGCAGCCGGACGCACCGGCCAGCCGTACCGCCAGCGCCCAGCCTGTTGATGCAGCCAAGCTTACCGCCGGTCAGCGCATTCGCGTCAGCACCGATGTGATCAAGGCAGAAATCGATACCGTAGGCGGCGACCTGCGTCAGCTCGACCTGCTGAAACACGATTCCGCCACGGATGCCAAAAAGCCGTTCGAGCTGCTCACCGACAAGAATGGTCGCGTGTATGTAGCCCAGACCGGCCTGGTGGCAGCCAGCAATCCGGCATTGCCCACCCACAAAACCGTCTATAGCGCCGAGCAGTCCAGCTACACCCTGAGCGGCGACAGCCTGCAGGTGAAACTGACCGCCCCGGTAGCCAATGGCGTGCAAGTGGTGAAAACCTACACCTTCAAGAAGGGCAGCTACGATATCGGCGTTCGCTTCGATATCCACAACGGCGGCAGTACGCCGCTGGCCCCGACCGCCTACTACCGTCTGCTGCGTGACGGCCAGGCACCGGAAGGCGAAGGCCGCTTTGCTCACACCTTTACCGGCCCGGCTGTTTACACTGCCGAAAACAAGTTCCAGAAGGTTTCCTTCGAAGATCTGGCCAAGGGCAAGGGCGACTACGCCAAGAATGCGACCGACGGCTGGGTGGGCATGTTGCAGCATTACTTCATGACCGCCTGGATCCTGAAGCCGGTAGATGCTGCCAGCGTGTGCAAGGATGAAAAATCCTGCCACTTCGAGCTGAAGGATAGCAACGGCCTGTATTCGGCTGCTGCTACCGTCGACCTGAAAACCATCAACCCCGGCCAGACCGCCGCCATCACCGTGCCGCTGTATGCCGGCCCGGAAGACTACAGCGTGCTGACCAAGGTTGCTGATGGCCTGGAATATTCCAAGGACTATGGCTGGGTGCACATCTTTGCTTCGCCGCTGTTCTGGCTGCTGACCAAGCTGCACGGTCTGGTACAGAACTGGGGCTGGGCAATCGTGCTGCTCACCCTCACCGTGAAGGCCATCTTCTATCCGCTGACTGCTGCTTCCTACCGCTCCATGGCCAAGATGAAGGCCCTGGCACCGCGTCTGGAGCGCATGAAGGAACAATACGGCGACGACCGCATGAAGTTCCAGCAGGCGGTGATGGAGATGTACAAGAGCGAGAAGGTGAATCCGCTGGGTGGCTGTCTGCCCATGCTGATCCAGATTCCGGTGTTCATCGGCCTGTACTGGGCGCTGCTGGCTTCGGTTGAGCTGCGTCAGGCACCGTGGATCCTGTGGTACACCGACCTGGCCCGCCCGGACCCGTTCTATGTGCTGCCGGTGATCATGGCCGCTACCATGTTCCTGCAGACCTTCCTGAACCCGCCGCCGACTGACCCGATGCAGGCCAAGATGATGAAAATCATGCCGGTTGCCTTCTCGGCCATGTTCTTCTTCTTCCCGGCTGGTCTGGTGCTGTACTACGCAGTCAACAACATCCTGTCGATTGCCCAGCAGTGGTACATCAACAAGAGCATTGAAAACAGCAAGAAAGTAGCCCTGCAGTCCTGAAACGGACGGTAGTGTTCCAGAAAGCCCGGCCAAATAAAGGCCGGGCTTTTTTCCTGATACAGTAAAAAATCAGCGCAAGCTGACCGAAGCAGCTGCCGCCATCCATGTAGCGGCTGCTTCGGTCAGCCTGTCAGCCGCAAGGAAAGCCCGCATGTCTACCCTCTACGCTCCCGTCACCATCTGCGCCATTGCTACCGCTCCCGGTCGCGGTGGCGTGGGCGTCATCCGCGTGTCAGGGTGCGACTTGCTGCCCTTTGCTGCGGCACTGAGTGGCGGCAAGCAGCCCAAGCCACGCTACGCCACCTATACCGATTTCTACGCCGCCGATGGCCAGGCCATCGACAACGGTCTGCTGCTGTACTTCCCCGGCCCCAACAGCTTCACCGGCGAAGACGTGCTGGAGCTGCAAGGCCATGGCGGGCCGGTGGTGCTCAACATGCTGCTGTCGCGTTGCCTGCAGCTGGGTGCACGGCTGGCCGAGCCGGGCGAGTTCTCCAAACGTGCTTTCCTCAATGACAAGATGGATCTGGCCCAGGCAGAAAGCGTGGCCGACCTGATCGACGCCTCCAGCGAAAGCGCTGCCCGCAGCGCGCTCAAGTCGCTGAAAGGGGCGTTTTCCAATGAAATCCATGTGCTGGTGGATGAGCTGATCACCCTGCGCATGCTGGTGGAAGCCACGCTGGATTTCCCGGAAGAGGAAATCGATTTTCTCAAACAGGCGGACGCGCTGGGCAAGCTGCAAACCCTGCGTCAGCGTCTGCAACAGGTGCAGGCTACGGCGCGGCAGGGGGCCATCCTGCGTGAGGGCATGCACGTGGTGCTGGTGGGCCAGCCCAATGTTGGCAAGTCCAGCCTGATGAATGCACTGGCCGGCGACGATATTGCCATCGTCACCGACATCGCCGGCACCACCCGCGACACCGTGCGCGAGGAAATCGTCATCGACGGCGTGCCGGTGCACATTATCGATACCGCCGGCCTGCGCGATACCGACGATGTGGTGGAAAAGATCGGCATCGAGCGCACCTGGCAGGCGGTGGAGCGCGCCGATGTGGCGCTGGTGCTGGTGGACAGCCGTGACGGTGTCACCACCGAGCTGGAGGCCATTCTGGAGCGTATTCCGCCGCAGCTGCCGCGCCTGTTCATCTACAACAAGGCCGACCTCAGTGGCGATGCCATCGGCCTGTCCGAACAAGATGGCCGCAGCGTGCTGCACCTGTCCGCCCGCACCCATGCCGGGGTCGACTTGCTGAAAGCGCGGCTGCTGGAACTGATTGGCTATAGCGGGGCCAGCGAAGGTGTATTCCTGGCACGCGAACGCCACCTGGACGCCATCCGCCGCGCCTCCGAGCATATGGAGCTGGCGCATACCGATTGGGAAATGGTGGAGATTTTCGCCGAAGAGCTGCGACTTGCGCAGAATGCGCTGTCGGAAATTACCGGCCAGTTCACCCCGGACGACTTGCTGGGGGTGATTTTCAGCCGTTTCTGCATCGGCAAGTAAGCCCCATCAGCGCACCCCTCTGTCGGGCAGCCTGTAGCCTGGCGAGGGGCGCAACAAAACTCCAACAATCTTTCCCCTGACTTTGCTGTACCGTTCGGTACAGGCAGTTCTCCTGCCGTTTTCCATGTCTCGCGGATCAAGTCTGATGGAACAAATCACCGTATACGCCTTCCCGGTTTTCCTGCTGCTGATGCTGGTGGAGCTGGGTTATGGCCTGGCCATTGGCCGCAACACCTATCGCCTGAGTGACGCGCTGGCCAGCCTCAGCCAGGGTTTGCTCAGCCAGTTGGTCGCCAGTGTCAGTGCCTTGTTCCAGATCGGTCTGTATGCGCTGACATGGCGGCATCTGGCGCTGTTTCCCCGCGCTGCACTGTGGAATAGCGTGTGGGGCTGGCTGCTGGCCATCGTGATGTTCGATTTCTGCGATTACTGGCTGCATCGGGTGGGGCATGAAAGCGCAGTGTTCTGGGCGGCGCATGCCGTGCATCACCAAAGCCAGGATTTCAATCTGTCCACTGCCTTGCGTCAGGAAAGCACCGTGGCTTTTCTAGGTTGGCCCTTCTATTTGCCCATGGCGCTGGCCGGTGTTGCTCCGGCCCAGTTTGCATTGGCCGGGCTCATCGTCTTGCTCTACCAGTTCTGGATTCATACCGAACATATCGGCAAGCTGGGCTGGTTCGACCGGGTGTTTTCTTCGCCGTCCAATCATCGGGTGCATCATGCGGTGAATGATCAATACCTGGACAAAAACTACGGCGGCATGTTGATCATCTGGGACCGGCTATTCGGTACTTTTGCGGTGGAGGAAGAGGCCCCGATATACGGTACGCGCACGCCGCTCAATAGCTGGAATCCGCTGTGGGCGGTGGTGTCCGGCTATGTGCCGCTATGGCAGCTGGCCTGTCAGGCCCCACGCTGGCAGGACAAGTTCAAGGTGTGGTTCAAGCCGCCGGGCTGGCTGCCGGCCGGCGTGGTGGACAACAGCCCAGCGTTTGATCTGCAGCGTGCGCGCCAGCGCTTTGATCTGCCGCTAACCCGCAGCAGCATGGCACTGGCACTGCTGCAGTTTGTACTGCTGACCGCAGCGGGGGCAGCGTATCTATGGCAAGCCGATGGCCTGGACACTTTGCACCTGTGGGCATTTGCCTTGTTGCTGGTGGCCGGCCTGATGGGCTTGGGCAGCCTGCTGCAGCGCCGTCTGGCTGTGGCCGGGCTGTTGCTGCTGGATGCACTGCTGCTGCTGGCAGCCTGGCTGCTGTAAGAGCCTGCCAAGTTCTCGTGAGCGAGGCATGGCGAAAGCCGTCTGAAACAACTAAGGATGCGGCGTTTACCGTGATTCAATGAGCGTTCGCCCGGTGTTGTTCACGCCGCATCAGCGTGGCCCTGCACACGCATGCACCGCCCCTGTGCTGGCAGCAACAAAAAACCTGCACCGTGTCAGGGTTTGGCGATAGCATGAGCAAAAATCATTTTGCGGATGCCATATTGCCTTTCCTGCGCGGCTTGTTGCCCATTCTCCTGTCACTGTGTTTATGCCCGGCTTGGGCGGGCCGTCCGCCACTGATACTGGCATTCAATACCTTCAGCCCCTGGAAAACGCTGGATGCACAGGGCCAGCCGTCCGGTCCCTATGTGGAAATCGTCAAGCTGCTGGCAGCACGGCTGGATGCTCCGGTGCATTACCTTCCCTGTCCCCTGCTGCGTTGTCTGCAAGCCATGCGCCAAGGCCAGGCCGATCTGGTGATCGGCGTGCGCAACAGCGATGACCGCGATGCATACATCGATTTTCTCGATCCTCCTTTTGCGGCCGCCACACCGCTGGCGATTTACCTGCGGCGTGCTGATGCTCGCCAGATACGCCGCTTTGCCGACCTCTATCCCTTACGCATTGGTGTGGTGGAAGGTGTGCGGTATCTACCTGTTTTTGATCAGGATAAACAGCTAGAGCGTGACTTCGCACCAAACAGCTTGTCCAATTTCCGCAAGTTACTGGCTGGGCGCATTGATGCATTGGTCATTAATCGGCGTAACGGCATGGAGCTGTTGCGCAGCCAGGGCTGGGAAGCACTGGTTCGAGAGCAGCCACTGCAATTGCCTGCGCAGGAAGAACGTCGGCTTGGGCTGGCACGCCGCTCACCCTGGTATGCCCGGCGTGACCAACTGACGGCTGTGCTGCGTGGCATGCTGCGTGATGGCAGCATTGCCAGACTGCTGGCCGCAACGGCTACTGCGCCAAAATGAGTGAGATGGCGAAGCGCGCTGCCTGAGGCGCTCTGGTCTCACGCGCTTGGACAAACAGCAGCCGGCCTCATTGTGATGTCGCTAATGTGGCTGGATCTGGCTCTTCCGTTGTCGCACTCAGTGGTTGGCCGCCTGATTGTGCCCTTTGCCAAGGCGAGGTTGAGCGGTTCGTGCCATCCACTTTGCCAGTGTCGGTAACTGGCTTTGCAAAATGGTGCACTGCGCGATAAAACACCTTCCGCTCAAGGTTTTCTCCCCGGCCAGTCGGCTATTCATTTTGATTTACAGTACCTTAGTGTTAATGGTTAACCCTGCTTTACAAGCGGGCGGGCGAACCGTTAGTGTCAGGCAACGCGGTGCATTTCCATACTTGCTACTGCTCTTGCCGCCCGGTATGCCAGTTGATTTTTCCTGCACCAGAGGTGCCGCATGGGCAGGCGCACAGCGCAGGTCGTGCCGACGCCCTGCCCGTACCCGATTTCTGCGCAGCCTGATCCCTGCCCGGAAAACCCTGCCGTATTGACCAGATCGTCAGACGGTATATGGTTGGTAGTTGTCGCAATTTTGTAAAAGTATTGCGCAAAATCAACATTCATGGTTTTAATATAATTCAAACGCTCGTTCGAAAAGCCTCGCACGGGCGTTCGCTATCTTTTGGGTTTTGTTTTTTGTCATTTCACATTGCAGGAGAATTTGACCATGCAGATCGCTATTCCGGCCGAAAGGCTGGCTGGTGAAAAACGCGTGGCCGCGACACCGGAAACGGTGAAAAAGCTGATCGCCATGGGTCACACCGTGGTGGTGGAGCAGGGAGCCGGGCAGTTTGCCGCCGCTCCCGACGCGGCTTATGCAGAACTGGGTGCCAGCATTGCGGCCAATCGGGCCGAGGCGCTGGCACAGGCCGACATCGTGCTCACCGTGCGTGCGCTGGACGAAGCCGGCATTGCCGAGCTGAAGCCGGGAGCTGTGCTGATCGGCCAGCTGGCCCCCTACCAGAACACGACTTTCCCGCAGCTGGCTGCGCGCAAGGTTTCCGCCTTTGCCATGGAGCTGCTGCCGCGTACCACGCGGGCGCAGAGCATGGATGTGCTGTCCAGCCAGAACAATATCGCCGGCTACAAGGCGGTATTGCTGGCTACCCATTACTATCCGCGCTTCATGCCCATGCTGATGACCGCTGCCGGCACGGTGAAACCGGCCAAGGTGCTGATCATGGGTGTTGGTGTGGCCGGTCTGCAGGCTATTGCCACGGCCAAGCGCCTGGGTGCGGTGGTGGAAGCCACCGACGTGCGCCCGTCCACCAAGGAGCAGGTGGAATCGCTGGGCGGCAAGTTTATCGAAGTACCGATGACGGCTGAGGAAAAGGCCGCCAGCGACGGGGTGTACGCCAAGGAAATGTCGGACGACTACAAGCGTCGTCAGGCTGAGCTGGTCAGCAAGCACGCCCGCGCTGCCGACATCATCATCACTACCGCGCTGATTCCGGGCAAGAAGGCGCCGACGCTGATTAGCGCCGACATCGTGGCCGCGATGAAGCCGGGCTCGGTGATCATCGATATCGCCGCTGAAGCCGGTGGCAACTGTGAACGCACCCAGCCGGGTGAGGTGGTGGTGACGGACAATCACGTCACCGTGGTGGGCCAGTTCAACCTGCCGGGCGAGCTGGCGGCGGATGCCTCCAGCCTGTATGCCAAGAACCTGCTGACCTTCCTGTCGCTGATGCTGAGCAAGGACGGTTTCACCCTCAATCTGGAAGACGACCTGCTGGCGGCCACCCTGGTGACCCACGACGGCCAGGTACGTTTCCCGGCGGCCAACTAAGGAGAACAAGATGGTCGATCCCTTTATCGCCAGCCTTACCGTCTTCGTGCTGGCCGTGTTTGTCGGCTACCACGTGGTGTGGAACGTCACCCCGGCGCTGCATACCCCGCTGATGGCGGTGACCAATGCCATTTCCGGCATCATCATCGTCGGCGCCATGCTGCAGGTGGTGGACATCAACGGTTCCGAAATCACCCTCACCTCGGTGCTGGGTACCATCGGCATCTTCCTGGCCAGTATCAACATCTTCGGCGGCTTCATGGTCACCCAGCGCATGCTGGACATGTTCAAGAAGAAGAAAAAGTAAGGAAGAACCATGGCTAATATTTCTGCAGTACTTTATCTGGTGGCGGCCGTGCTGTTCATCCTGGCGCTCAAGGGCTTGTCCAGCCCGGTGACAGCGCTGCGCGGCAACAAGTTCGGCATCATCGGCATGGTCATCGCCGTGGTCACCACCTTCATGATCATGGACAAGCCGGTGCTGGGGCTGATTGCCGCTGCCATTGTTGCCGGTGCCGTGATCGGTGGCTGGAAAGCCAGAACGGTGGAAATGACCGGCATGCCGGAACTGGTAGCCGCCATGCACTCGCTGGTGGGCCTGTCGGCGGTGCTGATCGCCGTGGCCGCCATCTTCCATAGCGGTGTGGAACACACGGGCGTACAGAAGGTGGAGCTGTTCATCGGTGCCTTTATCGGTGCTATCACCTTCACCGCCTCGGTGATTGCCTACGGCAAGCTGTCCGGCCGCTTTGGTTCCAAGGCCGTCAGCTTTAACGGCCAGCATCTGCTGAACCTAGTGCTGGCACTGGCCATGGTGGGCTTTGGTATTGCCTACTTCGTGACCGACAGCCACGCGGCCTTCCTCGCCATGGTGGCCATTGCGCTGGTATTGGGCGTGACGCTGATCATCCCCATTGGCGGTGCCGACATGCCGGTGGTGGTGTCCATGCTCAACTCCTACTCCGGCTGGGCGGCGGCGGGTATCGGCTTTACGCTGAACAACCCGGTGCTGATCATTGCCGGTGCCTGCGTGGGTTCGTCTGGTGCCATCCTGTCCTACATCATGTGCAAGGCGATGAACCGTTCCATCGTCTCGGTGCTGCTGGGCGGCTTTGGTGCGGAGTCGGGCGGCGCTGGCCCGGCTGGAGATACCGGTCCGAAGAACTACAAATCCGGTTCGGCAGAAGACGCGGCCTTTCTGATGAGCAATGCCGACAGCGTGGTGATCGTGCCGGGTTATGGCCTGGCGGTATCGCGCGCCCAGCATGCCTTGCAGGAGTTTGCCGAGTTGCTGCACGAGAAGGGCGTGACCGTGCGCTACGCCATTCACCCGGTGGCAGGCCGCATGCCGGGCCACATGAACGTGCTGCTGGCCGAAGCCGAAGTGCCCTACGAACAGGTACTGGAGATGGAGGAGATCAACTCCGACTTCAACAATACCGACGTGGTGCTGGTGATTGGTGCCAACGACGTGGTCAACCCGGCGGCGCAGAAGGACAAGGCCAGCCCCATCTACGGCATGCCGATTCTGGAAGCGCACAAGGCGCGCACGGTGATCGTGGTGAAACGCTCGATGAGCGTGGGCTATGCCGGCCTCGACAACGAGCTGTTCTACATGGACAAGACCATGATGGTATTTGGCGATGCCAAAAAAGTGGTGGAAGACCTGGTAAAGGGAGTGGTGCACTAAGCCTGCGCACCACCGCTTTCCAAGCAAACCCTGCCTGGCCGGCAGGGTTTTTTCTTGCCTGCCGCGCAGGCTTGGCGGCGGGCGCGGCCATCCTTAGGATGGGTTGACAGTAGTCACTGTATGGAACTCATAGCGTGTTCCGGCCTCTTAAATATTAGCGTTATTTAATTTTGGAGATGAATATGCACTGGAAAACGAGCGCTGTTATCGCGGCCCTGTTGTCTGCTCCTGTATTTGCCCAGCCCAATCTGCAGGGCAGTGAATGGCAGCTGGTATCGCCCAAAGTGGCCGAACCGCTGCCCACGCTGTCGTTCCAGGCCAAGGGCATCAGCGGTTTTGCCGGTTGTAACCGCTTTACCGGCCACACCAATGCCGAGGGCAAGCTGGTGGTGGCCACCACGCGCATGATGTGCCCACCCGCCATGATGCAGACCGAACAGGCCTATATAGGCTTCCTGTCGCAGCCCTTCCAGATCAAGACCGATGGCAAGGTGCAGCAACTGGTGCTAACTAGTAGCGCGGGCGAATACCGTTTTGTACGCAAGCTGGATAAGACGGCAGGCCACCCCGCAGCCGCCGCAGCTCCGGCGCAGCGGCCGCAGTATCTGTATGTCAGCAGCCAGCGCAAGAACTGCAGTGCGGGAGCCGGGCAGATGCAATGCTTGCAGGTGCGCAGTAGCGAAAACCAGCCCTGGCAGTTGTTCTACGGCGCGATCGAGGGTTTCACCCCGCAGCCCGATACCGCCTACTACCTGAAGCTGCGCTATGAAACCGTGCCGAACCCGCCTGCGGATGCCTCGGCGGTACGGACCATTCTGGAGCGCGTGGTATTCAGCGAAACGATCAGCCGCAGTGTGCAATGAGCACCGACTGCTCAGTCAGGAGTCAGCGCATGAAACATTTCTGGATGCCGGTACTGGCCCTTGGCTGGTTGACTGGCTGTGCCAGCGCGCCGCCGGCCACGCCCGCGAATAAGCCACAGGGCTGGCAGGCACCGCGTGATCTGGCCAGCCTGGAAGGCCGCTGGCAACAGGTGGATGCTGGTAAGGATCAGCCCTACCGGCTGGAGTTTGCCGCGGGCCGTCTGCATGCTTCTGCCGGCTGTAATGGCATGGGCAGTGTGGTGAGCCTGGAGAATGGCCTACTCAAGACCGGGGCGATGATGTCGACCCTGATGGCCTGCCCGCCACCGCTGGATCAGCGTGAGCGCAGCCTGAGCCAGTTGCTGTCGGCACAGCCCCGGCTGACACTGCAGGGCAATCGGCTGCAATTGCAGGCGGGCTCCGACCAGCTGGAATTCCAGCGCGAGACTACTCATGACGGTAGTTGAACGGCAGAGATGACAAAGAAAAAGCCCGCGTTGTTAAACGCGGGCTTTTTACTGGGTGACCGGGCTTCAGTCGCCTTTGGCCAGTGCAAGTTCCAGGCTGCGGTGGTAATGCTGCGCGGCTTGTTCTTCCTTGCCGGTAGCCTCGAACAGACGGGCCAGTTCGGCATTGGCACATAGTGTGGCGCTGATGGAGTTGCTGGCCTCCAGATAGCTTTGCGCCTTGCCCCACAGCTGCTGCTTCATGGCCAACCGGCCCAGCGCCAGCAACAGCATGTGGTCGCGTGGACGGCTCTTGAGCCAGCCTTCTGCATCGCGCATCAGTTCCAGCCGCTTTTCCGGTGACAGGCGTTCGGCCAGCTGACCCAGCTCGCGTGCCAGTTCCGGCGTGGCCTGTTCTTCATCGGCCAGCGCCTCACCCAGCAAGGTGGCGGCATAGTCAAAGTCTTCCAACGCAATCAGCCGGCTGACGATTTCGCTGACCAGCACCGGATTGCGCCGTTCGGCGTCCGGGATGCGGCGCAGCCAGTCGCGCACTTCGCGGCCACCGACAAAGCCGGTCAGCTGCTGGCTGTAGGCGGCCAGACGGTAGCGGCGGGCCTGTGCAGGTTCCAGCGCCTCTGCCTTGAGCAGCTTTTCCGTCAGTGCCAGGACAGCTTCCGGCTGGCGTTGCAGCAGGCGGACTTTCAACTCCAGGCGCAGGGCGTTGGTAAGATTGGGCGACAGGGCGCGGGCGCGTTCGATGGCTGCCAGCGCACCCAGTGCATCCTTGGCTTCCAGCTTCAGCTCTGCATCCAGCATGTGACGGGCCAGCTGCAGGCGCTCAGGCAGGACATCCAGCTGTTGCAGATAGCTGTCACGCTTTTCCAGATCGCCGGTAGCACCCGCGGAGCGGGCTGCCAGCAGCAGGGCGAGCGCACGGTTTTCCGGTGCGTACTCGTCGGTCATGGCCTTGAGCGCTTCACGTTCCGCCTTCTGGAAGCGGCCTTCGAAAAAGGCGATACCGGCTTCACGCAGGGCATGGCGGGCGGCTTTCAGCTTTTTCTGACGCTGGAAACGGCGCACTTCGGCAGGCAGTCCGGCGGTGATGCTGATGATGCGCATCACCACGTAGGCCAGTGCTATCAGTGCCACGATGCCCAGCAGCAGCAGGTTGAACGACACCTCCATGCGATAGGGCGGCAAAAACAGGATGGCGTAGCCGGTATTCAGGGTGGAGGCCAGCCCCACCAGTACGGCCAGGGCAAACAGGCCGGTAATCCAGATGACAAATTTCACCGGTCAGTCTCCCTTGTTGCCCTGGGCATCACGTACCGCTTTCAGGCTGGCATTGAGGTCGGGCAGGGTTACGGACAGTGGCGCACCTTTCAGTTCCAGCAAGGTGGACAGCCACTGGCGGGTGGCCGGCGCGTCATTGTCGAAGTAGCGCAGCACATAGGACTGGGCGGCGCTGACATCGGCATCGAAGGTAGTGCCATCACGCTGGATCAGGGCCAGGCGGGCATCCAGCAGGCGCATTTTCAGGTTTTCCCGCAGGAAGAAGGCTTGTTCAGGCGACAGCAGCAGCGCTTCGGGCTTGTCCATGCGGCGGATGTGCACCAGCTCGCCCAGGCTCTGGCTGATGTCGGCCACCAGGCGTTCCCAGAAGGGGGCGCTGGCCGGCAGCGGCTTGGCAGCACGCTTGTCTTGCAGGCGATGGGCATCCACCACCAGCGGCAGGCTGTCGCCGGACAGCATCAGCCGGTCCAGCTTGACGGTGAGGCCGACGGTGTCCAGATAGGGCAGGGCCTTGAGCTTTTCCAGATCGGTAGCCACGGCTTTTTTCACTGCGATCAGCTGCGGTTGGTCGAATTTCGACAGGCGGGCATCCACCATCTGCAGTGCGGAGATGGCGGCGGGGACGTTACCGGCCAGCTGCAGCTGCTGGCTGGCAATGGCCAGGGTGTGTTCCACCTCGGACAGCAGCCAGTCGCTGCGGGTCTTGGTCAACTCCTGGTACATGCCATTCAGCGTGGCGTACTGGCCAGCGGATTCATTGACGCGGGTTTCCAGGACCGCCAGCTTGGCGTCGGTGGCGCGGGCGGCGGTCAGCGCCTGCTCGGTCATGCCGCGCAATTCCTTGGAGGCGCCATTGCCTTCAGCCAGCCGGCCTGCCAGTTCCTGACGGGCGGCAGTCAGTTCCTGCTGGGTGCTGTACAACTGCCAGCCGGATAGGCCAAGGGCAGCCAGCGCCACCAGCAGGGCCAGGTTCAGCTGTTTCTTGCGGGACGGACGGGGGGTGTCGACAGTCTGGGTTTCGCTCATGGGTGACGGGAGAACCATTCTCTGAGGCCGGCGACGAGCGCATCGTCATCGGCCCGGGTTGTCACGATGCGTGTCGCGCCCAGAGCCTGCAATCGTTCGGCAATGCGCGGGTGCGGCACACAATACAAAAGGCATTGTAACGTCCCGGCTCTTGCCGGACCAGCCAGTCTGAACAATTGCTCGGCCATTTCACTGGAAGTGATCACCATGGCGTCCGGCAGGCCGTCATCCAGCAGGCGCCAGTCCGGCCGGCCATCCACCCGCTGGTAGACTTCGGCCAGCGTCACCGTGGCACCACGGGCGCGCAGGGTATCGGCCAGCAGGGCACGGCCGCCCTGGCCGCGTACGATCAGCCAGTGCTGACCGGCGACATCCGCCAGCTGGGGCAGGGCCAGCAGGGCTTCGCTGTCGCTGCCTGCCGTGGGAAACAGGATGTCCTGCCCGCTGAGCATGGCCAGGCGGCGGGCACTGGCCTGGCCGACACAGGCCAGCCGCGCCGCCGGTGGCTGTGCCTGCAGCGTCGGCCAGGCCACGTCGATGGCGCTGGGGCTGACGAAAAACAGCCAGTCGGCCTGCGCGGCCTGCTGTGGCAGGTGGGCCAGCGCTTCTGGCTGCGGCTGGATCTCCATCACCGGGAAGCTTTGCCCCTGCCAGCCGGCAGCGGCCATTAGTTGCAGCAAACGGCCGCTTTGCGCGGCCGGTCTGGCCACCAGGATGCGGCGGCCAGCCGTTGTCATTGCTGGTCTTTCAGTACGGCGTCGATCAGCGGCTTGGCGCCGTCATCCAGCAGGCGTTTGGCCACGGCGCGGCCCAGCGATTCGGCATACTGGCGCGGCGCACTGGCGGCGGCGGTGAGCATGACCGAGCCATCCGGATGCGCGACAAAGCCGCCCAGGCTGATGACTTCGTCGCTGAGGGTGGCAAAGGCGCCCAGCGGTACCTGACAGCTGCCGCCCAGTTCACGTGCCAGTGCGCGCTCGGCGCTGACACAGGCGTGGGTGTCCGGGTGATTCAGCGGCTGCAGCAGCGCCAGCATGTCGGCGCGGTCGGCGCGGATTTCAATGCCCAGCGCGCCCTGACCGGCAGCCGGCAGGCTTTCCGACGGGGCGAGTTCTGACCGGATGCGGTCGTGTAGCTCCAGGCGCTTGAGGCCGGCGGCGGCCAGAATGATGGCATCGTATTCGCCATCATCCAGCTTGCGCAGGCGGGTTTGCACATTGCCACGCAAGGGCTTGATCACCAGTTGCGGGTAGCGTGCGCGCAGTTGCGATTCGCGACGCAGGCTGGATGTGCCCACCACGGCCCCTGCCGGCAGCTCTGCCAGGCTGGCAAACTTGTTGGAGACAAAGGCATCGCGCGGGTCTTCGCGTTCGCAGATGGCGGCTAGGGCAAAGCCTTCGGGCAGCACCATGGGCACGTCCTTGATGGAGTGCACGGCCAGATCGGCGCGGCCTTCGGCCAGCGCCACTTCCAGCTCTTTCACGAACAGGCCCTTGCCGCCGATCTTGGACAGGGTCTTGTCCAGGATTTGGTCGCCCTGGGTGGTCATGCCGAGGATTTCGACGGTGAGGTGCGGATACAGCGCTTGCAAGCGGGCCTGAATGTGCTCTGCCTGCCACATGGCCAGGCGGCTTTCGCGGCTGGCGATGACGATCTTGTCCATGAATTGCATTCCTGACGATGAATTTTCGTCCGATTCTAGCATGCAGGCATGGCAAGGCTCGGACTCGGATCAAGGAATCAAGTAATTGGCGGCGAGGGGAGGGCAAGGGTCAACCCCCGTTGCTGTTGTGCACAAAATGTGCGAAAAAAATCAGGAAAATTCGGTAATGAACACACTACAGCGGCAATGCTGCCTATGATGTTTGTTCGCCAGTCTGCTGAAGCCAGGTAGCAACCTGTCTTGAGAAGATTGCCATCCCATTCATACACAAGGCCGTCATCTCGGTTCCGGTGGCATGTACACCGCAAGCGGATAGTTCGGCCAGACGATTCGACAAAGGAAACAGGACATGACGGAGCTGGACAAGGATCTTCCCCTACGTGCCGACCTGGCGCGGCTGGACCGCCTGTTGGGCGAGGTATTGCATGCCCAGGAAGGCCCCGAGGTGTATCAGGAGGTGAAAGCCATTGCCGTGCGCACGCCGGAACAGCGCGCGCTGCCGCTGCCGGCCAGCCTGTCGCCCAAGGCCACCACCGCACTGGTGCGCGCCTGTGGCCTGTATGCGCAGCTGTTTAATATCGCGGAAGACCTGCACCACACCCGTCGTCGTCGTGCGCACCAGATTGCCGGTTCGCGGCCGCAGCAGGGCAGCCTGAACCGGGCGCTGGCGCGGCTGAAGGAAGACGGCGTCAGCTTTGCCCAGCTGGCGGCAACGCTGGAGGATGCCTATGTCGGCGCCATCCTCACGGCCCACCCCACCGAGGTACAGCGCCAGAGCGTGCTGGATGGCCACCGCGCCGTGCGCAAATTCCTCAGCCAGCTGGGTTCGCCCGACATCACCCCCGAGGAAGAAAGCGAGCTGGATGGCAAGCTCAAGCGGGTGATCCTGTCCATGTGGCAAACCTCGGAAATCCGCCATTTCAAATTGTCGGTGGAAGATGAAATCAAGAACGGCGTGGCCTACCACCCGATGACTTTCTTCTCCGCCCTGCCACGGCTGTATCAGCGCCTGGGCAAGGAAGTGGAAACGGCCTGGGGCCAGACGCCGACGCTGCCGCCGTTTATCCGTGTCGGTAGCTGGATCGGTGGCGACCGCGACGGTAACCCCAATGTCAACGCCGCGGTCTTGCGCCACGCCTTCACCCTGCAAGCCACCCAGGCTTTCGAACAATATCTGGCTGAGCTGGCAGCCCTGTACCGCGAGCTGTCGCTGTCCGAGCGCCATGTCGCGGTCAGCCCGGCCTTGCAGGCGCTGTCCGACCAGACGCCGGACAACAAGGAAAGCCGCGAGCAGGAGCCTTACCGCCGCGCCCTGGCCACCATCGAAGCCCGCCTGCTGGGCAAGGCGGCCGAACTGGGACTGGCAGTACGTGGTCGCTGGCCGGTGGGTGAGCCCTATGCCGATATCGCGGCGTTTCAGGCCGACCTCGCCACCGTGGCCGATTCGCTTATCGCCCATGGCAGTGACCTGCTGGCTGATGGCCGCCTGGCACGCCTGCGCCGTGCGGTGGAAGTGTTCGGCTTCTTCCTGATGCCGGTGGACCTGCGCCAGTTTGCGGGCATGCACGAGGCGGTGGTGAGCGAGCTGTTCTCCAGTGCCGGGCTGGAGCATTACCCGGCGCTGGACGAGGCCGCGCGCATCCGTGTGCTGCTGCGCGAATTGTCCACCCCGCGCCTGCTGTATTCGCCGTATCTGAGTTACAGCGCCGGTACCGAAAAAGAGCTGGCCATCTTCCGCGAAGCAGCGCTGATCCAGCAGCAATTCGGCAAGGAAGCCATCAGTCAGAGCATCATTTCCAATTGCGCCACCGTCAGCGATATCTTGTCGCTGGCGTTGATCCTGAAGGAAACCGGCCTGATCCGGCTGGAAAACGGCATGCCGGTATCCACCATCAATGTGGTGCCGCTGTTCGAAACCATTGCCGACCTGGTGGCCGCCACCGACATCATGGACACGCTGTTTGCCCTGCCGTGGTACCAGCTGCTGCTGAAGAGCCGCGGCATGATGCAGGAAGTGATGCTGGGCTATTCCGACAGCAACAAGGACGGTGGTTATCTCACCAGCCAGTGGGAGCTGTACAAGGCCGAGCAGCGGCTGGTGCAGAGCTTCGACAAGGCGGGCGTCAAGCTGCGGCTGTTCCACGGCCGTGGCGGCTCGGTGGGGCGTGGCGGTGGCCCGTCCTTCGAGGCCATCATGGCGCAGCCGGCCGGCAGCGTGGCCGGGCGTATCCGCATTACCGAGCAGGGCGAGGTGATTGCCTCCAAGTATTCCGACCCGGATATTGGCACGCGCAACCTGGAAGCACTGGTAGCAGCCACACTGGAAGCCAGCCTCACCAATCACCCCAGCTGCGAAGCGGATGGCGAAGTATTCGACGAGCTATCCGAGGCCGCGTTCAAGGCCTACCGCCAGCTGGTGGAAACCGAAGGCTTCATGCAGTACTTCCTGGAAGCCACGCCGATCAACGCCATTGCCAAGCTCAACATCGGCAGCCGCCCGGCCTCGCGCAAGAGCCTGGCTTCCATCAAGGACCTGCGCGCCATCCCCTGGGTATTCTCCTGGTCGCAGTCGCGGGTGATGCTGCCGGGCTGGTTCGGTTTCGGCTCGGCCGTGGCCGGCTTCATTGCCCGCCATGGCGACGCCGGGCTGGCCCGCCTGCAGGGTCTGTACCGTACTTCGCCGTTCTTCCAGGTGATTCTGTCGAATATGGAACAGGTGCTGGCCAAGGCCGACCTGGGCATCGCCCGTCGTTTTGCCGGACTGGTGAGCGACCGGGCGCTGGCCGAGCAGTTGTTCGGCCAGATCGAGGCAGAATGGCTGAAAACCCACGATGCTTTCTTCGCCATCAGCGGCCAGAGCAGCCTGTTGCAGCAGAACCCCACCCTGCACCGCAGCCTGGAAACCCGTCTGCCCTATCTGGATGCACTGAACCTGCTGCAGGCCGACCTGCTGCAGCGCCTGCGCGAAAATCCGGACGATGCCGAAGCGCTGTACGCCATCCATCTCACCATCAACGGCACCTCGGCCGGCCTGCGCAACAGCGGCTGATCGCCCATGCCGCTGGGAAATGACAACAAACCGTCACCTTCGGGTGGCGGTTTTTCTTTGGGGTAGGCAGCGCATGAGCAGTGCCGGTGCCGGATGGGCATATCGAAGTGGCAGCAGCAATGGCACGCGACACTTTTTAATATCGGCAGACTTGTTTCCCCCCGAACGTCCTGCATCCGGAGCTACCATGTCCACTCGTTTTCCCCATTTGCTGTCACCGCTGCAGATTGGCAGTGTCACCTTGCGCAACCGCATCGTTTCCACCGGCCACGATACCGTGCTGCCGGTGGACTGCCAGGTCAGCCCGGCGCTGATTGCCTATCATCAGGCGCGGGCACGGGGCGGTGTCGGCCTGATCGTGCTGCAGGTGTCCGGTGTGCATGAGAGTGCGCTTTACACCTCGCACGCGCTGATGGCTACCGACGATGGCTGTATTGCGGGCTATCGGGCACTGGCCACGGCGGTGCAGGCCGAGGGGGCAAGGGTATTTGCCCAGCTGTTTCATCCCGGCAGTGAAATCATGGAAACCGCCGATGGCATGCAGGCGGTGGCTTATTCTGCTTCCCGCTGTGCCAGCGAGCGCTTTCATGTGGTGGCACGGGCGCTGACCAAGGCGGAAATTGCTGAAATCGTGGCGGGCTATGCTGCGGCGGCACGGCGTATCCGCACGGCCGGCATAGATGGCGTGGAGATCGTGGCCAGCCATGGTTATCTGCCGGCGCAGTTTCTCAATCCTCGGCTCAACCAGCGCAGCGATGGCTATGGCGGCGATGCCGCGGCCCGGTTGCGCTTTTTGCGCGAGGTGGTGGCGGCGATCCGCGCTGAGGTGGATGCGGACTGCGTGGTGGGCTTGCGCATTTCCGCCGGGGAGTGCGATGCGGAGGGGCTGGAGGAGGGCGAAGCGCTTGCGGCCTGCATCGCCATGCAGGCCGAGCTGGATTATGTCAGCCTGGTGGCCGGTACCTCGGCCAGCCTGGGCGGTGCGGTGCATATTGCCCCACCCATGGCCTACCCGGCAGCCTATCTGGCCGAGCAGGCCAGGCGCTTCCGCCGGCAACTGGTCATTCCGCTGCTGCTGGCCGGCCGGATCAACCAGCCACAGGAAGCAGAGCAATTGCTAGCCGATGGCGTGGTGGATGCTTGTGGCATGACGCGGGCGTTGATCTGCGACCCGGAACTGCCCAATAAGGTGGTACTAGACCAGGCCGATGTCATTCGCGCCTGTATCGGCTGTAATCAGGCCTGTATCGGCCGCTTTCACCGTGGCTTGCCGATTTCCTGCATCCAGAACCCGGTATCCGGGCGCGAACTGCAATTTGGCACGCTGACTCCAGCAGCAAGACCACGGCGGGTGATGGTGGTGGGCGGTGGGCCGGCCGGGATGAAGGCGGCGGTGATCGCCGCGCAGCGTGGCCACCAGGTTACGCTGTATGAGGCGGGCAACCAGCTGGGTGGGCAGGTATTGCTGGCGCAGCAACTGCCGGGGCGGGCCGAGTTTGGTGGCCTGCTCACCAATCTGCAATACGAGCTGCAACAGGCGGGTGTGCAGGTGGTGCTGGGCCAGATGGTAGACCGGGCGCTGGTGCTGCAGCAGGAGGCTGAGGTGCTGATTCTGGCGACCGGCGCGCGTCCTGCGCCGCCCCGGCTGGAAATCAGTGGCGGCATGCAGATACTGGATGGCTGGGCGCTGCTGCGTGGTACTCGTCCGGGTAGCCGGGTAGTGGTGGCGGACTGGCGCGCCGACTGGGTTGGGCCGGGGCTGGCGATCCGGCTGGCGCAGAGCGGTCATCAGGTTACGCTGGCGGTGAATGCCACCCATATGGGTCAGGCACTACAAATGTATGTGCGCGACCAGCTGGCGGCCCAGTTGCATCGGCTGCAGGTGACCATCATCCCCTATGCCCGACTGTATGGGGTGGACGAGGACACGGTTTATCTGCAACACACCGCCAGCGAGGAAGCCATGCTGTGCGAGGGCATCGACACGCTGGTGCTATGCCAGCCACTGCAGCCGGTGGATGGCTTGCGGCAGCAGCTGGACGGCTTGGCTCTGGAGATCCATGCCATTGGCGACTGTCTGGCCCCGCGCACCGCCGAAGAGGCCATTTACGAAGCCACCCGGCTGGCCTGGCGGCTCTAGCCGCGCACAGGGCTAAACCAGCTGCAGGCGGCCGCCTTCGTTCTTCAGGTGCGGGATCAGTGCATCGTCCTGATGTACGGCCAGCACATTGACGCCGGCCGAATACAGCTGGTAGCCCAGCGCTTCTAGCCAGGGGCGGATTACCGTCATGTCGGACTTGATGATTTCCATGAAAATCAGCGGCCGGCAGCGGCGGATGGACTGCTCCGCGCCTTGCAGCACCTGATCCTCCATGCCTTCTACGTCGATCTTGATGAAGTCGATGCGCTGCAAGCCCAGTGAGTCCAGGCTGACCAGATCGATGCGGATGGTGCGGTGCTGGTAGTCCAGTGCCTGGCCGATGAATTCATTGCTGGCGGATTGCTGCAACTCCACGCTGCCGAAGGAGCCAGGGCGCAGGTAGTCCGGTTCGGGGATGTCGATCTGCCCGCAGCTGGCCCCCACCGCCGAGTTGAGCGCATTGACGTTCAGGCAGTTGTTGAGAGCGATATTGCCGCACAGGGCGTAGTAGATTTTTTCCTGCGCCTCAAAGGCAACGACATGGCCCCAGGTGTACATGAAACGGGCCATTTCGATGGTGTGCACACCGATATTGGCACCGCAGTCGATGGCCAGCACGCCTTCGCCCCGGTCGCGCAGGCAGCTGGCCAGCAAGGCCAGCACGAAGTCCACTTCTTCCTGTTCGTAGCCGCTTTGCGTCATCAACTGGTAGCCGACACCATAGGATTCGCCGTCGGAAGGGGCGAAGTCGTTACGGTTGACGATCATGCTGCCGTGATTGGTGGACAGCAACATGAAGGGAGCGGGGCGCGGAATGTTTTTCATGGCCAGGGTCTGTCAGAAGAGATAGCGGCGATTATGCCGTACTGTGCCGGTGATGACAGATCAATGTTGTGCCCGGCTTGCCTGTTCCATGCGCTGGTCAGGCACCAGCCACCACAGCGCCAGCAGGCCGTAGACGGCAGCCCCCAGCCAGCTTTGGTAAAACGATAGCCCGATGCCGGCCAGGTAGAACCAGGGCGACAGCCTGCCTTTCAGGTCGCGGCCCAGGGCCCGGGTCATGACTTCGCGGTTGCCTGGCACGCACAGCAGGGTGCGCTGCATCAGATACCAGGCCAACGCGGACATCAGCAGCACCACGCCGTACAGGGCCACCGGCAGCGCAGCCATATGATTTTCCCCCATCCAGCCGGTGACGAATGGCAGCAGCGACAGCCAGAACAACAGGTGCAGATTGGCCCATAGCACGCGTCCGTCCACCTGACGCACCACGTGGTAGAAATGGTGGTGATTGTTCCAGTAGATGCCGACATAGACAAAGCTCAGCACATAGCTGAGGAAGACCGGCCACAAGGCGGTCAATGCCGCCAGGCTGGTGTCGTGCGGGACTTTCAATTCCAGCACCATGATGGTGATGATGATGGCGATCACACCATCGCTGAAGGCTTCCAGGCGGTTTTTGCCCATGGTGGCTCCCTAGTGGTTCAGTGCAGCAGTGCAGATTGTTGCTGGGGGGACAAGGGGCGATAGGGCAGGCGCACCAGGGTGTGGTACCGGCCGTCGGCGGCGGCCACCTGCAAGGAGGCCTCGGCATCGTAAAACAGCTCCAGCCGTTCGCGCAGATTGTCCAGCGCCATGCGGTTGCCACGATGCGGCTCACCCTGCCCGGTCAGCGGGTTACTGACGCTCAGCAACAGCTGGCCGCTTTTGAGCTGGGCGCGGATGCGGATCTCGCCGCCAGCGCCGCAGCGCTCCACGCCATGGTGCACGGCGTTTTCCACCAGCGGTTGCAACAGCAGCGGCGGCAGGCTGGCATCCAGGGCTGCCTGTATATCCCATACCACGTTCAGGCGCTGGCCCAAGCGTTCGCTTTCGATGGCCAGATACATCTTGGCCAGCTCGATTTCCCGTTCCAGGCTGGAGGTATGGCCGGGGTCGGCCATCTGCGCGCGAAACAGGTCGGCCAGGTTTTCCAGCACCATTTCCGCCTTTTCCGGCCGCGAGCGGATCAGGGCGATGGCGGCATTCAGGCTGTTGAACAGGAAGTGCGGGCGGATGCGCGCCTGTAGTGCCGCCAGCCGGGCCTCGCCCAGTGCCGGCGATAGTGCACGCTGGCGCAGGCTGAAGTAATGCAGCAGCAAGATCGCCAGCAGGCCGGCCAATAGCGGGCGCTCCAGCCGTGGTAATTCCAGCGGATTGAGCAGGCGCTCCTGCACCAGTACGCACAGCATGCACAGGGCCACCACCAGCCAGCTGCCGCGCTGCTGCCGGGCCAGCCAGGGTGACAGCAGGCCGAGCAGGCCCAGGCTCAGTAGCAGTGATGGCTCCACCCAGCTGGCCCGGCTCAGGATGCGCAGGGTTAGCGTATCGCCGTCCGGCAGGAAAACGGCACTGCATAACAGCAGCAGATTGAGTGACAGCAGGATGCGCAGCATCACCCCCAGATTGCGGAAATCAGGGATGGCAAAGGCCGGGTGTTGTCGCAGAGGCTGGCGCATGGGGTCGGGGGCAAGGGACAGGTAGCTCAATGATAGCAAGCCCCCGTCCGGCCCGGCCAATCAGCGCGGCGGCATTCAGGCGGTGACTGCTTGCCATCTGCCCGGCCGCACCGCCCACAGGCTGGCTGCCACCATCAGCAAACCGCCCAGCCAGCTGCTGACGCTCAGCGTCTCGCCCAGCCACAGCACGGCGAACAGGGCACCGAATACCGGCTCGCTGCCGGTGAGCAAGGCCACCCGGGTGGCACTGCTGTGGCGCAGCGCATAGTTCATGGCGAAAAAGGCGAACAGGGTGCAGCACAACACCAGGAACAAGATATCCCCCCAGAACGCTGCCTGTTTTGGCAGGGTGGGCAAACCACCGTTCAGGCTGGCCAGCAGCAGGCAGCCCAGGCAGATCAGCAGCCCTTGCAGGCCGGTCAGTGCCAGCGTGGCCACCGGCCGGTCTGCAGTCAGCTTGCGGGTGAGGCTGGTAACGACTGCACGCAGAACCGCGGCCAGCAGGATCAGCAGATCGCCGCTGTTCAGCTGCAAATGAGTAGCACCGCTCAGCAGCCAGGCACCGCAGAGTGCAGCTGCCGCCGCCAGCAGCGCATCGCGCCCCGGCTGTTGCCCCAGCAACAGCCATTCGGCAAAAGGCGTCAGCACCAGGCATAGGCTGATCAGAAAGGCGGCATTGGCCGCCGTGGTATGGGCGATGCCATAGGTCTCACACAGGAAAATCGCCAGCAGGCCCAGCCCCAGCGGCAGGGCCGCGCCCAGGGTGGCGCGACGGACGGCAGGGTCGGCCAGAGCGCGCTGGGCTGGCAACAGCAGCAGGAAGCTCAGGCCGAAGCGCAGCGCCAGTACACCCAGCACCGGATAAAACTGCAGCGCCTCCTTGGCCAGCCCGTAACTGCTGCCCCATACCATGGCGACCAGCAGCAGCAACAGGTCGGGCAGGCCGGGGTAACGTTGATGCAAGGGGTGGCGGCTGTGCATGGCGGGCTTTCATTGTCGGGTCAGTGCGTTCATTATTATTATTTGCTCATGGCTTGATAATCGCTGTTGTCGGAACAGGAGTTGTGCGTAATGGGAACAAATAGCTTGATAGCCATGCTGCCGGACATGGCGGTATTTGTGCTGGTGGTGGAGCGTGGCAGTTTTTCGGCGGCGGCACGGCAACTGGGCATGACGCCATCGGCGCTCAGCCGCCAGGTAGCACGGCTGGAGGCAGCGCTGGGGGTGCGCTTGCTGGAGCGCACTACCCGCCAGTTGCGGCTGACCGATGCCGGGCAGGCCACGCTGGCACGCTGTCGCAGCATGCTGGATGCCGCCGACGAAGCGGTGCAACTGGCCCAGCAACAACATGCCCGGCCGCAGGGCCGGGTGCGTATCAGCATGCCCAAGGCCTTTGGCCGCTTTGTGGTGGCACCGCTGATGCCGGCCTTCCTCGCCAGTTATCCACAGGTGGATGTGGAGCTGTTCATCAGCGACCGCGATGTCGACCCATTGGCCGAGGGGCTGGACCTGACCGTGCGGGTGACCGACACCCCGCCGCCGGGCATGGCCGGGCGGCCCTTGCTGCCGGTGCGCCAGTTGCTGTGTGCCTCGCCGCAGTATCTGGCTACACATGGCCGGCCGGCTCACCCACGCGATCTGACCCAGCACCTGTGTCTGTACCTGGCCGAGCATGAGGCCGACAAGCGCTGGCAGCTGCGCCGTGGCAACGAACAGCTGACGGTGGCGGTGAGTGGCCGCTATGCCACCAATCACAGCGAACTGCGGCTGCAAGGCGTGCTGGCCCACCTGGGCATTGCACCCTTGCCGCACTTTACCGCGCAGGCCGCGCTGGCGGCGGGGCAGGTGGAAACCGTGCTGGACGATTGGGAGTTCACCACCGCCTATCGCGGCATGGCCTGGCTGCTGTATCCGCCCAATCGCTATCTGGCGCCCAAGGTGCGCGTGCTGATTGACTATCTGGCTGACAAGCTGGGCGCGAAAACGTCGCCATGACACGGTAATGCCACAGCCGGGCAAGACCCGACTCGCCCTGAGGGGAGGCTTTCCCTATAATTGCCGCTGCTGCCTTGGGGTAGCCCAGAACAATCACCGCAGGGAATCATCGAGATGCAAGAAAGCCATGCCTGGTCCGGTCGCTTCAGCGAACCGGTTTCCGAACTCGTCAAGAAATACACCGCCTCGATCGACTTCGACAAACGTCTGGCCGAATTCGACATCGAAGGCTCGCTGGCGCACGCCGCCATGCTGAACAAGGCGGGTGTGCTGTCCGATGACGACGTGGCGGCAATCCGACGCGGCATGGCTGAAATCCTGGACGATATCCGCGCCGGCCGGCTGGAGTGGAGCGTGGATCTGGAAGACGTGCACATGAATGTGGAACGTCGCCTTACCGACAAGATTGGCGATGCCGGCAAACGCCTGCACACCGGCCGTTCGCGTAATGACCAGGTGGCCACCGACATTCGCCTGTGGCTGCGCGCGCAGATCGACGCCATCGTCGGCTTCATCGCCGAGCTGCAAACCAGCTTGCTGGAACTGGCGGAAAAGCATGCTGACACCGTGATGCCGGGCTTCACCCACCTGCAAGTAGCCCAGCCGGTGACCTTTGGCCACCACATGCTGGCCTATGTGGAAATGCTGGCACGCGACGCCGAGCGCATGAGCGACTGCCGCAAGCGCGTCAATCGCCTGCCGCTGGGCGCTGCCGCACTGGCCGGCACTACCTTCCCCATCGACCGCCATTACACAGCCCAGCTGCTGGGTTTTGACGATGTGTGCCACAACTCGCTGGACGCCGTGTCCGACCGTGACTTTGCCATCGAATTCACCGCCGCCGCCAGCCTGGTGATGGTGCACCTGAGCCGCCTGTCGGAAGAGCTGATCCTGTGGATGAGCCCGCGTGTCGGCTTCATCGACATCGCCGACCGCTTCTGCACCGGCAGCTCCATCATGCCGCAGAAGAAAAACCCGGACGTGCCAGAACTGGTACGTGGCAAATCCGGCCGCGTGGTAGGCCACCTGATTGCGCTGGTCACCCTGATGAAGGCGCAGCCGCTGGCTTACAACAAGGACAATCAGGAAGACAAGGAACCCTTGTTCGACACCGTGGACACGCTGATCGACACCCTGCGCATCTACGCTGACATGATGCGTGGCGTCACCGTGAAGCCGGAAGCCATGCGCGCCGCCGTGCTGCAGGGCTTTGCCACTGCCACCGACCTGGCCGACTACCTGGTGAAGAAGGGCCTGCCCTTCCGCGACAGCCACGAAGTGGTGGCCCTGAGCGTGCGCTATGCCGAAGGCCGTGGTGTGGATCTGGCCGATCTGTCGCTGGACGAACTCAAACAGTTCAGCCAGCTGATCGAGCAGGACATCTACCAGGTGCTGACGCCAGAAGGCAGCCTGGCCCAGCGCGACCATGTTGGCGGTACTGCGCCTAATCAAGTGCGTGCCCAGATTGCCCGCCACAAGGCAAGACTGGCCAGTTGAACAGTTAATACTGTTTAAAACCAAACCGCCGCTCTCGGCGGTTTTTTATTGGCCTACAGTGGGACCTGTGATGAATTTTCAGCGGGGGTTCCGTGCAATTTCCTTCCATCGAGCCGCTGGGGCGCAGCCAGCGCATCCTGCTCACCATGCTGCCCGGGCTGGCCTTGTTGATGCTGGGCGGCCTGTTGATGCTTTACCAGTTTCATGCGGGCATCCAGCACTCGTTGGAAGTCCAGCTTGCCGACAAGCTGGAAAAGATCGAGCAGATAGTGGATCAGGCCCAGCGCACCGGCGAGAGCATGCTGCAGCAGCCCAGCCTGGACTGCCAGCTGATCTATCCGGAAATGCGCCGCCAGGCCACCGCCCAGCCCTATGTCCGTTCGATGCGGCTGATTGATCACGTTGGCAGGGTATATTGCGATTCGGTGATTGGCTGGCATGCACCTGCCTATTCGCAGGAATACCCGCGCACGGAGCGGCTGCAATTATGGCGCGGTAACCGTTTGTCGCCCTGGCACCCCTTGCTGATGTTGTGGTTAGAGGCGAAGCGCGCTGATGTCAGCGGTATTCAGGTCGTGGTGGATAGTGACTATCTCAAGGACCGGCTGGCGCATCTGGAGCGGGATTCCTGGTTTTATCTGCATATTGGCGACCGCTGGCTGGACGAAAACGGCAGCATGACCTTCCCACAGGCCCGCCCTTACTGGCAGCAACGCAGTCTGGCATCCACACGTTATCCATTGGCCGTGGTCATGGATTACTCCATGCCCAAAATGCTGCTGCAACGGCTGGGCCAAGAGCCGGACCAGCTGATTTTGCTGCTGCTGTTCAGCTGCACTTTCAGCTGGGGCTTTCATCGCCTGCTGCTGCGCAGCGGTGCCCCCAGCCGCGAATTGCAACGGGCGGTGCGCCAGCAGGAGTTCATTCCTTACCTGCAGCCGCTGGTCGATACCCAACATCTGCAGTGGTGCGGGGTGGAGGTGCTGATGCGCTGGCATCATCCACTTGATGGCATGGTGCTGCCGGAGTTGTTCATCCCCTTTGCCGAGAGTACCGGCCATATCGTGGCGATGACCCGCTCACTGATGCAACAGACTGCCGCCCAGTTGGGCGCGCTCACTTTGCCGGCCGGTTTTCAGATCAGTATCAATGTCAGTGCCGCCTATGTGGCCGATGGCTCCTTGCCGGCCGACTGCGCCGCCTTTCTGTCGGCTTTCCCGCCTGGCAGCATCCGGCTTACCCTGGAGCTGACCGAGCGTGAGCTGATCACCACCGGCCCCGACACCGATGCCCTGCTGGTGCAACTGCACGATCTGGGTGTGCGCATTGCCATCGATGATTTCGGCACCGGGCATTCCAGCTTGTCCTATTTGCAGAAAATGGATGTGGATGAGCTGAAGATAGACCGCAGCTTTGTGGCTGGTATCGGCAGTGACAGCCTGTCGGCAGATATCCTGGACAGCATTTTGCAGCTGGCGGCCAAGCTAGGGCTGACGGTGGTGGCAGAAGGGGTGGAGTGCATGCAGCAGGAAGATTATCTGCGTCAGCACGGCGCACACCTGTTGCAAGGCTACCGCTATGCGCGGCCCATGCCGATCAGCGAGTTCCTGCTGCGTCCCGAATGGCATAATAGGCCTTCCGAACCGCGTACCCGCGCCCATGCCGAGGTACACCCCTAACTGATGCAAAGCCCACACATGACTCTCCCCGTTATCGGCGTGGCCGGCGTAACCGTCCCCGGCGCCCTTGATTGCCTGTCCAAGCTGCACCAGCTTTCTGCCAGCCTGTGCGGTGGCCATCATCATCACCCGCGTTTCGTGCTCGACCAGCCAGACTTCGGCGTGGTGCATGCCGCCCAGCTACAAGAGCGCTGGGACATCGTGGAAGACTCCATCGTCGGTTCGTTGCAGCGACTGGCGGTGGCCGGGGCGCAACTGGCGGTGATTCCGGCCAATACCGTGCATTGCCGTATCGACGGCATCCGCCAGCGCTCCCCCGTGCCGGTGCTGAGCATGCTGGATGTGGTGGCGGCCGATTGCCAGCACCGTGGTTTGCGCCGGGTGGGTGTGCTGGGCACGCGCTGGACCATGCAGTCCCATCTTTACCGTGCGCCGTTTACCGCCGTGGGCATCGAAGAGTGCATTCCGGACCCGGCGCAGCAGGCCATGCTGCAGCAGGTGATCTTTGACGAGCTGGTGCCCACCGGCAGGGCCAGTGCGGATGGCCTGCGCCAACTGCTGCAGGTGGTGGCTGGCTTGCGTGCTCAGGGCTGTGATGGCCTTGCCCTGGCCTGTACCGAGCTGCCGCTGGTGCTGGACGAGGCCAATTGCGGCATGCCGGCAGTGGATACCACGGCGGTACTGGCTGCAGCAGCCATGCAGGCCGCGCTCGGCTAGTGTGGCCGCGTGTTGTACGAATACGGCTTTCGCCAAAGGCTTGTGGCGGGTCAAGGGCGGATTGGTGCAAGCATTTGCCCTTTGACCGAAAAATATGTTAGTAACTAAACATGATTTTCGGAATCGAATCCCTATGAGCCGCTCACCCCGTCACGACAAGATTCTGCAGCTGGTCCGCGAAAACGGCTTCATGCCGATCGAAGAGCTGGCCAGACTGCTCGATGTCACGCCGCAGACCATCCGGCGCGATATCAACCAGCTGTGTGAAGAAAATTTGCTGCGCCGTTACCATGGTGGTGCTGCCCTGGGCAGCAGCGTGGAAAACGAGGATTACTTTGCGCGCAAAGGAAAATTCCAGAGCGAAAAGGCACATATTGCCGACATGATTGCCGGCAGCATTCCCGACCATGCCTCGCTGTTCATGAGCATCGGTACCACCATCGAGGCGGTGGCGCAGGCGCTCACCATTACCCACAAGGGCTTGCGTGTCATCACAAACAATATCCATGTGGCCTCCATCATGTCGGCCAATCCGGATTTCACCGTGATGATCACCTCCGGCGTGGTGCGTGCTTCGGATGGTGGCATCACCGGGGTGGCCACGCTGGACTTCATCAACCAGTTCAAGGTGGATTACGCCATCATCGGCGTGTCCGGTATCGAGACCGATGGCTCGCTGCTGGATTTCGACTACCGCGAAGTGCGCGTGGCGCAGGCGATGATGGCCAATGCCCGTCACCGCTACCTGGCTGCTGACCACAGCAAGTTTGGCCGCAATGCCCTGGTGCGCATGGGGCATATCAGTGAATTCCACACCGTGTTTACCGATGCCGAGCCGCCAGAGTCGCTGGCCAAGCTGTTGGAAGAACACAATGTCAGGTTGATCCTGGCCGACGCAGTCTGAGCGGGCTGGTGCGATTGCACTACCCTGTTGAAGATGAAAAACGCCCGCTTAGCGGGCGTTTTGCTTGAGTGAGGGCGAAGCCGGACTCAGGCTTCTGTTTCGCGCCGCGACAGCGGGACATGTTCCGGCGAATAGCCTTCCACCCGGTTGCGCCCCAGCCGCTTGGCCTGGTACAGCATGTCGTCTGCCTGCTGTACCAGCTGGGTAGTGTCCTCGGCGGTAGCCAGCGAGCTGATGCCGACGCTGAAGGTCTGGTGGAAGGTTTGCTGGTTGCTGCGCTGCTCGATCTGGGAAAAGGCCTGGCGCATGGCATTCATGATGCGCAGTGCGTCTTCCTGACGGGTGCCGGGCAGCACGATGGCAAACTCTTCGCCGCCATAGCGGCTGATCAGGTCGGAACGGCGCAGCCGCTCTTTCAGGAAACGCGCCAGATTCACCAGCACCTCGTCGCCAGCCGGGTGGCCATAGGTATCGTTGATGGTCTTGAAGTGGTCCAGATCCAGCATGACCAGCGACAGCGCACGCTGGTCGCGCTTGGCGCGCAATACTTCGTATTCCAGCTGGGCATACAGATGAGAGTGGTTGAGCAGGCCGGTGAGGCTGTCGTTGATCATGTAGGAACGCAGCTTGCGGTAGCGGCGGGCGCGGTTGATCACCGTCACCACCAGCTCCTCCGGCGCCACCGGCTTGGTCAGGAAGCCATCTATACCCAGTGTCAGGGTGTCCAGCTGAATCGACTGACGCTTTTCCACCGACAGGAACAGGATGGGAATCCCGTCCAGCAAGCGTTGCTGGCGGATGATCTGCGCCAGCTCCATGCCGTTGCACTCCGGCATGTACATATCCATCAGGATCAGGTCCGGGCGGAATTGCACGATGCCGTCCAGCACCCGTGCCGGGTCGGTCACCTGCAGCGCATCCACGCCATGGCTGTTCAGCACATTGGCGTACAGGCCGGCCAGCGAGGCCATGTCTTCCACGATCATTACCCGCAGCGGATCGCGCTTTTCGCCAAGGTCGCCAAAACTGAGGTTGTCGATCAGCTCGTGCGCCAGCAGCGGCCAGGCCAGAAAGCCGGCCGCACCGGCCCGCACCGCCAGCAGGCGGGCTTCGAAGTCGTAGCGTGAGGAGCAAAACAGCAGCGGGCACAGGCCGCGTATGGTGTCGGCCAGCGCCATGATGGGGTCGCCGGCCGTGAAGTCGGTATAGGCCACTACGGCTGCCGGTGTGGCCTCCTGCAGCGCCTGGGCCAGTTTGGATGCCTGGTACATGGTCTGCACCATGAAGCCATAGCAGGACAGCTGCTCGCTCAGATTGCTGGCTTCCTCGCTGGGCGGCATCCACAGATAAACCAGATGCGGACCCTGCTGCATCAATCCGCCGCTGAAGTGCTCCGGTAACAGCTGGCGGCCCTCCATCATGGCCAATTGGCTGACGATGCCCAGATGGTGGCGTAGCGCACCATAGCGTTCGGTTTCGCCCGGGACGGTGTCGTTCTGCAACAGCCACAGCTGTAGCAGGTCGCGCAGTGCCACACATTCCGGCAGCAGTTGCGCGGCGTCTTCGCCTTGAATGTAACGTTCCAGATTGCTGACCAAGGACAGCAGGTGTGCGGCCAGCGAGCGGTCCCAGCGGGTTACCAGCATGTGGCCAATACGGTCGATCTCGCGTGCCGCGTGCTCTCTTGCCGAAATATTTGCGTTGCTTTCCAGCGTCATGGTGAATACCCGCTTCCTGCCGACATGCGAATTGTTATGTAAAGACGAGCTGGCCTGTGGCCGCCGCATGTTAAGACCCGCTGACAAAACCCCCGCTCCGGTGTTGCGCCGCCTTGCCGTACTATTTGTACTATCTGCGGCGGTGCGTCTTGGCCCGGATTCTCTACGAGGTTTTGCCAGCCGTTCCAAACCCTGTTGCTGCGCCGGCGTTTGCAAAGTGGCGCAGGGCTTGGAGGTGAAATGATATAATTTTGGCTTAATGAATCAGTTGGCGCGCAAATGAACGTATTTTACGAAGAAAGCGGCTCCTTCAAGGTTGGCACGATCGTTTCCCGTTCCGATGCCAGCTTGCAGGTAGATACTCAACATGGCAAGCGAGCCAAGATCAAATCCAGCAATGTTTTCCTCGAGTTTAGCTCGACTGTGGCAGATTTTCTGCCCGCAGTAGAAAAAATGGCGAATGAAATTGATCTGGATTTCCTGTGGGAGTGCAGCCCGGAAGACGAGTTCGAGCACGATGTGCTGGCCGCCGATTACTGGGGCCATGCGCCTTCGGCATTGGAAAGCGCAGCCATCATCCTGCGGGTGTTCGGCGCGCCCATGTATTTTTACAAGAAGGGAAAGGGCCGTTACAAGAAGGCCCCGGAAGAAGCCCTGAAAGCCGCTCTGGCCGGCATCGAGCGCAAGAAGCGCGAGCAGGAGCAGATCGACGGCTGGGTAGCCGAACTGAAGGCCGGCACGCTGCCGGAAGCTATCCGCAGCCAGTTGATGTCGCTGCTGTGGAAGCCGGACAAGAGCACGCTGGAGTTCAAGGCCTTTGATCAGGCCGCGCGCGAACTGAACCAGCCGCCGCTGAAACTGGCGCAAAGTGTGGGCGGCATCAGCTCGGTGCCCGACTACCTGATGGCCGGTTTCCTGATGGAATACTTCCCCAAGGGTGCCGGTTTCGGCAAATACGCCGCCCCGCAGCTGCCGCAGGATTTGCCGCTGGCCGAGGCGGTGGCCTTCTCCATTGATGATGCCAATACCACCGAGATCGACGATGCGCTGTCGGTTGTGGACCTGCCGGATGGCAACAAGCGGGTCGGCATCCATATCGCCGCGCCCACGCTGGGCGTGCCGGTGGATTCGGACATCGAAAAGCTGGTGTGGAGCCGCTTGTCCACCGTGTATTTCCCCGGCGACAAGATCACCATGCTGCCGGATGACGTGGTACAGGCTTTCACCCTGCAAGAAGGCCAGGACTGCCCGGCGCTCAGCCTGTATGTGGACGTGACGCCCGAGTTCGAACCGGTGGCCTATGAAAGCCGCATCGAGAAGGTGCGCATCGGGGCCAACCTGCGCCATGCCCAGCTGGAACAGCAGTTCAACGAAGACACCCTGCTGAATGATCCGGGCATCAACTACCCCTTCAAGCAGGAACTGACCTGGCTGTGGCATTTTGCCAATGCGCTGGAAAAGCGCCGTGGCAAATACGACCCCACCCGTCCGGTGCAGATGGACTACAACTTCGATGTGGTCGATGGCAAGGTGCAGATCACCCTGCGCAAGCGCGGTGCACCCATGGACAAGCTGGTGTCGGAACTGATGATTCTGGCCAATAGCGAATGGGGCCGCATGCTGGCCGAGGCCGACATCCCGGCGATGTACCGCGCCCAGAGCATGGGCAAGGTGCGCATGACAACCCGTCCCGAGCCGCATATCGGCCTGGGCGTGGCGCAATATGCTTGGGCCACCTCGCCGCTGCGCCGTGCTACCGACTTCGTCAACCAGCGCCAGCTCACCGCGATGATCCGTGGCGAAAAGCCGCAGTTCGAACAGGGCAATGCCATGCTGTTTGCCCTGCTGCGCGATTTTGACACCACCTATTCGGCTTATCTGGGCTTCCAGGACAAGCTGGAGCATTTCTGGTGCCTGCGCTGGTTTACCCAGGAAGGGGTCAGCAATATCACCGCTACCTTCATCAAGGAAGATCTGGTGCGCATTGATGGCTTGCCGATGCGCGTACGCATTCCGGGCCTGCCGGAGCTGGCGCGTGGCGACCGTATCCAGCTTAGCGTGATCCGTATCGACGAACTGATGGCCGAGATCGAGTTCCGCTTCACCGGCGTGGTGGGCCATGTCGACGCGGCCAGCGAGGAAGAGGAAGGTTAAGCCCACAAGGCGCTTCCACTCAGGTGTCAAACAGAAAAGGCTGCCAGGAGGCAGCCTTTTTTCGTATTGCTACGCTAGCTCAGAACATATCATCGATGCCGGTACAGGCTTCTTTCAGTTCGCTCATGGCGGCGTTGATGGCGTCGCGCTCGATGCCCAGCTTGTCCACCACCGTCCACGGCAGGGTGGCTTGCATGTCGGCCTCGCTCATGTCGTGATTGAAGCCGGCTACAAGGTACGCCGCCAGGCCGATCACGATGGCAAACTGGGTGACATCGCCCAAGAGATCGTGCTGATCGCGGATGGCTTGCTGGATGTCGTCGGGGAAATTCCAGCGCCGTGCCAGCTCGGCACCCACTTCGGTCAGGTCCACGCCCAGCAACATGCGTTCGGTGGCGACCCGGTCGGCACCGCCAGCGACGATCTTGTCGATCTGCACGGCTTGTTCCGGCATGGCCACATGAAGTACCAGCTCGCCGATATTGGATAGCAGGCCGCAGGTATAACCCAGCTGGGCATCCAGCTTGGCCAGCCGGGCCAGCCGCTTGGCGGTGTTGGCCATGGCAAAGCTGCGCTGCCAGAAGCCTTTCATGTCAAAACCGGCAATGCCGGCGGTGGCACCGGTGATACCAGAAGCAATCACCAGAATGCGCAGATTATCAAAGCCCAGCAGTACCACGGCATCATCCAGCGAACCGACGCGGCGGCTGCCGCCAAAGCGCGCGGTATTGGCCAGCCGCAGCACACGCGCGGTCAGCACCTGGTCATGGCCTACCTTGTCGCTGATTTCATCGATATTGATATCGGTCTTGTGAAAGCTTTCGATCAGCTCCTGTACCACCTTGGGCACCATCGGCAGCCGTCCCGAGGCTTTTTCAAAAATGTCCGCCACTTGCATGTCTTATCCCCTTGGTCATTACCTTGCTTATTGAGCTTAGGCGAAGCGGCGCGGAAAAAAAGATTTAAAAGCCGGCGGGCAGCTGTATTCAGGCTACGGGATGACCATGTGCTGCTTCCAGCAGGGCAAACCAGTGCTGGCGGTCCAACTGTAGCTGGCAGGCCGCGGCGGCGTCATCCAGTGAGCTCAGGCGGCGCGAACCTGAAATGGGAATGGGCCGCGCCGGGTGGCGCAACAGCCAGGCCAGCGCCACGGTGGCCGGCGTGACGGCCAATTCGCCGGCAATCTGCACCAGCACGGCATGTACGGCAGGGTGGGCCTCTGCCTGCAATAGCCGGCCGCCAGCCAGCGGCGACCACACCATGGGGCGGACGCCGGCCTGCAGGCACTGGTCGAAGCTGCCATCGAACAGCGGGGCGGTGTGCAGCAGCGAGGCTTCCAGCTGATTGGTCAGCAGCGGGGTGCGCGCTGCCAGCAGGGCAAACTGGCTGGGGCTGAAGTTGGACACGCCAAAGTGGCGCACCTTGCCACTGACCTTGAGGCTGGCAAAGGTGTCGGCCACCTCGTCCGGGTCCAGCAGCGGGTCCGGGCGGTGAATCAGCAGCAGGTCCAGATAGTCCGTGCCCAGGTTTTGCAAGGAAGCATCCACCGAGGCCAGGATGTGGCCGCGGCTGCTGTCGTAATGCTTCACCTGCCAGCCGCGTGCCGGGTCTGCCGGCTTGATGCCGCACTTGCTCACCAGCTGGATGTGCTCGCGCTGGCCGGGATTGGCTTTCAGCCATTGGCCGAACAGCGCCTCGCAGCGAAAGCCGCCATAGAGATCGGCATGGTCAAAGGTGGTGATGCCGAGCTGGATGGCGTGTTCGATCCAGTGTGCCAGTTCAGCAGGGGATAAATTCCAGTCGTGCAGCCGCCACAGGCCGGCGGCCACTGGAGAAAAAACTGGCCCTCTCGGGGCCAGTTGTGTTGCGTGCAAAGGACTCATCAGGCAATCCGTTGTTCTGTAGTCGGGTCGAACAGCACGGCCTTGGAGACGTCGAACACCAGTTCCATGCTGTGGCCCGGCAGTTTGGCTTCTGTCGGGTGGGTACGGCAGCATACCTTTGTGTTGTTGAGCGAGACAAACACCAGGGTGTCCGGGCCGGTGGGTTCGATCACATCGATATGGCAGGCCATCACCGGCAGCCCTTCGCGGTAGGCGGTGCGGGCATCGGTGATTTGTTCCGGGCGGATGCCGAAGATGACTTCGCGGCCCAGCCACGGCTTTATCTTGTCCTGGGCATGCGGCAAGGGCAGGATGACGCAACCCTGGTCGTCGCAGATTTTCACCCCCAGCACGCCGGCGGATTCCACCACCTGCGCCGGAATGAAGTTCATCGACGGCGAGCCGATGAAGCTGGCGACAAACAGGTTGGCCGGATTGTCGTAAATGTCCTGCGGGCTGCCAAACTGCTGCACGATGCCATCCTTCATCACCGCGATGCGGTCGCCCAGCGTCATGGCCTCGATCTGGTCGTGGGTGACATAGACGATGGTGGATTTCAGCCGCTGGTGCATCAGCTTGATTTCGGTGCGCATTTCCACCCGCAGCTTGGCATCCAGATTGGACAGCGGCTCGTCAAACAGGAAGATGGACGGATTGCGCGCCAGTGCCCGGCCCATGGCCACGCGCTGACGCTGTCCGCCGGACAGCTGCGAGGGCTTGCGGTCCAAGAGGTGGGTCATTTGCAGCATCTGTGCCACGCGCTCGACGGTGGCGTCGATTTCACCCTGCGGCATCTTGCGGATTTCCAGGCCGAAGCTGATGTTCTTGCGCACGCTCATCGAGGGGTAGAGCGCATAGCTCTGGAACACCATGGCGATGTCGCGGTCCTTGGGCGACAGGTCGTTCACCCGCTTGCCACCGATTTCGATATCGCCGCTGGAAATATCATCCAGCCCGGCAATCATGTTCAGCAGCGTGGATTTGCCGCAGCCGGAGGGGCCCACCAGTATCAGGAACTGGCCGTCTTCGATGGCGATGTCGATGCCCTTGAGCACGTCGGTGCCGTTGGCGTAAGTCTTGCAAACATTATTGATGGAGAGAGCGGCCATCGTTCAACCTTTCACAGCACCGGCTGTCAGGCCACGCACGAAATAGCGGCCGGCAACCATGTAAACGAACAGGGTGGGCAACGCGGCGATGATGGCGGCAGCCATGTCCACGTTGTATTCCTTCACCCCGGTAGAGGTATTCACCAGATTGTTCAGCGCCACGGTGATGGGCTGCGATTCGCCAGAGGCAAACACCACGCCGAACAGGAAGTCGTTCCAGATCTGGGTGAACTGCCAGATCACGCACACCATGAAGATGGGGCCGGAAATGGGCAGCAGGATGCGCAGGAAAATCGTCCAGAAACCGGCACCGTCAATGCGCGCAGCTTTTACCAGCTCGTCCGGGATGGTGACGAAGAAGTTGCGGAAGAACAGCGTGGTAAAGGCCAGGCCGTAAATCACGTGCACCAGGATCAGCCCGCTGGTGGTATTGGCAATGCCCAGCTCGCCCAACAGGCGCGCCATCGGCAGCAGCACCACCTGGAAGGGAATGAAGCAGCCCACCAAGAGCAGGGTGAACAGCACGTCCGAACCACGGAAGCGCCACATCGACACTACATAGCCGTTGACCGCGCCAATCAGCGTGGAAATCAGCACCGATGGCACGGCCATCTTCACCGAATTCCAGAAAAAGCCCTTCATGCCGCCACATTCCACGCCGGTGCAGGCGCTGGACCAGGCCTTGCTCCAGGCATCCAGGGTGATGGATTGCGGCAGGGCAATCAGGTTGCCGCCACGGATGTCGTCCAGGGTTTTCACCGAGGTGGACAGCATCACGTACAAGGGCAGCAGGTAATAAATGGCCATCAGCAGCAGTGCGGCATACAGCACGATGCGGCCGGGAGTCAGGTGTTTAGCCACGTTTGGCGCTCCTTGTTTCCATATACATCAGCGGCACCAGTACGGCGACGATGGTCATCAGCATCATCATGGCCGAGGCTGCCCCCAGGCCCAGCTGGCCACGGGTAAAGGCAAACTGGTACATGAAGATGGCCGGTACGTCGGATGCGGTGCCGGGGCCGCCGCCGGTCAGTGCCATCACCAGGTCGAAGCTCTTGATGGCGATGTGCGACAGGATCAGCAGCACGCTGAAAAACACCGGGCGCAGGCTGGGGATGATGATGCGCCAGTAGATGACCGGCAGGCTGGCCCCATCCACCTGGGCGGCCTTGATGATGGAATCGTCGATGCCGCGCAGGCCGGCCAGGAACAGCGCCATCACAAAGCCGGACGACTGCCACACCCCGGCAATCACTACGGTGTAGATGGCCTTGTCCGGGTCCACCAGCCAGTCGAAGGTGAAGTCGGGAAAGCCCCAGTCGTTGATGACCTTTTGCAGGCCCATGTCGGGGTTGAGCATCCATTTCCAGGCGGTGCCGGTGACGATGAAGGACAAGGCCATCGGGTACAGGTAAATGGTGCGCAGCGTGCCTTCGGCACGGATTTTCTGATCCAGCAGCACGGCCAGGAACAGGCCGACTGCCAGTGTGCAGCCGATGAACAGGCCGCCGAAAATGCCCAGATTGGCCACAGCGGTCCACCAGCGGTCATTCTCGAACAGTGCCTGGTACTGCACCAGGCCGGCAAAATCCATCTGCGGCAATAGTCGCGATTCGGTCAGCGACAGCCAGCCGGTCCAGGCAATGAAGCCGTAGACGAACACCAGGCTGATCAGCAAGGTGGGCGACAGCACCAGCTTGGGCAGCCAGCGGTCTGCCAGTGCCGACAGACTGGCTTGTGATTGGGGTGTGGACATGAATCAATCCTCGCCATGCCGCTGAGGCGATGCCGCGCGGGGCGCGCAGCGTCGATCTGTCCTGGCGGGGAGGCAGGACGGATGGTCAGACGGTATGGCTTGCTTAGCTAGGAGTTAGACAGACAGCCGCTGGCCGCTTGCTGCGTCAGGGCTGTCCACGGCAAAAAAGCGCCCGGGTCGGCTGACCCGGGGCAAGGTTGCTGCTCGCTTAGTGCACTTTCCCGGCCTTGGCCAGGCGCTCGGTGGCGGTTTTCGGGCTCATCGATGAGTTCATGAACTGCGAAATCACGTCGTCCATTGCGCCTTCGGTGGCCGACGGCATGGCCATCTTGTGGGCGAAGCTGGGCACCAAGCCACCGCTCTTGGAGGCGGCAGTCAGGTCAGCCTTGGATTTCTTGGCGCAGTCGTCGAACTTGTCCATCGGCGTGTCCAGACGGGCCGGGATCGAGCCTTTGTTCAGGTTGAACACTTCCTGGAAGTTCTTGCTCATCACGGTTTCGGCCAGGTCTGCCTGCGCCTTCTGCGCGGAGGCGTCCTTCTGCTTGAACATGGCCAGGCTGTCGATGTTGAAGGTGAAGCTGCCGGCAGTACCCGGTGCGGCTACACAGAGGAAGTCCTTGCCCGGCTTCTTGCCGGCGGCGGTGAATTCACCCTTGGCCCAGTCGCCCATGAACTGCATGCCGGCCTTGCCGTTGATGACCATGGCGGTAGCCAGGTTCCAGTCACGGCCCGCTGCGCCCTTGTCGATATAGCCCTTCACTTTTTGCAGGGTTTCAAACACCTTGACCGTGGTCGGGCCGGCCAGCGTGGCCTGATCCAGCTGCACGAAAGCCTTCTTGTAATAGCCCGGGCCACCTACACCCAGTGCCACCGATTCGAACAGGGTGGCGTCCTGCCACGGCTGGCCGCCATGGGCCAGGGGCTGGATGCCGGCTTTTTTCAGTTTTTCGGCGGCATCAAAGAATTCCGGCCAGGTGGTCGGCACCTTGGCACCGGCCTTCTTGAAGGCATCCGGATTCACCCACAGCCAGTTCACGCGGTGCACGTTGACCGGGGCGGCCACGTACTGGCCCTTGTATTTCATCACCTGGCTGACCACCGGCGGCAGTTGCTTGTCCCAGCCTTCGGCCTTGGCTACGGCATCGATATTGGCCAGCACGCCTTCGGCACCCCATTCCTGGATGGCCGGGCCCTTGATCTGGGCGGCGGTCGGCGGGTTGCCCGATACCACGCGGGTTTTCAGCGCGGTCATGGCATTGTCGCCACCACCACCAGCCACGGCGAAGTCTTTCCAGTTATCGCCCTTGGCGTTCATCATTTTTTTCAGTTCGGCCACGGACTTGGCTTCGCCGCCCGAGGTCCACCAGTGCAGCACTTCCACTTCGCCGGCAAATACCGTGGCCGGCAGCAGGGTGGCGGCCAGCAGTGCTGCGCTCAGCTGTTTGCGTTTCATTCTCTTGTCTCCATCTTGTAGCGTTGCATTTCGGTTTTTTATGGTGCATCCGGCGGCGCTCGGCCAGGACCGGGGCCGGATGTGCAAGAACTATAGCGGCAGATTGTAAGTTTTGTGTAAGGTTTGAAGCGAAATGCTGTAAGAAAATGACAAATCCTGAATGCGTTGCAGCATGACATTGGAGATAATTCAATAAACATAAGGCACTGCGCTGGTGCTGCTGTGCAACAAAATGGTGCGCCGTAGTGTGTCAACTACACTACGGGCCGGTTTGCTCGGGGGGATTTTCCCGCTGGAACAGCAGGCTGGCACACAGTCCGTGCGGGCTGTTGTCGCGCAGTTCCACCCGGGTGTGATGGCGGCGGGCGATCTCCTGCACGATGGCCAGCCCGAGGCCACAGCCCTTGCCGCCAGCCAGGCTGTTGACCCGGTAAAAGCGCTGGAACACCTTGTCGCGCTCCGCCGGGGCGATGCCCGGTCCGGTATCGCACACCTGCAACTGCACTTGCCGGCCCAGCCGGCGCAGTGTCACGGTGATTTCGCCGCCGGCCGGGGTGTACTGGATGGCATTGTCCAGCAGATTGGCCAACAGTTCGCGCAGCAGGCCGGCATGGCCCAGCACCAGCAGGCTGTCGTCGTCACTGTCCAGCCCCAGGTCCAGCTTGCGTGCCAGCGCACGCGGCACGGCCTCGGCGGTGACTTCGCGGCACAGCTGCTTCAGGTCGAGCCGTTTTAGCTGCAGGCCGGCTTCCGGCTCGGCCCGTGCCAGCGCCAGTAGCTGGTTGACCAGGTGAATGGAGCGCGCCACGCTGGTTTCCACCTGCTCCAGCTGGCGGCAGGCACGCGGGATGTCCGGCGTATTGCCCAGCAGTTCGGCCTTGACCAGTTCACTCTGTGATTTCAGCCCGGCCAGCGGCGTGCGCAGCTGATGGGCGGCATCGCCGATAAAGCGCCGTTGCTGCTCCACCTGGCGATTGACCTCTTCCAGCAGGCTGTTGATGGCGGCGGTGAGGGCGCGTACTTCGGCCGGGGCATTGTTGACCTCGATGGGGGCCATATCGCGTGGCGAGCGGTTCTCCACCACCCGGCGCAGGCGGCGCAGCGGCGACAGGCCACGGCTGATGCCGGCCCAGACCAAGAGGCTGGTCAGCAACATCAGTCCCAGCAGGGGCAGGCCCATGTCCAGCAGGATCTTGCGGGTCAGCTCGGCGCTCAGTGTGCGGCTCTTGGCCACCTGCACCAGCATCAGCTGCGGCTGCTCTACCGTGCCGGCCAGGAGGTAAAGTGCGGCCACGCGTACATCCTGGCCCTTCATGCTGGCGTTATAGAAATAGCTGGCGCCAGCGCGGGCGGCCAGCGTGGCTGGTGGGCGCGGCATGGCCGGTTCGCCCAGCAAAAAGGCGGCTGGTGGCGAGCTGACCATGTAATAGACGCGGTCGGTGGGGTCTTCTTCGAGGATTTCGCGCGCGGCGCGCGGGAAGTCGACATAGAAACCATTGCCGAAGGGCTTGACTTGGCGGGCCAGCGCCCGCGAGGTCTGCGCCAGCGTCTGGTCGATGACCTCGTTGGCATAGCGCACCGCCATGGCATGCGCCAGCATGGCGGCGGCCAGCCACAGCACCAGCTGCGGCAACAGCAGCCAGATCAGCAACTGGCGGCGCAGGGAAAGTTGGCGCGGGCGCGGCATGGCGGCTAGCTGTCTTCGGCCTGCGTCAGCAGATAGCCCAGCCCGCGCACCGCACGAATGCCGGCACCGCTGCCATCCAGTTTCTTGCGCAGGCGGTGCACATAGACTTCCACCGCATTGCTGCCGATTTCTTCCCCCTCGCCGGACAGGGCGGCGGAGATTTGCTCCTTGCTCAGCACTTTTTCCGCCTGACTCATCAGGATGAACAGCAGCTCCAGCTCGCGTGCCGACAGATCCAGCGGCTGCGCGCCGGCCCAGGCGCGCTGGGCGCTGCGGTCCAGTCGCAGCGGGCCGAACTGCAGTTCTTCCCGTTGCAGTTCGTCACGCACGCTATCGCTGGCGCGCTGGCGGCGCAGCAGGGCGCGGATGCGGGCTTCCAGTTCGGGGAAGTCAAAGGGCTTGACCAGATAGTCGTCGGCACCGGCATCCAGCCCGGCGACCCGGTCTTCCATGCTGTCCAGTGCGGTCAGCAGCAAAATGGGCAGTGCCGGCTGATGCACGCGCACATGGCGCAGCACCTTGAGCCCGTCTTGGCCGGGCAGGCCGATATCCAGAATGACGGCATCGAATGCTTCGCTCAGCAGCATCTGCTGGGCGGCCAGGCCATCGCTGCGATGGCAGACCTCGAAGCCCAGCTGGCTCAGGCGGGTAAGCAGGGCATCGGCCAGTACGGCATCGTCTTCGGCCAGAAACAGTTTCATAGGAGCGGCAGGCGGCAGGTGAAGGCCTGATGGTAGTGCAGATCAGCCGGGCTGTGCCATTAGCGTGCGGTGTGCGGTGCAACAAAAAAGCCCGCACGGGGCGGGCTTGCAGGCTGCTGACAAAGTAATCTGGTTCGATTGCACTGGACCCGGCAAAGCCGGGCCTTTCGACTCACTTATTGATTCGGCAGCCTTCCCATCTATTCCCCATCCCCCCGCCCTTGCCCTGCAAGGGAGCCTCGCTTTCTTTTCAGAAAGCGAGAGGAGTTGGTCAACAATCAGTAAAGCCCGCACGAGGCGGGCTTATATATTGCGTGGGCGGGTTTACTGCGCCAGTGCGCTGGCTTGTTTGGCCAGCTCGGTGATGCGTGCCCAGTCGCGGTTGGCGATGGCGTCTTCCGGGGTCAACCAGCTGCCGCCAACGGCCAGTACGTTTTGCAGGGCCAGGTATTCCTTGGCCTTGACCAGATCAATCCCGCCAGTCGGGCAGAAGCGCAGGTCGGGCAGCGGGCCGGCCAGCGACTTGAGCAGCTTGATGCCGCCCACGGCTTCGGCCGGGAACAGCTTGAGGATGTCAAAGCCTTCGTCCTGTGCGCGCATGGCTTCCGAGGCGGTGGCCACACCCGGCAGCAGGGTCAGGTTGGCATTGCGCGCAGCCGAGGCCAGCTCCGGAGTCAGGCCGGGGCTGACGCCAAACTGGGCACCGGCGTCCAGCGCCGCTTCCAGCTGGGCGCGGTTGCGCAGCGTGCCGGCACCGACGATGGCGCCGGGTACTTCATCGCGCATACGGCGCATGGCGGCCAGTGCCGCCTTGGTGCGCAGGGTGACTTCCAGCACGCGAATGCCGCCATCCACCAGCGCGCGCGCCAGGTCTACCGCAACAGCGGCGTCATTTACCACGATGACCGGCACAACCGGTCCCTGACGCAACAGGGTCAAAGCGTCCATATCAGTTTCTCCACAGCGGGTGATGGAAGCTCATGGCACCAGCTTCCGCAGCATCGGCGGATTCGCGGAATACCGCGAACAGTTCACGCCCTACGCCAAATTGATTGTGTTGCAGATCGGCACTGATCTGCTCGCGCGCCGCCCATTCTTCGGCCGGCACTTTCACTTCCAGCGTGCCGGCATTGGCATCCAGTTTCACGATGTCGCCATCGCGAACCTTGCCGATACTACCGCCCATTACCGCCTCCGGCGAGACGTGGATGGCAGCCGGCACTTTGCCCGAAGCACCGGACATGCGGCCGTCGGTGACCAGGGCCACGGCAAAGCCGCGTTCCTGCAGGATGGACAGCGCCGGGGTCAGCTTGTGCAGCTCAGGCATGCCGTTGGCGCGCGGGCCCTGGAAGCGGATGACGGCGATGAAGTCGCGTTCCAGTTCGCCGCGCTTGAAGGCGGCCAACAGTTCGTTCTGGTCGTGGAACACCACGGCCGGGGCCTCTACCACGCGGTGTTCTGGCTTGACGGCAGACACCTTGATTACGGCGCGGCCCAGGTTGCCTGCCACCACGCGCAGGCCGCCATCGGCGCTGAACGGGTTGGCTGCAGTACGCAATACGCTGTCGTCGCCGCTCACGGCCGGGGCCGGACGCCATTTCAGTTCGCCATTGTCCAGCCAGGGTTCGTTGGCATAAGCCGACAGGCCACGGCCGACGATGGTGTCCACGTCCTCGTGCAGCAGGCCGGCGCCCAGCAGTTCGCGGATGACAAAGCCCATGCCGCCTGCGGCGTGGAAGTGGTTTACGTCGGCCTTGCCATTGGGGTAGACGCGGGTCAGCGACGGGATGATGGCCGACAGCTCGTCGAAATCATCCCAGTTGATATCGATGCCGGCGGCGCGGGCAATGGCCACCAGGTGCAGGGTGTGGTTGGTGGAGCCGCCAGTGGCCAGCAGGCCGATGATGGCGTTGACGATGGATTTTTCATCGATCATGCGGCCCACCGGGGTGAAGTTCTCCCCCTGGGCGGCAATGTGCGCGGCCTGACGGGCGGCGGCGCGGGTCAGTGCCTCGCGCAGCGGTGTACCCGGATTGACGAAGGCGGTACCCGGCAGGTGCAGGCCCATGATTTCCATCATCATCTGGTTGGAGTTGGCGGTGCCATAGAAGGTACAGGTGCCGGGGCCGTGGTAGGACTGGCACTCCGATTCCAGCAGCGCATCCCTTCCCACCTTGCCTTCGGCGAACAACTGGCGCACCTTCGCCTTTTCATCATTAGCGATGCCGGTGGTCATCGGGCCGGCCGGAACAAACACCGCCGGCAGATGGCCGAAAGTCAGCGCGCCAATCAGCAGGCCGGGGACGATCTTGTCGCACACGCCTAGATACAGGCTGGCATCGAACATCTGGTGCGACAGCGCCACGGCGGTGCTCATGGCGATGACATCGCGCGAGAACAGCGACAGCTCCATGCCGGGCTGGCCCTGGGTCACGCCGTCGCACATGGCAGGCACGCCACCGGCAAACTGGGCGGTGGCACCGGCCTTGAGTGCTTCTTCCTTGATCCAGGCCGGGTAGGCTTCCAGCGGCTGGTGGGCCGACAGCATGTCGTTATAGGCGGAAACGATGGCCAGATTGGGGCGATGCGCTTCTTTAAGGTGGATCTTGATATTGTCCGGCATGGCCGCAAAGGCGTGGGCCTGATTGGTGCAGGACAGCTGGGCGCGTTCTACCTTGCCCTGCTGGGCGGCGGCAGCCAGATGATTCAGATAGGCCGCGCGACGCTCGCGGCTGCGATCTATGATGCGCTGGGTAACAGTGTGCAGTACCGGGTGCAGGGCCATGGCAATTCCCGTGATGAATGTGGGTAAATGGTAGTTTTACTACACTTAAATTGCAAGAAAACAGCCTGACCCAATTGCCGGCTTATCCGGCTGAATGAGTGTGAGAGGCTTTCTGGTAAAGGTTTCTGCCAAAATTTCCATGAAATGGCAGGTGTTGCTTTCTGCGTATTACCCCGGCAAATCACATGGACATGCCAAAATCGGGTGGTAATATAACTACATTGCAAATGCACGAGACGGAAGATCACTATGGATAACCGTAGCACGCCTACCCCCGCTTTCGATATGGTGCTGTTCGGTGGCACCGGCGACCTGGTCATGCGCAAGCTGTTGCCCTCCCTCTATCAGGCGCACGCCGCCAGCCTGCTCAACGAGCAAGGCCGCCTGCTGGCACTGGGCCGCAAGGCGATGAGCCGCGACGACTACCTGGCACTGGTGGAAAAGAGCGCGCGCCAGCACGTCAAGGAACACTTCGATGCGGCGGCCTGGGCCTCTTTTTGCAGCCGTATCGATTATCTGCAGGTGGATGCCGGCAACGCCGCCCACTATCCGGCACTGGCCGAAGCAGTGGGACAGCACCCGGAGCGGGTGGTGGTCTGTTATCTGGCCACCGCACCCAATCTGTTCGCTGGCATTTGCGAGAATCTGGCCGCCGTTGGCCTGAACCGCCCCAATGTGCGCGTGGTACTGGAAAAGCCGCTGGGCATCGACCTGGATTCGTCCAATGCCATCAATGACGATGTGGCGCACTTCTTCAAGGAAGAGCAGCTCTATCGTATCGACCACTACCTGGGCAAGGAGTCGGTGCAGAACCTGATGGCCATCCGTTTTGCCAACGCGCTGTTTGAACCGCTGTGGCGGCGCGAGTGGATCCACGACGTACAGATCACCATTGCCGAAGACCTGGGCGTGGGCACCCGTGGCGACTTCTACGATGGCACCGGCGCGCTGCGCGACATGGTGCAGAATCATCTGCTGCAACTGCTGTGCATCGTCGCCATGGAACCGCCGGCCAGCATGGAAGCCGATGCCGTGCGCGATGAAAAGCTCAAGGTGCTCAAGGCACTGCGCCCGTTCAGCGAGCAGGATGTGGCCAACAAGACGGTGCGTGGCCAGTACAAGGCCGGCGCCGTGGCCGGGCAACCGGTGGTGGGCTATCTGCAGGAACAGGGCATCCCGGCGGACAGCCATACCGAAACCTTTGTTGCCATCAAGGCGGAAATCGACAACTGGCGCTGGGCTGGCGTGCCCTTCTTCCTGCGTACCGGCAAGCGCATGCAGGACCGCCTGGCCGAGATCGTCATCAATTTCCGCGATGTGCCGCACCAGCTGTTCTCCGGCCCGCTCAGCGGCAGCCACACCGCCAACCGGCTGGTGATCCAGCTGCAGCCGGAAGAAAGCATCCGTCTGTATTTCCTGGCCAAGGAACCGGGCGACACCATGCGTCTGCAGCCGGCCTTTCTTGATCTGGACTTCTACAAGGCCTTCAAGGTACGCCGTGCCGATGCCTACGAACGTCTGCTGCTGGATGTGATCCGCGGCAAGCTGGCGCTGTTCATGCGCCGTGACGAGCTGGTGGAAGCCTGGCGCTGGGTGATGCCCATCATGGAATGCTGGCAGAACAGCAGCAACACTCCGCCCAAGCAATACACCGCCGGCACCTGGGGCCCGGCCGCTTCCAGCGCGCTGCTGAGCCGCGACGGCATCAGCTGGCACGAAGAGAGCTGATCGAGCTACCCCATCCGGGCCTCCCGCCACGGCGGCCCGGGCAGGACAATTCATAACAAGCCGGCCAGCAAGAGCGGCATTCACCCGGCGCCATGCTAGGCCAGGGGCCGGGTGCAACGTGAGGATGGCATTGATGAAATGGTATGAATTCTCCGAGGCGGCGGACTGCTCCGTCGCGCTGGCCGCCACGGTGGCCCGACGTCTGGCCCAGGCGCTGGAACGCGATGGCCGCGCCGTGCTGGCGGTGTCCGGCGGCAAGTCGCCGGTACCGTTTTTCCATGCGCTGCGCAGTCAGCCGCTGGACTGGTCCCGCGTGGTGATCACCCTGGTGGACGAGCGCTTCGTGCCGGCCGATCACCCGGACAGCAATGCCGCGCTGGTGCGCGAACATCTGCTGCAGGATGCTGCGGCTGTCGCCCGCTTTCTGCCGCTGGTGGGAGAGGCTGGCGATGCTGCAGCCGAACTGGCTGCGGCGAATGCGGCGTATCTGCGCCCGACCGTAGCGGTGCTGGGCATGGGCGAGGATGGCCACACTGCCTCGCTGTTCCCCGGGGCTGCGGCCCTGGCCGACGGGCTGGACATGGCACGCAGCCTGCCCTTGCTGACCGTGCAGCCGCTGACCGCGCCGCATCTGCGCGTAAGCATGAGCAAGGCTGCCTTGCTGGCTTGCGACAGCCTGATCCTGGCCATCCAGGGCGCGGGCAAACGCAAGGTGTTCGATCAGGCCGTACAGGGTATCAACGACAGCCTGCCCATCAGCCATTTCCTGCTGCAGACGGAGTGCCCCATCGATGTCTACTGGACTGCCTAATACCTGGCCACGACTGGTGGCCGACATCGGCGGCACCAATGCCCGCTTTGCGCTGGAAACCGCTCCGGCGGTGCTGGAGGATGTCGAAGTCCTGCCCTGTGCCAGCTTTCCCACGCTGGAAGCCGCCATGCGCAGCTATCTGGCGCGCGTCGATACCCGTGCGGTAGCGCATGCCGCCATCGGCATTGCCAACCCGGTCACTGGCGACTGGGTGCAGATGACCAATCACCACTGGGCCTTTTCCATTGAAGCCACCCGGCTGGCGCTGGGGCTGACTTCGCTCATTGTCATCAACGATTTCACCGCGCTGGCGCTGGCGCTACCGCATCTGCCCCGCAATGAGCTGGTGCAGGTGGGCGGCGGCGAGGCGGTAGCCGGCAGCCCGTTGGCGCTGATCGGCCCCGGCACCGGCCTGGGGGTGTCTGCCTTGCTGCCTTATCCCGGCGGCTATAGCCCGCTGGCCGGCGAGGGCGGGCATGTCAGTTTTGCCCCGTTTGACGAGCGCGAAGCCGCCATCTGGCACTATGCGCGTGAACGGCATGGGCATGTGTCAGCCGAGCGCCTGCTGTCTGGTCCGGGGCTGGTGCTGATCTATCACGCGCTGGCGGCACTGGCCGGCGAGCCCGAGCAAGATTTGTCCGCTGCCGACATCACCAGCCGTGGCCTGTCCGGCACCTGTCCGCGCTGCCGCGAAACGCTGGATGCCTTCTGCGCCATGCTGGGTACGGCCGCAGCCAATCTGGCACTGACGCTAGGCGCACGTGGCGGGGTATACCTTGGCGGTGGTATCGTTCCACGTTTGATCGACTACTTCAAAACGTCGCCATTCCGCCCGCGCTTCGAAGACAAGGGCCGTTTCTCCGCTTATCTGGCGGCGATTCCGGTATTTGTCATCGATAGCCGCTACCCTGCGCTCATCGGTGCGTCGGCAGCGCTGGCGGCGCACCTGGAGCACTGACCCATGCTGGAAAGAATCAAGTCTCAGCTTGAAGCCCTGTCCTCGGCCGAACGCAAGGTGGCCGAGCTGGTGCTGGAACAGCCCTATACCATGATGCAGGCTGCGGTGGCAGATATTGCCCGCAATGCCGGCGTCAGCCAGCCCACGGTCATCCGTTTCTGCCGTTCCATGGGCTGCTCGGGTCTGCCCGACTTCAAGCTGAAACTGGCCGGCAGCCTGGTGACCGGCGTGCCCTATGTGCATTCCAGCGTCCGCCCGGAAGACCCGACCTCGGAAATCGTCGCCAAGGTATTCGACAACACCGTCACCGCCCTGCTGAAAAGCCGCAACGACGTTAATCCGCAGGCCATCGAAGCGGCTATCGAGGCCATCTCGCGCGCACGGCGCGTGGAGTTTTACGGTCTGGGCAACTCCGGCATCACCGCTGCCGACGCCCAGCACAAATTCTTCCGCTTCGGCATTTCTACCGTGGCCTATGCCGACACCCACATCCAGATGATGGCAGCCTCGGTGCTGAATGCCGACGACGTGCTGGTGGCCATCTCCAGCTCCGGCCGCTCGCGTGAGCTGCTGGACGCAGTGGAAGAGGCCACCGCCTCTGGTGCCACCGTAGTGGCCATCACCGCCAGTGGCTCGCCCTTGGCACGGGCGGCCACCATCGCCCTGATGGCTGACACCCAGGAAGATAATGAAACCTACAGCCCGATGATCTCCCGCATCATCCACCTGGTATTGATCGACGTGCTGGCCGTGGGCGTGGCCTTGCGCCGCGGTCCGGGCGTGATCGGGCAGCTGGAAAAAACCAAGCACAGTCTCAAAGCGAAAAGACTGGCAGAACGGACAGAAGAGGATTGATATCATGAGCGAACTGACCCAACTTCCCGCCTGGCAAAGACTGTGGGACCACTTTGCCGACGCCAAGCAACTGCATATGCGTGAGCTGTTCGAAAGCGACCCGGAGCGGGCCGAACGCTACGGCCTGGAAGTGGGTGGCTTGTTCCTGGATTACTCCAAAAACCGTATTACCGACGAAACCTTGCAGGGGCTGATGCAGCTGGCCCGCGAAGCCGGCTTGCCAGAGCGCATCAAGTCCATGTTCAAGGGCGAGAAGATCAACACCACGGAAAACCGTGCCGTATTGCATGTGGCGCTGCGCAATCGCACCAATGCCCCCATCTTTGTCGATGGCGAAGACGTGATGCCCAAGGTGAACTCGGTACTGGAGCGCATGGGCAAGTTTGCCCACGCCGTGCGTTCCGGCGAATGGCTGGGCTATACCAACCAGCCCATCACCGACATCGTCAACATCGGCATCGGCGGCTCGGACCTGGGCCCGCTGATGGTATGCAGTGCGCTGCGGCCGTTTGGCCATCCGCGCATGAACATGCACTTCGTTTCCAATGTGGACGGTGCCCAGCTCAAGGAAACCCTGAAAAAGGTGCATTCGGAAACCACGCTGTTTGTGGTGGAATCGAAAACCTTCACCACTCAGGAAACCCTCACCAACGCCCTGACCGCGCGCGACTGGTTCTTGCAGCGTGCCCGTGACGAAAAAGCGGTGGCCAAGCACTTTGTCGCGGTATCCACCAACCAGAAAGCCGTGGCGGACTTCGGCATCGACCCGTCAAACATGTTTGAATTCTGGGACTGGGTGGGCGGCCGCTACAGTCTGTGGTCGGCCATTGGCCTGCCCATCATGCTGTATCTGGGTGAGGAAAACTTCACCGAGCTGCTCAACGGCGCCCACATCATGGACCAGCATTTCCGCAATGCGCCGTTCGAACAGAACATGCCGGTGCTGCTGGCCATGATAGGCATCTGGTACATCAACTACTTTGGCGGCGGCAGCCATGTCATCGCCCCCTACGAGCAGTATTTGCACCGCCTGCCGGCCTTTATCCAGCAGCTGGACATGGAGTCCAACGGCAAGCAGACCCGCACCGATGGCAGCCCGGTGAATTTCGAAACCGCGCCCATCATCTGGGGGGAAACCGGCATCAACGGCCAGCACGCCTTCTTCCAGCTCTTGCATCAGGGCACGCATATTTCGCCGATCGACCTGATCGCCTCGCTGGAAAGCCGTGGCAGCCTGCCGGGGCACCATGAAATCCTGCTGGCCAATGTGTTCGCCCAGGCCGAGGCCTTCATGCGCGGCAAGACCGCCGAGGAAGCCCGTGCCGAGCTGGTGACCCAGGGCATGAAGGGCGATGCGCTGGAAGCACTGGTGCCGCACAAGGTGTTTGCCGGCAACCGCCCCACCAATACCCTGCTGATGAGCTTCCTGGATCCGCGCAATCTCGGTTCGCTGATTGCGGCGTACGAGCACAAGATTTTCGTGCAGGGTGTGATCTGGGGTATCAACAGCTTTGACCAGTGGGGGGTGGAGCTGGGCAAGCAGCTGGCAAAAACCATTCACGGCGAGCTGACCGGCAAGCTGAAGGCGGCCGAGCACGACAGCTCCACCCGCCGGCTGATCCAGCTGTACCGCCAGGCCAACAAGAGCAAGTAAGCACGATTTACATCAAACCCCTCGCTCGCTTTCTGGAAGGAAAGCGAGGCTCCCTTGCAGGGCAAGGGCGGGGGGATTGGGAATAGACGGGAAGGCTGCGGACGCAATAACTTAGTCGAAAGGCCCGGCTTCGCCGGGCCCCGTGCCATCGCACCAAATCACTTTGTCAGCAGCCTGGCGCCTCCATCCGGAGGCGTTTTGCATGTGACTGACAGCGAGTATCAGAAGTTGTACTTGGCGCTGTAGATCACAGCGTTCTGGTATTCGCCGGAGCCCAGCTTCTGGTCGGCGTAGCGGTACTGCACACCGGTGGTGAAGTGCTTGCTGACATTCCACCACAGGGCGATGGCACCGTTTTCACCGGTGTTGTGCTTGTAGTTGGGGGTAAATTCCTGCTTGCGGGCAAATTCGGTTTCATGCCATTGGGTCACCAGGAAGGATTGGCCAAAAGCATTGAACGGGTAGAGCAGCACATAGCCAGCCATCCAGCCATTGAAGCCGGAACCCACGCTGAATGCGTCCAGCTCGTCATGGGCGCCAATGAAGGGCTTGAGGGTCAGGTTGCCATATTTCAGTTCGGTGCTGACACCCAGTACGCGGTTCTGGGTGAAGAAGCCGTTGCCACGGGTATCGTAGATGTGGGCATACAGCTGCACCGGCACATTGCCGACTTGGGTCAGATTGAAGCGGCCGATGGCCTTGGTGGTGTAGCGACGGTCGTAACCGTTGGTGCCGTAGTCGCTCTTGCCTGGGTTTTCCAGATCGAAGAAGCCATAGACATCACCCCAGCTACCGCCGATGCCACCCTCGGCCTCCAGGTAGCCAAAGTCTTTCTTGCCACTTTGGTCAGTGGTGCGGCCAGACCAGTCGAGATAGTTGGCGCTGACATTGGCAAAAGACCAGTTGTCGGCCTGGGCCAGGCTTGCACTTCCCAGCAAGGACAGGGCCAGCAGCAGTTTACGAGCTTTCATTTTTTCCGCCTAAGTGAACTTTTTTTATATGGATTTCCCCGCATGCAGGCATACGGGGCGCGCAGGGTAGCGCATAAAGCTCCATATTGAAAAGTTTCAGCTCAAGCGACGTAACATTTCGGCAACATTATGAAAACAGTATGTCGCCGTGTCGGACAATATTCAGCAGTAACAACTCAGCCAACGCCGCATGGCGTATAGGATTCGGCTGGCCAGCCATAGCGAAACAGGCTGATTTTACCGCTGGCAGAGAATTCGATGCCCTCCTGTTCCAGCAGTACGCGCTGCCAGTCGGCCTGTTCTGTGCCCGGGCGCGAGATACTGCCTGCGCTGCTGACAACCCGGTACCAAGGCAGGGCATGGCCTTCGGGCAACTGTCCCAGCAGCTTGCCGACATGGCGGGCATGACGTGGGAAACCGGCCAGTTGTGCCAGTACGCCATAGCTGCTCACTCGTCCAGGCGGAATCTGCCCGACCAACTGCAGCACGGCGTGCTCGAAGGCAGGAGACATTAGCGGAAGCGGGCGTCTGCCACGAAGGGGTTATGGCGTTTTTCATCGCCAATGGTGGTGAGCGGACCGTGGCCGGGGATGACCACGGTGTCGTCCGGCAGCAAAAACAGCTTTTGCTGGATGGCATCGATCAGCTGCTGATGATTGCCCATGGGGAAGTCGGTTCGGCCGATGGAGCCCTGGAATAGCACATCTCCTGCCACCAGCAGGCTGGCGGCGGCGCTGTAGAACACCACATGGCCGGGGGTATGACCGGGGCAGTGGATCACCTGCAGCGTTTCCTGGCCGATGCTGACGCTGTCGCCCTCGTTCAGCCAGCGTTCCGGAGTGAGAGCCGGGCTGGAAGGAAAGCCGAACATGCGGCCCTGATTGGGCAGTTGGTCCAGCCAGAAGCTTTCGCTTTGCTCCGGGCCTTCAATCTTTACGCCCAATTGCGCCGCCAGTTCGCCGGCACCACCGGCATGGTCGATATGGCCATGGGTCAGCAGCAGCTTGCTGACGGTAAGCCCCTGCTGTTCGATCCAGGAGCGGATGCGGCTGATATCGCCACCGGCATCAACAATGGCGGCCTCGCGCGTCACGCTGCACCACAGTACGCTGCAGTTCTGGGCAAAGGGGGTAACCGGAATCAGGTGGTACTGCAGGGACATGGCGGTGCTCGGTGGAATGGGGATGGCAAATTGTGGCATGGTGCGCGCCAGCGGCCAAGCTTGTCGGGGGCTGGGGCGGTGAAACTGGTAAAATCGCGCCATTCCCGCTTTACCGGAGGCCAAGATGAGCCTGATCCCCGAAATCAAACCGCAGCAGTCGCTGGAATTGCTGAAAGAACTGCACATCCTTACCCGCGACGGCAAGATCAACCAGGACACCCGCCGCAAGCTCAAACAGGTTTACCACCTGTACCAGTTCATCGAGCCGCTGCTGCAGGATGTACTGGACAGCAAGGGCAGTGTGACGCTGGCCGACCACGGTGCCGGCAAGTCTTATCTGGGCTTTATCCTGTACGACCTGTTTCTCAAGGACAAGGCGGTCGGCGAGGTGTTCGGCATCGAGACCCGGCCCGAGCTGGTGCAGAGCTCCCAGGAACTGGCGGCCCGGCTGGGCTTCGAGCGCATGGGTTTTCTCAATCTGACGGTGGAGCAGTCCATCACCTCGGATGCGCTGCCGGCTCAGGTGGACATCATTACTGCGCTGCATGCCTGCAATACCGCCACCGACGACGCCATCCGCTTTGCGCTGGCCAAGGACGCCAAATACATCGTACTGGTGCCCTGCTGTCAGGCCGAAGTGGCTGCGGTGCTGCGCCAGAAGAAGAACGAGACTTTCGGCAAGACGCCGCTGTCCGAGCTGTGGCGTCACCCCATCCACACCCGCGAGTTTGGCAGCCAGCTGACCAATGTGCTGCGTTGCCTGCAGCTGGAGGCGCGTGGCTACCAGCTGACGGTGACCGAGCTGGTGGGCTGGGAGCATTCGATGAAGAACGAGCTGATCATTGCCAAGAAAACCGGCAAGGGCAAACAGAGTGCCCGCGAGCGGCAGGAAGCCATTCTGCGCGAGCTGAATCTGGAAGACCTGCGCGAACGCTTTGTTTATTGAGTAGTGTCAGGCTGGGCGGCACGCGCCGCCAGCCAGTCGCTCAGGTCACCCTTGGCCGCCAGCTGGCGTTTGGCGGCGGCAGACAGGCGCTTGACGGCATGTTCGGCCTTCAGCGCTTGTGATTTGTCGGCAAAGGGATGGATCAGCACGATGCGCTGCGGCGGGTTGAGCCGGGTGTAGCGTGCCCCCTTGCCGGCGCAGTGGGCGGCATAGCGCCGCATTACATCGGTGCTGATGCCGGTGTAGAGCGCGCCGTCACGGCATTCCAGCATGTACAGATACCAGCTGGAGGCCGCTGCCGGCGCGGTGCTGTCGGTCTCAGTGCTGCTCATCTTCCAGGCGCGGCAGCGGGCAGATGCTGACGCGCTCGGTGCGGTTGCCCTTCTGCTCGGTCACGCTGATTTCCCAGCCACCTTCGCGGATGCTGTCACCCAGGCGCGGAATACGCTCCAGGCGATGCATCAGCAGGCCGGCCACGGTGTGGAAATCCTCGTCTTCGTAATCGCCCAGTTCGATGTATTGCTCCAGCGTCATCAGCTCCAGGCTGCCTTCTACATCGAGGCTGCCATCTTCGTGCTGTACTAGGGCGGGCTGCTCGTGGCGCTCGTGTTCTTCCGGGAAGTCACCGGCTATCGCTTCCATCAGGTCTTTCTGGGTGACGATGCCTTCCAGGCTGCCGAATTCATTCACCACGAAGGCCATGTCGGCTGCTTGCTGGCGGAAGGCTTCCATGGCTTTGAGCACGGTCATGCCTTCGGGCAATACCAGTGGCTGGCGCAGGGCGGCCATCACGTCCAGCGTCTGGCCATCCAGCAGCTGGGCCAGCAGGTCTTTGCGGGCGACGATGCCCAGCGGCTCGTCGATGCGGCCGGCACCGACCACCAGCAAGCGCGAGTAGGGGCTGTCACGCAGCACCTTGCGTTGCTGTTCGGCATCCTGGCTGATGTCCAGGCGGTGGATGTCCGAGCGCGGGGTGGCAATCACCCGTATCGGCCGCTCGGCCAGGGTCAGCACGCTGTGGATCATGGCGCGCTCATTGTGGGCAAACGCGCCTTCCCCTTCTTCGCGCGGGCCTTCTTCCTTTTCCTGCTCGTGATGATTGCCATGTTGCAAGGGGGCATTGCCCAACAGGCGCAGTACGGTGTCGGCGGTGCGGGAGCGGAAGGTATTGCGACTGTTCAGATAGCGCTGGTGGTTGACGTTGGCCACCTGGTTGAATACTTCAATCAGTACCGAGAAGCCGATGGCGGCGTACAGATAGCCCTTGGGAATATGGAAACCGAAGCCGTCGGCAATCAGGCTGAAGCCGATCATCAGCAAGAAGCCCAGGCACAGCATCACCACGGTGGGGTGGGCGTTGACGAAACGGGTCAGCGGCTTGCTGGCCATGATCATCATGCTCATGGCGATGACCACCGCCAGCATCATGATGCCCAGGTGTTCAGACATGCCGATGGCGGTCACCACCGAGTCGATGGAGAACACCGCGTCCAGCACCAGAATTTGCACCACCACGGTGGCGAAGGCGGCATAGGCTTTCTGGCCGTTACCGTCGCTGTGTTCCACCCCTTCCAGCCGCTCGTGCAGCTCCATGGTGGCCTTGAACAGCAGGAACAGGCCGCCGCCCAGCATGATCAGGTCGCGACCGGAAAAGCTTTGTCCCAGAACCGAAAACAGCGGTGCGGTCAGCTTCACCAGCCAGCTGATGCCGGCCAGCATGAACAGCCGCATGACCAGCGCCAGTGACAGGCCCAGCACGCGGGCACGGTCACGCTGGTGGGGGGGGAGTTTTTCGGCCAGGATGGCCACGAAAATCAGGTTGTCGACGCCGAGCACGACCTCCAGCACGATCAGGGTCAAGAGGCCTAGCAGGGCATAGGGGTCAGACAGCCATGAAAAATCCATGATGTAAAAACGCGATCCTTGAAAAGAAACAGTCCACACAATAACAAACCCCGGCTTTCTTGTCCGCGCCGGGGGCAAAGCAAAGCCCCGGCCATGCGACTGGACGGGGCTGGGTGAGGTTTACAGACCGCCGTAAGAATGCAGGCCGGTCAGGTACATGTTCACCCCGAGGAAGGCGAAGGTGGTGACCAAGAGGCCGATGACCGCCCACCAGGCCAGCGGTTCGCCGCGCCAGCCCTTCACCAGCCGGATATGCAGCCAGGCAGCGTAGTTCAGCCACACGATCAGCGCCCAGGTTTCCTTCGGGTCCCAGCTCCAGTAGCCACCCCAGGCATCGGCTGCCCACATGGCCCCCAGAATGGTGGCGATGGTGAAGAACAGGAAGCCGATGGAAATGGCCTTGTACATCATTTCATCCAGTACCTCGGCACTGGGCAGCCGGTCTTTCAGCACGCCCTTGAGCACCAGCAGTTCGGCCACACCCAGCATGGCCGACATGGCGAAAGCACCATACCCGACAAAGTTTGCCGGAACATGAATCTTCATCCACCACGATTGCAGGGCCGGGATCAGCGGCTGGATTTCATGCGCCTGACGGTCGAAGCTGTACCACAGGATGAAGCCGACTGCGGCGCTGATCACCAGCAGCACGAAGGCCCCCGCCTGGCGGGTGGCAAAGCGCGCTTCGTAGTACAGGTACATCAGCGCGGTGATCAGGGTGAACAGGATGAAAACTTCGTACAGGTTGGATACCGGGATATGGCCGACATCGCTGCCGATCAGATAGCTCTCGTACCAGCGCACGAACAGACCGGCTCCCCCCATCACCGCCGCAGCCCAGGTCAGGCCGCTGCCCATGCGTGACAGCATGGCAGAGCGGGTGAGCAGGCCGGCCCAGTACACCAGGGTAGCCAGGAAGAATAGCGTGCACATCCACATGATGGCCGACTGGCTGGACAGCAGGAATTTCAGCCAGAACGCGGTTTGCGCCCGTGCCAGCTCGCCGTGGTAGAGGCTGATGCCCAGCAGGGCCACGCTGGCCGACAGCGGGAAGAACCAGCGCCAGGCTTTCCAGAACCAGCCCAAAGCGACCAGTCCGATGGCGGAGCCGGCCAGAATCGCCTGTTCATAGCCATCCATGAAGGGGTTGTACAAGCGCCAGGCTTGCCCGGCAGCCACCAGCACCAGTACCGCATACAGCCAGTCGCTGGGCTTCAGCCGCTTGTACAGCGGCTGCTCGACAAAGGATTGAGCCAGTTCCATCACTTACCTCGTACCAACTGTTGAATTGCTTCGCTGCGGCGGCGGAAGTCTTCGTCCAGATCACGGTTGTGCCGGTTGGAACTCATGGCCAGCCGCACGCTGGCCGTGCCACACCGTAACCACAGCCGAACTTCGCGTACATAGAACATCAGGATGATGCCGATCACCAGCATCAGCGAGCCAAGATACACCAGGTTCTTGCCCGGCGAGCGGGTCAATTGCAAGCCGGAAGCCTGTACCTGGTCAAAGCCCTGCAGTTGCAACAACACCGGTGCCTGGTAATCATGCAGGGCGCTGATGCCCACCAGGCTGTCCAGCAGGAAGCGATAGTGCTGGCTGTCCATGGCGACCGGCGGCAGGCCCGCCTTGGCATCGGCCACATTCATCACATCCACCACGGCACCTTGCAGAATCTTGACATAGGTCTGGGCGACAGCCTGACGCTTGTCTTGTGGCACCTTCTCATCCAGGAACTGCTCCAGCGCCACGAAACCGCCTTGGGCAAAGCGCGCCAGTATCCATTTCACGCTGCCGGCAAACTGCTGCTGCATGGCCGGGCTGATGGCCGAACCTTGCATGGCCTTGGCCGTGGTGCGCTGTGCAATCTCATCATAGAGTGCCGGATTCATGAAAGCGCTGCGCAAACGCATGAAACGGTCCAGCGACAGCTTGTCATCCAGCGGCAGCCGCAGATACTGGAAGGGCTCGGATACCTTGCTGCGCACCCCGGCCACCATATAGCTGACACCGTCCTGCTGGATCGGCGCCATGTAGTGGTGGAATTCCACCGCCTGGCCTTGTTTGTCGCGCAGTTTGAAGCTGATGGAAGGGCCGATATTCTTCAGCTGCTTTTCATGCTTCACTTCGCGGGCATCCTGCATGCGCTGGGACAGGCTCTTGCCTGCGGCATCATCGGTCTTGCCACTCATGTTCTCGATATTGAACACGCGCAGTTCGCCGAATTCCAGATTGTAGTCCTTGCCATTGGCACGCAGCGGCTGGCTGCCCATCGAAATACCCTTGATGTCCACCGGCTGCATCTGCGGGGCTTCCAGATTCCAGGCCTTCAAGGACAGCGGTGAGCCGCCATCGCCAAAGCTGGCCTGGTAAATGGCCACGCCATCCACGATCAGCGGATGGTTGACCTTGACCTGGGCTTCGGTGACCTTGCCGCTGGCCTTGTCGGTGACCACGATGTCACTGGCAAACAGCTTGGGCATGCCATTGCTGTAGTAGTCGACATAGAATTTTTTCAGGCTGACGGTAAAGGGCAGCTCTTGCACCAGATAGCCATTACCGGCATTCAGGAACACCACATCACCACTCTTGCCCTCGGCAATGGTGACATTGCCACGGAAAGACAGATTGGCAGTAGACAGACGGCTTTGTGACGGAATCTGGCTTTGCGGGATGTCGCGCGTTTCCGGCACCACACTGCCCACCATCTCGGCCAGCTTGAGCGGCAGGTTGCCATCCATCAGGCCACCAATGCAGATCACCACCAGGGCAATGTGGGCGAAGAAATAGCCCAGCTTGCTGGCCGCGCCTTTTTTGGCTGCCAGCACCAGGCTGCCGTCTTCGCGCTGGTGTTCGCGCCAGCGCCAGCCCTGGCCGCGCAGATAGGCGCGCAAGGTATCTGGGTCCACCTTGTCTGCAGGCAGCTCCACGCTGTGCTTGATGGCAGCCAGCGAGTTGTCCGAGGCCTTTTCACGGTAGGCCTTCATGTCCTTGATGAAGCCCGGGCCATTGCGCAGGATGCACAATGAGGTGGACAGCACCAGGAAGGCGAGAATGGTCAGAAACCAGCCCGAGTGGTAAACGTCATACAAGCCCAGCTGCTCGAATACGGCAAACCAGTACTGGCCGAATTCGAAGGCGTAGTTGGGGTAGGGTTCGTTCTGCTTCAGTACGGTGCCGATGATCGAGGCGATGGCCAGTATGGTCAGCAGACCAATAGCGAAACGCATCGAACTGAACAGCTCGTATAACTTGTAAACAGCGGTGTTGCGGGAGTTTTTTGTCATCTTGGTGCCGAACACAAAAAGGGAAGCCGGTTAAGGCTTCCCTTTTGAACAAGGCTATTCGCAAAAGTTGCGATTAGCGCAGACCCGAAATGTATTCGGCTACTGCCTTCATTTCAGCATCGCTCATGCGGGAAGCAACTTCGGACATGGTTACGTTCTTGCGATCGCTACCTGCCTTGAAGTCACCCAGCTGTTTGGCGATATAGGCGGCATGCTGGCTGCCCACACGCGGGAACTGGTCGGGGATACCCTTGCCGGCCGGGCCGTGGCAGGCCATACAGGCCGGTACGTGGGTGGTCGGGTTGCCTACGCGGTATACCTTGGCACCCAGCGCCATCAGATCCTTGTTGGACGCTTCACGTGCCTTGGGTTTCTGCTGGCTGAAGTAGGAGGCCACATTGTGCATGTCGGCATCAGACAGAGCCGACGCCATGCCCAGCATGATCGGATTCTTGCGCTCGCCCTTCTTGAAGGCCTGCAGCTGGTTGTAGATATACACCTCATGCTGGCCGGCCAAGGTCGGGTTTGCCGACGCTACGCTGTTGCCATCAGCACCGTGACAGGCGGCACACACCGTGTCAACGATCTGCTTGCCCTTTACCGGGTCTCCCTTGGCAATGCCTTCTGCCCATGCACTTCCAGCCAGGGTTGCCGCAGCTACAGCCAACAGCATCATCCGTTTCATGATCGCTCCTTGTGAGGAATTCTTAAATATCTGTAAAAGTGGCAATTTCAAACCTGTTATTCTATACCAACTGAAATCAACCTTACTACTATGTCGATTTTTAAAAACGCCACTTTTTATACCACCGTCAACCATTTGAAGGACTTGCCGCCCACCCGCGCCGAGGTTGCCTTCGTGGGACGGTCCAATGCCGGCAAGTCCAGCGCCATCAACACGCTGGCTAACCGTACCCGGCTGGCGTATGTCTCCAAGACACCGGGCCGTACCCAGCATATCAACTTCTTTGACCTGGGCCATGAGCGTTTCATGGTGGATTTGCCCGGTTATGGTTATGCCGAAGTGCCGGAAGCCGTACGGGCACACTGGGTACAGCTGCTGGGTCGTTATTTGCAAACCCGCGACAGTCTGATTGGCCTGATCCTGATTATGGATTCACGTCGACCACTGCTGGAGCTGGATCGGCAGATGTTGAACTTCTTCCGTGATACCGGTCGGCCGGTGCACATTCTGTTGTCCAAATCCGACAAATTGTCGCGTAGCGACCAGCAGCAGACCCTGAACATGGTGCGGCGCGAACTGGCCGACTACCCAGGTGTCAGCGTGCAGCTGTTCTCCAGCCTGAAGAAAACTGGCACCGAACAGGTGGAACAGGTGGTGATAGGCTGGTTTGATGCTGTACAGAAAGAACAGGAAGAGCCGCCAGTAGCGGAATGACGGAACTTTGTCGGGGAGGGTGACACTAACCGTGCAGGTGCTCCGGCACCTCCCGCTTGCCTCCCTGAGCGGGAGCCTTACGCTGACAATTAAGGCCTTTACCCCGGCGCCATGTGCGCCGGGTTTTTTATGGCCGGCATTCCGGCGCTGGTCGCCAGGCATGAAAAAAGCGAAGGGAGTTCCCTTCGCTTTTGTTTGAGCAATTGCGGCGGCGATGCCAGGCCGCCACCATCTGCTTAGTTCTTCATCACCACGTTTTCCACCTTCAGGCTCTCCGCCGCGCTGCGCACGGCAGCATCGGACGGGAAGGGCCCCAGGCGCACCTTGTAATTGCCTTGCTGGTTGATGATGCCCAGCTTGGAATCATAACGGTCGTCCATTTCATCCAGCATCTTCTTCAACAGGGCTTCGGCATTGGCCAGCTTGTTGAAGGAACCCAGTTGCAGGTACTTGGGATTGTCCTCTGCCTTGATGTCAGGGCTGTTGCTGGCGACGGCTTCACCGCCGGCCATCGGCCACACACGTTCGATACTGACCTTGGCGCTGCCTTGCTTGACGAAGCCCAGCTTGTAGGCGGCAGCATAGGACAGATCCATCGCACGATTCTTGTGGAAGGGGCCACGGTCGTTGATGCGGACGATGACCGACTTGCCATTCGCCACATTGGTCACCCGGGCATAGCTCGGGATCGGCAGGGTCGGGTGGGCCGCTGTCATGGCAAACATGTCGTAACGTTCACCCGAGGTGGTTTTCCGGCCATGGAACTGTTTGCCATACCAGGAGGCCCGGCCGCTGGCCTGAAAGGGTTTCTCGCTGGTGTCGGGACGGAAGCTCATTCCCATCGCCGAGTAAGGCTGGTTGGCTGACCTGATCAGCGGTTCCGCTTGGGGTACGGCATCCGGTACCAGATTCAGATTGACCGGAATGTGGTCGGCAGGGCCATCCTTCTGGAAATAGGCACCGCCATTATTGGCTACGGTGGGCTTCTTGGCCGGCTTGGCCGACGTTTGGCTGGTGGCGCTCGCCGTCTTCACGGTGGAACAGGCCACGAGTACGAGACTGACAAAAACAAGCCACAGCCATCGGAGTACTGATTGCATAGACCTCCCTTATGCTGTTGGGCACATCAAGAAAACACTGGCGACTTGCGCTCGGCTAGCGAGTGCAGTCCCTGCCTGGAAGAGCAAAACTGCCTGACCTGTGCTATCTCCCCAGGGCCGCGATGGCGGCCGGGAGCAGGCTTGCAGTCTGGTTCACTTCAGCAACAATGCTTCTTGTTGGCCCGTTAGTGTTGGCCAGTCTGTGAACTGTCAGCTTCCTCCTTCAAATCCGATCTGCCGCCACGCTTCGAACACCGTGATTGCAACGGCATTGGAAAGGTTCAGGCTTCTCGATTCGGGACGCATGGGCAAACGAATCCTCTGTGATGAAGGAAAATCCTCCAGCACTTCAGGCGGCAAGCCGCGGGATTCGGGACCGAACAACAGTACGTCCCCAGATTGGAAAGAGATCTGGTCATGGCGCGTGGCGCCTTTGGTTGTTGCAGCGAAAATTCGCCGTCCTTGCAGGGCCTGCTGACAGGCAGCCCAGTTTTCATGGACAACGACACGGGCATATTCGTGGTAGTCGAGGCCCGCTCGTCGCAACTTGGCATCCTCCATGGGAAAACCCATGGGTTTGACCAGATGCAGTTCACAGCCGGTGTTGGCACATAAACGAATCACATTGCCCGTATTGGGCGGGATTTCCGGCTGAAAAAGAACAACGGTGAACATCGTTGGCTGGCTGGATTGTTCCAAAGAATCAAAATCTTGGTCAAGTTTTTGGGAAGAATGCCCTGCAGAGCACCCACGCATCGACCCGTTTTGCCCCCTGTTTTTTGAGCTTTTCGGCTAGGGCGGACAGGGTCATTCCACTGGTTGCCACATCGTCCACAATCGCGACGGAAAGCCCGTCAATACGTCGTTTTACGCCAAATACATCACGAACATTTTGGCGTCTTTCGACACGTCCGAGAGAGGCTTGCGGCACAGTGTTGCGTTTTCGCCAACACAGTGTGGAGGAAAAACGGCTTTCCATTGTAACAGCGATTGCCTGGGCCAGTGGAATGCTCTGATTAAAGCCCCGTTCTGCAAGTCGTTCTTTTGACAAGGGAACAGGTAGTACCAGATCACTGCGGATGGCTGTTTTCATGGCGAATTCGGCCATCAATCGAGCCAGGGTGCCGGTCAGTTCCAGCCGCTTTCCATACTTCATGGCATAAATAATTGTATTCAGGGGGTAGCCAAATAGATATGGAACGTGTAGTGCGTCGAAAGCAGGGGGTGAACGCAGGCAAAAGCCGCAGATATCCCCCGTGGCTGCTGGTTCCGCACAAATGGGGCAGTGCTGCTCGGGTAGCGGCGGCAGACTGGTTTTGCAGCTTGGGCAGAGTCCGAAATCACTGTTTCGTGTATTACACAACAAACACGATTGATTAAATATTGTGCAATTGTCAATTAATTGCCTGGCGATATTTGACAGCATGATGCCCCCTCTGCAAGACTGCGACCAGACACTCTTACGCACGCGGTTTTTTTCTTAAATTACCCATTTGTCCAGTTGTTGTTAGTCATTAAATGCATCTGGAATTTTTTGGTGACGAAAGCTCATTCATGACCACTCAAGCCGTCCAGTTTTCCCGTCCGGCGACTCCGCATCCACAGAACAATACCTGGTCGGTAGCGGACATCGAGGCATTGCTCAGCCTGCCGTTTATGGAGGTGGTTTTTCGTGCCGCCGAGATTCATCGCCAGTTTTTTGATCCGACCAAGGTGCAGTTGTCGACGCTGGTTTCGATCAAGACTGGTGGTTGCCCGGAAGACTGTGGTTACTGCCCACAATCGGTGCATCACGATACGCCGGTGGAAAATCAGCCGATGATGACGGTGGATGAAGTGATTGCCGTGGCGCGCACCGCCAAGGCCAATGGTGCTGGCCGTTTCTGCATGGGTGCAGCCTGGCGTGGCCCCAAGGATGCTGATCTGGAGCAGACCTTGCGTATGGTGAACGAGGTGAAAGCACTGGGGCTGGAAACCTGTGCCACCTTTGGTCTGTTAAAGGATGGCCAGGCCGAAAAACTGAAACAAGCCGGGCTGGATTATTACAACCATAATCTGGACACCGCGCCGGACAAATATGGTGACATCATTCATACCCGCGAGTACGAAGACCGCCTGGACACGCTGGGCAAAGTCCGTGGGGCGGGGCTGTCGGTGTGCTGTGGTGGCATTGTGGGCATGAATGAAACCCGGCAAGACCGTGCAGGCCTGATTGCCCAGTTGGCCAATATGGAACCGCAACCGGAATCGGTGCCGATCAATAATCTGGTGAAGGTGGGTGGCACGCCATTGGAAGGGGCCGAACCGCTGGACTGGACCGAATTTGTCCGCACCATCGCGGTAACCCGCATCACCATGCCCAGAAGTTATGTGCGGCTTTCGGCCGGTCGTCGCGAGATGCCGGAAGCAATGCAGGCACTGTGTTTCCTGGCGGGTGCCAACTCGATTTTCTACGGTGACAAACTGCTCACTACCGGTAATCCGGATGTAGATGCCGACCGTATTCTGATGGAAAAACTGGACTTGTCACCGCTGTAAATCTTTGGCCATATCTGCCTTTGTGCGGCCGGATTTTTGAAATGTATATATAAGGAATACTTTTCGTGAAATCCGCCCGCCAGGGGCAATCATTTTCTGGAAAACCGCATGCGCTCCCAGGACCTTTCCGCAGCACTGCTGGAATTGCAGCAACAGCATCGTTTTCGCCAGCGTCATATCGTGGAAACGCCACAATCCTGCGAGGTGATCATCGAGGGCAAATCCTATATTGCCTTCGCCAGCAATGACTACCTGGGACTGGCCAACCACCCGGTGCTGATCGCTGCCACGCGTGAGGCATTGTCACGCTGGGGGGTCGGGGGAGGCGCCTCGCACCTGGTCGCCGGGCACTTTGCCATTCACGAAGAAGCCGAGCAAGCTCTGGCCACATTTTGTGGCCGCGAGGCTGCCTTGCTGTTCAGCTCAGGCTATGCGGCCAACCAGGCCGTGATCACCAGTCTGGTGGGGCGCGGTGATGCCGTGTTTGCCGACAAGCTCAACCACGCTTCGTTGAATGATGCCTGCCTGCTGTCGCGTGCCACCTTCCGCCGCTTTCGCCATAACGATCTGCAGCAACTGGAGCAGCTGCTGGCCAGCACCCCGGCCCGAACCCGGCTGATTGCCGTGGATGCGGTATACAGCATGGATGGCGATGAAGCGCCGCTAAAGAAGTTGCAGGATCTTGCCGATAAATACGATGCGTGGCTTTACATTGATGATGCGCATGGATTCGGCGTGCTGGGCGATGGCCGTGGGTCGGCAGTGGAACAGGGTTTGCACGGAGAGCGGCTGATCTACATGGCTACTCTTGGCAAGGCCGCTGGGGTGTCTGGTGCTTTTGTCGGAGCGACCAGCCAGCTGGTTGCCTGGCTGGTCAACACCGCCCGCAGTTATATTTTCACTACCGCCCAACCACCGGCGCTGGCCGCTGCAGTATTGGCCAGTCTGCAACTAATGGCCGACGAGCCGTGGCGCAGGCAGCGCTTGCAGCAAGGCGTGAGCCTGGTAAGGGAAAGATTGGCGGAGGTAAATATTCCGCTGATGGCATCCCGTACTCCGATCCAACCTATTATCATTGGTAGGAACGAGCAGGCATTGTTGCTGGCTGCACAGTTGAAGGAGCGTGGATTCTGGGTGCCTGCGATACGGCCGCCCACCGTGCCTGAGGGGACGGCACGTTTACGCCTGACATTGTCGGCAGCCCACACACAGGATCAGCTTGAGGGCTTACTGGACTGTGTGGTGGAGGCAATGCAGCCATAGGGGATGGCTGCGTCTGTTCGTAGCATGACCGGAATTTCCGGCTAACTCATACTACGATAATGACATGAAGAGTACGGCTGATTATCTGTCCTCCCAGCAAGAGGCTGCTGAAACTGCCTTAGCCCTGTTGCAACATCAGGGTGAACCTGCCGCCGCGGCTGTCTGGGCGCTGGTGGGGACGACATGGCAGCGTCTGGCCACGCTGGGTGGGGCGGACACGTTGACACCGGCTGCGGCCTTGTCTGCGGGACGACTCCCCGGGCCGGATGGCGGAGCCATGCCCCTGTCGGTACAGGGCGAACTGATTGGCTGGCTGGTTTGGCGCGGCAGAATGCCGGCCAATACGGCGGCGATTGCTTCGCTGCTGACCGGGCATCTGTTGAGTGCGCGGCAGCATTCCGAGCAGTCCCAGGCACGGGTGATGAACGAAACCCTGCTGGAAATCAGCCAGCTGCCCAGTGAGTGCAGCACGCTGGATGACATGCTGCCCAAGCTGCACCGTTTGCTGATGCGGCTGATGGATGCCAGCAACTTCTATATTGCCCTGTACGACGAACAGTCCAGCAGTCTGCATTACCCCTTTTATGCCGACCAACTAGACCCGACCCCGCCTTCCCCCGCTCAACAGTTTTCCGCCAGCCAGAGTGAACGCTCACTGACCGCCTGGCTGATGCGCATCGGTAAGCCTCTGGTGCTCACCCGTGAACGGCTGCTGGAGATCTGCGCTCAGGAACAACTGGTGCTGGAAGGTCCGGTGCCTGAGCTGTGGATGGGGGTGCCGCTGACCAATGCCAATAACACTGTCATTGGCGCTGCCGTCATGCAGTTCTATGCCGAGCAATCGCCCTGCACCTCGGCCGAGCAGACGCTGTTTCTGTTTGTTGCCCGCCATGTCGGCTATGCGCTGGACCGCATGCTGTACCGCAGCCAGCTGGAGCGTCAGGTCTGGCTGCGCACCTGCGAGCTGGAGGGGATGAATGCCCGGCTGCGTTCTGAAGTGTCCGAGCGTAAACGGGCCGAGCGTTTTCAGGATGTGCTGTTCCGTATTGCCGATCTCTCCAATACCAGCCTGTCGCTGGAAGCCTTTCTGGCGGGAGTGCACCGGCTGCTGATGGAGCTGGTAGCCGCCCGCAACTGCCAGGTGGCGCTCTACAGCATGGACAATGATCTGCTCAGCTTCCCCTATTGTTCCGACGACCAGCAACCGGCGGCCAAAACCCGGCGGCCAGGCAAGGGGCATGTCGAGCAGGTGCTGCACAGTGGCCGGCCGTTATTGCTGGACCGCCTCAATCCGCAGCTGCCGTCTGCGGATGGTGCCGGGCCACCGCTGCATAGCTGGCTGGGAGTGCCGCTGTATTGCGGGCACGAGCTGTTGGGTGTGCTGTCGGTACACAGCTATCAGGAAGAGGTGATCTACAGCTATCGCGATCAGGAAGTGCTGGAGTTTGTCGCCAACAATATCGGCACGGCACTGGCGCGGGTGCGTGCCATGCAGGAACTGCAAGACGCCTATGCCGAACTGGAAGAGCGGGTACGCGAACGCACCAGTGAGCTGGATGCGGTCAATGCCCAGCTGGAGTTCGACAGCCTGCATGACCCGCTTACCAAGCTGCCCAACCGCAATTACTTTGCCAAAACCTTGCGCCGCGCCTGGGAAAGCTATGTGGTGGGCAACGGTGCCCGCTTCAGCGTGATCTTTATCGATCTGGACCGCTTCAAGCTGGTGAATGACACGCTGGGCCATCTGGCTGGCGATCATCTGCTGTTCGAAGCCGGTGCGCGCATTCGCTCCTGCCTGCGTCATTACGATTTCCTCGCCCGCTTGGGTGGCGACGAGTTTGCGGTGCTGCTGTTTGGTACCGAAACGCTGGAAGGCTGCGAAATGATTGCGCGGCGTATTGTCAGCGAATTCGAGCGGCCGGTGATTCTGGCCGGGCGTGAAGTCTTCTCTACTGCCAGTGTCGGTGTGGTACTGGCTGACCGTGAGCATTATCACAAGGCAGAAGAGCTGCTGCGTGATGCCGACCATGCCATGTACTGCACCAAGCAGCAGGGCCGGCAGGGTTATACCGTGTTCAACCACCAGCTGCGTATCAACCAGGCCGACCAGTTGGCGCTGGAAAGCGAATTGCGCCGGGCGCTTGAGGTAGACGACCAGCTGCTGCCTTATTTCCAGCCCTTTATCGATGCCCGCAGCGGCGAGCTGGTGGGTTTCGAATCGCTGGTGCGCTGGCAGCATCCGCTGCGCGGGCTGATTTCGCCGGCGCTATTCCTGCCCATGGCCGAGGAAAGCGGGCTGATCACCCGGGTTGACCGCTATATGATCAATGCGGCCTGCCGCCAGCTGCGGCTGTGGCTGGACGAGGCGCGGGTATCGCGTGACATCGCCCTGCATATCAATCTGTCCTCGGCCAATTTCCATGATCCGGAGCTGGTACCGTGGATGCGCGACATCATCGACAGCTACCAGCTGCCGGCCTCCATCTTGCATCTGGAAATCACCGAAAGCGCGTTGATCGATGTGCCGGATATTGCCGCCACCGTGATGCATGCCCTGCATGATCTGGGCGTCAAGCTGGCGCTGGACGACTTCGGCACCGGTTATTCCGCGCTGTCCTATCTGCATCGCTATCGTTTCGATGTGCTGAAGATAGACCAGAGCTTTGTATTCGATGTCGACCGCAAGGAAGAATCGTCCGCCATCGTGCGTGCCATTCTGGCGCTGGCGCAGGCACTGGGTCTGGATGTGGTGGCCGAAGGCGTGGAAACCGCCGCCCAACTGGCGCGCTTGCAAGAGATGGGCTGTGGCAAATTGCAGGGTTATTACTTTGCCGCCCCGGCCCCGGCGGCAGCCATCGACTGGGATCGCTTGGCGCGCTTTGTGCAGGAGTTTCGCCGTGCCGCTTGAGCCAGCAGCCTGCGCGGCTGCTTTCTTTCGCCCTGTACTCTTGCGAAAACCACCTTTCTCCCCCATTTGATTGCCCATGACTCTGTTTGTTGAAAGCCGCGGCCGTGGCCCGGACGTGGTAATGCTGCATGGCTGGGGCCTGCATGGCGGTGTATTCGACCGTGTGGCAGATGCGCTGGCCACGCACTACTGCGTGCATCTGGTTGACCTGCCCGGCCATGGTGGCTCTGCCCCGCTGGCGCGTTTTGACGCCGATGCCGTGGCCGAGCAGCTGGACGCCCATTTTCCCTTCCCCGTACAACTGCTTGGCTGGTCGCTGGGCGGCCTGATCGCCCAGCACTGGGCGGCCCGCCATCCCGACAAGATCAAGAGTCTGGCGCTGGTGTCCACCAGTCCACGCTTCGTGCGCGACGATAGCTGGCCACATGCCCAGCAACGTGCGGCCATCGAGGCGGTGGGGGCAAGTCTGGAAGGTGCCTTCGAGCAAACGCTGGAGCGCTTCCTCGCCCTGCAGATGATGGGCGCGCCCGCCGCGCGCGACACCGTCAAGGCGGTGCGCGAACAGTTGTTTTCCCATGGCCGGCCACAAGGCTTGCTGCCGGCACTCGAATTATTGCTGGAGGCCGATGCGCGTGCGCTGGCCGGCCAGATTCATTGTCCGGTGGCGCTGTTTTTCGGGGTGCGCGATGCGATCACCCCGATCGGTGCCGGCCGCTGGCTGCAGTCCGCTCTGGCCGATGCCACCCTGCACGAATTCACCCAGGCTTCGCACGCGCCATTTTTGTCTCATCAGGACGAATTTGTCGCCAAGCTGGCCCAGCATCTGGAAGCCTCCGCATGAGCGAAGCGTTTTACACCGATAAAGCCCGTATCCGCGCCTCTTTCGAGCGCGCCGCCAGCAGTTATGATTCCGCCGCCGTGTTGCAGCGTGAAGTGTCCGACCGCATGGCCGAGCGGCTGTCCTATATCAAGCATCAACCGCAAGTGATTCTGGATGCCGGCACCGGCACCGGTTATGGCGCGGCCCAGTTGCGCACCCAGTATCCGGAGGCGCAGGTGGTGGAGCTGGATCTGGCCCACGCCATGCTGTGTGCCTCGCGCGAGCGTCAGCGTGCCGGGGATGGCCTGCTGAAAAAACTGTTCAAGCGCAGCCAGCCCTGGCAGGTGTGTGCCGATGTGGAAAGGCTGCCGCTGGCCGACAATAGCGTCGACATGATCTGGTCCAATCTCACCATCCAGTGGGTGAATATTCCGGACAGCGTGTTCAGCGAGTTCGAACGCGTGCTCAAACCGGATGGCATGCTGATGTTTTCCACGCTGGGGCCGGACACCCTGTTCGAGTTGCGCGAAGCCTTTGGCGGGATCGACCATGCCACCCACGTCAACCAGTTCATCGACATGCATGATCTGGGCGATGCGCTGATGCGCGTCGGTTTTGCCGAACCGGTGATGGACATGGACAAGATCGTGCTCACCTACGACAAGGTGCGCGACGTGATGCACGACCTCAAGGCCATCGGTGCGCACAATGCCACCCGCGACCGCAGCCGTGGCCTGATGGGCAAGCAGGCCTGGCGCCAGGTGGAAGCCAGTTACGAGGCCCGGCGACGCGATGGCACACTGCCCGCCACCTATGAGGTGGTGTATGGCCATGCCTGGAAAAGTACGCTGAAGAAAAAGGGCAATACCCTGCCGGATGGCCGGCAGGTGATCGAATTCGTCAAACCGGGCAGCTGGCCGGGCAAGGTCTGATACGACAATGACTGACCGCGTGCGGCCAGCACGGCCGGAAGACGCCGAATGCCTGGTATGGCTGGATACCTATGCCAGCGCGGGCATCCGTCCGGCACTGGCGCGTTATGTGCAAGCCAGTTTTACCCCGCAGGTGTTTCTGGACAAGCTGGCCGACCCGCAACAGCACATCCTGCTGTTGGAGCGTGATGGCCATCTACTGGCCTATGCCTTGCTGCAAGAGGGGGCCGCCTGTCCTGGAGAGCCGGCCTGGCAGGCCGAGTTGGCCACGCTTTATGTCATGCCACGCTTTGCCGGGCAGGGGCTGGGACGGTGTTTACTGTCAGCCAGCTTGCAACTGGCCGGCCAGCTGGGTTACCACGGCTTGTGGTTGAGCGTGTTTCACGGCAATCAGCAAGCACTGGCTTTTTATCGGCATCTGGGCTTGCAACAGGTAGGGGATTGCTACTTTGAAATGGAGCAGGAGCGCCATCTCAATCATGTTTTTCTGCTGGCTGCTCTTGCCCAGGGGAACCATGTTGCGCCGCAATAATCGAATGACCCCAATACGCTCCCAACCCCGTCACTACTCATTCAATCCATCATGACATTCCTACGCCGCCTGGCCCCGGCCAGCCTGCTGCTGTTGCTGGCCGCCTGTACCCTGACCCAGCCCAAATCTGAAATCTCTGCACCGAAAGTGCCAGTCAAGCCACGCGTCGCCCTGGCCCTGGGCGGCGGTGCGGCCAAGGGCTTTGCCCATATCGGTGTGATCAAGATGCTGGAAGCCAACGGCATCGTGCCCGACATCATCACCGGCACCAGTGCCGGCAGTGTGGTGGGCAGCCTGTATGCCTCCGGCCTGAACGGCATCCAGTTGCAGGCCAAGGCCATGCAACTGGATGAGTCTGAGCTGACCGACTGGACGCTTTCCACCAAGGGTTTCCTCAAGGGTGAAAAGCTGGAAGCCTATATCAATACCCAGTTGGGTAATCGGCCCATCGAGAAACTGCCGCGCCGCCTGGGCATCGTGTCCACCGAGCTGGATTCCGGCCAAAAGGTAGTGTTCCGTACCGGCAATACCGGCCAGGCCGTGCGCGCCTCGGCCAGCATTCCCAATGTTTTCCTGCCGGTGGTGATTGGCGGCAAGCGCTATGTCGATGGCGGCCTGGTCAGCCCGGTGCCGGTGTCGGCCGCGCGCGAGATGGGGGCGGATTTTGTCATCGCGGTGGATATTTCGGCCAAGCCCAAGGCCGGCAAGGCCACCGGCCTGTTTTCCATGCTGGACCAGAGTTTCAACATCATGAGCGGCCCGACGCTGGCGGCCGAGTTGAAACAGGCTGACGTGGTGATTCGCCCCAATGTGCTGAATATCGGCTCGGCCGACTTTGAAGCGCGTCACCAAGCCATTCTGGAGGGCGAGCGGGCCACGCAGCAGTTGATCCCGTTGATTCGCAGCCGTTTGCAGCAAAAGTCACTGGCGTTGGCGCGTTAAAGCACCGCAGGGCGGGCCTTGCCTTCTGGCTGTGGCCGGGAAAGATGGCATAATGCAGGCGTTGTCGGTCAAGCCAGGCAGGCAACGCCTGTTTTGCGTGGTGCCATCTGCCCTGCAAAGTATCATTTTTTACTCTGGGCGCAGCCCGCAAGGAGAACCGCATGATCAAGCTCTACGGCGTGCAGCTGTCCGCTTACTACAACAAGGTCAAGATTGCCCTGCTGGAAAAGGGCGTCAATTTCCAGGAAGTACCCACCCGGCCCTCGCAGGAACCGGCGCTGCTGGAACTGAGCCCGATGGGCAAGATTCCCTTTGTCGACATCAATGGCCATGCCCTGTCCGAATCCACGGTGATCCTGGAATGGCTGGAAGATGCCTACCCCACCGCCGCCCTGCTGCCGCCGACCCCCAATGGCCGTGCCAGTGCACGCGAACTGATGACCCTGCTGGATCTGTACCTGATGCCGGCAGCCGGTCCGCTGTATCGTCACCTGCTGTTTGGTGCTGCGCTGGATGAGGCTGGCAAGGTCGCTGCCAAGGCTGCTACCGAACGTAGCCTGCTGGCCATCTCGCGCTTGGTGCAGTACGGACCGTGGCTGGCAGGTGAGTATTTCAGCTTTGCCGATATTTCAGCAGCCTGTGTGTTGCCGCTGGTGGCAGCGTCCACGCAGCAGGTGTATGGCGAAGATCTGACCACCATCATTCCGGGTATCGAAGACTATCTGGCTTTGCTGGGCAAGCGTTCCAGCGTGGCCCGCACCTGGCAGGACAGTGCCGCTGCCCGGGCTGCCTTCCTGGAAGCCAGCAAGCAATAAGTACGGTTACAGGGCATCGAACAGCGGCAGTTGCTGCGGCTGGTCGGTGTCATCGGCTAGCCTGACGCCCACCCCCACCAGCCGTACCGGGCGCTGGCCGCGGGCATAGGCGATCTCCAGCAGATCGCGGTAATCGGCACTGCTCAGCTGCCGGCCGCTATGTTCGGCCGTGGTCTGGCTGAAATCGGCAAACTTCAGCTTTACGCTCAAGCCCTTGAACGGTGGATTTTCCGCCCGGGCAATGCGCCCCTGCAGCTTGCTCATCAGCTCTGGCAGCTTGTCCAGACAGGCAGCCAGGTCGGGCAGGTCCTGCGCATAGGTCTCTTCCACACTGATGGACTTGCGGCTGCGGTCGGTGGAGACCGGCCGCTCATCCTGTCCGCGTGCCAGTTGGTAGAGTCGTTCCCCAAAACGGCCGAAATGGCGCATCAGGTCTACTTTCTCCCATTGGCGCAGCTCACTGCAGCGGTGTATGCCCAGCTGTTTCAGCTGTGCCGCCGTCACCTTGCCCACCCCGTGGATCTTTTCCACCGGCAGACCCAGTACAAAACTGTCGACATCCTGTGGCCGGATCACCAGTTGGCCGTCCGGCTTGTTCCAGTCACTGGCGATCTTGGCCAGGAATTTGTTGGGGGCAATGCCGGCCGAGGCGGTGATGCCGACTTCTGCCTGGATCTGCCGGCGAATGGCTGCGGCCATGCGGGTGGCGCTGCCCTGCTCATGTGGCTGACAGCTGACATCCAGATAGGCCTCGTCCAGCGACAGCGGTTCGATCAGCGGGGTGTAGCGCTCGTAGATGGCCATGATCTGCTGGCTGGCCTCGCGATAGCGGCGCATGTCCGGCGGCAGGATGATGAGCTGTGGACACAGCCGCAAGGCACGCGCCGAAGACATTGCACTGTGCACACCAAAGCGGCGGGCGATGTAGTTGCAGGTGGCAATGACGCCGCGGCTGTCGGGCTGGCCACCTACCGCCAGCGGTACTTCGCGCAGGCTGGGGTCGTCGCGCATTTCGATGGCGGCATAGAAACAGTCGCAATCGACATGAATGATCTTGCGTTGCCCGGTCATGCGGCCTCGTGGTCAGTCGGCTGCGCGTTCGCTGTGGCCCAGTGTCTTGTCGGGTGCCACCCGGTCGCGTACCAGCTGTTTCAGCTGCTTGATGTCGGGAAAACCGCCATCGAGTTTGCGGTCCCACAGCGGCTGCTCATCGATGCTGATGCGGAACACGCCACCGCTGCCGGGACGCAGCGCCACTTCGGCCACTTCTTTTTCAAAGGTGGTCAGCAGCTCTTGTGCCATCCAGGCGGCGCGCAGCAGCCAGCGGCAGCCCGTGCAGTATTCAATGGCAATGCGGGGCAGGGAAGGCTGGGGTGTGCTGGGGGTATTCATGAGAGTCCGGCTTGAATGCAGTGCCGGATAGCATAACGCAGAATGAGGAAAAATCCGCCGGTTCCCTGAGTCGATCTATTATTTGACGGGGCTTGACTGGCAAGACCCGTTCTCCTCCATCGTGTTGACTCTTTTAGTGCAGACTTGGCGCTTACTACTGTGTAGGGTAACCGGCGGACTGAGCAGTACAAAGCGTTGTTCAACTCAATTCCCGGACGCCAGTGTGCCCAAGGATGGTGCGGCGGTAAAGCGATTACTCTAACAAAGGTCGAATGCTGCATTGCACGATGTCACATTGGCGCAACGTTGGGCAGAAAAATGCCCGCTTAAGCGGGCGGTTGCAATAATTGGCTAGAAAAATCAGCAGATTGGCAGGATTTATCTAGCCCAAAACCCTTAGTGTTCCATCGCCATCGGCGCGTCTTTTTCCACCAGCACTTCCACAGTCACCGTGCCGGCCTTGGCAAACTTCAGCGTCAGCGGGAAGCGTTCGCCCGCCTTCAGTGGCTGTTTCAGGCCGATCAGCATGATATGGTAGCCACCCGGGGCAAATTTCACTTCGCTACCGGCTGCCACGGCCACACCACCGCTCACTTCGCGCATGCGCATCACGCCGTTGTCGTTGAGATGCACATGCAGTTCGGCCTTGTCGGCGCGGGGGGTGCTGGCGGTCAGCAGGGTATCGGCTTCCTTGCCGGTGTTCTTGATGCTCAGGTAGGCGGCACCGGTGGGGCTGGCTTCCGGCATGGCACGGCTCCAGGGGTGGCCCAGTTCCAGTGTGCCCAGCTTGAAGCTATGGGCAGAAACAGTGGCGGCCAGCAGCAGGCCGGCAAGCAGGGTCAGCAGTCGGGACAGGGACATGGAATTCTCCAGAAAATTTGCGCACAAATTAGCACAGTTCCACTGCGACCGCCTGCGACATAGTGTCGCAGCGGGCGGTGGGCGGATGCGACATGGCACAGCCATGGACACGACGTCGGGCTGGTATTTGCCCGGCAGATTATTATAATCGTCGGCTTATATTCAATGGCCCTGGCATCATGCTTGAAACCCTGTCGCTGAAGTTCCTGTTTGGTGGTTTGCTCAGTTTGCTGACCATCACCAACCCGCTGTCCAAGATTCCGCTGTTCATTTCACTGACCCAGCAGATGAACGACGCCGGCCGTGCCAATCAGGCGCGCCGTGCCTGCCTGTTTGCGGCGGCCATCATGTTGGTCAGCCTGCTGGCCGGTAACCTGATCATGGCGGCCTTCGGCATTTCCTACGGTGCACTGCGCATTGCCGGCGGGCTGGTGGTGGCAGTGCTGGGCTATCGCATGCTGTTTCTGTCGCAGGACCCCGGCATGGCCCCCAAGACCAGTGAGCGCGAGGACTATGCCTTTTTCCCCTTGGCCATGCCTGGTATCAGCGGGCCGGGGACCATCGCGGTGGTGATCGGCATTTCCACCGAAATCGCCGAGCTATCTGGCTGGCCGGCCAAGGCACTGGCCTTCGGCATGACTTTTGTGGCGATTGCTGGCACCAGTGTCGGCATGTGGCTGGTGCTGCGCTCCTCGGCCATGATCTCGGCCCGGCTGGGGCGTGGTGGGCGCGAGGTGACAACCCGGCTGATGGGCTTTTTGCTGATCTGCGTTGGTGTGCAGTTTGTCGGCTCCGGCATCCGCACCTTCATGGCCGGCTCCTGACCGGGCGCAAGATCGTTCAAGTTTTCCGCTGATGGTTGTGCCAGAATGAAGCGGACCCTGTTTGTTCCGGTTTCATACCATGCCACTGCCTGAGCACGAGTTTTCCCGTTTCTTTCGCGCTGACGATATTGCGCCGCTGGAATGCCTGGATGCCTTTTACCGGCAGCAGGTGTTTGCGCCGCATTTCCACGAAGAATACGTAGTGAATGCCTTGCTGGCCGGGGCGCAGGCCTATCGTCATCGCGGTGGCAATCATATTGCCGGGGTGGGGGCGCTGGTGCTGATGAATCCGGGCGAGGTGCATACTGGCGAGTGCGCGCACCAGCAAGGCTGGGCCTATCGCGGCTTTTATCCCTCAGCACAGCTGATTGGCCGGCTGGCGGCAGAAATCAGCGGCCAGAGCGGTGTGACGCCGTATTTTCGTGAAACCGTGGTGGTCGATCCGCCACTGGCTGCGCGGCTAAACCAGTTGCATCAGGTCTTGCGTGACAGCCGGGATACGCTGCAACGCGAAACGGCACTGTATGCGGTGTTCAGCCAGGTGGTGTTGCGGCATATGCAGATTGCCGAGCGGCCATTGCGGCCTTGGCCACAAGCGGTGGAGCGGGCGCGGCAGCTGCTGGCCGACTGCGTGGCAGACAATCTGTCGCTGGCCACGCTGGCGCAGGCCGTGGGGCTGTCACCATGGCAGCTGAACCGGCAGTTTTCCCGCCATCTGGGCTTGCCGCCGGTGGCCTGGCGTAACCAACTGCGGGTAGTGCGTGCCAGACGCATGCTGGCCGATGGTCGCAGTCCGGCCAGCACTGCGCTGGAGCTGGGCTTTGCCGACCAGCCTCACCTGACCCGGGTGTTCCGGCACGCGCTAGGCATTACCCCGGCTGCCTATCAGCGCAGCGTGCGTGGCTGACAGCGGCCAAGGGCGCAAGATCGTTCAAGCCGCCGCGTGGATGGCATGGTAGGGTAAGGCTATTGCCATTCATCATTCTGTGCTCATGTCTTATACCGGCTCCTGTCATTGCGGTGCAGTGCGTTTCCGGCTGCATGCCGAACCCGAAGAACTCACCACCTGCGACTGTTCACTGTGCGTAAAGAAAAATGCATTGATGACGCGGGTGCATGAAAGCCAGCTGGAGATGCTGTCCGGGGCTGATGCCCTGGTCGAGTACCGCTGGAACAGCGGCATTGCCCGCCATTTTTTCTGCAAGCATTGCGGTATCTACACCTTTCACCGCAAGCGCGCCATGCCGGATCACTTCGGCGTCAACATTCATTGCCTGGATGATTTTGACCATAGCAGTTTGCCGGTACGCGCTACCGAAGGGGCCAATATGAGCCTGCATGGCAACAGCCTGCGCGATGTCTGGCCCGGCCCGCGGGAGGCATCATGACGCAGGCCTTAAATCGTCGCGCACTGCTGCTGGAAGGCACGCGCGATACCGTGCCCATGCTGGTGGGGGCGGCACCATTCGGGGTGATCTTCGGTACGCTGGCCATTGCCGCCGGCCTGTCCAGTGCTACGGCCATCGGCATGTCGGTGCTGGTGTTTGCCGGTTCTTCGCAGTTCATCGGTGTCAGCCTGATCGGGGCCGGCACCGCCTTGCCGGTGCTGTGGCTGACTACCTTTGTGGTGAATCTGCGCCATGCGCTGTACAGCGCCACCTTGCTACCCTTTGCCCGCGATTGGCCACTGCGCTGGCGCTGGCCGCTGGCGTTCTGGCTAACCGATGAAACCTTTGCCGTGGTTGAACACCGCTTTCGCACCAAAGGTGCCGAGGGTGGCCAGTGGTACTGGCTGGGCTCGTCGCTGGCGATGTATGGCAACTGGCTGCTGTGGACGGTAGTGGGGGTGAGCCTGGGACAGTCGCTGCCGGGCCTTGCCAATCTGGGGCTGGATTTCGCCATGGGGGCGACCTTTGCCGCCATTGTGGCACCGCAGCTCAAGCGCCGGCCGGCGCTGGGCGCCGCCGTGGCCGCTGGAGTGGTGGCCATGCTGGGGCGTGGCCTGCCCTACAAGCTGGATCTGATGCTGGCCGTGCTGGCCGGGGGAGTGAGCGGCCTGCTGCTGGAACAGCTGGCCAGGCGCAAGGAGCAGAGCACATGAACCACTGGCTCGCCATCAGCGGCATGATGCTGCTGACCGTGTTGATTCGCGCCAGCTTTCTGGTGTTTGGCCAGCGGCTGACTTTCCCCGGCTGGCTGAACCGGGCACTGCACTATGTACCGCCGGCCGTGCTGTCCGCACTGGTGGTGCCGATGGCCTTGGCCCCGGCCGGCACGGTGGATATCAGTCTGCATAATGCTTACCTGCCGGGCATCATCGTCGCCGCGCTGGTGGCCTGGAAAAGCGGCAAGACCTTGCTGGCGATTGTGGTCAGTTTTGTGGTGTACGGCCTGTGGCGTTGGGGCCTACTGCCCGGGTGAGGGCTTCAGCCTGTTCCGGCGCGCCCAGCAGCAGGACCAGCCTGGCGCGCCAGTTATCGGCCTGCCAGGCTTCGCGCAGCATGTCGCGCCACTCCACCAGGCTGACCCATAGCGGGTTGAAGCTGTTCACCGGCTTGACCGTGCCATAGTCGCAGGGTTCATCGTCGCGCTCGGCCACGTAGCTGCCAAACAGCCGGTCCCAGATGCACAGCACTCCGGCATAGTTGCGGTCGATATAGCAGGGATTGCGTGCGTGGTGGCTGCGGTGGATGGACGGCGTGTTGAACACGTATTCCAGCCAGCCCAGCTTGGGGATGGCCTGGGTGTGCACAAAAAACTGGAAGGCCAGATTCAGCAGTACCACGCCGACCACCTGTTGCGGCGGAAAGCCCAGCCAGGCCAGCGGCAGCCAGAAGGCCCACATGCCGGCCAGCGGATACATCAGACTCTGGCGGAAAGCAGTGGAAAAATTCATCCGTGTCGAGCTGTGGTGCACGCTATGTGCCGCCCACAGCCAGCGTATGCGGTGGCTGGCGCGGTGAAACCAGTAATAGAGAAAGTCCTGCGCCAGAAACAGGCTAAAAAAGCTGAGCCAGCTGGCAGAAAAGTCGAACAGGCGGTGCTGCTGGTAGAGCCAGCCATAAAGCGGCAGCACCAACAGCCAGGCCAGCTTGTCGGCAGCCTGATGCAGCAAGGCGAGACAGGCATTGCACAGGCTGTCGCGCCAGTCATAGATATCACTGCGGCCCTGCCGCTGCCAGTAATACAGCTCCCAGCCTATGCAGCCCAGAAACAGCGGTGCCAGCGCCAATAGCAGCAATTGCACGTCGAATTGCATGATGTCTTCCTCGTAGATGGCCTTGCGTCATCGCGCAAACGCTCGATTGGAGTTGTGGCTCTATTTCTACAGGAAGACGCAGTCTGCCGGCAACAGCTCTGCATGGACGCGGGGGCAAACTGGCCCCCGGCTGTGGCAGGAATGGCTGACCGGCACTCAGCGCCGGGCGTTGCCTATGCTCATCAGCATGCCCATGCCGACAAACAGGGTGACAGTGGCGGTGCCACCGTAGGAAACAAAAGGCAGTGGCACGCCGACTACCGGCAGGATGCCGGCCACCATGCCCATGTTGACGAAGGCATAGACGAAGAAAGACAGGGTGATGGCACCGGCCATGGCGCGGCCGTACAGGGTTTGTGCGCCGGCGGTAATCAGCATGGCGCGGCTGAGCACCAGGGTGTACAGGAATACCAGCACCACATTGCCGACCAGGCCGAACTCTTCCGAATACACGGCGAAGATGAAGTCGGTGGTGCGCTCCGGAATGTAGTCCAGGTGGGTCTGGGTGCCGTTGAGCCAGCCCTTGCCCCAAGGGCCGCCTGAGCCGATGGCAATCATGGACTGGATGATGTGGTAGCCCGCGCCCAGTGGGTCTTCCATCGGGTCTATCATGGTCATTACCCGGCGGCGCTGGTAGTCGTGCAGCATGTTCCACACCACCGGCATGCAGGCACCTGCCGCCACCATGCCGCCCAGAATCACCTTCCACGGCAGGCCGACGAAGAACAGCACGAAAAAGCCGGAGGCGGCGATCAGCATGGTGGTGCCCAGATCGGGCTGTTTCAGTACCAGTGCACAGGGAATGGCGATCATCACTGCGGCTACCAGGTAATGCCACCAGCGCATCGACAGCTCGTATTTCTGGAAGAACCAAGCCAGCATCATCGGCAGGGCGATCTTCATGATTTCCGAAGGCTGGATGCGGGTAATGCCCAGTTCCAGCCAGCGGGTGGAGCCGTTCACCGTTACCCCCTTGAAATGCACCGCCAGCAGCAGCACCACGCCAATGCCGTAAATGGGTGGGGCAAAGTTCATGATGCTTTGCGGCCGGCTGCGCGCCAGCAGCCACATGATGGTGAGCGACAGCAGGGTGTAGACCAGCTTGTTGTCGATCTTGTCCAGGCCCTGGTTATTGGCGGAATACAGCACCACCAGGCTGAGGGCGAAGATCAGTCCCAGAAACAGCATCAGCGGGCCATCAAGCGGAGCCTTGATCGCCAGCCACAGCCGCCTAATCAGATGTGGCTGCAGAGTCATCGGCGGTATCCATTGGCATGGTCTTCATGTCTCCGCTGATGGAGCCGGGGACCTTGCCAGTCATGTAGTAATCGAACAGGCCGCGCGCGATAGGCGCAGCCGCAGCCGCACCAAAGCCGGCGTTTTCCACGATGACCGCAACGGCAATCCTGGGCTTGTCCACCGGGGCGAAGGCGACAAACCAGGAGTGGTCGCGGTATTGCTCGGCCAGGGCCGAGGCGTTGTATTTGGCCCCCTGCTTGATGGCCACCACCTGCGCAGTACCGGTTTTCCCGGCCATGGTATAGGGCAGGCCGATACCAAGCCGCCAGGCGGTGCCGCCCGGCTTCATTACCGATTGCATGGCGGTTTTGACGTATTCGAAGTTTTCCTGCTTGAACGGCAGGGTGCGATCCGGCCTGGCTTCAACCAGCCGGCTCTTGCCGCTCTTGGCTTCCACCACTTCCTGTACCAGATGCGGTTTGTAGGCCACGCCGTCATTGGCCAGGATCGCCACGGCATTGGCCATTTGCAGGGGGGTATAGGAGTTGAAGCCCTGACCGATGCCGATGCTCACCACATCGGCCGGATACCAGCGGCGGTATTCTTCCTTGTAACGGGCAAAGCGCTTGGCTTTCCATTCCTTGGTGGGTAGCACGCCACTGGCCTCGCCGTCGAGGTCGATGCCGGTGGGCCGGCCCAGGCCAAACTGGCCGACGGTGGGGGCGATCTTGTCGATGCCCATGTCCCAGGCCAGTTTGTAGAAGAAGGTGTCACTGGATACTTGAATGGCCTTGGCCAGATTGGCCGAGCCGTTGCCATTCTTGTTGCTGTCGCGGAACTGGTGGCTGGAGCCGGGCAGGGTAAAGAAGGCCGGCGCCGGGCGCACGTCGTGCATGCCGATGGAGTGGGTTTCCAGTGCGGCCATCGACATGAAGGGTTTAAAGGTGGAGCCGGGCGGATAAGTGCCACGCAGGGCGCGGTTGATCATCGGCTTCTGCCAGTCGCTGTTGAGGGCGGCCCAGCTTTGGCTGTCGATGCCGTCGATGAACAGGTTGGGATCGAAACCCGGCTTGGACAGGAAGGCTAATACCCCGCCGGTTTGCGGGTCGATGGCCACCAGCGCACCACGACGGTTGCCGAACAGCTTGTCGGCCACTTCCTGCAGGCGGATGTCCAGCGCCAGTTTCAGATTATTGCCATTCACCGGCGGGGTGCGGCGCAGGCTGCGGATGGCGCGGCCGCCAGAGTCGGTTTCCACTTCCTCGAAGCCGACCTGGCCGTGCAGGTCATCTTCATACACTGCTTCCAGGCCGGTTTTTCCGATGTAGTTGCTGCCTTTGTAATTGGTGCTCTTGTCTTCGTCGTCCAGCCGCTCCTGGTCTTTCTGGTTGATGCGGCCGATATAGCCCAGCACATGGCTGGTGAGTTCCTTGTAGGGGTAGTCGCGGAACAGGCGTGCCTTGACCTCGACGCCAGGGTAGCGCCAGGCATTGGCCGCCACGCGTGCGGCCTCCTCCTCGGAGAGCTTCACCTTGAGCGGGATGGATTCGAAGTCCTTGGATTCGCCTAGCAATTTCTTGAACAGTTTTTCATCACGCGGGGTGATGTTCACCAGCTTGGCCAGCTCGGCGATGGTGGCGTTCATGTCCGGCATCTTGCTGGGTACCAGCTCCAGCGTGTAGGCCGAGTAGTTTTGCGCCAGGATCACCCCGTTGCGGTCCATGATCAGGCCGCGGTTGGGCAGGATGGGCAATAGCGAGATGCGGTTGTTTTGCGCCAGCGTGGAAAAATGCTCGTACTGGTAGACCTGCAGCCAGACAAAACGGGCAATCAGGATGCCGAACATCAGCAGCATGAAGCAATAGGCCACGATCAGCCGGAGCTGGAACTGGCCGTCTTCAGCCTGCGGATTCTTGAAGCGGGTAGGGCGCACGTCTTACACCGAATGATGACGGTAAGGCAGCAACAGCAGCTTGGTCAGCAAGGGCCACAACAGTGCGCCGATCAGCGGCGGCAGGAAATAGCTCCAGCCGACAAAGGCCGAACCGCTAAGCATGCGTGCCACCACCATGATGCTCTGGTTGCACAGCATCAGCCCCAACACGGCCAGGGCTTGTTGGCCCAGATTGAACATCACCAGCTGGCGCTGGCGGCTGAGCGCCAGATAAGCGGTGGCGGAATAGGCCAGTGCATGTTGCCCCAGCATGCCGGCGGTGGCGATGTCGGCCACCAACCCCATCAGGAAGGCGACGCCGACATTGACCCGGCGCGGCTGGTTGATCAGCCAGTACAACAGTACCAGGCTGATGAAGTCGGGCAGCCAGCGGGTGGATCCATGCGGCAGCGGAATCATCTCCACCAGCACCGCCAGCAGCAGGGTCATGAAAATGAAGCGGCGCTTGACCGGCTTGAGCAATTCCTTGGGGCGGTCGAACGACATGCTTACTCCGAATCGGCGGGCTTTTTGCCCTTGGTCTTTTTCACCGGAACAACCGGCTCGGCCGGACGCGGTGGCGTCTGGCCCTTTTGCTGCAATACCAGCACGAAACGGGTTTGCTGCACGCCAGCCAGCGGCTCGGTGGTGATGCGGCTGAACGCCGCGCCAGCGTTGCGTTCCACCTTGCTCACTCGCGCTACCGGCGTGCCTTCCTGATACAGGCCGTCGATGCCGGAGGTCACCACCATATCGTTTTCGCGCACATCGGCATGCAGCGGCAGATAGCGGATTTCCACCCCCCCACCATAGCCGTACAGAATGGCGCGTTCACCGGTACGGGCGATCATCACCGGCACCATCTGGTTCTTGTCGATGATCAGCGACACTTCGGCGGTCAAGGGCTGCACGCGGGTGATCTGCCCCAGCAGGCCACGGCCGTCCACCACCGGTTGTCCCGGCTGCAGATGGGCGTCGGCCCCCTTGTCGATGATGATCTTGTACGAGAAAGGATCGCGCCCGGTATACAGCGTCTCAGCCAACTGGGCGGCATCATTGCGGCTGGCCTTGATGGCATTCAGGCTACGCAGCTCGTTTAGCTCGCGCTCCAGCGTCTCCAGCCGTGCCAGGCGGGCGGACATTTCCAGCTGGCGCGTACGCAACTGGTCGTTTTCGCTTTTGAGATCGGCCTGAACGGTGAAGTAGTCGCTGACATGACGCACCATGCCCAGCGGCAGGTTGACGGCGCGCTGCAGCGGATACAGCACCAGCGACATGCCGTCGCGGGCCTGTTCCATCAGCCCATAGCGGCTGTCGCCCACCAAGAGTGCGATGGAGGCCAGGGCACAGAGAAGCAGGCGCGTGCCAGGCTTGGGCCCGGAGCGGAAAAAGCTGGGGGTGTTGGCGAAGTCCATCAGGCGGTATGCCACCCCTTGACGGGGTGGCCGCAGGTCCGTTTAGGAAAGAATCAGGGTACGTTGGTGAAGATGGTGCCGATCTTGTCCATCTTTTCCAGCGCCTTGCCCGAGCCGCGCACCACGCAGGTCAGCGGTTCTTCGGCCACGAATACCGGCAGGCCGGTCTCTTCGGCCAGCAGGCGGTCGATGTCTTTCAGCAGCGCACCACCACCGGTAAGCACCATGCCCTTGTCGGCGATGTCGGCACCCAGTTCCGGCGGCGTCTGTTCCAGCGCGATCTTCACTGCCGATACGATCTGGTTCAGGGGTTCGGTCAGCGCTTCCAGGATTTCGTTGGAGGACACGGTGAAGGCACGCGGAATGCCTTCGGCCAGATTGCGGCCCTTGACTTCCATTTCGCGTACTTCGGCACCGGGGAAGGCCGAGCCGATGGTTTTCTTGATTTCTTCAGCGGTGGTTTCGCCAATCAGCATGCCGTAGTTGCGGCGGATGTAATTGATGATGGCTTCGTCGAACTTGTCGCCACCCACGCGTACCGAGTTGGAGTACACCACACCACCCAGCGAGATCACGCCCACTTCGGTGGTACCGCCACCGATGTCCACCACCATGGAGCCGGTCGGCTCTTCCACCGGCAGGCCGGCACCGATGGCAGCAGCCATCGGTTCTTCGATCAGTTCGACACGGCGCGCACCGGCAGCCAGGGCCGAGTCGCGAATCGCCTTGCGTTCCACCTGGGTGGAACCGCAGGGTACGCAGATCACGATACGCGGGCTGGCAGCAAAGAAGCGGTTGGGGTTCACCTTCTTGATGAACTGCTTGAGCATCTGCTCGGTGACGGTGAAGTCGGCGATCACGCCATCCTTCATCGGACGAATGGCCTGGATGGAGCCCGGAGTACGTCCCAGCATGCGTTTTGCTTCCAGGCCAACGGCCAGGATGGATTTCTTGTTGGTGGGTACATCGCTGTGAATGGCGACCACGGATGGTTCGTCAAGCACGATGCCCTTGCCACGCATGTAAATGAGGGTATTGGCCGTGCCAAGGTCGATGGCAAGGTCGTTGGAGAAGTATCCGGTGAGCGAACGAAACATTGGGCGGTCCTGGTTCAGTTTCCGTCAGTCGGGCGCGATGCGCGTCCGGCAAATTCTTGCATGGGCTTGGGTTCCCGGTTCCCGTCGCAGCGCACGTCCAGGCTGGCCTGGAACGGCGGGCGGCGGCCCTCCGGGGGACATCATTGTTGCATCACGTCGCACAAATAAACAGCAAGGGCAGCAGGCAGAAAACCCTACTCGCAGCAGCATGATTCATGTCGCGAAGTGTGATGTCGATCTTGGGAGAATCAAACCCGTTATGATACCCTATAAAGCTTGAAATATTAAAGGTTTTAACGAGGACGCCATGTCTCTGACGCACCAGGATGTCGCGCGGATTGCCAAGCTTGCCCGCATCAACGTAAGCGATGAAGAAATCGCCGCGGTTGGCAACCAGCTTAACAATATTTTTGGCCTGATCGAGAAGATGCAGGCCGTCAACACCGATGGCATCGAACCGATGGCCCATCCGCAGGATGTAAGCCTGCGTCTGCGTGAAGACATCGTGACCCAAACCAACCAGCGCGAGGCGTTTCAAGCGGTCGCCCCGCAGGTGGAAAAGGGCCTGTTCCTCGTTCCCAAGGTGATCGAGTGAGTTTCAGAGCAGCACGGTTTGGGATGGTTCCCATTTGGGAGTGGCTTTTTTCCTACACCGTGCTGCCGTCCTGCCATGGCAGGAGCACCCGCTCACTGATCCCAGCTTAACCGGATATCAAGACAAAATGACGAACGCCACCCTCAAGCAACTGTCGCAACAACTGGCGGCGGGCGAGGTGTCGAGCGTGGAATTGGCCACGCACTACCTCGACCGCATCGAGGCGCTGAACCCGCAGCTGAACGCCTTCATCACCGTGGACCGCGTCCGCACGCTGGCCGATGCCGCTGCGGCTGATGCTGCCCGCGTTGCTGGCCAGGCCGGCCTGCTCACCGGCGTGCCGATGGTGCACAAAGACATTTTCTGTCAGCAGGGCTGGAAAACCAGCTGCGGCTCGAAGATGCTGGATAACTTCATCTCGCCTTACAGCGCGCATGTGGTGGAGCAGTGCAATGCCGCCGGCCTGGTGACACTGGGCCGCGCCAATATGGACGAATTCGCCATGGGCTCGTCCAATGAAAACAGCTTCTACGGCGCAGTGAAAAACCCCTGGGATCTGAACGCCATTCCGGGCGGCTCGTCCGGTGGCTCGGCCGCTGCCGTGGCGGCCCGTCTGACGCCGGTGGCCACCGCTACTGATACCGGCGGCTCCATTCGCCAGCCGGCCAGCCATTGCGGTGTGACTGGCATCAAGCCCACCTATGGTGTGGTGTCGCGCTACGGCATGGTGGCCTATGCCTCCTCGCTGGATCAGGGCGGCCCGATTGCCCAGACCGCCGAAGACTGCGCGCTGATGCTGAACGTGATGGCCGGTTTTGACGAGCGCGACTCCACCAGCCTGGAACGTGCCCGCGAAGACTACACCCGCGAGCTGAACCAGCCGCTGGCCGGTTTGCGCGTGGGTCTGCCGCGCGAGTACTTTGCCGATGGCCTGGATGCCGACGTGGCCAAGGTGATCGAAGACGCCGTGGCCGAGCTGAAAAAGCAGGGCGCGCAGGTGGTGGACATCAGCCTGCCCAATACCGAGCTGTCCATTCCGGCTTACTACGTGATCGCCCCGGCCGAAGCCTCCACCAACCTGTCGCGCTTTGACGGTGTGCGCTACGGCCACCGTGCGGCTGATTACAAAGACCTGGTGGACATGTATGAAAAGACCCGTGCCGAAGGCTTTGGCGCCGAGGTCAAGCGCCGCATCCTGGTGGGCAGTTATGTGCTGTCGCACGGCTATTACGACGCCTACTACCTGAAGGCGCAGAAAATCCGCCGCCTGATCGCCAACGATTTCAACGCCGCATTCGAACAGTGCGACGTGATCCTGGGGCCGGTGGCCCCGACCGCCGCCTTCAATATCGGTGAGAAATCCGGCGATCCGGTACAGATGTACCTGTCCGACATCTACACCCTTTCGGTCAACCTGGCCGGCCTGCCCGGCATGAGCGTGCCGGCCGGTTTCGACCGCCGTGGCCGCCCAGTGGGCCTGCAGATCATCGGCAATTATTTTGGCGAAGCAAAAATGCTGAATGTGGCACACCAGTTCCAGTTGGCTACCGACTGGCACACCCGCGCCCCCGCCCTGTAATCAAGATCGTGCCGGGGCGTGCGCTGTGCGCCCCTGACGACATAAGCAAAAGGATTTCTCCGCGATGAAATGGGAAGTCGTCATCGGTCTTGAGGTGCATGTGCAGCTCAACACCGCTACCAAGATTTTTTCCGGCACCAGCACCGCCTTTGGTGCCGAGCCGAACACCCAGGCCTCGGCCGTGGAACTGGCCTTCCCCGGCGTGCTGCCGGTGATGAACAAGGCGGTGGTGGAAAAAGCCATCCGCCTGGGGCTGGCGCTGGGTTCCAAGATCAACCAGAAGAACGTGTTTGCACGCAAAAACTACTTCTACCCCGATCTGCCCAAGGGCTATCAGATCAGCCAGATGGAGCTGCCGATTGTCGAAGGCGGCGTGCTGCCTATTCTGGTGGGTGAGGAAGAAAAGCTGGTCAAGCTGACCCGCGCCCATATGGAAGAAGACGCCGGCAAATCGCTGCATGAAGACTTTAGCGGCATGACCGGCATTGACCTCAACCGTGCTGGTACTCCGCTGCTGGAAGTGGTGTCCGAACCGGACATGCGCTCGCCGGAAGAAGCCGTGGCCTATGCCCGCGCTCTGCACAGCCTGGTGATGTGGCTGGGTATTTGCGATGGCAATATGCAGGAAGGCAGCTTCCGCGTGGATGCCAACGTTTCGGTGCGCCCGTTCGGTCAGCAAGAGTACGGCACACGCCGCGAAATCAAGAACCTCAACTCCTTCCGCTTCCTGGAGCAGGCCATCAAGTACGAAATCCAGTGGCAGATCGACACCCTGGAAGATGGCGGCCGCGTGGAGCAGGCGACCGTGCTGTTCGACCCGGACAGCGGCGAAACCCGCATGATGCGCAGCAAGGAAGACGCGCACGACTACCGCTACTTCCCCGATCCGGACTTGCTGCCGGTACGCATTGCCGACGAGCAGATCGAACGCATCCGCAGCGAAATGCCGGAACTGCCGGCCGCCATGAAGGCTCGCTTTGTCGAAGCCTTTGGTGTGTCGTCTTACGATGCCGCGCTCTTGACCGGTAGCCGCGCCACGGCGGAATACTTCGAAGCGGTGGCCCAGGCCTCGGGTCAGGGCAAGCTGGCTGCCAACTGGGTGAATGGCGAAATCGCCGCCCGGCTGAATCGCGATGGCAAGGACATCAGCGCTTGCCCGATTGCCGCCGAGCGCCTGACCGGCCTGATCCAGCGCATTGCCGACAACACCCTGTCCAGCAAGCTGGCCAAGCAGGTGTTCGATGCGCTGTGGGATAGCGAGTTGTCCGCCGATGCCATCATCGAGCGCGATGGCCTGAAGCAGGTGTCCGATGTGGGTGCCATCGAGAAAATGGTGGAAGAAGCCATCGCGGCCAGCCCCAAGGCAGTGGAAGAGTACCGTGCCGGTAAGGAAAAGGCGCTCAATGCGCTGGCCGGTCAGGTGATGAAGGCTTCCAAGGGTAAGGCCAATCCGGCGCAGGTGCAGGATATCCTGAAACAGAAATTGGCCTGATCCACCCCGCTGCCACCCCTGGTTGGCGGTTTTCAGCGAACGGCATGCTGCGGCATGCCGTTCTGTTTTTGCAGTTTAAATAGATAATTTTAACTGCTGCCCGGTGCTTCCCCAGGCTGGCCATGGCCTGGCATTTGATTGTCATGGAAAAATCATTGTGTTGTCTTCCTGCACTCTTTCAGCTCACAGCTCACTTTGACAGCTGGTATTAACCCACTGATTTGACACGGAAAGCGCTTTTTGAGGCTGTTGCTAAGTCATTGTCGCAAAAGGTGAATTAGCACCGAGTGATGTTGACCATAGTGAAGTTCTTTCTTATAGTGGCGAAAAGTGGGGTGAAGTGGGTAAATGTGGGGCGACGGCCCCTCAACTTTCAGCGGTGGTGTCCAGCTCATGATCGGCGGCGTCAGTATTGTCTCTCTTGATAGCAAGGGTCGTTTGGCCATTCCGGCCAGACACCGTGAGACACTGCTGTCCGCGTTCGGACACAAACTGGTTGTCACCCTCGAATCCCCCGACCATCTGCTGATTTACCCAGAACCTAATTGGCGTCCGGTTGAAGCTCGTCTACTGGCACTTCCCACCGGCAATCCCACGCTGAAACGCTACCAGCGCCTCGTGCTTGGCCACGCAGAAACGCTGGACATGGACAGCGCCGGACGCATCTTGCTGCCTTCCCGCCTGCGCGAACTGGTCGGTCTGGACAAGGACGTGGCACTGGTGGGCATGGGCAACCGCTTCGAGCTGTGGAATGCCGAGGAGTGGGACAGCCAGACCACGGAAGCACTGGCCATCGACCAAGCCGATCTGGCACAACATCTTGGAGACTTTACCCTGTGAGTTCCACCCCGTACGTGCACCGCACGGTGCTGCTAGCCGAAGCTGTAGCCGCGCTCGCCATCAAGCCTGATGGCGTGTATGTGGACTGCACCTTCGGTCGCGGTGGCCACAGCCGGCTCATCCTGTCGCAGCTGGGGCCGCACGGCCGCCTGATTGCCTTCGACAAGGATCTGGAAGCCATTGCCGAAGCTGACAAGCTGGCGGCAGAAGACAGTCGCTTTACCATTGTCCACAACGGTTTCGAAACCCTGGGCCAGGAACTGGCCCGGCTGGGTGTGGCCGTGGTGGATGGTGTATTGATGGATCTGGGCGTGTCCTCGCCACAGATCGACGACGGACGTCGCGGCTTCAGTTTCCGCTTCGACGCACCGCTGGACATGCGCATGGACACCACCCGCGGCATCACTGCCGCCCAGTGGCTGGCTACTGCGGAAGAAGACGAAATCAAAGAGGTCATCAAGACTTATGGTGAAGAGCGGTTTGCTCGCAAGATCGCAGCAGCCATTGTTGCGCAACGGGAGCTCGCTCCCCTCCAGACCACGCGTGAGCTCGCCCTGCTCGTTGGGCAAAACGTCCGTACTCGGGAACCGGGTCAGGACCCAGCCACGCGGACCTTCCAGGCGATCCGGATCTTTGTGAACCGCGAGCTGGACGAGCTGAAAGCGGTGTTGCCGCAAGCGGCCCGTCATCTGGCTGAGGGCGGCCGGCTGGCCATCATCAGCTTCCACTCGCTGGAAGACCGTATCGTCAAACAATACCTGCGTGATGCCAGCAGCGTGGAAAAGCTGCCTACCTGGGTGATGGTGCGTGCCGACGAGATGGCCCGCCCGCCGCTGGAAACCGTGGGCAAGCCGGTGCGCGCCAGCGAGGAAGAAGTGCGTGAAAACGCCCGTTCCCGCAGCGCCATCATGCGTATCGCCGAGCGTACCGCCGCGCCGTGGCGGGAGGGGGATGCATGAACCGCCTGTGCGCGATCCTTCTGGTGCTGGTCGTGGTGTCCGCCTGGTCGGTGGTCACCTCGCAGCACGTATCGCGCAGGCTGTACAGCGACCTGCAGAAAGAGCAGAAGTCCGCCCAGCAGCTGGAGGTGGAATTTGGCCAGCTGCAACTGGAGCAAAGTACCTGGGGTGCGCACGCGGTGATTGAAAAGGCCGCCAGTACGCGGCTGGGCATGCACACGCCGGATCCACGGCAGATCCAGGTGATTTCTGCCCGGGGAGGTGCCTGATGCGCACCAGCTACTCCGCCCATCAGCGTGAACGCCTTGCCGATGCCAGCCCTGCCCTGAAAATGACGGCAGGGCGTGTGCGTTTTGTGCTGGTGATGCTGGGCATGCTGTTTCTGGCGCTGATCGGCCGTGCCATTTACCTGCAAGTGGTGCAGCAGGACTTCCTGCAAGGCCAGGGTGAGGCGCGTTTCCGTCGCGCCATGACGCTGGAGGCCAACCGCGGGGTGATCACCGACCGTAACGGTGAACCGCTGGCCATCAGCTCGCCGGTACAAACCATCTGGGCCAGCCCGGCCGACATGGAGCCGGTGCCGCCGGCCAAGCTGCGTGATCTGGGCAAGCTGCTGGATATGGCACCGGAGGAGCTGGCCACCAAACTGTCTGACCGCAAGAAAGAATTCGTTTACATCAAGCGTCAGATCAATCCGGAAGTGGCAGACAAGGTGATTGCCCTGGGCATTCCCGGCATTGCCAAACAGCAGGAATACCGCCGCTTCTATCCGGCCGGGGAAATCATTTCCCACATCATCGGTTTTACCGGGGTGGACGGCAAAGGTCAGGAAGGTGTGGAGCTGGCGCGCGAAAAAATGCTGTCCGGCAAGGATGGCCGCCGTGTGGTGATCAAGGATCGTCGTGGTCACATCATCGAGGATGTGGCTGCCATCGAGCCGCCGCGCGATGGCCAGACCCTGGCGCTGGCGGTGGATCATCGCATCCAGTACCTGGCCTACCGCGAAATCAAGGCCGCCGTGGAAGAGAACAAGGCCAAGGCGGGCAGTGTCGTCGTGCTGGATGCCAAGACCGGTGAACTGCTGGCGCTGGCCAACTACCCCTCCTTCAATCCCAACAACCGGGTTGGCACCACGCCGGAAATGCTGCGTAACCGGGCGGTGATCGACCTGTTCGAACCCGGCTCCACCATGAAGCCGCTGTCGATCTCGCTGGCGCTGGAGCACGGCAAGGCCAACGTCAATACCGTGCTGGACACGCACAGCTACATGATTGGCCCGGCTACCATTCGCGACGTATCGGCCCAGCCCAGCCTGAATATTCTCGGCATTATTCAGAAGTCGTCCAATGTGGGTACCAGCAAGCTGGCCTTGCTCAATTCGCCGCAGGATTTCTGGACTTATTACGACTCGCTGGGCTTTGGCCGTCCGCCCAATACCGGTTTTCCCGGTGAGGCGGCAGGGCGATTACGCGACTGGAAAAGCTGGCGGCCCATCGAGCAGGCCACCATGTCCTTTGGCTACGGCGTATCAGTCAGCCTGCTCCAGATGGCGCGGGCTTATACCATTTTTACCAATGACGGCGTGATGCTGCCCATCTCGCTATACAAGACCAGCACACCCATGCCGGGCAAGCGTGTGCTGAGCGAGAAAACCTCACACGAGATGCACGACCTGCTGGTCGCCAACAGTGAGCCGGGTGGCGGTGCTGTGGGTGGCCGCATCATCGGTTACAGCATCGGCGGCAAGAGCGGTACGGCGCGCAAGCTGGAAGGCCGCACCTATGTGGCTAACAAGCACCGCGCCCTGTTTATGGGCTTTGCCCCGGGCAAGAACCCCAAGCTGATCGTGGCCGTGATGATAGACGAACCCACGGCCGGCAAATATTACGGCGGCGCCATTTCCGCGCCGGTGTTTTCCCAGGTGGCTGGCGGCGCGCTGCGCGTGCTGAATGTGCAGCCGGACGAGCCGTCCAACAATAGCTTGCTGCCGGATTCGACCCCGGTCCCTGCGGATTTTTGAAGAAACAGAACATGAAAAGTCGCCTGACAAGCTTGCCGGACTGGGATCCGGCACAACTGAACCAGCTGGGCCTCCCCCTCAAACGGGTCGAGGCTGACAGCCGCCGCGTGCTGCCCGGAGATATCTTCCTGGCCTGCCACGGCGAGTACGCTGATGGCCGCGACTTCATTGCTGCTGCGCTGGAAAAAGGCGCAGCCGCCGTGCTGTGGGACAGTGCTGACGGATTTGCCTGGAAACCGGAATGGGATCTGCCCAATCTGCCGGTGCCGGCCCTGCGCGAACGCGCCGGCATGGTGGCGGCACATGTCTATGGCCAGCCCAGCCTGGCGATGACGGTGATCGGCATTACCGGCACCAATGGCAAGACGTCGATTTCCCACTGGTTGGCACAGGCCTTTTCCCTGCTGGGGCAAAAAGCCGCGCTGATTGGCACCGTGGGTAATGGTTTTTATGGCGAGCTGACCGAAACCACCCACACCACGCCGGACCCGGTGACCGTGCAACAGAAACTGGCCGAATACCGCCGCCAGGGAGCACACGTGGTGACCATGGAAGTGTCCAGTCATGGGCTGGACCAGTCGCGGGTCAATGGCGTCAGCTTTGCTACGGCGGTGTTTACCAACCTGACCCGCGACCATCTGGACTACCACGGCAGCATGGAAGCCTACGGTGCGGCTAAGGCCAAGCTGTTCCACTGGGAAGGCCTCAAGCATGCGGTCATCAATGTGGACGACCCGTTTGGCCGCCAGCTGGTGCAGGACATTGATGCCAGTCAGACCAAGGTAGTGAGCTACGGCCTGACCCAGGGTGATGTCCGCCCGCTCAGCCTCACGGCCAATCTGGATGGTCTGCACCTGCAGGTGACCACCCCTTGGGGTGAGGTGGAAGTGCGCACCGGCCTGGTGGGGCGCTTCAATGCCAGCAATCTCCTGGCCTGTCTGGCCACGCTGTGTGTCAACGGCATCAGCCTGGCCGATGCTGCAGCAGTCATGGCACGTATTCAGCCGGCACGTGGTCGCATGCAGAGCATAGGCGGCAGCCACGAGCCGCTGGTGGTGATCGATTACGCCCACACCCCGGATGCCCTGGAAAAAGCCCTGGCCACGCTGGCCGACATCCGCCCGGCCGGTAGCAAGCTGTATTGCGTATTCGGCTGCGGAGGCGACCGTGATCCGGGCAAGCGCCCGATGATGGGTGAAATCGCCGAGCGCATTGCCGATGTGGCGGTGGTGACCAGCGACAACCCGCGTACGGAAACCCCGCAAACCATCATCGAACACATTCTGGCTGGCATGAGCCATCCAGGCCATGTCGAGGCCGACCGTGCTGCCGCCATTCACTGGGCAGTCGCCCAGGCGCAGGCTGGCGATATCGTGCTTGTCGCGGGCAAGGGCCACGAGGAATACCAGGACATCGCCGGGGTCAAGCATCCCTTCTCCGACTTCCGCATTGCCGAAGAAGCGCTGACGGCCTGGGGAGACCGGACATGATGACCTTGCAACAGGCGGCACAACTGGCTGGCGGCATCCTGACGGGTGGCGACGGGCAAGTGTGTCTGGCCCGCGTGGTCACCGATAGCCGTGCCGTGCAGCCGGGCGACCTGTTTGTCGCGCTCAAGGGCGAGCGTTTTGATGCTCATGAATTCGTGGCCGATGTGCTGGCCCGTGGTGCTGTTGCTGCACTGGTGGCCGAGGATTTTGCACTGGAAAATGCCAGCCTGATCCGGGTAGCTGATACCCGGCTGGCGCTGGGCCGTCTGGCTGCCGGTTGGGCTGCCACACTGCCGGCGCTGCGCGTGGGCATTACCGGCTCCAACGGCAAGACTACGGTCAAGGAAATGCTCACCGCCATTCTCAAGGCCCATGCCGGAGACGCCGCCGTGCATGCCACTGCCGGCAACTTCAATAACGATATTGGCCTGCCGCTCACCCTGCTGGGTCTCAAGCCCGCCCACCGCTATGCGGTGCTGGAAATGGGCATGAACCATCACGGCGAGCTGACTTATCTGACTGGGCTGGCGCAGCCGCAAGTGGCATTGGTCAACAATGCCATGCGTGCACATTTTGGCTATTTCGCTGACACCACCGATGTGGCGCGGGCCAAGGCAGAGATTTTCCGCGGTCTGCCGGACGATGGCGTGGCCATCATCAATGCCGACGACGCCAATGTCGATCTGTTCCGTACGGCTGCCGGCAAGCACCGCGTGTGCAGCTTCGGCCTGCAACAGCCAGCCGACATCAGCGCCCGTGACATCAAGCTGCAGGCGCTGGAGAGCAGTTTTACCCTGTGCAGCCCGCAGGGCGAGCAGGCCATCAGCCTGCCGGCGCCGGGCGAACACAATGTCCGCAATGCGCTGGCCGCCGCTGCGCTGGCGCTGGCGCTGGATGTACCGCTGGCCACCATCGCGGCCGGCCTGGCTGCTTTTGGCAATGCCAAGGGCCGTTTGCAGCAGAAGGCTGGCCTGCACGGTGGCGTGGTGATCGACGACAGCTACAACGCCAATCCGGATTCCATGAAAGCCGGTATCGATGTGCTGGCCGGCTTGCCGGCACCGCACTGCTTCGTGATGGGTGATATCGGCGAGCTGGGCGAGTCAGCCGTGCAACTGCATTGCGAAGTGGGCGAACACGCCCGCCTGCGCGGCATTGCCCAATTGGTGACGCTGGGCGAACTCAGCCGTCACGCCGCCGCTGCCTATGGCGACGGCGCGCAGAGTTTTGATGATTTCGTGGCGTTGGCCAGCTGGCTGGACGCCAATTTGCAAGCGGGAACCTCGGTGCTGGTGAAGGGTTCGCGCTTCATGCGTATGGAACGGGTGGTGGAACACCTGACGACCGCAAAACAACAAGAAGAGGGAGTGTAAGGTGCTGCTCTGGCTAGCTGAATTGCTGGGTTCTCATATCCGGACCTTTAACGTTGTGTTCTACGTCACCCTGCGGGCGGTGATGGCGGCGCTGACTTCGCTGACCATCTCGCTGCTGATGGGGCCGTGGGTGATCCGCAAGCTGACCGAACTGAAAGTCGGCCAGGCGGTGCGCAATGATGGCCCGCAAACCCATCTGGTCAAGGCCGGTACCCCGACCATGGGCGGTTCGCTGATCCTGCTGTCCATCACCATTACCACCCTGCTGTGGGCCGACCTGTCCAACAAATACGTCTGGCTGCTGCTGGCGGTGATGCTGGGAACCGGGGCGCTGGGCTTTTACGACGACTGGCGCAAGGTGGTGTACAAGGACCCGAAAGGGGTGTCGGCCAAGTTCAAGATGGCCTGGCAATCCACCATTGCCATTGCTGCCGGGGTGTTCCTGATTGCAACCGCCAAGCTGCCGGCCTCCACCGAATTCATCGTGCCCTTCTTCAAGACCGTGGCCTACCCGCTGGGCGTGGTGGGCTTCTGCGTGCTGACCTATCTGGTGATTGTCGGCACCTCGAATGCGGTCAACCTGACCGATGGTCTGGACGGTCTGGCAGCGCTGCCGGTGGTGATGGTGGCCTCCGGCCTGTCCATCTTTGCCTATGTGGCCGGTCACGTGGTGTTCTCCCGCTACCTGGGCCTGCCCTTCATTCCCGGCGCGCATGAGGTCGTGGTGTTCTGCGCTGCCATCTGCGGGGCCTGTCTGGGCTTCCTGTGGTTCAACGCCTATCCGGCCCAGGTATTCATGGGTGATGTGGGTGCGCTGGCACTGGGTGCGGCGCTGGGTACCGTGGCGGTAATCGTGCGCCAGGAAATCGTGCTGTTCATCATGGGCGGTCTGTTCGTGATGGAAGCGCTGTCGGTGATGATCCAGGTGACCTCGTTCAAGCTCACCGGCAAGCGCGTGTTCCGCATGGCACCGCTGCATCACCACTACGAATTGAAGGGCTGGAAGGAAACCCAGGTGGTGGTGCGTTTCTGGATTGTCACCATGATGCTGGTGCTGGCTGGCCTGGCTTCGTTGAAATTGCGTTAAGGATAAGGGCTCATGGACTTTGCTGATCGACACATCGCGGTAGTGGGGCTGGGAGGCTCGGGGCTGGCTGCCGCGCGCTATCTGGCTGCCCACGGCGCACGCGTGGTGGTGGCCGATAGCAAGCCCGCGCCGGAGCGCGTGGCCGAATTGCAGCGCCATGTGCCGGACGCCGAACTGCGCGTCGGTGCCTTTGATGCCAGCACTTTTGCGGGTGTCGACATGCTGGTGCTCAGCCCCGGCGTGCCGCTGAAAACCCCGGCCATTGACGCCTTCCGCCGTGCCGGTGGTGAAGTGGTGGGCGATGTGGAACTGCTGGCCCGCGCCATCAAGGGTAATGGCAGCAAGGTCATCGCCATCACCGGCTCCAATGGCAAGACCACGGTCACCAGTCTGGTCGGCCATCTGTGCCAGCAAGCGGGGCTGGATACCATCGTGGCCGGTAATATCGGCCTGGCGGTGCTGGAGGCCCTGCTGGAGCGCGAACAGTCTGGCCAGCAGCCCGATGTTTGGGTTCTGGAATTGTCCAGCTTCCAACTGGAAACCACGTACAGCCTGGAGGCGGATGCCGCCACCGTGCTGAATATTTCCGAAGACCACCTGGATCGCTACCACGATCTGCTGGACTACGCCCACGCCAAGACCGCCGTGTTCAATGGTCTGGGTGTGCAGGTGCTGAACCGCGACGACATTCTGGCCCCGGCCATGGTGCGTCCCGGCCATCAGGTGAAGTGGTTCTCGCTCAAGCAGCCGATGGAATACAGCCTCACTCAGCAGGATGGCCAATACTGGCTGAGCGCGCAGGGCGAGGCTGTGCTGCTGCAAGCCAAGCTGCAACTGCAAGGCCTGCACAATGCCGCCAACGCCTTGGCGGCGCTGGCCTTGTGCGACAGCATCGGTCTTGAGCGTGCCGCTCTGTTACAAGGCTTGCAAAGCTTCCAGGGCCTGGCCCACCGCGTGGAGCTGGTGGACGAATTTGACGGCATCGCCTGGATTGACGATTCCAAGGGCACCAATGTCGGAGCCACCGAAGCCGCGCTCAATGGCATGACCCGCAAGGTGGTGCTGATTGCCGGTGGAGATGGCAAGGGCCAGGATTTCAGCCCGCTGGCTCCGGCCTGCCAGCGCATCGCCCGCGCGGTGTTGCTGATTGGCCGCGATGCCGGCCGTATCCGTGCCGCACTGGCCGACAGCGGCGTTGCCCTGTACGACTACGCCACGCTGGAAGAGGCCACCCGCGCTGCGGCCGCGCTTGCCCAGCCGGGTGATGTGGTGCTGCTGTCGCCGGCCTGTGCCAGCCTGGACATGTTCCGCAACTATGCCCATCGCGCCCAGGTGTTCATTGATACCGTGGCAGAAATCAAGGCCGCAGCGGTCGGAAAGGGGCAGCCATGATCGTGCACTCGGCGCGCCGCTACACCGCCATCAAACCTTTTGACGAGGCACTGGCCTGGGCGCTGGCCCTGCTGTTGTCCATCAGCCTGGTGATGGTGTACTCAGCGTCGATTGCCTATGCCGAGGCCGATGCTGCCACGCAGAATCGTTATTTCTATCTGATCCGCCACGTCATCTTCATGGTGATCGGCCTCAGCGCTTCTTACATCCTGTTCCAGGTACCCACCCGTATCTGGCAAAAGTACGCCGGCAAACTGTTCCTGCTGGGCATCGTGCTGCTGGTGCTGGTGCTGGTTCCCGGCATTGGCCGGGTGGTGAATGGTTCGCGCCGCTGGATCAACCTGTTCGTGCTCAATCTGCAGCCGTCGGAAATCATGAAGTTCGCCACGGTGATTTATGCCGCTGACTACACCGTGCGCAAGACACACAAGCTGCACAGCCTGAAAGAAGGTTTTGCGCCGATGTTTGCCGCCATGGTGGCGGTGGCCTTCCTGCTACTGCGCGAGCCGGACTTTGGCGCGCTGATGGTGGTGATGTCCATCGCCATGGGCGTGCTGTTCCTCGGCGGCATCAATATGCGCATCTTCTCCGGGTTGGCGGTGATGGCGGCGGTGGCCATCGTGCTGCTGATCATCTCCTCGCCCTATCGCCTGAAGCGGGTGCTGGGCTTTATGGACCCGTGGGACGACCCCTATGGGAAGGGCTATCAGCTGTCGCACTCGCTGATCGCCATCGGTCGGGGAGAGTGGTATGGCGTGGGGCTGGGTTCCAGTATTGAAAAGCTGTTCTACCTGCCCGAGGCCCACACCGACTTCATCATGGCGGTGATTTCGGAAGAATTCGGCTTTGCTGGCATCTGCGTGGTGATCGGCCTATATGCCTGGATCGTGCGCCGTGCGTTTCACATCGGCGTGGAATCGAAAAAGCTGGAGCGCTTCTTCCAGGCGCTGGTGGCGCAGGGGCTGGGCATCTGGCTGGGCATCCAGGTGTTTTTCAACATCGGCGTGAACATGGGCTTGCTGCCCACCAAGGGCCTGACCCTGCCGCTGATGTCGTTTGGGGGCTCGGCCATGTTGATGAATCTGGTGGCGATGGCCGTGCTGCTGCGGGTGGATTATGAGAACCGCCGCATCATGCGCGGTTACAAGGTTTGATGAAGATGACGAATAGAACGGTCATGGTAATGGCAGCTGGTACGGGTGGACACATCGTCCCCGGCCTCGCCGTGGCCAAAGAGCTGCAACAGCGCGGCTGGAAAGTGGTTTGGCTGGGTACCGAGCGCGGTATGGAAAACAAGCTGGTACCACCCACCGGCATTCCGCTGGAGCGGCTGGCGTTTCATGGCGTGCGTGGTAAGGGCTTGATCGGCTCACTCAAGGGCGTGCTGCAACTGTGCGGCGCTTTTGTGCGCTCAGCACAGCTGTTGTTTCGCCATCGTCCGGACGTGGTGCTGGGCATGGGCGGCTATGTCTGCCTGCCGGGCGGGGTAATGAGCGGCCTGCTGTGGAAACCGCTGGTGCTGGTGAATGCCGATGCCAGCCTGCTCTTGAGCAACAAGGCACTGCTGCCGTTTGCCCGCAAGCTGGTGTGCGGTTTTGATGGCAGTGCAGCCAAGAGCGGGGCCAAGGCGCTGGTGACCGGTAATCCGGTGCGCCGTGAAATCGAAGCCCTGCCGGCACCGGCACAGCGCATGGCCGGGCGCAGCGGTCCGCTGCGCGTGCTGGTGGTGGGCGGCAGCCTGGGGGCGCGGGTACTGAACCAGACCCTGCCGCAAGCGCTGGCGCTGCTGCCGGCAGCACAGCGTCCGGTGCTGACCCACCAGACTGGCGAAGCGAATTTTGCCGAGGTACAGGCGGCCTATCGTGCTGCCGGGCTGGATCAGCATGTGACGCTGTTGCCGTTTATTGATGACATGCCGAGCCGGCTGGCTGATTGCGACCTGATCATCTGCCGCGCCGGGGCCATCACGGTGAGCGAGTTGTGCGCCGCTGGTGTGGCCAGCATTCTGGTGCCGCTGGTGGTCTCCACCACCGCGCATCAACGCGACAACGCCAGCTGGATGGCGCAGGAAGGCGCGGCGATTCATCTGCCGCAAAGCGAATTGACAGCACAAAAGCTGGCAGACGTGCTGGCTGGTCTTGACCGGCCCCGTCTGCTGGAACTTGCCAGCCATGCCCATGCATTGGCCCGGCCCGGTGCAGCCGCCCGGGTGGCCGATCTGTGCCAGGCACTGGCAGATGAACAGTAATACGGCAGCGACAAGCGGCCAGAAGCAACGAGAAAGAACATGAAACACAGGGTCAAACACATTCACTTCGTCGGCATCGGTGGTGTCGGCATGTGCGGCATTGCCGAGGTTCTGTTGAACCTGGGTTACAGCGTGTCCGGTTCGGACATGGCTGATGGCGCCGCCACCCAGCGCCTGGCCGCGCAGGGCGCACGCGTGTTCTTTGGCCATGACGCCACCTATATGGAAGGTGCCGATGTGGTGGTGACCTCCACTGCGGTGAAGGCTGACAACCCGGAAGTGCTGTGCGCGCGTGAACGCCGTATTCCGGTAATCCCGCGCGCCATGATGCTGGCCGAGCTGATGCGCTTCAAGCAGGGCATCGCCATTGCCGGCACCCATGGCAAGACCACCACCACCAGCCTGACGGCCTCGGTGCTGGCGGCAGCCGGGCTGGACCCGACTTTCGTCATCGGCGGCAAGCTGACTGCAGCGGGTACCAACGCCAAGCTGGGCTCGGGTGAGTTCCTGGTGGCCGAAGCGGATGAGTCGGACGCGTCCTTCCTGCACCTGACGCCGGTGATGGCGGTGATCACCAATATCGACGCCGACCACATGGACACCTACGACCACAGCTTCGACAAGCTCAAACAGGCTTTTGTCGATTTCCTGCATCGCCTGCCGTTTTATGGCCGGGCCGTGCTGTGTGTGGACGACCCGAATGTGCGCGAGATTCGCAGCCGCATCACCAAGCCGGTGACCACCTATGGCCTGGACGATTCGGCCGACATCTATGCCGAAAACGTAGTGGCCGCCAGCGGCCAGATGCATTTCGATGTGGTGGTCAACAACGGCCAACGCCAGACCTTCCCGGTGGTGCTGAACCTGCCGGGCCGTCACAACGTGCTGAACGCCTTGTCGGCCATTGCCATCGGTCTGGAGTGTGGCGCGGACATTCCGTCCATCCAGCGTGGTCTGGCCGAATTTGCCGGCGTGGGCCGTCGCTTCCAGCGTTATGGCGAAGTGGCCCTGCCGGCTGGTGGCAGCTTCACCCTGGTGGACGACTACGGCCATCACCCGGTGGAAATGGCCGCCACGCTGTCTGCCGTGCGCGGTGCTTTCCCGGACAAGCGACTGGTGCTGGCCTTCCAGCCGCACCGTTACAGCCGTACCCGCGATCTGTTTGAAGACTTCGTCAAGGTATTGAACGGGGTCGATGCGCTGTTGCTGTCTGAAGTCTATGCCGCTGGCGAAGCGCCCATCGTGGCTGCCGATGGCCGTGCACTGGCACGTGCCGTGCGCGTGTCGGGCAAGGTGGAGCCGCTGTTTGTCGAGCAGATTGCCGATATGCCGCGCACCATCATGGACATCGCCCGCGATGGCGATGTGGTGATCACCATGGGTGCCGGTTCCATTGGCGCGGTGCCAGGCAAGCTGGTGGCGGGCAAGCTGTAAGTAGCAGGCGAATTTTGGCGGGAGGGGACAGACCCTCCCAGTAAGGAAGAGCAATGAAGCAGTACGGCAAAGTGGCAGTGATGATGGGCGGCAGCTCCGCCGAGCGGGAAATCTCGCTGATGAGCGGCAATGGTGTACTCAGCGCCTTGCGTTCGCGCGGGGTGGACGCCCACGCCTTCGACCCGGCTGACAAACCGCTGTCGGCGCTGAAGGACGAAGGCTTCGAGCGCGTGTTCATCATCCTGCACGGTCCGTTTGGCGAAGACGGCACGCTGCAGGGCGCACTGGAAACCCTGGGCATTCCGTATACCGGCTGTGGGGTGATGGCATCGGCCATCTGCATGGACAAATGGCGCACCAAGCTGCTGTGGCGCGGTGCCGGGCTGCCGATTCCGGAATTCGAGCTGCTGGACGAGAACAGCGACTTCGCCGCCGTGGAAGCACGACTGGGCCTGCCGCTGTTTGTGAAGCCGGCCACCGAAGGCTCCAGCATTGGCGTGACCAAGGTAAAACAGCCGGGCGAACTGCAAGCCGCGTTTGAGGAAGCCCGCAAGTACGACCCGCTGGTATTGGCCGAGCGCTTTGTCGGTGGTGGTGAATACACCTGTGCCGTGATAGATGGCCAGGCTTATCCCACGATCAAGATCGAGCCGGCTACCGAGTATTACGATTATCAGGCCAAGTATTTCCGTGACGACACGGTCTACCGCTGCCCGTCCGGCTTGAGCGAAGAAGTGGAACAGCGCGCCCGTGCACTGTGCCTGCAGGCCTTCCGCGTGCTGGGTGGCCAGGGTTGGGGCCGGGTGGATTTCCTGATGGATGAGGATGGTGGCATCTATCTGCTGGAAGTGAATACCAACCCGGGCATGACCAGCCACAGCCTGGTGCCAATGGCTGCGCGTGCCCAGGGCATCAGCTATGAGGACCTCTGCCTGAACGTGCTGGATATGGTGCATGTGGGATAACCATCAGCTGCTGAAAGGCCTGGCCAATTTCCTGCTGGGCGCCTCGCTGCTGATGCTGATGTATGCAGGTGGATTCTGGGTGACGCATGCACCGGTGTTTCCGGTGAAGAAGATCCAGATCCAGGGACAGATGAAAAGGGTGACACCGGAGCAGCTGCGCTTCATTGCCGAACATGAGCTGACCGGGACTTTCTTCACGCTGGACATCGACAAGACGCGGGCGGCATTCGGCAAGCTGCCCTGGGTGCGGGATGCCCAGGTGCGCCGGCGCTGGCCGGATGCGCTGGAAATTGCAGTGGAAGAACATGTGGCGCTGGCGCGCTGGGGTGAAAACGGGCTGGTAGACAGCCACGGTGATCGCTTCGATGCCGCCAGTGATCAGCAACTGCCGGTGTTTTACGGCCCGGCAGGCGCAGAAAAGGACATGACAGCCATGCTGGCGCGTTTGCGCCAGGGCCTGAAACCGACGGGGCTGGCCCCCAAGGACATCTGGCTGTCGCCACGCCGTGCCTGGCAGGTCGGGCTGGATAACGACATCAAGCTGGATCTGGGTCGTGGCGACGTGGATTTGCGGGTGGAGCGATTCGCCCAGTACTGGAAAGACAAGCTGGCAGCGCTGCCGTACCACATCGATTACGTGGATATGCGCTACCCCAATGGATTTGCCGTGCGGATGCCTGATTACAAGGCCCCGCCGGCTCAAGTGAAAAAGTAATACCAAGCTGGAGCGACAGGTGAGCAAACCTAAGGAAAGCAAGAACATGCTGGTCGGCCTGGACATCGGCACATCCAAGATCGTGGCGATTGTCGCGGAAGTTCTGGATGACGGCCAGCTCAACATCATCGGCATGGGCCAGACCCCGTCTCGCGGTCTGAAGCGCGGCATGGTGGTGAACATCGAATCCACGGTGCAGGCCATCCAGCGTGCATTGGAGGAGGCCGAGCTGATGGCCGACTGCAAGATTCACGAGGTGTTTGCCGGCATTGCAGGCAGCCACATCAAGAGCATCAATTCGCACGGCATGGTGGCCATCAAGGACCGTGAAGTCATGCAGATGGACATCGAGCGCGTGATTGAGACTGCCCGCGCCGTCACCATCCCGCCGGACCATCAGGTGCTGCACATCCTCACCCAGGAATACAGCATCGACGGCCAGGAAGGCGTGCGCGAGCCGCTGGGCATGAGCGGTGTGCGGCTGGAAGCCAAGGTGCACATCGTCAGCGGTGCCGTGTCTGCCGCGCAGAACGTCACCAAGTGCGTGCGCCGCTGCGGGCTGGAAGTATCCGACCTGGTATTGCAGCCGATGGCCTCGGCCATTGCCGTGCTGTCGGAAGACGAAAAGGAACTGGGCGTGTGCCTGATCGATATCGGTGGCGGTACTACTGATATCGCGGTGTATGCCAATGGTGCCATCCGCCATACCGCGGTGATTCCGATTGCCGGTGACCAGATCACCAACGACATCGCCATGGCGCTGCGTACCCCGACCAAGGAAGCCGAAGACATCAAGATCCAGCACGCAGTCGCGCTGGTGACCATGGCCGATCCGGGCCAGATGATCGAAGTGCCGGGCGTGGGCGAGCGCGGTCCGCGTCAGATGTCGCGCGCCACCCTGGCCGAAGTGGTGGAACCTCGGGTGGAAGAACTCTTCCAGCTGGTACAGCAGGAGCTGCGCCGCAGCGGCTTCGAAGACCTGCTGTCCTCCGGCATCGTGCTGACCGGTGGTGCCAGCCTGATGCCGGGCATGGTGGAACTGGCCGAAGAGGTATTCCACATGCCGGTACGCGTGGGAGTGCCCAAGTATGTAGGCGGCCTGGCCGAAGTGGTGAAGACCCCGCGCTTCTCTACCGGTGTCGGTCTGTTGTTGTACGGTAAGGACCAGATCCAGACCCATAGCGGCCCCAAAGTGGAAAGCGCTGGTGTCGGCCATCTGTTCGGCCGCATGAAGGCCTGGTTCGCCGGGAATTTTTAAGCCCGGGCGGCCGGGTGGCCGCCGGGGTGATGTGTTTTATCGGGCAGCAGTAAATATCGGAAATGCAAGCTCATCTTAAACTTGAGGAGAGGCAAATGAGCGGAATGGTTTTTGAAGTAATGCAAGAGACCGCCAACGCGGCCGTGATCAAAGTCATCGGCGTGGGTGGCGGTGGTTGCAATGCCATCGACAACATGATCAGCAGTCATGTGCATGGTGTGGAGTTCATCTGCGCCAATACCGATGCGCAATCCCTGCAGCGCAACAAGTCGCCGCAGAAACTGCAACTGGGCAACAACCTGACCCGTGGTCTGGGTGCCGGTGCCAACCCCGAAGTGGGCCGCAGCGCAGCACTGGAAGACCGCGAACGCATCGCCGATGCCCTGCGTGGCGCCAATATGGTGTTCGTGACCGCCGGCATGGGCGGTGGCACCGGTACTGGTGCCGCACCGGTGGTGGCCGAAGTGGCCAAGGAACTGGGCATCCTGACCGTGGGTGTGGTCACCCGTCCGTTCGACCACGAAGGCAAGCGCCTGAAAGTGGCACAGAGCGGCATCGAAGACCTGAAAAAGCATGTCGATTCGCTGATCGTCATCCCCAACGAAAAGCTGATGGAAGTGCTGGGCGACGATGTCACCATGCGTGAAGCCTTCCGCGCCGCCGATGACGTGCTCAAGGGCGCAGTGGCCGGTATTGCCGAAGTGATTACCTGCCCCGGCCTGATCAACGTCGACTTTGCCGACGTGCGCACCGTGATGTGCGAAATGGGCCTGGCCATGATGGGTTCGGCTTACGCCTCTGGTATCGACCGTGCCCGCGTGGCTGCCGAGCAGGCCGTGGCCAGCCCGCTGCTGGACAACATCACCTTGGAAGGTGCCCGTGGCGTACTGGTGAACATTTCCACCGCACCGGGTTGCCTGAAGATGAGCGAATACCGCGAAATCATGGGCATCATCCGTCAGTACGCCGACGAAGATGCCCAGATCAAGTTCGGTACCGCCGAAGTGGAAGACATGCCGGAAGACACCATCCGTGTCACCCTGATCGCCACTGGCCTGGGTCAGCAAAAGCCGGTACGCGAAGAGCGTCCGGAATACATCAAGATCGTCAAGACCGGCACCGACGACCGTGCCGTCGAAGTGATCAACTACGACGATTTCGATACCCCGGCCATCATGCGTCAGGGCCGTCGCCGCGCGGTGCCGTCCACCGACTTCTCCAACCCGGAAGTCAGCGACAGCTACGATATTCCGGCCTTCCTGCGCAAGCAGGCCGATTGAGAAAGGCTACTCTGGTAAAATAGTTAAAAACTATTTATCTGTGACAAGCAATCAATAAAGCATGGCGCAAGCCTGTGCTAAAATCGGGTTTTCCCGATTGCCTGAAAGCTTCACATGATATTCCAGCGCACGCTGAAACAAGCGATCAGCGCCACAGGTGTCGGCTTGCATTCTGGCGAGCGGGTGAAACTCACCCTGCTGCCGGCAGCACCCGACACCGGCATCGTCTTTCGCCGCACCGACTTGCCCGAGTCGGAGGATGTGAAAGCCGAGCCTGCGCTCGTCAACGACACGCGCCTCTCCTCCACGCTGGTGACCGCCACCGGCGTGCGTGTCGGCACGATCGAGCATTTGATGTCGGCCTTTGCCGGCTTTGGCATCGACAACCTCATTGTCGAGGTGACGGCAGCGGAAATGCCCATCATGGATGGTTCCGCTGCCCCTTTCATTTATCTGCTGCAAAGTGCCGGGGTGGTCGAGCAGACTGCACCCAAGCGCTTCATCCGCGTCAAGCAGCCAGTGGAAATCGTTGAAGGGGACAAATGGGTCAAGCTGGAGCCGATGGATGGCTTCAAGATCACCCTGTCCATCGAGTTCAACCATCCCGCTTTCAATCTGGCCCCGCAAAAGGTCACCATCGATTTCGCCAGCAGCTCTTATCTGGACGAAATCAGCCGCGCCCGCACCTTCGGTTTCATGCACGAAGTGGAATACATGCGCCAGCACGGACTGGGGCTGGGTGGTAGCCTGGACAACGCCATCGTCATCGATGACGAATACGTGCTGAATCCGGAAGGCCTGCGTTTTCCCGACGAATTCGTGCGCCACAAGATTCTGGATGCCATTGGCGACCTGTACATCGTCGGCCACCCGCTGATTGCCACCTTCTCCGGCCATAAATCCGGCCATGCGCTCAATAACAAATTGCTGCGCAAGCTGCTGGATACGCCGGACGCCTGGGAATACGTCAGCTTTACCGACCCGCTGGACGCTCCGTCCAGCTTCCATCGCCTGCCCGAGGTGGTGTAGGCATGCTGGCGCTGTGGCGGCTGTGGGCCATTGTCATGATTCTGGCTTTTGGCTGGTCCGCCATCAGCTATGCCCTTACCCGCAACCCGCGCTATCTCATGCTGAGCCAGTGCCTGTGCAAGTGGACTGGCGGCCTGGGTCTGCTCATCACCCTCTTCTGGCTAATTGGCAAACTGATCCGCTAGCGGCACACTGCCAGCCTTTTTCAGCTAGCCGTACGCGGCAGCATCTTGCTGGAGGTTTTCATGTCCGGATTGACCCATTTCGACGCCAGCGGCCAGGCCCATATGGTGGATGTTGGTGACAAGCAGATCAGCCGCCGCCGCGCCGTGGCACAAGGCAGCATTCAGATGCAGCCCGCCACCCTGGCACTGATTCGTGATGGCAATCATAAAAAGGGCGACGTGCTGGGCATTGCCCGCATCGCCGCCATCATGGCCTCCAAACGTACCGCCGACCTGATCCCGCTGTGCCACCCCATTGCTTTAACCCGGGTTGCCGTGGAGTTTGCGCTGGATGAAGCTAGCAGCAGCGTCGGTATTACCGTTACCGCCGAATGCAGCGGCCAGACCGGGGTGGAGATGGAGGCACTTACCGCGGCCAGCGTTGGCTTACTGACCATCTACGATATGTGCAAGGCCGTTGATCGTGGCATGGTGATTTCCGCCGTGCAGCTGCAGGAAAAAGAAGGCGGCAAGAGCGGTCACTGGCAGCGGGAAGGCTGACTACCGCTCATGCTTTAATCGTGTAGCTCGGTGAGCTGTACCTGCTCCGGGCGCGCCTCACGGCTGATCAGGATCACCGCCGCCAGAATCAGCCCCCCGCCCAGTGCCTGGCTCCAGCCCAGCTGTTCTCCCAACAGCAGCCAGGCTAGCAGGATGGTGACTACTGGCTCAGCGGTGGAGATCAGCGAGGCCTGGGTGGCCCCGGTGCCGGCCAGGCCGGACAGGAATAGTGCCAGTGCGGCGACAGTGCCGAAGCAGGCAATACCCAATATTGCCAGCCAGCCGTGCAGGCTGGCCGGGCCGTGAAATCCTGAGATGCCCAGATAGACGCCATAGCAAGTAGCAGCGGAAAACACCACCACGCAAGCCGAAGTCAGCGGATCGCAGCCAGCGGTATAACGGCTCCCTGCCAGGATATACAGGGAATAGATCACGGCAGACGCCAGTCCCAGTAGCAGGCCCAGCGGCTGGGCCGACAACTCCAGGCCAATGGTGATGGCCAGACCGGCCAGCGCCAGCAGCAGGGTGAGCAGACGGCGTGCGCTGAAACGCTCACCCAGCAACAGCGTGGACAAGACCAGCACGATGGCGGGGAACAGGTAGAGCAGCAGTGCGATGGTGCCGGCACTGGCGTAGTGCAGGCCAGAGAAATAGCAGGCCGCCATGCCGGCATAACCCAGGCTGCCCATGGCCATCAGCACCAGCAGGGCGCGTCCGCGTGGCCAAGGTAGCTTTTTCCAGACTACCCATGGCAAGAGCAACAGCCCGGCAAGGAAAAAGCGCAGGAACAGCAGGCTGGCGGTGGATGTGCCGTCGGCATAGGCAAAGCGGGCCAGGATGGCCATGCTGCCAAAGCCGATGGCGGAGAGCAGAATCTTGAATTGCGCCAAGGTCTGGGCGCGCGGCAGGGCGGAGGGGCTGGAGGACACGATACGGCCAAAAGGCAGGTGAAAGCCTTATTGATACCGTAATTTCACCTGCTTGTCATGGCACTTGCACCTGACTGGTGCAAAACAGCGTGAACAGGGGGGGATGATCTGGCCCTTACTGTCCACGCTGGGCCTGATCTAGCGCCAGGGTGCGGCGCGCAACAGCTTGCTGGCTTGCTCGGCGGATTTTGGTGCGGTTTTCTCCACGCACAGGTCTTCGCGCAGGGCACGGCGGGCCTTGTCATCGTAGGCAATCTTGCGCCAGTCGGCGCGCATCGATTCTATCCAGCGCTTGTTGATGCTGTCGCCAAAGGCATAGCTGCGATACGTACCTTCGCTGCACTGTATGCCTTCCACGCTGAGATTTTCCGCACCGGATGGGCTTTGCACACGCAGAATCAGCCGTACCACGCCATCTTCACCCACGGTCATGCTCTTGCTGTCGGCAAAGTATTTGTTACTGATTTCCGGGCCAACATAAAAGCCGATCCAGTCCGGCACAGCCGGATAGGCCGGAATGCTGAACTGGCCTTCGCTCCACGGCTGGACTTCGTCCATCGCGTAATTGGTATTGTTGAAGCCTTTGTTGTATTCGCTGGCCTGGGCGCTCAGCGCCAGCAGCAGTCCGGCCAGTGCCAGACCATATCGGGACAATTTCAAGCACGTCTCCTGCTTCAAAGCTTGGCCGGGTGTTGTACCTGCCCCGGCCGGATGGTGTAACGGCGGCGGCCGGCTTCGCGGCCGGCCAGCCCCCAGGAAAGTTCGGACAAGCTTACATCACCCCGTGCTGATACGTTCAGCAGCATGGAGGCGCGGGTACCGTAGTCACGTCCCTGAATGAACACGGGCGACAGGGTTTTTTCCAGTGCCAGCCCCACCCCGGTATTGGGTAGCTGGCCCGGGCCGGCCTGAGTGGCATCGGCCAGCCAGGCAAAGGCTTCTGCTTCACTGGGGGCCTGACGCAGGCCGCGCAGATGCTCGGCCAGCCGTTCGCTCTTGAACCAGGGTGTATCCAGCGTGGCATTGGACAGGGTGTGTACCCCGGGCGTGACACGGGCGATGCGGGCGCCCCGGCTGTGGAAGTGGAACAGGTCATCCACCTGACCGTAGAGCAGATTGAACGGGGCGTAGTGCTGATGGTTGTCGCGTAGCCAGTCGGCAAAGGTGAAGGAATCGTCCTCACCGGTGACGAAACGCTGCACCAGCTCACCGCGCGAACGCTCACCACTTTTGCCATAGCCTTCGCGAAAATTGGTCAGCGCGGCAAAGCGGCCACGGCCATCCACCATCAGCCAGCTGCCACCGGCCTGCAGATCTCGGCCACCCAGAGTGTCGGTATGGCCTTCCCACCAGTCCAGCGTCGCCGTGGGGCGGGCATAGTATTCGTCACGGTTGGCCAGCAAAACCAGCTGGCCCAGGCCGGGCATTTTGTAGGCAAAGGCAATCACGCACATGACGGGTGTCCCGAATTTTGGGGGGCTTGACGAGTGACGTACACTAAGCGGATACAGAGCCGGTAGAATACCGCCTCCAATTGGCATTGTAACGTAAGACTGAGCGAAATCCCCCATGACTCCCGACCGCCTGATTGACCTGTCCGGCCTGAACTGCCCCTTGCCCATCCTGCGCGCCAAGAAGGCGCTCGCCGACATGGAAAGCGGCACCGTGCTGGAAGTGATTGCCACCGACCCCGGTGCGCCCAAGGATTTCGAGGCATTCTGCCGCCAGACCGGCAATGCCCTGCTCGAATCCGCCACCACTGCAGACGGCAAGTTCCGCATGGTGTTGCGCCGCAAATGATGTGGGCGGCGGCGCACCCTGCCGGTGGCCGCCTGCCTGTCCTGATATCGATAGTCCAGAGATAGAGCGAAACCGCATGCAGACCCTTACCCTCATCCGTCCCGACGACTGGCACCTGCACCTGCGCGATGGCGCAGCGCTGGCTGCCGTACTGCCTGATACCGCGCGCCAGATGGGCCGCGCCATCATCATGCCCAATCTGAAGCCGCCGGTGACTACGGTGGAAGCTGCTGCGGCCTACCGTGAACGCATTCTGGCAGCCTTGCCGGCTGGTAGCCGTTTCGAGCCGCTGATGACGCTCTACCTCACCGACAACACCAGTGCCGAGGAAGTGTACAAGGCGCGTGCCACTGGTTTCGTGCATGGCATCAAGCTGTATCCCGCCGGTGCCACCACCAATTCCGACTTCGGCGTCAGCAGCATTGATAAAGCCATGCCGGCGCTGGAAGCCATGGCCGAGTGCGGCATGCCGCTGCTGGTACATGGTGAAGTAACCGATCCGGCCATCGATATTTTCGACCGCGAAGCGGTATTCATCGAGCAGGTATTCCAACCGCTGCTGGCCCGCCTGCCGTCGCTGCGCGTGGTGTTCGAACACATCACCACCAAGGATGCCGCCGAGTATGTGGCCAGTGCCCCGGCCAATATCGCGGCCACCATCACCGCGCATCACCTGCTGATGAACCGCAATGCCATCTTCGTTGGCGGCATCCGCCCGCATCACTATTGCCTGCCGGTACTCAAGCGCGAACTGCATCGCCAGGCGCTGGTCGCGGCGGCGACTTCCGGCTCGGCCAAGTTCTTCCTCGGCACCGACAGTGCCCCGCATGCGCGCCACGCCAAGGAGGCCGCCTGTGGCTGCGCCGGCATGTATACCGCCAATGCCGCCATCGAACTGTATGCCGAAGCCTTTGAGGCCGCCGGGGCGCTCGACCAGCTGCAAGCCTTTGCCAGCCTGAACGGCCCGGCTTTCTATGGTCTGGACCCCAATGCCGACACCATCACCTTGGTGAAGGAAAGTTGGACGGTACCTGCCGCGCTGCCGTATGACGGTGACAGCCTGGTGCCGTTGCGAGCTGGTGAAGCCATCCACTGGCGTTTGCAAGACTGAACGCGTCTGCCGGCCATATGCCGGCGCCGTTGATGAAAGCTCCCCGCGCGGGAGCTTTTTTTATGGATTTCACGGCTGGTATTGTCTGGCAATCCAACGCCATGTCGCTGGCTGGCTGAGGTTGGTCATGTCATGCCACTTGGGTGGAGCGCCTTTATTGGTGGGCAATCTGGTCGGATTTCACTTTTGGGCATACTGATATTTAGTCTCAGTAATCCGCTGATTAATATGCTGCCGGCCTGTGTGGGAAAATGAAAGTACCTGCTGGCTGCAAATGTGCCGACTAAATCAGCCTATGTATGCAAGATAATAATACCTGCCAATATAATTACTCATGGCAGGGGCGGTAAATGTTGTACTTATGGCGGGAATCCTGTGAAAAATTGCTGGTGAAAGCGTTAACGTCGTTGAAATGACACGGGTTTTGCAAAACGCTTGTCATATTGTTCTGAATCGCACTTGAAGAATTTAAAAACGCTGGCGCATAATGGCCCGGCCCGTTTCGGACACTTAATCGGGAAAAGTTCCGAACATAATTCGGATAAAAGAATTTGCGCACCCGCAATAAGCGGGGCTCTACAGAACAGGAGAATAGGCGAATGTCACACAATAAATCGCTGCGCGTGGCCGCGGCAGCTGTAGCCCTGGCACTGGCCGGTACGACCGGTTTCGCCATGGCCGCCCAGGTACCGGCAGGCGTCAAGCTGGCCGCCAAGCAAGAGCTGACCCGCAACACCGGTTCCGAGCCGGAATCACTGGATCCGGTACTGGCCGAATCCGTACCGGCCAACACCATTACTGCCGACCTGTTTGAAGGCCTCACCGCCACCGACAGCTTTGGCAAGGTAATGCCGGGCGTGGCCGAGTCGTGGAAGCAAACCAGCCCCACCACCTGGGTATTCAAGCTGCGCAAGAATGCCAAGTGGTCGGATGGCTCCGCCGTGACCGCGAGCGATTTCGTGTATGGCTGGCAACGTTTTGTCGAGCCCAAGACCGCCTCTCCCTATGCCTCCACCTATGGCATCTTCATCCAGAACGGCAAGGAAATCACCGAAGGCAAGAAGCCGGCTTCCTCACTGGGCGTGAAGGCTGTGGACAAATACACGCTGGAAGTACAAACCCCGTACCCGGTACCGTTCATGCCCTCGCTGGTAGCCAACACCCAGCTGGCTCCGCTGCCCAAGGCCACCATCGACAAGTTTGGCAAGGACTGGACCAAGCCGGGCAAGATGGTTTCCAACGGCGCATTCGCGCTGAAGGACTGGCAGGTCAACAGCAAGATCGTGGTGGAAAAGAACGCCCAGTACTGGGATCTGAAGAACGTGCAGCTGGCCAAGATCACCTATCTGCCAATCGAAGACCACAATGCCGACGTGAAGCTGTATGAGTCCGGCGAAAACGACTGGGTGCTGGAACTGCCGTCCGGCACCTACGACAAGTACAAGGCCCAGTACCCCAAGGAAATCCGCAATGCGCCTTTCCTCGGCCTGCGTTACTACTCGCTGAACAACAAGGACCCGCTGCTGAAGGACGTGCGCGTGCGCAAGGCGCTGTCCATGGTGCTGGACCGTGACATCCTGGCCAAGAAAGTGACCGCCGACGGTCAGTCCCCGGCTTACAGCGCCATCGTTACCGGCACTGCCGGCGCCGATGTCACCAGCTATGACTGGGTCAAATGGCCGATGGCCAAGCGGGTGGAAGAGGCCAAGAAGCTGCTGGCCGAGGCTGGCGTGAAGCCCGGTACCAAGCTGAAGTTTGCCTACAACACCAGTGACTACCACAAGAAGATGGCCATCTTTGCCGCTTCCGAATGGAAATCCAAGCTGGGCCTGAATACCGAGCTGGAAAGCCTGGAATTCAAGGTGCTGCTGAAGAAGCGCCATGACGCCGACTACCAGATCGCCCGGAATGGCTGGAATGCCGACTACAACGACGCCACCACCTTCCTGGCGCTGGTGCAGTGTGACAACGACCAGAACGACAACAAGAACTGCAATGCCAAGGCCGAAGCGCTGATCAAGCAGGGTAGCGATACCACCGATCAGGCCAAGCGCAAGCAACTGTTCACCCAGGCAGTGAAGATGATCATGGATGACTATCCGATGATTCCGCTGCTGCAATACACCGCACCGCGTCTGGTGAAGTCCTATGTGGGTGGCTACGGCAAGAACCCGATGGACCGCTACCGTGGCAAGGACCTCTACATCATTCAGCACTAAGCCTGAAGAAACGATGCAAGAGGCGGGGGCTGCGGCCCCCGGTTGAACAGAGGCCGGATGTCCGCCAGACGGACATCCGGCTTGTGATGTAGAGCATCATGTCGGAGCGCTTTGCCGTGCAGCCATGTTCACAAGACATGTACTGTGCTGGCGAACGACCCCGGCTGGAGTATCCCCATGTGGTCCTATACTTTCCGACGCGTGCTGGCCACCATTCCTACGCTGCTGGCCGTCATTACCGTTTGCTATCTGTTGCTGCACCTGACGCCGGGCGGCCCCTTTGACGGGGAACGCAAGGTATCGGCAGCGGTGCTGGCCAATCTGCAGGCCAAGTACCATCTCGATCTGCCCTTGTGGCAGCAATACCTGTATTACATCAAGAGCCTGCTGCAGGGTGATCTGGGGGCTTCCTTCCGCTATGCCGACTGGAGCGTGAACGATCTGGTGGGCAAAGCCTTGCCGGTATCGGCGGCCATCGGCGGCGGTGCCATCGTCATTTCACTGTTCATCGGTGTGGCATTGGGCATTGTGGCGGCTCTGCGCCAGAACAGCCTGATCGATTATCTGGTGATGCTGCTGGGCAATATCGGCGGTGCGTTCCCGTCCTTTGTGCTGGGCCCGGTGCTGGTGATGGTATTTGCCATCGGCCTGGAATGGCTGCCGGCTGGTGGCTGGGATGACTTCGCCCTGCGTTACATGGTGTTGCCGATGGCGCTGTTGGTGTTCATCAACATCTCCACCATTGGCCGCGTGATGCGCGGCAGCATGATCGAGGTGCTGGGTAGCAACTTCATCCGTACCGCCCGCGCCAAGGGTCTGCCGATGCGCACCATCGTACTGCGCCATGCGCTCAAGCCGGCGCTGATGCCGGTGGTGTCGGTAATCGGCCCGCTGGCCATTTCCTCGATTACCGCTGCGGTGGTCACCGAAACCGTGTTCGGTCTGCCGGGCCTGGGCAAGCTCATCGTCAATGGCGCCGCCAACCGCGACTACACCCTGGTATTGGGGCTGGTGGTGCTGGTGACGGTGATTACCGTTGTTCTCAACCTGCTCGTGGATCTGGCCTATGCGCTGCTGGACCCGAAGATTCGCTACTGAGCGGGAGCAAAAATCATGATGCAAAGCAAACAGAAAGCCATGACGGCGGCGCTGGACAATAGCCTCGCCGATGCCGCCGTGGAAGGCCGCAGCCTGTGGCGTGACGCACGCGTACGTTTTTTCCGTAACAAGGCCGCCGTGCTCAGCCTGATCGTGCTGGCACTGATCACCCTGGCCTGTATTTTCGGGCCGATGGTGTTGCCGCACACCTATGAAGACACCGACTGGGACGCCATGGGCATTGCCCCGACGCTGGCCAATACCCACTGGTTCGGCACCGATGCGCTGGGCCGCGACCTGCTGGTGCGCTGCCTGATCGGCGGGCGCATTTCGCTGATGGTGGGCGCGCTGGCTACCATCGCCTCGGTGGCGCTGGGCATTGTCTGGGGTGCCACTGCCGGCTTCATGGGCGGCAAGGTCGATTCGCTGATGATGCGCATCGTCGACATGATGTATGCCGTGCCCTACCTGCTGATCGCCATCCTGATGGTGACCCTGCTGGGCCGCGACTTCTACCTGGTGGTACTGACCATTACCGTGTTCTCGTGGATGGACATGGCACGGGTGGTGCGCGGGCAGACGCTGGCGATCAAGTCCAAGGAATATGTCGAGGCGGCGCACGCCATTGGCGTATCCACCCCCAAGATCATCTTCCGCCACATCGTGCCCAATCTGTTGGGCATCGTGGTGATCTACACCACCGTCACCGTGCCGGGCGTGATTCTGACCGAATCCGTGCTGTCCTTCCTGGGCCTGGGGGTGCAGGAGCCGATGACCAGCTGGGGTGTGCTGATTCAGGATGGTGCCGGCGTGATGGATGCCAGCCCGTGGATTCTGCTGTTCCCGGCCGGCCTGCTGTCGGTCACCTTGTACTGCGCCAACTATATCGGCGACGGCCTGCGCGATGCGCTCGATCCGAAAGATCGTTGAGGTAGCAACAGATGAGTCTATTGAAAGTAAGTAATCTGGGTGTGCAGTTCCAGACCAACGACGGCGTGGTCAGTGCTGTCAACGGCGTCAGCTTCGAGCTGGAAAAGGGCCAGACTCTGGGCATCGTTGGTGAATCCGGTTCGGGTAAGAGCCAGACCGTGCTGGCCATGATGGGTCTGTTGGCCAAGAACGGCAAAACCACCGGTGAGGCGCTGTACCAGGGCAAAAACCTGCTGGCGATGAGCCCGGCCGAGCTCAACCGCATCCGTGGCGACCGGCTGGCGATGATCTTCCAGGACCCGATGACCTCGCTCAACCCCTATCTGACGGTAGAACGCCAGATGACCGAGGTACTGGAGCTGCACAAGGGCATCAGCCGCCGTGGCGCGAAAAAGCGCGCCATCGAGCTGCTGGACGCAGTGCGCATTCCGGAAGCAGCGCGCCGCATCAATATGTATCCGCACGAATTCTCCGGTGGCATGCGCCAGCGGGTGATGATTGCCATGGCCCTGCTGTGCGAACCGGAAGTGCTGATCGCCGATGAACCCACCACCGCGCTGGACGTGACGGTGCAGGCGCAGATCCTCACCCTGCTCAAAGAGCTGCAGCGTGATTTCGGTACCTCCATCGTGATGATTACCCACGATCTGGGGGTAGTGGCCGGCCTTTGCGAAAAAGTGATGGTGATGTACGGTGGCCGCGCCATGGAGTATGGCAGCGCCGACAATATCTTCTATCAGCCCAGCCACCCCTACACCATCGGCCTGCTCGGCGCCTTGCCGCGACTGGACCACGATGGCAGCGAGCTGGTGAGCATTCCCGGCAACCCGCCCAATATGGCCAGAATGCCCAAGGGCTGCCCGTTCTCCGAGCGTTGCACCCACGCCAGCAGCCGCTGTGCTGATGAACTGCCGGCGCTGGCAGCCAGCAGTGTGAATCCGCAGGTGCTGCGCGCCTGTCACAAGCCGGCAGATGAATTGCAGCAGGCAGCACAGGAGGTGGCCCATGTCTGAACAAGCCAAGCAGCCGATTCTGTCGGTACGCGATGTCAAAGTGCACTTCCAGGTGAAAGGCGACGGCGCCTGGCCGTGGAGCGCCAAACGCACGCTTAAGGCGGTGGACGGGGTCAGTTTCGATCTGTACGCCGGCGAAACCCTGGGCGTGGTGGGTGAGTCCGGCTGTGGCAAGTCCACCCTGTCGCGCGCCATCCTCAACCTGATTCCGGCCACGGCGGGCGAGATCGTCTGGATGGGCAAGGACCTGACCCGTGGCACGGCCAAGGACTGGCACGCGGTGCGCAAGGACATCCAGATGATCTTCCAGGATCCACTGGCCTCGCTCAACCCGCGCATGACGGTGGCGCAGATCATTGGTGAGCCGCTGCGGGTACACAAGCCGGAGCTGTCAGAAGCCGAAGTGATGAAGCGGGTGCGCGCGATGATGGCACGGGTGGGCCTGCGCGAGCAGATGATCAACCGTTATCCGCACGAATTTTCCGGCGGTCAATGCCAGCGCATCGGCATTGCCCGTGCGCTGATTCTGGAACCCAAGCTGATTATCTGCGACGAGCCGGTGTCAGCACTGGACGTGTCCATCCAGGCGCAGATCATCAATCTGCTGAAAGAGCTGCAGCGCGAAATGGGGCTGGCGCTGATCTTCATCGCCCATGATCTGGCGGTGGTCAAGCATATTTCCGACCGCATCCTGGTGATGTATCTGGGCCGCGAAATGGAACTGGCGCAAAAGCATGCCTTGTACGATGCGCCTGCCCACCCATACACCCGCGCGCTGTTGTCGGCCATTCCCATTCCCGATCCGAAGCTGGAAAAGAACAAGGTCATCCAGATTCTGCAGGGTGATCTGCCGAGCCCGATCAACCCGCCTTCCGGCTGCGTGTTCCGTACCCGCTGCCCGCAGGCCGAGGCGCGTTGCGGCACCGAGAAAATCCAGCTGCGCCAGATCAGCGAGCAAAGCCAGAGTTCTTGCCTGTTGGCCTGATTAGCCGGTTGTGCCAAGCAAAAGCCCTGCATTGATATGCAGGGCTTTTTATTGCTTGTTATCCCAGTGTTAACCAAGTGGGCTGTTGTTTCACGAAAAATTACGCTAGCATGTTAGCGCTTTTTAAAAAAACAGGATTTCGTGATGAAAAAATTGCACCTCGCTCTAGTATTGGCATTGTCCCTGTCTGGCGCCGCCCAGGCTTTCGATCTGAACGGCATGCTCAGCTCCGGCAGCGACCTGCTCAAGGCCGCTACCCTGAGTGATGCTGACGTGAAGAGCCTGGCCGCTGAATCCAGCGTGGCCATGGACAAGAAAAACAAGGTCGCCGCTCCCTCCAGCACCTATGGCAAGCGCCTGGCCAAGATCGTCAAGGGTCTGGATAGCGAAGACGGCACCAAGCTGAACTTCAAGGTCTATCAGACCAAGGAAGTGAACGCCTTTGCCATGGCAGATGGCACCGTGCGCGTTTACAGCGGCCTGCTGGACAAGATGGATGACGACCAGGTGCGTTTCGTGATCGGCCATGAAATCGGCCACGTGAAGCTGGGTCACACCAAGAAAGCCATGCAGCTGGCTTACTCCGCCTCTGCGGCGCGCAAGGCTGCCGGTAGCAGCGGCAACAGCACTGCCGCTGCCCTGAGCGAGTCTGACCTGGGCAATTTCGCCGAAGCCATCGTCAACGCCCAGTTCTCGCAATCGCAAGAAAGCGATGCCGACGCCTATGGCGTGGGCTTCCTCAAGCGCCACAACTACAATGTGCAAGGCGCACCGTCCGCCCTGCGCAAGCTGGCCGAGCTGTACGGCAACGACAGCAGCATGCTGGCCAGCCACCCGGCTCCGGGCGAGCGCGCCACCAAGGTGGAAAAGCTGATCGCCAACTGATCGGTTTCTGCCTGTCGCAAAAAAGGCCTCCGTGTGGAGGCCTTTTTGTTTGCCAGTACGGCTTAGCGCTTTTTCGCCGGCTTGGCCAGTTGTTTAAGTGCATGCGACACCGCTACCAGCCCAAAGCTGGCGGTGACAACCATGCCGGCACCGAAGCCGGCGCAGGACAGGCCCTGCGGACCACGGCTGCTGTCGGCATCGCAGCTTTGCGTGTCGGGGTAGACCAGCTGTTCGGTGGAGAACACGCAGGGAACCTGCAGCTTTTTGCCGGCATCGCGCGGGAAACCATGGTAACGGCGCAGGTTGTAGCGCAGCTTGGACAATAGCGGGTCGTAAGTGACCTCGCCCAGATCTGCCAGCTGGATCTTGGTCGGGTCCATCTGGCCACCAGCACCGCCAGACACGATAAACGGCTGACGACGACGCACGCACCAGGCAGCCATGGCGGTTTTGACCCGCAGATTGTCGATGCAGTCGATGATGAAATCGAAGTCCTGGCCCAGCATGGTATCCAGATTGTCTTCGGTGACGAAATCCTCGATTTCCTGCACCACGCAGGCCGGATTGATGGCATGCACGCGTTCGGCCAGCGCCGTCACCTTGGCCATGCCGTAATGCGGGTCCAGCGCCGGCAGCTGGCGATTGGTGTTGGATTCGGCAATATTGTCCAGATCGATCAGCGTCAGGCGGCCGATGGCGCTGCGTGCCAGTGCTTCCACCGCCCAGGAACCCACCCCACCCACACCCACCACACAGACATGTGCCTGCTGGAAACGGTTCAGCGCCTCTGCGCCGTACAGGCGGGCAATACCGCCAAAGCGGCGTTCAAGATCAGCATCGTGCGACATCGGGGTATCCGGTACGGAAAAACGGCCAAGCATAACCAAGCGCGGGCTGACTGACCAGTGCTGTGACTGAAAACGGCTGCGGCCAGTCTGCAACAGCGGGCAGTTACTCACTGAGAACAAGCAGCTGATTTATTGGAACTTTCCCTGCGCTTGCCTATCCTTGTCTGTGGGTCCGTCAAGAATGCACACCGGCATTCCTCTGAGCCGGGCCTGCCTCCGTGATCTCAAGGGAGTCTCCCATGAAGCTACCGAGTTTCGATATCGACCTGGACAAGCATTACAACGCCACCGTCGTCATCGCCTGCGTGCAGTGCGGCCATGAAAACCGCCATCATCTGAAAGCCCTGTCCCCCGACCATACCCTGCGCTGCCAGTGCGGCAGCGATATCTCGATGAACAGCACGGCCATGCTGGCTGCTCAACGCCGTGTCAGCGAACTGAAGCAGGCATATCGAATACCCTGATGGAGTGATCCCCACAATCTGCGTACTGCCCCCGGCAACCCGTTTGCTGGCACAATCAGGCAGGGCCTGATTCAGAAATTTCCTCGTACGGCGGCCTATATGGCCGCCGCTTTCATTTGCAGGAGCACAGCATGCAGTGGATTGATATGCGCAGTGACACCGTTACCCAACCCACCCAGGCCATGCGTCACGCCATGGCCCATGCCGTGGTGGGCGACGATGTCTATGGTGACGACCCGACCGTGGTCGAACTGGAAGCCCTGGCCGCCCGGCTGCTGGGCAAGGAGGCCGCGCTGTTTGTGCCCACCGGCAATTTCGGCAATCAGCTGGCCATCTTCACCCACTGTCAGCGTGGCAACGAGGTGATTCTGGGCGACGACTGCCATATCGTCTGGCACGAAACCGGTGGAGCGGCGGTGATTGGTGGCGTGCAGCTGCGCACCATTGCCAGCGACAAGGGGGTGATGGACCCGCAGGAAATCGAAGCCCGCATCCGCGTGGGGCAGGATGTGCATTGGCCCAAAACCGGGCTGATCTGCCTGGAAAACGCCCATAGCAATGGCCGGGTGATTCCGCTGGATATCATGCAGCGCACTGCCGACATTGCCCGCCGCCATGGTGTGCCGGTTCATCTGGATGGTGCGCGGGTCTTCAATGCCGCCACCTATCTGGGCTGTGATGTGCAGGACATCACCCGCCACGCCGACACGGTGATGTGCTGCCTGTCCAAGGGCCTGGCGGCACCGGTTGGCTCCATCCTGGCCGGTTCGGCCGACTTTATTGCCCGTGCCCGCTACAACCGCAAATTACTGGGCGGCGGCTGGCGTCAGGCTGGCGTGCTGGCTGCACCGGGTCTGCTGGCACTGACCGAAATGGTGCCGCGTCTGCCCGAAGACCATGCCAATGCGCGCTATCTGGCCGAGCAACTGGCCGGCATGCCCTGCATCGAAGTCGACATCGCCGATGTGCACATCAATATGGTGTGGTTCCGTTTGCTGGCCGATATCGATATCAGCGAACTGATGGCGGCGCTGAGTGCTGCCGGCATCAAGGCCAATCCCCCGGAAGGCGGACGCATGCGGCTGGTAACGCACTGGCAGGTCAGCCGCGAGGCCATCGACCAGGGACTGGAAGTATTCCAGCGGGTGCTGAGCGACTGACCGGGGCCCGATCACTGCCGGATGGTGGCTGCAAAACAGAGGGAGGCAGCATGAAAAGCGTATGGATCTTGTTGTTGGCATTGTGTTGCGGCCGGGCGCTGGCCGATGAGCAGATGCTCACGCTCAGTAGCCGTCCGGGAGTGACGCAGCGGCTGTTGTTGCTGGAGCCTGTTGGCAAGCCCGTGGCCAGCCTGATCCTGTTTACCGGTGGTGAGGGCACGCTGAAACTGAGCGATAGCGGCCAGCTGCGTGCCGGTGTCGGCAACTTTCTGGTCAGGACCCGCCAGCGCTGGGCGGAGCAGGGCTTTCAGGTAGCGGTGGTGGATGCGCCATCCGACCATCCGGACAATATCAGCCGCAACGATTTTCGCAGCAGCGCCGAGCATGCGGCCGATATGGCCGTGGTGATCGATGAGCTGCGCCGTCGGGCCGCTGTGCCGGTATGGCTGGTGGGCACCAGCCGTGGCACTACTTCGGCTGCGGCCATCGGTATCCGCCTGCAAGCGCGTGTGGCCGGGCTGGTGTTGACCTCCACCATCAATCACGACCGGGGCAATGTCGCTGCCATGGATTTGCCACAGCTCAGCCTGCCGGTGTTGCTGGTACAGCACCGGCATGACCAGTGCAAGGAAAGTCTGCCAGCCAATGTGCAGCCGATACTGGACGGGTTGCTTAAGGCTCTGCCGCACGCCCTGCTGGAGTTTGATGGCGGACAGGACCGGGGCGACCCCTGCCAGCCTTGGGCCGCACATGGTTATAACGGCATCGAGAATGAAGTCATCAGTCAGGTCGCGGCCTGGATAAAACAGCATCAGCCCTGAGCATGGTGTAGCTGCCCGCTGCTGCCCTACCCGAGTGCCGGACACGGCAGCGGCTGCTTTGCGGCTATTGTGGCGTTACTGGTAAACCACGGTGACGATGCTCTTGGCCGGCTTGCCCAGCAAGTCACTACTGACCTGGGATGAGGGGGTGTAGCGGGATACCGCTACCGACAGTGTCTCTGCCGGGCCGGCGCAGCTGGGGTTGGCCGCCGCCTCGCGCGCCATTTTGTAGGCGGCCGGGTGCTGGGCGTAGTTCATCCAGGTTTCGGCCGGGATGATGCAGGGTGTATTGACGATGGCGCCATGAAAACTGATGGTGCCGGTGCTGGCGGCGGCGCCGTTGCTGCTAAGCAGCAGGATACTGAGTGCGGCGAGCAGGTTTTTCATGATTATTTCCAAGATTAATAAGTAAACAGATGTATTAAATAAGAAATTTCTACACTTGTTATAGGAAATAGGCTAGAAAACTGCTAGTTATCGATTGCTGAAGCGTTCCGGAAACTTTTTGAATAAGAACTTATAAAAACAACGGTTTTGGTTTTTTGTTTGAAAGAAATACATTTTTTTGAAATATTTTGTTAAAAATACAGGTTTAATTGCGAGGTTTTTTTGACCTTTTGCAAAAGTGCAGAGTATTTGCACGGATGACCCAGTCCTAAAGGATGGGTTGAGCGTATTCTCCTGTCGCGTGTTTGATTCATTGCTAGCGGGTGTCGGTGCTAAGCTGTGCGCCTGTCTGAATTTCTGGTCCTGTCATGCCCCACCTTCCCGATTCCCACCTGTGGCTGGAAAGCCTCGACGACCCTGCTGTCCAGCAGTGGGTTGCAGCGCAGAACAGCCGCACCCAGGCCCTGCTGGATGCTGATGCACGCTATGCGCCTTTGCAGCGCGACATCCTGGCGCACCTGCGCGATACGCGGCAGATCCCCTTCTTTTCCGAGCACGCAGGCTGGCTGTACAACTTCCACCAGGATGAAACCCATCCGCGTGGCATTTACCGCCGCAGCACACTGGCGGCTTACCGGGCAGGTAGCCAACAGTGGCAGACGGTGCTGGATGTGGATGCGCTGGCGGCCGAGGCCGGCAAGGATTGGTTTCTGGATGGGGTGGCGCATTGCACGGTGGCACCCACGCGGGTACTGGTGCATCTGAGTGAGGGTGGTGGGGATGCCAGCCTGGCCTGGGAATACGATCTGGATGCCGCCGCCTGGGTGGAGCAGGGCTTGCGCTTTCCCAAGGGCAAGAACCATATCGCCTGGCGTGACCCGGACAGTGTGTTTGTCTGCCCGGGCTGGAAGGGCGCGCCGCTCACGCGTTCCGGCTATCCCAGCGAGGTCTGGCTGGTGGAGCGGGCGGCCGATGGCCAGCATCAATGGCAGCAGCTGTTTGTTGCCCCCAAGGGGGCCATGATGGTGGCGGCCTGGCGCTATCTGGATGGCACGGACGGCGTGCTGGACCTGATCGAAGCGGCCGACGGCTTTTACAGCAAGACCTACCATCTGATCGATGCCGAGCTGCAAACCCGGCCGCTGCCACTGCCGGCCAAGGCGGATATCGAGGGCTATCTGCATGGCCAGTTCATCGTCAAGCTGGCCGAAGACTGGCCGTGGCAGGGTGTGGTCCATCTGGCTGGCAGCCTGCTGGCGGTACCGCTGGAGCACTTGCTGGGCGGTGAGGGGGTGGTGCAGTGCCTGGTGCCGCCGGCGCCGCGGCTGGCCATCGAGTCGGTGGAAACCACCCGCAGCAGCGTGGTGGTGAACCTGATCGACAATGTGCGCAGCCGTCTGCAGGCGTTTGACCTGCATGGCGCGCAGTGGCAACCGCGCAGCCTGCCGGTGCCGGATTCCGGGGTGATCGAGTTTGCCGATCAACCCTGGGACAGCGAAGTGCTGTGTTATAGCTTCAGCGATTTCCTTAATCCCACCGGCCTGTATCGGCTGGATGTGGCCAGTGGCCAGCAGGAATGCCTGCGTCAGCAGCCTGCCGCCTTTGATGCCAGCCGTTTTGTGGCCGAGCAATGCTGGGCGACGGCGCCGGACGGGGTGGCGATTCCCTATTTCGTGGTACGTGCCCGCGATGTGGTGCTGGATGGCCGCACACCGACCCTGCTGTATGGCTATGGCGGCTTCGAAGTGCCGATGATGCCCTACTACGTGGAAAACTTCGGTGCACACTGGCTGGAGCAGGGTGGGGCTTTCGTGCTGGCCTGCATCCGTGGCGGCGGCGAATTCGGTCCCGGCTGGCATCAGGCTGCGCAAGGGGTCAAGCGCCCGGTTTCCTTTGACGACTTCTGCGCGGTGGCCGAAGCCTTGATTGCCAGCGGGCTGACCTCGCCCGCCCGCCTGGGGATAGAAGGCGGCAGCAATGGCGGCTTGCTGGTGGCGGCCTGCATGGTGCGTCGGCCGGAGCTGTTCAAGGCGGTGGTGTGCGAAGTGCCGCTGCTGGACATGCTGCGCTACACCGAGCTGCTGGCGGGGGCCAGCTGGATAGACGAATACGGCGATCCGGCCAATCCGGACGAGGCGGCGGCGCTGGCCGCCTATTCGCCTTATCACCAGATCAAGCCGGAGGCGGCCTATCCGCTGGCGCTGTTTACCACCAGTGCGCGCGACGACCGGGTACACCCTGGCCATGCGCGCAAGATGGTGGCGCGCTTGCAAGAGCTGGGCCACGCTGCGCTGCTGATCGAAACCGATGCTGGCGGCCATACCGGCAATGCCGGCCAGCAGCAGACTGCCGACGAGTTGGCGCGGGTGCTGGTGTATCTGTATCAGCGGCTGATGGACTGAAGCCATCGTCATGGTGCCTGGCTGGTGCTAGTCTGGGCGTTTGCTGCCAAGGAGACGCCCGTGATCACCCTGTATGTGTTTGGCCCGGCCTTTGGCCTGCCCGATGCCAGCCCCTTTGTGCTGAAGGCCGAGATGCTGCTCAAGCTATCCGGCCTGCCATATCGCAAGCTGCGTGGCAGCATGCGCCGTGCGCCCAAGGGCAAGCTGCCCTATATCGACGACGCCGGCACGCAAGTGCCGGATTCCACACTGATCCGCCTGCATCTGGCCGAGCAGCATGGCATCACGCTGGACGCTGGGCTGTCGGAGACCGACAAGGCACTGGCCTGGAGCGTGGAGTGCCTGTGCAGCGATCATCTGTACTGGTGTGCGGTACATGAACGCTGGCTGGACGACGCCACCTTCGCGCTGGGGCCGGCGCTGTTTTTCCAGCGCCTGCCATTTTTGCTGCGTGGCCTCGTCACCGGGATGATCCGGCGCAAGGTGCGCGCCAATCTGCAGGCACAAGGCCTGGGCCGCTTCAGCCCGGCCGAACGCCAGCGGCTGTTGCAGCTGGATGTGGCCAGCCTGGCCGCCCTGCTGGGTGATAAGCCTTATATGCTGGGCGATTCGCCGAGCTGGCTGGATGCCACGGTGTTTGCCTTTCTCGCGTCGACCTGGCTGGCCACACTGGGCGACACCCCCTGCAAGCAGGCGGTGCGGCAGCATGCCAATCTGCAGGCTTATGTCGAGCGGCTGCGCCGGCAATACTTTCCTGACTGGACGGTCTGAACATGACTGGCGCGTTTCTTGCACAGCACAGCAGCATCATCCCGCCGCAGACCCTGAGCATGAGTCAAGACATCCACATCCGTCCGGCCACGCTGGCCGACGCCGCCAGCATTGTGGCGATTTACAATCCCTACGTGCTGGACACCACCATCAGTTTTGAGGAGCAGGCGGTGACCGAGCAGGAAATGGTCGAGCGCATACGCAAGGTGGGTGAGCAGGGCCTGCCCTGGCTGGTGGTGGAGCTGCATGGCGAGCTGCTGGGCTATGCCTATGCCACGCGCTGGCGGGTGCGCCACGCTTATCGCTTTGCGGTGGAAACCTCGGTGTATTTTGCCGCGGCCGCCCGTGGCCAGGGCTTGGGTAGCCGGCTGTACCGTGCCTTGCTGCAAGCGCTGCGTGTGTTGGGCGTGCATATGGCCATTGGCGGCATTGCCCTGCCCAATCCAGCCAGCGCGGCCCTGCACGAGGGGCTAGGTTTCCGCCAAGTGGCCACGTTTCACGAGGTGGGTTGGAAGGCGGGCCGCTGGCTGGATGTGGGCTATTGGGAGCTCAAGCTCAATGATGGCCCACCACTGCCGGATGCTGGCTGATCGCGCCATCTGCGCCGTTGTGAAGCCACCACCTCACCAGTATGGTGCGTGCAAACCCTTGGACAGCTGCCGCGCTTTGTGACAAATTTGATCAAATAATTAGAGGAGGAGCCGACATGACACAGGCCAGCGACATCATCGTGTTTCAACGCAACCCGGTACGGGTCGAGCAATTCAACGCAGCGGACGAGCGCCGTATCGAGGGCGAATGTGCCCAGACTGTAGAGAACCATTACTCCGACCCCAGCGGCCAGTTTCATGCCGGAATCTGGAGTGGCGGCCGTGGCAGCTGGAAGGTGAAATACAGCGAGCACGAATTCTGCACCCTGCTGGAAGGCTATGTGCGCCTGACCGACAAGCAGGGCGATAGCGTGGAGCTGTATGCCGGCGACCATTTCGTCATTCCGGCTGGTTTCGAGGGGGTGTGGGAGGTGCTGGAGCCGGCGCGCAAGACCTACGCCATCTTTGAGGCCAAATAGTCCCGCCTTGCCGGACAAAGCAAAGCCCCGCACAGGCGGGGCTTTGCTATTACTGATCAACAGCAAGACTTAGAGCGGCGAACAAGATAGTGCAGCACCCTGGGGCAAGGCCGCAACAGGGTTTTTGTTCGCGGCTTTTATTCGCCCAGGCTGTGCTCCAGCTGTTGCAGCCGGGCCTTGAGCGCGGCCACTTCGGCTTCCAGTGCCGCTACCCGCCCGGCGACACCGACATCAATGATGGCAGCGGCGCTGATTTCATTCGGGCTGGGTTCGCCACTCAGCAAGTGGCACCAGCGCGCCTCACGCTCACCCGGCTGGCGGGGTAGTTTCATGACCAGCGGCGGGTATTTGTCGGCCAGCGCTTCCAGCGCGCCTTCTACCTCTTCCACGCCACCAAAGCTGTAGATGCGGCCGGAACGGGTGCGGATTTCCGCGCTGGTCTGCGGGCCGCGCAGCATCAACAGCACCAGTGCGGCCTGCCGTGCGCCATCGATATTCCATTCATAGTTCAGGCGATGTTCATACTTGGCGACCCGGCTGCCGGCCGGCAGCCGCTCGGTGACCAGTTTTTTCGCCATCAGGCTGGCCAGTGCGGCGCTCAGCTCGGCATCGGACAACTGCATCACCGGCTCGCGGCTGGTGAGCTGATTGCAGGCGGAGGACAGGCTGTTCAGCGTCAGCGGGTAGGCATCGGGTGTCAGCGCCTGTTTCTCGACCAGTGCGCCCAGTACCCGCACTTCCGCGGCATCCAGTTGGTGTGTATCCATCGTGTGCTCCCTTGTTGCAATGCGCACATCATCGCACCAAGCGCGTCCGGCAACCAAGCTTTGTCGCCTCCACTGCTCAGCGTGGTGGTGGTTGCTTCGCTAGCAGGGCATCCAGCTGGTGCAGGCGCTGGATCTCGCGCAGGCGGGCGGCATCCTCATCTTCGGCCAGAGCTTTGTACAGCGAAATTGCCATGCCGATCATGATCAGCATAAAGGGCAGCGCCGCCACGATGGACATGGTCTGCAAACCCTTCAATCCGCCGCTGGACAACAGCACCAGGGCAATGGCCGACAGCAGCACGCCCCAGATCAGCTTGACCCGGTGTCCCGGATTGAGCGAGCCGCCGGAGGACAGCATGCCCAGTACAAAGGTGGCGGAATCGGCCGAGGTGACGAAGAAACTGACCACCAGCAACATGGCCAGCATGGACAGCGCCCGCCCACCCGGCAGGTAGTCGAACATCACGTACAGCGCGGTGGAGACATCCTGTTTCACCGCGCTGACCAGGTCGGCCCCGCCAAACAGTTGCAGCTCCAGTGCGGTACCGCCGAATACGGCAAACCAGACAAAGCTGGCCAGAGCCGGCACCAGCATCACCCCCACCACGAATTCACGAATGGTGCGTCCGCGTGAAACCCGGGCAATGAACATGCCGACAAACGGTGCCCAGGTTACCCACCAGGCCCAGTAAAACAGTGTCCAGCTGGCAATCCAGCTGCTCTGGCTGAAGGGCGACATGCGCAGGCTCATGCTGGTGAGATTGCCCAGATAATCGCCGAAAGTGGTGGTGAAGGTATCAAAGATAAAACCGCTGGGGCCCAGTACCACTAGCAGCAGCATCAAGCCGCAGGCCAGCAGGATGTTGAGATTGGACAGCCACTTGATACCGCGCGACAGGCCGGTGAGTGAGGACAGCAAAAACAACACGGTAGCGATGGCGACGATGGCAAAGGTCAGCCAGGGCGACGCCTGCAGACCGAACAGCATTTGCAGGCCGCTTTCGATCTGCAAGGTGCCAAAGCCCAGCGAGGTGGCCACGCCGAATACCGTGGCCAGTACGGCCAGGGTATCGATTGCCTTGCCGATGGGGCCATCCACCCGCGCGCCCAGTAGCGGACGGAATGCCGCACTGATCAGCCCAGGGGTGCCGCGATTGAATTTGAAATAGGCCAGGATCAGGCCCATCAGGCTGTAGATGGCCCAGGGGTGCAGGCCCCAGTGGAAGAAGGCATAACGCATGGCCGCCCGCGCTGCATCGGCCGACTGTGGCGTGACGGCAGCATTGGCCGGCGTGGCAAAATGGGACAGCGGTTCAGCCACGCCCCAGAACACCAGGCCGATGCCCATGCCGGCAGAAAACAGCATGGCAAACCAGCTGCCACGGGAAAATTCCGGCTCCTCATCTGCTTTGCCCAGCCGGATATGGCCGAAACGGCCAAAGGCCAGATACAGCGCAAACACCATAAAGCCGAATACGCTGAGCAGGTAAAACCAGCCGAAGCGGGAAATGGTATAGGCCAGCAAGGCGGCGGTGGAGTCGGCCAGCTGTTGGGGCGCGAGTGCGCCGAACAACACAAACAGGGCAGTCAGTAACAGGGATAGTCGCAAGACCAAGCTTGTCTCCTTTTATCGGTCAGCCAGCAGATAGCCGGGCAGAGCGGCATTGACTGGCAGGATGGGGCAAGGCGGTCACCCGGGCAGGCGCAGGGGCGCTGCGGGTGGCCGGCAGATGGTGTGGCTGCTGTTGCATGGCAAGTCACGATGCAACACGGCGAGGCAGTCTGAAACGGGCGGCAGTGGCTAGGCTGCCCTTATGGATAATTGAATGAATTCAAGACATTGCCTTTTTACCATAACATTATTAGTAAATTGTTGTAAACAAATATACCGGAATGAATGAGCGAAACAGCCGCCAGGGCCTGCGCCTGCCCGGCGCTTTGCCTTGCAGCTTGGGGGCTGCCAAACGGATGGATGCTTGACAGCATGCGGCGGACTGGCCAACCTGTCGCCTTTCGAAAAGCATGCAAGGAAACGGTGATGAAGCGGGTGGATCTTCTGTTGGTGGAACAAGGACTTGCCACTTCGCGGACGGCGGCACAAAGCCTGCTGGAAAGCGGCCGGGTCAGCCTGGACGGCCAGGTCATCAGCAAGGCCAGCTCAAAGTTTCCCGCTGGCACACCCTTGCAGGTCAGGCCGGATCCGGCCGACCGCTTCGTCTCCCGTGGCGGGCAGAAGCTGGATGGGGCCTTGCGCCAGGCCGGGCTGGATATCACCGGCTGGCGAGTGCTGGATGTGGGGCAGTCTACCGGCGGCTTTACCGATTGCGCCTTACAGGCCGGGGCCGAGTATGTGGTGGGTGTGGATGTTGGCCATGATCAGCTGCACCCCAGGCTGTGGGATGACCCACGCGTACGCTGTTTTGAAGGGGTGAATGCGCGTGCGCTGGATAGCCGGACTTTACTGCAGGCCAATGATGGCCAGCCTTTCGACCTGATGGTGTGCGATGTGTCGTTTATCTCGCTGACGCTGATCCTGCCATCGGCCCTGCCTTTGCTGGGGGAGAATGGCCGTTTGCTGGGCCTGGTCAAACCGCAGTTCGAGGTGGGGCGCGGCGCGCTGGGACATGGTGGCATCGTACGCGATGAAAGCCTGTTTGCTGGTGTGCAGGAGAAGATCAGTAATTGTCTGGACGATCTGGACTGGGAGGTTGAGCAGTGGTTTGACAGCCCGCTGACCGGTGCCGATGGCAACCGCGAGTTCTTCGTACTGGCACGCAGGGCTGTCTATTGAGCGTACAAAGAAAATCCGCAGAGGCATCGCGCACTCTGCGGATGGCACCAGCCACCTTGCCTGTGGCCTGACGGTGCGGTGGGATATCGGCTGTGGGGTGGTTCAGTCTTCCTCGCCACGCACCACCAGCAGCGGGCAGTGGGTTTTGCGCATGACGTTTTCAGCAAAGCTGCCCAGCATCAGGTGAGCCAGCCCGCTGCGGCCATGGGTGCCGATGACGATCAGTTCGGCCTGGTGGCTGTCAGCAAAACGGATCAGCGCATCGGCCATGTCCTTGCCGCCCTCCCAGCTTTCTGCGATGTGGCAGTCCACCCGGCTGACGCCTTCGTTGATGGCCTGCTTTTCTGCCTTGTCCAGCACCTCGCGTGCCTGACGGAAAGCCAGATCATGCAGCTGATGGGTATCCAGCGCACCCACGCCCTCGATGGCCATGTCGCGCAAACTGGCCACATGCACCAGCGACAGCCTGGATTGCGCCATTTTTGCAATACGTAGTGCCTCGGCTAGAGCCTTTGCAGAAGTTCGGCTACCATCTACTGCAATAACAATGTGTTGATACATGGAGTGCTCCTCAGAAAACCGTCGCTCGCGCCAGGTCAGATGGCGGCGCTGTCTGCCCATGACAGCCTTGCCGGGCGGACAGAAGCGGCTGAATGCCTTGTTTGATTTCAGGATACTCGCGGCAGATGAAAGACTCTCCGAACTAATTGTTATGCACTTGATCTATAGCAAATTCGAACAGGCCATGTGCCACGTTTAATGCGTGAGCCCATGGTCAGCCGCTATTGTGGTTTGACCTATTCGCACATTGAGGGGGATGGTTTTACATCATGTTGATCTTTGCTTTGCTGTCCTTGCTGGTCATTGCTGCCATCGTTGCCTGGAGTCTGAAATCGGGCAAGCGCAACAACAGGAAGGGAGCGGACGATAGCCGCATCTACGCAGCACATACCCAATCCCGGCCACTGGAGCCGCTGGAACACAGCACGGGCCACGCATTCGGCTTGTTGCTCAAGGCTGCCCGCGGTGACCGTTCGGTAGTGGAAAAGTGGATCATGGCCGAACAGCACCAGAATATCCCGCCGATCAGCCGCGATGGTGCGATCGAGCAACTGGCCCAGCGCCTGCAGGCCAGCCGCCGCTAGCCTTAGCGGCCGAGCACCAACCCTTCGCGGCGCGGATCTGCGCCGCCGATATAACCGTTAGCAGTTTTGACCAGCGCCGACAGGCCACTGGTCATTTCCACCATCTTCACCTGATGGCCCAGCGCCGTCAGCGTACTGGCCTGCACATCCAGCCCCTGCCCAGCTTCCAGTTCGGTGGCACCATTGCGGTTGCCATAGTGCGCCAGGCTGACCGCCTGTTGTGGGTCCAGTTTCCAATCCAGCAGGGCGATCAGTGTCTGGGCCACGTAGCCGATGATCTGGCTGCCACCGGGTGAGCCAGTAGCCAGCAGGAACTGCCCCTTGCTGTCGAATACCATTGTGGGTGACATGCTACTGCGCGGCCGCTTGCGTGCCTCCACCCGGTTGGCCACCGGCTGGCCCTTGTCTTCCGGCGCGAAGGAAAAATCGGTCAGCTGGTTATTGAGCAAAAAGCCCTTGACCAGCATGCGGCTGCCAAACTGGTCTTCAATCGAGCTGGTCATGCTGACCACCCGTCCTTGCCGATCCACGATATTGAGATGCGAGGTGCTGGGCAATTCCACCGCATTATCCCTGCCATAGGCCGATAGTTTGACGCCAGCTGGCTCACCGGCGCTGGCCGTGCCCATGCTGCGCTCTGGCCGGATCAATTGGCTGCGTTGCTGCACATAATCGGTGGCGACCAGTGCCGTGCTGGGGACGCTGGCAAAGGCCGGGTCGGCCAGGTAGCGGTTGCGATCGGCAAAGGCCAGTTTGCCCGCTTCGGCGAACAGGTGAATGGTGGAGCCGGCGGTGGGGGACATGTCCGCCAGCGGGAAGCGTTGCAGCATGCCCAGCATTTGCAGCACTGCCACGCCGCCAGAGCTGGGGGCATCCATACCGCAGACTTGCCAGCTGCGATAGGGAGCGCACAGCGGTTTGCGTTCGATGGCCTGATAGGCTGCCAGATCGGCGGGCAGCATGCGGCCCGGATTGCGCGGATGTTGATTGACCTTGGCGATGATGGCAGCGCCGATCTCACCTTCGTAAAAGGCACGTGGGCCGCGGCGGGCAATCAGCTCTAAGGTCGCGGCATACTCGGGGTTTTTCAGCAGGCTGCCCATGGGCTTGGGCTGGCCATCGGGCTGATAGAAATAGCGCCGCGCGGCCTCATCTTCCCGCAGAAACCGGTCGCTGGTAAGCAGGCTGTACAACCTTGGTGAAATGGCAAAACCCTGTTGTGCCAGCTGGATGGCCGGCTGGAACAAGCTGGCCCATGGCAGGTGGCCACCCTGCTGGTGTGCCAGCTTCAGCATGGCCAGAACGCCGGGTACCCCAACCGAGCGCCCACCCACTACCGCCTGATAAAAGTCCATGGGCTGGCCCTGCGCTTGCAGGAACAGCTTGCCATCGGCCGTGGCCGGCGCGGTCTCCCGGCCATCGAAGCTAGTAAGCTTGTGGCCATCGTAATACAGCATGAAGGCGCCACCACCGATGCCTGATGATTGTGGTTCGGTCAGGCCCAGCACCAGCTGGGCGGCGATGGCGGCATCAATGGCGCTGCCACCGCGCTGCATGATTTCCAGTGCAGCCTTGCTGGCATAAGGATTGGCGGTCGATACCATGCTGTTGCGTGCACTGACGGCGGGGCGGGGGCTAAAGCCGCTGGCAGCTTCCGGAGCAGCGGTTTCCGCCAGGGCGGGCAGGGCGCACAGCAAAAGCAGCAGACTGCGTAACAGCATGAAGATGAACCTCGCTTGCGATGGGGTGGGTCAGCCATGGCCTCGCCGGAGGTGGCGGGCGGCGTGAAAGGCATGTGGACAATGGTGCGACAGCACCGGGTGAGGGTCAATTCAGCGCGGTCAGCCATGAAAAACGGCCTGGCACATTGCTGTGGCAGGCCGTTATTAATTTCACGACTGTATCAGGACAGGGTGGCCAGGTATTGGCGCTCCCATGGCGTGATCTGGTTGTGGAAATGGCTGAGTTCCACATCCTTGACCGCCAGATAGGCTGCGCTGAATTCGCTGCCGAACAGGCGTTCGGCCGTGTCATGAGCGGCCATCAGGGCGCAGGCGGCATCCAGGGTATTGGGCAGGGTGGCGGCGTCGGCATTGTTGAAGACATTGCCAACAGCCGGCTCGCTCGGGCTGAGCTTTTCTTCTACGCCGAGCAGCCCTGCACCCAGGCTGGCGGCCAGCGACAGGTAGGCATTGGCATCACAGCCGGGCAGGCGGTTTTCCACACGACGGGCTTCCGGGCCGGAAACCGGCACCCGGATGCCGACCGAGCGGTTGTCCACGCCCCAGCTGACATTGACCGGTGCGGCCAGGCCCTTGACGAAGCGGCGGAAGGAATTGGGGCTGGGGCAGAACAGCGGCATCAGGTGCGGCAGATACTGTTGCAGGCCACCAATGTAATGGAAAAACTCGGCGCTGGCCTCGCCATTGGCCTGGCTGAACACATTATTGCCCTGGCCATCCACCACGCTCTGGTGCAAGTGCATCGAACTACCCGGCTGCCCCGGCAGCGGCTTGGCCATGCAGACCACGGTCAGACCGTGCTGGTAGCCGATTTCCTTCAGCGCGTACTTGAACAGGAAGGTCTGGTCGGCCAGCTCCAGCGCATTGCCATGCTTGAGGTTGATCTCGAACTGGCTGGGGCCCATTTCGTGCACATAGGTGTCGGTCTGGATGCCCAGTTGCTCACAGGCGCGGTACAGGTCGTCGAAAAAGCCTTCCAGATCGTTGAGCGTGGAAAAGCTGAAGGCATCGAAGCCGGTTTCGCGGCGGCCGGTACGCAGGGCCGGTGCCTGGAAGGCCTGGTCCGGATTGGCGTGCGCATCGAAGATGTAAAACTCCAGCTCCGGGGCCACCACCGGGGTCCAGCCCCGTGCCTGGTAGCGCGCCAGGATGTTCTTCAGTGCCGAACGTGGAGCCAGCGGCGACAGGCTGCCATCGTGGTCGATGTTGTCGCACACCACCATGGCACGCGGGGTTTTGGCCCACGGTACCGGGCGCAGGGTGGCGAAATCCGGGCGCAGCACGACATCGGGGTCGTTTTCGCCATAAAAGCGGTAGTCGGGAAATTCGCCCACGCAGGTCTGGATGGCGACGGCACGGGCAATACGCAATTCCTGGCCCTTGATCAGGGCCTTGGCGGGCAGGGTTTTGCCACGGGCAAAGCCACTGACATCAGCAAAGGCCAGCTCAACGTCACGGACGTTTTGCTGAGTCAACCATTCGGCTTGAGCGGCCGTGATGGAGTGTTGGGACATGCAGGTCTCCCCTGGAGTGTTCTCGATTGTTTCATCTATCTGCCTGTCTGTCGGTGCTGCATTTTTTTGATTTTGCGGGCTGAGCCCTGTGGGCATTATGCCACCGGCAGGAGGGAGGGCAAGCGCGACGTCGATGCGGCTGGTCATGGCCAATAAAAAAACCGGCCCTGCATCCAGGCAAGGCCGGTTTGATCACAAGCAGGAACAGAGAGCTTACAGTCGGAAACGTGATACCGACTGGTGCAGCTGGCGGGCGTGCTGGTCGATATTCTGCATGGCATCGACAGCCAGCTTGACCGAGCTTTGGGTTTCTTCCACCACACCGGCTACCTGCTCCACGCTGACGGCGATATTCGCACCGGCCTGGCTTTGCTCGGTCATGGCACTCACGACGGAATGCAGGCTTTCCAGTGCGCTGTGGGCCTGGCGGCTGATGGTATCCAGCGTTTGGGCGGCCTGATTGGCCTTGCCTACCCCAAGCTGCACGGCCGGGCGGATTTCCTGCATGCGGCCGGCCACGGTGCCGGTTTCATCCACCACGGCCTGGACGATGCTGGTGATTTCATTGGTGGCGCTGGCGGTGCGCTCGGCCAGCTTGCGTACTTCGTCGGCTACCACGGCAAAGCCACGGCCCATTTCACCGGCACGGGCGGCCTCGATGGCGGCATTCAGTGCCAGCAGATTGGTCTGGTTGGCGATGTCGCGAATGGTCTCGGCAATACCACTGATGTTACGGGTGCGCTCGGCCAGGCTGCCAACCAGATCGCTGACATCGCCCACCTGGCTGGCGATGGATTCGATGCCGCTGGCCGCTTCCTTGGCCACCAGTTCACCCTCACGTGCCAGCTGGCTGGAGCGGCGGGCACCCTCTTCCGAGCCGCCGGCATTATCCTTGACGTGATCAATGCTGACCGATAGCTGCTCGATGGAGGCCGCTGCAGAGGCGGTGGAATTGCTGGCAATGCCGGACACTTCGTCCACCTTGTTCATTTGCGTCGACAGCTGCTGGCCGGCGTGGCCGATATCGTCGGTGGACTGGCGAATCTGGTTGATCATTTCGCGCAGCTTCTGCTGCATTTCGTGCATGGCAGCCAGCAGGCTTTGTGGCGGGCCGTTGACCTGAATTTGCTGGGTCAGGTCGCCCTGGGCAATCTGGCGTACCACTTGCGCCGCATAGCCAGGCTCGCCACCCAGCGAGCGTACGATGCTGCGCGACATGGCACTGCCCAGCAGGATGAGGGCCAGCACCGAAACCCCGCTGAGAATCAGCAGGATAGTGCCCTGACGCCAGAACAAGGCGTCGATGTCATCAATGAAGAAGCCGGTACCCACCGTCCAGCCCCAGGGGTCGAAGCGCACCACGCCGTTGAGCTTGGGCAGCTGTTCCTTGCTGGCCCCGCGTGAGGTCAGGATGGTGACGATGCCGTAATGGTCTTTTTGCAGTGCCTCGTTGTAGACGGCTACCGTGGTGCGGCCATCGGGCACGGTGCTACCCATGTCCACCTTGCCTTCACGCTCAGTCTTGGGGTGCAGCACCAGGCGGTTGTCGCTGTCGCGGGCAAAGAAGTAGATGTCATTCACCTTCAGTGCCTTCAGCGTCTTGCGTGCCATGTCCTGTGCCTGCTGCCGGCTGAGTTTGCCGCTGGCTTCCTGCTTGGCGTAATAATCCAGCGTGTTCTCGGCCATGCGCAGCAACAGGGTGATCTGTTCGTGCTTTTCGCTCTGCAGCGTGCTACGGGTGATGTACAGCGAGGTGGCGGCCAGCGTGATCAGCGCGATCAGACTGGCAGCAATGATGATGAGCAAGCGGGTATTGACGCGCACGATGGCAGTCCCCTTGGCTGGAGATAGTTTTTAAAATGGCGTGGTCTGTAAAATGTTGCAGCAAATTTACCGCAGCATTGTTAATACTAAACGCTGGGTCGAGCAGAAATAACTGCTGAAAACCCCTAGTCGCTAGCTTATTGCTGCGGATTCTCTACTTATAGTCTTTGCTCGGATAAAGCGGCAGTAAAAACTGTGAAATCAAGTTCGACCTGATCGGCATAACTCATGGCATAGCTGGCAATGGCCTGGTCGAATTTGTCCGACTGGCCGATATAGCCCGCCATTTCCGCAGCCCGGCCACCGGATTTGGCATGTGCGCGTGCCAGGGCCCAGGCACAAGCCTGGCCAAATGCCGCCAGGCTTTCCGGTGAGTCGAATGACTCCAGTGCCGGCGCTGCTTTCATGTCGCGCAGCTGGCGCACATAGAAATGGCGCTCACCCGGCCCGCTAGTCCAGCCCAGGAACAGGTCGCTGGCCGCCTGCATCAGCCGCTGGCCAAACACAACGCGCTTGCCCTGATGGCCGTGTACGCATTGCTGGGTGTAGGGCTCCAGTACCGAGCTGCGTGCTTCTTTCAATTGCAGGAATAGCGGCTGGTCGTATTCGTCCTGCAGCAGCATCACCAGGCAGCGGGTGCCGACACTACCTACCCCGACTACCTTGAAGGCGGCATCCACCAGCCGGAAGCGGCTGAGCAGGGTGCGGCGGTCTTCCTTCAGCGTGGCGCTGTATTCGGCCAGCATGGGCTGCAGCAAGTCGTGTGGTGTGCCATCGCCCAGCCAGTGTTCGTCATTACCCCAGACCTGGTCTTGCTGTTGCATGTGGAAGATGACTGGCGGGTTGTCGCGCAGGCGCAGGCTGCCGTCTTCCAGCACGGTCATCTTGGGCAGCAGCTTTTCCTGGGTCTGGCCGCGTGCCTTGTCGGCCAGCTTCAGCAACTGCTGGCGGATGGTGTCGTTGCTGGCCCGTGCCAGCAATTGTTCGAAGCCTACCTTGCAGTACCACAATTCCAGCTGACTCATCTGGGCATATTCCTGCATGCGCCGGCGATAGGTTCCCACCAGCTGGCACACCGCCTGCCGCGCTGCACTGTTGCTGAAGCCGCGATTGCGTGCGGCCAGCACCACGCTGACCGCCAGGCGCTTGATGTCCCATTCCCATGGTGCCTGATGTGTTTCGTCGAAGTCGTTGATGTCAAACATCAGCTGGCGTTCCGGCGAAGCAAAGAAGCCGTAGTTCATCAGGTGGGCATCGCCGCAGGTTTGCAGGGTGATGCCGCTATTGGGTGTCACGGCCAGATCGGCAGCCTGGATCATCGCCATGCCACGGAAGAAGGCAAAGGGCGAAGCCTGCATACGGCTATAGCGCAACGGGATCAGGGAGGAGACGCGGCCTGCCGAGGTGTGGCGCAGCATGGCAACCACGTCGCGCTGCGGACTCAGTTGGCATTGAGCCTGCAGGGTACGCGAGCAGCGTTCACGACGTGCCTTGCCGGCGGCAAGGCGTATTTCATATTGCGGATGGGCAGGAGTGGGCATGGCAGGTAACAGGCTGAAGATGACAATTCAGCACAGTGTAATCCTGCAGACATGAAAAATTGATGATTGGATGTCATTTGCCATCACCGGACTGTCGGTGGCTAGTCCTGCTGCAGGAAGTGCAGTAATTGCCGGTGGTAGTGCAAGGCGGCAGTGGGCTGCGCTTGCCAGTGTTGCTGCAACTGGTGGCCCGCCCCGGCCAGCCACAATAGTTGGCTACTGCGGCACTGGCTGGTGCTGGCATACAGTTTTTCAATCAAGCTGCGCGGAATCACCGCGTCCTGCTTGGCTGCCACGATCAGCACATGACCGCGAAATTGCTGCAGGCGCGACCAGGCATCGCTATCCAGCCAGCTGAGTGGCTGGCGCAGCATGGCGCTGAAGGCAGGGCCGAACGGGACATCAAAGGCTTGTGGGGTGTAGGCGCCGGGTACTTGCAGGATCAGGTGGCTGCAGGGTAGCTGCTCCAGCAGGTGCAGGGCGATATAAGCCCCCATGCTGCTACCCAGTAGCGCCACCGGCTTGTTGTCCGCATGGCAATGACGGTATACCGCCAGGGCTTGCTCCACGCGCTGGCGCAGGCTGGACCCCAGCAGGCTACCTCCGGTTTCGCCGTGGCCGATGAAGTCAAAAGCGCTGCTGGCAACCCGCTGTGACTGCAAATGCTGTCTTAATGGCAGATAGCTGGAGCGGTCGGCTTGTCCGGCACCGTGTAGCAGCAGCAAGTGGCGCAGGGGAGCTGGGCTATTGCAGCAGTCGCCGCGTAGCAGGGTAGTGGCAAACGGTAGGCTAAAGGCCTGGCGGGGCAGGGCAGCATTCCTTTCGATATGGGCTATCGTCGATGTTGTGGTGATTGTCATTGTCTGTTTGTCCACAGATTCATGCACAGGCTATGCACATCATCCACAACGGATGAGGTGTTTGTAAAAGCATGCACAGCTGGCCTGTCATTGCCGTCGGGGCATTGTCACGTATTGATGGCACCATATGCGGTCTTATGCACAGCTTGTTCAGGATTTATCCCGGCCATCCACAGAGTTGGTGTTGGTGGGAAACTTATCCACAGTTGGATATCAGCTGGCGCAGCGCTTGATCAGCCGCAGCCAAGGCGGTGTTAGCGGGATGCCGTTCTGGTCGACCTGCAAGCGGCTGTGTTCGCCATCTGGCTGCACATCGACTTCCAGGCTGGTGTTGCCGCTGACCGGGTTGAGCAGCTTGATGGTCTCCATGCCGTCGGCCTTGCTTTCACGCTGCACGTAGTCGTCGGGAATCTTCAATTGATGGATGCCCTGTTTCAGGCAATCTGCCACGGCAGCCGGGCTTTTGTCGGATGTCAGTTGCAAGCTGCTGTCAGCACGAGCTAGGGCGGGGCAGGCCAGCAGGATGGTTAGCAGCAGCACGCGGTACAGGGATTGGCGCAATGTCGGAGTCGGGAATGGCTTTGGCATGGGGCTGGGCTCTGGCAAGTGATATGCGGATGGAGGCCTGGCAGCGCCCACTGGTTCCGCCCTGTTGCGGCAACAGATGTTAAGGAGTGTTGAAAGCGCCGGTTTGCCAGGCGCTGGACAGCAGCACCAGCAGCAACAACAACAGCAATTGCCGACGGCTGTGCCGTGCCAGTTGTCTACAAAGCTCGTCTGCAGGCAGGCGGCCGCGTTCCAGCCGTTGCCGGCATTGGCTGATCAGCGGGCGGGTACGCCATTCCAGCAGTAGTAGCAGGACAATGCCCAACAACTTGGCCATGGCCAGCGGGACCGGCCGGCCTTGCTGCCACAGCAGGGCTGCATGGTAATAAGCCAGTCCGGTGCCGCTGCACAGCCACAACAGCAGGCTGTGCCGCCACCAATTGTCGGCGCGCAGGCAGCGCGTCAGGGCGGGGGCATCCAGTGGCGGAGCCAGATTGCGACCACGTGCGGCAAGCGCACCCAGGCCGCAGCCCAGGGCCAGCAGATGAAGCGTGGCAAACAGCCATTGCAGCATGATGACCCCCCGGCCAGCCAAGTCTGACTACACTAGTGAAGCTGGCTGCGGCTGGCAAGCATTCAACGCTATTTGTCTGTCATGACCATGATGGCTGTGATATTTGCCAGTCGGCGGCGGGCGTAAAAAAACCGGCCGCAGCCGGTTTTTCTCAGAGCAGCTGACATCAGCCGCGGACCTGGCCGTCGCCCAGCACGATCCATTTCTGGCTGGTAAGACCTTCCAGGCCTACCGGGCCACGGGCATGGATCTTGTCGGTGGAAATGCCGATTTCCGCGCCAAGGCCATATTCGAAGCCATCGGCAAAGCGGGTGCTGGCATTCACCATCACGCTGGAAGAGTCCACTTCGCGCAGGAAACGGCGTGCCCGGCCGTAGTCCTCGCTGATGATGGCATCGGTGTGATGGCTGCCGTAGTGGTTGATGTGCTCGATGGCTTCGTCCAGATCCTTGACCACCTTGATGGCCAGAATCGGGGCGGAGTATTCGGTGAACCAGTCTTCTTCCGTCGCTGCCACTACCTTGTCGCCCAGAATGGCACGGGTGCGTTCGCAGCCGCGCAGCTCCACACCCTTTTCCCAATAAGCCTCGGCCAGGCGCGGCAGGATGAATTCGGCAAAGGCCGTGTGCACCAGCAGGGTTTCCATGGTGTTGCACGGGGCGTAGCGCTGGGTTTTGGCGTTGATGGCGATATTGAAGGCTTTTTCCGGATTGGCCGTGTCGTCGATATAGACATGACAGTTGCCGTCCAGATGCTTGATCACCGGCACGCGTGCTTCGGCACTGATGCGGGCGATCAGGCTCTTGCCACCGCGCGGCACGATGACATCGACGAACTCCTGCATGGTGATCAGCTCACCCACCGCAGCACGGTCGGTGGTTTCCACCACTTGCACCACTTCGGCCGGCAGGCCGGCCAGGCGCAAGCCTTCGTGCACGCAGGCGGCAATGGCCTGATTGCTGTGGAAGGCTTCCGAGCCGCCACGCAGGATGGTGGCGTTGCCGGATTTCAGGCACAGGCCGGCGGCATCAGCGGTGACGTTGGGGCGGGCTTCGTAAATGATGCCCACCACGCCCAGCGGCACGCGCATCTTGCCTAGCTGGATGCCGGACGGGCGGTAGCAGAAGTCGTCCATTTCGCCCACCGGATCGGGCAGGCTGGCAATCTGGCGCAGGCCTTCGGCCATGCCGGCAACGGTGGCCTCGGACAAGGCCAGGCGGTCGATGAAGGCGGCGTCCAGCCCGGCGGCGCGGGCGGCGTCCAGATCTTGCTGGTTGGCCGCCAGCAGTTTGGCACTGTCGCGCAGGATGGCGTCGGCCATGGCGTTCAGTGCCTGGTTTTTCTGGCGGGTGTCGGCCTTGGCAATCGCGCGGCTGGCTTTGCGCGCCGCCTGGCCGACGCGCTGCATGTAGTCCTTCACATTCATGGCAATGTCCTGATGCTGATCACTTTTCGGGTAGTGAGCCAGATTACCGCAAAACTGCCCGGCTCAGCCAGTGACAAGCAAGTGGATATTGTCAGACAGCGTGGCCGCCTAGCCCACCATGGCGCAGGGGTGGAAGTCCAGTGCCATGAAATCGTCTGCCACTTCCTGGCCGAATTCGAGGATGGTTTCGTCGTCTTCGATGTAGTGCCAGTTCAGGGTGACATAGTTACCGGCTACGGCGGCGTCGTTGAACAGGGCGAACAGCTCCAGCAGCACCTTGGTGCTGGAACTGTTGAAGTAGGCCAGCTGGATATCCACGGTGATCTCGGTGGATTGCAGGCTGGGCAGGTAGTTTTGTACCGCTTGCATGATGGGGCCGAAAAAGGCTTGGGCGTTTTCCGGGTAGCTTTCGCCGCGCAGGCTGAGCTGGTGCTGGTCGAACTGGAAGTTCACTTCCGGCGTGGACGAAGTCGGGGCGATATACAGGTTGTGCATGATGGCAGCTTTTAAATGGTGGCTTTGAGATAGAAGGTAGTGAAGGGGCTATTGCTACCGGCTTCATCAACAAAATCAAATTCGATGGGGTTGCTGGAGTCGCGGGCGACGGTGAGAAAGCCCAGGCCGGCCCCCTTGCTGCCTGCCTCGCCTTCAGCGCGCAGCTTTTCCTTGTACAAGGCCTTGATTTCGTCGTTGGTCATGGTGCGTAGCGGCTCCAGCTTGGCGCGGATGTGGCTGGCACCGGTGGGGCTGATGGGGTTGGCGCACACCACGTAGTAGTGGCCGTCGGCTTCGCCTACCCACAGCGAACCCATGCGGATTTCGTGGTCGGCGTCGTCGCTGGCGGTCAGGTGATCGGCCGAGTAATGCACCACGTTCTGCGCCATTTCCACGAAGACGGAAAACAGCTTGCGGCGGGCGGTCTGGCTGGCGTCCAGGCTGGACAGGCGCAGGCGCAGCGAGTCGCCCATGGCGGTGACGATGCTTTGCGAGAAATAGCCGGTGTAATAGAACACCACGTTTTCCTGGCGGGCCAGTTCCTTGAAGCGGTGGAAATCGGTCAGGCTCATGCGCGTGCTTTCTTGATGGGGTGGGTCTGGATCAGAGCAGATGTACGCCAAACAGGCTGACATCGTCGCGGCGGCTGTTGTCGCCCTGCCATTTGAGGAAGGCGTCGATCAGCTGCTTTTGCTGTTGCTGCATCGGCTTGTCGGTATGTTTGAGGATGTTTTCTTTCAGGCGCTTCTTGCCAAAGCAGATGCGCTTGGGGCCGCCGATCTGGTCGATGATGCCGTCGGTGCTGATATACAGGCGGCTGCCCGGCGGCAGCTGCACGGCGTGGTTGTCCCACTGGTAGTCCAGCGGGGTGCCGACATAGCCCACGCCCTTCTTGTTGGCATCCAGGGTGTGGACTTCGTCCGCGCCCGGCTCCAGCACGAACAGCGGAGTCTTGGCCGAGGCATAGGTCAGGGTGCGGCTGGCATAGTCAAACCAGCAGAAGGCACCGTCCATGCCGTCGTCGGAGTTCAGCTCCGGGTGGTCGGCGAGGCCGGCTTCTTCCGGGGTGAGCTGGCCCAGCGACTGCTTCACCTGCTGGTTGATGGCGCGCAGCAGGGCGGCCGGGTTGTGCAGGTCGTGGCTGGTCAAAACCTGTTTCAGTGTGGAAGCCATGATCAGCGTCATGAAGGCCCCCGGCACGCCGTGGCCGGTGCAGTCGATGACGGCGACAAAGAAGCCGTCCGGCCGTTTGACAAAGTAGTAGTAGTCGCCACCGACGATGTCACGCGGTGCCCACACCATGAAGTAATCATCCAGCGCACTGGCCATGTCGCGGCGCGAGCTTTGCAGGAAGGACTGCTGGATCACACTGGCGTAATTGATGCTCTCCATCATCTGGCGGTGCTTTTCCGCCTGCTGGTCGGCCAGTGCCTGCATCAGCGACACGCCCAGCCCCATGCCGGCATAGGCATTGTCCAGATTGATGATGAAACCGTCCGACAGCACTTTTTTGTCTGCTTCCAGCGCCATGAAGGACAGCTCGGTAATCGGCGTCAGATAGTCGACGATCAGCGGGCTGGCATTCATGAAGGCGGTGCAGGGCTTACGGCCGAAGATTTCGCGATGAAACGGCCGTGCCAGCGTGCTCATGAAGGTATTGCGGTTGATGATGCCGATGGCGCGCTGCTGCTCCACCACCGGGATATTGCTCAGCCCTTCGTCCTGGGTGAACAGTTCCAGCACATGGTAGTTGTTGTCATTGGGGCTGACGGTCGGTGGCGTTTGCAGCAGATGTCCCGCCATGGATTGCGAGCGAGCGGCGTGGGGTGTGCTGTCTAGCGGCATGATGTTCTCGGCGGAATTGACGTGGCCGCAGTCTAGTTTTGCCGGATGATGATTCGGTTACTGCCAGATGAACTTTGCTTTATCGCTAATTAAAGGCGATGTTATTTGTTAGATGTATTGATTATTAAATGAATATGGATTGGCAGATGGGCAGCCTGTTGTTTCGTGCCGACGGCTGTCCGGGCAGGCTTGCCCGAGATGGTGATGCTGCTTGACCCTGTGGCATAAAGGGCTTATTTTGCTTGTCTAGCAACCGCTTGGTTGATAAATAAAACAAAGATCTAGCTACCATCCTCGGGAGACTGCATGAGCGACTATCAAGAATTCCATCGCCGTTCCATCGAGCAGCCAGAAGCATTCTGGGGTGCCGAGGCCGCGCGCATCCACTGGCACAAGCCCTACACCCAGGTACTGCAGTACGACAATCCACCCTTTCGCCAATGGTTTGCCGGTGGCGAAACCAATCTCTGTTACAACGCGGTAGACCGCCATCTGGCCGAGCGCGCCGAGCAGGCCGCGCTGATTTACGTGTCCAGCGAAACCGGTGTCGAGCAAAGCTATACCTACCGCCAGCTGTACGAAGAAGTCAGCCGCTTTGCCGCCATCATGCAGGCGCAGGGCGTGGGCAAGGGCGACCGGGTTTTGATTTACATGCCGATGATTCCGGAGGCCATCTTTGCCATGCTGGCCACGGTACGGCTGGGCGCCATCCACTCAGTGGTGTTTGGAGGCTTTGCCTCGGCCAGCCTGGCTACGCGTATCGAAGATGCCGCGCCCAAGCTGCTGATCACTGCCGATGCCGGCATGCGTGGCGGCAAGGTGATTGCCTACAAGTCGCTGGTGGACGAGGCGATGGAGCTGGCCGGCAGCGCGGCCGCCGACAAGGTGATCCTGGTGAATCGGGGCCTTGCGGAAGCGCCGATGATGAAGCCGGGGCGCGATCTGGATTACGCCACCTTGCGTGAGCAGCACTGGAATGACCGGGCCGAGGTGGAGTGGGTGGAGTCCAACCACCCCAGCTACATCCTGTATACCTCCGGCACCACTGGCAAGCCCAAGGGTGTGCAGCGCGATACCGGCGGCTATGCCGTGGCGCTGGCCTCCACCATGGAATACATCTATGGCGGCAAGCCGGGAGAAACCTATTTTTCTACCTCGGACATCGGCTGGGTGGTGGGTCACTCTTACATCGTCTATGCCCCGCTGATCAGCGGCATGGCCACACTGGTGTACGAAGGCCTGCCCATCCGCCCAGATCCGGGCATCTGGTGGCAGCTGGTGGAGAAATACCGCGCCACGGTGATGTTCTCCGCCCCCACCGCCTTGCGCGTGCTGAAAAAGCAGGACCCGGAATGGCTGCACAAATACGATCTGTCCAGTCTGCGGGCGCTGTTCCTGGCGGGCGAGCCGCTGGACGAACCGACGGCCGAGTGGATCTCCAGTGAGCTGAAGATTCCGGTGCTGGACAACTACTGGCAGACCGAAACCGGCTGGCCGATGCTGACGGTGTGCAATGGTGTACAGCCGCTGCCCACCAAGCTGGGCAGCCCCGGCCTGCCGGTGTATGGCTATAACGTCAAGCTGTTGAACGAGACGACGGGCGAAGAAGTGCCGGTGGGCGAAAAGGGGGTGATTGCGGTGATTCCACCCTTGCCGCCCGGCTGTATGAGCACGGTATGGCGGCAGGATGAACGTTTTATCAGCACCTATTTCAGCCTGTTCCAGGACCGCAAGGTGTATTCCTCGTTTGACTGGGGTATTCGCGATGCCGATGGTTATTTCACCATTCTTGGTCGTACCGATGACGTGATCAATGTCGCCGGCCACCGGCTGGGTACGCGTGAAATCGAAGAAGCGGTATCCGGCCATGCGGCGATTGCCGAAGTGGCGGTGGTGGGGGTGCATGACACGCTGAAGGGCCAGGTGCCACAGGCTTTTGCCGTGCTGCGTGACCCGTCGGTGCTCAAGGATCCGGAAAAGAAGGCCGCGCTGGAAAAAGAGGTGATTGCCAAGGTGGCATCCCAGCTGGGCGCGATTGCCAATCCGGCGCGGGTCTACTTCGTCAATCAGCTCCCCAAGACCCGCTCTGGCAAGGTGCTGCGCCGTTCGATACAGGCGCTGGCCGAGGGGCGCGATCCGGGCGACCTGACCACGCTGGATGATCCGACCGGGCTGGAGCAGGTGCGCGAGGCGGTACAGTCTTGAGTTGAAGGTGGGTGTACACAGCCGGCGCGGGTCAGTTGCCGGCTGTGGATTCAGCCGCATCCTGTGATGGGATGCGGCATTTTTACGCCTGCCTTACCCCGGCTTAGCTGCGGAATACGCCAACGGCGGCATTGAGTGCCTTGGCATGGCTGTTCAACTGGTCGGAGGCGGCGGCCGAGGCTTCCACCGTGGCCTGGTTGGACTCGGTCATGCTGGCAATGATCTCGATGCGCTGCGCCATGTCACCCATGGCACTTTGCTGTTCGTGCAGCGCCAGGCTGATGCCCTGGATGTGCTCGACGATCTGGTCGGTATTCTGGCGGATGCCACTGATGGCTTCGCGCGCGGTGTGAGTCTGTTCCACGCCGTGATTGGACGCATCCACACTGCTTTGCATGACGCTGACCACCCCGGTCATGCCCTGGCGGATGGTTTCGATCTGCCCGGAAATCTCCACCGTGGCCACGCCCGTGCGTTCTGCCAGCTTGCGTACTTCATCGGCTACCACGGCAAAGCCACGACCCATTTCCCCGGCGCGCGCAGCCTCAATGGCGGCATTCAGCGCCAGCAGATTGGTCTGGTCGGCAATGTCGTGAATGGTGCGGGTGATGGAGGCAATGGCATCGGTCTGCTTGTTCAGGTCGTCGATGGCGCTGGCGGCACTGCCGATGCGTTCGGCGATATGGCTGATGTCGTTGGCAGTAGCGTGAATCAGCTGTTCGCAATCGCTCACCATCTGTCCGGCACTTTGTGCCTCGCCGCCAACATCGTGGCTCTGGCTGCCCAGTTGCTGGATGCTTTGCAGCACTTCTTCCACCGACACGCTCATGGAGCGGGTCGATTCGCTCTGTACCGCGCTGGATTTCTGCAACTGGTGCGCGGCATCACTCATGCTGCCGGCACTGCTGTCCAGTTCGCCGGACAGATTGCGGATATTGCTGGTGATATTGCGCAGCTGGCCTTGCATGTCGGCCAGGCTGTGCAGCAGGCTGCCTTCGCTGTCTGCCGGCAGTACGATGCGCTGCCCCAGATCGCCGCTGGCGATGCGGTTGGCCACTTCCATGGCCAGTGCCGGTTCGCCACCCAGTACGCCGAATACCCGGCGATACAGCAAGACCCCACCCAGGCTGACCACGATGACCAGCAGTGCCGCCAGCCCCAGCGTCATATTGCGCAACTGGGCCGTGGTGTGGTTCATCGCGGCATAGGCAGTGCTGTCCTGCTGGTGGATCAGCGTATTCAGCGCCTCGACCTGCTTGGTCAGCTCTTCGGCGCGGTCGTCAAAACCGCCACCTTTTTCCTTCATCAGTACATTGCCCGCTTCGCGGCCACCCTCGACATAGGCTTTGGCCATGCGCTTGCCCACGCTGTAGAACTGGTCCACGGCTTGCTGCATGGCGTTCACCTTGTCAGCCAGCTGCGGATCAAGCCGGCTGATGGTGGGCAGGTTCTTTTGCAACGCCTGGTAATGTTCCTCGGCATCCTTGTAGCCGTCGGCATCGCCGGTGGCGCTGACATCAGTGAGGAACTGCTGGATCTGCACCACGTGGTAGCGCACATCGGTCATGTTCTGCACCAGGGCGTTGGTGACGTCCTGTTCGTAATGGGCGGTTTCGTCGATGCGTTCCAGGCTGAACAGGGTGACCAGACCCAGGGTGAGCAGCAGTGCCACGACAATGGCAATGAAGCCGACCAGGATGGGTTTTAGTTTTTGGGTTTTGCGCGACATGAGAGTGACTTGCTATGGGTAGGGTGGCCGGCCGTGATTGCGCCGTATTTGCTTATGCAGATTGTTCAGGCTGTTGCAGTCCGGGTGTCCATGCGGCGGCTGCGGCAATGGCAACCCCGCTACGGGAAGGGTTGATTTTGGCGGAAACCAAATTGTCTGACAATAAGAATTATTTTTGTTTTGATGATCTCCATCAAATACGAGCTTTATTTTCACTAATGGCTTGAAAAACAAGTACTCAGCATGCTGGACCTACCCGTTTTCATGTCTGAATACCTGGCTGGGATCGCCGCAAGACGCGTTAAGGGCCGCTGCTGCGCGCATCACTCTGGCGGTGCCGAAGGGCGGCTAACCATACCTGGTAAAGCATCCGGACCAGGGGGTGCCGCCGCCAACAGGACAAGTCGTTCGGCAAGGCGGCGCCAGCTGGGGAGCGGAGGTTAGCGCAACAGGTCCGCATCGTGATGGGCATCCTGCCCCTTGTTCAGCGATGCCTTTAGCCGGCGCATGCTGAACCACACGGTCAGCGCCACCAGCGGAATGGCCAGCCCGGTTAGCAGTTCCACATTCAGATGCAGGCCGGCCGCTTCCACTGCCGCCAGCAGGTGGTGCAACAGGCTCACCATATAGTAGGTGAGCACACCAACCGACAAGCCTTCCACGGTTTCCTGCAGGCGCAGTTGCAAGGCTGCCCGGCGGTCCATGCTGGCCAGCAAGGCGCGGTTCTGTTCTTCATGCAGTACTTCTACCCGGGTGCGCAGCAGTGCGGTGGTGCGCTGCAGGCGGGCGGTGATGCGGTCCTGGCGGCGCGCCACGGTTTCGCAGGTGTTCATGGCTGGGGACAGCCGCCGTTCCATGAACTCGCGGAAGGGCTGCATGCCGGAGATGCGCTGTTCGCGTAATTCGCCGATGCGTGCTTCCACCAGCCGGTAATAGGCGTGGGCTGCGGAGAAACGGTACTGGCTTTCTGCGATCAGTTGTTCCACCCGCGTGGCCAGTCTGGTCAGCTCGGACAGCAGTTGTGCATCCGAGCCATTGCCCTCGGCTGCCGCCATGCGTTCGGTAATGGCGCGCAGCTCGATGCCCAGATTGTCCAGGTCGCGCATCTGCTTCTTGGCAATGGGCAGCGCCAGCAGGGTGAGCATGCGGTAGGTTTCCAGTTCGAACAGGCGCTGCAGCATGCGGCCAGACTGGCTGGCGCCCATGGCGCGGTCCACCACCACATAGCGCGAGAAGCCTTCCGCCAGCCGGGCATCGGGATGCAGGCGCAAGTCGGTATACGCCGCACCATTGCCATCGCCGATTTCCGCACCGATCAGCTCGCGGCCGCCAAACCAGCGGCTCGACATCTCGGCCAGCTCGGTTTCGCGTTCGGAAGGCAGCAGTACGGCGTGCAGTGCCACCAGCACCACGCCGGGCAGATCGCGCAGCCAGGCGGCGGGGATGCGGTCGAGCGCTGTGCGGTCGAATGGGTCGGCGCAATCGCCGCCGACAATAAAGGTGTAGCGGGCAAATTCGGTATGCAGCGACCAGCGCACGGTCAGATCGCCAGCACTGGCCGAGTAATACGCCTGATCGGTCAGGGGGGCGGGCAGGCCGATGCGCTCGGCCAGGTCGGCCAGGGCGGCACGCTGCGGGGCATCGTCGAAATCGTAATACAGGCTGAGCGAGGTCAGCCGTGCCGGGGAGGGAATGGCGGCATAGGGCCGCGCATGGGCTTCCTCGTTCAGTTCACGGCGCAGGCGGTGCGGAGTGAGAGTCGTCATCGGTGGGTCCTGAAAGGTAAACGGTTTCAGTGCTGGGGAGTGCAGGCCGCTCACCAGGACTCAAACCGCTCGAGCGCAACAGCATACCCGATACGCCCTTGGCCACACCATGCAATTACCGCGCCAGCCAGACCATTGCCTGCTGAACACCATTCAGCTGTGGCTAGCGGCATACCGTGCTGTCAGCAAGGGGTAACGCTGAGCGAGCGCAGTGGAAAGCCGCTTGTCAGATTCTCTGACCAAACTCCCGCTCCGGCCTTGCGCCTCTTTGCCGCACACTTGGTGCTGTCTGCTTTGGCGCGCCTTGGCTGGGGGCCTCTGGGGGGGTTAGTTAGCATCCTTGGCATGGGAGGGTGAATAGTATTTTTTGATATAAATGTATCTCACAATATTATTAATGGGAATAAAGAGGCTGGGTTAGCATGATGTCAGTTCAATCTTCCCGGAGTCCATCATGAAATTGCGCGCTTTGTTCGGCCTGGTGGCCGCAGTGCTATCTGCCCATGTACTGGCAGATGCTACTTTGCTGAATGTTTCTTACGATGTGATGCGCGATTTCTACAAGGACTACAACCCGGCCTTCCTGAAAGCCTACAAGGCCAAGACCGGTGAAACCGTGACTATCCAGCAGTCGCACGGCGGCTCCAGCAAGCAGGCCTTGTCGGTAGCTAATGGCCTGGCGGCCGACGTGATCACCATGAATCAGGCGTCGGATATCGACCTGCTGGCCACCCGTGGCCTGATTCCGGCCAACTGGGCCAGCCGTCTGCCCAATGCCTCGGTGCCGTTTACTTCGACCACGGTGTTCCTGGTGCGCAAGGGCAATCCGCACAAGGTGCGCGACTGGAACGACCTGGCCAAGCCGGGCCTGCAGGTGATCATTCCCAATCCGAAAACCTCGGGCAATGGCCGTTACACCTATCTGGCGGCCTGGGGTTCCGGCCTGAAGCAGCCGGGCGGCAGCGAAGCCAAGGCGCGTACGCTGGTGGCCGGCATCTTCAAGAATGTACCGGTGCTGGATGGTGGTGGCCGCGCCGCTACCACCACTTTCATGCAGCGCCAGATCGGCGATGTGCTGGTGACCTTTGAAAACGAGGCCGAGCTGATCGCCCGCGAGTTTGGCCGTGGCAGCTTTGAAATCGTCTATCCGCCGCTATCGGTGCTGGCGGAAAACCCGGTGGCCATCGTCGACAAGGTGGTGGACAAGAAAGGCAGCCGCAAGCAGGCGGAAGACTACCTGCGCTTCTTGTGGAGTAGTGAAGGCCAGACCATTGCCGCACAAAACTACCTGCGCCCGCAGGACAAGGCGGTGGCACAGAAATTCGATGCCCAGTTTCCTTATGTGAAGACCTTCACCGTGCAAAGCGTGTTCGGCTCGTGGGCGGCGGTGAACAAGAAGCACTTCGCCGATGGCGGCGTGTTCGATCAGATCTATAGCAAGCGTTAAGCGGAGCCAGCGTGAGCACTATCCTCAATCTGCGCCATAGCGTGCTGCCCGGTTTCCGGCTCAGCTTTGGCATTACCCTGTTCTGGCTGGCGCTGATCGTGCTGCTGCCCTTTGCTGCCCTGGTGTATTCCACCGTCGGCATGGGTTGGGACGGTTTCCTGGCGGCGGTGGGCAGCGAACGGGTCATGGCCTCCATTCGCCTGTCCTTTGCCACCGCCGGCCTGTCGGCCCTGATTAATCTGGTGTTCGGCTTTCTGGTGGCCTGGGTGCTGGTGCGCTATCCCTTCCCGGGCAAACGGCTGGTGGATGCGCTGGTGGACCTGCCCTTTGCCCTGCCCACGGCGGTGGCCGGTATCGCGCTGACCACGCTGTATGCACCGAATGGCTGGATCGGCCAGTTTCTGGCCCCGCTGGGCATCAAAGTAGCGTTTACCCCGCTGGGCATTATCGTGGCGCTCACCTTTATCGGCCTGCCCTTCGTGGTACGTACGGTGCAGCCAGTACTGGAAGACCTGGAAAAAGAGCTGGAAGAAGCCGCCACCTGCCTGGGCGCCAGCCGCTGGGACATTTTCCGCCGGGTGATCTTTCCGGCCACGCTGCCCTCGCTGATTACCGGCGGCACCATGGCCTTTGCCCGCGCTACTGGTGAATACGGCTCGGTCATCTTCATTGCCGGCAATATTCCGCTGGTGTCGGAAATCGCCCCGCTGATCATCGTCTCCAAGCTGGATCAGTTCGACCAGCAGGGTGCCACTGCGGTGGCACTGGTGATGCTGGGCATTTCCTTTGTCTTCCTGTTGTTGATCAACCTGATCCAGTGGTGGGCTGCGCGCCGCCACGGGGCCGGGCGCTAAGCGGAGTGCTGCATGGCTAATCTGACTACCGAAAGCCGCCCGGTGCGTTATGTGCTGACTGCCGTGGCGCTGGTGTTTTTGTTCCTGTTTCTGTTGTTGCCACTGATAGGCGTGTTCTGGGAGGCGCTGCACAAGGGCTGGCAGCTGTACCTGACCGCGCTGGTGGAGCCGGAGGCCTGGTCGGCCATCAAGCTGACGCTGATTTCCGCCGCCATCGCCGTGCCGCTCAATCTGGTGTTTGGTGTGTCCGCCGCCTGGGCGATTGCGCGCTTTGATTTTCGTGGCAAAAGCTTGCTCACCACCTTGATCGACCTGCCGTTCGCGGTGTCGCCAGTGGTGGCCGGGCTGATGTTCATTCTGCTGTTCGGGGCCAATACCGCTGCTGGCGGCTGGCTGCAAGACCACGGCCTGCAGGTGATCTTTGCCGTGCCGGGCATCGTGCTGGCCACGGTATTTGTCACCTTCCCCTTTGTCGCCCGTGAGCTGATTCCGCTGATGCAGTCGCAAGGCGCGGATGAGGAACAGGCGGCCATTGTGCTGGGGGCCAGCGGCTGGCAGACCTTCCGCAAGGTGACGCTGCCCAATATCAAGTGGGGGCTGTTGTACGGGGTGATCCTGACCAATGCCCGTGCCATGGGCGAGTTTGGCGCAGTCAGCGTGGTATCCGGCCATATCCGTGGTGAAACCAACACCATCCCGCTGCATGTGGAGATTTTGTACAACGAGTACAACTTTGTCGGCGCTTTTGCCTGCGCCTCGCTGCTGGCCTTGCTGGCCTTGGTGACCCTGCTGGTCAAATCGCTGGTGGAGTGGCATCTGCATCGTCAGCAACACGCCTCTACCCTGCGTACCGCCGAAGCCCGTCTGCAAGCCGCGCAACCGTAAACGATCTGGTGGACCGCTGCCGCTGGCGGCGGTCGGAGAACAAGCATGAGCATTGAAATCCGCAATATCCGCAAGCAGTTTGGCCAATTCACCGCGCTGGACAATGTCAGCCTCGATATCGCTGCCGGCGAGTTGCTGGCCTTGTTGGGGCCGTCAGGCTGTGGCAAGACCACCTTGCTGCGCATCATTGCCGGCCTGGAAAAACCGGATGCCGGCCAGGTGCTGTTCGGCGGTGCCGACGCCACCCACACCCATGTGGCCGAGCGCCAGGTGGGCTTCGTGTTCCAGCACTACGCGTTGTTCCGCCACATGACGGTATTCGACAACGTGGCCTTCGGCCTGTCGGTGAAGCCGCGCCGTGAACGCCCCTCGGCCGAAGAGATTCGCGAACGGGTAATGAAGCTGCTGAAAATGGTACAGCTGGACTGGCTGGCCGATGCCTATCCCGGCCAGTTGTCCGGCGGCCAGCGCCAGCGTATCGCCCTGGCCCGTTCGCTGGCGGTGGAGCCCAAGGTGCTGCTGCTGGACGAACCCTTTGGCGCGCTGGATGCCAAGGTGCGCAAAGACCTGCGCCGCTGGCTGCGCGAGCTGCACAACGATATGCACATCACCAGCGTGTTCGTCACCCACGATCAGGAAGAGGCGCTGGAAGTGTCCGACCGCGTGGTGGTGATGGATCACGGCCATATCGAGCAGGTGGGCCGCCCGGATGATATTTACGAACATCCGGCCACGCCCTTTGTCACCCAGTTCCTCGGCGATGTGAACCTGTTCCACGGCCGGGTGGATGCCGGCCAGCTCACCATCGGCAGTTATGAACAGGCGCTGGGGCAGCATCAGGACGCAGACGGCGACGCTGCCGTGGCCTATGTACGCCCGCACGATCTGGACCTCACCCTGCAAGCCGATGGCGCGCTGGCGCAAGGCCGGGTCGAGCATATCCATGCGGTGGGCCCGGTGGTGCGGGTGGAGCTGCAACAGGCCGATGGCCAGACCATCGAGGCGGCGGTCAGCAAGGAGCGCTTCCGTGCGCTGGGCATCGTGCCGGGCGATACCGTCTACGTCACTCCGCGCAAGCTGGCGGTGTTCCTGAAAGATGCCGCCGGGCAGCAGGATTATGTGATCTGAGCCTGCTTTGCCGGCAAACAGAAAAGCCGCCCTGGGGCGGCTTTTTTCATCAGAGCCTGTGAACACGATGCGTGTGTGGTACAGGCTCTGCTCGGAAGTCAGACAAACAGCTTGCTGAACAACCAGTACAGGCTGGCCGACAGCGCAATGGCTACCGGCAGGGTCAACACCCAGGCCATCAGCAGATTGCGGATGGTATCGATTTGCAGGCCGGAGCGATTGGCCGCCATGGTGCCGGCCACGCCGGACGACAGCACATGGGTGGTGGAAACCGGCAGGCCGAAGGCATCGGCCGCCCCAATGGTGGTCATCGCCACCAGCTCGGCTGAGGCACCCTGGGCATAGGTCAGATGGGTTTTGCCTATCTTCTCGCCCACGGTCACCACGATACGGCGCCAGCCCACCATGGTGCCCAGCCCCAGTGCGATGGCGACAGTCACTTTCACCCAGGTCGGGATGAATTTGGTGGAAGCATCCAGCTCGCCCTTGAAGGTTTTCAGATTGGCCAGCGTAGCCTGATTCAAGTGCGCCTCCTTGCTCTGCTGTAACAGGCGGATGGATTCGGAAGCCAGATACATGTCATTGCGCACATTGCCGACCGACTCCTCCGGCACGGCTGCCAGGCTGCCATGCGTTTCGATCTGCCTGCCAATCTGGCCGGTTACGGCTGCCAGCGCTGGTACCACATCGGGCTGCCAGTGCTGGCTGCGGATGTAGCGGGTCAGTATGGCGCGCGGCTGTTGTGGCATCGGTGCCGGCACCGCTACTTGCAGCGACTGCTGGGTAGCCTGTGCCACCAGTACGAACTTGCCCATTTCGCTGGCCGGCAAGGCGCGGTTCAGACCATAGGACAGCGGTACTGTGCCCACCAGGATCAGCATGATCAGGCCCATGCCTTTCTGGCCATCGTTGGAACCGTGGGCAAACGACACCCCGGAGCAGGTGAGAACCAGCAGGCTGCGAATCCACCACGGCGGTGCTTCTTTGTTCTTGGGGGCTTCAAACAGCTGTGGCTGCTTGACCAGACGCTTGAGCAGTACCAGTAGCAGGGCAGCACAGAAAAAGCCCACCAGCGGCGACAGCAGCAGCGAATAACCCACCTTGCTCACCTGGGTCCAGTCCACACCGCTGGTACCGTCGCGGCCATGCATCAGCGCATTGGCAATGCCCACGCCGATGATGGAGCCGATCAGCGTATGCGATGAGGAGGCAGGCAGGCCTAGCCACCAGGTGCCCAGATTCCACAGAATGGCGGCAATCAGCAGCGCAAACACCATGGCAAAGCCGGCGCTGGAGCCTACTTGCAGGATCAGCTCTACCGGCAGCAGCGAAATGATGCCAAAGGCTACCGCACCGCTGGAGGTGAGTACCCCGAGGAAATTGAACAGGCCAGACCACACCACGGCCACATGCGGGGGCAGCGAGTGAGTGTAAATCACCGTGGCCACGGCATTGGCCGTGTCATGGAAGCCATTGACGAACTCGAAACCCAGGGCAATCAGCAAGGCCAGAATCAGCAGCAGGATGGAAATCCAGCTGCCATGGCGGGCGATGGTGTCATTGACATCGTGAAACAGATTGAGTCCGGCAAACAGCAAGCCACCCGCCAGCAAGGCCACGAACAATAATACGGTGCTGCTGTTGGTGGGGCGGTGCATTGCCGTTGCGGCCGTGCTGCGACTGAGCGCCACCTCGGAAGACTGGTCCATGAAAGCTCCTTGAAAATATTCAAGAAGCATTAATACGTGAGCCAGATTGCAGGGCGGTGACAGTAAGCTGTTGTTGATTGATTTAAAACAAAATTTAATATGCGGTCGCCCTTAGTGGCGGCCAGCCTGGGCGGTGAGGTGTGTGGATCGCGTAGTGTTCAGCGCTGACGGTGGTGAGCGATCAGTCGTGCCAGCGCTGCGCTTACCAGCGGATTGCTCACCTGTTGCGCGCCTGCTTCGATCTCTTCCAGCGCTTGCTGACTGATGCCGATGCGCTTGGGTGGCGGGGGCGGCGGGTTCAGATGTATGTCCACCTTGATACGGATCTTGCTGGCGCTATAGCCACGCGATTCCAGTGGCAGCAGCAGGCTGTTGCCCATCATGCGTAGCCGGGCGGCCACGATGCCGTTATGAGCAAACACCACCAGCTCGCCATCACGAATACGCACGGCGCGACAGGCCTCAGCCAACTGCGGCGGCAACTGGCTGCGAAAAGCCTGATCCAGCGCCATCAGCGCATTGGCCTCGCGGGTCAGCTGCGACAGCGTGCTGTCCGTGCGGGCGATATCCTGAAACTGGCGTTCCGACATGGTGGCTCTGAACTGGGGGTAATCAGCCATTGTAGCCGATTAACTTCCTGCCCACCCAGGCGCATGGTGAAGGTCAGACCCATGCCGGCGTATATTCACCTGCCGCAGAGCCCGCTGCAGCTGTTGTCGGAACCAGCGAAATTAACGCCCATGCTTGCATGGAGTGGTCATTTGATCTTTGAAAGAGCCTGATTGCCACCAGTGCAAGTCGTATTTCTATTGATATGAAAAAGTAAAGGTGGCAGTGGTTGAGAGTGTACCTGCTGTAATCGCTCCCGTACGAATATAGGAAACAGAAAGCGGAAAACTCTGTTGTCCGGAAAAGGTGCGCAAGAAAAATTGATTGGTATTGCCACTGCTAGCAGAATCAGGACCGTAATTGACAGTATTGCTGTTGTAACTGAGTTGCATGCCAACGCCTTTTGAAGTGGATCCGCTATCTGGTGTTAAAATATTGCCGGTTTGGGTTGGACTGTTTTTGTCGGTAAAAGTAATGTACAAATTAGTGGAATACGAACAATTAATATTGATATTGAAGGTTGTGCTACCTGTTGTGCTATTCAGGTTTGGTAATTGATTGGCAGTAATAGAGGGAAGGTTGACAGGGTTGGGGCTAATGGAGTTAGTGCAACTATTATTGACAATATTGGATGGTGTGGTGATGAGCGGCCTTGTGGTATCAGTACCGCCTGTTGAAAGGTAGGATACAGAATAGATTTGATTACTTAAATCTAATGTGCCGCTGCCGACCTGATTGGCTATTTTATAAAACTGCAAATAAAAAGTGACATAGTAGCTCATTAAAACATTAGAGCCGCACGAAAAGAAATTATTTGGTTCGTAAGGTTGGTTCGGGTAGGAGCTGTCCGTCTCGCCAATCCAGGCTGGTGTTGTTATTGATGGACATGCGATATTGCCAGATCCGGATGATACATAACCGGTTAGGCCGAGCGCATAGCCAATTCCGGGTATGTTGGTGCTGAAAATACGCCGGCCATTGATAGTGCTTACATAACTGCCGCTAGTATAAATTCCGAAAATCATCATTTTCCCAATGCCGACGCCAGGGCATGTAAATTGCTTATTGTTGGCTGGGGTAGACATGACTAAGCCACCAATTGGGCTATTGATCGCTAGGGAATCAAAATTCTGATTAAAAGAGGGAAGTGTAATGCTGTTGCCTGTTCCGGGGGTGCAGGCAGCATGAGCATTGATCGTAAATAGTATCGTAGTGAGTAGTAAAGAGAGCAAAGAAAATAAATTGCAACGAGAAAAATCTGTAGAGTATGACATTTCGATCATTACCATTTTAAGTGCGATGATAATATAAAAAATTGATGTGCTTTTGCAGTAGGAACTTTCTTAAACATAGATGATAATGCAAGAAAGTCCATCATGGGGTATGAATTATGCCAAATATATAAAGGCCGACCTGTTTCCAGGTCGGCCTTTTTCGTAATGCGGCGTAGTTGCGTTACCCTTTGTTATCTGTCAGTTGCTTCATCTGTATGGATGGTTTTGGCGTGGTTCTTGCAAGCAAGTCTCCATTGTTCGCGTGGCAGGGTTGCTTACTGACTGGCATGCGTCGTAGTTATCTGACATTTTTTTCAATAAATGCAACGCTGTTATTGATTACTGATAGGAAAAAGTGAATGTGGCAGTTGTTGATAAAGTGCCGGGTGATACGGCTCCAGTGCGGATATAGGCCGCCGAAAATGGGAAATTCTGCTGCCCAGAGAAGGTCTTCAGAAAGAACTGATTGGTGTTGCCACTATTTTCGGAGTCCGGTCCGTAATGAATGATATGGCTATCGTAGCGTAGCTGTGTGCCGACGCCGCTGGCGGTTGAGTTATTGTCAGGTGTCAGGATATTGCCAATTTGGCCTAAATTGTTTTTGTCGGAAAAAGTGACATATAAGTTGGTGGCGTTTGAGCATGTGGTATTGATATTAAAAGTAGTGCTACCCGCCGTGCTGTTTATAAAGGGTAGCTGACCCGCATTAATGGTGGGTAAATTGACGGGGTTTGGCGAGACGGAGCTGGTGCAGCTGATATTGGTAACGTTGGATGGCGTGGTAATCAAAGGCAGCTTGCCATAGATAATGCCATTGCTGGGCGAGAAATATACTGTCGAATAGATTTGATTGCTCAGGTCCAGTGTGCCACTGCCAACGGAATGAGATATTTTATAAAACTGTAGATAGAAAGTGGCTGAATAACTGGATACCAGCGAAGAGCTACAGCTGAAAAAGTTATTTGGGCTGTAGGGTTCATTGTCATAGTGACCATCAGGCTCTCCTATCCAGCTGGGCGTAGGTGTCATGCACGAATGAGTGCCATAGCTATCTGATATAGTTCCGTCAACGCCAACAGCATAGCCAATGCCCGGGATATTAGTGTTATACACGCGGCGGCCATCGATGGTGGTGACGTAGCTGCCCGTGGTGTATATGCCGTAAACGTGTGCATTGCCGGGGCGTAGACCAGTGCAATTAAACTGCCTGACCTTGGCCGACATGACCTGACCACCAATGGGGCTGTTAATCGGCAGGGCATTCAGGTTTTGATTGAAGGAAGGTAGCGCAATACTGTTGGGTCCAACGACTGTACAGCTGGCGTGAGTATGTGCTGAAAGCAGCAGGGTAATGAGTAGCAGGGCAAGCAGTGTAAAAATTTTACGGTTGAAACTATGAATTGAACGTAGCATTTTAAAATTACCGTTACAAGTATTGATGGTGATTTCAAAATATATAAGCTTTTCATGTGATATTGCAGTAGGCGTTTTCTTAAAGATGGCTGCGATTCCGTAAGCATGTATCGTAATGCCGGCGTTCTGGGCCCAATAGATAAAGGCCGACCTGTTGCCAGGTCGGCCTTGTCATTGCTGCGCTATGTAGTCGCACTAGCGCTTTACTGTGCGCCTTCCCGATTTTCCGGGTCAGTCTTCTTGCCCAGCAGTACCAGTGAGTTAGGCTAGGTGCTGTGGCGGTAGTAAGCATCTGTCGACAGCGAATTGGCCATGGTGGCTATTGCTAGGGAAACTTGACCTTGTTGTTGAGTGATTCCTTGCTCAGTAGTGCCGCCAAGGCTTATTGATAGGACAGGGTAAAGGTTGCTGTAGAAGACAGTAGTCCTGCTGCCAAGGGGCCGGTGCGGGTATAACTTGCACTGAATAAAAAATTTTGTTGGCCGGAAAAACGGTCGAGGAAAAATTGGTTTAGATCACCTGGTGTCGGTGAATCGGGCCCAAAGCCGATTAAATTGCCATTGTGCCAGAGCTGAATACCCACTCCGCCAGCGGTTGAGCTAGCATCTGGCAACAAAATGGAGCCAGTTTGATCGACGGCATTTCTATCACCAAATGTAATATATAAGGAGGTGGTATAGGGGCAGTTAATGCTGATACGAAATGGAGTATCGCCGTAGCGGCTACCTATCGAAGGTAGTGCGGAGCTGGTGCTAATATCAGGTAGTTGGACTGGATTAGGACTGATGTTGACGGTGGAACAACTAGTGGCGGAAACGTTGAAATTATTAACTAGCAAGGGAATTTCCAGTGGTAAGTCGATGCCATCGTTGCGGACGATGCTGGCGATCATGCCGCTCAGGTTTACCGTGCCACTGCTCATTTCATTGGTGGTTTTGTAAAAGCGAAGCATCAATGCAGCAGCCCATGGATTGTTAATGCCACTACCGACGGAGACGCAGCTATAATATTTCTGCTTGTCTAAGCTGACGCCATTGTCGCGTGAATAGCCATCACTACCTGGGCAGAGTGTGGCTGACTGGCCAAGAGCATAGCCAATGCCTGGTAGATTGGTGGCGTAGATTCTCAGGCCATTAAATGAAGTCAGATATGGGCTGTTGGTTTTGAATCCAAGCATGGATTGCCTGGAAAAGGTGCAATTGAATTGTACTGGATTGTTACTGGCCAGTTCATTGAGCTGGAGCCGGCTGCCCACGCGGATATCGCGGCTGATGCTGACGTCTGGAAGGAAAATGATGCTACTCTGGCCCGGATTACATCCGCTGGCAGGATCAGTAGCTGCTAGTGCGGGCGGTGCTGCGCAGAGTGTGATCAGCCATAGCAAGTAGGGAGTCAGGCGGTTGGGGGAAATACCGGCTGCTAAGTGGGTCATGGTACAGGCTCCTATACAAGTATGAGCTGCAACAATATGCCTCTGCCTGCTGTGGTGTGTCTGGCTCATTTCTTGTTCCAGACATGAACACTCTTCTCTGAGGGCGCATGTTCATGTTGTGCCTGGCTGTCAAAACCCGCTAATAACACCCCGGCACCGGCATCACGCCTTCTTGTGGCCTGCGCCGGCACGTCTTGATCCAGGGTTATGCGAGGTTTTATAAGTGATGCTAAGCAATCTACCGATTGTGGCTATGGTAACTACTGTCAAGCGGTGAGGTGTGCCACGCAAAAGGCCGACCTGTTGCCAGGCCGGCCTTGTCATTGCTGCGCTGTGTAGTTGCACTAGCGCTTTACTGTGCGCCTTCTACATCTTCCATGCTGAAGGTTTCAGTGTGGTCGTTGTAGGAGAAGATTTCCGCGTAACGGCCCCAACTGATCACTGTATCCAGCGTTTCCTCGGCGGCGCTGTCGCTGAGTGAGTCTTCCAGTTCCTGCTCGAAACGCAGGCGCGGTGCACGCTGGCCGGGGCGCTCTTGCAGCACGCGGCGGATGCGTGCCGCCAGCGGGATGTGTCGTAGCAGGTGCTCGGCAAAAATCACCTTGCGTTCCTGCGTGCCATAGTCGGCAAACAGCTTGCCGGCAGCGGTCAGTTCGATATCACCGTCGCGCAGTTCGACAAAGCCCAGGTGTTCCAGCGTTTCCGTTACCGGGAACAGGTCGTCCACCTCCAGCAGCAGCTTGCTGCCGATTTCCGGCAGGTCGGCGCGGCCGTTGTACGGTGCGGCGGCCAGTGCTTCCATCAGGCCGGCCATCAGGTTGGTGGAGACTTCGGTCAGCGGGCTGCCGATTTCCAGTTGTACCTTGTGCAGGGTGTCGGCGCTGCGGCGCTGGGTCATCAGCGCATAGATGTCGTCCACCATCTTGCGGAAAACCGGGTCCAGCCGGTTGCGCGGATGGGCGAACGGAACCTTGATCTCGGCCACCACCCGGCCCGGATTGGACGACAGCACCATGATGCGGTCGCACATGAACACCGCTTCTTCGATGTTGTGGGTGACGATCAGGATGGACTTGATCGGCAGCTGCTTCTGGTTCCACAGGTCGAGCAGGTCGGTCCGCAGGGTTTCGGCGGTCAGCACGTCCAGCGCCGAGAACGGTTCGTCCATCAGTAGCAGGGTGGGGTTGACCACCAGGCCACGGGCGAAACCCACGCGCTGGCGCATGCCGCCGGACAGTTCGCGCGGATAGGCGTTTTCAAAGCCGTCCAGGCCGATCAGGTCGATGGCAGCCAGCGCGCGGCGGCGGCGCTCCTTGGGTTCCACACCCAGCGCTTCCAGTCCGGCTTCCACGTTTTGCAGCACGGTCAGCCAGGGGAAGAGGGCAAACGTCTGGAACACCATGGCCACGCCTTCGGCCGGGCCGTTCAGCGGTTGGCCGCAGTAGTTCACCTCGCCAGCGCTGGCCTGGATCAGGCCGGCAATGATACGCAGCAGGGTGGATTTGCCCGAGCCGGAGCGGCCCAGCAGGCCGACGATTTCACCTTCGTGCAGGGTGAGATTGACATCGTCCAGCACCTGGATGTCTTCTTCGCCGCCCTTGTGATAGCCCTTGTCGACATGCTTGAGGGAGAAGATTTCCTGTCTCAGGGTTACGGTTTCTTGTGGCATGAGTTTCCCCCTTTTAGTTGAGACGGAGTTTGTTTTCGGCAATGGCGTACAGCGGACGCCACAGCAAACGGTTGAACAGCACGACAAACAGCGACATCACGCAGATGCCCAGCAGAATCTTGGGAAAATCCCCGGCAGCAGTCATCTGGGCGATATAAGCACCCAGGCCATGTGCGGCCAGTTTGTCATCGCCCCACGACACCATTTCCGACACGATGCTGGCATTCCAGGCCCCGCCCGATGCGGTGATGGCACCCGTGATGTAGTAGGGGAAGATGCCCGGCAGCATGACCTGCTTCCACCATTGCCAGCCCTTGATGTGAAAGTTGGCGGCGGCTTCGCGGAAGTCATTGGGGAAGGCACTGGCACCGGCTACCACGTTGAACAGGATGTACCACTGCGTGCCCAGTACGATCAGCGGCGACAGCCAGATGTCCGGGTTCAGCTTGAAGTGAACGATGAACACCACGAATACCGGAAACAGCAGGTTGGCCGGGAAGGCTGCCAGAAATTGCGCCACCGGCTGGATCATCTCGGCCAGGCGCGGACGCAGGCCGATCAGCACACCCAGCGGTACCCAGACGATGGAGGCCAGCGCAATCAGCAGGGTGACGCGAATCAGGGTGATGAAGCCCAGGCCAATCACCTTGAAGGTTTCGCCCAGCCCCACTTCGCTGCTGATGAAGCTGTACAGCTTCCAGCTGACATAGCCGCACAGCAACACCATGACACCACCCCACACGATATCCAGCCCACGCGATACGCCAGAGTGTGGTGCGCTGTGGATGGCGCGTGGCAGGGTAATGTTCAGCCGCATGCGTGCCAGTTTTTTCAGCAGTTTGCCAAAGGGGCGCAGCAGTTGCTGGATGATACGGGTGCGCTGGATCAGGTTCAGCACCCAGGATTCCGGTGCAGCCTGCGACATGGTGTCTTCCAAGCGGAACTTGTCGGCCCAGGCCACCAGCGGACGGAACAGGAACTGGTCATAAATGATGATGACCACGGTCATGGTGAGAATGACCCAGCCCACCGCAGTCAGGTCCTTGTGGCTGATGGCCATGGCCAGATAGGAACCCACGCCGGGCAGGGTAACCGTCTTGTCGCCCACGGTAATCGCCTCAGAGGCCACCACGAAGAACCAGCCGCCGGACATCGACATCATCATGTTCCAGATCATGCCTGGCATGGAGAAGGGTACTTCCAGCTTCCAGAATTTCTGCCAGCCCGACAGGCGCAGGTTTTGCGACACTTCTTTCAAGTCATTGGGCACGGTGCGCAGCGACTGATAAAAGCTGAAAGTCATATTCCATGCCTGCGAGGTGAAAATCGCAAAAATGGCAGCGAATTCAGCCCCCAGCACCCGGCCGGGAAACAAGGCCAGGAAAAAGGTTACGGTAAACGAGATATAACCCAGCACCGGCACCGATTGCAGGATGTCCAGAATGGGCACCAGTAACTGGCCGGCACGGCGGCTCTTGGCCGCCAGCGTACCGTAAACCAGGGTGAACACGATGGAGGCGATCATGGCCGCCAGCATGCGCAGCGTGGTACGCAGTGCATACTCGGGCAGATTAGCTGCGTCCAGCGAAATGGGTTCGGTCTGTAGGGCACTGATGGGTGCCCAGGTGCCTTCGATGCCCGTGGTGGCAAACAGCAGAAAACCCAGGATCAGGGGGAAAGCGATCAGGTCCCAGCGGTTGGGAAGCAGCCGTTTGGCTGTGGCGGGAATAAATGGACGGATAACGGTAGTCATCAGGCCTCTCCGATTGGTGTGGTTAACCTGGCGGAACAGTGCAGGCCCTGTTCCGCTTCTTCATCAGATGAGCACCATCTTTTGTCAGGACACGGCTGGCCGTGGGCAAACATAAAACTGGCTCTGCAAACGCGCAGGAATAATAGCAAGGCGCACATAAAAATTTGATGAAAATTGACATTTTTTTGTATGGATTATGTAACGACACAATTCTGTCGAAAAATACCGTTCGCTGCGGTTTTTCTCAGCCTTTACATTGGCCTGGGTATTTTCAGAATCAGCCGTTGCCAGCATGGCTGCAGCCAGGGCCGGAGCGCGACCCGCAGCCTGCCATATCGCCGCGCCTGTCGCGACAAGTTTGACCAGGCAGGCTTGATTCAGCGCAAGCTCGCCCCCATAAACTTGTGCACGGGATGTGCTACACTTTCGCCTATTTTGTTTGTCGGCCCGTCTGGGCCTCTGGATTGGAATACATGATTTCCTCGCTACTCAAGAAAGTATTTGGCAGCCGCAATGACCGCCTGCTGAAGCAGTATCGTCAGGAAGTGGCGCGCATCAATGCCCTGGAAGAAGGCATGAAAGCGCTGTCCGACGAGGCTTTGGCGGGAAAGACCGCCGAGTTCAAAAAGCGCGTCGTGGACGGCGCCTCGCTGGACAGTATCCTGCCGGAGGCCTTTGCCGTCTGCCGCGAAGCTTCGCGCCGCGTGCTGGGCATGCGCCACTTCGACGTGCAGCTGATTGGCGGTATGGTGCTGCATAACGGCAAGATCGCCGAAATGCGTACCGGCGAAGGCAAGACCCTGGTCGGCACGCTGCCGGTCTACCTGAATGCGCTCACCGGCAACGGCGTGCATGTGATCACCGTCAACGACTACCTGGCCAGCCGCGACGCCGGCATCATGGGCCGGCTGTACAACTTCCTCGGCCTGACCGTGGGGGTGAACCTGTCGCAGATGGCGCATGACGACAAGCAGGCTGCCTACGGCTGCGACATCACCTACGGCACCAATAACGAATTCGGCTTCGACTACCTGCGCGACAACATGGTGTTCACCACCGGTGAGAAAGTGCAGCGCAAGCTGGCTTTTGCCGTGGTCGACGAAGTGGACTCCATCCTGATCGACGAAGCGCGTACCCCGCTGATCATCTCCGGCCCGGCCGAAGACAATATCGACATGTACCAGCGCATGAACGCGGTACCGCCGCTGCTCAAGCGCCAGGAAACCGAAGAAGGCGAAGGCGACTACTGGGTAGATGAAAAGGCCCACAGCGTACTGCTGTCCGAGGCCGGTCACGAGCATTGCGAAGACATCCTGGTCCAGCTGGGCATGCTGAAGGAAGGCGACAGCCTGTACTCGGCCACCAACATCACCCTGATGCACCACCTGATGGCCGCCCTGCGCGCCCATTCGCTCTTCCATCTGGATCAGCACTATGTGGTGCAGGATGACGAAGTAGTCATCGTGGACGAATTCACTGGCCGCCTGATGGCCGGTCGCCGCTGGTCGGAAGGTCTGCACCAGGCTGTTGAAGCCAAGGAAGGCGTGGAGATCAACCGCGAAAACCAGACCCTGGCCTCCATCACCTTCCAGAACTACTTCCGCCTGTACGGCAAGCTGTCCGGCATGACCGGCACGGCCGATACCGAGGCTTACGAATTCCAGAGCATCTACGGCCTGGAAACCGTGGTGATCCCGACCAACCGCCCGATGGTGCGTATCGACTCGCAGGACAAGGTGTATCGCTCTGCGCGTGAAAAATACGAAGCCATCCTGGCGGACATCAAGGATTGCCACGAGCGCGGACAGCCGGTACTGGTGGGTACCACCAGCATCGAAAACTCCGAGCTGATTGCCGATCTTCTGCAAAAAGCCAAGCTGCCGCATAACGTGCTGAACGCCAAGGAACACGCGCGTGAAGCTGATATCGTGGTACAGGCTGGCCGCCCCGGCGTGATTACCGTGGCCACCAATATGGCCGGTCGTGGTACTGACATCGTGCTGGGTGGTAATCCGGAACCGGAAATCAAGGCTGTCGAGAAGGATGACAGCCTGAGCGATGCCGACAAGCAAAGCCGTGTCGAGGCCATCCGTGCCGAGTGGAAGCTGCGTCACGACGCGGTACTGACCGCTGGTGGCTTGCACATCATCGGTACCGAACGCCATGAATCGCGCCGTATCGACAACCAGCTGCGTGGCCGTTCCGGCCGTCAGGGCGACCCGGGCTCCTCCCGCTTCTACCTGAGCCTGGAAGACCCGTTGCTGCGCATTTTTGCTTCCGACCGCGTGGCGGCCATCATGGACCGTCTGAAAATGCCGGACGGCGAGGCCATCGAACACCCGTGGGTTTCCCGTTCCATCGAAAATGCCCAGCGCAAGGTGGAAGGCCGCAACTTCGACATCCGCAAGCAATTGCTGGAATACGATGATGTCGCCAACGACCAGCGCAAGGTGATCTACCAGCAGCGCAATGACATCTTGCAAGACGAGGATGTCAGCGATGTGGTGGTCAATATGCGCGAAGGCGTGCTGTCTGATCTGGTCGATCTGCATCTGCCGCCGGAAACCATGGAAGAGCAGTGGGATCTGGTCGGTCTGGAAAAGACCCTGGAAGCCGAATTCCAGTTGGCTGCTCCGGTGGCCGAGTGGATCAAGGCCGAGTCCACCCTGGATATCCCGGACATCAAGCAGCGCATCATCACGCTGGCGGCCGAGGTGTATCAGGCCAAGGTCGAGCTGGCTGGCGAGCAAGTGATGCGCCAGTTCGAGCGCAGCCTGGTGCTGCAGATGCTGGATACCCACTGGCGCGAGCATCTGGCTGCCATGGATCACCTGCGTCAGGGCATTCATCTGCGCGGCTATGCGCAGAAGAACCCCAAGCAGGAATACAAGCGCGAAGCCTTCGAACTGTTCGCCGACATGCTGGAGCGCATCAAGCGCAGCGTGGTAAACGTGCTGATGACCGTGCAGATCCGTGGTCAGGAAGACGTGGACGCGGTCGAACCGCACCAGCTGGGCGAGTACGAAATGCAGCATGCCGAGCCGGGTTCCTCGCTGGGTAGCGACGATGGCGAAGACAATCCGCTGTCGCCAGAAGCGCTGTCCGAGCAAGGCCTGCGCGTGGGCCGCAACGACCCTTGTCCCTGCGGCAGCGGTAAAAAGTACAAGCAGTGCCACGGCCGTCTGGCCTGAGTCTGACCTCCGTCTGACCATGCCCTGACCGACCAAACGCCCTGCCTTGTTGCAGGGCGTTTTGTTTAGAACCTGTTCATAGTCTGCTGTACGAGTTAAATCTGGGGCGATACTGCGTTAAAAACGCCTGCGGAATGCGCGTTCATTTATGTAAACACCGCTTCCCCACGTGTTCCGCCGTTTTCGCCTTGTCTCACTCTAGTTCGCGAGACGCTGAACAGGCTCCGTAGGTGCTTCTACGAGGTGGTGCGCTTTTGCGGTGCAGCAGATGGTCGGCCACTGGCCGCTCTGCTACCCTTGCAGCTAATAAATTGATAACACTGGCAGCGACAACATCATGACCCCGAGCGATACCCGTATTTACCTGGCATCCGGCAGCCCGCGCCGGCGCGAGTTGCTGGAACAACTGGGCGTACACCTGGAGCGCATCCACGCCGACATCGACGAATCCGTGCAGCCCGGCGAAGCTGCCGTGGCTTATACCGAGCGCCTGGCGCGCGAAAAAGCGGCTGCCGGCTGGGCGGTGGTGCAAAACTGCGGCCTGCCGTCGCGTCCCCTGTTGTCGGCTGATACCACCGTGGTGCTGGACGGCGAAATCTACGGCAAGCCCGCCGATGCCGCCGACGCCGCCCGCATGCTGCGCGCCTTTTCTGGCCGCAGTCATCAGGTGGTGACCAGCGTGGCCGTGCGCCAGGACGAGCGTATCGAACTGCGCAGCTCCATTACCGAGGTGTACTTCCGTGCGCTGAGCGAGGACGATATCCAGCGTTACATCGACAGCGGCGAGCCCTTCGATAAGGCAGGTGCTTATGGTATCCAGGGCCTGGCTGCGGTGTTCATCCAGCGTATCGAGGGTAGTTATACCGGGGTGATGGGCCTGCCCGTGTTTGAAACCGCCACCTTGCTGAGCCTGTTCGGACACCAATTCCCCTAAGGAGGAAGACCATGCTGCATCAGTCCATTCCTCTGCCGCGCGACATCCAGCGCCCCAAGGAACAAATCCTCGTCAACATCACCCCGCAGGAAACCCGTGTGGCGGTGCTGGAAGACTCCATCGTGCAGGAATTGCACGTGGAACGCGCCGCCAGCCGCGGCATCGTCGGCAACATCTATCTGGGTCAGGTCAAGCGCGTGCTGCCGGGCATGCAGAGCGCCTTTATCGAAATCGGCCTCGAACGTGCTGCCTTCCTGCACATCGCCGATGTACTGGAACAGCGCCAGCACCCTACCGAGCCGCAGCGCATCGAAAAGATGCTGTTCGAAGGCCAGACCGTGCTGGTGCAGGTGATCAAGGACCCCATCGGCACCAAGGGTGCGCGCTTGTCCACCCAGATGTCACTGGCCGGCCGTTTCCTGGTGCATCTGCCGCAGGAAGAACACATCGGCATCTCGCAGAAGATCGAGAGCGAGTCGGAGCGCCACAGCCTGAAAGCGCGGCTGGAAAAGCTGCTGCCGGCGGATACCCCGCGCGGCTACATCATCCGTACCAGCGCGGAAACCGCCAGCAATGACGAATTGCAGGCCGACATCGAATACTTGTCCAAGCTGTGGGCCGACATCCGCCACAAATCGCAGCACCTGCCGGCGCAAAGCCTGCTGTACGAAGACCTGCCGCTGGCAGTGCGTGTGCTGCGCGACATGGTGAGCGACACCACCGAGCATGTGATTGTCGATTCCACCGAAAACTACAGCCGCATGGTGGAGTTCGCCGAACAATACGTGCAGTCCGCCGTGCGCAAGATCGAGCGCTATTCCGGCGAGCGCCCGCTGTTCGAACTGTTCTCCATCGAGGCGGAAATCGACAAGGCGCTGTCGCGGCGGGTGAACCTGAAGTTTGGCGGCTACCTGATCATCGACCAGACCGAGGCGATGACCACCATCGACGTCAATACCGGTGGCTTTGTCGGTAACCGCAACTTCGACGAAACCATCTTCAAGACCAATCTGGAAGCCACCCAGGCCATTGCCCGCCAGCTGCGGCTGCGCAATCTGGGCGGCATCATCATTGTCGATTTCATCGACATGGATAACGAAGAGCACCAGACCGCCGTGCTGTCCGAGCTGGCCAAGGCACTGGCGCGCGACCGTACCCGTGTCACCCTCAACGGCTTTACCAGCCTGGGCCTGGTGGAAATCACCCGCAAGCGTACCCGCGAGAGCCTGGCGCATGTACTGTGCGAACCCTGCCCCACCTGCCAGGGGCGTGGCGAAATCAAGACCGCGCAGACCGTGTGTTACGAAATCCAGCGCGAGATCGTACGCGAGGCACGCCAGTTCGATGCCAAGGGCTATCGTATTCTGGCCGCGCAACTGGTGATCGACATGTTCCTCGACGAAGAGTCGCAAAGCCTGGCGATGCTGGTGGACTTCATCGGCAAGCCGATTTCGCTGTCGGTGGAAAGCACCTATACCCAGGAACAGTTTGACGTGGTCCTGTTGTAACCGTCGTCCCGGCCTGCCGGACGATGTGAGAACGGAGTAGCAAGCATGAAGCAACAAGCCGGCGATGCCCTGTGGCTCGCCATCCTGCAGGAAGCCGAACAGGCCGCGCGCGATGAGCCGATGCTGGCCAGCTTTCTGCACATGACGGTATTGCGCCATAGCACATTGGAAGACGTGCTGGCCTTTCACCTGTCCAGCAAGCTGGCCAGTCCGGTGATGGATGCTCGCGCGCTGATGGAGCTGTTCCGCGAGGCGCTGGCCTCGGACCCGCTTATCAGCGCCTCGGCACGGGCCGACATCCGCGCCTGTTTCGAGCGCGATCCGGCCTGCGATAGCTACTCCACGCCGCTGCTGTATTTCAAGGGCTTTCATGCTCTGCAAAGCCAGCGCATCACCCACTGGCTGTGGCAGCAACAGCGCAAGACACTGGCGCTATTCCTGCAGAACCGCATCTCTGAAGTGACTGGCGCGGACATCCATCCGGCGGCGCGCATTGGCCAGGGCGTGATGCTGGACCACGGCACGGCGCTGGTGGTGGGCGAAACCGCTGTCATCGGCAACAACGTCTCCATCCTGCATGGCGTCACCCTGGGCGGCTCCGGCAAGGATAGGGGCGACCGTCACCCCAAGATCGGCGATGGCGTGATGCTGGGGGCCGGTGCGGCGGTGCTGGGCAATATCCGCGTGGGTGACTGTGCCAAGGTGGGCGCGGGCAGCGTGGTGCTGGAAGACGTGCCGCCGCATACCACGGTGGCCGGCGTGCCGGCGCGCATCGTGGCCCAGGTGAATGAAGGCATGCCTTCGCTGGACATGGATCAACGGGTGTGATGGCCAGCAGCCAGATTCTGCAGGTAGTACAGGGCGGCAAGGCCGCCGATCTGCTGCGCCAGTTGCTGCCAGATGAAGAGGTACTGGCCTTCGAGGAGGACTTCAGCCACGGCCCGCTGGCCGATGCCGACACTATCGATCCGCAACTGCGCATGGCCTGGTGGAATCGCATCTGGTGGGCACATAGCTGGTGGCCGGATATCGACCAGCAATTTCAGCTGGCCTGGTGGCAATGTCGCAAGCGGCTGTTCCGTGCGCTGTCCGAGCAGCAGCCGCTATGTGTCTGGCTGGGTAATACCGTACACGACCAGCTGATGCTGGCCATGCTGGCGGCTAATGCCCATCCGGATCAGCCACTGGCGGTGCTGGACGTGGCCGGCCAGGTGGCATCCAGTCATCACGGTGTTTACGCCGTGGCCATGTGTAGTGCCGCTGAGCTGCAGCCGCTGATTACCCGCCCGCGTACGCTGCTTGCCTCCGAGCGTGTGCAACTGATTGCCATGTGGCGCCATTGGCAGCAGCACGCCAATGGCTGGCGTGGCCAGATTGATGGCCAGTTGCACGTCTATCCGGCCGATCATTTCGATGCACGCTTGCTGGCCTTGTCGCGCCAGCAGGGTGAACAGCCCGCCGCCCGGCTGGTCGGCATGCTGATGGGGCAGTCGACAGTGGAACTGGTGAGCGACAGCTATCTGTTCTGGCGTCTGGCCACCCTGGCCGAAGCGGGTCTGCTGTTGCTCAAGCCACAGCCAGACGGCCCGCCGCTGGTCTCCCCGCTGTGAAGCGGGGCAGCCTGCTTTGCAGGGAAGCGGCAGGCGGGTAGAATCCGCCGCCGTGGTCCGTCCCGATCTTGCCTGACGGCCATTCCTTGCGAGGAAACCATGCGATGAACGTCCGCGTTGTCGATTACCGCGCAGCCGATGCTGCCGCCCAATTCACCCGTTCCCTGCACGAAACCGGCTTTGGCGTACTGGTCAACCATCCTGTCCAGCAAGCGCTGGTGGAAAAAATCTACGCCGACTGGCTGGATTTCTTCGACAGCCCGGCCAAGCACGACTTTGCCTTCGACCCGCAGCGCCAGGACGGTTATTTCTCCACCGCCATTTCCGAAACCGCCAAAGGTGCCAGCCACAAGGACATCAAGGAATATTTCCATTGCTATCCCTGGGGGCGGGTGCCGCCCACGCTGGCCGAAGATATCCGGTGCTACTACGCCAGCACCAATGCGCTGGCGCGAGAACTGCTGGGCTGGGTGGAGCAATACACCCCGGCTGATATTGCCGCCCACTATAGCGAACCCTTGTCCGGGATGATTGCCGACAGCCAGCAAACCCTGCTACGGGTGCTGCGCTATCCGCCACTGACGGGTCAGGAGCCTGCCGGTTCGTTGCGTGCTGCTGCCCATGGCGATATCAACCTGCTGACCATCCTGCCGGCCGCCAATGAACCCGGCCTGCAAGTGCAGGACAAGCAGGGAAGCTGGGTGGATGTGCCCTGTGATTTCGGCATGCTCATCATCAATATCGGCGACATGCTGCAAGAGGCCTCGCGCGGCTACTATCCGTCCACCCAGCACCGGGTGGTCAATCCGCAAGGCGAGGGCGCGCGCAAGAGCCGGGTTTCCCTGCCATTGTTCCTGCATCCGCGACCTGAGGTTGTGCTGTCGGCACGACATACTGCGGGCAGCTATCTGGATGAAAGATTGCGCGAGCTGGGTGTAAAGAAATAAATCACCCATGGCGGGTTAATTAAATTAATGGATTGTAAATGAGTGTAAATGCCCTTCGGGGCATTTTTTTTACCTGCTAGGGTTGGCCTTGTTTTTATCGTCTGGCGAGTCATAAGGTGAATTATCTGTTGTATGCCCTCATGGTGCCTGCCACGCTGACATTAAGTGCGTGCAGTCTGGTGACTTCGCCATTGCTTGCTGGTGTGCAATTAGCCAGTACGGCAGTGACTTCGGTCGCCAGTATGGCACCCAATACCAGTAGCAATGGCATGGCACATCCGCATGACGAATTACACAATGTGTGTATTGAATTGAATTCTGGTGTGATTGTGGCCGATTTTATTCCAGAACTGCAAAAACAGCTGCGCGACCGCGAAATTGAAAGTCGTATTTATGCGGCAGGTAATACGCCAGCTGATTGTGAGGCCATTCTTTATTACACAGTATTGACGCAATGGGGCTCGCCGATGTTCAGCGACGAATTACGTCCCTATATTACCGACATCAATTTGCTATTGAAGAAAAATGGCCAGGTATTGGCCAATGCCGCCTACCGGCTGGATGGCATGGCCTATGACAAGTGGGGTTCCACCGGTAGAAAGCTGTCGCCACTGCTGCAGAAAATGCTTAACAGCGGCAGCATGGCACAGTGGCAAAATGCTGCCAGCAGCCGCGATGATGCGAGCCACTTTGAGCAAGATGTTGCCCAGCGGGCTGCTGCGGCTACCAGAAATTGATCAGCCCGGCGAAGAAACGCTGGGCATCGGTGCGCGAGGCCACGTCGCTGGCCACGCCATTGACCAGCTGTTCGATGCGCGCATCCCCGACATCGGTGGATGACACCACATTGCCCACCTTGATGTCGCGCTTGTTTACCACGCCGGAGAAACGCAGCACTGTGGTATTGCCGCTGGCAGCTACTGCCTTTTCGCCGGCAATGGCCATATAGCCGTTGGGTAATATATCGGTGACCGACACCATCAGGCTGCCACTGATCTGGTTGGTATTGCTGACCTGGCCAATACCTTTCAGGCTGTTGCTGCCACTGGCCTTGCCGCTGTAATCAAAGATCTCCTTCAGCAAACCACCCATCGATGACAATGCACCAGGGCCGGATTCGGAAATTGACGAGGTGCGGTTGGTGGTGGTGTTGGCATTATTGCTGGAGGAAAGATTCTCGGCGATATTGATTTTCAGTGCATCGCCAACATGGCTGGCAATTGGCTCTTCAAATAGCAACATCGCCTTGTTTGGCTGATAAATCGAACCCGGGCTGTCTTCCAGTGCTACCGGAGTATATTGCGGCCGGATATGTACTGGCGCAGTCACTAGATTGGGTGGGGATGAGGCGCAGCCAGTGATCAGGCCAGTCAATAAAAGATAAGCCCTTGCATGAATAAACATGGTTTTCACTTTGGCCCTCGCTATGGTTTTTATTACTCCTTTAATTCTATTTGGTGGAATGGTTAATTGACGTTAGCGATCAGAAAGTAAGGTAAGAAAATGTAAAGCGGATGGCCATGCTCCTTAACGCGGCATAACGTAAATTTACATGCCGGCCTGTCTGGCATCAGAAAATGTAAAAAACGGTATGGGGAGAAGGACATGAGCACAATCAGTGGCGTAGCCGCATCGACACCACCCCTGTCGGCTTACGGGGTGTTACGGCGTGATGCACAAGCTGTGGTTGGCGATGTGGAAGGCGTGGCCAAGGCAATCGGCCATGGCCTGGTGGCTGGCGGTAGTGCGACCGGCTCGGCGGTGGCGAGTGGACTGAGCGCGGTGGGCGACACGCTCAGTGCCTTGGGTCATACCATTAACACCTATGTTTAGGCTGCGGCTTCAGCGCTGAGTGAAGTCGGCAATGTCGGCCGGGATTCTGTCCCGGCCCATGTATTTCTGGCGCAAGCGTTCGGTGTAGCCGCTTTTTTCCAGCGCATCCAGCGCCGCTTGCAAGCGCCTGACCGTGTCGTCCGCCGTTTGCAGGTTCAGCGCATACCAGTACTGGTGCTGGCCATCCAGCAGGGCGACTGCCTGTACCTGGTGGGCATCCAGCCCGGCCTGTTGCAGTTGCCAGGCCATCGCCCAGTCCAGCATGGCCACCAGATCGACGCGCCCCAGTTGCAGCTTGCCCAGATTCACCGCATCGCTGCGGCCGCTGTCCTGCTCTTCGCCAAGGCGCAAACCCAGTGCCTGCAGCCGTTTTTGCGTGGCCGATTCGAACAGGGTGCTGGTGCGCAGTTGTTTCAGCTGCTCGATATTGCGCAGCAGGATGTCCTTGCGCCGGCTCAGCCGGTACAGATAAATACGGCGCGGGCCGATCGGACCCACCCAGCGAAACAGCTTCTCCCGCTCCGGCGTACGCACCGTGCTGAACAGCAGGCTGCCGGGAGTGGACTGTGTCAGGGCATAGCTGCGTGCCCAGGGCAGCAACTGCTGGCTGAGCGGGATGGCGGCCTTGTCGGCCATGGCCTGCAGTAGTTCGCTGGAAAAACCGCTTACTTTGTCCGACTGCTGAAAATTCAGCGGCGGCAATTCCTCGGTATAGGCAATCAGCGTGCTGGCGATGGCCGGATGCCACCACAACAGCACAAGCAGCAACAGCAGGCGTGGGGACATGGGCAATCTAAAAGAGTCGTTTAACGGAATTTAACCGCGTGATAACAGGCGAGCAAGCACTGGGCAAGCAATGAATAAGCCCGCCCATTCAAGCAGCCTCGCGCGACAACCGTGTGACAGCCCCGGCTGGCAGCCTAGCTGGTGTAAAATGGCCGCTCCATAAGCCTTGAAGAAACGCCTGCCATGAGTGAGCTGCTAGCCGGACTGAACAACGAACAACTGCGTGCCGTCACCTGGCCTGCCAAGAGTGCGCTGGTGCTGGCCGGAGCCGGCAGTGGCAAAACCCGGGTACTGACTACCCGCATCGCCTGGTTGATTGCCACCGGGCAGGTGAATCCGGCGGGCGTGTTAGCGGTGACCTTTACCAACAAGGCCGCGCGCGAAATGCACACCCGCCTGGGTGCCATGGTGCCGGTGAATGTGCGCACCATGTGGATTGGCACCTTCCATGGCCTGTGCAATCGCTTTTTGCGCGCACATTACCGCGATGCCGGCCTGCCGCAGACTTTCCAGATTCTCGATTCGGCCGACCAGCAGGCTGCCATCAAGCGCCTGCTGAAAAGCATGGAGCTGTCGGACGAAAAATACCCGCCGCGCGCAGTACAGAGCTTTATCAATGGCAGCAAGGAAGCCGGTGTACGTGCCGAGCGCCTGCCGCCGCCGCTGACACCGTACGAGGCCAAGCTGCATGAGCTGTATGCTGCTTACGACGCACAGTGCCGTCGCGAAGGCGTGGTGGATTTTGCCGAGCTGCTGCTGTGCAGCTACGAATTGCTGCAGGCCAATGCCGCCTTGCGCGCCCATTACCAGGGCCGCTTCCGCCATATCCTGGTGGACGAGTTTCAGGATACCAACCGCCTGCAGTATGCCTGGCTCAAGCTCTTGTCCGGCGAGCACAACGTGCTGTTTGCCGTGGGTGATGACGACCAGTCCATCTATGCCTTCCGTGGTGCGGAAGTGGGCAATATGCGTGCGCTGCTGTCCGACTTCCAGGTGGCCGAGCCGGTACGGCTGGAGCAGAACTACCGCTCGGTCGGCACCATTCTGACGGCTGCCAATGCCCTGATCGAACGCAATGACGGCCGGCTGGGCAAGAATCTGTGGACCGATGCCGGCGAGGGCGAGCAGATCCGCCTGTACGAAGCCTATTCCGATGGCGATGAAGCCCAGTTCATCATCGACGAGGTAAAGAGCCTGCAGCGCGAAGGCATGAATCTGTCCGACATGGCCATCCTCTACCGCTCCAATGCCCAGTCGCGGGTACTGGAGCATGTGCTGGTGAATGCCCAGCTGGCCTACCGCATCTATGGCGGACTGCGCTTTTTCGAGCGGCTGGAAGTGAAGCACGCGCTGGCCTATCTGCGCCTGGTCAGCAATCCGGACGACGACAACGCCCTGCTGCGCGTCATCAATGTACCGGCCCGTGGCATCGGTGCCCGTACCGTGGAAAACCTGCAAGCGGTCAGCCGTGAGCAGGGCGTCACCTTGTGGCAAGCCTGCTGCGCCGCCGGCGGTGGCCGAACCGCGGCCAAGCTGGGTGAGTTCGTGCTGCTGATCGAAGCCCTGCGTGGCAAGGCCGAGGGCATGACGCTGGCGGAAACCGTCAGCCTGATCATCGATCATTCCGGCCTGCGCGCCATGTATGAGCAAGACAAGAAAGAGGGCGAGGAGCGGCTGGCCAACCTGGACGAGCTGATCAATGCTGCCGCTGGCTTCTTCCCCGATGCCGCCGACCAGGCCATTGTCGAATTCCTCAGTGCCGCCAGCCTGGAGGCCGGCGAGCATCAGGCGGAGGCTGGCGAAGATGCGCTGCAACTGATGACCGTGCATGCGGCCAAGGGCCTGGAGTTCGATGCGGTGTTTGTATCCGGGCTGGAAGAAGGCCTGTTCCCGCACGAAAACAGCATGAACGACAGCAAGGGCCTGGAAGAGGAGCGCCGGCTGATGTATGTGGCGGTCACCCGCGCCCGCAAACGGCTGTACCTGTCCTGCGCCCAGAGCCGCATGCTGCATGGCCAGAGCCGTTATCCGGTCCGCTCGCGCTTTGTCGAGGAAATTCCGGCCGAACTGGTACGCGTGCTGTCTGCTACAGTAAAACCTGTACCGCAAAACACCCATCGCCGCGCGCCCTGGCTGGACGAAGTGGCTGCGCCGGCTGTACCGGCCGCCCAATTGCAGGGTTTTCGCATTGGCCAGAGCGTGGGTCATGCCAAGTTCGGTTCTGGTGTGGTGATCAATGCCGAGGGCAGCGGCAGTGATCTGCGGCTGCAGATCAATTTTGCCGAGCACGGGCTGAAGTGGCTGGATTTGCGTTATGCCAAGCTGACCGCCGAATAATGACATTCCATCCGGGTTGGCCGATGATGACGCCATGAGTGACAAGCACCCTTCCACCAGCTACCAGAGCCTGACCGCAGGGCAGGGTGGCGCCGAGCCAGCCCGCAAGTCCTACGAGGACCCGTACGCCAGCCGCCTGTTCCTGATCATCGACAGCCTGCCGGAGATGCAGCGCGCGCTGGCCATGACCCTGGCTTCGTTTGGTGCCGACAAGGTCGAATACGCCAGCAAGGCCGGCGATGCACTGGCCAAGATGGCTAAGTTCGAATTCGATGTCGTGCTGTGCGACTACGACCTGGGCAATGGCTACGATGGTCTTTACCTGTTTGAAGAGGTGAAGGAACGTAACCTGATCAAGCAGTCCTGCGTGTTCATGATCGTCACCGGCGAGCGCCGCTCGCAGCGGGTGATTTCTGCCGCCGAGCTGGCCCCGGACGACTACCTGCTCAAGCCTTTCACCGGCGAAGTGCTCAGCCAGCGGCTGGAAAAAGCCATGCGCCGGCGCGAGGCTTTTCGCGTGGTGGACGAAGCCATCATGCGCCACGAATACCTGGCCGCCATTGATGCCTGTAGCCGCAAGATCAGCCAGCGCGGTGAATTCACCCTTGATTTCATGAAGCTCAAAGGCTCGCTGGCACAAAAAATCGGCGACTTCGACACCGCACGTAGTCTGTACATGGAAGTGCTGCGCCTCAAGCCGCTGGCCTGGGCCAAGCTGGGGCTGGCCAAGTCGTTGACCGGGCTGAAGTCCTACGATGAAGCGCGCCTGCTATTCGAAGAAGTACTCACCGACAACGAAAGGGTGATGGAAGCCTACGACTGGCTGGCCAAGCTGCATCGCATCCATCACAACCTGCCGGGGGCGCAAAGTACGCTGGAAAAAGCTACCAATCTGTCGCCGGTAGTGCTGCGCCGGCAAAAGCAGCTGGCCGAAGTGGCCATGCTGAACAAGGATCTGGAAACCGCCGAAGCCGCCAGCGAAGAAACCCTCAATATCGCCAAGTACACCTGGCATCGCAGCCCCACTCACTACGCCATGCTGGCGCGGGTGCAGATGGCGCGTGGCGAAACCGGCACGGCTGCCCGTACCCTGGGCAATCTGCGCCGTGACTACCGCTACAACGAAACCGGCGAGTGGATGTGCACCGTCATCGACAGCCAGTTGCAAGGCAAGCTGGGCAATCGCGACAAGGCGCGCACGCTACTGGCCGAGGCGGAAGCCGGCTACCAGAAACTGAGCGAAAACCTGCCATCCGATGCGCAAATGGAATTCGCCCGCGCCTGTTTTGCCCAGGGCAAGCAGGACAGCGGCAATGCTGCCATGCGCGACCTGGTGCGCAACAACCACGACAACGAAGAGCTGCTGTCCTCCATTGGTGGCCTGTTCGATGAAATGGGGCTGGGTGAAATGGGTCGCCAGCTGATTGCCGACAATGTGCAGTCGGTGTTGGAGCTGAATAACCAGGCGGTGCGTGAAGCCCAGGCTGGCCGCTTCGACCAGGCCATCGAGCGCTTCGTCAAGGCGCATGAGGAAATGCCGCACAATGTGCAGGTGATGCTCAACCTGGCGAATGCCACCATGGCCTATGTGCATGGCAATGGCTGGCACGAAAGCCATATGCGCCGTGCCTACGACATGCTGGTACAGGTGCGCACGCTGGCCCCGGCCAACAACAAGTTTCAGAAAATCCTCCGTGCCTGGCGGCAACTGGTGGAAAAACTGGGCAAGCCGCAATGGGTACTGTAGAGCGGCTGCGCGTGCTGGTGGTGGATGATGAGCCATTGGCGCGTGAGCGCATGGTGGCACTGGTGGCACAGTGTGGTGCGACGACCGTGGCTGCCCTCGGGGATGCCATGGCCGCCAGCGACTGGCTGGAGCGACATGCTGCCGATGTGCTGCTGCTGGATATCTCCATGCCCGGCATCAGTGGCGTGGAACTGGCACGTCGTCTGCGTCAGCGTCCGCTGCCGCCGCAGCTGATCTTCACCACCGCGCACGAGCACTATGCGGTCGATGCCTTCGAGCTGGATGCCGCCGATTATCTGCTCAAACCGGTCCGGCTGGAGCGCTTGCGCCAGGCGCTGGACAAAGCGGCACGCCGCTGTGGCGGCAAGCCCGCCATCGAAGCCCACTTCAGCGTGCGCCATCGCGACCGGCTGCTTAACATTCCCTTCAGCGCGGTACGCTATCTCAAGGCCGAGCAGAAATACGTCAGCCTGGTCACCGCCGACGGGGAATACCTGCTGGATGATTCGCTGGTGGCATTGGAGCAGCGGCTGGGCGACAGCGTATTGCGCATCCACCGCAATTGTCTGGTGATGCGCCATGCGCTGCAGGAACTGCTGCGCACCGGCAATGCCGACGAAGAGCTCTGGGCGGTACGCTTGCGCGGCATCGCCCAGCCACTGGCGGTCAGTCGCCGCCAGCTACCGGCGATACGCGCGAGCCTGCGCCAAATAAGCAGCTAGTTAAGCAGCTAGTTTAGACAGCTGCCGCGATCTCTTGCCATTGGCGGTAATTTAGGTTAAGTGAAATTACTTAGCAAACCCGTTTGCTGCAGATTGCACCGCGCAGAGTGCGGCACCTTCTATAGAATTACTGTTTTTATCCCACCAGCAGCTGCTCATGCGGATCAAACTGGCCACCCTGGCTTGTACCCTGCTCTGGTTCGTGTTGAGCGCCTTGATTGCCATGGCCTTCCTCAGCCGGGCCGTGCTCAGCGCCGAGCAGGAGTTCGACCTGCTGGGCACACGCCTGTCCGAGCAACTGACGCAAAAGCTGCAGGTCAACGACACCATTCTCGACAGTTATGCGGCCTTTGCCATGCTGGGTCATCAGCATGAAGCGCAGGAGCAGATCTTCGCGCGGCAGATGGCCGAGCGTTACCCGCAGCTGGTGTCGCTGGAGCGCATCCGCCGCATCAGTCAGCAGCAATTGCCGCTCTGGCACCAGCAGATGGTCGAACGCTGGGGCAGCGACTTCCGCCTGCATGCCTATACCGCCGGCAGCCTGACTCCGCTCTATCCCTTGCCGGCCTACCCCGATTACTACCCGATTGAGTCTATCCAGCCGCTGACCCAGGCGGTACGCCCGCTGCTGGGGGCCGACATCGCACGTGATCCGCAATTGCAACAAGCCTTGCAGCAAGCGCTGCGTAGCGGTCGCACCACCATGTCCGCCCCCTTTCAACTACGCGAAGGCTATCGCGGCCATGTGCTGCTGCAGCCATTTAACGATAGTGCCTTGCTGTTGCAAGGCCGCAAACCGGAACAGTTTGTCGCGCTGGTCTTGCGTTCCGACTATCTGCGTCCGGCTGACACCACGCTGCCGGCCGGCATGAAACTGAGCATCCGCCAGCGCGGTCAGTCGCCGGCGGCGGCCTATGTTGATATCCCCGGCCAGCAGCATGGTTGGCTCAGCACGCTGGGTTTTCCGCGACTGCAACTGCAACGGGAGCTGGGCAGTGAAGCACAGCCGCTGACCTTGCGGCTGGACTGGCAGCTGGGCTGGTTCCTGCTCAGCGGCTTTGAGCTGAGCGTGATTTTCTGCCAGTCCTTGCTACTGCTGTTGCTGTTGGTGGTCGGCCTGCGCTTTTACAGCGGCTTGTTGTCCAAGCAGCAGCGGCGGGAGAACCATCTGTTCTACCTGGCCAATCACGACCGCCTGACCGGCCTGGCCAATCGCAACCTGTTTTACGACCGGCTGCAACATGCCATTTCGCGGCTGAACCGCAACGGCAAGCGGCTGGCCGTGCTGTTTCTGGACATGGACCGTTTCAAGCCGGTCAATGACAGCTATGGCCACGCAACCGGTGACAAGGTATTGCAGCTGATTGCGGCCCGCATCCTGGCCATCATGCGCAGCGAAGACACCGTGGCCCGCCTGGGCGGGGATGAATTCGTGCTGCTGATGGAAGATGTCGAGTCCAATCGTGAGGCCGACCGGGTGCTGGAGCGGCTCAAGCATGCCATCCAGCAACCGTATGAGGTGGATGGCCACAGCATTCAGTTGGGCGTGAGCATCGGTATTGCCTACTATCCCGAAGACGGCATGCTGATCGAGGAATTGCTGGATGTGGCCGACCGCAAGATGTATGGCGACAAGCAGCCGGAGCTGCCCCGCAACTGAGCGGCGCTGTGGTGTTTGTGCCGCCGCGCTGGCAAATATCCGGCAATACCATGGCCTCTGCCCGGCGTATCGATTAAAATCCGCCGATCAACGACAGGGGAAAACCATGTACCAGTCCGATTTCACCAAATTCATGAGCGAATTTCTGGACAAGAATCCAGAAGTAGACCAGCAGCGTCGCGAGCTGCGCCTTACCCTGTGGGACCGCAAGGTGAGCCTGGACGATCAGCGCCGCTGGAAGGAATCGAGCGTGGCGCAAAAGCCTTACGTCTACCAGCCCGAATAAGCAGTTCCCGGCCCGGCCCATGCCGGGTCCACCCAGAACGCCCCCTGCTGCCAGCCCCGTTCACGGCCACCGTGCCGGACAGGCAAACCGAGTGGGCGTTTTGTCATTTTGCCGAGAACATCCATGACCAGTCGTACCGTGCCGCTGGACGGCCCACTGCATGATTACCTGATGGCCATTGGCCTCACCGAGCATCCGGTGATGCGTGAACTGCGCGAGTTTACCGCCGGCCACCGCATGGCCAAGATGCAGATCGCCCCGGAGCAGGGGCAGTTCATGGGCTGGCTGGTGCAGCTGCTGGGCGTGCGCCGCTATCTGGAAATCGGTGTGTTCACTGGTTACAGCATGCTGGCCGCCATGCTGGCCATGCCGGCCGATGGCGAGGCGGTGGCCTGTGACGTCAGCGAGGAGTTCACTGCCATCGCGCGCGAATACTGGCGCAAGGCCGGGGTGGAGTCGCGCATCCGGCTGGTATTGCAGCCGGCACTGCTGACACTGCAGCAACTGCTGGCAGAAGGCCGCGCCGGCCAGTTCGACCTGGTATTCATCGATGCCGACAAGCCGTCCTATCAGGACTACTACGAGACTTGTCTGCAGCTGGTGCGCCCCGGTGGTGTCATCGCCATCGACAACATCTTCCTGTCCGGCCGCGTGGTGTCGCCACGGCCGCAAGACCCGCCCGGTGTGCAGCTGATGCATGATTTCAATGCTCGGCTGCAGCAGGATGCGCGCATCCGCCACTGCGTGCTGCCGATAGGGGACGGCCTGACGCTGTGCACCCGGCTTTAACCCGCGCCAGCTACGGCTGGCCGCGAACTTTCCCGGCATACCCCGGGTCAGACCCCTTTTTTGTTAAGCAAGATGTTTGTCATCCGGCCCATTCGGGTGCGGTGCTATGATGGCAAACTGAACTTTTGTCCGGACCCCCATGCTGAATCGCCGCCCCCGCCGCCAAATGAACCAGATGAACGTGGTGCCGTATATCGACGTCATGCTGGTGTTGCTGGTCATCTTCATGGTGACTGCGCCCATGTTCACCCCAGGGGTGATCCAGGTGCCCAGCGTATCGCAGGCCGCCGCGCTGGATCAGCCACCGCTGGAGGTGGTGCTGGATGCGGGCGGCAAGCTGGAAATCAAGGACGGCGACAAGGTGACAGCGGTGGAATCGCGTAGCACGCTGGCCACACAGGTGGCTGCCATGCTGGCCGGTGCCGACCGCCCGGTGGCCATTTCTGCCGACAAAGACCTGAAGTATTCCGAAGTAGTGGCGGTGGCCGACGACCTGCACAAGGCCGGCATCAAGCGTGTGGCCCTCACCGTCAAGCAGCAGAATCGTCAGTAAGGCATGAAGCGCTCCGACTCCTCCCTCTCCGGCTCATTGCTGGCCTCGCTGCTGTTCCACGCCCTGGTGGGCGGCCTGCTGCTATGGGCCGGTCTGAACAGCCAGCAGCCAGTCAAGGAAGTACCGCTGGCACTGGAATTGTGGAGTAGTGCACCGCCACCACCACCCGCCGTGACCGAGCCGGCAGCCATCGTCAAACCCGTACCGGCCACCCCGGTAGTCACGCCGCCCGCCCCGCCGCCAGAACCACCGGCCGAGGTCAATCTGGGTGCGAAGAAAAAGCCGGAGCCCAAACCGCAGCATCTGGTCAAACCGCCGGTTGAACCGGAGAAAAAGCCCGAGCCAGTGCATAAGCTGTCGCCGGAAAAGCCCAAGCCGGAACCGGTGAAGAAAGTGGAAGCGCCGAAAAAGCCGGAGCCGCTGAAAAAGCAGGATAAGCCAGCAGAGAAAGCGGTGAGCAAGCCGGCCACGCCAGCTGTGGCCGACAAGAAAACGGCCAAGACCCCGCCGCCAGCCGTACCGGGCAAGGGCAGCAAGCAGGCCAAGAGCTACAAGAATGAGGCTGATGATCTGTTGTCCTCGCTGGATAGCCCCAATACCAGCCACAAGGCCAATGCCCGCAGCACGCAGGCTGGCAGCGCCAATGGCATGGCCGGTGGATCGGTCAATGGCTCGGCTGCAGCCAAGGGCGCGTGGATCGACAAGGTCAAGGCCAAGATCACTCCGCTGGTGCAGATTCCCCCCGATCTGAGCGGCAATCCCAAGGTGGTCGTGCTGGTGACCCTGTTGCCGACGCTGGAGGTGAGCAAGGTGCAGGTGATCGGGCCCAGCAACAGCAGTGCTTACAATGAGGCGGTCCAGCGCGCCATCAGGGAGGCGGGTACCTTCCCCAGCCTGCCGGCCGGGGCCAACTTCAACGATGGTTATCGCCAGTTCAAGATGGAATTCCGCCCCCGCTGATCGCCGGGGGCAGTCAATGGCCGAAGAATCACAGGTTTTTCACGAAATTTCGTCTCTAGAGGGAACTCATGCCGCGCATCCGTACTCTGTTTAAGGCATTGCTAATGTTTGCCCTGTTGCTCAGCACGGCTGCTCGCGCTGAAATGACCATCGAAATCGTTGGCGGCGGTGCCAGCAAGCACGCCATTGCCGTGGTGCCGTTCAAGGATGAGGGCAGTCGTGTGCGCGAAGCACTCACGCCCATCATTCGCAACGACCTGGAGTTGTCCGGCGTGTTTCGCATGGTGGATGGCTCGACTGTCGCCAATGTGCCGGTGGAGCCGGCGGATGTCCGCTACCCGCTGTGGCAGGCTGCCGGCGCGCAGTCCATCGCCATCGGCAAGGTTGAGCCAGTGGCCGGCGGCCAGGTGAAGATCAGTTTCCGCTTGCTGGATGTGGCACAGAAAAAGCAGCTGACTTCCGGTGAGTTCACCGTGACGCCAGACCGTGGCCGTGAAGTGGCGCACACCATTGCCGACATGATTTACCAGGCCATTACCGGGCAGAAGGGCATTTTCAATACCCGGGTGGTGTATGTGCTGAAAAACGGCCGCAACTATATGTTGCAGGTGGGGCTGATCACCGATGTGGACAGCAATCGGGCGCAAACCATTCTGCGCTCGAAAGAACCCATCATCTCGCCCAGCTGGAGTCCGGATGGCCGTTATCTGGCTTATGTGTCGTTTGAAAGCAAGAAGCCGGTGGTGTGGGTGCAGGATCTGGCCACCGGCCAGCGCCGGGCCGTGGCCAATTTCAAGGGCAGCAATTCCGCCCCGGCCTGGAGCCCGGATGGCAGCAAGCTGGCGGTAGTGCTGACCACTACGGGCAATTCGCAGATTTATCTGGTGAATACGCTGGGTGGTGCGCCGCGCCGCCTCAGCTATAGCGATGCGATTGATACCGAGCCGGCCTTCACCCCGGATGGCAGCCAGATTTACTTTGTCTCCGACCGCACCGGCGGGCCGCAAATTTATCGCATGGCTGTCAGCGGCGGAGCCGCCCAGCGCGTTACTTGGCAAGGTAGCTATAACGTTTCGCCGCGTGTTTCACCGGATGGCCGCACGCTGACCTTTATCCGGCGCGAGGCAGGCCGTTTACGGGTGATGGCGCAGGATCTGGCTAGCGGCGATGTGCGTGCGCTGTCGGACAATGGCTATAACGAACGCCCCAGTTTCGCCCCCAATGGCCGCATGGTGCTGTATGCCAGCGATGCCGGCGGCAAGAGCGTGTTGTACGCCACCACGCTGGATGGCAGCAGCAAGGTGAAACTGGCAGTAATCAATGGCGAAGTGCAGGACCCGTCATGGGGCCCTTTCAACAATCCGCAATGATGTAGTGCATTCAAATCCAAGGAGTGAAGGCATGAACTGGAAGCAACTCGTACTCGGCACCGCCACGGTCACCCTGCTGGCCGCCTGCGCCAGCACCAAACCGGCTCCGGTAGCACCGGCAAGCAATAATGGCGCTGCCAGCAGCAGCCAGACCACTGCCCCGGTGGATACCGGCAGCAGCGACATGAAGTCGGTGCAGGGTGATCCGCTGCACGACCCGAACAGCCCGCTGGCCAAGCGCAGCGTGTATTTCGACTTTGACTCCTCCACCGTGAAGAGCAGCGACAAGCCCACCGTGGAAGCCCATGCCGGCTATCTGAAAGATCACGCCGATCGCAAGGTCATCATCCAGGGCAATACCGATGCCCGTGGCAGCCGCGAATACAACCTGGGCCTGGGCCAGCGTCGTGCCGAGGGCGTGAAGCGCTCGCTGGAAGTGCTGGGCGTGAAGGAAAGCCAGGTGGAAGCAGTCAGCCTGGGTAAGGAAAAGCCGAAGGCAACCGGCAATACCGAAGCTGACTTTGCCGAAAACCGCCGCGCCGACATTCTGTACAACGGCGAGTAACACCGGCGACACGGGCGGCCAGTTGGGCGCCCCGCTGCCGGCATGCATGCAACAGGCCGAACATCAGTCCATGGACATCCGCGGACTGCTATGATGTTCGGCCAACCTGTATTCAACGGACCGAGAACTGCCCCATGAAACGGCTTGCCCTCAGCGCGGCGCTGCTGCTCACCCTGTCAGCCTGCGCCACCACCAGCGACATCGAAGCAACCCGCAACCAGATCGATCAGGTCAATCGCCAGGCCAGCGCCAGATTGTCCGAAGTGGAAAGCAAGCTGTCCAATGAGAAGCTGCTGGAAATGGTCAATCAGGTAGACAGCCTCAAGGCCGAAGTCGCCAAGCTGCGCGGCGAGGTGGAAGTGGCCAATTACAATCTGCAAACCACGCAGAAGCGACAGAACGATCTGTATAACGATCTGGATGGCCGGCTGTCCCACCTGGAGAGTGCCGGCAAGGAAGCCGCGGCCCAGCAGACCGCCAGCCAGCCTGCCAGCACGAGCGCCGCTGCTGCCGATACCCAGACCAGCCCTGATTACGACAAGGCGCTGAACCTGCTGCGCGCCCGCGATTTCCCCAAGGCCACCGCCGCGCTCAGCCTGTATGTGCAACAGAACCCGAATACGCCACAAGCCGTCGATGCCTTGTACTGGCTGGGTGTGGCGCATACCGCGCAGCGCCAGTACGATGCCGCCATCGAGATCCATCGCCGCTTTGCCGAGCAGTTCCCCGACAATCCCAAGGCACCGGATGCGCTGCGCAATGTGGCCAACTGCCAGCGTGACCTGGGACAGGCCGACAGTGCCAAGACCACGCTCAAGCGGCTGATCAAGCTGTATCCTGCCAGCTCCGCCGCGCAGAAGGCGCGTGAGCAACTCACCAAAATGTAAGCCTTTGCCACCCGGCCCGCCTTGTACGGGTCGGGTAGGCAGTACCTGCCCATGATGCTACCCGCCCCTCTGGAACTGGCCGGCTTTGGCCTGCTGGCCACCGCCTTGCTGCTGCAAAGCCTCAGTCTGCCGCGCTCGTCCGTGCTGGCCGGTGTCGCCGCCATTGTGCTGGCCGTCTGCAGCGGTTTGCTGCAGCCCTTGGGCTTGCTGGCGGTACTGCTGGCCGGTGGGCTCAGCTATGCGGTTTACCGGCGCCCCCGCGCCGAACTGCAGGTGCTGTGGATTGCCCTGTTGCTGGCACTGGCCCTGCATGCCTTGCCCGGCTTTGACAATCCCTTGCTGTGGCAGGGCAGGGCGACACCCAATAGTGAGGTGTACCTGCTGTTCTGGAGTTTCGACAAGGGCGTGGCCGGCTGGCTGCTGCTACTGGGCTTGCACGGTGCGCCGCACCATGGCCGGGCCTGGGGCAGTACCGTGGCGGCGGTAGGGGGGCTGCTGCTGGTATTGGTGCTGGCACTGGCGCAGGAAAGCGGCATGATCACCTACGCCCCCAAGCTGCCGGCCTGGTTGCTGCCCTGGCTGTTTGCCAATTTCTTTCTTACTGCCCTGCCGGAAGAAGCGCTGTTCCGCCACGGCCTGCAGCGCTGGCTGGAAAACCGGGTGGAACCCTTGCCCGCGCTGATTGCCGCCTCGCTGTTGTTTGGCGCGGCCCACCTTGCCGGCGGCTGGGGCTGGGTGGGGCTGGCCACGCTGGCCGGCCTGGGCTATGGCCTGATCTACGCCGCTACCCGCCAGGTGGCGTTGGCTGCTTTGGCGCATCTGGCCTTCAATACCGCTCATCTGTTGTTGTTCACCTATCCACGGCCGGGCTGAGGGGTGGGTGGCAAATCAGCACAGTGCGATAAATGTCTTGATATCAAAATAAAAAACCATTCCGGCGCACCCCCGCTCTCAGGTAAAATCACTTCTTTATTCCTCCCTGAGCTGCACCGCCATGATTGAAGTCGGCATCGTGATGGGTAGCAACAGCGACTGGGAAGTCATGCAGAACGCCGCCCGCGTACTGAAGGACTTCGGCGTTGCTTTTGAAACCCGCGTCGTCTCCGCCCACCGTACCCCGGACCTGCTGTTCAACTACGCCGAAACCGCTGCCGCGCGCGGTCTGAAAGCCATCATCGCCGGAGCTGGCGGTGCGGCCCACCTGCCGGGCATGCTGGCAGCCAAGACCCACCTGCCGGTGCTGGGCGTGCCGGTGCCGTCCAAATACCTGCGTGGCGAGGATTCGCTGCTGTCCATCGTGCAAATGCCCAAGGGCATCCCGGTGGCCACTTTCGCCATTGGTGAAGCCGGTGCGGCCAATGCCGCACTGTTTGCCGTGGCCATGCTGGCCAATGCCGTGCCGGAGCTGGCGGAAAAGCTGATTGCCTTCCGCAAGCGGCAGGAAGAAACCGTGCTGGCGATGTCGCTGCCGGAGGTCGAGTAAATGGCTGCCATCCTGCCGCCATCCATGCTGGGCATCCTCGGTGGTGGCCAGCTGGGCCGCATGTTCGCCGTGGCTGCCAAGACCATGGGCTACCGGGTAACGGTGCTGGACCCGGATGCCAACGCACCCGCTGCCCAGTTTGCCGATGTACACCTGTGCGCGCCCTTTAATGATGCTGCGGCACTCAAGACCCTGGCGCAGACCTGTGCCGCCGTCACCACCGAATTCGAAAACGTCAATGCCGACGCCATGCGCGAACTGGCCCGTACCACCCGCGTGTCGCCCTCCGGCGACTGTGTGGCCATCGCCCAGGACCGTATCGTCGAAAAATCGTGGATCAACAAGGCTGGTCTGCCGACTGCGCCTTATCTGGCCATCGAAAGCGTCGAAGACATCCAGGTCGAGCTGTCGCCCTATCTGCCCGGCATCCTGAAAACCGCCCGTCTGGGTTACGACGGCAAGGGTCAGGTACGGGTCAGCACCGCCGAAGAAGCCCGCGCTGCCTATGCCAATCTGGGTGGTCAGGCCTGTGTGCTGGAAAAGATGCTCGAGCTCAAGCTGGAAGTATCGGCCATTGTCACCCGTGTCAGCAGTGCGCAGATGGCGGTGTTTCCGGTAGCGGAAAACAGCCACGAAAACGGCATTCTGGATGTGTCCATCGTACCGGCGCGTATTGCCCCGGCGCTGGCAGCATCGGCCCAGCAGATGGCGCAAAGCCTGGCCGAAGCGCTGGACTATGTGGGCGTGCTGGCCGTGGAATTCTTCGTGCTGGCCGACGACAGCCTGGTGGTGAATGAAATCGCCCCGCGCCCGCACAATTCCGGCCACTACACCCTGACTGCCTGCCTCACCGACCAGTTCCAGCAGCAAGTGCGCGCCATGTGCGGCCTGCTGCCGGGCCGCACCGACCTGCTCAGCCCGGTGGTGATGGTGAACCTGCTGGGTGATGTATGGAAGGAAGATGGCCGCGAACCCAACTGGGACGTGCTGGCCGAAGCCCCCAACGCCCAGTTGCACCTGTATGGCAAGAAACAGGCACGGCCGGGCCGCAAGATGGGCCACTTCAACGTGATGGCGGCCACTGCCGACGAGGCGCTGGAACAGGCCGAAGCGCTGAAAGATACGCTGTAAGCAGCAATCGGCACTGTTGGCATGGCTGCCAGCGGTGCCGCCAAGTTTTCAATATCGCCGATGGCCCCACGATGGCCTGATGGCCCAGCTCGCAAGCAAGGACGTGTCATGACCGGACTTAACACCACCAATCTGAAAAGCCTGAAGAAAATCTACTCCGGCAAGGTACGCGATCTGTACGAGATCGACGACAAGCGCATGCTGATGATCGCCACCGATCGCCTGTCGGCCTTTGACGTGATCCTGGACGACCCGATCCCGGCCAAGGGCCAGATCCTTACCGCCATTTCCAACTTCTGGTTTGAAACCCTGAAGGACGTGGTGCCCAACCACCTGACCGGTGACAAGCCGGAAGACATGGTATCGGCTGAAGATCTGCCACAAGTGCTTGGCCGTGCCGTGGTGGCCAAGCGCCTGAAGGCGGTGCCGATCGAAGCCGTGGTGCGTGGCTATCTGGCCGGCTCCGGCTGGAAGGAATACCAGAAGTCCGGCACCGTGTGCGGCATCGCGCTGCCGGCTGGCCTGCAGGAATCCAGCCAGTTGCCCGAGCCCATCTTCACCCCGTCCACCAAGGCGGCGGTGGGCGACCACGACGAAAACATCAGCTACGAACAGTGCGTGGAGATCGTTGGTGCCGAACTGGCGGCCAAGGTCAGTGCCACCGCCATCCTGCTGTACAAGACTGCTGCCGAATTCGCCGCCAAGCGCGGCATCATCATCTGCGATACCAAGTTTGAGTTTGGTCTGGATGAAGATGGCACCCTAGTGCTGATGGACGAAGCGCTGACCCCGGACTCCAGCCGCTTCTGGCCGGCCGACAGCTATGCCGCCGGCAGCAATCCGCCGTCTTTCGACAAGCAGTTCGTGCGTGACTGGCTGGAAGCTTCCGGCTGGAACAAGCAGGCCCCGGCCCCGGCCGTGCCGCTGGACGTGCGCGAAAAGACCGCTGCCAAGTACCGCGAGGCGCTGGAACGCCTGACCGGCAACTAAGCTGGTTTTCGTCGTAGCCCAAGCGCAAACGCCCGGCCCGTCCGGGCGTTGTTGCGTCCGGCATGCTGCTTGAGTCACTCATGGCCTGCGCTTACACTCACAGACCATTCTCCCTATGCCAGACGCCGCCATGACCACCATCCAGCCAGTCCTTGCCACGCCCCGCCTGCAGCTGCTGCCCGCGCACATCGGCCTGGCGCGCGCCATGCTGGATTATCAGGTGCGTAACCGCCAGCACTTTGCCGCCTGGGACCCCAAGCCCGGCGACATGTTCTTTACCGAGCTGTACTGGACCATGCAGCTGCGTCAGCAGGCACTCAGCTGGGAGCAGGGCCGTGGTGCACGCTTTTTGCTCACCCAGCCGCAGCAGCCGCAGCAGCCGCAGCAGATCGTCGGCACGGTCAGCCTCAGCAATATCGTGCGCGGGGTGTTTCAGGCGGCACACCTGGGCTATGGCATCGACCACACCCTGCAAGGCCAGGGACTGATGCAAGAAGCCGTGGCAGAAGTCATCCGCTTTGCCTTTACCGACTTGCGCCTGCACCGGCTGCAGGCCAATTACCAGCCGGCCAATGCCCGCAGCGCCGCATTGTTGCAGCGACTGGGCTTTGTCGAAGAAGGGCTGGCGCGCGATTACCTGTATATCAACGGCCAGTGGCGCGACCATGTGCTGACTTCGCTCACTCATGCCGGTTTCGATCCGCAACAGATGCTGGCCTGAAACGGCGTGGCGATTGCCAGCCACGACAAAATCATGTTTTCTGCTCAGTGATGCTGCCACCGGGGCGTGGCGGCGGTGTCGTTCCCATACTCAATGCAGTCTGGTACCCGGCTTTTGTATAGCGGCAAGCCAGACGCCTTATTTCTGCGAGGAAAACATGGAGCATTTCGATCTGCTGGCGGCCGATGGCCACCGCATTCATGGCTGCCGCTGGTTGCCGCCTACCGGGCAGGCGCTGCGCGCCGTGTTGCTGATCGCTCACGGCATGAGCGAATATGCCGCCCGCTATCAGCCGGTGGCACAGCTACTGGCGGCGCAAGGCATTGCGGTCTACGCCCATGACCATCGCGGCCATGGCCCGCATGCCGCCCATCAAGGCTGGTTTGCCGCCGAGCATGGCTGGGACAAGGTGGTGGATGATGTGGAATGCGTGCGCCAGCATGCGGTAGCCCAACATCCGGGTCTGCCCTTGCTGCTGTTCGGTCACAGCATGGGTTCGTTTATCGCACGCAGTTATTTCCTGCAGTACGGCGACCAACTATCGGGCTTGCTGCTGTCCGCCACCGGCTATCGCCAGCGCCCGCTGGCCCGTGTGCTGCGTGCCGTGGCACAGCTGGCTGGACGGCTGGGCGGCATGAATACACCCAGCCGTTTCATGGCCAGGCTGGTGTTTGGCAGCTTCAATCTGGCTTTTATTCCCGCCCGCACCAGCATGGACTGGCTGTCACGTGATCGCGCGCAGGTGGATGCCTATATTGCCGATCCGCTATGCGGCTTTGATCCCACTCCCGGCCTATGGGTTGATCTGTTTGGCGGCATCATCGCGCTGGAGCAGGGCGAGGCCGCAGCGGCAGGGCGCTTGCCACGGCATTGCCCGGTGTATCTGCTGGCCGGTAGCCGCGACCCGGTCAGCCATGGCCGGCTGGCGCTGGGCCAGCTGGAAATCTGCTACCGCGATGCCGGGCTGATCGATATCCACAGCCATGTCTATGCGGGTGGGCGTCACGAAATGCTCAACGAGAGCAATCGGGCCGAGGTATTGCAGGACATCCAGAAGTGGCTGGACCGGGTGATCAAGCGCTAGGACTACGGCTTCAGACAGGGTGGGCGACATGCCACAGCCAGGCGATCCAGCCGCCCCAGGCCAGCCAGTGGGCCAGTACGATCAGCCAGAATGCTAGCTGATAGCTACCCTTGCTGGATTTGTGGTGTAGCCAGTATTGGCCCAGCACGCCACCCGGCCAGCCGCCCAGCAGCTCCAGCCAGTGCAATAGCTTTTCCGGCGTGCGGCGGCCATGGTGAATAGCCTGGCGCTTGTCCCAAGCGTACACGGCAAAAGTCAGCACGCTCATGCCGAGGTAAAGCAGCAGCGGCCAGAACAGACTGTGGGTGAGCGCAAAGCTGCCGGCAGCCAGCAAGGGCGGCAGGGCAAGCAGATTGGCGAGCGGGCGGGGCAGGGGCATGGTTTATCCGGCAGAAAAACCACAGTGTAAGCAGCCTGGCCGCCCCGGCCAAGCCTGAGCGACCGCGCCAGTGACACGCTGCTGGCAGCCATAGCCTGATTGCCTGCGTTGACAACTTACTTACTAGTAAGTATTGTCGAGCGAAAATAATCCATGTCATGCCGGCAAGCGACCGGCGACTGAACCACAATCAGGGTGAGCGCCTGCTCGCCACGTCGACGAGGACGAAACATGACTGCTTATCCGCATTTGCTCTCCCCGCTGGATCTGGGTTTTACCACGCTGAAAAACCGCGTGCTGATGGGCTCCATGCACACCGGCCTGGAAGAAGCCCCCGGTGGCTTCGACAAGATGGCGGCCTTTTATGCCGAGCGCGCCCGTGGCGGCGTCGGGCTGATCGTCACCGGCGGCGTGGGGCCGAATGCGGAAGGCTGTGTGGCCGAGGGCGCGTCCATGCTGGCGGATGAGCAGCATGTGCCGGATCACCGCAAGGTGACCGCTGCCGTGCATGCGGCCGGTGGCAAGATTGCGCTGCAGATCCTGCATTCCGGTCGTTACAGCTTTCAGGAAAAATGCGTGTCGGCCTCGCCACTGATTGCGCCCATCAATTTCTACCGCCCGCGTGAGCTGTCCGATGCCGACGTGTGGCAGACCATTGCCGACTTTGCCCGTTGCGCCAGACTGGCCCAGCAGGCCAGCTATGACGGCGTCGAGGTCATGGGCTCGGAAGGCTATCTGATCAACCAGTTCATCGCCCGCGCCACCAACAAGCGTACCGATGACTGGGGCGGCAGCTTTGCCAACCGCATCCGTTTTGCCATTGAAACGGTCAAGGCGGTACGTGCGGCGGTGGGCAGCGATTTCATCATCATCTACCGCCTGTCCATGCTGGACCTGGTGCAGAACGGCAGCAGCTGGGACGAGGTGGTGCAGTTGGCGCAGGAAATCGAGCGCGCCGGTGCCACCATCATCAATACCGGCATCGGCTGGCACGAAGCCCGTGTCCCCACCATTGCCACCATGGTGCCGCGTGGCGGCTTTGCCTGGGTGACCAAAAAGCTGATGGGCAAGGTGAACATTCCGCTGATCACCACCAACCGCATCAATACTCCGGATGTGGCTGAAGATATCCTCGCCAGTGGCTGTGCCAACATGGTGTCGATGGCGCGTCCCTTCCTGGCCGACCCGGACTTCGTCAACAAGGCCGCCGCCGGCAAGGCTGACAGCATCAATACCTGTATTGGCTGTAATCAGGCCTGTCTGGACCACATTTTCCAAGGCAAGCTCACCAGCTGCCTGGTGAATCCGCGTGCCTGCCGTGAAACCGAACTCAACTACACCCCGGTGACCCAGGCCAAGAAACTGGCGGTAGTCGGGGCCGGCCCGGCTGGGCTGGCGTTTGCCACCATTGCTGCCGAGCGTGGCCATCAGGTGACGCTATTCGATTCTGCCAGCGAGATCGGTGGCCAGTTCAATGTGGCGAAGAAGATTCCCGGCAAGGAAGAGTTTGTCGAAACCCTGCGCTACTTTGCCAACCGCATCGCGGCTACCGGTGTCACGCTGCGGCTGAACACCCGTGCCGATGCCGCCATGCTGAAGGATTTTGACGAAGTGGTACTGGCTACCGGCATCGCGCCGCGCCTACCGCAGATCGATGGCATCGATCATCCCAAGGTGCTGAATTACCTGGATGTGCTCAAACATGGCAAGCCGGTGGGCCAGAAGGTGGCCATTATCGGTGCAGGTGGCATCGGTTTTGATACCGCAGAATTCCTCACCCACGAGGGCAAGTCCACCTCACTGGACGTAGCCGCCTTCATGCGTGAATGGGGGGTGGACATGAGCGTGGAACAGCCTGGCGGCCTCAGCCCGCAAGGCCCGCAGCCGCATGCCAGCCCGCGTGAGGTCTACCTGCTGCAGCGCAAGCAAAGCAAGGTGGGCGATGGCCTGGGCAAGACCACCGGCTGGATTCATCGCGCCAGCCTGCAGATGAAAAAGGTAAAGATGCTGTCCGGCGTCAGCTATCAGAAGATCGACGATGCTGGCCTGCATGTTGTCATCAAGGACGAAGCGCAGGTGTTGCCGGTGGATAACGTCATCATCTGTGCCGGGCAGGATCCGCTACGCGAATTGCAGCAGCCCTTGCTGGATGCCGGCAAGACGGTGCACCTGATTGGTGGTGCCGATGTGGCGGCCGAACTGGATGCCAAGCGCGCCATCAACCAGGGCGCCACCCTGGCGGCAGCCATCTGATCAGGCTGTTTGGCGGTATTGGCCATGAAAAATCCCCGTAGCGTGCTACGGGGATTTTTGTTGCCGGGGCGTCGTGCGTTTACAGGAAATGCCGCAGTGTGTCTTCCAGATTCTTTTCGTTCAGCCGTCCCAGCAGGCTGCCCACCTGTTTGCCATTGCGATCCAGAATGATGCTGTAGGGCAGGGCACCCGCCGGGTTGCCCAGTGTGCGCAGCAGGCTCAGGGTATCGCTGTCGCCCAGTACGATGGGGTAGCTGATTTTCAGTTGGCGGGCGAAGTTATAGGTTTCAGTCTTGTTGTCCAGCGCAATGCCCACTACCTCCACCCCCTTGGGGGCCAGTCGTTCGCGCAGCGCATTGAGCATGGGCATTTCTTCGCGGCAGGGGCCGCACCAGGTGGCCCAGAAATTCACCAGCACCACTTTGCCCTGGTAAGCACGCAGTGATACCGAGCTGCCGGCCTGATCGGTGAAGCGAGTTTGCGCCAGCGTGGGTGCAGCCAGTGCGCTCAGTGGCAGCAGGCAGAACAGGGCGGCCAGCAGGCTGGCGCGCAGGGAAGTCGGGCTCATGTGGCCTCCATCATGGTGAGTGGCAAGTGGTAAGGGAATTTCACCCGAATGGTTTTGGAGCAGCGGCCTGCGGCCAAGTTTCATGTCCGGCGGGCAAAATGCCGTCTGCTGCACCAGCAGGCCTCGCATGGCGACTATCTGTGCTGCAAGCTGCATGGTCGCTGCGGTGAGCCACTGCTGGTCAATGCGGCATTATGCCAAAGCGGATGCGGTGAAGCATTCCTTCATCCTGAAGGCTTGAATTCCCCGGCTGCAACCCCCACCATAGATCAATTCGCTGCAAGTCATCCACCGTCTAGGGGAACCCATGACCGTCCCACATCTGTCCACTGCACTGACCGGCCCCCTGCTGGAACTGGAAAGTCGCATTCTTACCGCCCAGCCCCACATCGAGCACTGGTTCCGCAGTCAGTGGCATAACCACGCCGCACCGTTTTACGGCTCGGTCGACTTGCGCAACAGCGGTTTCAAGCTGGCCCCGGTGGACATGAATTTGTTCCCCGGCGGACACAACAATCTCAACCCTGACTTCCTGCCCTTGTCCATCCAGGCGGCGCAGGCTGCGGTGGAAAAAGTCTGCCCGGAAGCGCGCAGCATCTTGCTGATTCCGGAAAACCATACCCGCAATACCTTTTATCTGCAAAATGTGGCCACGCTGGTACACATTTTCGAGCAGGCCGGCCTCAAGGTGCGGCTGGGTACGCTGAACCCGGAAATCACCGAAATCACCGAGCTGACCAGCGCTGGCGGCGACATCGTCAAGCTGGAGCCCATCCTGCGCCAGGGCAACCGCCTGAAGCTGGCTGATGGTTTCAACCCCTGCGTGGTGCTGCTCAACAACGACCTGTCCGGCGGCATTCCCGATATCCTGAAGGATCTGGAGCAGAACCTGCTACCGCCGCTGCATGCTGGCTGGGCGGTACGGCGCAAGAGCAACCACTTCACCGCCTACGACCAGGTGGCCGACCAGTTTGCCCAGCTGATTTCCATCGACCCGTGGATGATCAACCCCTACTTCGTCAACTGTAACGGGCTGGATTTCCATGCGCGGCAGGGCGAGGACGCGCTGGCCGAATCCGTGGCCAGCACGCTGGACAAGATCGCCGCCAAATACCGCGAATACGGCATCAAGAACGACCCCTTCGTCATCGTCAAGGCCGATGCCGGCACCTATGGCATGGGCGTGATGAGCGTGAAGAGCCCGGAAGAGGTCATCGGCCTCAATCGCAAGGCACGCAACAAGATGTCGGTGGTGAAAGAAGGGCTGGAAGTCTCCGAAGTCATCGTGCAGGAAGGGGTTTACACTTTCGAAACGGTAGAAGACGCCGTTGCCGAACCGGTGGTGTACATGATGGACCGCTTCGTCACCGGGGGGTTCTACCGCGTGCATACCGGCCGTGGCATTGACGAAAACCTCAACGCCCCGGGCATGCAGTTTGTACCCTTGTCGTTTGAAACCCCCTGCCTGCCGGACAAGCATGGCTCGCCGGACTGTGCGCCCAACCGCTTCTACGCCTACGGCGTGATTGCCCGTCTGGCGCTGCTGGCCGCTTCGCTTGAGCTGGAAAACACCGACCCCGAGCGCGACTGAGGCCATGCCGACCCTGCGCTGGCTGTGGCTGCTGCTATTACCCGCCGTGGCAACGGCGGCCAGCTTTGATTGCAGCAAGGCGTCAAGTGCCACCGAGCAGGCCATTTGCAGCCAGCCGGCACTGTCGGCCCTGGACGAGCAAGTGGCTGCTGCCTATCGCCAGCACAATCAGCAAGGCCTGCTGCAAGGCAATCAGCGCCAGTGGCTGGCCGGACCGCGTGCCGAGTGCAAGGCTGATGCCACCTGCCTGCAAAGCCGTTATCAAGAGCGGCTGCAACAATTGCAGGCAGCGCAGCTGATCCGCCAGCACATCGACAATGCCGCGCCGGCTTACCGCTTTGACATCAGCCTGCTCAACTGGGGCGAACGCGACTGGGCAGCCGAAGGCCCGGCCATCATCAACATCATCGACAAGCGCAGCCAGCGCAGCGTACAGCAGCTGCGGCTGGACAATGTGTATATGGCGCATGGCGACGATGGCAAGCCGCTGGTCAATAGCGCGCGGCTGTATGATTTGCAGGGCGTGATCAATGTGGCTGACTTCGACTTCGACGGCCATGCCGATTTCGCGGTGCAGAACGGCAATGACGGCCCCTATGGCGGGCCCACCTACAGCGTGTATCTCTACGACACTGCCAGCAAACAGTTTGTCTTGAGTGATGAATTATCGACGTTGACTGGCGAAACGCTGGGCATGTTCCAGGTGGATGCTAAACGCAAGCGGCTGAGCACCTTTGCCAAAAGCGGTTGCTGCTACCACGAAACCACTCACTACCAGTTTGATGTCCGCCATCGCTTGCAGGCGGTGGAGCGGCTGATTGAAGACGCGCAGGACCCGGCCGGCAAACAGGTGCGGGTGACCCGCGAAACCCTGGTCAACGGCCGCTGGAAGACATCTACCCGGCGCTATGCGCTGGATGCCTACTATCATCAATGAATCCCCTGGCCGCCAGCCGGCCCGCCAGTGCGTGCTGGCGAAACCCTGGAGAGCACTATGCGTATCCTGTTCATCGCCGATCCGCTGGAACAGTTCAAGATCTACAAGGACACCACCTTTGCCATGATGGAAGAGGCGGCACGACGCGGCCATGCCATCAGCCATGCGCAGGCGCACCAGTTGTCGGTGGAAGGCGGCCGCCTGCTGGTGGATGCCCGTGGCCTCACCGTCACCGACGAGCGCAAGGGTGACCACCCGGCCTGGTACAAGCTGGACGACGTACACCGCCAGCCGCTGACCGCCTTCAACGCGGTGGTGATGCGCAAGGACCCGCCGTTCGACATGGAATACCTGTATGCCTCGCAGCTGTTCACGCTGGCCGAGGCACAGGGCGTCAAGGTATTCACCAGTGGCCAGGCGCTGCGTGACTTCAACGAAAAGCTGGCCATCCTCAACTTCCCCGAGCTGACCGCCCCCACCATGATCACTGGCGAAACCCCACGGCTGAAGGCCTTTATCCGTCAGCATCTGGACGTGATTCTCAAGCCGCTGGACAGCATGGGGGGGGACAGCATTTTCCGGGTAACCCCGAACGATCCCAATCTGTCGGTGATTCTGGAAACCATCACCCTGCGCGGCAAGCGCACCATTATGGCCCAGCGCTATATCCCGGAAATCCGCGATGGCGACAAGCGCGTGCTGGTGATCGATGGCGTGCCGGTGGATTACTGCCTAGCGCGCATTCCGGCAGCGGGGGAAACCCGTGGCAATCTGGCCGCCGGTGGCCGTGGCGAAGCACGTCCGCTGAGTGCACGCGACCGGGAAATCGCCGAAGCAGTCGGCCCGGAGCTGAAAAAGCGCGGCATCCTCTTGGCCGGGCTGGATGTGATTGGCAATTACCTGACCGAAGTGAATGTCACCAGCCCCACCTGCTTCCGCGAAATCATGGACCAGACCGATATCAATGTCGCCGGCCTGTACATCGACGCACTGGAACGCGCCACCGCGCATTGAACCTTGCCATCAGCCTGTCATCTGCCGGCGGCAACATCGCCGCTGGCGGCAAGGCCAGTTAGCTTGCCCGGCTGGCCGGCAGCGCTTAACATGCCGCTCGCCGGGCCGGCACAATGCCACCCGCCATCCACGCAATCACTGGATCTGACATGAGCAAGCATGAGGAAAGCCCGTTCAAGGGCAAGACCGGCGTCCGCCGGCTGATCAACGCCTTCGGTTATTCGCTGGATGGCATCAAGGCGGCCTACCGCCATGAAGATGCCTTTCGCCAGCTGGCCTTGCTGGCCTGCATCCTGATTCCCTGTGCGCTGTTCCTGGTGCCGGCCAGCCCGCTGGCACGCGCCATGCTGGTAGCCAGCTCGCTGGCCACCCTTATCATCGAATTGCTCAATTCCGCCATCGAAGCGGCAGTGGATCACACCTCGCTGGAGCGTCATCCGCTGGCCAAGCGCGCCAAGGACATGGGTAGTGCGGCCCAGCTGCTGGGCCTGATCAATCTGGCGGCGGTATGGCTGCTGGTGTTGTTCGGGCGCTAGACGGCAGCAGGCGGCGTGACAGCAGCTGCAGCCCGATTGCGCTCAGGCTGGCCAGCAGGAAGGCCGGATTCTCCTCCATGCGGGGCAGTAGCAGCGCCAGTGCCAGGCAGAAGCCGGCAAAACCCAGTCGCCCCAGCAGCATGCCACGCAGCAGCGCCTGCACTGCCCTTGCGCCTTGCGTACGCTGGGTGGCCACCGCCATCACCACCGCCAGCAAGGGAAATACCGCCACCATGCCGCTCCAGCGTGCTCCCATCTGGCTGGCCACCAGGCTTGCCAGCAGCGTCAGCAAGGCTGCCGCCAGCATGCGCAGCCACAATACTTCCTTGGCCGCGCCAGGTATGCTGCCCGCTCCAGGCTGGGGCAGACAATAACTGTTGATCACGACGGCCAGCCCGGCCACGGCCAGAGCCAGGGGCAGCGATGGCTTCAGGAGCTGCAGCAGGCAGGCTGCCAGCAACCAAGCGCCTAGTGCGGCAGTCAGCGTCCGCGGCCAGTCATGGCGTGAGGCACTGCGGGCATAAACCAGATTGAACAATTCGGAAGCGGCAATTGCCGCGATGGCCTGCATGGCAGCGTGGGTGGCAAAGTCGGCGCCATGCTCCTGCAACAGCAGCCACAGGATAGGGCCGGCCACCACCGGCAGGCCGGCCATCCAGCCTGCACGTTGTGGCCCGTAATAGCGTGCCACCAGCGCCAGCAGGTAGAGAAAGGCAGGAACCAGCGTCAGTTTCAGTAGCAGCATGCGGGGGAGCTAGCAGGGTAATGCCGCAGCATAGCATGCGCTTGGCATCGCTGGCCGTCTGCTGCCAGTGCCGTACCTTGCGTGTATGCTGGAGCGAGCACATCACCTGCAAGGAGAAGACATGCTGTCACCCGCCGAATCCGGAGTGGAAGAACTGGTGCTGAATCTGGTGCTGTGGCTGAAACTGGGGGTCGAGGCCTGCGGTGCGCTGGTGATTGGCGTGGGGGTGCTGTTTGCCGGCGTGCGCTACCTGCAACGCTGCTTCCAGCCGGGCATGACGCAATACAACGCGGTGCGGCTGAGTTTTGCCCGCTTTCTGGCGTTGGCGCTCGAGTTGCAGCTGGCGGCGGATATCCTGTCTACTGCGGTAGCTCCTAGCTGGGACCAGATCGGCAAGCTTGCCGCCATTGCGGTACTGCGCACAGCGCTCAATTTTTTCCTGGCCCAGGAAATTCGCGATACCGAGCAGGCAGATCAGCCACCGCCGGCCTAGTGGCCCGCTGCTGACAGCGCTGTCGGTGTGCAGGTCTCAGCGTGCCTGGCGCCGATACAGGTAGCCGGGGTAGACGCGGATGCAGCCGCTGACGTCTTCGACCTTGCCATACTCACCCACCAGCTCCCAGCTGGCGCCATTGGCCTGCAATACCCGGTACACCGGGCTGCCGGCCTGATAGAACAGCAATTCATTACCATGGAAGTGGTCAAGCGGCAGCACGGGGTGCTGGCTGGGCAGCACCAGCAGCATGGCTGCCGTTTGCACGTCCATATCGGCCAGTTGCTCGCGGTCCGCCGCTACCATGCCGCAGAAGGCCAGCAGGAAGGCAAGCGGCAGCATCAGCCAGTGGCCACTGAGCAGGCCGAACAGGGTGAGAATGGTGGCGCCGGTAAAAAAGAAGCTGCTGTGTGTTTTCATGATGTGTGCTTTGCCCGGGTAGCTTGGCCCGTGAAACGGCAAACGCCGCCTGACATGGAGGCGGCGTGTTGTCTGGAATCGAGTGTGGTCCGTCGCAGGAACCTTCAGGCTGTTTACGGTTTAGCCTGATTTCCGGATTATATGGCGATTTTTCCGAAATTGATTAATAAAATCAGTAAATTACTCATGATGATGGCCTAGCTCTTGCCGTTGCCGGGTTTTCACGGCATGGCCAAAAAAACAACGCCACTCGCAGGCGGCATCAGGCTGCAGACAAAACAATTTGTTGTGACGGCGCAGGACCCGGCAAAGCCGGGCCTTCCGGCTAACTCATCGATTCCGCCGCCTTCCTGTCTATTTCCCATCCCCCCGCCCTTACCCCGTAAGGGAGCCTCGCTTTCCTTCCAGAAAGCGAGAAGAGCCTGTCAAAACAAGACGCCACCCGAAGGTGGCGTTGTGTAGTGCAATCCGCAGGCGGCGATTTATTCTTCCGCTGTCTTGGCTTCCGGCGGGGCAATCACCTCGCTGTAGCCGCATTCCTTCTGCGGGCAAACCTTTTCCGTTCCACGACGCTTGGTGGTCTTGATGGTGAGGATAGGCCAGTTGCACTTGGGGCAGGGCTCGGCTACCGGCGGGTTCCAGGTGGCGTACTTGCACTTGGGATAGGTATTGCAGCTGTAGAACAGCTTGCCGTAACGGCTCTTGCGCTCGATCAGGTGGCCGGTCTTGCATTCCGGGCATTCCACACCGGTGTCGCGGGGTTTTTCCAGCGGCTCGATGTGCTTGCACTTGGGGTAATTGGCACAACCGATGAACTTGCCGTAACGACCCTTCTTGATGTGCAGTTCGCCGCCGCAGTCCGGGCAGGCCCGGCCTTCGATCACCGTCGGTGCTTCGGCCTCTTCGGCTGCCTGCTCGGCGGTTTCACCCATATTGCGGGTGTAGTCGCAGTCTGGGTAGCCGGTGCAGGCGATGAAGCGGCCGCGCTTGCCAAACTTGATGGACAAGGGCTTGCTGCATTTCGGGCAGGCTTCGTCCAGGCTTTCGGTGGTGACTTCTGCGCGGGAAATGCTCTCTTTTTCCGCCAGCTGCTTGGAAAACCCCTTCCAAAAGCTGTCCATCACCGGCACCCATTCACGCTGGCCGCTGGCGATATCATCCAGCTGGTTTTCCAGCTTGGCGGTGAAGTTGTAGTCCACGTACTGGCTGAAATGCTCAGTCAGGAATTTGTTGACGATGTCGCCGGTATCGGTGGGCTGGAAGCGCTTCTTGTCCAGAATCACATACTCGCGGTCTTTCAGCGTGGAGATGATGCTGGCGTAGGTGGAAGGACGGCCGATGCCGAATTCTTCCAGCGCCTTCACCAGGCTGGCTTCGGAGAAGCGCGGCGGCGGCTGGGTGAAGTGCTGCTCACCATACAGCTTGTCCACCGGCAGGCTGTCGCCTTCTTCCAAGAGCGGCAGCTTGGCGTTGTCTTCGTCTTCGGCATCATCCACGTCTTCCTCGTACACGGCGAGGAAGCCGGCAAAGGTCTGCACCTGGCCGCTGGCACGGAAGATGCCCTCGCCCATGGTGATGTCCACGCTGGTGGTGTCGAATTTGGCCGGTGCCATCTGGCAGGCCAGGGTACGTTTCCACACCATGTCGTACAGCTTGAACTGATCGGTGGTGAGGAAGGGCTTGACCGAATCCGGAGTGCGCAGGATGGAGGTGGGGCGAATCGCCTCGTGCGCCTCCTGGGCATTCTTGGACTTGTTCTTGTAGGCAACGGCGTTCTTGGGCAGAAAGTCGTTGTTGAAGGTGTCACTGATATAGCTGCGGATTTCTTCCACAGCTTCATTGGCCAGTGCCACCGAGTCGGTACGCATATAGGTGATCAGACCGACCGTACCCTGGCCGATGTCGATACCTTCATATAGCTGCTGTGCGGTCCGCATGGTGCGGTCGGTGGTCATGCCCAGCTTGCGCACGGCTTCCTGCTGCAGCGTCGAGGTGGTGAAAGGGGCAGCCGGGCTGCGCGATTTCTTTTTCTTCTCGATGGTGGTGACCGTGGCCGGCTGGTCTTGCAGACGCGCCAGGATGTCGGCGTGTTCGGCATCGCCCGGGATGGCGAATTGATCCAGCTTCTGGCCGGCCAGGGTGGTCAGCTTGGCAGAGAACTTGGTTCTGCCCTTGTGGCTGTCCAGATGCACCGACCAGTATTCCTGCTGCACAAAGGCCTTGATCTCGTTTTCGCGTTCGCAGATCAGGCGCAGTGCCGGGCTTTGTACCCGACCAGCCGACAGGCCGCGGCGGATCTTTTTCCACAGCAGCGGCGACAGGTTGAAACCCACCAGATAATCCAGCGCACGGCGTGCCTGCTGGGCATCGACCAGATCCTGGGCGACTTCGCGCGGGTTGCCGATGGCTTCCAGTACCGCATTCTTGGTGATTTCGTGGAACACCACGCGCTGGGCGGTTTTGTCCTTCAGCAGCTTCTTGCTGTTGAGGATCTGCACCAGATGCCAGGAAATGGCTTCACCTTCGCGGTCCGGGTCAGTGGCCAGGTAGACATGGTCCACCTCGGCCACCGCCTTGACGATGGCGTCTACATGTTTGCTGTTGCGGGCGATCAGCTGGTACTTCATGGCAAAACCCTTTTCCGGGTCTACCGCACCGTTTTTCGGTACCAGATCGCGCACGTGACCGTAGGAAGCCAGGACTTCGAAGTCCGGTCCCAGGTATTTCTTCAGCGTTTTTGCCTTGGATGGCGACTCAACGATCAAGAGGCTGGAGGGCATGTTTTCGTTTCAGTGTGTACCGGAGGGACTCCGGCTGATAGCGGTTCTATCTATCAAATAAAGCAAGTGCGCAAATAAAACAAGAGCGCGTGTGGCGCTCTTGTGCAAAATTCCGTGCAGTCTCGTCAGGCGAGGCGGGATGTTAAGCCCGTCGCACCGGCGCTGACAAGTCATTGCATGGTGGGTTCGCCATGAATGGCGTCCAGCAATTCTTCGCCCAGCAGGATGGGTAGCTCTGCCTTTTGCGCCCACAACACCATCAGGGCCACCAGCTTGGCCGAGCCGACATTGATATCGTCATCCGGCAATTCAAACAGGCGGTCAATCACCATTTCGCGCTGCGAGGGCGACAGCGCGCCGTGGTCTTCCAGAAACTGGATCAGGCCGCGCACCTCGGTAGGCAGGCGTTCCTGCTCGGCATCGGCATAAATGCGCATACCCGAGGCATCGTCTGCGCTGGCATACAGGCCTTCCACCATATTGGCGACATTGTCCAGCCAGTCCAGCGCGTCGTTGATTTCCTCGTCTTCGAAGCCGGCGGCTTCCAGCTGGCGCATCAGTGTGCCGCGGTCACCAAAGGCATCCGGGTCACGGTATTGCTCGAACAAATAAGTGAGAACGTCAAACATCAGGTCTTCTTCAAATGAGCTGCTACAGAATCCAGTCTGAATCAGACCAGTCGCTGAACCTGCCCGCCAGGCAGGCTGGTGAGCTTGCCGGCAAGCTCCAGCTCGAGCAGCATCGCGTAAACCTCCCCTTGCGTCAACCCGAGTTGCTGTGCCAGCCACTCGCTGCTGACCGGGTCGAAGGCCATCAGGGTGAGAATCTGCTCTTCGGCCGCTGCCGGATCAGGAGTGCAAACGTCGGCAGGCCGTGCGCTGCCGCTGAGCCGGCCCACCTCTTCCAGCACGTCTTCCACCGATTCCACCAGCCGCGCACCATCTTTCAGCAGCCGGTGGCAGCCACGCGCCTGCGGGTTGTTGATCGAGCCAGGCACGGCCATGACTTCGCGCCCGCTCTCGGCCGCAAGCCGGGCGGTAATCAGCGAGCCGGAATTGATATTGGCCTCTACCACCAGGCAGCCGCGGGCGAGGCCGGCAATGATGCGGTTGCGGCGCGGGAAATGGCCGGCCAGCGGGCCGGCACCCAGCGGGAATTCGGACAGAATCAGCCCGGTGCTGCCGATCTGGTGTGCCAGCGTGCGGTTGCTGGCGGGATAGACCCGGTCGATGCCGGTGCCGATCACGGCGATGGTAGAGCCTGCCGCTGCCAGCGCACCCTGGTGTGCTGCGGCGTCGATGCCGCTGGCCAGTCCGCTGACGATGGTGTAGCCATGCTCGGACAGCCGCTGGGCAAAATCGCTGGCAATCTGCTTGCCTGGCGGCGTGGCGCTACGGCTGCCCACCATGGCCAGCATGGGTTGTTTCAGTAACTCCCTGCGGCCCCGGGCAAACAGCAGTGGTGGTGGTGAGGCGGTTTCTGCCAGCGCCTGTGGATAGTCGTCATCCTGCAGGCTGAGCAGGCTGCACTGCTCGCCTTCGGCCCAGGCCAGCGCGGCGGCAGCATCCGGCAGTGCCACCCGCTCACGCAGTGCCATCGCTGCCTGCTGACCGATCAGCGGCGCGGTCTGGCTTGTACTGGCAGCTACGGCATGACTGGCCGACCCAAAGCTGGCGATCAGCTTGAGAAAGCCTGCCGGTCCAATACCCGGGGTCAGTGCCAGTAGCAGCCAGTCGCCGGTGTTATCGCTCATTCGCTTTCCGGTGCGGCCACGACATCACCAACACTGGCTGCATCGGTGCTTTCCAGCACCAGCCCGTAAGACACCTTGTCAAAAACGCGGTAGATGAAAATCTTGCCGATGGTCTGGCCTGGCAGCATGACGAGCTTTTGCTTGCCGTCGGCGGTGATGATGGAAACCGGTTTGCCATTCTTGTAGATGCTCAGCACGTCGCCGGCTTCTACCTGTTCGCGCAGCCCCCGGTTGATGACTACATTGGAATACTGCGCAGCACCGTCTACCCCATCGTAGATCGAGATGATTTGGCCGCGGATATCGCTGTCTGGGCTGTGTGGTACGTAGCTGACGAACCGGTCTTTCGGGGCCTTGATCAGACGGTCGCCTACCAGAATTTCACCGGCCACGCTGGTGATGTGCATGCTTTGCACATCCTCGCCCAGCTTGTCCACCACCACATCGCCGCCGTACATCACTTCGTAGCCGAGGTTTTCCTTGGTGTCAGGGTCGATCAGCACCTTGCCGGCGCGGTAGGCCTGCCAGCTACCCATTTCACCGACACCATTGGCATAGACGCGGTCGCCGGTGCCGAAGGCCAGCCGTTGCTCCGGTCCGGCAATCAGCCGGGGCGCTAGGCTGAATTCTTCTTCATTGACGACCAGCGGACGGCTGAGGAAGGGCTCGATGGCCTTGGCTGGAATGCTGGGAATGGCCTTGTCCATGTCGGACATGCGGATTTGCGGTGACAGCCTCACTTCACCCTGGGCACCTTTTTCCAGCGACAGCCGCGGCTGGCCATTCACATAGCTCAGTACCAGTATGTCACCGGGATAGATCCAGTGTGGATTCTTGATATCGCTTTTGTTCATCTGCCACAGGCTGGGCCATTTCCATGGGCTCTTGAGGTAGCGGCCCGAAATGCCCCACAAGGTGTCACCCTTGGTCACGGTATAGCGCGCGGGGGCGCCGGGCTTGATGGTGAGCGTGTCGGAAAATGCCGGGAGAGCCAGTCCCAGAGCCAAAGCAAGCGATATAATACTTTTACGCATGAAAAGTGCCCCAATATTGAGTGTAACGAGCGCCCGCGAGCGCTCCTTTGACAAACGAGCATGCGTCAGACCCGTCTATTATCGACGTGCTGATGGCATTACGACAACTTGGAGCAAGAAAACCGATGGCGCTGCTGAACATTCTGCATTATCCGGATGCGCGTCTGCATACCGTGGCCACGCCGGTCGAGACTTTTGACGCTGCCCTGCAGACCCATATCGACAATATGTTTGACACCATGTACGAGGCCAAGGGCATCGGCCTGGCCGCTACCCAGGTGGACTACCACCAGCGGCTGGTGGTGATGGACATTTCCGAAGAGCATAACGAGCGTCGCGTCTTCATCAATCCGGTGATTACCGAAAAAGAAGGCGAAACCGTCTACGAAGAGGGCTGCCTGTCGGTGCCCGGCATCTACGACAAGGTGACCCGTGCCGAACGGGTCAAGGTACGCGCTCAGGATGCCACCGGCAAGGTGTTCGAGCTGGAGGCCGACGGCTTGCTGGCCATCTGTATCCAGCACGAAATCGACCATCTGGATGGCAAGGTATTCGTTGAATACCTGTCCGAGCTCAAGCAGGGCCGGATCCGTACCAAGATGAAAAAGCGCGAAAAGCAGAATATGTAAGTCCGTGGCCGGTGCTGAAAGCAAGCGGCCTGCTTACTCTACATCCGAGACACGGCCAGCCCTGTCTCTTGTTTTTTTCAGGGTCACGATGAAACTGATTTTTGCCGGTACGCCGGAATTCGCTGCCGCAGCGCTCAAAGCGCTGTTGGCTGCCGGGCATGAAATTGCCCTGGTGTTGACCCAGCCGGATCGCCCGGCAGGTCGTGGCATGAAACTCAAGCCCAGCCCGGTGAAACAGGTGGCGCTGGAGCATGGTCTGCGGGTGGATCAGCCGGTCTCCCTCAAAACGGAAGAAGCCCAGGCCATGCTGCAGGCTATCGGTGCCGAACTGATGGTGGTGGCGGCTTATGGTCTGCTGCTGCCCAAGGCCGTGCTGGAGATTCCGCCACGCGGCTGCCTCAACATCCATGCCTCATTGCTGCCACGCTGGCGCGGTGCCGCGCCCATTCAGCGCGCCATCCTGGCCGGCGACAGCGAAACCGGCATCACCATCATGCAGATGGATGTGGGGCTGGATACTGGCGACATGCTGTCCATCCACCCGCTGGCCATTGCCGCCGATGACACTGCGGCCAGCCTGCACGACAAGCTGGCCGCATGTGGCGCCGAGGCCATCGTCAGCACGCTGGCGCAACTGGACAGCCTGTCTGCGCAAGCCCAGCCGGAACAGGGCGTGAACTATGCCCACAAGCTGACCAAGGCTGAGGCCGAGGTGGACTGGTCGCTGCCGGCCGCCACCATTGCCCGTGCCATTCGGGCCTACAACCCGGCACCGGGCGCGTTTACCAAGCTGGACGGCGAACCGCTCAAGCTGTGGTTTGCCCAAGCCATTGCCGGCCAGGGCGAGCCGGGGGTGGTGCTGCGTGCCGATGCCGAGGGCGTGGTGGTGGGCAGTGGTGACGGGCTGGTAGTTCTCAGTCAGTTGCAGGCTGCGGGTGGCAAGCGCTTGAGTGCGCGCGATTTTGCTGCCGGTCGTACCACGCTGATGGGAACCCGTCTGGGCGGCTGAGCGTCACAACAGGCCAGAGCAAAGGAGGCTAGCGTGAATAATCTGATCAAGACCGCGGTGCTGATGGCCGCCTTCGTGGCGTTTCTCGGCTTCATTGGCGCCATGGTGGGAGGCAAGAGCGGCCTGTTGCTTGCCTTGCTGTTTGCTGGTGGGATGAATCTGTTTGCCTACTGGAATTCCGACCAGATGGTGTTGCGCATGTACAACGCGCAGGAGGTGGATGCCAGTACGGCCCCCGAGTTTTACGGCATGGTGGCCGAGCTGGCACAGCGCGCCGGCCTGCCCATGCCGCGGGTTTACGTGATCCATGAAGACCAGCCCAATGCCTTTGCCACCGGGCGCGATCCGGAACATGCCGCCGTGGCCGCCACCAGCGGCATCATGCGCATGCTGGACTACCGCGAGCTGCGCGGCGTGATGGCACACGAATTGGCCCATGTGCGCCACCGCGACACGCTGATCTCCACCCTGTCGGCCACCATGGCCGGCGCGGTGTCGGCCCTGGCCAGCTTCGCCATGTTCTTTGGCGGGCGCGACGAAAACGGCCGGCCGGTTAATCCGCTGGCCGGCATCCTGGTCGCCATCCTGGCGCCGCTGGCGGCCAGCGTCATCCAGATGGCCATTTCCCGGGCGCGCGAATTCGAAGCCGACCGTGGTGGTGCCGAAATTTCCGGCGATCCGTTGGCATTGGCAGCAGCGCTACAGAAGATCGAGTACTACGCTCAAGGTATTGCCATGCCTACGGCGCAGGCGCATCCGGAAACTGCGCAGATGATGATCATCAACCCGCTGTCCGGCCTGAGCATGGGCGAGCTGTTCCGCACCCATCCGCATACCGAAGAGCGCATTGCCCGCTTGCATGCTATGGCGCGCGGCGTGGGCTGAACGTATCATGCGCCTCTAGCAAGAATCTGTTGCCGCCGGATCGAGCAAGACTGCTTGGTTTGCGGTGGGGGCAGAGACCCACGGGCCGGTGCCGCCAGATGCGAACCGGCCGTTATCAACGGCGAGAGCGCAGTCCTCGCCGTTTGCCATTTAAGGTTTTGACATGCATCGCATACAGCAACTGGCCGCCGACGTGCTGGGCCAGGTGGAGTCCGGCCATACCCTGACCGAGGCGCTGGCCCAAGCCCAGCGCCAGGGCAGCGAACTGACGCCACAAGAGCGCGCCGCCTTGCAGGACATCTGCTACGGCAGCTTGCGCCAACTGGCGCGCCTGCGCTTCTGGCTGCGGCGTCTGGTCCCCAAAGCCCTGCCGGAACCACAACTGGAGCGGGTGCTACTGGTGGCGCTTTATCAGCTGGTGTATACCCGAGCCGCCGATTACGCCATCGTCAACGAGGCGGTCAAGCTATCCGAGCGCCTGGCGCGCGGCAAATTCAAGGCGCTGGTCAACGGCGTATTGCGCAATTTCCTGCGTCAGCGCGAAGAAATGCTGCGGCTGGCGGACAAGGATCTGGAAGCCGCCACCAACCATCCGCGCTGGTGGATCAAGGCGGTACAGCAGGCTTATCCCCAGGAGTGGTCTTCGGTGCTGGAGTGGAATAACAGCCATCCGCCGATGACACTGCGCGTCAATGCCCGCAAGAGTACGGTGGCTGGCTACCTGGCGCAGCTGGAAGCGCTGGGCATGGCCGCCAGCGCGCTGGATGACATCTGCGGCATCCAGTTGGAGAAGCCAGTCAATGTGCGTGAGCTGCCGGGTTTTGCCGAAGGCGTGGTCTCGGTGCAGGACTGGGGTGCGCAGCAGGCTGCGGTGCTGCTCGACTTGCAGCCCGGACAGCGGGTGCTGGATGCCTGTGCGGCACCCGGTGGCAAAACCTGCCACATGCTGGAACTGGCCGACCTGCAACTGACCGCGCTGGACATCGATGCCCAGCGGCTGGAGCGGGTGGCTGACAATCTGCAACGCTGCGGGCTGAGCGCCAAGCTGCAGGCCGCCGATGCGGGGCAGAGTGCCTACTGGTGGGATGGTCAACCGTTTGATCGCATCCTGGCGGACGTTCCCTGCTCGGCATCCGGCGTGGTGCGCCGCCATCCGGACATCAAGTGGCTGCGTCGCCCCGGCGATTTCGCTGCGCTGGCACGCCAGCAGGCGGTGATGGTTGACACGCTGTGGGGGCTACTCGCCTCCGGGGGCAAAATGCTTTACGCTACGTGCTCGATTTTTCCGGAAGAAAATCAGCAGCAGCTGGCCGCATTCCTGGCGCGTCATTCCGATGCCGAATGCCTGAATCAGCAACAACTGTTGCCCTGTGAGCGTCATGACGGTTTCTATTACGCGCTGCTTGCGAAACATTAGCCTGGTGTTATGGCTACTGGTCTGTGCCGTTGATACGGCGCAGGCCGATGGCATTCTGGCGCGCCGCGCCGATGCCGAGCTGACCCAGGATGGCCAACTGTCGCTCAGCACCCGCTTTCAGACCAAACTGTCCAGCGGCCTGAGCGATGCCCTGGAGCAGGGCGTTGCCCTGACTTTCCGGCTGGAGTTCGAACTTACCCGGCCACGCAGCACCGCTTATTATCTCAACCTGAAAGAATGGTTCGAGCCACATGCCAGCCTGGCTTTCAAGCTGTCCTACCAGCCGCTGACCAGTCGTTACCGCATCACCATCGGCAGTTTTTCAAATTATTACCGTACCCTGGCCGAAGCCATGGGCGCGCTGGGCTCCATCCAGGACTGGCGCGTCTTGCAAAGTGGCGCGCTCGATCCACGCAGCCCCGGCAGTGTCGCTGGCCGGGTGCGGCTGGTGCTGGACATCAGTGAGCTGCCCAAGCCATTCCAGATCAATGCTTTGGGCTCGGGCGACTGGAGTCTGTCTTCCAACTGGACGGCCATCAGCATGAAAGATGGCAGCTGATGCGTTACGCGGCGATCGCCCTGGCGACTTTCGGCGCCATTATGCTCTACCTGCTGGCAGTGGCCACCGGCAATGCCTCCAAGCTGGCCGAGTATTACTGGTGGGTATTCGGCCTCAACAGTCTGCTGCTGCTTGGCCTGCTCGGTGTGGTGGGGCGCCAGCTGCTGCGCCTGCGCCAGCGGGTCAAGGGCCGGGTTTTCGGGGCCAAGCTGACCCAGCGGCTGGTGATGATGTTTGCCGTGGTGGCCCTGGTGCCGGGCTTGCTGGTGTTTACCATATCAGCCCAATTCCTGACGCGCAGTATTGAAAGCTGGTTCGATGTGCGGGTGGAGTCGGCACTGGATCGTGGCTTGGAACTGGGCAAGGGCGCACTCAACTATGTGCTGGAAGATGTCGCCCGCAAAAGCCGCGTGGTGCTGGATGATATCGATGGCCTGCCCGGCAGCATGCTGCCTTCGCGACTGGAACGGCTGCGTGAGCAGCTGGGCCTGCGCGAACTGGCCATTTTCAACAAATCGGGGCAGTTGCTGAATTTTGCCAGTAATAATGCCCATCAATTGCCGCAACAGCCCGCTCGCGATATCTTGCGTGGCCTCAAGCTGCGCCAAGGCAGCAAGAGCATTGAAAATGAGGCGGGTGGCCTGGCGCTCAAGGTGCTGCTGCCTTACCGTACGCTGGACGGTGACTGGCGCGTACTGCAAGTGGTGCAGACCGCGCCGCAGGCCATCGCCCATGATGCCGAGCAGATCGAAACCGCCAGGGCCGAATACCATCAGTTGCTGCTGTCGCGCGATGGCCTGAAAACCTTCTACATGCTGACCCTGGCGCTGGCCTGTCTGCTGGCGCTTACCTCGGCACTTGCATTTGCCTTGTTCCTGTCCGAGCGACTGTCCGCACCGTTGTCTGAACTGGCTGCCGGTACCCGTGCGGTGGCGCAAGGCGATTTTTCCAAGCGTCACCCGGTTTATCGCCGTGACGAACTGGGCATGCTCACCACCTTGTTCAACCGCATGACCCAGCAACTGGAAGAAGCCCGCCAAACCGCCAACCAGAATCAGCGGGCGCTGGAAAGCGGCAAGCTCTATCTGGAAAGCATATTGGCCAATCTGTCTGCCGGTGTCATCGCACTGGACGAAGGCTGGCAATTGCGTGCGGCCAATACCAGTGCCGGCCGTATCCTGGGGGTGGATTTTGCCGAACTGGTTGCCTACCCGGTCAAGCAATGGTCGACGCAGGTGCCGGCCCTGATTCCGCTGGTCGATACCATGCTGCAGCATGGCGAGAACAAACTGGAAGAAGAATGGCAAACCCAGCTGGATTATGTCACCGGCCAGGGGGCACGCAGCTTGCTGGTACGCGGTGCCCGCTTGCCGGAACGCTCCGGAAGCGGTTATGTTGTGGTGTTCGATGATATAACCGAGCTGGGGCGGGCGCAGCGCGATGCGGCCTGGGGCGAGGTGGCCAAGCGGCTGGCGCATGAAATCCGCAATCCGCTTACCCCTATCCAGCTGTCGGCCGAGCGTTTGGCGATGAAGTTGACCGCCAAGCTGGAAGCGGCAGATGCCGACATGCTCAAACGCTCTACCGACACCATCATCAAGCAGGTGGCGGCGCTGAAGAACATGGTGGATGCGTTTCGCGATTATGCGCGCGCACCACGCATCAAACTCAGTGAACTTGATCTCAATCAGGTAGTACGGGAGGTTGCCACGCTGTACGAATCCAATCCGGCTGTTAAGATTGAACTGGAAGACAGGCCGCTGATGATCATGGGGGATGCTGCACTGCTGCGGCAGGTATTGCACAACCTGATGCAGAACGCACAGGATGCGGTCCTTGACGTTGACATCCCGATGATTCACATTAGCAGCCGACAAGAAGGAAGAAACGCGACCGTCTGCGTGCAGGACAATGGTTCGGGCTTTCCTGCCGAGCTCCTGCCACGCGCGTTCGAGCCCTATGTGACCAGCAAGCCCAAGGGAACGGGACTGGGACTGGCGGTGGTGAAGAAAATAGCGGAGGAACACCATGGCCAAGTCATATTGGGGAATGGCGAGCAGCAAGGCGCGCGAATTCTTCTCACCCTGCCATTGCTGGAGGCCTAATGCGTAGCAGCGATATATTGATTGTTGATGACGAGATCGGAATACGTGAACTGCTCTCGGAGATCCTGCAGGATGAGGGATACACGGTTGCCCTGGCGGAAAACGCCGAGGTAGCCAGACAGCTGCGCAACCAGACGCGTCCCGCGCTGGTGCTGCTGGATATCTGGATGCCGGACTGCGACGGGGTTACCCTGCTCAAGGAATGGGCCAAGTCCGGCCAGCTCAACATGCCGGTAGTCATGATGTCTGGCCATGCCAGCATCGATACCGCAGTGGAGGCAACCCGCATCGGTGCCTTCGATTTCCTGGAAAAACCGATTGCCCTGCAAAAGCTGCTCACCACGGTGCAGCGTGCGCTGAAGTATGGCGATATGCAGGCCAATACCTCCTTAAATCTGGACAAGCTGGGACGCAGTGAGCCGATTCAGGAACTCAAGCGCCAGCTGGAACGGGTGGCCAAGGTCAAGTCGCCGGTGCTGCTGACCGGCGAGCCGGGCTCCGGTTTCGAACTGGTGGCACGCTTTTTCCATCAGGGCAATACGCCTTGGGTGACGCCGGCCAAGCCGGAACAACTGGCGGATGCGCCGCTGGAATTGCTGCAGAAAGCCAATAACGGGGTGTTGTTCCTGCCGGAAATCGGCCAGTACAACCGTCGTGTGCAACAGGGTTTGCTGTTCCTGCTGTCCAAGCTGGACCGCTTCAATGTACGCCTGCTGTGCTCCTGCAGCCGGCCGCTGCAGGAACTGCTGGTTGATCCGGAATGCGATAATCGCCTGCTTACGGCATTGTCGAGCGTTATTGTGCCGATTCCACCGCTGCGCGAGCATGCGGAGGACATCATTTTCATTGCCGAGCAGATTCTGATCGAGCTGGTTGAGTCGCGCCAGGTTCCCAACAAGAAGCTGACCACGGCGGCATTGAATGCGCTGCGCCAGTATGACTGGCCGGGTAATCTGGAACAGTTGCGCAGTATCATCAAGAGCTTGGCGCTGACCTCGGAGTCCGACGATGTCGACGCTCCCGAGGTCAACAAGGTGCTGGCGCAGTTCCGCCATGAAAAGCCGGTGGAGGAGTCGGGCTTCGACTTCAATATGCCGCTGCGCGAATTGCGTGAGCAGCTGGAGCGGCGTTACTTCGAGTACCACATCTCGCTGGAAAACGGCAATATGAGCCGCGTGGCGCAGAAGGTGGGTCTGGAGCGCACGCACTTGTACCGCAAGCTCAAGCAACTGGGTATCAAGTTTGCCCGCAAGGTAGTGGAAGAGTAAGCCCTGCCTGTTGCCTGTCTGTAGTCAGAATAAAACGCCGGCCTTGTGCTGGCGTTTTGTTTTTGCCGGCTAGCTAGTCTGTACTATGGCGCAGTCCCACTGATTTCCTCTAAGCTTGCTCTCCATGACAGATCTGAATGATGCAGCCCTGCTGCGCTATAGCCGGCATATCCTGCTGCCGGAAATCGATATCGAAGGCCAGCAGCGGCTGGCTGCGTCCCGGGTGCTGGTGATCGGAGCTGGTGGACTGGGCTCGCCGGTAGCGCTGTATCTGGCCAGTGCCGGTGTCGGTCATATCACGCTGGCCGATGATGATGTGGTGGAACTGAGCAATCTGCAGCGCCAGGTGGTGCACGATATGGCATCACTGGGGCAGAACAAGGCCGAATCGGCGCGGGTGCGCATGCTGGCGCTCAATCCGGACATCGCCGTGCGGGCACTGGGCGAGCGCTTAAGCGCAGACCGTCTGCTGGCAGAAGCGCGACAGCACGATCTGTTGCTGGACTGTTCTGACAATTTCGCTACCCGCCATGCGGTGAACCGCGCCAGTGTTGCGGCTGGTGTACCGCTGGTGTCGGGCGCTGCAGTGCGCTTCGCTGGCCAGCTGGCCGTGTTCGACCCGCGCGTGGCGGGCTCACCCTGCTATCACTGCCTGTTTGCCGAGGAGGGCGAAGCGTCGGATGGTCCTTGTGCCACCTTTGGCGTGCTGTCGCCACTGGTGGGGGTGATCGGCAGCCTGCAGGCGGTAGAGGCGGTCAAGTTGCTGGCCGGGCGCGCCGCCCAGCTGGGGCGGCTGACATTGTATGATGCTTTGAGTGGCGAGTTTCGCCAGATGAAATTCAGCCGTGACCCGGCCTGCCCGGTGTGTGCCGGCGGCTAATGCTCAGTTGGAACAGACATGAAAAAGCCCCGCTTTGGCGGGGTTTTGTGCTGATAGGCTTCAGGCACCCAGTTGCTGGTTCAGTATCTGGTGTACTTCCTTGAAATCCATCACGCCGACATAGCGTTTCAGGATATTGCCCTGCTTGTCGATCAGGAAGGTGGTGGGGGCCAGCTGGATATCACCGAAGGCCTTGGCAATGCTGCCTTGGCCATCCAGGGCGACAAAGAAGGGCAGCTGGTTTTGCTGCACGAAAGCCTGTACGTAATTCGGCGGATCATAGCTCATGGCCACCGCCATGATCTGCAGGCCGCGTGCGCCGTATTGCTGGTGCAGTTTCTTGATTTCCGGCATTTCTTCCACGCAGCCGGAACAGCTGGTGGCCCAGAAATTGACCAGTACCACCTTGCCCTTGAGTGAGGCGGTGTCCGCTTGCTGGCCGCTCAGCGAGGTATAACTCACCTGCGGCGCTGCATTACGATCGAACAGCAGGGTATAGGCCACCAGGCCGATGACAGCGACAGCCAGTAGTGCGATCAGAACCTTCTTCATCTTGCTACATCCGGAAAAGGGATAAACAGCAGCCCCGTCTGGCGGGGCTGTCGGGCTTATTGGTCCAGCATGGACTGCAGGAGTTCCTTCAATTGTCCGTCCAGCGTCACGGCCTTGTTCTGCTTGGCGTCAAACACCACAAAAGTCACATCGGCTTCGGCAACGACCTTGTCGCTGCCCGCCAGGGTGACGCGTTGGTGCATGACGGCGCTGCGGCTGCCTATGCTCTTGACCGAAGTGGCGAGGGCCAGCTCGTCGCCCATGGTGGCAGGGTAGCGATAATCGATGTTGATGTTCACGACGACCAGCGCCAGCCCGGATTGCAAAAACCAGGGCAGGTCGCCACGGTCTTCGAAAAAGCTCCAGCGGGCTTCTTCCAGAAATTCCAGATAGCGGGCGTTGTTGACGTGGCCGTACAGGTCCAGATGATAACCCCGGACCTTGATGCGTGTTTCATGCGACATGTGTTTCCCCTTGTAGTGAAAGCTGATCCTCAATCCTCGGCGTTGAGGTCCAGCGGGACGAATGGTTCGCGCTCTAGTGGCGTCTCGACCATATCGGTGAGTACGGAGTGGATCTCTACTTCAAACCACTCCAGAAACAGGGCGGGAGAAAGTTGCTCCGGCCACAGTTGTTCATCATCGCACCAGTCGGCCAGCTCTGCCTGAAACAGCAGGCGATAGTGCTGTAGTACGAAGTCGGCGGCCGAGGCGTAATCGTCGGCTGCCGGAATCAAGAGGGCATTGCAGTCGCGGGTCAGGATGTCCAGATCAAGCTGCCCGTCGAGATCGCCAGGCAGCTGTTGCAGCCAGTCGAGAAAAGGGGCTTTGGGGCGGATCAGCGCAATGCTGCGGTTGACTTCAAACATGATGCTTCCTTGTCGTGGGTTCGACTAATTGTTATCCCGGCTAAAGGTAAAGGCCTTGACGATGGTCAGGGCGCCCTTGCCGGCCAGTGAGGGCGGAAAGCGGCCGAATGGGGCGTGCCGGGTGACCAGATTGATGGCGGCATCGTCCACCACGCTATTGCCGGATTTTCGCACCACCTTGATGTCCTGCAAGCTGCCATCCGGCAGAATGCTGACCGCGAGGGTAACCGAGCCGTAGATATGTTGCTGGCGCAAGGCTTCCGGATAGTTTTGCTGGCCGATGCGTTCCATGCGCAGCCGCCAGTCTTCCTTGTAACGGGCCCAGGCATAGCGGTTGGCGCTGTCGCCGGCGCCATCGGCAGCTCCGCTTTCCAGTGTGCTGTCTTTTACGTCGCTATCCCCGCGTTGCACGCTGCCGAGGTTGGCAATCTGTCCCAGCAAGTTGGCGGCGCTGACCGGTGCGCTCGCGGTGTGCTGGGCAGGCGTGATGTTGGCCAGTACCGGTTTTTTGCGGTGGTTCTCGTGCAGCAGATTGGTGTCGTTGCTGGCTGGCAGCGCGGCGACGGACTGCTCGGTCTGTTCGGGTTTGGCCGTGGGCCGGCTGTGGCTGGCCAACTGATCGGGGACGCTGGTATTGCCGCTGCCCTGGTTGCTGTCTTCACTCTGGCGGATGGTGGGTAGTACTTGCCGTGTCGGTGCCTGTACCAGCTGGATGTTGATGCGGTTGTTGTCAGGCAGGGTGATGCCGGGTGTCCAGGAGATGGCACTGCTGGCCAGCAGCAAGGCATGGGCCAATAAGGACACTGCGATCATGATGATCAGCGGTCCGTTAGCGTTGGTGCTGGTGGGTTTGCGCAGATTGGCGGTCATGGGCAACTGGCGGCCTCCGTAAGACTGCTGCAGTTTACCATGGCTGGAGATTTGCCAAGAAAAACGCCGCGCTGGGCGCGGCGTGGGGTGTGTCAGCTTATTTGTCCAGCATGCTGCGCAGCATCCAGGCGGTTTTCTCATGCACTTGCAGGCGCTGGGTCAAGAGGTCGGCCGTTGGTTCGTCGGCGGCGCGCTCGGCCAGCGGGAAAATGCTGCGGGCAGTGCGACAGAGGATTTCATGGCCATCCACCAGCTGTGCCAGCATTTCCTCGGCCTTGGGTACACCGCTGGCTTCGGCAATCGCGGTCAGCTTGGCGTAGTCGGCATAGCTGCCGGGGGCAAAGTGGCCCAGTGCGCGGATGCGTTCGGCGATCAGGTCCACGGCCAGCGACAGCTCGTTGTATTGCGTCTCGAACATCAGGTGCAGGGTGTTGAACATCGGCCCGGTGACGTTCCAGTGAAAATTGTGGGTTTTCAGATACAGCGTGTAGGTGTCTGCCAGCAGGCGGGAGAGACCGTGGGCGATGTCTTGACGGTCTTGTTCGTTGATACCGATATCCATATGCAAACTCCTGGTTGATGGGCAAGTCCGACCGGATCAGCCTGCGGGGCGTTGCTTCAGCGCGGCTGGATTTGGTCTAGAATTGCCCTTTTGCGGAAAAATCACCATGAAACCCTGGCTGGTCTGTAGCGGCCATACGGTGCGTCTTACCCTGCATGTCCAGCCTGGCGCACGGAAAACCGAAGTGGCGGGCGAACATGGCGACTGCCTGAAAATCCGTCTGGCTGCACCCCCTGTCGACGGCAAGGCCAATGCAGCACTGCTATCCTGGCTGGCCGATTGTTTTGCGGTCGGCAAGCGCGCTGTTGCCTTGCAGGCCGGCGACAAGAGCCGGCACAAGGTGGTGCTGATCGAGTCGTCACTGGCCGAGTCGGAAGTGCTGGCCTTGCTGCGTGTTCAGTGAAGGCGCTGTTGCTGATCCGCTACCGGTTTGTCGACACGGCTGAATTCGCCCTCAATGACATCATCCGGCGTGCTGGCAGCCGCAGTGGCACCCATGTTCAGTGTCGGGCCCTTGAAGGGCAGCAGCAACAGTATAGCCAGCAGGTCGCTGAGGATGCCAGGAATGGCAAACAGCAGGCCGGACAAGGCATAGCGCAAGGGCCACAGCAGCGAGTACAGCGACACCTGCTGGCCTTGGCGCAGCACGCTGGATAGCGTCAGTAGTGCCCCCAGTTTCTGGTTGCGCAGCATCCAGATGCCCAGCAGACTGCTGGCCAGAACCAGCAGGAACACCACGCCGCCGCCCAGGTGATGGGCCAGCGTGACCAGCGTGGCGATTTCCAGCAAGGGATAAAGCAGCAATAACAGCAAGATGGCGCGCATCGAATCAAGGTATCCGTATGAATTGTCTGATGGTGATCTGCAATGTGCCGGATGAAACTACCGCCACGCACATTGCGCATGTTCTGGTGCAGGAGCGTTTGGCTGCCTGCGTCAATATCCTGCCCGCATGCCGGTCGGTTTATCGCTGGGAGGGCGCGCTGCAGGAAAGTTGCGAGCTGCCCCTGCTGATCAAGACCATCCCGGCCGGCTACGCCAGATTGCAGCAGCGTTTGCTCGAACTGCACCCTTATGATGTGCCGGAAATCATTGCATTGCCAGTGGCGCAGGGTTTGCCCGCCTACCTGACATGGGTATCACAGTGCTTGCTTTCAAGTGATGACTAGCGGTGGCGTGAAAAATTTGGACTGCCCGCCATTTGCCATGGTTCCAGCCCTGTAGCATGAAATGCGGGTCTATGCCCCGGTTTTTCCAAATTATTTCGGTAAAAGCCTTGACTGAAAAAGACGCTTTTATTATAGTTGCGAACTCTTTCGTGGGTCGGTAGCTCAGCCGGTAGAGCAGCGGACTTTTAATCCGTTGGTCGCGAGTTCGAATCTCGCCCGACCCACCACAGTTTCGGGTTGTTAGCTCAGTTGGTAGAGCAGCGGACTCTTAATCCGTAGGTCGAGTGTTCGAGCCACTCACAACCCACCAGTTTTTCCCGTTTTGCTGTATGGCAAGACGCGGGTCGGTAGCTCAGCCGGTAGAGCAGCGGACTTTTAATCCGTTGGTCGCGAGTTCGAATCTCGCCCGACCCACCACCGCTTTTGCGGGTTGTTAGCTCAGTTGGTAGAGCAGCGGACTCTTAATCCGTAGGTCGAGTGTTCGAGCCACTCACAACCCACCAGTTTATCGTTGTTACCTCATTGCAGGATCGGGTCGGTAGCTCAGCCGGTAGAGCAGCGGACTTTTAATCCGTTGGTCGCGAGTTCGAATCTCGCCCGACCCACCACCGCTTTGCGGGTTGTTAGCTCAGTTGGTAGAGCAGCGGACTCTTAATCCGTAGGTCGAGTGTTCGAGCCACTCACAACCCACCAGTCAGTATGCAGAAGCCCGGTCACCTCAGGTGGCCGGGCTTTTTGCATGGTGGCGACGCAGTGTGGTCGTCAAGCCTGCCATCCGCGTGGATAATGGACGGCGTCAAGAATACCTGTGAGAGGGCAAGGCAATGATCAAGCGATTCGGTTGTGTGCTGTTATTGGCGGCGACGACGCTGCCGGTACTGGCGCAAACGGTGGATGAGCAGCTGCTGGCAGCGCAGATGGCCTATCAGCAAGCAAACAATCTGCAGGAACAGGCCCAGGCACGTCTGACGCAGGCACAGGCGGCCAAACAGCGGGCGGATCAACAGCTGGCGGATGCCCAAATGGCGGCGCAGCGTGCGGCGGAGGAGTTGTCGGCGGCCACTGCGGCGCAAACGGCGGCCAGTGAGCAGTTGCAACAGCATACCCGGCAACTGAAGGAAGCATGGCAGCGCAAGGAAGCCGGCGGTTGATACGGCGGGGCGGGTTTACTGAGCGCTGCGGCTGATCTGCTGATAGCGGTTGATGTCTTCCTGCATTTTCTGCCGCACGCTGTTGAGTTCGGCCTGCTTGGTGCTGATCAGCGCGCCCAGCCCTTTTTGTTCCTGCTGGATCACCTGGATATTGTGCTGCAGGGCCGGTGCTGCCGGCCGGTGCAGCTTCTGGCTGACGTCTTGTTCTTTCAGCATGTCGCGCAACTGCAGGTTCAGGCTTTTCAGCCTGGAGTACTGGGCATCCAGTGAAGCCTGCAGGATGCTTAGCTGTTTTTCCCGCTCGGCTTTCAGTTCGCCGACATTACGGTAACTTTCCAACAGGCCTTTGTCGTAGCGTGCGCTGTCCAGCTGGCGCTGTTGTTCCTGCTTGCGCTGGATTTCGCTGGCTTCGCGCTGCTGACGGGCCTGTTCGCTTTCCGCCGGCTTGCGTATCACGCCCTGGCGATTCAGCTCGGCCACACCCTGCTTCTGGTTTTGCAGCGGTGCGGCGTCGCTATAGTGCACTTTGCCTGCTTCGTCCACCCACTTGTACAGCGTGCCATCCGCGAGGACAACGCTGCTACTCAGTACGATTAACAAGGCAGGCAGGTGCTTGGTCATTTTTCACTCACTCCATATTGGGCGCGGTAGTCGCGTACTGCAGCCAGGTGCTGTGCCAGCTCCGGGCTGCCCTCAAGGAAGCCCAGCAGGTCTTTCAGCGTAGCAATGGCTACCACTGGCATGCCATATTGTTCGGCCACTTCTTGTACCGCAGACAGGCTGCCGCTGCCGCGTTCCATGCGGTCAAGTGCAATGGCTACGCCAGCCGGCGTGGCACCGGCGGCGCGGATCAGCTCAACCGATTCGCGCACCGAGGTACCTGCGGAAATCACGTCATCAATGATCAGCACGCGGCCTTGCAGTGGTGCACCAACCAGGGTGCCACCTTCGCCATGGTCCTTGGCCTCCTTGCGATTATAGGCAAAAGGCACATTGCGGCCTTGCTCGGCCATGGCCATGGTCGCGCCGGCGGCCAGGATGATACCCTTGTAGGCCGGTCCGAACAGCATGTCGAATTCGAGGCCGCTTGCCATGATCGACTTGGCATAGAAGCGCGACAGGTGCAGGGTGGACAGGCCATCATTGAACAGCCCGGCATTAAAGAAGTATGGCGATTTGCGCCCGGCCTTGGTGATGAACTCGCCAAACTTCAATACCTGCTTGTCGAGTGCAAAACGGATAAAATCTTGGCGGAAATCGCTCATATCATTCCTCATGGATACTAGTTAACTATCTGAACGGCTGGAAAAATTGCCGGCAAGGATAGCACAGGAGACTGCATTGCTTCGAATCGTTTCAGCCAACCTCAATGGCGTCCGCTCGGCGGACAAGAAGGGTTTTTTCGACTGGTTGGCCGGAATTGCTGCCGATTTTGTCTGCGTGCAGGAGTTGAAAGCCCAGGCGGCCGACCTGAGTGAGCGCATGCGTGCACCGGATGGCATGACTGGTTATTTTCATTATGCCGAGAAAAAGGGTTACAGCGGTGTCGGGGTGTATACGCGGCATCAGCCGGATGCGGTGATCGAGGGCCTGGGTGTGGACTGGATCGATGCTGAAGGACGTTTCCTGCAGCTGGATTTTGGTAATTTGAGCGTGGTATCGCTCTATCTGCCTTCCGGCTCCAGCAGCGATGAGCGCCAGCAGGTGAAATTCCAGTTTCTGGAGGTGTTCATGCCGCATCTGGAGCAACTGAAGGCTGCCGGGCGCGATATTGTGATCTGTGGTGACTGGAACATTGCCCACAATGAAATCGATCTGAAAAACTGGAAGGGCAATCTGAAGAATTCAGGCTTCTTGCCGGAGGAACGTGCCTGGATGAGCGATCTGCTGGGCCGGGTGGGCTGGTGCGATGTGTGGCGTACGCTGTATCCGGAGCAGCCGGGCTATAGCTGGTGGAGCAATCGTGGCCAGGCCTATGCCAAGGATGTGGGCTGGCGTATCGACTATCACATCGTTACGCCATCGCTGATGGCAGCGGCACAGTCGGCCTCGGTGTACAAGGATGAAAAGTTTTCGGATCATGCCCCGCTGATCGTTGATTACGCGCTGAAGCTGCCTGCTTGATGAATTTGTGTTGAGCAGAGGGCGCTGGCAACACAATGTAATCATTGTGTTAACCCTTGCCGAGGTATTGCACCTAGGATGAAGTTATCGCTTGTGCGTCTGCACCGGCAGGGTCTGCCTGCCGGCCGCTGACCCGAATGCAACTTCACAGGATGCTTGTCATGAGAAACCGTCTGCTGCTTTTTTTACTGGGTGTGGGTGTCATGGCACCGGCATTGGCTGCCAATGTCGGCATTTCCGTCAATATCGGTGAGCCGGGCTTTTACGGTCAGCTGGATATCGGCAATTACCCACCACCGCCTTTGTTGTATCCGCAACCGGTCATTGTCAGCCCGGTGGTGGTGGCTCAGCCGCCCATCTACCTGCGCGTTCCAGCGGAACACGCTCGCCATTGGGACCGTTACTGTCGGCGCTACCAGGCTTGTGACCGCCGCGTGTATTTCGTGCAGGACAAGTGGTACCGGCAGGAATTTGCACCGCGCTACCAGCGCGAACATCCGCGGGGTCATGACGGGCATGATAATGGCTGGCACAAGGGCGACGATCGTCGCGGTAATGACTACCGTGGCAATGATCATCGCAATGGCCGGCCAGGCAAACCCTGGCCAGATCAACCTGGCCAAGGCCGGCACTGAACCTGCGTTATCGTATCCTGTAACCGCCGGCTTGACCGGCGGTTTTGCATTCCCGCCGCCAAGGCTTTAGCCTGTTGTCTGCATGACTGCTGCGGCAGTTGCGCTGAGATCAACCATGATGCGGCCAGTGCAAGGCCGGTGGCATCAGCAAGGCATAAGGGCTGTGATGCTGGACGATGATGATGTGGTGTTGATTACCGTACCGGGCTGGGGCAATTCCGGTGACAAGCACTGGCAAACCCTGTGGGAGCTGACCTATCCCTTGGCGCGGCGCGTTCAGCAACAGGACTGGCTCTATCCGGAGCGTGGGGCGTGGGTGGCCGCGCTGGATGCGCTGGTACGGGATAGTTGCGGCCGTATTGTACTGGCTGCGCACAGCCTGGGCTGTCACACGGCGGTGGAGTGGCTGCGTACGGTTGATTTGGCCACGCAGCGCCGTATCAAGGGGGTACTGCTGGTCGCTCCACCAGCCCTGCCCATTAGCGAGGCCCGGGCGCGGGCCAGTGGTGAGCTGCCGGAGGGCGCAGCGCTGCCGGCCTTCTCCGGATTTGCCCAGGCGAGTGCAGGGTGCTTGCCGGTGCCGGCGGTGATGGTGGCCAGCCAGGATGACCTGTTCTGCGACTTTGCCACAGCAGAGGCTATGGCCGCGCTGTGGGGTGTCCGGCTGGTGGATGCGGGCCGTGCCGGTCATATGGGTAGTCATGCCGGTCTGGGTAGTTGGGCTGCCGGACAGCTGCTGCTGCAGCGCTTCATACTGGCCTGAGCCGCTAGGCCCCAATAAAAGACCGCCACCTTCGCAAGCGAGGGCGGCGGTTTTTATATTGCGGGGGCTTTAGTCGCTGGCCTTAGCGGGCAACCGGGCGCTCCGGGTCACTGCACCATTCGCTCCACGAGCCAGGGTACAGGCGGCTGCCACTCAGCCCTGCATGTTCCATTGCCAGCAGATTATGGCAGGCGGTGACGCCTGAGCCGCACTGGTGGACGACCTGTTCCGGCGCCAGTCCATTCAGTACCGTGTTCCATTCCTGCTGCAGGGTGGCGGCATCCTTGAAACGACCTTCGCTGTTGAGGTTCTGCTGGAAGAAGCGGTTACGGGCGCCTGGAATATGGCCACCGACCGGGTCCATGGTTTCGCCTTCTCCACGGAAACGCTCCGGGCTGCGGGCATCCACCACCACAAAAGCTTGTTCATCCAGATTGGTCAGCACCTGATCGGCATCGACGGTTTCAACCAGGCTGGCATTCACCGGAAAGCGGCGCGGCATATAGCGCTTTTTGTCGGTTTCCAGTACTGCTCCGGCTTGCTGCCAGGCCTGGATGCCGCCATCCAGCACGGCTACTGCAGCGTGGCCCAGCCAGCGCAGCAGCATCCAGGCACGGGCGGCGTACATGCCACCGGCGTCGTCATAGCAGATCACCTGGATATCGCCGGTAATGCCGGCCGCGCCCAGGTCCACTGCCAGCCGCTGGCCGTCCGGCAGGGGGTGGCGGCCATTGCTGCCGGTCTTGACGCCGGACAGGTGGTAATCGAGGTTGAGGTAGCGTGCGCCGGGAATGTGGCCAGCCTGATAGGCATGCAGGCCGTATTCCGGGTCGGTCAGCTGGAAGCGGCAGTCGAGAATGACGTAGTGCTCGGGATCAAGCGCCTGCAACTGGGCCGGGCTGATGAGGGTGGTGTACATCGGCTTCTCCTGAATGGATGTGCACATGGCCGTGGATTGCGCCATGTGGCAAGGAGGAGCCGCTTACGAGCCGGCCCAGGGGCCGGCTTGAAAGCGGTTCCGCATGCCTGCCGGTACGCGGTGGCAAACCGGCAGGACCGCTCTAGCCTACACAGAAGCAGCTACAGTCGGCAAGCGGGCCGGTTTATTGCACTGCAGCGGCAAGTGGCTGATTTTTCAAGGCGGCACGCAAGCTGTCGGCCAGTCCGGCCTGGTTGTGGTCGGCGCCCTCACGCTGCGGGCTGGCCCAGATCGGGCTGGGAAAGTGGGCATCATCGGCAAAACGCGGGATGACATGCCAGTGCAGGTGCGGCACTACATTGCCCAGGCTGGCCAGGTTGATCTTCTCTGGCTGCATCACCTGGCGCAGTGCTCGCTCGGTGTGCAGTACCCAGTCCAGCAGGTGGCGTGTGTCAGCGGCGGACAGATCGCTCATTTCGCGTACATGCTGTTTCCAGATGACGCGGCAAAAGCCGGGGTAACCTGCCTCGTTTACCAGCAGTACCCAGAGGAGGGAGTCTTCATGCAGCAATTCGCCAGCCGGCAGGGTGCAAAGAGGGCAAGTCATGATCAAATAGCCATTTTCTGTTGATGGATGTCGCTCATTCTACCGCGCCTGACACTTGCTGCATTTTTTCGTCTGTTATACTGATTCAACTGTCCGTGTGTTCAGTCCTGTCATGCGGGCCTGCTATTCTGTACAAGACAAATCGTCGCTAACTCCCTGGAAATACTGTGTGAATCTGGTTCAAAGCCTGATGGTGATTGCCGTACTGATTTTGATCAGTGCCTTCTTTTCCGTATCGGAAATCTCGCTGGCGGCGGCACGCAAAATAAAACTGCGGCAAATGGCCGAAGAGGGCGATATGCGCGCCGACCGCGTGCTCGCCTTGCAGGCGCAGCCGGGCTTGTTCTTTACCGTGGTGCAGATCGGCCTGAACGCCGTGGCCATCATGGCCGGTATCATGGGTGAAGCGGCCTTTACCCCCTATTTTGCCCAGGCGCTGCATCTGGTTTTTTCGGCTGACTGGGTGGAGCGGGTCAGCTTTCTGCTGTCTTTCGTCACCGTGACGGCCTTGTTCGTGCTGTTTGCCGATTTGATGCCCAAGCGGCTGGGCATGTCCGCGCCGGAGCAGATCGCCGTGCGCGTGGTACGGCCGATGCAGGCTTGCGTGAGGCTGTTCATGCCGCTGGTGTGGCTGTTCAACGGCATGGCCAATATGCTGTTCCGATTGTTTGGCCTGCCGACGGCACGGCCGGATGACCTGACCCCGGATGATATCGTCGCCATGATGGAGGCCGGTGCCGAGGCCGGTGTATTGCATCAGCAGGAGCATCACCTGATCGAAAACGTGTTCGAACTGGAAAGCCGTACCGTACCCTCGTCCATGACCGCACGTGAAAGCGTGGTGTATTTCACCCTGCAGGAAGAGGAAAGCAGTATCAAGCGCAAGATCGCCGAAAGCCCGCACGCCAAGTATCTGGTGTGTGACGGCGTGGTGGATGCCGTGGTGGGCTATGTCGATTCCAAGGATATCCTGACGCGGCTGGTGAACCAGCAAAGCGTGTCGATCAAGCGTGAGCTGACCATCCGCAATGTGCTGATCATTCCCGACAGCCTGACACTGTCCGAGCTGCTGGCGCGTTTCAAGGCCTCGCGCGAAGACTTTGCCGTGGTGATGAACGAGTATGCGCTGGTGGTGGGCATCATCACCCTGAATGATGTGATGAGCACGGTGATGGGCGACCTGGTGACACAAAGCCAGGAAGACCAGATCGTGCAGCGCGATGCCGACAGCTGGCTGGTGGATGGCGCCTCGCCGGTGGAGGATGTATTGCGTGCGCTGGACATCGACAGTTTTCCGGATGACGAAAACTACGAAACCATTGCCGGTTTCATGATGTATATGCTGCGCAAGATTCCCAAGCGCACCGACCATGTCGAGTACGCCGGCTACAAGTTCGAGGTGGTGGACATCGACAACTACCGCATCGACCAGTTGCTGGTGACGCGGGTCACGCCGGTGCCGGCGCAGCAAGCCTGAGCCGGTTACGATTGCTTACACGGGCTTACAAGAGTCTCACAGACGGGGCGGCGTCCCCTCCCTAAGATGCAGTTCATGGAGGCAGCAAACACACTGCCCCCGGAACTCAACAAAGTCGCCTTACGGGAGAATGACCATGAAAAAGATCGCCGCACTCGTCCTGACCGCTGTGTTTGGTCTCGCCTCCGCTGCCGGCTTTGCCGCTGATGCTTCCGCCCCTGCTGCCAAGCCTGCAGTGAGCGCGCCGGCCAAGCCCCATCATGCCAAACCGCATCAGGCCAAGAAACACCACGCCAAAAAACACCATCAGGTGAAGAAGGCTGCTTCGGCGCCGGCTGCACAAAAGGCCCAGTCTGCCAAGAAGCATGTGCATAAGCACCATCATCATCACGCCGCCAAGCATCACCAGCATGCCCCGCGCAAGCTGAACCAATAAGTAATAAGCCGCACAGCGGCAGCTCACTCGCAGTAGTGCTCAAAAAAGAGGAGGCGCAAGCCTCCTCTTTTTCATGCCCGCTCTTCCTCGCCTGGCTCTTCAGCCCAGCTCGGCCACCTTGCACACGCGCAGGGCTTGCGGGGTTTCATCCATATTGCGCCACACCCAGTTGAAGTGGGCCACCACCTGCTCGCCACTCAGTAGGGGACGGTTGCGGCAGGTGTGGGCATCTTCCAGTACGGTGACGGCATAGTCGTGCGACAGCGCACTGCGAATGGCGTAATCAATACAGAAGTCGGTAGCGGAGCCGCCTATCCACAGCTGGTGTATGCCCAGCTGCTGTAACAGCGCGTGCAGCTCGGGCCGGTAGAAGCTGTCGCCTACCGTCTTGTGCACCACCAGGTCTTCAGGGAGTCGCTGCAAGGCCGGGTGGAGTGCCCAGCCGGCGCTGCCGGGGGCGAGGTCGGTGCCGGGCGGGCTATCGTGCTGCACGAAAATGACGGGCATGCCCTGCTGACGGGCCAGGGCAATGGCCTGGTTCAGCCTGGCCAGTACCGCATCGGCCTGATAGGGTGGGGCGGGTTCGAACTGGGCTACTTGGACATCGACAATCAAGAGTGCGCTATCACGACGCATGCTTCGCTCCAGTGGTTGGGGGGCTGGATGGTTGTAGCAGCAATATTGTCTGCACGACAAGCCTGATCTGGCACAAGTAATCGGCAAAAGAAAAATAATTTAATTGTCATTAATGCATACTGTGCAGCCAGGACAATCTTGTGCCAGGGTCGTCATGCTCAAGCTCTATCAATTCGCCTTTTCCCACTTTTGCGAGAAAGCCTGCTGGGCGCTCGACTATAAACAGCAGCCCTTCGATACAGTTAATCTCTTGCCCGGCCTGCATGTGCTGTGGAGCCGCCATCTGGCAAGCGGTACGTCGCTGCCCATCTTGAGTGATGGTGAATATATCGTGCAGGATTCTACCGCCATCATCGATTATCTGGAGCAGCGCTGGCCGCAGCCTGCGCTGACACCATCAGATCCCCATCTGGCTGCGCAGGCGCGGGAGTGGGAGCACTGGCTGGGAGAGGCAATCGGCGTGCCGCTGCGGCTGTGGTTTTATCGCCATGTACTGCCGCAGCGGCGCTATGCCATGGCCTTTTTGCTGCGTGCTGCCCCGGGTGGCCAGGGGTTGGTGTTTCAAGCGCTGTTCGGGTTGATCCGCCAGGCCATGTATTACAAGATGCACATTACCTCGCGCAGTGCGGCAGCGGCACTGCCGCAGTTGGAGCGGGCACTGGACAAGCTGGAAACGGCCTTGCAGGGGCGTGACTATCTGGTGGGCGATAGCTTCAGCCGCGCAGATCTGACTGCTGCCGCATTACTGTGGCCCTTGTTGCCGTGGGAGGGCGATGAGGCAGCCATGCAGGCCCGTTTGCCCGAAGTGGTGTGGCAGTGGCGGCAGGGCTTTGTGCAGCGGCCCTTGTACGGCTGGTTGCAGCGCATGTACCGCCAGCATCGTCCGGCGTCTTGCATTCAGCCATGAAAAAACCGCAGGCGGCAAAGCCTGCGGTTTTCTGTTGCTGCTCAGTGTGCGGAGCTTACAGCAGCACGCGTTCGATACCGCCGTTGCGGGCTTTTTCCACGTAGTCCTTCATCCAGTTCTTGCCCAGGATGTGCTTGGCCATTTCCACCACGATGTAGTCGGCCTCGGTACCGGTATCCGGGCTGTAGCGCGACAGGCCCTGCAGGCAGGACGGGCAGGAAGTGAGAATTTTCACCGGCTGCTCGGTGGCACCAATCTTGGCCAGATCCTTGTTGATTTCTTCTTCCTTGCGCGAACGCACCTGGGTGGCAATGTCCGGACGGCTGGCGGCAAAAGTGCCGGATTCGCCGCAGCAGCGGTCACTCAGCGTCACGCCGCCACCCAGCAGCTTGTTGGCCACGTCCAGCGGCTGGTAAGCCTTCATCGGGGTATGGCAGGGGTCGTGGTACATATACTTCTGCCCGCCGATGCCTTCCAGCTTCAGGCCCTTTTCCATCAGGTATTCATGGATGTCGATGATGCGGCAGCCCGGGAAAATGTCCTCGAAACGGTATTTGGCCAGCTGGTCGTAGCAGGTGCCACAGCTCACCACCACGGTCTTGATGTCCAGATAGTTCAGCGTGTTGGCCAGGCGGTGGAACAACACGCGGTTTTCCGTGGTGATGGCTTCACCCTTGTCGGCATAGCCGGCCGAAGTCTGCGGGTAACCGCAGCACAGATAGCCCGGCGGCAGCACGGTCTGGGTGCCGACATGCCACAACATGGCCTGGGTGGCGAGGCCCACCTGGCTGAACAGACGCTCCGAGCCGCAGCCAGGGAAGTAGAACACCGCTTCGGCGTCTTCGGCCAACTGCGGGTTGCGGATCACCGGTACCACATTGGCGTCTTCCACATCCAGCAGGGCGCGCGCGGTTTTCTTGGGCAGGCCACCCGGCATCGGTTTGTTGATGAAATGAATCACCTGCTGCTTGATCGGCGCCTTGCCCACGGTGGACGGTGGTTGCTTGGTCTGCGCGCCGGTCAGGTGCAGCTTTTTGCCCACGCTGTAGCCCAGGCGCTGTGCCTTGTAGGCAAAGCCCACCAGGCCGCCACGGATGGCCTTGATGGTGGCCGGGTCCTTGACGGTGAGGAAGGCCATGCCCAGCGCGGTGCCGGGGTTGAAGCGCTTGTTGCCGGTCTTGCGCAGGAAGTTGCGCATGGCGACCGAGACATCACCGAAGTCGATCTTCACCGGGCAGGGCTTCACGCAGCGGTGGCAGACCGTGCAGTGGTCGGCCACGTCGGACAGCTCGTCAAAATGCTTGAGGCTGACGCCACGGCGGGTTTGTTCTTCGTAGAGGAAGGCCTCGGTCAACAGGCCGACGCCGAGAATCTTGTTACGCGGGCTGTACAGCAGATTGGCACGCGGCACGTGGGTGGAGCACACCGGCTTGCACTTGCCGCAGCGCAGGCAGTCCTTGACGCTGTTGGAGATGCTGCCGATGTCGGACTGTTCCAGAATCAGCGATTCCGCGCCCAGCAATTCGAAGGACGGGGTATAGGCCATGGACAGGTCGGCCCCCGGCAACAGCTTGCCCTTGTTGAAATGGCCCTTGGGGTCGATGCGCTGCTTGTAGGCGCGGAAGGGGGCGATTTCTTCTTCGGTGAGGAATTCCAGCTTGGTGATGCCAATGCCGTGCTCACCGGAAATCACGCCGTTCAGGCTGCGTGCCAGCTCCATGATGCGCGCCACCGCCTTGTGCGCGGTTTGCAGCATGTCGTAGTCGTCGGAGTTGACCGGCAGGTTGGTGTGCACATTGCCATCGCCGGCGTGCATGTGCAGCGCCACGAACACGCGACCGCGCAGCACCTTCTGATGCAGGGCATGCACGGCATCCAGGATGGGCGCATCGGCCTTGCCGGAGAACAGGCTTTCCAGATCGTTCAGCAGTTCGTCTTTCCAGCTGACGCGCAGCTGGAAGTCGCGCATGGCGATAAACAGGGTGGCTGGCGTGGCATTGGCATCGACCAGCGGTGCATCTGGCCATTGCGCGCGGTACTGGGCAAACGGTGCGTCCAGATTGTCCAGCAGCCACTGCCAGCGTTGGCGCAGCGTGGCAATCAGCTCCAGCGCGGTACCACGACGCTCGCCGATGATTTCATCGGCAGAAACCGCACCGCCTTCGGTATCCACCGGCAGGCGGCCATGGAAGTATTCGGTGAGGGTGTCCAGCAGGCGCAGCTTGTTGGCGACGGACAGCTCGATATTGATGCGTTCGATGCCGTCGGAGTAGTCGCCCAGACGCGGCAGCGGAATCACCACGTCTTCGTTGATCTTGAAGGCATTGGTGTGGCGGGCAATGGCGGCGGTGCGCGAACGGTCCAGCCAGAACTTCTTGCGCGCCTCGGCGGTGACGGCGATAAAGCCTTCGCCGGTACGGGCATTGGCATAGCGCACCACCTGGCTGGCGGCTTCGGCTACGGCGTTTTCATCGTTGGAGACGATGTCGGCGATCAGCACCATCTTGGGCCGGCCCTTGCTCTTGGCCTTGGTGGCATAGCCCACGGCGCGGACATAGCGCCAGTCCAGATGCTCGAGGCCGGCCAGCTGCACGCCAGCCTTGCAGCCTGCGCCATCCGGCTTGAAGTAGTCGGTGATTTCCACGATGGCCGGGGTGGCCTGGGCGACCGTGCCGAAGAACTCCAGGCAGACGGTGCGGGTGTGCGCCGGCATCTTGTGCAGCACGAAGCGTGCGCTGGTGATGATGCCGTCGGTGCCTTCCTTTTGCACGCCAGGCAGGCCGGACAGGAATTTGTCGGTGACGTCCTTGCCCAGACCCACCTTGCGGAAAGAGGGGCCGGGGATGTCCAGCTGTTCGGTGGACAGGACGGTCTTGTCATCATCCTTGAAGCGGGTGATGCGGAAGCTGGCGACATCGATGTCGTGGATCTTGCCGTAGTTGTGGGCCAGGCGTTCGATGAACATCCAGTTGCCATCGGTATCCACCATTTTCCAGCTGGCCAGGTTGTCCAGCGCAGTACCCCACAGCACGGCCTTCTTGCCGCCGGCATTCATGGCGACGTTGCCGCCGATACAGGAGGCTTCGGCCGAGGTCGGGTCTACCGCAAACACCAAGCCGGCGGCACTGGCTGCTTCCGATACCCGGGCAGTGACCACGCCAGCGCCACACTGAATGGTGGCGCGCTCGCCATCCAGACCCGGCAGGCCGATGTATTCCACGCCATTGTGCTGCACCAGTTTTTCGGTGTTGATCACCGCGCTGCGGCGATCCAGCGGCACGGCACCACCGGTGTAGCCGGTACCACCACCACGCGGGATGATGGTCAGTTCCAGTTCGATCAGCGCACGCACCAGCGGGGCGATTTCTTCTTCGGTATCCGGCGACAGCACCACGAAGGGGTATTCGACACGCCAGTCGGTGGCGTCAGTCACGTGCGACACGCGGGCCAAACCGTCGAACAGGATGTTGTCCTTGCGGGTATGGCGCGACAGTTTCTTCAGGATGGCCTGGCGCAGCTCGCGCGTTTCGGCAAACTGCTGGGCAAAGCGGTCTACCGCTTCGCGGGCCGCTGCGATCAGCCGGCCCACCTTGTCATTGCCCTCGCGGCGTTTTTCCACTTCCTGCAGGCGGTGGTGCATGGCTTCCACCAGCGCCGACAGGCGCTTGGGATTGTCCAGCAGGTCGTCCACCAGATAGGGGTTGCGATCCACTACCCAGATGTCGCCCAGCACCTCGAACAGCATGCGGGCGGAGCGGCCGGTCTTGCGCTCGCTGCGCAACTCTTCCAGCAGTGCCCACATGGGCTCGCCCAGAAGCCGGATGAAGATTTCCCGGTCCGAATACGATGTGTAGTTGTAAGGAATCTCGCGAAGACGCTGCTGGTTGCTGGTGGTCATGGTCCGTGCTGCAGTAATTGTTTGAATATATTACCGGCTAGTTTAGCCCAATTGCTGCGTTGCGAAAAATGCCGCATGCGTCATTTTCTCATTTTGACGTGAAGATATCCGGGTAAATTGGATGTTGTCGGACAATATTGGCCGTGATGTGCTAAAGCCTTGCCGCAAAAGGAAAAGCCCCTGTTATCAACAGGGGCTGCGTTATACGGCATGCGCTGTTATTGCCGGTTCTGTGCCAGTTGCTCGGCGAGCTTGACGGCCTCGAACAGGCTGCCGGGGTCGGCGCGACCGCTGCCGGCCAGGTCCAGCGCGGTACCGTGATCCACCGAGGTGCGGATGATGGGCAGGCCCAGCGTGATATTGATGCCGGCACCGAAGCTGGCGTATTTGAGCACCGGCAGGCCCTGGTCGTGATACATGGCCAGCACGGCATCGGCCTGGGCCAGCTTGTCGGGATTGAACAGGGTATCGGCCGGCAGTGGACCGATCAGCTGCATGCCTTCGGCGCGCAACTGTTGCAATACCGGTTCGATGATGTCGATTTCCTCGCGCCCCATGTGGCCGGATTCGCCGGCATGCGGGTTGAGGCCGGCGACCAGGATGCGCGGCGAGGGCAGGCCGAATTTCTGTTGCAGATCGGCATGCAGGATGCGGATGACGGCTTCCAGCTCCGCTGTGGTGATGGCGTCGGCAACAGCCCGCAGCGGCAGATGGGTGGTGACCAGTGCCACCCGCATGCCGGCACCTGCCAGCATCATCACCACGCGCGGCGTGCCGGTGTGCTCGGCCAGATATTCGGTATGTCCGCTAAAGGGCACGCCGGCATCGTTGATCACCCCCTTGTGCACCGGGGCGGTGACCATGGCGGCAAACTCACCGGACAGGCAGCCAGCTATCGCCACATCCAGGGTGTTCAGTACATAGCGGGCATTGGCTTGATCCAGCTGGCCGGGGGTGACCGCTGCGGCCAGCGGCACATGTTGCACTTCCAGTACGCCGGCCGGGGCAGCCGCCTGCCCGGGCAGGTAGGGCTGAAAGCGCAGGCTGTTCAGCCCCAGCTGTGCCGCTCTTTGCTGCAAGAGTGACAGGTCAGCAATGATGACCCGCCGTGCGCCGTCGCTGTGGCCTGCCAGTTGCAGGACCAGATCCGGGCCGATGCCGGCTGGCTCGCCTGCAGTGATGGCCAGCACGGGGCGGGTATCAGTCATGCTTACTTGTCGTCCAGGCGTTCTTCAACAAAGGCGGAGTCGCGCAGCTGGCGTACCCAGTCCAGATAAGCCTGGTCGAGCTTGCGCAGGCGCAGTTGCTGTTTGATGGTCTGGCGTTCGCGGTCGGCCGAGACATCCTGATTGCGTTTGGCTTCAACCAGGATCAGGTGCCAGCCAAAGGGGCTGCGTACCGGTTCGGACACCGTGCCTACCGGCAGGGCCAGCATGGCTTTTTCAAATTCCGGCACCATGTCGCCCTTGTTCACCCAGCCCAGATCGCCGCCTTTGACATTGCTGCCGTCTTCGGAATAAAGCTTGGCCATTTCGGAGAATTTGGCGCCACGCAGAATGCGGTCGCGAATCTGCAGGATGCGGTTCTTGGCATCGGCATCCGATACGGCTTCGTTGGTGCGGATCAGGATGTGCGAGGTGTGGTATTGCTCCACCAGCAGCGGCTGGTTGCCACTGCGCTTTTCAAGCAGCTGGAAAATCATGAAGCCCTGGGCGGTGCGGATGACACCGGTGTGCTGACCGGGATTCAGCTGATCCAGCATGGAGACGAATTCCGGCGGCAGCGTGGCAGCCGGACGCCAGCCCAGATCGCCCCCCTTGATGCCGTTGGGGGCGTCGGAGTAACTGGCAGCGACCTTGGCAAAGGGCTGCTTGTCGTTCAGCTCGCCCAGTGCCTTGTTGGCCTTGGCCGACAGGGTATCCAGCTGTTTGGCATCGGCACGCTCGGGTGTGCTGATCAGGATGGTGGCCAGGTGGTATTCGCTGCGATTGGCGCTCTGAGCGCTTTTCAGTACCTGGTCCACTTCGCTGTCGGTGACATTGATACGTGAGCCGATTTCATTGTTCTTCAGCCGTGCCAGTACGATTTCGCGGCGGATTTCTTCGCGGAAGCGGGCAAATGGCACCCCTTCCTTGGCCAGTTGTGCCTGCAGACCTTTGACATCCAGCTTGTTCTGTTTGGCCAGATCAGCAATGGCCTGGTCAAGATCATGCTCGTCTACACGCATGCCATTGCTGTTGGCATACTCCATTTGCACTTGTTCGGTGATCATCTGCTCCAGTACCTGGCGTGCCAGAATGTCGCGCGCAGGCGGGGTGACGTTCTGACCCTTCAGTTGCTGGATGGCGGCATCGATGCGGTTTTGCAGGTCGATATTGGTGATGACGGTCTTGTTGACCACGGCCACGATGCGATCCAGCTCGTTGACCGGGGACGCCGGCGCCGCATGGGTCGTCTGGACAATGGTTGCGATCAACAGGGCAAGCAGGGTTTTTTTCATGGTCAATTGGATCGGATGTCGGAAATATTGGAGTAGCCCGGAATCGCCAGTTTCAGTTCGGAAGTGGGATTGCTGCCCAAACCGCCCAGACCGCGCAGTTCCAGCTGGAAAAATACACCGGTATGTGTGGTGGCGGAAGTAATCGTCGTCGCCAGCGAGGCATCGCGTTTTACCACAGCGCGTGCGGTCCAGCAGCCGTCGTTGTACTCCACCCCGAGCAGATGCTCAAGCGGCTTGTTGTCGATCAGCGAGTAGTTTTCCCGCGCCACGGCATACCACTGGCGGGCGATGGGCCACTGCACACCGAAATCGATCTGGCGCAACGGACCATATTGCGTGGTATCGCCGATCTGCTCGTAACGGCCGTAGCGATAGCGCAGGCTGACTGTTTTGCCCGGCTCCGGGTTGTAGCGTACTTGCAGGTTGTAGCGCTGGGTTTTGGCCAGATCTTGGTTGTATTCATAGGTGCTGTCCAGACGCCAGGCCTGGGTCAGATCGCCGCCCAGGCTACCCAGCAAGCCCTTGCTGTTGTTTTGCAGGGTGATCTGGTTACCGTACAAGGAGGTGTCTTCATTTTTGAAGTAGTAGCGCTGGCCCAGCATCACGCGCAGGCGCTCGATACCGGTTTCGCTGCTGATCAGCCGGCTGGTCAACGCCGCAGTCAGCTGGTTGGCCGCATTGATGCGGTCCCAGCCGGAGAAGCGGTTTTCCGAGAACAATTGGGCGAAGTTGAAGTCGTTTTCCGAACTGTCGAAGTTCGGGATATTGCTCTGGTCCTTGGCCGGGATGTAAACGTAAAACAGCCGAGGTTCCAGGGTTTCGACATAATCACTGCCACGGAAATTGGCATCGCGTTCGAAGTACAGGCCAGAGTCGGTACTGAAAATGGGCAGGGTGCGGGTGATATTGCTGCCCGGTGTAGTGTCGCTGCCCAGTGCATTCAGCGAATAACTGGTGTAGTTGACGCCGAATTTGGGCTTGATGAAGCCCCAGCTACGCTCATACGTCCAGCTCACGCTGGGATAGGCGACCACGCGGTCACCGGTCTGCAGCGTGGGGTGCGAGAAGCGGGTGAGATCGCCCTGCAGGTTGAAACTGAAACCGTCCGGCAACTTTTGGTTGGCGGTCAGGCTGATCTGCGGCAGCCGCGCATAGGGCTGGTCGGCCGGGATGATTGGGTCTTCCAGCGTCTGGTAGCGCTGGGCACGCAGCATGGTATTGACGTTGCCGCCCTGCCAGCTGGTGGTGTAGTTGACCCAGGCCTGGCGCATCAGGTTGACGTTGGTGGCGCTCAGGGTGCGGTCGCCGAAGTCGGTGAAGTAATTGACATCGGAAACGTAGTTGTAGTCGTAGCCGAAGGTCAGGCCCGGTACTACTGTCTGCTTGTGCGTGGCGTACCAAGCATAGCGGTCGGTATTGGTCAGCTTGTCATTGCGCAGCTGCTCGGTATAGATGCTGCCGGAAAAATCCGGCTCCAGGTAGCGGAACTCGCCAGCCAGCATGGTGCCGTGCTTGAGATTGATGTGCGGCGTGATGGTGGCGTCGTAATTGGGGGCGATATTCCAGTAGTAGGGCAGCGCCAGGTCGAAGCCGCTGCTGCCCGAACGGAAGGTTGGTGTCAGCAAGCCGGACTTGCGGCTGCCATCCAGCGGAAAGTCGATCCAGGGGGTGTAAAGAATGGGTACGCCCTGGAATTCCAGCCGGGCATTGCGTGCCACACCGATATTGGTGGTGTAGTTCAAGTCCAGGGTGGAGGATTTCAGATACCAGGAATCATCGCCTACCACACAGGAGTTCACTCGGCTGTTGATCAGGCGGTATTGGTCCGGCCCGGTAAATTGCACTTCGCTGCCATCGCCACGGAAGGCAATGCCGGTTTTGGCCAGGCTGCGATTGCTACTACCGGCTTTGTTCTGGGTATCCGGGCTGCCCATCTGGAAGAAAGGCTGCTGGGCCGAGCCGGTATGCTCGTCCATCCAGTAATCCAGCGTCGTGCCGGTGACGACATCCTTCTCGCGCGTCAGGCGGAAATGATTGCCGGCCTTGACGCGGTTTTGCTGCTGGTAATAGTCGAGCCAGTCGGCTTCCAGGGTCTGGTTGTCGCGGATGACGACCACATCGCCACTGGCCTTGAGCTTGTCCTGCATTTGCCCGTCCATGTGGTCGGCCGTGACATGGGTCTGGCCTTGGGTGGCGGGCGGCGTGGGAAGAGCCTGGGGCGTACTATCTTCAGCCTGGGCGGCAGAAACCGAAAAAGCGGCTGCCAGGGCCAGGGTCATTCTCGTGGGCTGCAGTTTGAGCATGCACAAAGCCATATCGTGTGGGCAGGTGGGCAGGTTAAAATCAGACGATTCTATCAGCATCGTGACGAACCGACATGCAACGTTTGGAACAACTCAAAAGCTGGCTGACCAGCCTTTACCCGCAAACCGACATCGTGGTGGAGTTTGCCGCCGCCGATGCCGACTTCCGCCGCTACTTCCGCGCGCAGTTCCCTGATGGCAGCACACGCATCGTGATGGATGCGCCGCCGGAGAAGATGGACACCGATCCCTACGTGAAGGTTCGCGAGGTGTTCGCCATGGTGAATGTACCGCAAATCATCGCCCGCGACCGCGAGCAGGGCTTCATGCTGCTGGAGGACCTGGGCAAGATCACGCTGCTGGCCGCTCTGCAGCACGATGAGCGTCCGCTGGTGCGCCGCCATCTGCTGCTGGAGGCCGTGGATACCCTGGTGGAGCTGCAACAGGGCAGCCAGCCTGGCGTACTGCCGGAGTACGACGAAGCCTTGCTGCGCCGGGAGCTCAGCCTGTTTCCGGAATGGTATTGCGCCCAGGAATTGGGCAAGCCGCTCAACTTTGCCCAGCGCCAGTTGTGGGACGAAGGATGCCAGCGTTTGCTGGCTGCCATCCTGCCGCAGAGCAAGGTTTATGTGCACCGCGACTTCATTGTGCGCAACCTGATGCTCACGCCGGGCAAGCCTGGTGTGCTGGATTTCCAGGACGCGGTTTACGGCCCCATCAGCTACGATCTGGTGTCCTTGCTGCGCGATGCCTTCATCGAATGGGAAGAGGATTTCGTGCTGGATATTGCCATCCGCTACTGGGAAAAAGCACGGGCAGCTGGCTTGCCGGTGCCGGAAAGCGTGGACGATTTTTACCGCGATTTCGAATGGATGGGGGTGCAGCGACACCTGAAAGTGGCCGGGATCTTTGCAAGACTTTACCACCGCGATGGCAAGGATAAGTACCGTGGCGAGATTCCGCGCTTCATCAAATACCTGAAACGCACCACGCGTCGCTATCAGGAGCTGTCTCCTTTTTACCAGTTGCTGCTGCAACTGGTGGGCAAGGACGACACCGATGCCGAGCTGCAGTCGACCTATCCGGTGTTGAGTGTCAAAGGCTGATGGCAAGGCGATGAAAGCGATGATTCTGGCCGCAGGTCGCGGCGAACGGATGCGCCCGCTGACCGACCATACCCCCAAGCCCTTGTTGTTGGCCGGGGGCCGTCCGCTGATCGAGTGGCATATCCGCCGACTGGCGGCCGTGGGCATCCGCCAACTGGTGATCAACCATGCCTGGCTGGGGGCGCAGATCGAGCAGGTGCTGGGCGATGGCAGCCGCTTTGGTGTGGGCATCGCCTATTCGCCAGAGGCGAGCGCGCTGGAAACGGCGGGTGGCATTGCCACCGCGCTGCCCTTGCTGGGCGATCAGCCCTTTCTGGTGGTGAATGGCGATGTGTTGAGCGATGTGGATTTTGCCTCCCTGCAACAGGCTGCCAGCAAGCTGGATGGCCAGCAGCATCTGGCGCATCTGCTGCTGGTGGATAATCCGCCGCACAATCCGGACGGTGATTTCGGCTTGCTGGCGGATGGCCTGCTGGCTGCTAGTCCAGCCGCGGGCAACGGTCTGACCTTTTCCGGCATAGCGGCCTACCATCCCGCATTATTTGGCTGCACGCCAACCGGGCAGCCGGCCAAGCTGGCACCGCTGCTCCGCGCCGCCATGGCGCAAGGGCAGGTCACCGGTAGTCGGCTGGATAGGCTGTGGCTGGATGTGGGCACGCCGGAGCGGCTGGCCGAGGCGGATGCCATTGCCACAGGCTGGTCGGCGTGAGCCGGCGCATTCTGGGTATAGACCCGGGTAGCCGCATTACCGGCTTCGGGGTGATCGATCTGGTCGGTCAGCAGCGCCATTATGTGGCTTCCGGCTGTATCCGCACGCCACAGGGCGCACCGCTGGCAGACCGCATCAAGGTCATCATCGACGGCCTGTTTGGCGTGATCGATACCTATCAGCCGCATGAGGCGGCCATCGAGCAAGTATTCGTCAACGTCAATCCTGCTGCGACACTGATGCTGGGCCAGGCGCGTGGCGCCTGTGTGTCGGCGCTGGTGATGCGCAATCTGGCGGTGTCCGACTACACCGCCTTGCAGGTCAAGCAATCGGTAGTGGGTCATGGCAAGGCAGCCAAGGAGCAGGTGCAGCACATGGTGGTGCGCATGCTCAATCTGTCCGGCACGCCGCAGGCGGATGCGGCCGACGCGCTGGCGGTAGCGCTGGCCCATGCCAATCTTAGCGGCGGGGCCATTGGCGAACTGGCGCGGCAGGGGCTGAAAGTGCGGGGCGGCCGGCTGGTGTAAGGCAAACACAGCCCGGATCGGCTGCGCTATGCTGTGGTCATCGTTCTGCCGGAGTCTTGCATGTCATCTTCCCCTGCTGCCCTTGAACCGCAAGCCGCTACCCTGGCCCAGCATCCGGTGCGCTGGTGGCTGGCCACCCGGCCGGCTTTTCTCAGTATTACCCTGGCCGGCGTCGTGCTGGGTGTGGCCGGTAGCGGCTGGCCAGCCTTGCAGCAAAACTGGCTGCTGGCGCTGCTGGGCCTCATGCTGGCCTTGCTCACCCATGCTGCTGTCAATGTCATCAATGATGTAGCCGACCACCACAATGGTACGGATGCCGCCAATACTGCACGGCTGTTTCCTTTTACCGGTGGCAGCCGCTTTATCCAGAACGGCGTGCTCAGTGCCGGGCAGATGCAGGGGCTGGCCTATGGCCTGTTCGGTCTGGTGGTGTTGGGTGGTCTGTATCTGGTCAGCCTGCGCGGTTGGCCCTTGTTGCTGATTGGTCTGGTCGGCGTGGTGCTGGGCTGGGGCTATTCGGCACCGCCCTTGCGGCTCAATAGCCGTGGCCTGGGTGAGCTGAGTGTGTTGCTGTGTTTTCTGTTGCTGCCACAGGGCATGGCGGTATTGCTGGCCGGGCAGTGGCCGCAGCCGCTGCTATGGGCCAGCCTGCCCTTTGCCATCCTCACCAGCTTGCTGCTGTACATCAACCAGTTTCCCGACCGCACGGCGGACCAGCTGGCTGGCAAGTGGCACTGGGTGGCACGTTTGCCCCTGCAGCGGGCTCGCGGTGTTTACGGCATGCTGGTCTTGCTGGCTTATGCCCTGCTGGCCGGGCTGGTGTGGCGGGCGCGATTACCGCCTGCGGCCTTGCTGGGTATGCTAAGCCTGCCGCTGTCCTTGTTTGCTGCGCTGCAGCTGTGGCGATATGCTGCCGAGCCGGCGCGCTTGCGCCCGGCCATCATTGCCACCATCATGGCGGCCAATCTGTTTCCCCTGCTGCTGGCCCTGTCCTTGCTCATCGGTTGAGCAGCGGTATATCTCTGGAGAATCACCCACATGATCGGACGCCTCAGCGGCAATCTCATCGAAAAACTGCCGCCGCAAGTGGTGGTGGATGTCAACGGTGTCGGCTATGAAGTGGATGTGCCGATGACCACCTTTTACCAGCTGCCGGCACTAGGCCAGAAAACTACGCTGTTCACTCACCTGGTGGTGCGTGAGGATGCCCACCTGCTGTATGGCTTTGCCAGCAAGGAAGAGCGGGAAACTTTCCGCCAGCTGATCAAGGTGAGTGGCATCGGTGCCAAGATTGCGCTGGCCGTGCTGTCGGGCATGACCGCTGATGAACTGGCGGTCGCCATTGCCAGTGAAGACATCAAGCGTCTGTCCTCGGTGCCCGGCATCGGCAAGAAAACCGCCGAACGGCTGGTACTGGAGCTGCGCGGCAAGCTGGCCACCGGCAGTAATCTGGCGGTGCCGGGCGGCCTGCCGTTCGCCGCCACGCCGGACGACAAGAGCGATATCGTCAATGCGCTCTTGGCTTTGGGTTACAACGACAAGGAAGCCGCCGCTGCTACCAAGGGCTTGCCGGCGGAGGTGACGGTGAGCGACGGGGTGCGACTGGCGCTGAAGAACCTGATGAAGGGCTAGTGGCTGCTGCCATCTCTGGGCAATCGGCAATGAACAAGGCCAGCGGCATGCCGCTGGCCTTGTTGCTTTTACGCCGCTAATGGCAAATCAGGCGTCAGGCGCAGACTTCCTCGGCTTGCTGCTGTCGCCACTGTGCCAGTTCAGCCACCGTCAGCATGGGCAGCTGGTGCAAGGCGGCATAGGCCTGCAGCTGTGCTCCACGCATCATGCTGCCATCCGGGTTCATCAGCTCGCACAGCACACCTGCCGGGCTGTAGCCCGCCAGCGTGGCCAGCTCCACCGCCGCTTCGGTATGGCCGCGCCGTTCCAGTACGCCGCCGGGGCGGGCGATCAAGGGAAAGACATGGCCGGGGCGGGCCAGATCAGCCGCCTGCGCTTGTGGCTGAATGGCTGCACGGATGGTGGTGACCCGGTCGGTGGCGGATACCCCGGTGCTGACGCCGTGTGCCGCCTCGATACTGACGGTAAACGCTGTGCCATAACGACTGCGGTTGTCCGGCACCATGGGCGGCAGTTGCAGCCTTGCCGCATGAACCGGGGTCAGGCACAGGCAGACAATGCCGCTGCCATTACGAATCAGTCGTGCCATTTCTGGCACGCTCAAGGTATCGGCTGCCAGGATCAGGTCGGCCTCGTTTTCGCGGTCGTCATCATCGCTGACAATCACTGGCCGGCCTTGACGCAAGGCGGTCAATGCGGCGGCCAGCCGCGGGGGCAGGGAAGCAGCTTGGGTAGGCTGGGTGTAAGGCATGAAACGGTCCTCGATCAGGTCTGAGAAACACGTTTCAGGGCATGAAAAGCCGCCAGCGCTACGGATGTAGCGCCAGCGTGGGCAGGCCATGCGGGTGGCAGGCCATCATCCATGATGGACCGCACCGCCCGCAGTGCCGCCGGACAGGTCGACACCAGTCCGGGCTGGCCAGACTGGTGCTGCTGTCATCTTCTTTCATCCGGACTATCACCGTCGGCTCTGGCATCGCACCAGATCTGCTGACCCTTTTTCATCAGAAAAAGGCGCTCGCGGGCTCGGCCTGCTGGTGCGCAGGCCATACCGCCGGTGGGGAGTTGCACCCCGCCCTGAAGACGTAGCAAGGCCGCGCAATGTGCGTCGGCCAGCGGCCAGTATAGCGCAGTGGTAAGATGGCGGGATCGCACCATTTGGCTTTACGGCAACGGCACATGATTGAAACCGACAACCTGATCGGCGGCGCACCCGAGCGCCGCATCGTCACCCAGCAAAGCCTGTCCACCCAGGAAGAAGCGCTGGAACGCGCCCTGCGGCCCAAGCTGCTGGATGAATACGTCGGCCAGAAAAAAGCGCGTGAACAGCTGGAAATCTTCATCGAAGCGGCCAAGCGCCGTGGTGAGGCGCTGGACCATGTGTTGCTGTTCGGTCCCCCCGGTCTGGGCAAGACCACGCTGGCCCACATCGTGGCCCGTGAAATGGGGGTCAACCTGCGCCAGACTTCCGGCCCGGTATTGGAGCGTGCCGGCGATCTGGCCGCGCTGCTGACCAATCTGGAACCACATGATGTGCTGTTCATCGATGAAATCCACCGCTTAAGCCCGGTGGTGGAGGAAATCCTCTACCCGGCGCTGGAGGATTACCAGATCGACATCATGATCGGCGAAGGACCAGCCGCACGCTCGGTCAAGCTCGACCTGCCGCCCTTTACCCTGATCGGGGCCACCACCCGTGCCGGCATGCTGACCAACCCGCTACGCGACCGTTTCGGCATCGTGGCGCGGTTGGAGTTTTACACTGCCGAGGAGCTGACGAAAATCGTCAGCCGCTCGGCCGGCCTGCTTAATGTCACGCTGGCGGATAACGGCGCTTTTGAAGTGGCCCGTCGCTCGCGGGGTACGCCGCGTATTGCCAACCGCCTGCTGCGGCGGGTGCGCGATTATGCCGAAGTAAAATCCGATGGCATCGTCACCGCCCAGGTGGCCGACGCGGCGCTGGCCATGCTGGATGTGGATCCGGCCGGGCTGGATGTGATGGACCGCAAACTGCTGGCGGCCATTCTGGAAAAATTTGGCGGCGGCCCGGTCGGGCTGGACAATGTGGGCGCAGCCATTGGCGAATCCACCGACACCATCGAAGACGTGATCGAACCCTTCCTGATTCAACAGGGCTATCTGCAGCGCACACCGCGCGGGCGGATGGCCACGGCACTGGCCTACACCCATTTCGGCCTGCCGCTCAAAGACTAGTCCCATGCAGAAAATCATCATCAAGACTGGCCGGACCTATCCGGCACTGGCAGCACAACTGGGCGATTTCGAAGACTGGATTGAACGTGAACTGGGCGCTGCGCCTGGTGAATGGCGGGTGGTCGATGTCCAGCGCGGCGAAGCCTTGCCACCAGTAGCCGACTGCGCCGGTGCGGTGCTGACCGGCTCCCCGGCCATGGTCAGTGACTATGAAGACTGGAGTGTCAGCACGGCGGCTTGGCTGCGCGAGGCGGTACAGGGCAATGTGCCGCTGCTGGGCATTTGCTACGGCCATCAGCTGTTGGCCGATGCGCTTGGCGGTACGGTGGGCTACCACCCACTGGGGCCGGAAGCCGGTGTGGTGGATATCAAGCTATTGCCGGAGGCGAGGCAGGACCCGCTGCTGGCAGGGCTGCCAGCAGCCTTCCCTGCGGCGGTGATCCATTGGCAATCGGTGACTGCCTTACCGCCCGGTGCGGTACGGCTGGCAGCCAATGATTTCGAAGCCAACCATGCTTTCCGTCTTGGCTCGGCCTGGGGCGTGCAGTTTCACCCCGAGTTCGATAGTGCCGCCATGGCAGCTTATCTCAGTCACCTCGCCCCGGCCTTGCAGGCCGCAGGAACAACGGCAGAGGCCTTGCATCAGCCCTTGCGACCTACCCCGCATGCGGCGGGCCTGCTGCAGCGTTTTGCCCGTTTGCTCGCACACCAGGCGGCCTGATTCGGCCATCCCGGTCCATCTTTGTTTTCCAGAAAGGGAACATCATGTTTTATGCACTGTTTACCGCCATTGTTGCAGTGGCGCTGGCCGCTTCGCTGGCGGTGGTGCGTTTTTTTGATCCGGCGGTATACAAGATACTACTGCGTACGCTGGGGCAGGATCTGGCTGACGCCTGGCGCCGCTATATCAGTTTTGCCATTCTGGTGGCCGGGATTTCCGGCGGCGTGCGGCCGTGGAATCTGGAGCAATACCTGCCTCCATCGGCAGGCAAGGGGAGTACCCAGCTGGAAATTACCGGTGCGCGCTGGCTGCTGGAGCTGTGGAATGCGCTGACCGAAACCCTGCGTTCGATTGCCCTGGTGATGTTGCTGTTTTTCCTGTGCTCGATGATGGCGTATGTGATTGCCCGCTCGCTGGAATTACGCCGCAGTCGGGAATTGCCGGTTGATGCTGGACAGCAGGATGCGGAGCAAGATTAAGAACGCAGATGCTGTGCTCTAGTGGCTACCGACTGATAGCGCTTGTTCGGACACCGCCGCGGTAATGGGCGGTGTTGTTGATTTTGCACAGCAATTTGACGGCATTTACATTAATTGACATTGGCATTTTTGATGCTCAAAATGGCGGCTCCTTGCATTTGTATGTGTCATTAAAATGAAAAAACTCGCGTTCCTGCTTGCTGCTGTTGCCTCAACTTCGGCTTGGGCTGCCAATGTCATGCCACCCGTACAATTGGGTATTGAGGGCTATCACGAGACCTATCATGAAATGGTGGACGGCTCCAGTTTCATGACGGAAAAAGCACGTATGCTGGGTATTACCATGGCGATACGTGAAGATGTGAACGATAAGGGCGATGCATTCCTGTTGCGTGGTCGTTATGCTTGGGGCAGTGCTGATTACTCCAGCGCATCAGGTGAATTCAGTGATCTTAGCCGTAAGAATTTTGATTTCAGCCTGGTTTATCAGCATGACTTTGCCTTGAGCTTCACCACGCTGACACCAGAGTTCGGCATTGGTTACCGCCGGCTGGATGACCATCTGGAACAGTCCGGCTGGGGCGGCTATGAGCGCAATTCCATGTACAGTTATTTGCTGTTTGGCATTAGCAGCCGTAACACGCTTAACGCTGACTGGATGATTTCACCTCGTATAGCTTACAAGTATGTGATTAGCGGAAGCCAAGAATCCAGATTGAGCGATATCAGCTCTTCGTGCAGCAATCTGAATAACCGCCAGAAAGACGGTTATGGCTATGAAGTGAACCTGTCTTTCGACCGTAAGCTGAGCAGTGGTAACTACCTGTCGCTGGCGCCGTATTATCGTTACTGGAATATCAAGGACAGTGATACCTCTACTGCCGTCTGTGGAAACTGGATCATTTCCGGCATGGAGCCACGCAATACCACCAAGGAAGTCGGTATGAATCTGTCGTACTCTTTCTGAGTCACGATTGCGTAGATATGAAAAAGGCAGCCTTGCGCTGCCTTTTTAATTTGCTGCCGCGTTAATTACAGCGTGACCATATTGTCGCGGTGGATCAATTCCGGCTCCACCATATAGCCCAGCGTGGCTTCGATCTCGCGCGTGGTTTTTTTCATGATCAGGCGGGCTTCGTCCGAGCTGTAGTTGACCAGACCACGTGCTACCTCCAGACCTTGCGGATCGACACAGGCCACGGCTTCGCCGCGCAGGAAATCGCCTTCAATGGCGGTGACGCCGACTGGCAGCAGGCTGGTGCCGCGTTCACGTACGGCCAGGGCGGCACCGTTGTCCAGCACGATGCGGCCGGTGAGCTTGAGGTGATCGGCCAACCACTGCTTGCGAGCGGCCATGCGATTGGTCGGAGCCAGCAACTGGGTGCCGATTCCTTCGCCATCAGCCAGGCGCGACAGCACGTCGTGCTCGCGGCCGCAGGCAATCACCGTGGCAGCACCACTACGGGCCGAGCGTTTGGCGGCCAGGATTTTGGTGATCATGCCGCCAGTGCCCACGCTGGAGCCGGCACCACCGGCCATGTCTTCCAGCTTGGGGTCGCCGGCTTCCGCCTCGTGCACGAATAGCGCATCCGGATGCTTGCGCGGGTCGGCGCTATACAAGCCTTGCTGGTCGGTCAGGATGATCAGCGCGTCGGCTTCGATCAGGTTGGTGACCAGTGCACCCAGGGTGTCGTTGTCGCCAAAACGGATTTCATCGGTCACTACCGTGTCGTTCTCATTGATGATGGGCACGACATTGAGGTTGAGCAGGGTAGTGAGGGTGGAACGGGCATTCAGATAGCGGGTGCGATCAGCCAGGTCTTCGTGGGTGAGCAGGATTTGCGCGGTTTTCAGACCGAATTCACGAAAAGCGGTTTCATAGGCCTGGCACAGTCCCATCTGGCCAACCGCTGCTGCGGCCTGTAGTTCGTGCACCCCCTTGGGGCGTACCGACCAGCCCAGTCGTTGGCAACCCTCAGCGATGGCACCGCTGGATACCAATACCACCTGCTTGCCACGGCGCTTGAGTTCGGCGATTTCCGCTGCCCAGCGTGCCAGTGCCGACAGGTCCAGCCCCTTGCCGTCATTGGTTACCAGGCTGGAGCCTACCTTGACCACGATACGGCTGGCGGCATGAATCACCGAACGCATACAAAATCCTCTGTCTGGCTATGAATATCGAGCTGGCCAGTGTACCGCAAACTGCTGTTGTCTGGCTCAGAAGTACTCGCTGGCGCGAAATTCCATCAGCTGGAAATGGGGTGACTGCTTGTCCAGCCGCGAGCTGCGGATGAGGTTTTCGCCAGCCTCATCCCACAGGCGGAATTCACGCAGCCGGCTGAACAGACGGCCTTGGGTCACCAGTAATGGTGGCCGGTGCAGGGTGGTGATGGCCGGCAGCCGCAGCGCGAATTGTGGGGTGTCGGTCGGATGGGTAATGCTGGGGATCAGCATCACCGCTGCCGGCTGCCGGCCGATGATCTCGACGCCACACTCCACGTCGATCCCATCCGGCAACAGTGATACCCAGCAAACCATGCAGAGCTGAGCCGTGTCTGGTTTGCCTGGCTGGGTTAGCAAGATGGCCTCGCCCGCGCGCAGTGTCTGGCCGCGCGGCTGGCCACGCAGCAGAAAGCCGGTAGCACTTTGATTCACCACCACAAACAGGCTGGGAGCTGGCGGCGCACGGGTACTTGCCGGAGGCGCAGCCTGCTCGTTACCAGCCTGTATCCAGCTCATGCCATTGCAGCGATACCAGATAGCGGGAATGGTAGAAATCAGTTCGATGACTTCCTGTATTGGCAGACGCTGATGCCGTCGCCGCCGTGGTTGCTGCCATTCGGCGGCCAGCGATTGCAGCAGGGTCAGCTCATCGTAAACCTGGCTCGGGCTATGGCTGGTGTTTTGCAGCCGGGTCAGCTGTTCCACGCTATGCGTCAGTACCGTGATGGCCGGGGAGAGGTCGAGCAGATAGCAGGCTGCTTCCAGCGTTTCGCTCTGCACGCGCAGGAAGCGCGGTGGTTCGTCGCGGCTGGAGTCCACCAGGTAGCCATGGACCGTCCCCTTGAGGGCTTCAACGGGTAGCAGGGTGGTCTGGCGTGACAGATCCATGATCAGTTGCTTGGTCACCAGCAATTCCGGCATCGACAGCCGGTTGGTGGAGGTGAGTCCCAGCAACAGGATCTGGCGGTAGATCAGCGCCGGTGAGTCGTCCTTTTCCAGATGCTTGTCCTGCCAGCCGCGCGCCAAGGCAAAGCTGTACAGCTGGTGACAGTCTTGCCAGAAGTGCGCAGGTGGCGGGCTATAGCTCTGGCAACAGATGTTCAGCAGCTGCCGTGCCGCCATCATGGTGTATAGCAGCAGTTCAATACGTTGTTGTTCACGCTCTAGCAGGCCGCGCTTGGCCAGGCGTTCAGTCAGGGTCAGCTTGAATGCGACAAAAATGGATTCGAACAGCGCAGCACCCAGCATGGCCAGCTGGCGGGTACGCACGACCGAGGTGAGGTCGGTTTGAACAATCTCGCTTTCCAGCGCCGGATAATAACGATCCAGTCCCTTGAGATAGTGCAATAACAGCTTGTGCCGATTGCCCACCTCCATCGGCGTACGGCTCAGGCCACGCAGGGCCTCAAGCAAGAGGCGGCCGCATTCGTGCAGGTCGCTATACGGTAAGCGCTCTACCCAGCTGGCTACGCTATCGGGGTTGGTGTCGACCAATCGCGGATCCCTATCCAGGGCGGGCAAGGCAAGCTGCATTGTGCGTCCTCATGGCAAGGCGGGGTAGCGCAGAGAATGAAAGGCGGGGATGCAGATGCAAATCTTTCCCCTGCCATGATTTCATTCGCTATGCTATTTGAATCAAGCCGGCCAAAGCAAGGTTGCACTCAAGGCAAGGCAGTCACAGGCCCGGTCAAAACATCATTTTGTTGACTTAACTCATCCAGTACCTGAATTGTGGCCTGAAATAGTTGAGTCATCTCCTCTGCTTGCACGATGTAAGGCGGCATGAAATAAACGGTTTTGCCGATTGGCCTTACCAGGCAACCATGCTTAAGCATGGCTGAGAAAAAGGCTTGTGCAAAGTCAGCGCGGGGAGTGTCGACATCAAAGGCCCAGATCATGCCGATATGGCGGAAATGCCGTACGTCGGCACGCTCGGCCAGCGGTGCCAGAATGGTGCTGAAGGTTTTTGCCAGTTCGCGATTGCGGGCGATGATGTCTTCATCGGCAAAAATATCCAGCACGGCCAGTGCTGCTCTGCATGCCAGTGCATTGCCGGTGTAGCTGTGCGAATGAAGGAAGCCACGGCTGACCTCATCGTGATAGAAGGCCTGATAGACCACATCGCTGGTCAGTACGCAGGACAGGGGCAGGAAGCCACCGGTAATCCCCTTGGAGAGGCACAGAAAGTCCGGAGTGATCCCGGCTTGCTCACAGGCAAACAGGGTGCCAGTACGTCCAAAACCCACGGCGATTTCATCGGCGATCAGGTGTATCTGATAGTGATCACACAGCCGACGCAGCTCCGTGAGGTAAACCGGATCGTACATGGCCATGCCGGCAGCTCCTTGCACCAACGGCTCGACGATGATGGCAGCCATTTCGCCAGCTTTCTTGGCCAGCACATTCTCTAGCGAGCGCAAGGTCTGCCTTGCAACATCCGCAGCAGTTTGCCCAGGGCGAGCCTGGCGCGCGTCCGGGCTGGGGACTCGCACCCCCGGTTTCAGTAGTGGCGCATAGGTCGCGGAAAACAGCGGTACATCGGTTACCGCCAGTGCACCGGCCGTTTCACCGTGATAGCTGTTGTCCAGACTGATAAAGCGGTACTTCTCCGGCTGACCAATATTCTTCCAGTAGTGAAAGCTCATTTTCAGCGCGATTTCGGTGGCGCTGGCACCATCCGAGGCATAGAAGACATGATCCAGCCCGCTCAGCGCGCACAGCCGCTCGGATAGTTCAATCACCGGCTGGTGAGTAAAACCGGCCAGAATGACATGCTCTACCTGATCCAGTTGATCCTTGATCGCCTGCTTGATCTTGGGGTTACCATGGCCGAACAGATTGACCCACCAGGAACTGACGGCATCCAGATAGCGCCTGCCTTCGAAATCTTCCAGCCACACCCCCTCAGCCCGCGCGATGGGAATGATGGGCAAGGTTTCATGGCGCTTCATCTGGGTACATGGATGCCACACATGCTGGCGGCTGCGCTGCAGCCAGTCCTGATTGCTCACGGCAAACTCCTGAATGGGGAACGGACTGGATGCTATCACAGGCTGACAGCGCTACCCGAACTGACAAAAAACGTCACATGCTGCCGCACAATGCGGGCTGGGTGATGCGCTGACGGACTAAATTTACTGGCTGGGGCCGCTTGGCACACTTTCTGCATGGTATGGACAGTGCATACCACGGAGAGGGTCATGCGGGGCAAAAATGGTTTTACCTTGATTGAGCTGATGATTGTTGTTGCCATCATCGGCATTCTGGCAGCAATTGCGATTCCTGCGTATCAGGCTTACACCATACGAGCAAAGGTGGTTGAAGGCCTGCAGTTGGCAGATTCGGTTAAGTCTGCAATATGGGATAGCTATACCAGTAACAATAGCTGGCCTACAAGCAATGCATCTGCAGGTATACCGGCGGCTACCGATTTTTCCACCAAGTATGTGGATAGTGTGCAGGTCGTAGCATCATCTTCTGTCAGTAATATTGTGATCAGTTTTAATGCAAGTGCAGTAAAATCTGGTTTGATTGTTACTCTGGTTCCACAGATAAGCAGTGGCTCTATCATGTGGTCTTGTCAGAGTGATACTTCATTAAGTCAGTATGTTCCTTCCAGCTGTCGTTGATCATTACGAGGAGTAGTTCATGAACAAGAAAGTACAACAAGGTTTCACCTTGATCGAACTGATGATTGTCGTTGCCATCATCGGTATTCTGGCTGCCATTGCTATCCCGGCCTACCAGGATTACACCAAGCGTGCGCGTGTTACGGAAGGTCTGTCGTTGGCTTCCGCTGCGAAAACGGCAATTTCTGAATACTACGCATCAAATAATGCTTTCCCCAGCACTAACGCCTCAGCAGGTCTGTCAGATACTATTAAAGGCAATGCTGTTTCAAGTGTGGTAGTTGGTGCTTCTGGTGTTATTACCGTTACTTATAACTCTTTGGTTGATGCGGCTAGTAATACTCTGACCTTGACCCCGGATGCATCTAATGGTGCAATTTCTTGGAAGTGTGCCCCTGGTACTATTGCAGCTAATTGGTTACCTTCCAACTGCCGTAATGGCAACTGATTTTGATCATTGAGTGATTGATAGGGAAGGTGCTCTGTAAAGAGCACCTTTTTTTATGATGATTAAAAAAATCACCGCGGCCAGCTTGTTGGTGGCTGCTGCAGTAACCATGCCTTTTTTGAGCTGGCTACGCTATGCACCACTGCCTGATTGGGTGTCGGATGTATCGTGCGTGCTACTTTTGGCTATTTCTATGCTGTTTTCTTTACCAGCACGAGACGATACATCGCTGAGTATTTCGACAGTATTGCTACCAATATTGGGCTTTGACATCTACCTAGTCATGTCAGGCCATAATCTGGCCAATGCTACAGTATTAATTGCAGTGCTGGCTTTTATTTTTCTATGGGGTCTGCTGTTTTCTATTCGCCTTAGGGCCGGTGACCGTGAAGATTTTCTGCTGATTCTGGCTTCGGTGATTTTTATTTTCTCCATGCTGCAAGTAGTGTTGGGTTTGTTGCAGGTACTGGGTCTTGCTCCTTTGCTACATGGTTATGTAGTGTTTGATCCAGTCGGTGCTAATTCGAACATCATAGGTAATATTGGTCAGCGTAATCAGTATGCTCAATTTCTGAGTTGGGGCATCCTGGCCGCTTGCTATCTCTATGCCAAAAGACGATTGCGCAAGCCTTTTTTTATTGGAAGTGTATTTTTCTTGGCGTGGTTGTCGGCATGTGCGGGTGCCCGTTTAGTATGGGCTTATGCGCTGATTTTTGCTGTGCTGGGATGGTGTTGGTCAAGGCAGAATAAAGCAGAAACTGTGTGCCGTATGAGCTGGGCTGTGATGGTTGCTGTTGTCTTGATGGTATTGACGCAATTATTTAGTCAGCAGATTGCGGCCCTGCTGAGCTGGCTCGGTATTCCCATTCATGTTGTTAGTGGAGCAGACCGCTTTTTCTCTGCCGGTTTTGGTATTCGTCGCCGTATTGAATGGACCAAAGCATGGGAAATTTTTCAGCAATATCCTTGGTTTGGAGTCGGCTGGGGAATGTTTCCTGCGCAGTCGGTGGAGATGGAGCTGACTGGTGGTCTGCCAAAATATCCCGAGAGTTGGTTGTTTGTTCATTGCCATAATCTGTTTTTCCAGTTGCTGGCCGAGACCGGCATCATCGGTGTGCTGATTGTATTTACTACTTTGTTCTATGCGCTAGGGGCATATTTTCGTAAGGGAGAGCAGTCAGCGGAGAATTTGCTACTGCTGGGTATTGGTGGTGTTATCTTGGCGCATAGCATGTTTGAATACCCACTGTGGTATCTGCCATTTTTAGGTATGTTTTTGATTGTTTTACTTCTGGCACCGGTAGGCAGGGTTATGCTCCCAATGCGTGCAGCATTTGTCAGGATAGTCGGACTAGTAGCCATGCTATTGGCACTGTTTTACATTGGAACGGGTATAGCTACTTTTCGAACTATGGTGGAATATGTTTTCCCAACGCCAAATGTGCAGGAAAATGTACGGCGGATGGGAGCCTTGTTTGATGTTGGCAAAAATCCGTTGTGGACCAATGACGTAGATATTGTATTGGCGAATTATCTGATTCCCTCGCGTGAGCAGCTGGATCTGAAGCTGCAGCACTTTTCCCGGTTGGCTGCTTATCGACCCTACCCTGAAGTGCTGCTGAAACTGGCAGTCTTGTATGCATTGGATAAGCAGATGACTAAGGCTGAGCATACGATAAAGCTGGCAATCGCTAACTATCCCGACTATGCACCCAATTTTGATTACCGTTTGGCCATGATGAAGAAGGAAGAGCTGAAGCCATTGCAGCTGATTACCTCCAAGGCGGCCAAGGCATATGTCGATCATGGCGTCCAGACCGATCCTGGCCGTATCGCTGCAGTCATGACGGTAGCGTCTCCCGTCACCCGCAAGCCCTTGTTCTAGGTAGTTACGACACTGCCAGTCTGTTGGCTGGCGGTGTCTTCACCGTGCTACATGCGGTATCCTCCATCCTTTGCTTTTAGCCCCAGACTCCATCATGTCTTTTCCAACCTTTTCCCGCCGTCTGGCCTTGCTGGCGTTTTGCCTGATCGCCATCATGCCTTTTGCCTCCCGTATCCATTTCGTGCCATTGCCGCAGTGGTTTGGCGAGATGAATGTGGTGTGGCTGATGCTGGCCGCAGCAGTTTATTTGTTGCCCAGCGGCATGCTGTTCGAGCGGGTGCCGCGTGCTAGCTGGTGGTGTCTGTTGTTGGCCATCGTGTGGGCACTGCAGCCACAGTTGGTGCATGCGCTCTTTCCCGGCATGAGCTACGCCACTGCGCTGGCCTGGTTGGCGGTGGCCTTGCTGGCGGGCTTGTCTTATAGCCTGCAGCAGACGTTTGGCAGTCGCGAATTTGCGGTGTGGCTGGCGCGCGCCATCATTGTCGGCGGGCTGGTACAGTCGCTTATCGGCCTGGCGCAACTGACTGGTCTTGCCAATAGCCTGGGACTGTTTTACGACAGTGCCCATCCGACTACCAATATCTTTGGTCATATCGGCCAACGCAACCAGTATGCGCATTACCTGATGTGGTCGGTGGTCAGCGGGGTATATCTGTTTGCGGTGGATCGCATGGTGCGCGGCTGGTTGGTATTGTTAGTGCTATGGTTGGGGCTGATGCTGGCCTATGCCGCATCGCGTACCACCTTGCTGTATCTGCTGGTCCTGACCTTGCTGGGCGGCTTGTGGCACTGGCGGATGCAGTCTGCGGTATCGCGCCGCTTGATGTGGGCGATGCTGCTATCTTGTGTGGTGGTGTTTGCGGCGCAGTTTGCCTTGCCGCTGGTGAATCATCTGCTATCTTTGCTGACCCATGCCACGGTGAGCAACGCTTCGGGGGTGGAGCGGCTGGCCGCCAACGGCGATGATATGGGTTCTCGCCGGCTGGCTGAAATGGGCAAAGCCTGGTTGAGTTTCAAGTCGCATCCGCTGTGGGGGGTGGGCTGGTCGCAATACGCTGCGGAAAGCGTACGCTTGCAGCCTTTGCCGCAATTTGCCTCTGCCGGTTTCAATAGCGGCTTGTTTACCAATTGCCATAATCTGATTTTGCAATTGCTGGTGGAAATGGGCTTGCCGATCACCTTGCTGGTGGTGGGTGGCTTTGCCTGGGTGATCTGGCCCTTCTTCAGTGAGCAAGCCGAAGCGGAGGGTATGTTGGCCTTGGGCTGCATGGCAGTTACCCTGATTCACTCCATGCTGGAGTATCCACTGTGGTATCTGTATTTCCTGGCGATGCTGGTGGTGTTTGCCTCGATGTCGCCTGCGCGTACTGGACGTGCCGGTTGGTTGCTGCGGGCGGGCTGGATGTTGGGCATGTTGTTTATTGGTTATATGTCGGTGGTGACTTGGTCTACCTATAACGAGCTGGTGGGGCTGTATACCCAGACTGATAATCCGGCACGGGATGCCAAGCGGCAGCAGCGGCTGGCCGAGATCATGGAGCAGCACCCGCTGTTTGCCTACCATGCACTGAGTACGCTGGATGATTATCTGGTGGCCGACAAGGACAATCTGGCGCGCAAGTTGCAATGGGAGGAGCGCCTGACGGCATTCCGTCCTTATCCTGATGTGATGATGAAGAAGGCACAAATGCTGGCGCTGGCCGGACGTGAGGCGGAGGCCAAGGAGACGGTGAGTACGGCGCTGGCCTCATTCCCGACTTATGCCAAGGATTATCTGGACGGTATCGATGAAGACGTCCCGGCATGGCAGCCACTACGCGCGATTGCTCAGCAGGTGTTCGACCGCTTGCCAGCCAAATATCGCGGCGGTGAAGGGGATTGAGTAGTCGTGTATATGAATAAAAAAGCCCGCGCTGAATGGTGCGGGCTTTTTTCATGGCAGTCACTGAATAATCAGTTGTCGATAACGACACCTTCACTCAGCGCAGTTTTCATTTTTCCGAGAGCTTTAGCTTCGATCTGACGGATGCGCTCGGCAGAAACTCCGAACTCGGCAGCCAGCTCATGCAAGGTGGCTCCGCCATCATCGGCCAGCCAGCGGGCTTCAACAATACGGCGGCTGCGTGCATCCAGCGATGCCAGTGCGTATTCGATACCTTCGGTTTGCAGGTGATCGAAGGCTTTGCGTTCCAGCGCACGGGTCGGTTCGTGATGGGCGTCGGCCAGCCAGTCGATGGGGGCAAAACCTTCATCATCGCCATCGTCGGCCATCAGCGCGATATCTTGCCCGCTCATGCGGGTTTCCATTTCGCGCACTTCCTCCGGCTTTACGCCAAGGTCTTCGGCGATTTGTCGTGCTTCGTTTTCACTCAGCGCAGAAAAACTGCTCTTCATGCTGCGCAGATTGAAAAACAGCTTGCGCTGCGGCTTGGTGGTGGCAATGCGCACCAGTCGCCAGTTGCGCAGGATGAATTCGTGAATCTCAGCCTTGATCCAGTGCACGGCAAAGGAAAACAGGCGTACGCCACGGCCTGGCTCGAAGCGCTTTACCGCTTTCATCAGGCCGATATTGCCTTCCTGGATCAGGTCAGCCTGTTGCAGGCCGTAGCCGGCATAGCCTCGCGAAATCGATACGACAACGCGCAGGTGTGACAGCACCATCTGGCGAGCGGCTTCCAGATCATTGTCTTGCTGGAAGCGGGTGGCCAGCTCGGTTTCCTGTTCGGGGGTCAGCATGGGAACACTGTTCACCGCCTGGATGTATTGCTCCAGGCTGCCGCTGGACGACGGAACGGGCAAGGCAAATGTTGTGGTCATCAGTGTAACTACCTCCTTGGGTAGTGCTATGTTAGCACTCGTATATTGAGAGTGCTAGCAAGCAAAGGTTCCAGCGTCAATGATTTTTCCTATCGAGCTGATAGCTTTTTCAGTGGAAAATCGCTGGGAATATTCTGCTGGTCGACATCGGCTGAATGTCACCATAAGCGACATTCAGCCAGAAGTGAAAGGGAATGATTGTTAACGAGGTTGAATCTGCCGCAGGTGATGGTCGGAAGCCAAGCGGGCACCCAGCATCGCCAGCAGGGCGGAAATAGCCAGTACGACAAGCAATTCGACAGGGCTGAGGCCGCGTAGCTGGACCGCTTCATTATACAGTTGGGCAAATTCGTGGATGGCGGGGTTGGCAGTGATCACCAGCCAGCTGGTCAGTCCCCATGCGGCGAGGCCGGCAAGCAAGCCCTGCCACATGGCGTGGTACATAAAGGGGCGACGGATAAAGCTGTCCGGCGCGCCAATCAGCTTGGCTACTTCGATTTCATCACGACGGGCCAGAATCTGCATCCGTACCGCATTGTGGGTGACCAGTACCAGAGCAATGCCCAATGCTGCGCCGAGAAACCAGGTTAGCTGCTTGCCCATTTCCACCATGCCGTACAGGCGCTTGGCCCAGCGGGCATCGAACTGGGCGGTTTCCACCATGGGCAGGCCGGATAGTTCTTTTTGCAGCATTTCCAGTTCGTGAGGTTCCAGTGTCTTGGGGGTGACCACAAAGGCGTCTGGCAGCGGGTTGTCAGTCAGGCCGTCACTCAGCCCAGGCAGGCCGTTGCGCTTTTCCAGATCGGACAGCGCCTGCTTCTTGCCGACGAAGCTGTAACTCTGGATGCGCGGATGCTTGGTCAGGGTGCTGGAGACGGCGGCAAGATCGGCTTCCTCGGCCGATTGCTCCATGAACAGGGTGATCTGTGGGGTTGCAGTGAGTCTGCCAGCCCATTCCTGGATGCTGCTCACTGTCAGATAAAGCGATAAGGGCAGAGCCAGCGCGATGGACAGCATCAACAGGGTGAGCAGGCTGCCGAAAGGTTGGCGCAGGATTTTGACCAGTGCCTGTCTGGCGCTTTGCCAGTTCAGGTAGAGAAAGTGTTTCATGCGGCGAATTGTCCTTCCTTCAACCGGATGATGCGACGGCCATAGTCTTCCATCAGGGTTTCGTCATGGGCGGAAATCACCACGGTCACCCCAACCTGATGGAAAGATTTGAATAGTTCCATGATGTCCAGCGCGTAGGCCCGGTCGAGGTTGGCTGATGGTTCATCAGCCAGTAGCAAGCTGGGACGATGTACCACGGCACGGGCGATACACAAACGTTGTTGTTCGCCACCAGACAGACGGATCGGCATGGATTTTTCCTTGGACAGCAGGCCGACTTTGTCCAGCGCGGCACGGACGCGGCGGGCGGCATCGCGGCGGTCAAAGCCGATGATGTCCAGTGGCAGCATCACATTGTCGAAGACCGAGCGGTCGAACAGTAGCTTGTGGTCTTGGAATACCATGCCGATATGCTGGCGCACGTAGGGAATCTGACTGCTGCGCAGCTTGGACAGATTCTGGCCACTTACTATGACGCTACCGCTGCTGGCGCGCTCGATGCCAGCCACCAGCTTGAGCAAGGTCGATTTGCCGGCACCGGAATGACCGGCCAGAAAGGCCATTTCACCGGTATCGATGGTAAAGGAAAGATTCTTCAGGGCTTCGTTGCCACCGGGATAACGCTTGGTGACCTGGTCGAACTGAATCATGCGCTGCATTCCCCTTGATCCTGAGTTGCAGGCCGGTGGATTTGCCAGGGCCTGCCGGGTGAGGCGTCGCCGGCAGGCAGTCGCCGGCGCAGGTCTCTATAAAAGTATGTCGATCAGTCGAACAAGGCGTCGACATAATCCTTGCTGTTGAACGGGCGCAAATCGTCGATGCTTTCGCCCACACCGACAAACCGTAGCGGAATCGGCCGCTGCTTGGCAATGGCGGCAATCACGCCGCCCTTGGCCGTGCCATCCAACTTGGTCAGAATCAGCCCGGTCAGGCCCAGGGCATCGTCGAATACCTTGACCTGGCTGATGGCGTTCTGGCCGATGTTGGCATCCAGCACCAGAATGATTTCATGTGGTGCCTCCGGCAGCGCCTTCTGAATGACGCGTTTGACCTTCTTGATTTCTTCCATCAGATGCAGCTGGGTCGGCAGGCGACCCGCAGTATCCGCCAGGACGATGTCAATGCCACGGGCGGTAGCTGCCTGAATGGCGTCAAAACAGACGGCGGCGGCATCGCCACCCTGCTGGGCAATCACGGTGACATTGTTGCGCTCGCCCCAAGCCATCAGCTGTTCGCGCGCTGCGGCGCGGAAGGTATCGCCAGCAGCCAGCAGCACGCTCTTGCCTTGCTGTTGATAGTATTTGGCCAGCTTGCCGATCGAGGTGGTCTTCCCGGCACCATTCACCCCGGCCATCATGATGACAAAGGGCTTTTTGCCGCTGACATCCAGCGGTTTTTCCAGCGGGTGGATCAGATCATTGAGCGAATCCTTGAGTGCGCCCTTCAGCTCACTGCCGTCTTTCAGACCCTTCAGGCTGACGCGTTCGCGCACATCCTGCAGCAGGTGCACCGTGGCATCCATGCCCATGTCTGCGGTGAGCAGTACGGTTTCCAGCTCTTCGTACAACTCCTCGTCAATCTTGCCACCACCAAACAGACCGGCCAGCGACTTGCCCAGTTTGTCACGGGTTTTGGACAGCCCAGCCTTGAGGCGTTCGGTCCAGCTTTGCTTGCGAGCAGGCTGTTCTACTGTGGCACTGATAGGTGGCGGAGTCGGGATCTCCGGCGCAGCGAGCGGTGCCTCGGGGATGACCGGTGTGGCAAGCGGAGTGGCTTGCGAGGTGGCAGGAGCTGCCGCCGGGATGTCTGCCGGCTGGCTGGCTAAGGGTTCTGCAGCCGGGGTTTCAACCGGCTTTGGTTTTTTCTTGAAGAAACTGAACATGCGTCTGCGTAGTCAACGATAGGCGATAAATGGCTAAATTGTATCCTTAAATCAGCAACAGGGCAGAAACGTTGGTGATGAAAGCCAGGGACAGGCAAATTAGCCATGGCCAATTGCGTTGGAGTTGCTGATCAGAAGGGTGATCTTCTTGGGCGGATTCAATAACGAATCACCATTCCCAGCTTACTCCACCGAGTATGTACTCAGTAGATTCGGCAAGAAGGCTGGCGGGAAGGGGCGTGGCCAGTGATCTGTCAGGCTTGACGAGTATAGTGGGTGGCCATAGAGCAGTGCGCTTTCAGATTGGCAGCTCGCAACCGCCCTGATTTCAGTCTGCTTGGCGGCTAGGATTGAAACTGCCCTGACGTGGCATGCAACTCCGGGCAGTTCTGCCATGGCAGGGCGATTTGGCTGCGTGTGCTTGAGCGGTATTGCAAAAGATGTGTGTGGGTGCGGGCACGATACATATATAGGGAATAGTGTGGTGCTGCCCGAGTGGCGCAGATCATGGTCGCGAGTCGCGAGTATCGTTTGGCCGAGGTAGAGCAAGCGCGGCGCTGTCGCGGAATATCAGCAGCGTGCGGTGGGCCGCAGCGCAGCCGCTTTGACGGCTCAGCCTGTTCCCCCTATAGACACTGTGACGACTGGTGCTACACCTTTAAGCGCCAATCTGCGCCAGATGCAGCAGGCCGGGCGGGAAAAGGGTAAACTCTCGCCCTTGAGTTTTTAGCCCAAGCGTCATGAATCAACAGCGAAACAAAGTCCGAATCATCGGCGGTCAGTACCGTCGTCGTTTGCTGCCCTTCCCCGATGCGGAAGGTTTGCGCCCAACACCCGATAGAGTGCGGGAGACCGTATTCAACTGGCTGGGCCAGGAGTTGCACGGCAAGCGCTGCCTCGACCTGTTTGCCGGCAGCGGTGCGCTCGGTTTCGAAGCGGCCTCGCGCGCAGCGACACGTGTGGTCATGGTGGAAAAATCGCGCAAGGTGGCGGAATCGCTCAAGGCCAATCGCCAGTTGCTGGCGGCGGCAGCCATCGAAGTCGTCCCGATGGATGCGTTGCTGTACCTGAAAAGCTGTCGAGAACAATTTGACATCATCTTCGCCGATCCGCCCTATGACTCAAGCTTGCTGCAGCAGGTATTGCCCTTGCTGCAGTCGCTGCTGGCTACTGACGGCGTATTGTATTTCGAAGCCAGACACTGGCCAGAAAGTTTGCCAGGCTGGCAGATCGTGAAGCAGGACAAGGCCGGCATGGTGCATTACGCGCTGGTCCGGCCGATTGCTGAAGAATCGCTGTAATACGTAGGCGGGTCGCCGCATAAAGATATAACGGGGCGAACTTGCGACCACGCTGTACGGATGACACAATCAATACTGTGAATACCTGAGGAAATTACTATGTCTCTCATGATTACCGACGAATGCATCAACTGCGACGTCTGTGAGCCGGAATGCCCGAACAATGCCATCTCGCAGGGTGAGGAGATCTATCAGATCGACCCCAATCTGTGCACGCAGTGCGTGGGCCACTATGACGAACCGCAGTGTCAGCAAGTCTGTCCGGTGGATTGCATCCCGCTGGATCCGGCTCATCCGGAAACCCAGGATGAACTGCATGCAAAGTACCTGATCATTTCCGGCAAAGCCTGAGTGAAGCTAAGTGCTTGATGCAAAAGACAGGGCCCCGCAGTTTGCGGGGCTTTGTTCTTTTTCTGGCAAAAATAATGAAAAAAAATGCAGTACAGGTGTTGACGAAGGAGGAGGGTATCTATACTATTCGGGTCTCTCAGGGGGGGTTACCCCAGCGGTCAACGGGTCCGGACTGTAAATCCGGCGGCTCAGCCTTCGAAGGTTCGAATCCTTCTCCCCCCACCAGAATTTTTTACGTCTTGGCGGCGTGTAGTTTGAAGGCCGTATAGTTGTTGCAGGCGGGTGTAGCTCAATGGTAGAGCAGAAGCCTTCCAAGCTTACGACGAGGGTTCGATTCCCTTCACCCGCTCCAAGCGTTAATGCCTGTTAAAGGGCCCATGTAGCTCAGGGGTAGAGCACTCCCTTGGTAAGGGAGAGGTCGGCAGTTCAATTCTGCCCATGGGCACCACCCATTTGTTTGTAGTTATTCAAATCAGGAAATTTTGCCATGGCTAAGGAAAAGTTCGAGCGGACCAAACCGCACGTAAACGTCGGCACCATCGGTCACGTTGACCATGGTAAGACCACCCTGACCGCAGCGATCACCACCATTCTGTCGAAGAAGTTCGGTGGCGAAGCCAAGGACTACTCCCAGATCGACAGCGCGCCGGAAGAAAAGGCACGTGGTATTACCATTAATACCGCTCACGTAGAATACGAAACCGAAGCACGTCACTACGCTCACGTAGACTGCCCGGGTCACGCCGACTACGTTAAGAACATGATTACCGGTGCAGCCCAGATGGACGGCGCTATTCTGGTATGTTCAGCTGCTGACGGCCCGATGCCGCAAACTCGCGAACACATCCTGCTGTCCCGTCAGGTTGGCGTACCGTTCATCATCGTTTACCTGAACAAGGCTGACCTGGTTGACGACGCTGAGCTGCTGGAACTGGTTGAAATGGAAGTGCGCGATCTGCTGTCTTCCTACGACTTCCCGGGCGATGACACTCCGGTGGTAATCGGTTCGGCTCGTCTGGCACTGGAAGGCGACCAATCCGAAATGGGCGAACCGTCCATCTTCCGCCTGGCCGATGCGCTGGACTCCTACATCCCGACTCCGGAACGTGCTGTTGACAAGCCGTTCCTGCTGCCGATCGAAGACGTATTCTCCATCTCCGGTCGTGGTACTGTAGTAACCGGTCGTGTAGAGCGTGGCATTGTTAAGGTTGGTGAAGAACTGGAAATCGTGGGCCTGAAGGCAACCGCGAAGACCACCTGCACCGGTGTTGAAATGTTCCGCAAGCTGCTGGATCAAGGTCAGGCTGGTGACAACGTAGGCGTTCTGCTGCGTGGTACTAAGCGTGAAGACGTAGAGCGTGGTCAGGTTCTGGCCAAGCCGGGCACGATCACCCCGCACACCAAGTTCGCTGCTTCGGTCTACGTACTGAGCAAGGACGAAGGCGGCCGTCACACCCCGTTCTTTGCTAACTACCGTCCGCAGTTCTACTTCCGTACTACCGACGTGACTGGTGCAGTAACCCTGTCCGAAGGCGTGGAAATGGTAATGCCGGGTGACAACGTGGAAATCACCGTAGAACTGATCGCTCCGATCGCTATGGAAGAAGGTCTGCGTTTCGCCATCCGTGAAGGCGGCCGTACTGTTGGCGCCGGCGTGGTAGCAAAAATTATTGCTTGATTAATAGGTTTATAGGCCAGTAGCTCAATTGGTAGAGTATCGGTCTCCAAAACCGAGGGTTGGGGGTTCGAGACCCTCCTGGCCTGCCAATTAAGACCAGCCGGCGCTTTGCGCCGGTTGGTCTTTTGTCGCATACGCGCAGAGAACATTCCACACATGGAAATGCAAGATAAACTCAAGCTGGCTCTGGCCGGTCTGCTGGTAGTGGCCGGTGTTGTTGGCTTCTACATGATTCCTGAAGATCAGGGTGTATTGCGCGCACTGGCATTCATTGCTGGCGTCGCGCTGGCGGCAGGTGCGGTGTGGTTGTCGCATCCGGGCAAGGATTTTGTTGCCTATGCCAATGACTCGCTGGTCGAGGCGCGCAAGGTCGTGTGGCCGACGCGCAAAGAAGCCATGCAAATGACCGGCATGGTTTTCGTCTTTGTTCTGGTATTGGCCCTGTTCATGTGGATGGTGGATTCGGGTCTGTCCTGGTTGTTTTACGATGTAATTCTTGGTCGAGGTAGATAATGGCAAAGCGCTGGTATGTTGTGCATGCTTATTCTGGTTTTGAGAAGAGTGTGCAGAAAGCGCTGCGTGAGCGCATCGAGCGTTCCGAGGTTGCTGACCTGTTTGGCCAGATCCTTGTTCCGGTCGAAGAGGTGGTGGACGTCAAGAACGGTCGCCGCTCCATTACCGAGCGCAAGTTCTTCCCCGGTTATGTGCTGGTTGAAATGGATATGACCGACGATACCTGGCACCTGGTGAAAAGTACTCCCAAGGTGACGGGTTTTGTTGGTGGTACGGCTAACCGCCCGGCGCCGATTTCCAAGAAGGAAGTCGAAGCCATCATGCAGCAGATGCAAGAGGGTGTGGAAAAGCCGAAGCCGAAAGTGCTGTTTGAAGTGGGTGAAAAGGTCCGTGTTATCGACGGCCCTTTCAATGACTTCAATGGTTCGGTGGATGAGGTCAATTACGAGCGCAACAAGTTGCGTGTGTCTGTGCAGATTTTTGGTCGCGATACGCCGGTTGAGCTGGAATTCAGTCAGGTAGAAAAGCTGTAATTCTGCTTGGCAGTTAGTTAGTAAGCGTATATACTGTTGCGCTTTCGTCCGGGAAGCGAGTGCACGCTCGCGCTATACCCATTTTAGGAGTTTTAAACGTGGCAAAGAAAATTGTCGGCTATGTAAAGCTGCAAGTGCCCGCTGGTAAGGCTAACCCGTCTCCTCCGATCGGTCCGGCTCTTGGTCAGCGTGGTCTGAACATCATGGAATTCTGCAAGGCGTTCAACGCCCAGACCCAGGGCATCGAGCCGGGTCTGCCGATTCCGGTTGTGATCACTGCTTATGCAGACAAGTCCTTCACCTTCATCATGAAGACGCCCCCGGCGACCATTCTGTTGAAGAAGGCTGCTGGTATCAAGTCCGGCTCCGCCAAGCCGCATACCGACAAGGTAGGCAAGGTAAGCCGTGCTCAGCTGGAAGAAATCGCCAAGACCAAGCAGCCGGATCTGACCGCTGCTGATCTGGATGCTGCTGTACGCACCATCGCCGGCTCCGCCCGCTCGATGGGTCTTGAAGTGGAGGGTGTGTAAATGGCCAAGATTTCCAAGCGCCTGCAAACCCTGAAGGCAACTGTTGATCGCAACAAGCTGTACGCTGTTGAAGAAGCAATTGCTCTGGTTAAGACTGCAGCTACTGCCAAGTTTGATGAGTCGATCGATATCGCCATCAATCTGGGTGTTGATCCGCGTAAATCCGACCAAGTCGTTCGTGGTTCGGTTGTGCTGCCGCGTGGTACTGGTAAGTCGGTACGCGTTGCTGTATTTGCTCAAGGCGCCAACGCCGAAGCCGCCAAGGCTGCCGGTGCTGAAGTTGTCGGTTTCGACGACCTAGCCGAGCAAGTCAAGGCCGGTAACCTGAACTTCGACGTTGTAATTGCTTCCCCGGATGCAATGCGCGTTGTTGGTCAGCTGGGTCAGATCCTTGGTCCGCGTGGTCTGATGCCGAACCCGAAGGTTGGTACTGTTACCCCGAACGTTGCCGAAGCCGTGAAGAACGCCAAGGCCGGTCAGGTTCAATACCGTACCGACAAGGCAGGTATCATTCACGCCACCATCGGTCGCGCTTCTTTCGAAGCCGATGCGCTGCGTGAAAACTTCGCCGCACTGGTTGATGCCCTGGTGAAAGCCAAGCCGGCAGCTTCCAAGGGCGTGTATCTGAAGAAGATCGCCGTATCCAGCACCATGGGTATTGGCGCTCGTGTAGATACCAGCTCGATCAGCGCCTAAGCTGACGCGAGTGAGGCAGGGCGGCTTGCCGCCTTGCCATTGGCTTTGGGCTGGCAAGCTTGCTTGCCGGATTGTCAAAGACCGTAGGTGCCGCAAGGCTTAATCGCAAGCCACTGCCCAGTGGTCTGTATCCTACGCAGATGGTGTACCCGAAAGTAGGCTTCTGAAGAGTTCAGGGCTCATGTAGCTCAGGGGTAGAGCACTCCCTTGGTAAGGGAGAGGTCGGCGGTTCAATTCCGCCCATGAGCACCAGTTTCCCTTCTCTATGTTGTCTCCTGATACAGGTCGCCGCTGCAAAGCGGAGCAGAAATTTTTCTGCTTCATTTCAGTCTAGGAGGTAGACCTTGAGTCTCAATATCGAAGATAAAAAGGCAGTCGTCGCTGCTGTAGCTGCCGAGCTGGCCGCTGCTCAGACCCTCGTCATCGCCGAATATCGGGGCATCGAGGTAAGCAGCATGACCAAGCTGCGCGCTCAGGCGCGTGAGCAAGGCGTTTACCTGCGCGTTCTGAAGAACACGCTGGTACGCCGTGCGGTAGCTGGTACCCAATTCGAAGCGCTGGCCGAACAAATGGTTGGCCCGCTCGTTTACGGTATCTCTACTGATCCGGTTGCTGCTGCCAAGGTGCTGCATCAATTTGCCAAGGCTGACGACAAGATCATCGTCAAGGCAGGTTCTTACAATGGCGACGTGCTGAATGCTGCTCAGGTTGCTGAGCTGGCTTCCATCCCGAGCCGTGAAGAACTGCTGTCCAAGCTTCTCTACGTTATGCAGGCTCCGGTCGCAGGCTTCGCCCGCGCACTGGCAGCACTGGCAGAGAAGCAAGCCGAAGCCGCTTAACTTATTTGATTCTTATAGAATTCAGGAGATTTTTACATGGCAATCACCAAAGAAGACATCCTCGAAGCCGTTGCTGGTCTGACCGTAATGGAACTGAACGACCTGGTTAAGGCGTTCGAAGAGAAGTTCGGCGTTTCCGCTGCTGCCGTTGCCGTTGCTGGCCCGGCTGCTGGTGCCGCTGCTGTTGAAGAAAAGACCGAGTTTGACGTTGTTCTGAACGCCGCTGGCGACAACAAGGTAAACGTGATCAAGGTTGTTCGTGCTATCACCGGTCTGGGCCTGAAAGAAGCCAAGGACATGGTTGACGGCGCTCCGAAGACCGTGAAAGAAGCCGTTTCCAAGGCTGAAGCTGAAGAAGTTCTGAAGCAACTGACCGAAGCCGGTGCCAAGGCTGAAATCAAATAATCTTCTTTGAAAAAAGAAGGTGAGGCTGGCGGAGAAATCCGCCAGCCTTATTGCGCTTGTAATTGGCCGAAACAAAGATAGTAAAAGCCAGCAATTACCCGGCGTGGCTGCTGACTTTTGGTTTCTTGCGCCACTACCACCTCGATGGAGACTCTATGAGTTATTCGTTTACTGAGAAGAAGCGTATTCGTAAGAGCTTTGCGAAACGCGCCAGTGTTCTCGATGTCCCATTCCTGTTGGCGACCCAGATTGATTCTTATGCCGATTTCCTGCAACTGGGTGTACCGCTAGATCAGCGCAAGGATGCTGGTCTGCAAGCCGCGTTCAAGTCGATCTTCCCGATCAACAGCCATAATGGCTATGCGCGTCTTGATTTTGCTCACTACATCCTTGGCGAGCCGCCGTTTGACGTGCAGGAATGTCAGCTGCGTGGCATTACCTATGCAGCTCCGTTGCGTGCCCGTATTCGTCTGACCATCCTGGACAAAGAGTCGTCCAAGCCGGTGGTAAAAGAAGTGCGCGAGAATGAAGTGTACATGGGCGAAATTCCGCTCATGACCACCAATGGTTCTTTCATCATCAACGGTACCGAACGCGTTATCGTTTCCCAGTTGCACCGTTCCCCGGGCGTGTTCTTCGAGCACGACCGCGGCAAGACCCACTCCTCTGGCAAGCTGCTGTTCTCCGCCCGCGTGATTCCTTACCGCGGTTCCTGGCTGGACTTCGAGTTTGACCCGAAAGACCTGCTGTACTTCCGTATCGACCGTCGCCGCAAGATGCCGGTGACCATCCTGCTGAAGGCGCTGGGTTACAGCAACGAACAAATCCTGTCCGAGTTCTACAGCTTCGACACCTTCTATCTGACCAAGACCGGCGTGTTCATGCGCGTGGTTCCTGAGCGTCTGAAGGGCGAAGTGGCCAAGTTCGATATCGTGGCTGCCGATGGCAAGCTGATCGTGGCCAAGGACAAGCGCATTACCGCCAAGCACATTCGCGACATCCAGACTGCACAGCTGGATCGTATTGAAGTGCCGGCTGACGTGCTGCTGGGCAAGGTGCTGTCGCACAATGTCACCAATGTGGATACTGGTGAAGTGCTGGCACGCGCCAATGAAGAAATCACCGAAGAGCTGCTGGCCAAGTTGGCACTGGCCGAGATCGAACAGGTGGAAGTGCTGTTCACCAACGATCTGGATCAGGGCGGTTATATCTCGCAGACCCTGCGTACCGACGACAGCCTGGACCGCCTGCAGGCGCGTGTGGCCATCTATCGCATGATGCGTCCTGGCGAACCGCCGACCGAAGATGCGGTGGAAGCCCTGTTCCAGCGTCTGTTCTTCAGCGAAGAAACCTACGATCTGTCGCGCGTAGGCCGCATGAAGTTCAGCTCGCGTACTTATCAGTACAAGTTCGATGAAAAGACCCCGGAGTGGTTCAAGTCGCTGATCGGTGAAAAATTCGCCCATCGTCGTGACGTGATGGAAGGCACGCTGTCGACTGAAGACATCGTTTCCGTCATTGCCATCCTGTGCGAACTGCGTAACGGCCGTGGCGAAGTCGATGACATCGACCATCTGGGTAACCGTCGCGTGCGTTCGGTTGGCGAACTGGCCGAAAACCAGTTCCGTGCCGGTCTGGTACGTGTTGAGCGTGCAGTGAAGGAACGCCTGAATCAGGCTGAGTCCGATAACCTGATGCCGCACGACCTGATCAATGCCAAGCCGGTGTCGGCTGCCATCAAGGAATTCTTTGGTTCCTCGCAGCTGTCGCAGTTCATGGACCAGACCAACCCGCTGTCGGAAATCACCCACAAGCGCCGTGTATCGGCTCTTGGCCCGGGTGGTCTGACCCGCGAGCGCGCCGGCTTCGAAGTGCGTGACGTACACCCGACCCACTATGGCCGTGTATGCCCGATCGAAACCCCGGAAGGTCCGAACATCGGCCTGATCAACTCGCTGTCCGTGTTTGCACGTACCAACGAGTTTGGTTTCCTGGAAACACCGTACCGCAAGGTGGTGGACAGCAAGGTTACCAACGAGATCGACTACCTGTCGGCGATTGAAGAAGGCCGTTACGTCATTGCTCAGGCCAACGCCGAGCTGGGAGAAGACGGTACCCTGATCGACGAACTGGTGACCTGCCGTGAAAAGGGCGAAACCATTCTGGCTACCCCGGACCGCGTGCAGTACATGGACGTGGCCACTGGTCAGGTGGTGTCGGTTGCCGCTTCGCTGATTCCCTTCCTGGAACACGATGACGCCAACCGTGCCTTGATGGGTGCCAACATGCAGCGTCAGGCCGTACCGTGCCTGCGCCCGGAAAAGCCGTTTGTCGGCACCGGTATCGAACGTTCGGTAGCCGTTGACTCCGGTACCACCGTGGTTGCCCGTCGTGGCGGCGTGGTGGACTACGTTGACGCCAGCCGTGTCGTGGTGCGTGTCAACGATGAAGAAGCCGTGGCTGGTGAAGTGGGTGTGGATATCTACAACCTCACCAAGTTCACCCGTTCCAACCAGAATACCAACATCAACCAGCGTCCGGTGGTGAAGGTGGGTGACAAGATCGCCAGCGGCGACGTGGTTGCCGATGGTGCTTCCACTGACCTGGGCGAACTGGCTCTGGGTCAGAACATGACCATCGCCTTCATGCCGTGGAATGGTTACAACTACGAAGACTCGATCCTGATCTCCGAGAAGCTGGTGGCAGAAGACCGCTACACCTCGATCCATATCGAAGAACTGTCGGTTGTCTCCCGTGACACCAAGCTGGGACCGGAAGAAATCACCCGTGATATTCCGAACCTGTCCGAGCGCATGGCTGGCCGTCTGGATGAAGCCGGTATTGTTTACATCGGTGCCGAAGTGGAAGCTGGTGACGTACTGGTGGGCAAGGTAACACCGAAGGGTGAAACCCAGCTGACGCCGGAAGAAAAGCTGCTGCGCGCCATCTTCGGTGAAAAAGCCTCCGATGTGAAGGATACCTCGCTGCGTGTTCCGACCGGCACCGTAGGTACCGTGATCGACGTACAGGTATTCACCCGCGAAGGTATCGAGCGTGACAAGCGCGCCCAGTCCATCATTGATGCCGAACTGAAGCGCTACCGTCTCGACCTGAACGACCAGCTGCGTATTTTCGAAAATGATGCCTTCAGCCGTATCGAACGTCTGATCCTGGGCAAGGTTGCCAATGGTGGTCCGAAGCGTCTGGCCAAGGGTACTGCCATCGACAACGAATACCTGGACAGCCTGCCGGTCAAGCACGACTGGTTCGACATCCGCATGGCTGATGAAGACATCGCCAAGCAGCTGGAACTGATCAAGGAAAGCCTGGTTCAGAAGCGCGAAGAATTCGACCTCAAGTTCGAAGACAAGAAGCGTAAACTGACCCAGGGCGATGAGCTGCCGCCTGGCGTGCAGAAGATGGTCAAGGTTTACCTGGCCGTGAAGCGTCGCCTGCAAGCCGGTGACAAGATGGCCGGTCGTCACGGTAACAAGGGTGTGGTTTCCCGTATCCTGCCGATCGAAGACATGCCTTATATGGGCGATGGCCGTCCGGTAGATATCGTGCTGAACCCGCTGGGCGTACCGTCGCGTATGAACATCGGTCAGATTCTGGAAGTGCATCTGGGTTGGGCTGCCAAGGGTATTGGCGAGCGTATCGATCGTATGATCAAGCAGCAGAAGGATGTGGCTGATGTCCGTGCCTATCTGGAGCAGCTATATAACGATACTGGCAAGACTGAAGATCTGGCCGGCCTGTCCGATGCCGAGATCCTGGATCTGGCCGACAACCTGCGCAAGGGCATGCCGTTTGCTACGCCGGTATTCGATGGCGCCAAGGAAACCGAGATCAAGCACATGCTGAATCTGGCTTACCCGAGCGGCGACGAACTAACCGAGCAGATGGGCTTTAACGAGTCCAAGACCCAGATGACCCTGTACGATGGCCGCTCCGGCGAAGCTTTCGACCGCAAGGTTACCGTGGGTGTGATGCACTACCTGAAGCTGCATCACCTGGTTGATGACAAGATGCACGCCCGTTCCACCGGCCCGTACTCCCTGGTTACCCAGCAGCCGCTGGGTGGTAAGGCGCAGTTCGGTGGCCAGCGTTTCGGTGAGATGGAAGTGTGGGCGCTGGAAGCTTATGGCGCCGCCTACACTCTGCAGGAAATGCTGACGGTGAAGTCCGACGACGTAACCGGCCGTACCAAAGTTTACGAAAACATCGTCAAGGGCGAACACAAGATTGACGCGGGCATGCCGGAATCCTTCAACGTGTTGGTGAAGGAAATCCGCTCGCTCGGCCTGGATATCGACCTGGAACGTTATTGATTGGGTGAGAAGGCGCGGCATCATGCCGCGCCTCCTGTCCCCTGACTGGAGACGCAATGAAAGCTCTGCTCGACCTCTTTAAGCAAGTAACGCAAGAAGAAGAGTTTGATGCGATTAAAATCGGCATCGCCTCACCCGACAAGATCCGTTCCTGGTCTTATGGTGAAGTTAAAAAGCCGGAAACCATCAACTATCGTACCTTCAAACCGGAACGCGACGGCCTGTTCTGCGCCCGCATTTTCGGACCGGTAAAAGACTACGAATGCCTGTGCGGCAAGTACAAGCGTCTGAAGCACCGTGGCGTGATCTGCGAAAAATGCGGCGTGGAAGTGACCTTGTCCAAGGTTCGCCGCGAACGCATGGGTCACATCGAACTGGCCAGCCCGACCGCGCACATCTGGTTCCTGAAGAGCCTGCCGTCTCGTTTGGGCATGGTGCTGGACATGACCCTGCGCGACATCGAACGCGTACTGTACTTCGAAGCATTTGTCGTGACCGACCCGGGCATGACCCCGTTGCAATACCGTCAGCTGCTGACCGAAGAAGACTTCCTGGACAAGGAAGACCAGTACGGCGAAGAGTTCGTCGCCATGATGGGTGCCGAAGCCGTACGCGAATTGCTCAAGCGTCTGAATCTGGATACCGAGATCGAGACCCTGCGTCGCGAGCTGGAAGCCACCAATTCCGATACCAAGATCAAGAAGATCGCCAAGCGCCTGAAGGTGCTGGAAGCCTTCCAGCGTTCCGGCATGAAGCCGGAATGGATGATTCTGGAAGTGCTGCCGGTGCTGCCGCCGGAACTGCGTCCGCTGGTACCGCTGGACGGTGGCCGTTTCGCCACCTCCGACCTGAACGATCTGTATCGCCGCGTCATTAACCGTAACAACCGCCTGAAGCGCCTGCTGGAGCTGCGTGCGCCGGACATCATCGTGCGCAACGAAAAGCGCATGCTGCAGGAATCGGTTGACTCGCTGCTGGACAACGGTCGTCGCGGCAAGGCCATGACTGGCGCCAACAAGCGTCCGTTGAAGTCGCTGGCTGACATGATCAAGGGTAAGGGCGGTCGCTTCCGTCAGAACTTGCTGGGTAAGCGCGTGGACTACTCCGGTCGTTCCGTGATTACCGTAGGTCCGACCCTGCGTCTGCACCAGTGCGGTCTGCCGAAAAAGATGGCGCTGGAACTGTTCAAGCCTTTCATCTTCCACAAGCTGGAAGTCATGGGCCTGGCCTCCACCATCAAGGCTGCCAAGAAGTTGGTCGAGCAGGAAGTGCCGGAAGTCTGGGACATCCTGGAAGACGTGATTCGCGAACATCCGGTGCTGCTGAACCGTGCGCCTACCCTGCACCGTTTGGGTATCCAGGCATTCGAGCCGGTACTGATCGAAGGCAAGGCCATCCAGCTGCACCCGCTGGTCTGCGCGGCATTCAACGCCGACTTTGACGGTGACCAGATGGCCGTTCACGTGCCGCTGTCGCTGGAAGCACAGATGGAAGCCCGCACCCTGATGCTGGCCACCAACAACGTGCTGTCGCCGGCCAACGGCGACCCGATCATCGTGCCGTCCCAGGATATCGTGCTGGGTCTGTACTACATGACTCGCGACAAGGTAAACGGCAAGGGCGAAGGCATGGTGTTTGCTGACACCAAGGAAGTGCATCGTGCCTACGAAACCCGTCAGGTCGAGCTGGCTACCCGCATTACTGTCCGCCTGAAAGAATGGGAAAAGGATGAGCAGGGCGAATTCCAGCCGGTGATCAAGCGCTACGACACCACTGTCGGTCGCGCCATCCTGTCTGACATCCTGCCGAAGGGCCTGCCGTTCGAGCACATCAACAAGGCGCTGAAGAAGAAAGAAATCTCCAAGCTGATCAACGTATCGTTCCGCCGTTGCGGCATTCGCGATACCGTGATCTTTGCCGACCAGTTGATGTACACCGGTTTTGCCTACTCCACCCGTGGCGGTATCTCGATTTGCGTGGACGACATGCAAATCCCGGGCAAGAAGGTCGAGCTGCTGGGCGAAGCCCAGAAAGAAGTCAAAGAGATCGAAGAGCAGTACCGTCAAGGTCTGGTTACCCAGGGCGAACGCTACAACAAGGTTGTGGATATCTGGGGCCGTACCGGCGACAAGATCGCCAAGGCCATGATGGACGAGCTGTCCAAGCAGAAGGTGCTGGATCGCGACGGTAAGGAAGTGGATCAGGAATCCTTCAACTCCATTTACATGATGGCCGACTCTGGTGCGCGGGGTTCCGCAGCACAGATCAAGCAGCTGGCCGGTATGCGGGGTTTGATGGCGAAGCCGGACGGTTCCATTATCGAAACGCCGATTACCGCCAACTTCCGTGAAGGTCTGACGGTTCTGCAGTACTTCATCTCTACGCACGGTGCCCGTAAGGGTCTGGCGGATACGGCCTTGAAGACGGCTAACTCCGGTTACCTGACGCGTCGTCTGGTGGACGTGACCCAGGATCTGGTGGTGATCGAGGACGATTGCGGTACCAACAACGGCTTCGTGATGAAGGCGGTTCTGCAAGGCGGTGACGTGATCGAAGCCCTGCGTGACCGTATCCTGGGTCGCGTGACCGCGGTAGACGTGGTGGATCCGTCCACTGGCGAAACCGTTCTGGAAGCCGGCACCCTGCTGGACGAGCACATGGTTGATGTGATCGACAGCCTGGGTATCGATGAAGTCAAGGTTCGCACTGCCATTACCTGCGACACCCGCTATGGTCTGTGTGCCAAGTGCTACGGTCGCGACCTGGCACGCGGCAAGCGTGTCAATGCCGGCGAAGCTGTTGGTGTGATTGCAGCCCAGTCGATTGGTGAGCCGGGTACCCAGCTGACCATGCGTACCTTCCACATTGGTGGTGCCGCATCGCGAAATGCTGCTGCCAGCCAGGTAGAAGGCAAGTCGAACGGTACCGTACGCTTCTCCAGCCAGATGCGTTATGTCGCCAACTCCAAGGGCGAGCTGATCGTGATCACCCGTTCCGGCGAGGTGGTGATCCATGACGATATGGGCCGCGAGCGCGAACGTCACAAAGTACCGTACGGTGCCACGCTGATGGTGACCGACGGTCTGGTGATCAAGGCTGGTGCAGTCCTGGCAACCTGGGACCCGCATACCCGCCCGATCATTACCGAATACGCTGGCCGCGTGAAGTTCGAAAACGTGGAAGAGGGCAATACCGTTGCCAAGCAGACCGACGAAGTGACCGGTCTGTCCACCCTGGTGGTGATCGATCCGAAGCGTCGTGCCGGTTCGCAGTCGAAGATGCTGCGTCCGCTGGTGAAGCTGCTGGACGAAAACGGCCTGGAAGTGAAGCTGGCGGGTTCCGATGCCTCGGTATCCATTACCTTCCAGGTTGGCGCCATCATTACCGTGCGTGACGGTCAGGATGTGGGCAAGGGTGAGGTACTGGCCCGTATCCCGCAGGAATCCTCCAAGACCCGCGATATTACCGGTGGTCTGCCGCGTGTGGCCGAGCTGTTCGAAGCCCGTTCGCCGAAGGATGCCGGCATGCTGGCCGAGGTGACCGGTACCGTATCGTTCGGTAAGGACACCAAGGGCAAGCAGCGTCTGATCATTACCGATCTCGAGGGTAGCGGTTACGAAAACCTGATCCCGAAAGACAAGCACGTACTGGTGCACGATGGTCAGGTGGTGAACCGTGGTGAATCCATTGTCGACGGTCCGGTTGATCCGCACGACATCCTGCGTCTGCAGGGTATCGAGGCGCTGGCCCGCTACATCGTGCAGGAAGTGCAGGAAGTGTACCGTCTGCAGGGCGTGAAGATTAACGACAAGCACATCGAGGTGATCATTCGCCAGATGCTGCGTCGTGTCATCATCTCCGACAGCGGCGACACCGAGTTCATCCAGGGCGAGCAGGTAGAACGCGCCGATGTACTGGAAATGAACGACAAGATGCTGGCGGAAGGCAAGGAACCGGCGCAGTACGAAAACGTACTGCTGGGTATTACCAAGGCATCCTTGTCCACCGATTCCTTCATCTCGGCGGCTTCCTTCCAGGAAACCACCCGCGTGCTGACCGAAGCAGCCATCATGGGCAAGAAAGATGATCTGCGCGGTCTGAAGGAGAACGTGATCGTGGGCCGTCTGATTCCGGCTGGTACCGGTCTGGCTTACCACCGTACCCGTCGTCGTCAAGGCCTGGGCTTGGACACTACGCACTCGCAACTGCTGGAAGAACAGCCAGTAGACGAAGTGGAAAACAACAGCTGATTTTGCTAAAACCAGCTGAGTGTTGAAAAAACGCTGCGCCATCAACGATTAACGTTGCGGGCGCAGCGTTTTTCATTTGACGGTAAGTGATTGACTAAAATATAATCCTCCGTCCTTCTGGAGACGTGTTGTCTGCAGAATGAATCAACTAGGAACTGATAGTAATGCCAACCATTAACCAACTCGTTCGCAAGGGCCGCACGGTCCTGACCGTGAACAGCAAGGTGCCTGCGCTGGAAGCCTGCCCGCAGAAGCGTGGCGTGTGCACCCGTGTTTACACCACCACCCCGAAAAAGCCGAACTCCGCTCTGCGTAAAGTGTGCAAGGTTCGTCTGACCAACGGCTTCGAAGTGATCTCCTACATCGGTGGTGAAGGCCACAACCTGCAGGAACACTCCGTAGTGCTGATCCGTGGCGGTCGTGTAAAAGACTTGCCGGGTGTGCGTTACCACACTGTGCGCGGTTCGCTGGATACCGCCGGTGTTAAAGACCGTAAGCAGTCCCGCTCTAAGTACGGTGCAAAGCGTCCTAAGTAATTGGGATGTACTAGCGGCGGCCTGAGGTCGTCGAGTAAGTGACTGCTTTTAATGGGTGGTCATGAGCCCAAGCTCAACTGAATATTGAAGGAAGTAACATGCCAAGACGCAGAGAAGTCCCCAAGCGCGAGATTCTGCCGGATCCGAAGTTCGGTTCCCAAGATCTGTCCAAGTTCATGAACGTAGTGATGATCGACGGCAAAAAAGCTGTTGCAGAACGCATCATCTACGGCGCACTGGCCCAGATCGAAAAGAAGACCGGCAAAAACGCACTGGAAGTGTTCAATAGCGCACTGACCAATGCCAAGCCGGTTGTAGAAGTAAAAAGCCGCCGTGTAGGTGGTGCTAACTATCAAGTTCCTGTTGAAGTTCGTCCGTCCCGTCGTATGGCTCTGGCTATGCGTTGGCTGCGTGACGCTGCGCGTAAGCGTGGCGAAAAGTCCATGGACCTGCGCCTGGCTGGTGAGCTGATCGACGCGGCCGAAGGTCGTGGCGGTGCCATGAAGAAGCGTGACGAAGTGCATCGTATGGCAGAAGCCAACAAGGCCTTCTCGCACTTCCGTTTCTAAGCTCAACCACACAATAAGGTGTAGATCGTGGCTAGAAAGACCCCCATTGAGCGCTACCGTAACATCGGTATCTCGGCTCACATTGACGCCGGTAAGACAACCACTACCGAGCGTATTCTGTTTTACACCGGTGTTAACCACAAAATCGGTGAAGTTCACGATGGCGCCGCCACCATGGACTGGATGGAGCAGGAGCAGGAACGTGGTATTACCATTACCTCTGCTGCCACCACCACCTACTGGAAGGGTATGGGCCTGCAGTACCCGGCTCACCACTTCAACATCATCGATACCCCGGGTCACGTGGACTTTACCATTGAGGTAGAGCGTTCCATGCGTGTACTGGACGGTGCCGTGATGGTTTACTGCGCTGTGGGCGGTGTTCAGCCCCAGTCGGAAACCGTATGGCGTCAGGCCAACAAGTACAAGGTTCCGCGTATCGCTTTCGTGAACAAGATGGACCGTCAAGGTGCCAACTTCTTCCGTGCGGTTGAACAGGTGAAGACTCGCCTGCGTGGCAACCCGGTACCTATCGTTGTGCCGATCGGTGCTGAAGACGGTTTCACCGGCGTGGTTGACCTGCTGAAGATGAAAGCCATCATCTGGGATGAAGCCTCGCAAGGCATGAAGTTCGAGTATGGCGATATCCCGGCCGACCTGGTTTCCGTGGCCGAAGAATGGCGCGAAAAGATGGTTGAAGCCGCTGCTGAAGTTAGCGACGAAATGATGGACAAGTACTTGGGCGGCGAAACGCTGACTGAGGAAGAAATCGTTGATGGTCTGCGTCAGCGTACCCTGCGTTGCGAAATTCAGCCGATGCTGTGCGGTTCCGCGTTCAAGAACAAGGGTGTTCAGCGCATGCTGGATGCCGTGATTGAACTGCTGCCTAGCCCACTCGACGTGCCGCCGGTTCCGGGCGAACTGGATGATGGCTCCCCGGTTACCCGTCAGGCTTCCGACGATGAGAGCTTCTCCGCTCTGGCCTTCAAGCTGATGAATGACCCGTACGTAGGTCAGCTGACCTTCTTCCGCGTTTACTCTGGTGTGGTGAAGTCCGGTGATACCGTACTGAACTCCGTTAAGGGTAAGAAGGAGCGTATCGGCCGTATCGTACAGATGCACGCCAACGACCGTAAGGAAATCGAAGAAGTACGCGCTGGTGACATCGCTGCTGCTATCGGCCTGAAGGAAGTGACCACCGGTGAAACCCTGTGCGCCGTTGATGCTCCGCTGATTCTGGAACGCATGGAGTTCCCGGATCCGGTGATTCACGTTGCCGTTGAGCCGAAGACCAAGGCTGACCAGGAAAAGATGGGCGTTGCCCTGAATCGCCTGGCCAAGGAAGACCCGTCTTTCCGCGTGCGTACTGACGAAGAATCCGGCCAAACCATTATTTCCGGTATGGGTGAACTGCACCTGGAAATTCTGGTTGATCGTATGCGTCGTGAGTTTGGTGTTGAAGCCAACGTGGGTGCTCCGCAGGTTGCCTACCGCGAAACCATTACCAAGACTGTTACCGACGTGCAAGGTAAGCACGCCAAGCAGTCCGGTGGTAAGGGTCAGTACGGTGATTGTACGATTACCCTGGAGCCGTCTGGCGAAGGTAATGGCTACAAGTTCATCGACGAGATCAAGGGTGGTGTGATTCCGCGTGAATTCATTCCGTCGGTTGACAAGGGTATCCGTAACTCGTTGAGCAACGGTATTCTGGCTGGCTTCCCGGTAGTTGACGTAACCGTACGTCTGACTTTCGGTTCCTACCACGATGTTGACTCCTCGCAAATCGCCTTCGAACTGGCCGGTTCTATCGCTTTCAAGGAAGCCATGCGCCGTGCCGGCCCGTGCATCCTCGAGCCGATGATGGCTGTTGAAGTTGAAACGCCGGAAGAGTACATGGGCGACGTGATGGGTGACCTGAACCGTCGTCGCGGCATCGTGCAAGGTATGGACGATGATGGTCTGGGTGGCAAGAAGATCAAGGCCGAAGTACCGCTGGCCGAGATGTTCGGTTACTCCACCGACCTGCGTTCCGCTACCCAGGGTCGTGCTACCTACTCCATGGAGTTCAAGCACTACTCTGAAGCGCCGAAGCATGTTGCTGAAGCCGTAATGGCCGCCAAGAAGTAATGCGCGCTGAAGCTGGCCGGAACCGGTTTCCGGTCAGCTCTGATCTAATGTTCTTTAATTAAGGATTTTTGCAAAATGGCAAAAGAAAAGTTTGAGCGGACCAAACCGCACGTAAACGTCGGCACCATCGGTCACGTTGACCATGGTAAGACCACCCTGACCGCAGCGATCACCACCATTCTGTCGAAGAAGTTCGGTGGCGAAGCCAAGGACTACTCCCAGATCGACAGCGCGCCGGAAGAAAAGGCACGTGGTATTACCATTAATACCGCTCACGTAGAATACGAAACCGAAGCACGTCACTACGCTCACGTAGACTGCCCGGGTCACGCCGACTACGTTAAGAACATGATTACCGGTGCAGCCCAGATGGACGGCGCTATTCTGGTATGTTCAGCTGCTGACGGCCCGATGCCGCAAACTCGCGAACACATCCTGCTGTCCCGTCAGGTTGGCGTACCGTTCATCATCGTTTACCTGAACAAGGCTGACCTGGTTGACGACGCTGAGCTGCTGGAACTGGTTGAAATGGAAGTGCGCGATCTGCTGTCTTCCTACGACTTCCCGGGCGATGACACTCCGGTGGTAATCGGTTCGGCTCGTCTGGCACTGGAAGGCGACCAATCCGAAATGGGCGAACCGTCCATCTTCCGCCTGGCCGATGCGCTGGACTCCTACATCCCGACTCCGGAACGTGCTGTTGACAAGCCGTTCCTGCTGCCGATCGAAGACGTATTCTCCATCTCCGGTCGTGGTACTGTAGTAACCGGTCGTGTAGAGCGTGGCATTGTTAAGGTTGGTGAAGAACTGGAAATCGTGGGCCTGAAGGCAACCGCGAAGACCACCTGCACCGGTGTTGAAATGTTCCGCAAGCTGCTGGATCAAGGTCAGGCTGGTGACAACGTAGGCGTTCTGCTGCGTGGTACTAAGCGTGAAGACGTAGAGCGTGGTCAGGTTCTGGCCAAGCCGGGCACGATCACCCCGCACACCAAGTTCGCTGCTTCGGTCTACGTACTGAGCAAGGACGAAGGCGGCCGTCACACCCCGTTCTTTGCTAACTACCGTCCGCAGTTCTACTTCCGTACTACCGACGTGACTGGTGCAGTAACCCTGTCCGAAGGCGTGGAAATGGTAATGCCGGGTGACAACGTGGAAATCACCGTAGAACTGATCGCTCCGATCGCTATGGAAGAAGGTCTGCGTTTCGCCATCCGTGAAGGCGGCCGTACTGTTGGCGCCGGCGTTGTTGCCAAAATCATCGCCTAATCGGAGCAGATAATATGCAAAGCCAGAAAATCCGCATCCGCCTGAAGGCCTTCGATTACAACCTGATCGATCGCTCTGCCCAGGAGATCGTTGAAACCGCCAAGCGTACTGGTGCTGTTGTTAAGGGCCCGGTTCCGCTGCCGACCAAAATCGAGCGTTTCAACGTACTGCGTTCCCCGCACGTGAACAAGACTTCCCGCGATCAGCTGGAAATCCGTACTCACCTGCGTCTGATGGACATCGTAGATCCGACCGACAAGACAGTTGATGCTCTGATGAAGCTCGACCTGCCGGCCGGTGTGGATGTGGAAATCAAGCTGCAGTAATGACTGGAAACCTAGTAATTGTGAGCTAAGTGCTTGCGATTGCTAAATTTCTTGTGATACATTAGCGGACTCGCAATTTTGCGAGTCCGCTTTTGTTTTTGTATGCCGGTCAATCGTAATCGGCGCCTGCAAAAGGAAATAAACATGAGTTTAGGTCTTGTCGGTCGCAAAGTCGGCATGACCCGCATTTTTGCTGAAGACGGTGCATCCGTCCCGGTAACTGTGCTGGACATGTCTGCTAATCGCGTCACACAAATCAAAACCGCTGAAGTTGATGGCTACTCCGCCGTTCAAGTAACCTTCGGCACCCGTAAGGCAAACCGCGTTAATAAGGCGGCTGCCGGTCACTTCGCTAAAGCTGGCGTTGAAGCAGGTCTGGGTCTGAACGAATTCGTTCTGTCCGCAGAAGCTCTCTCCGCTCTGAAGCCGGGTGATGCATTGTCCGTTGAAATCTTTGCCGTAGGCCAACTGGTTGATGTAACCGGTACCTCCAAGGGTAAGGGCTTCTCCGGTGTGATCAAGCGTCACAACTTCTCTTCCAACCGTGCTTCCCATGGTAACTCGCGTTCGCATAACACGCCGGGTTCCATCGGTCAGGCTCAGGATCCGGGTCGTATTTTCCCGGGTAAGCGCATGGCTGGTCAGTACGGCAACGTCAAGAGCACTGTTCAGTGCCTGGAAGTTGTTCGTGTTGATGCCGAGCGTCAGCTGCTTCTGGTTAAGGGTGCCGTTCCTGGCGCCAAGAACGGCGACGTAGTCGTTCGTCCTAGCGTGAAGGCAGGTGCGTGATGGAATTGAAAGTAATCAATAGCCAAGGTCAGGCTGCTGGCAGCCTGCAGGCATCCGAGACTCTGTTCGGTCGCGAATACAACGAAGCTCTGGTTCACCAGGTTGTGACTGCATTCCTGGCGAATGCTCGCAGCGGTAACCGTGCCCAGCTGACTCGTGCTGAAGTACACCACTCCACCAAGAAGCCGTTCAAGCAAAAGGGCACTGGTAACGCACGTGCCGGTATGACTTCTACTCCGAACCGTCGTGGTGGTGGTCGTGCTTTCCCGAATAGCCCGGACGAGAATTTCTCGCAGAAGGTTAACCGCAAGATGTTCCGCGCTGGTATGGCAGCTATTCTGTCCCAGCTGGTTCGCGACGAACGTCTGGTTGTGGTTGATTCGCTGTCGGTTGAATCGCCGAAAACCAAGGAATTCGTAGGTGTGGTTAAGTCCATGGGTCTGGAACAGGCTCTGTTCATTACCCGTGAACTGGACGAAAACCTCTATCTGTCTTCGCGCAATCTGCCGAACGTGCTGGTGATCGAAGCACAACAAGCTGACCCGTACAGCCTGCTGCGTTTCAAGAAGATCGTCATCACTCGTGAGGCGGTGCAGCATCTGGAGGAGCAGTGGGCATGAATCAAGAACGTCTGTTGCAAGTAATTCTGGCCCCGGTTGTTTCCGAAAAGAGCACCATGGTTGCTGAGAAGCATCAGCAAGTTGTATTCCGTGTTGCTACCGATGCTACCAAGCCGGAGATCAAGGCTGCGGTTGAAATGCTGTTCAATGTAAAAGTTGAAGGCGTATCCACCGTTAACGTCAAGGGCAAAGTAAAACGCTTTGGCCGTACCTTTGGCCGTCGTAAAGACTGGAAAAAGGCTTACGTTAGCCTGGTTCAGGGTCAGGAAATCGATCTGACCGCCACCCCGGCCGCTGCGGAGTAAGGAGATAGAGCATGCCTATCGTTAAAGTAAAACCGACTTCCGCGGGTCGTCGTGCAGTTGTCAAGGTGGTTCACCCTGATCTGCATAAAGGCGCTCCGCACGCCGCTCTGGTAGAGAAAAAATCTTCCACTGCTGGCCGTAATAACAATGGCCGTATCACTACCCGTCACATGGGTGGTGGTCACAAGAAACATTACCGTCTGGTCGACTTCCGTCGCAATAAGGATGGCATCCCGGCTAAAGTGGAACGCATCGAATACGATCCGAACCGCACCGCCCACATTGCCCTCCTGTGCTACGCCGATGGCGAACGCCGCTACATCATCGCTCCGCGCGGTGTGAAGCCGGGTGCTGTTCTGCTGTCCGGTGCTGAGGCTCCGATCAAGGCTGGTAATACTCTGCCGATCCGTAACATCCCGGTGGGTACTACTATCCACTGCGTTGAGCTGCAACCTGGCAAGGGCGCCCAGATGGTTCGTTCCGCTGGTGGTTCTGCCATGCTGCTCGCTCGCGAAGGCGTTTACGCTCAGCTGCGTCTGCGTTCCGGCGAAATCCGTCTGGTGCATGTCGATTGCCGTGCGACTGTTGGCGAAGTGAGCAACGAAGAGCATTCCCTGCGCAAGCTGGGTAAGGCTGGTGCTAGTCGCTGGCGTGGTATTCGTCCGACCGTTCGCGGTACGGCGATGAACCCGGTCGATCACCCGCATGGTGGTGGTGAAGGCCGTACTGGTGAAGGCCGTGTGCCGGTTAGCCCATGGGGCACTCCGACTAAGGGCTTCCGTACCCGTCGCAACAAGCGTACCGACAATATGATCGTACGCCGTCGCTATTCTACTAAAGGGTAATTGACAATGGCACGTTCGCAGAAAAAAGGCCCGTTCGTTGATCTGCACCTTCTGAAGAAGGTCGACGCGGCGCGTGCAACCAGTGACAAACGTCCGATCAAAACCTGGTCGCGTCGTTCGACCGTCCTGCCGGACTTCATTGGTTTGACCATCGCGGTTCACAACGGTCGCACCCATGTGCCTGTTTATGTTTCCGAAAACATGGTCGGTCATAAACTGGGCGAATTCTCGCTGACTCGTACCTTCAAAGGCCACGCGGCCGATAAGAAGGCGAAGAAGAGATAAGGTGAAGCGATGAGAGTATCTGCAAATCTGAAAAGCGTCCGCCTGTCGGCACAAAAGTGCCGCCTGGTGGCCGATCTGATCCGCGGTCAATCCGTTGGTCAGGCTTTGAATATCCTGGCCTTCTCCCCGAAGAAGGGCGCGGTTATTGTGAAGAAAGTGCTGGAATCTGCCATCGCTAACGCCGAGCACAACGAAGGCGCTGACATTGACACCCTGCGTGTCACCAGCATCTTTGTTGACAAAGGCGCTAGTCTGAAGCGTTTCACTGCCCGTGCTAAGGGTCGTGGTAATCGCATCGAAAAGCAGACCTGCCACATCTCGTTGACCGTTGGCAATTAAGGGGTAAGAAATGGGTCAGAAGATTCATCCGACGGGATTCCGTCTTGCCGTTAACAAAAACTGGTCTTCCAAGTGGTTCGCCAATTCGAAGAATTTCCCGGAAATGCTCATGCAAGACCTGGAAGTTCGCGAATACCTGAAGAAGCGCCTGGGTCATGCGGCTGTTGGTCGTGTCACCATCGAGCGTCCGGCCAAGTCCGCACGCATTACCATTCACAGCGCCCGTCCGGGTGTGGTGATTGGTAAAAAAGGTGAGGACATCGAAGTTCTGAAGCGCGAACTGCAAGCTCGTCTGGGCGTGCCGGTTCACGTGAATATCGAAGAAGTTCGCAAGCCGGAACTGGACGCGCAAATCATCGCCGACGGTATCGCTTCGCAGCTGGAAAAGCGTGTGATGTTCCGTCGTGCCATGAAGCGTTCCATGCAGAACGCCATGCGCATGGGCGCCCAGGGCATCAAGATCATGTCCTCCGGCCGTCTGAACGGTATCGATATCGCTCGTAGCGAATGGTATCGCGAAGGCCGCGTGCCGCTGCATACCCTGCGTGCCGATGTTGACTACGCTACCTCTGAAGCCAAGACTACCTACGGTATCATTGGCATCAAGGTATGGGTTTACAAAGGTGAGCTGAAGCCGGGTCAAGTAGCGCCGGCTCCGGTTGCGACCGAGAAGAAAACGAGAAAGGGCCCACGCAATGCTGCAGCCAACTAGACTCAAGTACCGTAAACAGCATAAAGGCCGCAACACTGGTATCGCTACCCGTGGTAACAAGGTGAGCTTTGGTGATTTCGGTTTGAAGGCTGTTGGTCGCGGTCGTCTGACTGCACGTCAGATCGAAGCGGCCCGTCGTGCCATGACTCGTCACATCAAGCGTGGCGGTCGTATCTGGATCCGTATTTTCCCGGACAAGCCGATTACTTCCAAGCCTGCTGAAGTACGTATGGGTGGGGGTAAGGGTTCTCCGGAATACTACGTGGCCGAAATCCAGCCTGGCAAGATGCTGTACGAAATGGACGGTGTTAACGAGGAACTCGCTCGTGAAGCTTTCCGTCTGGCCGCAGCCAAGTTGCCGATCGCCACTGTGTTTGTAACTAGACAGGTAGGTCAGTAATGAAAGCGTCCGAACTGAAAGCCAAAACTGTTGACGAGCTGAAAGTGGAACTGCTGAGCCTCCTGAAGGCCCAGTTTGCCCTGCGCATGCAGCACGCTACTCAGCAACTCGCCAAGACCTCTGAACTGAAGAAAGTGCGTCGCGATATCGCTCGTGTACGTACCGTTCTGAAAGAAAAGGCAGTTTAAGATGAGCGAAACCAAAGTTGTACGTACGCTGACCGGCACTGTCGTCAGCGACAAGATGGATAAGACTGTAACCGTTCTGGTCGAGCGCAAGGTTAAGCACCCGATCTACGGTAAAATTATCCGTCGTTCCAAGAAGTTCCACGCACACGACGAGAACAACGAGTTCAAGGCCGGTGACATCGTAGTAATTAGCGAGTCCCGTCCCCTCTCGAAGACCAAATCGTGGGTGGTAACTGCCCTGGTAGAGAAATCTCGCCAGGTATAAGACTTGCAAGGGGCGAAAGTCCCTTGTATAATGGCCATCTTCTTATCCGTGTCGGATAGGAATTCCGCCCTTACGGGGTCCAAAACTGGCCGTTTGACACGCCACAGTCTTGCTGTGGCGTTTCGTCTGTTTGGTCTTGCTCTTATGCGAGAAACCGGCAGGTGAAAGTGACGGATAAAGTTGGATTAGAAAGGTAATCATCAAATGATCCAAATGCAGACCATGCTTGAGGTCGCTGACAATACCGGTGCGCGTCACGTTATGTGCATCAAGGTGTTGGGCGGTTCCAAGCGTCGCTATGCAAGCGTTGGCGACATCATCAAGGTGAGCATCAAGGATGCTGCTCCGCGCGGTCGCGTCAAAAAAGGCGACGTGTACAACGCAGTAGTAGTACGCACTGCCAAGGGCGTGCGTCGTCCGGACGGCTCGTTGATCAAGTTTGATAGCAACGCTGCCGTTCTGCTCAACAACAAGCTTGAGCCGATTGGCACTCGCATCTTCGGGCCCGTGACGCGTGAACTGCGTACCGAGCGCTTCATGAAGATCGTGTCGCTTGCTCCTGAAGTGCTGTAAGGAGGTCGCATGCGCAAAATTCGTAAAGGTGATGAAGTCGTAGTAATCACCGGTAAAGACAAGGGTAAACGCGGCACCGTTCTGCGTGTTCTGGAAGAGAAACTGGTTGTTGAAGGCGTGAACATCGCCAAGAAACACCAGAAGCCGAATCCGGTCCGTGGTGTTGCTGGTGGTATCGTCGAAAAGATCATGCCTGTTGACGCTTCCAACGTCGCTATTTTCAATCCGGCTAGCCAAAAGGCTGACCGCGTAGGCTTCAAGACTCTTGAAGACGGCCGCAAGGTACGCGTGTTCAAGTCCAACGGCGAAGTTATCGGCGCGTAAGGAAAAGCAAACATGGCACGTTTCTACGATTTCTACAAAGACAGCGTAGTGCCGGAACTGATGAAACAGTTCGGCTACAAGTCGATCATGGAAGTACCGCGCATCGAGAAGATCACCGTCAACATGGGTGTGGGCGAAGCTGTTGCCGATAAAAAGGTAATGGAGTTTGCCGTGGGCGATATGGAAAAGATCGCCGGCCAGAAGCCGGTTGTCACCACCGCTCGCAAATCCATCGCTGGCTTCAAGATTCGCGATGACTATCCGGTCGGCTGCAAGGTAACCCTGCGCCGTGAACGCATGTACGAATTCCTGGACCGTCTGGTGACCATCGCGTTGCCGCGTGTCCGTGACTTCCGTGGTGTTTCCGCCAAGTCTTTTGATGGCCGCGGCAACTACAACATGGGCGTCAAGGAACAGATCATCTTCCCGGAAATCGAGTACGACAAGATCGATGCTCTGCGTGGTATGAACATTACTGTTACCACTACGGCGAAGACTGACGAAGAGGCCCGCGCACTGCTGGCCGCGTTCAAGTTCCCGTTCAAGGGTTAAGCACATGGCAAAACTTGCACTGATCAAGCGTGAAGAGAAGCGCGTTAAGGTGGCTGAAAAATTTGCCGCTAAGCGCGAAGCCCTCATCGCTACCATCAACAATCAAAGCCTCTCGGAAGAAGAACGCTTTGCCGCTCGCCTGCAACTGCAGCAGCTGCCGCGCAATGCTTCCCCGGTTCGCCAGCGTCGTCGCTGTGCTATCACCGGTCGTCCGCGTGGTGTGTTCCGTAAATTTGGTCTGGGTCGTAACAAACTCCGCGAAATCGCCATGAAGGGCGAAATTCCGGGTGTTGTTAAGGCCAGCTGGTAATAGGAGATACATAAATGAGCATGCACGATCCTATTTCCGATATGTTGACCCGCATCCGTAACGGCCAAATGGCTTCCAAGGTGGCTGTTGCAATGCCGTCTTCCAAGCTGAAAATTGCGCTGGCACAGGTGCTGAAAGAAGAAGGCTACATCGAAGATTTCGCCGTTGCCGGCGAAGCCAAGAAGCCTGTTCTTGATATCCAGCTCAAGTACTACGCTGGCCGTCCGGTGATCGAGCGCATTGACCGCGTTTCGCGTCCTGGCCTGCGCGTATACAAGGGCTCCACCGAAATCCCGAAGGTAATGAATGGTCTGGGCGTAGCGATTCTGTCTACCTCCAAGGGCATCATGACCGATCGTAAAGCACGCGCTGCCGGTATCGGCGGTGAGCTGCTCTGCGTTGTGGCGTAAGGGGGTCAAATGTCTCGCGTAGCTAAGAATCCCGTAGCCATTCCGGCTGGCGTCGAAGTGAAATTCGGTGCTGCAGAAGTGACCGTAAAGGGTGCCCTGGGCTCCCTGAGCGCCGCTCTGTGCAATGACGTTGAAATCAAGTTCGACAACAACGAACTGACTTTCGCGGCTAAAAACGACAGCAAGTTCGCACGTGCCATGTCCGGCACCCTGCGTGCTCTGCTGAACAATATGGTACTTGGTGTCTCCAAGGGCTTCGAGAAGAAGCTGCAGCTGGTAGGCGTGGGCTATCGTGCCCAGGCTCAAGGCGACATCCTGAACCTGTCTCTGGGTTTCTCTCACCCGGTAGCTCACCAGATGCCTGCTGGCATCAAGGCTGAGACTCCGACTCAGACCGAGATCCTGATCAAGGGTGCTGACAAGCAACTCGTTGGCCAGATCGCTGCCGAAATCCGCGCATACCGTTCCCCGGAACCCTATAAGGGTAAGGGCGTTCGTTACGCTGATGAGGTTGTGGTTCTGAAAGAAACCAAGAAGAAGTAACTGAGGCACTGACATGGACAAGAAACAAGCTCGACTCCGCCGTGCACGTAAAACCCGTGCTCGGATTGCGGAGCTCAAGATGGTGCGTCTCACTGTTTACCGCACCAACAGCCACATTTATGCCCAGATCATTGATGAAACTGGCAGCAAGGTACTGGCAAGTGCTTCCACTCTGGAAGCCGAAGTACGCGCTGATGTTTCCAATGGTGGCAATGTGACCGCTGCAGCCGTAGTCGGTAAGCGCATCGCTGAAAAAGCCAAGGCAGCCGGTATTTCGACCGTGGCATTTGACCGTTCCGGTTTCAAATACCATGGCCGTATGAAGGCTGTGGCAGACGCAGCCCGTGAACACGGTCTCGTATTCTAATTCGGAGTGAAGAATGGCTAAGCACGAAATGGAAGATCGTGGCGACGGTCTGGTCGAGAAGATGATCAGCGTCAACCGCGTCACCAAAGTGGTTAAGGGCGGCCGTATTATGGCTTTCTCCGCCTTGACCGTCGTTGGTGATGGCGATGGCGGCATCGGTATGGGCAAAGGTCGTTCCAAGGAAGTTCCGGTTGCCGTACAAAAGGCAATGGAACAGGCCCGCCGCAATCTGGTAAAGATCCCGCTGCGTAATGGTACCCTGCACCACACCGTATCGGGTAAGCACGGTGCTACTACCGTCTTTATCCAGCCGGCTAAAGAAGGTACTGGTGTTAAGGCCGGTGGCCCGATGCGTGCAATTTTTGACGCAATGGGTATTCACAATGTTTCGGCCAAGATTCATGGTTCCACCAACCCGTATAACGTGGTTCGTGCAACTCTGGACGGCCTGAGCAAGATTAGCACCGCCTCTCAGGTTGCCGCCAAGCGCGGTCTGACCGTTGACGAGATCCTGGGGGTTAATCATGAGTAACGCCAACACTGTAAAGGTAACTCTGGTAAAGAGCCTGATCGGTCGTCTGGAATCCCACAAGGCTTGCGCCCGTGGTCTGGGTCTGAAAAAGATCCGCCAGACTGTGGAAGTGCTCGATACCCCTGAAAACCGTGGCATGATCAACAAGATCAGCTACCTGCTCAAATTCGAGGGCTAAGAGATGCTGCTGAACACCATTCAACCCGGTGACGGCGCCAAGCATGCGAAGCGTCGTGTAGGTCGCGGTATTGGTAGCGGCCTGGGTAAGACTGCCGGTCGTGGCCATAAAGGTCAAAAGAGCCGTGCAGGTGGTTTCCACAAGGTCGGTTTTGAAGGCGGTCAAATGCCGCTGCAACGTCGCCTGCCGAAACGTGGCTTCAAGTCGCTGACGGCTCGCTTCAATGCAGAGGTTCGCCTGTCCGAACTGAACTTGCTGCCGGTCGATGAAATCGATCTGTTGTCGCTCAAGCAAGCTGGTCTGGTTGCTGCTCAGGCTCTGGTAGCCAAGGTAGTACTGTCTGGCAAGATCGAGCGTGCTGTTAAGCTGCGTGGTATTGCAGCGACTGCCGGCGCTCGCGCTGCCATCGAAGCTGCCGGCGGCAGTATTGAATAAGGCGCACTTACGTGTCGAATACTTCTCTAGTGGGAAATGCCAATAAATTTGGTGATTTGAAGCGCCGTATCATGTTTTTGATCGGAGCTTTGATTGTTTACCGCATCGGCGCTCATATTCCGGTGCCTGGTATCAATCCTGCCGAACTAGCGAAGTTGTTCCACACGTCGCAGACGGGCCTGCTCGACATGTTCAACATGTTCTCGGGCGGTGCCCTCTCGAGATTTACGGTATTTGCCCTGGGCATCATGCCGTACATCTCTGCTTCCATCATTCTTCAGCTCGCTTCCGAGGTTTTACCTAGCTTGAAGCAGCTGAAGAAGGAAGGCGACGCGGGACGTCGTAAGGTAACCCAGTACACACGTTATGCAACCGTATTGCTGGCCTCGTTTCAGAGTTTCAGTATCGCGGTAATGCTGTTTAAGCAGCCTAACCTGGTGGTGACTGCCCAGTGGGAGTTCTACCTGACAACCGTGGTAACCCTGGTTACCGGCACCATGTTCCTCATGTGGCTGGGTGAGCAGATTACCGAGCGTGGTATCGGCAACGGTATCTCGCTGATCATCTGTGCAGGTATTGCATCAGGTGTTCCGGCTGCCATTGGCAAGACGCTCACGCTGACCAGTCAAGGCTCGCTGCCCATCCTGTTTACCATCGTGCTGTTTGTTGGTGTTGCACTGATGACCTACGTTGTTGTGTTCGCAGAACGCGGCCAGCGTAAGGTATTGGTCAACTATGCCAAACGGCAGGTTGGTAATCGTGTCATGCAGGGCCAGAGCACGCATATGCCGCTCAAGCTCAACATGGCAGGGGTGATTCCGCCGATTTTTGCATCCAGTATCATTCTGTTTCCTGCCACTATTCTTGGTTGGCTCGGTAACAATGAAAGCCTGGGTTGGCTCAAGGGCGTGGCTGACAAGCTGCATCCCGGACAGCCCATCTATGTGCTGCTGTATGCAACGGCCATCATTTTCTTCTGTTATTTCTACACTGCTCTCGTTTTCAATCCGAAAGAGACGGCAGATAACCTGAAGAAAAGTGGTGCTTTCATCCCAGGTATCCGTCCAGGTGAGCAGACTTCGCGTTACATCGAGAAGATCATTCTGCGGCTGACACTTATCGGTGCGATCTACATTACGCTGGTTTGTCTGTTGCCGGAATTCCTCATCTTGAAGTGGAATGTACCGTTCTACTTCGGTGGTACATCACTGCTGATTATCGTGGTGGTCACCATGGATTTCATGGCTCAGGTTCAGTCCTACGTACTGTCGCATCAGTATGAGAGCTTGCTGAAGAAGGCTAACTTCAAAGGCAATGCCCTTACCCGCTGACACACGTGTTCTCGCTGGGTTATATGGCTAGGTAAGACACCATCCAGATGCAGGGTGAGATCAGGCAGTGGTACTTAGGTGCTACTGCAGGATCAAACTTGAGAATGGACACGTAGTAATTGGGCGTAAACAGTAATGACACAGATGTCCCATCTGTGTCCTGGCTGTTTACAAGGTTACGGTGGAGCTATTCCATCCGATTTGACCTCTGCCCGTATCGTGTTCCGTGCGAAATAACGCACTCGCTCTTTTAGAGTAACGAAAGGAACTGACATGCGAGTACAGCCTTCGGTAAAGAAGATTTGCCGTAACTGCAAAATCATCCGTCGCAATCGCGTAGTTCGCGTGATCTGCACGGACCCGCGTCACAAGCAAAAGCAAGGCTAACATTTGTTAGACCTGACTTTGCGTGTTACAATCGCAAACTTTTCAAGGTCTTAAGGCTTAAGGAAAGAGTATGGCCCGTATTGCAGGGGTAAATATCCCCAATCATGCGCATGCCGTTATCGGCCTGCAGGCAATTTTCGGCATCGGTCAGACTCGCGCCCAGCAGATTTGTGTTGCTGCCAGCGTGAATCCCTCCACCAAGGTGAAGGATCTGACAGAAGCTGAGATGGAAACTCTGCGTGAAGCAGTGGCGAAGTTCACCGTTGAAGGTGACCTGCGTCGCGAAATCACTATGAGCATCAAGCGTCTGATGGACATGGGCTGCTATCGCGGTCTGCGTCATCGTCGTGGCCTGCCGTGTCGCGGTCAGCGCACTCGCACTAACGCTCGTACCCGCAAGGGACCGCGTAAGGCGATCGCCGGCAAGAAGTAACTAAAGGAACACAGAAATGGCTAAAGCAAACACAGCTGTCCGTGTACGTAAAAAAGTGCGCAAGTCTGTTAGCGAAGGTATCGTGCACGTGCACGCTTCGTTCAACAACACCATCATCACTATCACCGACCGTCAAGGCAATGCACTGTCTTGGGCTACCTCTGGCGGCGCTGGTTTTAAGGGCTCGCGCAAAAGTACACCCTTTGCTGCTCAGGTAGCAGCAGAGCACGCTGGTAAAGTTGCCCAAGAATACGGTGTGAAGAACCTCGAAGTTCGTATCAAGGGCCCGGGTCCGGGTCGTGAATCCGCTGTTCGCGCACTCAACGCGCTGGGTTTCAAGATCACCAGCATCTCCGACGTGACGCCGGTACCGCACAACGGTTGCCGTCCGCCCAAAAAACGTCGTATTTAATTCGGAGAGTGTGAGAACATGGCACGTTATATCGGCCCGAAATGTAAGCTCGCTCGTCGTGAAGGCACCGACCTTTTCCTGAAGAGCGCGCGTCGTGCACTGGATTCCAAGTGCAAACTGGACACCCCTCCTGGCCAGCATGGCGCTCGTAAGAGCCGCCTGTCTGACTACGGTGTCCAGCTGCGTGAAAAGCAGAAAATCCGCCGTATCTATGGCGTACTCGAGCGTCAGTTCCGCAACTACTTTGCGGAAGCTGTGCGTCGTAAAGGCTCCACTGGTGAAAACCTGCTGAAGCTGCTCGAGGCCCGTCTGGATAACGTTGTATATCGCATGGGCTTTGGCTCCACTCGTGCAGAAGCACGTCAGCTGGTAAGCCACAAGGCTATCGTTGTGAACGGCCAGGTAGTTAACATTCCGTCTTTCCAGGTTAAAGCTGGTGACGTTGTGTCTGTCCGCGAAAAGGCCAAGAAACAGGCCCGTATCGTAGAAGGTCTGGCTCTGGCTGAGCAAGGTGGTTTCCCTACTTGGGTGTCGGTTGACTCCAAGAAGATGGAAGGCGTCTTCAAATCTGCTCCGGAACGTTCCGAACTGTCTAGCGATATCAACGAACAACTCGTTGTGGAATTCTACTCCAAGTAATCGCTAGCTCTTAGGGAATGACTATGCAAAACAGCGCTTCGGAATTTTTGAAACCTCGTCTGATTGACGTGCAGCCGGTCTCTGCGACCCATGCACGCGTATCGATGGAGCCGTTCGAGCGTGGGTACGCCCACACTCTGGGAAACTCGCTGCGCCGCATTCTGCTGTCGTCGATGCCGGGCTTTGCTCCTACCGAAGTGACTATCGCTGGCGTTTTGCATGAGTATTCCGCTCTTGATGGCGTGCGTGAGGATGTCGTAGACATCCTCCTCAACCTCAAGGGCGTAGTGCTTAAGCTGCATGGTCGTGACAGTGTTGTGCTGACCCTGAAAAAGGAAGGCGAAGGCGCTGTCTTGGCTGGCGATATCGAGTTGCCGCATGACGTGGAAGTGATCAATCCGGAACACGTGATTGCTCATCTCTCCGTTGGTGGCAAAATCGACATGGAGATCAAGGTCGAAAAAGGCCGTGGCTATCAGCCTGTGTCTGTTCGGTCCATGCATGAAGAAAACCGTTCCATCGGTACCATTCAACTGGATGCTTCCTTCTCGCCGGTTCGCCGTGTGAGTTTTGCAGTGGAAAGCGCCCGTGTTGAGCAACGTACCGACCTCGACCGCCTGGTTCTCGATATTGAGACCAACGGCGTCATCGAACCGGAACAGGCCGTGCGTAATGCGGCACGTATTCTGATGGATCAGCTGTCGATCTTTGCTGACCTCCAAGGCACAGCGGTTGAAGAAGTCGTTGAAAAGGCGCCGCCGATCGATCCGATCTTGCTGCGTCCGGTAGACGATCTTGAACTGACGGTTCGTTCGGCCAACTGCCTGAAGGCAGAGAACATTTACTACATCGGCGATCTGATCCAGCGTACTGAAACCGAGCTTCTGAAGACTCCGAACCTCGGTCGCAAGTCGCTGAACGAGATCAAAGAAGTTCTCGCTTCTAAGGGCCTGACTCTCGGCATGAAGCTCGAGAATTGGCCTCCGGCTGGTCTGGAAAAGCCGTAAGTTTGAGACTAAAGGACATTAACAATGCGTCATCGTTACAGTAATCGTAAACTGAACCGCACGACCAGCCATCGTCTGGCGATGCTGCGCAACATGGCGAATTCGCTGCTGAAGCACGAAGTTATCGTGACCACGCTGCCGAAAGCCAAGGAACTGCGTCGTGTGGCCGAGCCGCTGATTACGCTCGGCAAAAAGCCGTCTCTCGCCAACCGTCGTCTGGCGTTTGACCGCACTCGTGACCGCGATATCGTGGTTAAACTCTTCGACGAACTCGGCCCGCGCTTCTCCGCCCGCAATGGTGGTTATGTGCGTATTCTGAAGTACGGTTTCCGCAAGGGCGACAACGCCCCGATGGCTCTGGTAGAGCTGGTGGATCGTGCAGAAGATGCCGTCGCAGTCGTAGATGACTCCGCTGAGTAATATTCAGTGAAGTTGTGAAAAAAGCCAGCGTAAGCTGGCTTTTTTCATTTCTACATCTGTTTCAGCCCAGAATTGCTTCTTTGTGCTGATCAGCATGGAGTTTGACTGGTTCAATTGCGATGTTTGGCAGTTCTGGCGCAATGGCACCGCTTTAGCGGGCCATTATGCCGTGTTGTTGATTCAGAATGCGTAGCGTGATTCCACCACTTCCACTGCAGCGCCCAACTCCAGTATCCCTTCGCTGCGGGCGATCAGGTTGACCCCAAAACAGATGCCCTCGGGTAGTTGGCGGGTACGAATCAAGGTATGCATCGGCTCGTTGTTGCTGGAGAATTCGCCGGTTTGTGGATCAACCGTGGTTAGCTGGCAGCGGGTGCAGGGCTTGGCCACATCAAACAGCATGTCGCCAATGCGAATCACGCTCCAATCATCTTCCTCATAGGGCAAGGCATCCGTAATCACCAGATTCGGGCGGAAGTGACGCAGGCTGACTGGCTGTGCCAATTCCTGATTCAAGGTATCCAGCGAAGCCTGATTGACCAGCAGATAAGGGTAGCCGTCGGCAAACGACATGGGCGTGTTGCCATTTTGCAGGGTGCGGCGTGATTGCATGCCCAGCCACAGCAACTTGCACGGAATACCCATGTACTGGCTAAGCCAGTCATCCACCTTGCTATCACCGTGCAGGGCGCTGAATTCATCTTTCCAAACCGCAGTGACCACGGGCTGGGTATAAACCTGAGTCATGGCCATCACTGCCGACATACCGGGTGCTTTCAGCAGCATGCCGCCGGGAATCAGATCCATTTCAATCAATACCATGCGCGGAAATTCGCGGGCGGTCAGAAAACGACCTTCCGCTGTAACCAGCAGCCATTCACGATCGTGCAGCAAGCCCTGTTGGCTGGCATAGGCACGGCTATAGGCAATACCACGGGCAGATTTCATCGGATGCACGAACATTTGGCTCAGTTGCATAAATACTCCGCTAACAATGGTGGTTTGCTGCTCATGCTAGCACTGCTGGCCAGCTCTGGCACGGGTGTGATCCTGCAGGAAGCGCCATAAGCGCTCATCCTGGCTGTAGGCCACATTGAAGCGCAGCCAGTTGCTGGCTTCGCCGTAGGGGCGGAACAAGTGCCCTGGGGCCAGTAGGATATCCTGCTTCAAGGCCTGTTCTGCCAACTGCATGCTGTCGATGGTGTGTGGTGGCCTGGCGCACAGAAACAGCCCGTTGGCAGGACGGGTAAACAGCTCCCATCCCAGTGCGTGCAAACGCTCGGCTGCAAGAAACTGTGCTTCTGCCAGGCGAGACCTCAGCTTTTCCACCTGACGGCGGTAGCGACCTTCGTTCAGCATTTCCAGCACCACTCGCTCGTTCAGCTCCGGTGTGGTCAGGCCGGACATCATTTTGTAGCGCAGCAGCTTTTCCACACTATCGGCCGGACAGGCGATAAAACCCACGCGCAAGCCCGGCGACAGGGTCTTGGAAAAACTGTCGATGTAGATGACACGACGCAGGCCATCCAGTGCAGCCAGTGTGGGTTGGCGGCCATGGGTGAAGTCACCCGAGACATTGTCTTCTACCAGCAACAAATCGTATTGCTCGGCCAACTTGAGTACCTGATGCGCCGTTTGCACCGAATAACTGGCACCGGTGGGGTTTTGCAGCCAGGGGTTGGTGAAGAAGGCGCGTGGCCGATGCGTTTCAAGCAAGGTTTGCAAGGCAGGGATATCCGGTCCTTGCTCGGTCCACGGCACGCCCACCAGGTTGAAACCACGAAATGCCAGGCAGGACATCAGATTGCAATAGCCCGGATCGTCTACCAGGATGGTATCGCCGGGGCGCAGTAGCGCACAGGCCACCATATCGAGCGCCTTGCTGGCACCCTGCGTCAGCAGAATGTCGTCGCCCTGTACCGGTACACCTTTTTCTGCCAGCTGTTGTGCAAGTTGCCGGCGTAATACCGGATAACCTTTGGGGTCGCCATAACGCAGATTCATGTCACCATGCCGTGCCAGCGCACGCAGGGCTTTCTGCTGGGCCACGATGTCATACCAGGCGGGAGGCAGCCAGCCACAACCAGCCTGCAAGGCCTGTTCTGAATGCTCGTAGACATTGCGCAACAGCCAGTGTTCATCGATGGGCAGATCTTCCAGACGCGCCGCCTGGCGCAGGCTACTGGCACGCTGACGCGCTTCCACGTAAAAGCCCGAACCCGGCCGCGAACGCAGATAGCCCTGTGACAGCAAGCGGTCGTAGGCCTCGACTACGGTAAACGGGCTGACACCATTATCCGTAGCGAAGCGGCGTATCGAGGGTATGCGTGTGCCGGGCCGCCAGTGGCCGGCGTCGATGGCTTGGCTAATGGCACTGACAATGGCGTCGACCAAGGTCTGGCCGGCTTGTGGACTGATGCTCAGGCTGGTCATGGTTGTTTTCCACAGGAGGCAAGCAGGCAGCTAGCTGCTGTGCTTGCTGAACTGTACCGGTTAATTTACCGATACGGTCGTAGCAAATATCTGCATAACTGTACCTGTAATTGTATTGGTGTGATGACTAAATTGTCAGACATCAGGCAGAGACGACTGCCGTCAGGAGGAAGAACACATGACCGAACTCAATATGGACGCATTCTGGATGCCGTTTACGGCTAACCGCCATTTCAAGAGCGCACCGCGCATGCTGGTGAGCGCTGATGGCATGTACTACAAGGACGATGCTGGCCGCGACATCATGGATGGCTGTGCCGGCCTGTGGTGTGTGAATGCCGGTCACAATCGCAAGCCGATTGTCGAAGCCATCCAGAAGCAGATCGCCACCCTGGATTACGCGCCGCCCTTCCAGATTGGCCATCCCAAGGCTTTCGAGGCCGCGGAAAAGCTGGCAGCCATGGCGCCCAAGGGTTTGTCCAAGGTGTTCTATGTCAACTCCGGTTCCGAAGCCGCTGACACCGCACTGAAGATGGCGGTGGCCTATCACCGCGTGCGCGGTGATGCGGCCCGCGTCAAGCTGATCGGCCGTGAGCGTGGTTATCACGGTGTCAACTTCGGTGGTATTTCGGTCGGCGGCATTGCCGGCAACCGCAAGCTGTTCCCGGTGGCCCTGCCGACGGTAGATCACCTGCGCAGCACCCACGATCTGGGCCGCAATGCCTTTACCCGTGGTGAGCCGGAATTCGGTGCCGAATTCGCCGACGAGCTGGAAGCGCGCATTACCACCCTGCATGACCCGTCGACCATTGCCGCCGTGATTGTCGAGCCGATGGCCGGCTCCACCGGCGTGCTGATTCCGCCCAAGGGCTATCTCAAGCGCTTGCGTCAGATCTGCGACAAATACGGCATCTTGCTGATTTTTGATGAAGTGATCACCGGTTTTGGTCGTCTGGGTGCGGACTGGGCTGCCAACAAATTCGATGTACTGCCCGACATCATCACCTGCGCCAAGGGCCTGTCCAATGGCGTGGTGCCGATGGGCGCGCTGCTGGTCAAGCCGGAAATTCACGATGCCTTCATGGCAGCGGCGGCTGATCGTGCCATCGAATTCCCGCATGGTTATACCTATTCCGCACACCCGCTGGCCTGCGCGGCCTCCATTGCCACGCTGGACCTGTACCAGGAAGAGGGCTTGTTCCAGCGTGCCGCCGCCTTGTCCGGCCAGTTCGAAACCAAGGCGCACCAGCTCAAGAGCGTGAAAAACGTCAAGGACATCCGCAACCTGGGCCTGGTGGCCGGCATTGAACTCGACAGCCGTCCGGGTGCCCCGGGTGCGCGTGGCTTTGATGTCTTCCTCAAGTGCTGGGAAGCCGGTGTGCTGGTGCGCTTTACTGGCGACATCATCGCCGTATCGCCGCCGCTGATCATCAGCGAAGCTGAAATCGACCGCTTGTTCGCCGTAATTGGCGACGCTATCCAGGCCACGGCCTGAACGTATACCTCCAGCAAGAACGGACAGGATTCAAGATGAAAACCATTGCACATTTTATTGGCGGCGAACTGTATCAGGGCCAGAGCGGCCGCGTGGCCGATGTTTACAATCCGGCGCTGGGCGAAGTGGTGGCCCAGGTTGGTCTGGCCAGTGTGGATGAAGTGAACGCGGCGGTAGCCAATGCTCGCCGCGCTTTCCCGGCCTGGGCCGAGACCTCGCCGCTGAAGCGCTCGCGGGTGATGTTCAAGTTCAAGGAGCTGCTGGAAGCCAATCAGCGTCAGCTGGCTGAAATCATCTCCGCCGAACACGGCAAGGTGGTATCGGATGCGCTGGGCGAGGTGACCCGTGGTCTGGAAGTGGTGGAGTTCGCCTGTGGTATTCCGCAACTGCTCAAGGGTGAATTCACCGAGCAGGTGGGTACTGGCATCGACAGCCACTCCATGCGCCAGCCGCTGGGGGTGGTGGCCGGTATCACACCGTTCAACTTCCCGGCCATGGTGCCGCTGTGGATGTTGCCGGTAGCCATTGCCTGCGGTAACTGCTTCATTCTGAAACCGTCGGAGCGCGATCCGTCGGCCGCTCTGTTCCTGGCCGATCTGCTGCAGCAGGCCGGCCTGCCGGATGGCGTGTTCAATGTGGTGCATGGTGACAAGCTGGCAGTGGATACACTGTTGACCCACCCGGATGTGGCCGCCATCAGCTTTGTCGGTTCCACGCCGATTGCCCAGTACATCTATGAAACCGGGGCCCGCCACGGCAAGCGTGTACAGGCACTGGGTGGTGCGAAGAACCATATGGTGGTGATGCCGGATGCCGATCTGGATGGCACGGTGGAAGCGCTGATGGGCGCCGGTTACGGTTCGGCCGGCGAACGCTGCATGGCCATTTCGGTTGCGGTTGCCGTGGGTGATGTCGCGGACAAGCTGGTTGAGCGGCTGAAGGCCCGTGCGGCCACGCTGAAAATCGGCGTGGGTGCCGATGCCGCAGCCGAGATGGGCCCGCTGGTAACCCGTCAACATCGCGACAAGGTCAAAGGCTATGTCGACCAGGGTGTGGCCGAAGGCGCAACATTGTTGCTGGACGGGCGCGATTATCAGCACCCTGGCCATGAGAACGGTTTCTTCCTCGGCCCCTGCCTGTTTGATCACGTCACTCCGGAAATGACCATCTACAAGGAAGAGATTTTCGGGCCGGTATTGTCGGTGGTACGCGTACCGGACTTCGATAGCGCGGTGAATCTGATCAATGCCCATCCCTATGCCAATGGCACCGCCATCTTTACCCGCTCCGGTGGCGCGGCACGCGAGTTCTCGCACCGCATCCAGGTGGGCATGGTCGGCGTGAACGTGCCGATTCCGGTACCGATGGCCTTCCATAGCTTTGGTGGCTGGAAAGCCTCGCTGTTTGGCGACCATCACATGCATGGTCCGGAAGGGGTGCGTTTCTACACCCGCATGAAGACCATCACCAGCCGCTGGCCGGAAAAACTGACTGCCGAATTCGTGATGCCCACCATGAAATAAGGACGACCCAGAGGCGGAGCCTGCGGGCTACCCATCTCTTTTGACCCGGCCCAAGGCCGGGTTTTTTTATGTCTGTTGTGGTCGCGGTACCGCTAGGAATAGCCGGATTTGATGAAATTGAGGGTGTATTCTGAAAGATGCTCCTCTAATTTGAAATATATCCATGGGTAAACCCCTGTGGCTTGTTACCGGCATCGCGGTAGAATGACGATGTGCTGATATTTAGAGCAGTTGCTTGCTAGAAACACTGCCAACGGGACTAGAGAGAAAACCATGGGAAAAAATACCGGAATGAGCTTGCGCGCACGGCTGATCGCCTGGCTATTGCTGGTGGCCTTGCTGATCTGTGCCTTGAGTGGGCTGGCCTTGTTCAACCAGCGCAATGCCATGTTGCATGACCGACAGGACAAGACGCGCAATCTGACGGAAAGCGCGCTGGGTGTGATCAGCAGCTATGAAGCGCTGGAAGCCAGTGGCAAGCTGAGTGAGGCACAGGCCAAGCAGATGGCCGCCGCCGCCTTGATGGCCAGTCACTATGACAAGAAAGAATATTTCTTTGGCTACGACCAGAACTGGAACTACGTCATCCATGGGGCCAAGGCCGCCATGCTGGGTAAAAACGTACAGGGGATGAAAACCCCGACTGGTGTCGATCTGGGGCAGCTGTTCCAGGAGACGGTCAGCAAGGGAAATGGGCAGGGTTTCGCCGAATATGTGTGGGACAAGCCGGGCTTTGATCAGCCGCAGCCGAAGATTTCCTATTTGATGACCAGTGCGCGCTGGCACTGGGTGATTGGTACCGGCATTTACCTGGATGATGTCCACGCCGCTTTCATGCAGCAGCTGTGGCTCACCCTGCTGGAAGTGGCGGCCATCCTGCTGCTGCTGCTGATTGCCGGGGTGTTCCTGATGCGCAGCATTCTGGGGCAGTTGGGGGCCGACCCCGGCGATACCATGCGCGTGGTGCGCCGTATCGCCGATGGCCACCTGGATACCGTGGTGCCCTTGCAAGCCGGTGACAAGAGCAGCGTGATGGCTGCGGTGGCCGACATGCAGCAGCACCTGAAGCAGCTGGTGCGCGAGATTGCCGACGAGGCCGGCCGCTTGTCGCAGATGAGTTCCGACGTGGCGCGCCGCTCCGATGCCGTGGTTAGTGGGTCCGACCGGCAAAGTGAAGCGGCGGCTGCCATGGCGGCTTCGATCGAGCAGCTTACCGTCAGCATCAATCATATTTCCAGCCATGCCCAGGACGCACGCAACCTGTCGCAAGAATCAGGCCGCTTGTCACGGGAAGGGGGCGAGGTGATTTCCAGCGCGGTGAGCGAAATGCACCGTATTAATGAATCGGTGGATCAGGCGGCGGTGACCATTGCCGATCTGGCCAGCAAGACCCAGACCATCTCCAGCATCATGCAGGTGATCAAGGATATTGCCGACCAGACCAATCTGCTGGCACTTAACGCGGCGATCGAGGCAGCACGTGCCGGCGAGATGGGCCGTGGCTTTGCCGTGGTGGCCGACGAGGTGCGCAAGCTATCCGAGCGCACTGGGCAGGCTACCCAGGAAATTGCCGGCATGATCCAGGAAATCCAGACCAGTTCGGACCAGTCGCGTGCCTGTATGGAAGAGGCGGTAGGACGGGTGAAAACCGGTTTGCAACTGGCAGTGCAGGGCGGCGAGGCCATCTCGCATATTCGCGACAGTGCCACCGGGGTGGTGGACGTGGTGAACGAGATTTCTCATGCGCTGAAAGAGCAGGGCAGTGCCAGTAATGAAATCGCCCAGCATGTGGAACAGATTGCCCGCAGCGCCAGCAGCAATGCCGCAGAATCCGCCGGTACTTCGCAGGAAGTGCAGGCCATGCATAGCCTGGCCAGTGATTTGCGCCAGTTGGTGTCGCGCTTCCACGTTTGATCTGGCCCCGTGCCAAGGAAAAAGCCCTCGGATGAGGGCTTTTTTGTTATGCCGCAGCTTCCGGCGGGCGGCTGCTTTGCCGCCGCTGCCAGGCCCCCAGGCCGATGGCCAGCAGCAGCAGGGCGATGCAGCTGCTGATCACCGGCTGGTTGCCGTGCTGCATATAGGGAGTTAGGCCCTGATAATCCTGCACCATGCCCTCCAGCACTTGTTGGGTGAAGGGAGCGGCCACGCTGGCAATCTGGCCATCGGGGCGGATGATGGCGGTCATGCCGGTATTGGTGGCGCGCAGCATGAAGCGGCCGGTTTCCAGCGCCCGCGCCTGTGACAGCTGCAGATGCTGGCTCATGGCCACGCTTTTGCCAAACCAGGCCAGATTGCTGACATTGGCCAGTATGCCGGCCTGTGCCGCCGGGCCGATCAGCTCTTCGCCAAAGCTGTCTTCATAGCAGATATTGAAGGCGATCTTGTGGCCGGCCAGCAGCAGCGGAGCCTGGTTGGCACCGCCACGGCTGAAACCGGACAGCGGCATGTTCATGTACTGGTAAATCCAGCCGATCAGCGCCGGCAGCGGGATGAACTCGCCAAACGGTACCAGGTGATCCTTGGCGTAATAGGGCTGGGCGCTGTCGGTGAGGGTAACCACTGCGTTCAGGTAGCCACGGCCATCGTTGGTGCGGCGTGGAATGCCGGTGGCCAGGGCCATGTTCTTGCGGCGGGCATCGCCAGCAATCATGGTCAGATAGCCAGAGGGCAGATCGTCCAGGAATACCGGCAGCGCGGTTTCCGGCAGGATCATCACATCGGCCTGGGTGCTGGCCACCTGCTGGTAATAAATCTTCAGGGTTTCCTCGAAGGTAGCCGGGTCCCATTTGATGGCCTGGGCAATATCACCCTGTGCCAGCGCCACGCGGTAGGGCTTGCCTGCCGGGGTCGTCCAGTTGATGGATTGCAGCCAGAAACCACCACTCCACAGCAGGGTGATGCCGATCACCGCGGCCATGCGCTGCAGGCGGCTGCCAGTGGCGACCAAGACCAGCGCACCGGCGCTGAGAGCCACCAGCCAGCTGGCCAGATGGATGCCGCCGATGGGAATGAAACCGGACAGCGGGCTTTCCGTTACTTGCGAATAACCGATGGCGCCCCAGGGAAAGCCGGTCATCACCCAGCTGCGTAGCCATTCGCCCAGCTCCCACAGTGCGGGGAAGGCGAGCAGCCAGCGCACCCAGGGCCGCTGGTCGATGCGCGTGGTCAGCCAGCAGGCCAGCCCTGGCCAGATGGCCAGATAGGCTGGCAGCAGTAGCACCAGCGGAGCGGCCAGCAGGGCGGGCAGGCCGGCAACATCGTGCAGGCTGTGGTAGATCCAGTTGAAGTTGCTGGTGTAGGCGGCCACACCCCAGACATAGCCAGTGCGGAAGGCTAGTTGTGGGTTGCGTTGCACCAGTTGTGCCAGCGCCGCCAGCGACAGTGGCAGCAGACCATACAGCCGGTACGGCGCAAAGCCGTACAGGGTCAGGGCGCCGGCGATGGCGGCGGCAATCAGCACAAACAGGGTGCGCATGTCAGTCGTGGCTGCTCTCGAGGGTATTGGGGTGCAGACGTTCTACCAGCAGGGTTTGCAGGCGGCGGCTGTCAGCACGCAATACGGTGAAGCGTAGCGAACCGGATTCCACGGTTTCACCACGTTTGGGCAGATGGCCGATCAGCGAAATCACCAGGCCGCCCACGGTATCGACGTCGTCGTCATCGTAGCTGGTGGCGAAGTATTCGTTGAAGTCAGCCACTTCGGTGAGGGCGTTGACACGATAACGCTGGTCGCGTACCGGCACGATATTGTTGTCGTCTTCTTCGAAGTCGTATTCGTCTTCGATGTCGCCGACGATCTGTTCGATCACATCCTCGATGGTCACCAGACCGGACACGCCGCCGTATTCGTCCACCACGATGGCCATGTGGTTGCGGTTGGAGCGAAATTCGCGCAGCAGTACGTCGAGCGGCTTGGATTCCGGCACGAACACGCCAGCGCGCAGCGTGGCGCGCAGATCGAAGGTTTTGGGCGCATGGAAGTAATGCAGCAGATCCTTGGCCAGCAGAATGCCCAGCACGTCGTCCTTGTTATCGCCGATTACCGGAAAGCGCGAGTGGCCGGTGCGCAGCACATCCGGCAGCAGGCGCTCGATGGGGTCGTCGATACGGATGACGTCCATCTGGCTGCGCGGAATCATCACGTCGCGGGCGGTCAGGTCACTGACTTCCAGCACGCCTTCGATCATGGCCAGCGCTTCAGCGTCCAGCAGATTGCGTTCAAAGGCGGAGTGCAACAGGGTAATCAGCTCCTCGCGGTCTTCCGGTTCGCGCAGGAGCATGGCGGACAAGCGTTCCAACAGGCTGGGCTTGTGTTTACTGGGGTCTTCCATGGGGTTAGCGTTTTTCCTCTAGATAGGGATCGGGATATCCTAACTTCGCAAGAATGACAGTTTCAAGCGTTTCCATGATTTCCGCTTCTTCGTCATCCTCGTGATCATAACCTTGCAAGTGCAACATGCCGTGCACCAGCAGGTGGGCATAGTGGGCCATCAGGTCTATGCCTTGCTCGGCGGCTTCTTTTTCCACCACCTCGGTACACAGCACCAGATCGCCAAATAGCGGCAGATCGGCAATGTTCTCGCCTTCATTCAGCGCAAAAGACAGCACATTGGTGGCGTAGTCCTTGCCGCGGTAGGTGTGGTTGAGGCTGCGGCCTTCTTCACTGCCCACCAGCAGGATGCTGACCTGGGCCTGCTGCACATCGGCTTGCAGGGCAGCCTGACAGCAACGGCGGATCAGTTTGGCATCGGGCAGTTGCTGTGCCTGGCTGCGGTCTTCCAGCGTCAGTTGCAGACGGGCGGCTAGGCGCGTCAGCGGGTTATTTCGCTTGGCTTGTTTCATCGTTCTTCAATTGATAGTGGTCGTAGGCATCGACAATTTTCTGCACCAGTGGATGGCGCACCACGTCTTCGCTCTGGAAATGATGGAAATGGATGCCGCGTACCTGGCCCAGAATCTTTTCCACTTCCACCAGCCCGCTTTTCTGGTGGCGCTGCAAGTCGATCTGCGTCACGTCACCGGTAATGACTGCACGCGAGCCAAAGCCGATGCGGGTGAGGAACATCTTCATCTGCTCCGGCGTGGTGTTTTGCGCCTCGTCCAGAATGATGAAAGCATTGTTGAGCGTGCGGCCACGCATATAGGCCAGCGGGGCGATTTCGATCAGGTTCTTCTCGAATAGCCGGGTGACGCGGTCGAAGCCCATCAGGTCGTACAGCGCGTCGTACAGCGGGCGCAGGTAAGGGTCTACCTTCTGCGCCAGATCTCCGGGCAAAAAACCCAGCTTTTCGCCGGCTTCCACCGCCGGGCGTACCAGCACGATGCGCTTGATGGCATCGCGCTCCATGGCATCCACCGCGCAGGCCACCGCCAGGTAGGTTTTGCCGGTACCGGCCGGGCCAATGCCGAAGGTAATGTCATGCTGGCTGATGGCCTTGATATAGCCGCTCTGGCGCGGGGTGCGCCCGCGCAGGTCGCCACGGCGGGTCAGCAGCACCGGCACATCGGCATCCTGCTGCTCGTGCTGGCGTACTTCCACCAGTTCCAGCTGCACGTCGTCGATGGAGATATCACGCTTTTCCGCCAGTAGATACAGCCGGGTCAGGCTGTATACCGCCAGATCGGCGTGCTCGCCGCTGCACTTGAAGTGCTCGCCACGGCGCTGGATCTGTACATCCAGACCGGTTTCGATCTGCTTGAGGTTTTCATCCAGCGGGCCGCACAGGCGGGCCAGCCGTTCATTGTCGACCGGATTGAAACTGAGAGGAGTGGTATTCATCGTGTAGGCGAAAGGTGGTTCAGTGGCTGAACAGCAAGGCAAACCAGAAGCTGGCTTCCAGTACAAGCAGCACGCTGGCCAGCAGGGTCAGCAGCATGAACAGGCCATTGCGCAGGCCGGCCAGGCTGAGCTTGTCCAGCAGATACAGCAGCAGGGCATACAGCGCCAGCGTGCCGCCAATGGCCGCCGGGCCGATCAGCAGCAACAGCGAGCGGCTACCCCAGCCGCCATTCACGCCGGGCTGACCCAGCAACAGGCTGGGCACGAGTAACAGCGGCAGGATGATGAGGCAGGCCAAGGCTGCCCGGCGGGCGTGGCGGCTGAGCGGACGGGGCACCAGCAATAGCTGGCTAGCGGAGTTCTGGCTCACGGCGCTGGCTCCTCCGCCGGGACGGCCAGCACTTCCAGCCCGGGGGCGGTCATGCTGGGGTGAAATTCGGTGATGTCGTAACGCGCCAGCCCAGCCAGGGCGAACGGGTCCTGTGCCAGCCTTTGTTGAAGGGCATGGCGATCACCTCTGGCCAGAATAATGCCACCCGTGCGCGGTTCCTTGCGACCGGAGGCGAGAAACAGCCCGTCGGCGTAGCACTGTTTCAACCACAGCACATGCTGTGCCAGCTGGGCGTCGATCTCTTCCAGCGGGGCGATATAACTGAGTGCAACTATAAACATGACGGGCCTTTGCGCGGGGGGTTTACGCGGTTTCGTGGGTGAGGATTTCACCCATCAGCGAGTGCGGACGGGCATCGGTAATCACCACGTCTACCATCTGCTTGAGCAGGCGCGGCTGGCCAACAAAATTCACCACCCGGTTGTTGGCCGTGCGGGCTGCCAGCATGTTCGGGTCTTTCTTGGAGATATTCTCCACCAGCACGCGCTGCACGCTGCCGACCATGCTCTGGTTGATGGCATAACCGCGAGCCTCAATGACTTCGTTCAGCGCTTCTAGCCGGCGCACTTTTTCCGTGTGCGGGGTGTCGTCGACCAGATTGGCGGCCGGCGTGCCAGGGCGGGCGCTGTAGATGAAGACATAGCTGAAGTCGAATTCCAGGTCTTTGACCAGCTTCAGGGTTTGCTCGAAATCCGCTTCGGTTTCACCCGGGAAGCCGACAATGAAGTCGGATGACAGGCACAGGTCCGGGCGCAGCACGCGCAGCTTGCGGATGATGGACTTGTATTCCAGCCCGGTATAGCCGCGCTTCATGGCGGTCAGGATGCGGTCGGAACCGCTTTGTACCGGCAGGTGCAGGTGCGATACCAGCTTGGGCAGCTTGCCGTAGCAGTCGATGATGCGCTGGGTGAATTCACGCGGATGGCTGGTGGTAAAGCGCAGTCGCTCCACGCCCGGCATTTCGTGTACGTATTCCAGCAGCAAGGCGAAGTCGGCAATCTCGCCATCCGCCATCAGGCCGCGATAGGCGTTGACGTTCTGCCCCAGCAAGGTGATTTCCTTCACGCCCTGCTGGGTGAGACCGGCGATTTCGGTCAGCACATCTTCAAACGGGCGCGATACTTCCTCACCACGGGTATAAGGCACCACACAGAAGGAACAGTACTTGGAGCAGCCTTCCATGATGGAGACAAAGGCTGCAGCACCGTCGACCTTGGCCGGCGGGATGTGGTCGAATTTCTCGATCTCGGGGAAGGAAATATCCACCTGGGCCGCGCCGCTGTGCTGGCGGGCGCGGATCATCTCCGGCAGGCGGTGCAGGGTTTGCGGGCCGAATACCACATCCACATACGGCGCGCGTTTGACGATGGTATCGCCTTCCTGCGAGGCCACGCAGCCGCCGACGCCGATGATCAGGTCGGGGCGGGCTTCTTTCAGCGGGCGGATGCGGCCGAGGTCGGAGAATACTTTTTCCTGGGCTTTTTCCCGCACGCTGCAGGTGTTGAACAGGATGACGTCGGCTTCTTCGGGATTGTCTGTCTTGATCATGCCTTCGGCATCGCCCAGAACGTCGACCATTTTGTCAGAGTCGTATTCGTTCATCTGGCAGCCAAAGGTCTTGATGTATACCTTCTTCATTGCTACGCGGATTCCAGCTGGTTCATTGGGTGGGCCTTACTGCTGACGCTGCTGCAGCAGCTCGATTTCAGCATCGCTCAGCACCCAGATACGGTTGATATTGCCTTGCAGATCCAGCGTGATGCCGACCGTCTGCCCCACCAGGGTGGGCAACTGGCCGGTGAGCAGGAAGCGGTTGTCGCCGTCGTAGATGCGCAGGCCAGGTGCGGTGGCATAGCTCTGACCGGTGGGGATCAGTGTCGCCAGCAGCGCGCGCAGCAAGGAGCTTTCGCTCTTCACGAAAGTGACGGTGTTGTTGTCCACGCTGGAGATGGTGCCGGCCAGGATATTGGCGGGCAGCAGTCTGTTCACGGCTATGGCTGGCAGTGACAGCAGGCAGAGCAAGAGGGCGGTGATGAGTGTTTTCATAATCAAATGAATGTGTTGGCCGATTTTAGCACAGCCGGCCTGCTGGCGCAGGGGACTTGTCGGCAGCGCCAGCGCGGCTTTTTCCTGCTGCGGTGCGGCAAGGGCAAGTAGGAATCCTTATCGGGCAAGGGGGCGATGATTTGTGCGCTGCAACTACATATTCACCGTGATTGGCACCGTCGTGGTGCATGTCATGGGCTAAGGCCGGCACCTGGTGGATGGTCTTGCACCATGGTGTGGTTTTTTTTCGCTGCCATGTAGTTGAAAACTTACATTTATTGCGTGTTGTGCTTCCACCGACATGCCGGCTCTGCTATAAGTTCACCCAATTGCTGATTACGTTTTAGCCTTTAATGAACAGCGGCCTGCCACTGCCTGCGTCAGCCGTGTCACATGACACCGCCGCGCTTGCGCTTGTTGGTGGCGCTGCGCCTGGAAAGACAAGACATGAGCCGAGTTTTGCTGATCGGTAGCATCAACATGGACCTGGTGGTGGAGGCGGACAGCTTTCCACGCCAGGGTGAAACCCTGTTCGGCCACCGCTTTGCCACTTATCCCGGAGGCAAGGGTGCCAATCAGGCGGTGGCCGCTGCCCGGCTGGGCGCGGCAGTCAGCCTGATCGCCTGCCTGGGCAAGGATGCATTTGGCGACCAGTTGCTGGCCGGCCTTAAGGCCGAGGGCATCGATACCCGCTGGATCAGCCGCGTGGATCAAGCCACCGGCATGGCCAGCATTACGCTGGCCGGTGGTGACAATGCCATCATGGTGGTACCCGGTGCCAACCACGCGCTGCAGCCCGCCCAGCTGGATGCGGCCGAGCAGGCCTTCATCGACGCCGATGTGGTATTGGCCCAATTGGAGGTGCCACTGGCCACGGTAGAGCATGCCGCCATGCTGGCGGCGCGCCATGGCAAGCCCTTCATCCTGAATCCGGCCCCGGCCCAGTCCTTGCCGGAAAGCTTGCAGCAGCAGGTTTCCCTGCTGACTCCCAATGAATACGAACTGGCCATCGCCCTGGCCAGCCAGCAGCCCTGGCAGCAATTGCTGAGCAGCCGCCCGGCAGGCATCGTGATGACCCAGGGCAGCCAGGGTGCCAGTTATGCCGACGCGCAGGGCAGCCTGCAGCAGATTGCCGGTTTCCCGGTGCTGGCGGTGGACAGTACCGGTGCCGGCGATACCTTTAATGGTGCGCTGGCGGCATTCTGGCCGCTGGGTCTGGCCGAGGCGGTGCGTTGTGCCAATGCCGCCGCGGCGCTGTCGGTGACCAAGCAGGGCGCGCAGAGCGGCATGCCCACGCTGACCGAACTGCAATATTTTCTGGAACAACACGCATGAAAAAACTGGGACATCTGAACCGCGACATCGCCCGCGTGCTGGCGGGCATGGGCCATACCGATAGCCTGGTGATTGCCGACTGCGGCCTGCCAATTCCGCCTGGGGTGGAATGCATCGACCTGGCACTGGCGCTGGGCGAGCCGGGTTTTGCCCGTGTACTGGAAACCGTCCTCGCCGATTTCCAGTGTGAGCGCGCGGTGTTTGCCGACGAGTGTCGCGCACATAACCCGGTGGTGGTGGAAACGGCTGCGGCCTTGTCGCGGCAGGGCGTGGCGCTGGAGTGGGTGAGTCATGAAGAATTCAAGCAACGCTGTCAGGCTGCGCGGGTGGTGATCCGCACCGGCGAGTGCACTCCCTACGCCAATGTGATTCTGCATTCCGGCGTGATTTTCTGAGGACCAGACCATGAATGTCGTCATGCAGGGCATCAGCAAGGCTTTTGGCCCGGTCCGCGTGCTGGAAGAGGTCGACTTTGCCATTGCCGGCGGCGAAATCCACGCCCTGATGGGCGAAAACGGCGCCGGCAAATCCACGCTGATGAAGATTCTCAGCGGGGTATACCGTAGCGACGGTGGTTCCATCCGCATTGATGGCCAGCCGGTGGAGATTCGCTCCACCCGTCAGGCGGAAGCCTGCGGCATTGCCATCATCCACCAGGAACTGAACCTGATTCCGCAACTGTCGGTGATGGAAAACCTGTTTCTAGGCCGCGAGCCGTCGCGCTTTGGCGTGATCGACAGCGCCCGCATGCGGCGTGAAGCCGCAGCCCAGCTGGCCGCATTGGGTGCCAGTGCGATCGATCCCGAGGCGGAAGCCGGCAGCCTGTCCATCGGCCAGCAGCAGATGGTGGAAATTGCCAAGGCGCTGGCCATGGATGCCCGCCTGCTGATCATGGATGAGCCTACTGCTGCGCTGACCGAACGCGAGATCGATACCCTGTTCGGCCTGATGCAGGCGCTGAAGGCACGCGGTGTGGCCATTGTGTATGTGTCGCACCGCATGGAAGAGATATTCCGCATCTGCGACAAGATCAGCGTGTTGCGTGATGGCCGCTTTGTTGGTGAGCGGGTGATTGCCCGCACTGACTTTGATGAAGTGGTGCGCATGATGGTGGGGCGCGAGATTGGTGATCGATTCCCGCGCCGCACCGCCGCACCGGGTGCCGTACGCCTGCAGGTAACGGGGCTGGCCGATGCGCAGCATGTACGCGATATCAGTTTCGAGGTGCGCGCCGGCGAAGTGCTGGGCGTAGCCGGCCTGATGGGTGCCGGGCGCAGTGAAATCCTCAAGACCCTGTTCGGCCTGAACCGTCGCAGCGCAGGGACGGTGCTGCTGGACGGACAGCAAGTGGCGCTGGATAGCCCCGGTGCGGCGATTGCCGCCGGACTGGCGTTTGTAACGGAAGACCGCAAGAGCCAGGGCCTGGTGCTGGGCATGTCGGTACGCGAAAACGCCACCCTGGTGCATCTGCCGCAATACGCGCGGCTGGGTGTGGTGTCGGACGCGGCCGAGCAGCAGGCGGTGGCGGGGCTGATCGAGCAGTTGCGTATCCGCACCCGCGACGCCGAGCTGGAAGTGAAATCGCTGTCCGGTGGCAATCAGCAAAAAGTGGTGTTTGCCAAATGGCTGGCGCAGCCACCCAAGGTGCTGTTGCTGGACGAACCCACGCGCGGGGTGGATGTGGGCGGCAAGGCCGAGATTTATCACATCATCAACCAGCTGGCTGCTGCTGGCGTTGCCATCGTGATGGTGTCGTCGGAGCTGCCGGAAGTGATGGCCATGAGCAACCGCATCCTGGTGATTCATGAAGGTCGCCAGACCGGTCTGTTCGAGGCGGCCAGCGCCACCCAGGAAAGCATCATGGCGGCCGCCACCGGCACCGCGCATGCCGCCTGATTTCAGAGCAAGGAATACACAATGACTCCAAAACAAAAAGCCACCCTGCAGCGTCTGGGCCCCTTTATCGCCCTGGTGCTGGTGTCGGTGGGACTGGCTGTGCTCAGCCCGGATTTCCTCACCGTGGCCAATCTGCTGAACGTGATGCGCCAGGTGTCCATCAATGCGCTGATTGCCTTTGGCATGACGCTGGTGATCCTGCTGGGCGGCATTGATCTGTCGGTCGGTTCCATTCTCGCGCTGTCCTCGGTGGCCATCGCTACCCTGATCCAGGCGGGGGTCAACCCGCTGCTGGCTACCCTGCTGGGGGTACTGGGAGGCGGGCTGATGGGCCTCTTTAACGGGCTGGTGATCAGCAAGGGCAAGGTGGCACCGTTCATCGCCACCCTGGCCTCGATGACCATTCTGCGTGGCCTGGCACTGGTGGTGTCTGGCGGCAGCCCGATTACCGGTTTCAACAGCGATCTGTTCTCCATGCTGGGGGGTGGCTATGTAGCCGGGCTGGTGCCGATTCCGGTGGTGTGGATGCTGATCATGTTTGGCCTGTTTGCCTTCCTGCTGAAGAAAACCGTGTTCGGCCGCCATGTGTACGCCACCGGCGGCAACGAAGAAGCCGCCCGCCTGTCCGGCGTGAAGGTGGATCAAATCAAGCTGTGGGTCTACACCCTGTCCGGTGCCATGTCGGCCATGGCCGGCGTGGTGCTGACCTCGCGGCTGAATTCGGCACAGCCGACGGCCGGCAGCGGTTACGAGCTGGATGCCATCGCCGCCGTGGTACTGGGCGGCACCAGCCTCACCGGCGGGCGCGGCTGGATCTTCGGCACGCTGATGGGCGCGCTGCTGATCGGCGTGCTCAATAACGGCCTTAACCTGCTGGGGGTGTCGTCCTTCTATCAGCAGGTGATCAAGGGTGTAGTCATTTTGCTGGCGGTGCTGATCGACCGCAGCGGCAAGAAGTAAGTACTGGTTTTCGTATCAACAATGGCCCTGCGCCAGGGCCAGTCAACGCAAGCTAAATCATTAATCAGGGAGACTCACCATGAATCGCATTCTTCACCCGCTGCTGGCCAGTCTGCTGGTATTCGGCATTGCTGCCTGTTCCAAGCAAGGCCCGGACAGCGCTGCTCCGGCTGCAGCCAGTGCACCTGCCGCTGCTGCCGATGGTCAGGTAACCGTCGGCCTGGCGGTATCCACTCTTAACAACCCCTTCTTTGTTTCGCTGCGCAAGGGTGCCGAAGACGAAGCGCAGAAGGACGGTATCAAGCTGATTACCGTGGATGCACAGGACGACCCGGCCAAGCAGCAGGCCAGCGTGGAAGACCTGATCCAGAAGAAGGTCAGCGTTATCCTGATCAACCCGACCGACTCCGCCGCCGTAGCCAATGTGGTGAAAGAAGCCACCGGCAAGGGCATCAAGGTGGTGTCGCTGGACCGTAGCGTGAACGGTGCCGAAGTCAGCGCCCATATTGCCTCGGACAACGTGGCTGGCGGCAAGATGGCTGGCGAGTTCCTGCTGGAGAAACTGGGCGGCAAGGGCCGTATCGTCGAGCTGGAAGGCATCGCCGGCTCGTCTGCTGCACGTGAGCGCGGCGAAGGCTTCCACAAAGTGGTGGATGGCAAGGCCGATGTGAAACTGCTGGCCAAGCAGCCGGCTGATTTCGACCGTGCCAAGGGCTTGTCGGTGATGGAAAACATCATCCAGGGTAATAAGGACATCCAGGGTGTGTTTGCGCATAACGACGAAATGGCTCTGGGTGCGCTCAAGGCCATTCAGGCTGCGGGCCTGAAAAACGTGGTGGTAGTGGGCTTTGATGCCACCGCCGATGCCGTGGCCGCAGTGAAAGCCGGCACGCTGGCCGCCACCGTGCAGCAGCAGCCCGAGCTGATCGGTCAGTATGGTATCCAGACTGCCAAGAAGCTGGCTGCCGGCCAGAGCGTGGACAAGTTCATCCCGGTGCCGCTGAATCTGATCAAGCAGTAAGAAGCCATCTGCCGGAGGGGCTGCCTCACTCCGGCCGGCTTGTAATACAATTGCTACATCGCGCATAACCCCCGCTGCTGTCATGGTTGCCGGGGGTTGTTGCCATCTGTGATCAATTCCTGACAGGAAAGCCCGCCGTGACTGCCTACAAGCGTCTCACCATCGATGATATTGCCAGTCTCGCCGGCGTTTCGCGCACCACGGCCAGTATGGTGCTGAACGGCCATGCCGAACGCTACCGTATTGCACCGGCCACGGTGCTGCGGGTGGAAAAAGTGGCACGCGAGCATCACTTCAACCCGTCGCAGTCGGCACGCTCGCTGCGCAGCAAGCGCAGCAACAGCATCGGGCTGGTGATTCCCGATCTGACCAACTCGGCCCATGCCGCGCTGGCCCAGGCCATGGAAAACCTGTGCCGCGCCAGGGATTATCAACTGGTACTGGTGACCAGCGACGAGGACCCGGCACGCGAGGCCGAAGGCATGGCACATCTGGTGGCGCGGCAGGTGGATGGCATGGCGGTGGTGCCCTGCAGCAGCGATGCTACCCGCTATCAACCGTGGACTAGCCGGCTGCCGCTGGTGTTTGTCGACCGGCGCATTGACGGCAGTGGCATACCTTCCGTGGTGACCGATGCCACCGATACCGTGGCGCGGCTGATCGGCAGCAAACTGGAGGAGGGCGTGCGCGAGGTGGTGTATTTTGGTGGCCAGCCCACGCTGTCGCCCAGTCGCGACCGTCTGGCCGGCTACCGCCAGGCCTTGCAGTCACACGGGCTGGCCGAGCAGGCGCACTGGGTGCAGGAGCGCGATTTCCAGCGCGCTTCCGGTTTTGCCATGATGCAGCAGTGGCATGCGCGTGAAGGGCGCTATCCGCAGGCCTTGTTTACCGCCTCCATCACCTTGCTGGAAGGGGTGCTGTCCTTCATGAGCCAGACCCATCATTTGCGTGAAGCGCCATCCTGTCTGATGACTTTTGACGATCATCCGCTGCTGGATTGCCTGCCGATTCCGGTGGATGCCATCGTGCAGGATGGACAGTTGATGGCGGATCAATGCCTGCAACAGATCTTTTCCCTGTTGCAGGGCCAGCCACCGGCCAAGGCCGATGTGGCAATCTCTGCCAGAATCACCAGCCGTTAAGTCATGTCGGCCCGACCATTTCATGGTCTGCGGCGGATGTATGCCATTGACATCTATTTTTCAGAGTGGTGAGTGACGCTCTGCCCACAGCATGCTAATGTCGGGCGGCTGTCATTTATCTGCAAGGACGTTCCGTGTCTGCTCGATTTCCCGCCATGTTGCGGTTGGCTGTGGTCTATGCCCTGATCGGCGTTCCTTCTCTGTATAGTGCGATTCCGCCAGGCTATACCGCACCGGTGTTTCCGGCTGCCGGCATCGCCATGATGTCCTTGCTGCTGTGGGGGCGCGCGCTGTGGCCGGGCGTGCTGCTGGGTTCGCTGCTGGTGCAGTTGGTGGCCAGCTGGCAAGCCGGTGTGCAAGGCTGGGCCTATCTTGCCCTGCTGGTGGTGCCGCTGGCGGCGACCGTGCAGGCGCTCGGCTCATGCTGGCTGATCCGGCGCTGGATCGGCTGGCCTAATCCGCTGGATCGTGCAGACAGCGTGATCCGGCTGATGTTGTTCATCATTCCCCTATCCTGTCTGCTCAGTAGCGGCATCAGCGTGCCAGCGCTGGCGGCGCTGGGGGTGCTGCCGGCTAGCGATCTGCTGTTCAATGCCTGGAACTGGTGGCTGGGCGATACCTTTGGCTGCCTCATCATGCTGCCACTGATGCTGGCGTGGTTTGGCCGCCCGCGTAGTGAATGGCGCGCCCGCAGTCCTGCATTGCTGTGGCCGATGTTGCTGACTGCGCTGACCATGGTCGGGTTCAGTGCCCTCATTCATCACTGGGAAGCGCTACGGGTACAAAGCCAGTTCAACCGCGATGCCGGCCAGATTGAACTGGCGTTGAAAAAGCGGCTGGACATGCAGTTGGATGGCATGCTGGCCCTGCAACAACTGCAGACGTATTCCTCAGGTGGTTCTGCTGACCAGTGGCGCGAACTGACGGCGTCCTGGCTGGCGCGGCTGCCGGGTACGCAAAGCCTGGGCTGGTGCCCGCTGGTCAGCGATGCCGAGCGTGCCGCCTTCGAAGACAGTGCGCTGGCCGGTGCGACCATTCTGGCGCGCGATGCCGCTGGCCATGTCGCGCCATCGCCGCAGCGTCCTTCCTATTTGCCCGTCCGCTATATCGAACCATTCGCCAGCAACAAGCGTGCCTTGGGGCTGGACATCCTGTCCTCGCCCGAGCTGGCCAGCACTATCCGGCATAGCCTGCAGAGTGGCCTGCCGGTGGCCAGCCCCGCCATTCGCCTGGTGCAGGAAGCGCAACAGCAGAAGGGCGTGGCGCTGTATCAGGCGGTATATGCCCCGCTGGATGACAGCCAGCATCAGGTGCTGCGCGGGGTGGTGTCCAGCCTGTTCCGCATGGATGACATCGTGTCCAGTACCCTGCAGCATGGTGTGCGTCGCGATATCGAAGTCTGCTTGATTGATCGGGATGGCGCGCCCGGTTTCCACCGCCTGTCCGGCCCGGCCAATTGTGGCAAGGATGGCTGGTTCGGCCAGCGGCCGCATTTGCTCAGCCAGTTTTCCTTTGCCGGACGCAATTGGGCATTGCGCCTGCGTGCCAGCGAGGATTATCTGGCCGGACTGCGCAGCTGGCTGGAGTGGATCACCTTTGTGGTGGGGCTGGCCATGACCGGCCTGTTTGGTGGTTTTCTGCTGATTGTCACCGGCTATACCCGGCGCATCGAAGGTGAGGTGCAGCAGCGTACCGCCGAGCTGGCCGATACCAACCAGCAATTGCAAACCCAGCTGGATGCCACGCGCAAGGCCGAGGCCAATGTGACTTATCTGGCCTTGCACGACAGCCTGACCAGCCTGCCCAACCGGGCCTGCTGGCTGACCATGGCCCGCCATGCCATGGCCGAAAAGGACAAAACTCAGCTGGCGGTGCTGTTTCTGGACATGGATGAATTCAAGACGGTCAACGACAGCCTGGGCCATCCGGTGGGTGATCAGCTATTGGTTAGCATTTCGCGTCGCCTGCAACAGCCACTGCCGCCCGATGCCATGCTGGCCCGGCTGGGTGGCGACGAATTTGTCATCCTGCTGCCTTACCAGCAGCAGGCGCAGCTGGATGCGCTGGGCGAACAGTTACTGGCATTGTTTGACCCGGCGGTGGTGGTGGAGCAGCACGAACTGCGCTGCACGGTGAGTATCGGGGTGGCACTGTTTCCGCAAGACGGGCAAGACCCGGACACCCTGCTGCGCCATGCCGACATGGCCATGTATGCAGCCAAGGAAGCAGGGCGTGACACCTTGCGCTACTACACCCCGGACATGAATACCCAGGCCATGGAACGGCTGACGCTGGAGCGCGACCTGCGCCGGGCGCTACAGGACGACCCGACACAACTGGTGCTGTACTACCAGCCGCAGCTGGATGCCGATACTGGCCGCTGCATCGGTTGCGAGGCGCTGGTGCGCTGGCGTCATCCCCTGCGCGGGCTGATGTTGCCCGGCGAGTTCATCAGCCTGGCCGAGCGCAGCGGGCTGATTGTCGAGCTGGGGCGCTGGGTGCTGGCCGAGGCTTGTGCCGAACAGGCGCGTTGGGCCGCCGCCGGACTGCTGCTGCCGGTATCGGTCAATCTGTCGCCGGTGCAGCTGGAGCGCAGTGATCTCACGCCTTATGTGCGCGGGCTGGTACAACGCTACCAGATCGCTCCCGGCATGCTGGAGCTGGAGCTGACCGAAGGAGCGCTGATGAGCGAGGATGCGCGCCATCTGGAGGTGTTCAATGCGCTGATGCAACTGGGCTGCCGCTTTGCGCTGGATGATTTCGGCACCGGCTATTCCTCGCTGTCCCGGCTCAAACGTTTTCCCATCAGCCGCTTGAAGATAGACCAGGCTTTTGTCAGTACCTTGCCGGGTAGTGGCGATGACGAGGCCGTGGTGCGCGCCACCTTGTCGATGGCACGTGACATGGGCATGGATGTGGTGGCCGAGGGGGTGGAAACCGATGGTCAGCATCACTGCCTGCTGGCCATGGGCTGCACCCAGATGCAGGGCTACCGGTTTGCCCGGCCGATGCCGGCTGCCGAGCTCTATCACTTTGTCGCCCGGCTACCGCAGGCGCAGGGGGCGAGCTGATCTTGCTTGCGCCAGCGCAAGCCGCTGCCGGATAGCACTGACGCCAGCCTGGCGGCTGTGGCATAACAGGCCGGCTCACCATCCTGCTGTCGAAGGGAGAATCTTGCTGTGAAAATTCCATCTACTGTCGCCTTGCAGCTGATGCATGGCAGCCATTACGCTACGCTGGCCAGCCATTCCACACAGCTGCCCGGCTATCCCTATGCCACGGTATTGCCCTATGTGCTGGATCAGGCGCACCGGCCCTTGCTGCTGATCAGTGCCCTGGCCGAGCACACCCGCAACCTGCTGGGTGATGGCCGCTGCAGCTTGTCTGTTGTGGAGGACGGTGTGAGCGATGTGCAGGCTGGTGCCCGGTTGACCCTGCTGGCCGATGCGCAGCGTATCGAGCCTGAACCCGCGCTGCTGCAACGCTTTTGTCGCTATCAGACGGCAGCAGAGGACCTGCTGCAGCTTGATTTCATGTTCTTCCGCCTGCAGCCCTTGCGGCTGCGCTATATCGGCGGCGTCGGGCGTATGGGCTGGCTGGAAGCGCCGGAGCTGGATGGCCCGCCGCAACTGACCTTGGAAGAAGAAGCTGCACTGTTGCGCCAGGCGGTGGTGGCCGATGGCATTCAGCTGCTGGGACTGGACACCCTGGGGGCCGACTACCGGGTGGCCGACACGCCAGGACATCAGCGGCTGCAGTGGCCGGACGCCATGCCCTCGGGCGAGGGCTTTGCTGCTGCGGCCTTGCAGGCATTGGCCGCGCTGGCGCCGGGCTAGTGGTCACCGGCGCAGCCAGCAGGCTGGTCTAGAAGGACTCCATCGGCAGCAGATAGCGCCACTGTGCGGCAGGCAGGTCACCCATGCCCAGCTTGCCGATGCGGATGCAGCGCAGGGCCAGCGGTTGCAAACCCAGCCCCTGACAGATGGCAGCCAGTTGGCCGGGCTGTACTGCCGTCAGCACCAGTCGCAGTTGGCGGTCGCTCTGGCGGCTCACTTTCAGGCCGCGCGGGGCTTTGCCTGGCAGTTTCAATTGCTGCAGGCGCTGTTTGAGTTCTTCTGCAGCGGGTGCCGCCTCCAGCTGAATCAGGTATTCCTGCTCGGCATCGGCCAGCTTGCGTGCCAGTTTCTTGTCCAGTGTCAGTGCCACCAGGCCATGACAGCCCGGTTCCAGCGCACCGGCTTGTTGTAGCGGCTTCAGATGACGCGGATTGAAGACCACCTCGCTGCCATCCCGTGCGGCGCGGGTGTCTGGGGTAATCAGGGTTGATAGCGGCAGGGACTCGGCCGTGGCACGATGCAGCAGCAGGCTGATGCTGAGCTCACCCAGCGTCATGCGTGGCTTGTCCAGTTCGATGCGCTGTTCTGGCCGTACGCGGCTGCCCAGTTGCTGCACCAGTTGGCCATCCACCCTGACCCGTCCCTGTTCGATGAAAGCATCGGCTTCACGGCGCGAGCACAGCCCCAGTTCGACCATGCGTTTGGACAAACGCAGTTCCTGTTCACTCATTGCGGTACTCCAGTGGGATCGACGCAGGGTCGGGGTCGGCGATTATCCGCCTGCGCCCCGGTGCTGGCAATCGTGCCGCCGTGATTAAGAAGCTGTTCACGATCTAGGGAGTAAGGGGCAAGGCCAAGCGAAAGGACGTGAAAAAGCGCAATGGAGATGGTATCCATGAACGTTTTGAGTGGCTTTCAACGCAGGATCACCCGCGTATTGCCGGTCGTGAACAGCCTCTCAGGTGGGTTTCCCTGTCGGCAGCGCAGCCGACATGGCCCCATGCATGTCGCGTGCTGCCACCGCCAGAATGGCCGGATCAATGCGCTGTTGCGCCGCCAGTTGCTGCAGGGTGGCCAGCACCGCGTCGGCACTGAGTCCGGCACGATAGGGCCTGTCCTGGGCCAGTGCCTGGAAAATGTCGGCCACGCGCAGGATGCGTGCTTCGATGCACATGCTGGCTGCACTCAGATGGAAGGGATAGCCGCCGCCATCCGGCTCTTCGTGGTGATAGGCAGCCCAGCAGGCGATTTCTTCAAAGCCGCGGATATGTCGCAGGATCTGGTAGGTTTCAAAGCTATGGGCATTGATCAGGCTGCGTTCGCGGCTGGTGAGCCCGGCGGGCTTTTCCAGAATTTCATCCGGCACGCGCAGCTTGCCCAGATCATGCAGCAGGGCGGCGATTTCCAGCTGGTCGCAACGGCCAGGCGTCAGCCCTAGTCGCTCGGCCAGCCAGCGCGACAGCCCGGCCACGCCTTGCGAGTGGCGCGCGGTAAACGGGCTTTTGGCATCGACAATGCAGGAAAACAGCGTGGCCAATTGCTTGAGCTGTGCCGTGCTGGCAGTGCAGGGCAGGCTGAGCTCGCGCATATCCTGCAGCATGCCGGCAATACCGCGTGGCTCCAGCTGCAACCAAAAGGCTTCGGCCTGCGATGCTTGCAGAAAAGCCTCGACCAGCTGTGGGGCAAAGTGCTGGCCGCTGCGCTGGGCGATCTGCTCTCGAATAGCCGGCGTGTGGCTCAGCAGCTCGCCACCGCTGTAGAAGGCCGCGGCCATGGCGTCTACCCGGTCTACCAGATAGATCAGGTTGGCCTGCTCGGCTATTTCGCGACAGAGGCCAGGCATGGCCACCAGTTTTTCCCACGGGGTGTGGTGATAGCGTACCGGCTCGGCCATGGCTGCCAGCGGGGTAAAGCCGGCCAATAGCGCTGCACCGGTCAGGCAATGCTGTTGGGAGCCGGCCCAGTCGAACTCGCTGACCAGGTGGTGATGGGTGCGGGTGGAGGAGACGCCGACATCGTGCAGCAGGCCCAGATCGAACAGAAAGCTGGCCTGTGCCCGGCTCAGGCCCAGCGTCAGTGCGCAGTGATAAGCCATGATGCCGACCCGCTTGCCGTGGGCCACGTCATCGATGCCCACCAGATCAAGGGCATCAGACAGTGCGTGAATCACTTCGCGCAGGTCGACATGGATGCTGCAGTCGTCATGGACGCTGCGGCTGGCGGTGACATTGGACATGGCGGGCTTTCGCAGGCAAACAAATGACTGGCCTTGATGCCAGTCCCTCATTTCAATCTAATGCATGGCGGGGGTTGGCGAAAGCCGCAAATCCGGCTTGGAGTTTGTTTTCTATCTGCGCTACGCGGGTGATCCTGCATTGAAATCCGTTAAAAATGCGCAGAAACAGGCTATTCATTGCGTTTATTCACGCCCTTGCACCTTGGCTGTTCCTTCCTTTGCAGATGGTACCCAGGCTGTTATAGCCGATACGCCGCCACAATTTCCTGCATGCGCCGGGCCGATGCATCCAGCGCCTGCGCTGCCGTGGCGGCTGCCGAGGCATCGCTGTTGGTGCTTTGTGCCATCTGGGCGATCTGGTCTACCTGTACCGCGATATCGGTGCTGGCACTGGCCTGTTCACGGATGGATAGGGTGATGTTACCCACCAGCCCCACCAGGTCGCGGGTGGTGTCACCGATGCGGACAATGGCTTCTTGCGCCATATCGGCCCGCTGCATGCCGCTTTCCACTCTGGCCACGGTAGCGGCCATGGCCTTGCCGGTTTGCTCGTTGCTGCCGGCAATGGCGCTGATCACGCTGTTGATCTCGCTGGTCATGCTGCTGGTGCGTTCGGCCAGCTTGCGTACCTCGTCTGCCACCACGGCAAAGCCGCGTCCCTGCTCGCCGGCCCGTGCTGCTTCGATGGCGGCGTTCAGTGCCAGGAGATTGGTCTGGTCAGCCACCTCCTTGATGACCGAAACCGCCGAAACGATGGAGCGCGCCTGTTCGCCCAGCTGGCGCACGCTATGCGAGGCGGTGCCCACCGTGCCGGCAATGTCGCGAATGTCGCTGACGGTACTGCTGACCACCTGTCCGCCACTGCCTGCCAGCTCGCCGGCGTTCACCGCCTGCTCGTTGGTGGCGGCCGCCTGCATGCCGACATGATTGATGCTGACGGTCAGCTGCTGCACGGTGGCAGCCACGCTGGCCGAGATATCGCTCTGCCGGGCAGCCGTACCGGCCACTTCGTCTGATGCGCGTGCGACATCGGCAGAGGCCACGGTCAACTGACGGATATTGCCGGTCAATGCGCTCAGGCTGCCCTGCAATCTGCCAATCAGGCTGTTGAAAGCACTGGCGGTGGCACCCAGCTCGTCATCGCTGTCCTGTGGGGCGCGGCGGGTGAAGTCAAGCGAATCGGCAATGCCGCTAATGGCATTCTGCAAACCGTTGATCGCCCGGGACAGTGAACGTGCCAGCGACCAGCTCATGCTGCCTACCACCAGCAGGCAGAGCAGCACGGTGGCAAGGCTGAGCAGCTGCACGAACTGCAGCAGCCCGGTGGCTTGGCCGGCTTCCTGTTGTGTCAGCTGGTAGTTGTAATGCAGATGGCTTTCGCCGGCAGCCAGCACGGCGCGCGCCGTGGGCACCAGCTGACGCAGCGCCGATTTGGCTGCCACGATATCGCCGTTTTCGGTGGCTTCAAAATAGGGCTTGAGCACCCGGGCGTAGTCGTCCAGCCGGGCCTGGTCCTGTGCCAGCAGGCGCTGGTCTTCGCTGCTGAGGGCCAGTGCGTGATAGCTTTTCAGTGCGGCACGGGCATCCTGCTCTTCATCAGCAATGGCCTTGGGCAAGCGTTGCAATTCATTGGCATTGTCGCTGGCGCCTAGCAGCAGCGAATCGACAGTCATTTTCAGCGTATCGGTCTGAAAGCGCTGCAGGGTCTCTACGCTGGGCAGGTCGCCCTCCAGCAGGCGCTGGATGAATTGCCCCAGACTGAACTGGGTATAAGCCATGACGCTTCCCAGCATGCACAGCCCCGTCGTGGTAACGATGGCCAGCATGGTAAGCCTGGACTTGATCTGCATGGTGCACTCCCTGTTGTGCGCTTCTTCGCCAGCGGCTGCCGACAGGCAGCCGTTCCCGCTGCCTGTAGCGCAAGGCTGCAGGCATGATTTGATCTGAAACTGATCGGGTGAGGGGAGTCGTAGCAGACGAACTACTGCCGGCTTTTACCGTTTTTTATCGTTTTATCACTACTGCCAGCTATTTTTTGCCGCGTTGCCCTGCGTTGTGCTGGCCTGTTTCTTTATTGTGCTGGGCAAGCAAGGCAGTAGTTATGCAGAAATTTGATCAAACATGCAAGATATTTTGCCGGGTGTCGATGCGATTGGCCATGCAGGCTGCGGCGCGGGCGCAACGAATTGCTGCGCGGAGTTGGGTGGAGGAAAAGCAAAAAGGCCAACTCGTGGGAGCTGGCCTTTTTGGTAATGCTGGTGGCGAATCAGGGACTCGAACCCCGGACCTGCGGATTATGATTCCGTCGCTCTAACCGACTGAGCTAATTCGCCGTGAAGCCTGACAAGTCAAACTTCGCAAACTGTGGTGGCGAATCAGGGACTCGAACCCCGGACCTGCGGATTATGATTCCGTCGCTCTAACCGACTGAGCTAATTCGCCACGTTTCTCGATGCGCTTGCACCGAGACGCGAACTATACGCAGCGTTTTTTCGGCTGTCAACCAAAAATGCGTGCGGCCTGCGGCGGGCTTGTCGCCTTACAAGGTGTGGCAGCGGTCGCCCTGGCTAAAGCCCTGCCAGTCGATGCTGACGCCACGGCCAAAGCCGATCACCTTGAACAGCTCGCCCATCTCCTGCATCGACAGCAGTTTTTGCACCATGGCCACCACCGGCAGATAGCTGGCGCTGTCGTCGGCATCCAGTTCACCCAGTAGCTGGGTGATGCCGGCATTGATCAGGAATTGCGCCTGGGTGGTGTAGCCGATCAGGTCCAGCCCGGCGTCGATGCCGGACTGGGCAATGGCGGTGAAATCCACGTGGCAGGTCAGGTCCATCAGGCCGGGCAGGAAGAAGGGGTCATCCACCGTGTGGTGGCGGTAATGGCCAATCAGCGTGCCCATATGACGTTGCGGATGGTAGAACTCGCTCGCCGGGTAGCCGTAATCCACCAGCAAGATGGCCCCGCGCACCAGATGGCGCGCCAGGGTGTGGATAAAGGCGGTGTTGCTCAGGCTCAGTTCGCTGATATAGCCCTCTTGCCGGATATTCAGCGCTGCGGCCGGTTGTTGCAGGGCCGGGTCCTGGATGGGGCGGTCTTGCCAGATGAATTGCTCGCCCTCCAGCGCCACCCCGCGTTGCTGCGGTTCGGGTGTCCAGTGCAACAGCTCGCAGGGCATGGCATCCAGTACTTCGTTGCCGATTACCACGCCGTCCAGTTCCGCCGGCAGCACGCTCAGCCATTGCAGGCGGTCGGCCAGATGGGGCAGGGTGGCGCGGATGGCCGTTTGCTGGCGCTCGATCAGGTCGGCCGACAGGTCGATGATGATGTACTGTTCCGGCAGGCAGCCCAGCTTTTCCAGTTCGGTCAGGATGTCGATGGCCAGCTTGCCGGTGCCGGCACCGAATTCATATAGCTTGCCGGCGGTTTGCGGCAGCAGCTCGGCAATCTGCCGGGCCAGGGTGCGACCAAAATAGGCCGACATTTCCGGTGCGGTGGTAAAGTCACCGGCGCTGCCCAGCTTGTGGCTACCGGCCGAGTAATAGCCCAGGCCCGGCGCGTACAGCGCCAGCTCCATATAGCGGGAAAAGGGAATCCAGCCGCCAGCGTCGCTGATGGCCTGGCGGATATGGGTGCACAGTGCCTGGCTGGTGGCCAGTGCCGCCGTGCTGGGGGCGGGTAAGGTGGTCATGGAATGCATCCTGCTACAATGTGCGGCGATTGTGGGCGAAAGCAGGGCGCGGGAGAAGAGGCAGCGCGCATTTTGTTGCCGTCTACCGTTGGCTGGCGCGGGTCGCCGGCAGCGGGCAACCATTCGGAGATGAACAGCAGATGGTGCTACAGCAAGAAGCAGCCGAGCAGGTGCTCGAACAGCGCGTGGTGTTGATTACCGGTGCGGCGCGCCGGGTAGGCGCGGGCATTGCCCGCCTGTTGCATGCGCGTGGTGTGCGGCTGGTGTTGCATTATCGCGGCTCGCGCGGTGAGGCCGAGGTGCTGGCGGCCGAGCTCAATGGCCAGCGTCCGGGTTCGGTGCGGCTGGTGCAGGCCGATCTGCTGGATACGCAGGGCTTGCAGCAGCTGGCAGCGCAGGCGCTGGCGGCGTTTGGCCGGCTGGATGGCCTGGTCAACAATGCCTCCAGCTTTTTCCCCACCGAGCTGGGTGAGATCGATGAGCTGGCCTGGCACGACCTGATGGGCAGCAATCTCAAGGCACCGCTGTTCCTCAGCCAGGCGCTGGCACCCGCATTGCGGCGCAGTGGCGGGGCCATTGTCGGCATTTCCGATATTCATGTAGAGCGGCCGATGAAGCGCCACGTGGTGTACAACCTGGCCAAGGCCGGCCATGCCCAGCTGATCCGCAGTCTGGCGCTGGAGCTGGCGCCGGATGTGCGGGTGAACGGCGTGGCACCGGGGGTGAATCTGTGGCCGGAGGGCGAAGCCTCTTTCGATGCGGCCGAGCGCGCGGCCATCGAAGCCACCATTCCGCTGCAGCGCACCGGTCAGCCGGATGATATCGCCCGTGCAGTGGCCTTTTTGCTGCTGGATGCCAGCTATGTCACCGGCCAGATTCTGGCGGTGGACGGCGGGCGCAGCATCGTGCTGTAGGTCTGGCCACCACAGCTGCAGGCCATGCCGGGAAAGAGCGTGGATTTTGGCGGGGAAAAACAGTAAAATCGCCTGTTTTTCAATTTCTTAGCCGTACCCCATGTCCGAACAGAACGCCGTACTCGACGACAAGGCCAAAAAGGCCTCCTTCGAGGGTAATAAACTGGCCAAGCGCCTGCGTCACCATGTGGGTGATGCCATCAATGATTTCAACATGATCGAGCAGGGCGACCGGATCATGGTGTGTCTGTCCGGCGGCAAGGATAGCTACACCATGCTGGACATCCTGCTGGGTCTGCAAAAATCCGCCCCTATCGACTTCTCCATCGTGGCGGTGAATCTGGACCAGAAACAACCTGGCTTCCCGGAAGACGTGCTGCCTGGTTACCTGGCGTCCATCGGTGTGGAATATCGCATCATCGAGGAAGATACCTACTCCATCGTCAAAAAGCTGGTGCCAGAAGGCAAGACCACCTGCAGCCTGTGTTCGCGCCTGCGCCGTGGCATCCTGTACCGGGTAGCGGACGAACTGGGTGCCACCAAGATCGCGCTGGGTCACCATCGCGACGACATCCTGCACACGCTGTTCCTCAATATGTTCTACGGCGGCAAGCTCAAGTCCATGCCGCCCAAGCTGGTGTCGGACGACGGCAAGCACATGGTGATCCGCCCGCTGGCCTATTGCCGCGAAAAAGACATCATCCGCTACGCCGACTTGCGCCAGTTCCCCATCATTCCGTGCAATCTGTGCGGCTCGCAGCCCAATCTGCAGCGCCAGGTAGTCAAGGAAATGGTCAACGACTGGGACAAGCGCTTCCCCGGCCGGGTGGAAAGCATGTTCCGCGCCCTGCAAAACGTGGTGCCGTCGCATTTGTGCGATACCGGGCTGTTCGACTTTGTCGGCCTGCAAACCGGTGACAGCCCCTTCGAGAACGGCGACACCGCCTTCGACAAGGAAGAGTTCCGCGATCCGCCCATGCCGCTTGAAGATGGTGAAGAAGCAGCGCAGACGCCTGCACGTCGCACCATCAGTATTCTGGATTCCCGCAAGCCGGGCGAGGGGAGCGCTTGTGGCGCGTAGAGCTTTGCACCCTTTTCGCCGCCGCGTGCGTGCCGCGGTAGAAGACATGCCGGAAGTGGAGATTTCCGAAGCCGGCAATATCCGCTCGCTGCATCTGGGCTCGGAAACCATCCAGAGTTCGATGGACATGGACGAGCCGGCCGAGCTGGTGCTGTCCTACAGCCGCGCCATGATGGCCTTCCTGCTGTGGAACGACGACCCGCGCCATATCTTGCAGATCGGCCTGGGCGGCGGCTCCTTCGCCCGCTTCATCGACGAATACCTGCCGGACGCAGTCAGCGTGGCGGTGGATATCAATCCGCAGGTCATTGCCGTGGCGCGTGCCTTTTTCAAGCTGCCGGAAGAGGGGGATTTCTTCGAAATCATCGAGGCCGACGGTGCGGATTACGTAAAGATTTTCCGTGGCTCCACCGACGCCATTCTGGTGGATGGTTTTGATGGCTTGCAGATCGTGGACGAGCTGACCACCGAAGACTTCTTCGAAGACTGCAAGCGTGCACTCAGCCCGCATGGGGTGTTCGTCACCAACTGGTGGAGCGGCGACAAGCGCTATCACAGCTTTGTCGAGCGCCTGCTCACAGTATTCGAAGGCCGCGTGCTGGAATTGCCTTCGGCCAGCCATGGCAATGTGGCGGTGATGGCTTTCCGCCAGAGCCCCACACTGACCCAGTGGGAGGCGCTGAAAGAGCGGGCCGACCGCATGGAATGCCGCTTCGGGCTGGAGTTTGGCGATTTTGTCCAGCGGCTGAAACAGACCAACCAGAGCACGGCCGGGCATCTGCTGATCTGAGTGTGCTACCTGCTGCCTTGTCGGGCGATTTGTCACGTTTGGTAACCCCAGCGGCGTGACAAGCAGGCGTATAATGTGCCGCGCCAGTGTCAGGGCAGGGTGATGCGCCAGATCAACAAGCCTGGCGGCAAGCTTCGCTACACTGCCGGACTTTACCGAATTCAGTGCATGGTCGCCGTGGGCGGCCATGGCAGGTTTTTACTTTGTTGGGACTATCATTGTGATCAAGCAGCAACTGCTTAACCGTATCGCGGACAAATCCGCCGTCATCGGCATCGTGGGTCTGGGCTATGTCGGCCTGCCGCTGATGCTGCGTTTTGCCGAAGTGGGCTACAAGGTACTGGGCTTTGACATCGACCAGAGCAAGGTTGATGCCCTGACTGCCGGCAAGAGCTATATCGAGCATATCAGCGCCGACAGCATCGCCACCGCGCTGGAGCGTGGTTTTGAAGCCACCACCGATTTCTCCCGCGCGCCGGAAGCCGACACGCTGATTCTGTGTGTGCCGACCCCGCTGAACAAATACCGCGAGCCGGATCTGAGCTTCGTACTGGACACCATGGACAGCCTGGTGCCCTATCTGCGCGAAGGCCATCTGGTATCGCTGGAATCCACCACCTATCCGGGTACCACCGACGAAGAACTGCTGCCGCGCATGGAATCCCGTGGCTTCAAGGTGGGCGAGAATGCCTTCCTGGTGTTCTCGCCGGAGCGTGAAGATCCGGGCAATCCCAACTTCACCACCCGCACCATTCCCAAGGTCTGCGGCGGCTACAGCCCGGCCTGCCAGGAAATCGGCGTGGCGCTGTACAGCGCGGTGATCGACAAGGTGGTGCCGGTATCCTCCACCCGCGCTGCGGAAATGACCAAGTTGCTGGAAAACATCCACCGTGCGGTGAATATCGGCCTGGTCAACGAAATGAAGATCGTGGCCGACAAGATGGGCATCGACATTCACGAAGTGATCCGCGCTGCCGCCACCAAGCCTTTCGGCTTCGTACCCTACTATCCGGGTCCGGGCCTGGGCGGCCACTGCATCCCGATCGACCCGTTCTACCTCACTTGGAAAGCGCGTGAATACGGTGTGAACACCCGTTTCATCGAGCTGGCCGGTGAAGTGAACAGCGCCATGCCCGATTATGTGGTCGCGAAAGTGGCCGCTGCGCTGAATATCCGCAAGAAGGCCATCAATGGCAGCCGCGTGCTGGTGCTGGGCATTGCCTACAAGAAGAACGTGGATGACATGCGCGAAAGCCCGTCGGTATTCCTGATGGAAAAACTGCGTGATCTGGGCGCAGAAGTATCCTACAGCGACCCGCACGTGCCGGTATTCCCCAAGATGCGCGAGCACCACTTCGCGCTGTCCAGCGTGGCGCTGGATGCCGCCACCATCGCCAGCTACGACTGCGTGCTGCTGGCTACCGATCACGACAAGTTCGACTATGCAGCGCTGAAGGAGCATGCCCAGCTGATCGTCGACAGCCGTGGCAAGTATCTGGAACCCGCCGACCACATCGTCAAGGCCTGACCCTGACGGCATGACGCAAGCAGGCGACCCCACGGTCGCCTTTTGCCGTTTAAGCACAGAACGGAACCCACCATGAAAACCGTACACCACGCCCCGATTACCGACCGCAAGATCCGCTTCGCGCTGGTTGGCTGTGGCCGCATTGCCAACAACCATTTCGGCTCGCTGGAAAAGCATGCCGATCGCGCTGAACTGGTCGATGTCTGTGATGTTGATCCGGCTGCGCTGCAAGCTGCCGTAGAACGCACCGGCGCCCGTGGTCACAGCAATCTCACCGACATGCTGGCCGCTACCAATGCCGACATCATCGTACTGACCACCCCCTCCGGCCTGCACCCGAACCAGAGCATCGAATGTTCGGAGGCTGGCTTCCACGTGATGACGGAAAAGCCGATGGCCACCCGCTGGGAAGATGGCCTGGCCATGGTGAAAGCCGCCGACAAGGCCGGCAAGCGCATGTTCGTGGTGAAGCAGAACCGTCGTAACGACACCCTGCAACTGCTCAAGCGCGCCATGCAGGAAAAACGCTTTGGCCGCATCTACATGGTCAACGTCAATGTGTTCTGGACCCGTCCGCAAAGCTATTACGACCAGGGCGGCTGGCGTGGTACCTGGGAATTCGACGGCGGTGCCTTCATGAACCAGGCCAGCCACTATGTCGACCTGCTGGACTGGCTGATCGGCCCGGTGGAAAGCGTGCAGGCCTACACCGCCACACTGGCACGCAATATCGAGGTGGAAGACACCGGCACCGTCAGCGTGAAATGGCGCTCCGGCGCGCTGGGCAGCATGAACGTAACCATGCTGACCTACCCCAAGAACCTGGAAGGTTCCATCACCATCCTGGGTGAAAAGGGTTCGGTACGGGTGGGTGGTGTGGCGGTGAATGAAATCCAGCACTGGGAATTCTCCGAGCCGCACGCCATGGACGATGAAATCAAGAACGCCAGCTACGCCACCACCAGCGTTTACGGCTTTGGTCACCCGCTGTACTACGACAACGTGATCAACGTGATGCAGGGCAAGGCCGAACCGGAAACCGACGGCCGCGAAGGGCTGAAGTCGCTGGAACTGCTGATCGCCATGTATCTGTCGGCACGCGATGGCCGCCGTGTCAGCCTGCCGCTGGATTATTGATCTGATTCAAGTTAGGAATGTCCCGGAGGAGAGTAGCGATGAAGGCATTGATGGTGTCCCTGGCCTTGCTTGGCATGGCTGGTATCGCACAGGCTGCTGAAAGCGTGGTGGGTGTGTACAAGCAGGGTGGCTATGTAGCGACCAAGCTTGAATTAAAAGCCGATCATCGCTTTTCATTTGAAATACTGGGCTCCGGGATTAAAGGAGAGGCTTCCGGTCTGTGGGAGAAGGCCGATGGTGGTGTCACGCTGACGACTGATCCATTCCCTCCGACCTTTCGTTTATTGGAAGCCAAGGCGGATGGTGATCACTGGGTGGTTGAGTTTGTTCAGCCCGATGGCCAGCCATTGCCCGGCAAACCTTCTCCGCGTTCCTCTCTGGGGATGAGTGGCCTGGGGGCCGCGCTGATCCACAACAATGGCCAGGTGCTGACGATGGGCAATGGTGACATCGGGCCATGGCAAGTCAGTTGGCAGCGTGAAGGTGTGCTGAAACAAGTCGTGGTTGCCAATGCCTTGAATGTTTTCCAGGCTCCTACCTTTATTCCGGCACAGCCTGGGCTGAGTCGGTATCGCATTGCCGTGGATATCGCCTCGGCCTATAAGATTCCGTTCAATAAATCCTTGGTCAGCGTTTCACCGGGCAGCGTAGAGCTGGTCACCCCCGAGTCCGGCTATAAATTGAATTTGAGTAAAGAGACAGATTAATTCCGGGGATATCCGGATTATTGAGCCTTATCCCGGCCCGTAACATGCGGGCCGGCCTGTGATACCGATTGGCATAGAGCAATACTGAAACACACTCATGGCTGAAGAAAAGAAAGATCCCTGGCTGAATTATTTGGCGCTCACCACTGTCATCCTGGCCGTATGCGCCACGCTGTCCACCTTCAAGGGGGGCGGTTTTTCCACCCGCAGCGTCATCGCCCAGGCCCAGGCCTCGGACCAGTGGGCCTACTATCAGGCCAAAGGCATCAAGGGCAATTTGTATGATGTCGAGCGGGAACGGCTGCAGTTCGAGCTGGACAGCCTGCCAGCTTCCGCCAGCCCGGCACAGCGCGAGCACTATCAGGTCCAGTTGAAGAAAGTGGGTGACAAGGCTGCGCGTTATGCCGCCGAACGCAAGGACATCGAAAAAATGGCGCGCCAGCTGGAGGCCGAACGCGATGCGGCCCAGCGCCAGGGCAAGCCCTTTGGCGTGGCGGTGATTTTCCTGCAGGTGGCCATCCTGATTTCTTCCATCGCCGGTCTGTTCAAGCGCAAGCTGATCTGGCTGGCGGCACTGCCGGTGGGGCTGCTGGGCCTGGTGTATTTTGCCGACGGTTTTTTCCTGTTTTTCTGAATCTGAGCACGAGGCCTGGACATGACCCAATACACCGTACACCCCACTGCCATCGTTGATGATGGCGCGCGCATCGGCGCCGGCACCCGTATCTGGCACTGGGTGCACATTTGCAGTGGAGCCAGCATTGGCGAGCGCTGCTCCTTTGGCCAAAACGTGTTTGTTGGCAACGATGTCGAGATCGGCAACAACGTCAAGATCCAGAACAACGTCTCCATCTACGACGCGGTGACGCTGGAAGACGACGTGTTCTGCGGCCCGTCCATGGTGTTCACCAATGTCAACAATCCGCGCAGCCATGTCAGCCGCAAGGATGAATACCGCCGTACCGTGGTGAAGCGTGGCGCCTCCATCGGTGCCAATGCCACCATCGTCTGCGGCCACCATGTGGGCGAGTATGCCTTTGTCGGCGCGGGCGCGGTGGTGACCCGCGATGTACCGGCCTATGCGTTGATGGTGGGTACGCCGGCCAAGCGCATCGGCTGGATGTGCGCCTGCGGCGAGCGGCTGCCCAATGACATCGGCACCCATGCCTGCACGGCCTGCGACAGCTTTTACCAGATCGGTGGCAATCACTGCACACCGGCCTGAGACGCGGCAGTTTTCGCCACGCCTTTCTCTTTCATCATTGACGGCTGTCCGGGTGACAGCCCGGCCCCAGTAAGGAATCGAGCCATGAGCATCCAGTTCATCGACCTCAAAGCGCAGTACCAGCATCTGAAAGCCGACATCGACGCCCGCATCCACGCGGTGCTGGATCACGGCCAGTACATCATGGGGCCGGAAGTCAAAGAGGTGGAACAGCAACTGGCTGCCTACACCGGCGTCAAGCACGCCATTGGCGTGTGCGATGGCACCAAGGCGCTGCTGATCGCGCTGATGGCGCTGGGCGTGGGCCGTGGTGACGAAGTCATCACTACGCCGTTTACCTTTATTGCCACCGGCGAAATGATTGCCCTGCTGGGCGCTACCCCGGTGTTTGTCGACATCGACCCCATCAGCTACAACCTCGATCCGGCGCTGCTGGAAGCCGCCATCACCCCGCGTACCCGCGCCATCATGCCGGTCAGCCTGTACGGCCAGTGCGCGGACTTCACTGCCATCAACGCCATTGCCGAAAAGCATGGCATTGCGGTAATCGAAGACGGCGCGCAAAGCTTTGGCGCCAGCCAGCACGGCAAGAAATCCGGCAACCTGTCCACCATCGGCTGCACCAGCTTCTTCCCCAGCAAGCCCTTGGGCTGCTATGGCGACGGCGGGGCCTGCTTTACCAATGACGACGAACTGGCAAAGAAAATGCGTGAAATCCGCATTCACGGCCAGGACCGTCGCTACCACCACCCGGTGATCGGCCTCAATGGCCGGCTGGATACCATCCAGGCCGCGGTGCTGCTGGCCAAGCTGCCGAGCTTTGCCGACGAAGTGGCGGCACGTGAGCGCATCGGTGCCCGTTACAGCGCGCTGCTGCAAGATGTGGCGCGTGTGCCGGTGATCGGTGCTGGCAATACCCACGTCTACGCCCAGTACACCATCGAGGTGGACAATCGCGAAGCCGTGCAAAAAGCCCTGCAGGAACTGGGCGTGCCCACCGCCGTGCATTACCCGATTCCGCTGCATCTGCAACCGGCCTTTGCCCACCTGGGCCAGGGTGAGGGCAGCTTCCCGCTGGCCGAAGCCGCCGGCAAGCGCGTGATGAGCCTGCCGATGCACCCCTTCCTGGATGAAGCCACCCAGGATGCCATCGTCGCTGCGGTGAAAAAGGCACTGGGCTGAGCGTGCTAGCCAAACTCAAGGCCAGGCTGGGGCAGGGCGGCTTTGCCCGCAATGTCGCCACCCTGGCGGGCGGGGCTGCCGTGGCGCAGTTCCTGCCGGTGTTGTTTACCCCCTTGCTGACCCGGCTGTACAGCCCGGCTGACTTTGGTGTGCTGACGCAGTTTGTCGCCTGGCTGTCCAATCTGGTGGTGATTGCCACCTGGCGTTACGACATGGCGGTGGTGCTGCCGGAAGAAGACAGCGACGCCATGCGGCTGATGGTATTGGCGCTGCTGTTCAATACCCTGCTGCTGGCGGGGCTGAGCGTGCCGCTGCTGCTGGCCGGGCCGTGGATTGCCGCCCAGCTGCATGCCCCGGCCATGGCACCGTGGCTGCCCCTGCTGCCGCTGGGGATCTGGGTGGCCGCCAATAACCAGATCTGGACCAACTGGAATAACCGCCAGCGCCGCTATAGCGCCAATGCCCAGGGCCGTATGGGCCAGTCCGCTGCCATGGTGACGGTGCAACTGGCGGCAGGCTTTGGCAAGCTGGGCGCGCTGGGCCTGTTGCTGGCGCAGATCGCTGGCCAGACCGCCTCCTGGCTGGTGCAGGCACGGCAGGACTGGCGCGCACTGCCGCAGTGGCTGCGTACCGCCCGTAGTGGCGGTATGGGCCGCATCCTGCGTCGCTATCGCGAGTTTCCGCTGGTCAACACGCCGCATGCCTTCGTGGTGGCGCTGCAGGATTCCTTGATGGTGCAGCTGCTGGGCATACTGGCCACCGCCGAGCTGATGGGCCATTACGGCCTGGTGGTGCGGGTGCTGAAACTACCTGCTGCCCTGCTGGGACAAGCCGTTTCGCAAGTGCTGTACCGCGATCTGGCCGAAGCCCATGCCAAGGGCCAGAGTCTGCGCCCCTTGCTGAAAAAGGCGCTGCTGGTGCTATCGGCGCTGGCGATTGTGCCCTTCCTCATCATCATGGCCTGGGGCGGCCCGCTGTTTGCCTTTGCCTTTGGCGAGCAATGGCGTGATGCCGGCCAGATTGCCGCCACGCTGACGCCGTCCTTTTTCTGCATGTTCCTGGCTGCGCCCTGTTTCATGGTGCCGATGGTGCTGTCGCGTCAGCGCCAGTCGCTGCTGTTTGCCCTGTTAGGCGTGGTGGTGAACCTGGGTTCGCTGGGCGTGGTGTACTGGGCCGGCGAGGATGCGCATCAGGTATTCCGCCTGCTATCGGTGACGGTGTCCGTCTATTACATCATCTACATGGTCTGGGTATTCCGGCTGTGTCGCCAACTGGAGCAAGAGCATGCTCACGGCTAATTCACTGACCCTGTGCGATTACCTGTCGGCCTTGCCCGGCATGCTGCGCGGCCGCAGTTTCCAGCGTGCCGCCTTGCGGCGCGAGCTGGCAGGCTGCTTTGGCGTGGATGAGGCGCGCATCGGCCTGTACGACACCGGCCGCGCCGCGCTGCGCGTATTGCTGCAGCAACACGGCATCGGTGCCGGGGATGAGGTGCTTGTCCCGGCCTATACCTGCGTGGTGGTGCCCAACCAGATTCCGGCGTTGGCAGCCACGCTGCGCTTTGTCGATGTGTCAGCGGACAGTTTGAACTTTGACTGGGACGTGCTGGCCGCCACCATTGGCCCGGCCACCCGCGCGGTCATCGTGCCGCACAATTACGGCCTGCCCTGCCGGGTGCCGCAGGCGCTGCGTGCTGCCCATCCGCAAGTAAAGTTTATCGACGATGCCGCCCACGGCTTTGCCAGCCAGCTGGATGGCCAATGGCTGGGCAGCTATCACGATGGCGCTTTCTTCAGTTTTGAATATTCCAAGAACCTGAGCGGCGGCATTGGTGGCCTGGCCATCTTTCCGCCCGGCATGGCCGCGCCGCAGCAAGACTGGCCGGAGCTGTCCTGCGCGGATGAATGGCGCTTGCTGGCCACGCTCAAAGCCCATCTGCTGAGTGCACGCTGGCCCTTGCTGGGCCGCATCACCATGGCCATCAACCGCCGCTTGGGGCTGATTTATCGCTCGGCCGATGCCGAAGTGACCCAAGGCATGCCACATCCGGTGCGCGCCATGCCACTGCTGTCCAGCGTGCTGGTGCGGCGCCAGCTGGCCCATCTGCCGGCCACGCTGGCGCACAAGCAGGCGCTGGCACAGCGTTATCAACAGGCACTTGCCGCTCTGCCGTCTATCCGCCAATGGGAAGTGCCCGCTGGTGTGCAATGCCACTGGGTGCGCTACCCGTTTGCCTTGTCCCGTCCGGTAGCGAACAAGGCCGCGCTGGCGCGGCGCTTGAGTCAGGCTAGCGGGCTGAATATCGGCGTGTGGTTTGATGATGTGATTCACCCGGCCGGCTCCTTCCGCCATGGCTATGTGGCCGGCAGCGCACCGCAGGGCGAGCGGCTGGCCGCCACAGTGCTGAACCTGCCGATGAATATCGCCGTGGCCGACAATGCCGTGCTGGCGCACAAGCTGGACCGGTTGCTGGCGGAACTACGCGCCATCGAGAAAGAAAATATCCAATGAAGCTGTTGTTGATCGGTTCGGCCTCGGTACACACCTGGCGCTACCTCGCCGGTATCGCCCCGCATGTGGACGAAATCTGGCTGGCCTGCAATGGCGAGGTGCCGGCTGACAAGCGCCCGGCCAATCTCAAGGGCGAGCTGCGGCTGGATTTCAGCCTGAAGGCACTGGGCAGTGCCGGCACATTGCGCCGCTGGATGAGCCAGATAAAGCCAGACCTGGTGCATGTGCATCAGGCCAATAGCGTGGCCTGGCATGCGCGCCGTGCGCTGAGTGGCAGCCGCGTGCCCATGGTGCTGACCGCCTGGGGCTCGGACGTGCTGCTGCTGCCGGACAGTAATCGGCTGATGCGGCAGATGGTAAGCGGTAATCTGCGTGCGGCTACCGCCATTACCTCGGATTCGCTGTATATGGCGGCGAAAATCCGCCAGCTGGCTGGGGACGATTGCCGTATCGACGTGCTGAACTTCGGCATGGACGCGCTGCCGGCGCGGCCGGATATCGCAGCCAAGGCCAACAAGGTGCTGTCCTGCCGTCTGCACAAGCCGCTGTACCGTATCGATGCCATCCTGCATGCCTGGCAGCAGGTGGAAACCAGTGGCCGTTACCCGGACTGGAGCCTCACCGTGGCCGCCAGTGGCGAGTCCACCGACAGTCTGAAAGCCCTTGCTGCCAGCCTGCAGCTGCAAAGGGTGGAGTTCACCGGCTTTGTGTCCTCCGCCGTGCTGGGCGCGCTGTATCAGGAATCCCGCCTGTTTGTCAGCGTGCCGCGCTCGGACGCCACCAGCATCAGCCTGCTGGAAGCTATGGGGCACGGTTGCCTGCCGGTACTGTCCAATCTGCCGGCCAATGGTGAATGGGTGATTGACGGCCTCAACGGCCTGATTGCCGAAGACATTGCCCGTTTGAGCGACAGCCTGCTCGCCGGCATGGACTGGGCGGCAGACAATGCCCGCCTAGCACAGGCAGTGCAGCTCAACCGCCAGCTGGTGGCGCAAAAGGCGCTGCACCAAACCAATATGCAACACTTTGCCGATCTCTATGCCAGCCTGTTGTCCGGCCCGGCACACAAGGATTCTGCCGTATGAAAGTAGCCCATCTCACTTCTGCCCACCCGCGTCACGACATCCGCATTTTCGTGAAAGAGTGCGCCACGCTGGCCGCAGCCGGTCACGAGGTGAGCCTGATCGTGGCCGATGGCCTGGGCGAGGAAATCAACAAGGGCGTGCGCTTTCATGATGTCGGCCCCAAAACCGGCGGCCGCTTTGCCCGCATGACCGGCACCACCAGCCGGGTATATCAGGCGGCACTGGCGCTGCGCCCGGACATCGTGCATTTTCACGACCCGGAGCTGATTCCCGCCGCGCTGCGCCTGAAGCAGGCCGGTATCAAGGTGATTTACGACGTGCACGAAGACATGCCGCGGCAGATTCTGGCCAAGCACTGGATTCCCGGTGCCATCCGTCCCTTGGTGTCCGGCAGCTTTGAAACAGTGGAAGACTGGGCCGCCAAGCGCTTTGACGCGGTGGTGACCTCCACCCCGCATATCCGCAAGCGCTTTGCCAAGCTGGGAGGGCGGGTGCTGGATGTGTGCAACTTCCCCATTCTGGAAGAGCTGGTGCGCGATACGCCGTGGGACAGCCGCAAGAACGAGGTGTGCTATATCGGCGGCATCAGCCGCATTCGCGGTATCGAACCCATCGTGGCCGCGCTGCCGGATACCTCCACCCGGCTGAATCTGGCCGGCATCTGGAGCGAGAGCGATCTGCGCGCCAAGCTGGAAGCACAGGCAGGCTGGGCGCGGGTGAATGATCTGGGCGTACTGGACCGCAAGGGCGTGGCCCAGGTGCTGGCGCAAAGCAAGATCGGCCTGGTGACCTTGTTCCCCACCCCCAATTACGTGGATGCGCTGCCGATCAAGCTGTTCGAATACATGGCCGCCGGTATGCCGGTGATTGCCAGTGATTTCCCGGTATGGCGCGAAATCGTCGATGACGCCGGTTGCGGCGTGCTGGTGGACCCACAAGACCCGCAAGCCATTGCCGCCGCCATCAACAGCCTGATGGCCGATGAAGAGCGCATGCGTGCGCTGGGCGAAGCCGGCAAGCAGGCAGTGCTGCAGAAATACAGCTGGGCGGCAGAGGGCCGCAAGCTGGTGGACCTGTACGCGCAACTTTCCTGAGGGCAGCCATCATGGACAAACCGCAACGCCACCACCACGGCCCGCTGGCCCGGCTGATCCACATCCTGCGCACCCGGCCACGCTTGTTGTCTGCCATCGCGTTCGGTTTGTTCGTGGCGCAGGTGCTGACCATGCTCAGCCCCATGCGCACGCTCACCGCCTATGTGATGGGCTGGAATGCCGGTGCCGGCCTGTATCTGCTGCTGGCACTGCATATGATGCATGGTGCCGATGCCGAGCAGATCCGCCACCGCGCCGCACGGCAAGACGAAGGTGAAATGGCCATCCTGATGCTGGTGGTGCTGGCTGCCGTGGTGTGTCTGCTGTCCATTGTGGCGGAGCTGTCGGTCGCGAAAGACCTGCACGGCAGCAGCCGGGGCCTGCATATTGGCTTGTCGGTGCTCACCATCTTTAGCAGTTGGCTGTTTACCCAGGTGATGTTCGCCCTGCATTACGCCCACCAGTACTACGTGGCGCTGTTCCGCTGCGGTAAGCCAGGGCTGGAGTTCCCCGGTGACGAAGAGCCCAATTACAGCGATTTCTTTTATTTTGCCGCCGTCATCGGTACCTCGGGCCAGACGGCCGACATCAGTTTCAGCTCACGGGCCATGCGTCGCATCGGCTCCGTGCATTGCATCCTGTCCTTCCTGTTCAACACCACCGTGCTGGCGATGATGATCAATATCGCCGCCGGCCTGTTCTGACACAGCGGACCCTTATTCGGAAAAGCAGCAGCGTGCGCATCCTCTATATCAATCACTATGCCGGCAGCCCGCGCCACGGCATGGAATTCCGCCCCTATTATCTGGCGCGCGAATGGGTCATGGCTGGCCACGAAGTCAATATGCTGGCAGCCGATACCTCGCATCTGCGCCAGACCAATCCGCACTTGATGGCCAAGTACCAGGACGAAAACATCGACGGTATTCGTTATACCTGGTGTAAGACTCCGGCCTATCCGGGCAACGGCCTGAAGCGGGTGATCAATATCTTCAGCTTTCTGGGTAAGGTGATGGGCCTGTCCGGGCGCTACCTGAAAGAGTGGACGCCGGATGTGGTGATTGCCTCGTCCACTTATCCGCTGGACACGATTCCGGCGGCCTTCATCGCCGGCAAGACCGGGGCACGGCTGGTGTACGAAGTGCACGACCTGTGGCCGCTGACACCGGTGGAAGTGGGGGGCATGTCGAAGAAGCACCCCTTCATCCGCCTGATGCAGTGGGCCGAGGACTTTGGCTACCGCAAGGCCGATACCGTGATCTCCATGCTGCCCTGTGCCCGTGACTACATGATGGAGCACGGCATGGCGGCGGAAAAATACCATGTCGTACCTAACGGTGTGGATGTGGCCGAGTGGCAGGGGGCGAATACCCAGCTGTCGATCGAACATCTGGCAGTGCTGGCGCAACTGAAGGCCGACGGACGTTTCCTGATCGGCTATGCCGGCGGCCATGGTCTGGCCAATGCGCTGGATTTCCTGCTGGAAGCCGCCGCCCAGTTGCAGGACACGCAGGTCAGCTTCGTGCTGGTGGGCGATGGCCCGGACAAGGTGGCGCTGGTGGAAAAGGCTGCAGCGATGGGTCTGTCCAATGTCCTGTTCCTGTCCAGCATCCCCAAGCGGGCGGTGCCGGCCTTCCTGGCGCAGATGGACAGCCTGTTCATCGGCTGGCGCAAGCTGCCCATTTACCGCTTCGGTATTAATCCCAACAAGCTGTTCGACTACCTGATGGCCGGCAAGCCGGTGATTCATTCGGTGGAGGCGGGCAATGACATGGTCAAGGAAGCCGGGGCGGGGATCAGCGTGGGCGCGGAAGACCCGGCCGCCATCGCCGAAGCGGTGCGCCGCATGGCTGCGTTGACGCCGAACGAGCGTGGCCGCATGGGCGCCGCGGGGCGGCAGTATGTATTGGCACATCACGACTACCGCGTGCTGGCACAGCGTTTCCTGCAAGCGGTATTGCGCAAGGGTTGATGCCATGTTGCGCCTGCTGGGAAAACTGCTGCGTCTTGGCCTGAAGCTGGCTCTCGGGGTGGCCGTGTTCTTTTGCAGCATGGTGCTGCTGGCCATGTTGCTGGATGCCGGCCCGCTGTGGGCTCTGGCGCTGTTGGTACTGCACCTGAGCTGTTACGCGCTGGCCAGTTGGCGGCAATGGCCAGTACTGCAGAAATATTTGCTGGCTGCCTGGTTCGGCCTGTTTTGTGGTGCCATGTTTTTCTGGGATAAACATGGCGGCGGTCAGCCTGCGCCAGAGTGGCTGAAGCTACTGGCGCACTGGCATGGCCTGGGCTGGATCGTGCTGGTGTTGTTGTTTTTGCCGCTTACCTTGCTGGAAATGCTGCTCAAGCAGTTGCGCCGTCGCCGTGACAGTGCACAGGTGCCACTGGCTGATCCCTTCACCGCCAATCTGGCGCAGTTTGATTTGCAGCAGTCATTTGCGTGTGCAGAAGATAGACAAAAAACCGTGCAAACCTGTACTAACGGCGAGGATAATAGCGCTTTTAACCTTCATGACCGGCGTAATGTGACGCCGGAAGACAGGTGAGTGCGGGATGAGTAGCAGCAAGCAGCATATCCGTTTTGATTTTGCCGATGGCCTGCGTGGCGTGGCCATCCTGTGTGTGATCTTGTTTCATTTCACCCAGACCTTCTGGCAGCACCGCGAGCGCATCAGCGACATTCTCAATATGGAGCCGCTGGAAGGCTATGCCAATGCCTCCTTCGTGCTGCCTTTCAATCTGGGCGCGGTGGGCGTGGGCTTGTTCCTGCTGATTTCCGGCCTGCTGATTCCGCTATCGCTTACCCGCATGGGCGGGCTGCGCTTCGCCGTGTCGCGGGTATTCCGTATTTATCCCACCTACTGGGCCGGGCTGGCGGTGACGCTCGTGGCGCTGTGGATTGCCGCATGGCTGGCGGATAACGACTTCGACATCACCCGGCTCGATGTCATCGGCCATGTCAGCATTGCCTTTCAGGACATGCTGGGCGGCCGCAATATCGACCCGGTGATGTGGACGCTGAAAGTGGAACTGTGGTTTTACGCCTTGCTGGGTACGGCTTTTGCGCTGACCGGGCGGCGTATCAAATGGGCGATTTGGCTGCTGCTGCCTTTGGTGGCCATGCTGTGCCGTGGCCCGAGCGCACAAGGCTTGCATGGCCAACTGGCGCATTTCTGGGCTTATGACCAGTATTTCCTGGCCTCGGTGGTGTGCTACTTCCCGCTGATGTTTGCCGGTTGCTGGTGTTATTTCTATCTCACCGGCCAGGCAGGCAAGCTGGAAACCGTGCTGCATTTTGTTGGACTGCTGGCCATGTTTGTGTGGGTGACCAACTGGCCATCGCTGGAGTTGTACGGCAGCTACCTGATCGGTATCAGCCTGTTCGTGCTGGGCGTGCTGCGCCCCGCCTTGTGGAGCAGCCGCTGGCTGGCGCGTATCGCCGCCGTCAGCTACGCCTGGTATGTGTGTCATTCCAATGCCGGCTACGTGCTGATGGAAGTGCTGGCTATGTACAATCTGCCGTGGTGGCTGCTGGTGGCCGCCGCCACCGTGATGACCTGGACTCTGGCGCTGGCCATCAACCGCTGGGTGGAGCTGCCCACACAGAAGCTGGGCAAGCGGGTGGCCGACGCACTGAAAGACAAGCCGGCTAGCGATAATCTGGCGCGCCAGTAAGCGCAGCTAACAAAAAACCTGCTGCTGCGTTGCGCCGCCTTGCCCCAGGGCCGCTACGCTATTTTGTTAGCCGCTCCAAGCGCAGCTGACAAGACCGAATACGCGACTGGCAACCATCCGTCGGTTGCCAGCCATGAACAATGACGCTATTGAAGATGACGAAGATGAGCGAACAGAAATTCCTGCCCTTTGCCTTGCCGGATATCGGCGAAGAAGAAATCAATGAAGTAGTGGATGCCCTGCGTTCCGGCTGGGTGACCACCGGCCCCAAAACCAAACAATTCGAAGCCGACTTTGCTGCCTTCATCGGCGAGGGCGTGGAAGCCATCGCCGTGAACTCCGCCACCGCCGGCCTGCATCTGGCGCTGGAAGCCATCGGCATTCAGCCGGGTGACGAGGTGATTGTCCCCAGCTATACCTTTACCGCCACCGCCGAAGTGGTGCGTTATCTGGGTGCTGATCCGGTATGTGTCGATGTGGACCCGGCCAGCTTCAATATCAGCCCGGCTGCCATCCGTGCCGCCATCACCCCGAAAACCCGTGCCATCATGCCGGTACACTTTGCCGGCCTCGCCTGCGAGATGGATGAGATTCTGGCCATCGCCCGCGAGCACGGCCTGAAGGTGGTGGAAGACGCTGCCCACGCGTTGCCCACCCGTTACAAGGGCAAGCTGATCGGCACGCTGGATTCGGATGTCACGGTGTTCAGCTTCTACGCCAACAAAACCATGACTACTGGCGAAGGCGGCATGGTGGTGTCCAAGAACAAGGACATCATCGCTCGCTGCAAGATCATGCGTTTGCACGGCATCAGCCGCGATGCCTTCGACCGCTACGTGTCGAAGACCCCGGCCTGGTTCTACGAAGTGGTTGCCCCCGGCTTCAAATACAATATGCCGGACACTGCCGCTGCCATGGGTATTCATCAGCTGAAGAAAATTGCCGGTTTCCAGCAAAAGCGTGAGCTGATGGCCGCCCGTTTCGACCGCGAACTGGCCGACCTGCCGCTGATCCTGCCGGCACGCCCGGCCGATGCCGCTGGCCAGCATGCCTGGCATCTGTATCCGGTGCGTATCAAGCCGGAAGCCGGTATCAGCCGCGACGACTTCATCCTGCGCATGGCCGAGAGGGGCATTGGCTGCTCGGTGCACTTCATTCCGCTACACCGCCAGCCGGTATGGCGTGATGGCTACCAATTGCAGCGCAGTGCCTTCCCGGTGGCCGATGCCGCCTTCGAGGCCGAGGTTACCCTGCCGCTGTATACCCGCATGAGCGATGATGACCAGACCCGCGTGATCGCTGCGGTTCGCGAGATTCTGGGCGCATGAGCCAGCAGCGTGATTCCGGGCTGGGCGAGTCCCCGGCCTTGCTGCCGCCGTGCTGCCGCCCGCCCGGTGCTGGTTCGCCGCTGCTCAAGCGGCTGTTCGACCTGATTGCCGCCAGTGCCGGCCTGCTGCTGCTGGCCGGACCGTTGCTGCTGGTGGCCTTGTGGATCAAGCTGGATTCCCCCGGCCCGGTGTTTTTCCGCCAGGTACGGGTAGGGCGCGGCGGCATGCTGTTCCGCATCCACAAATTCCGCACCATGCAGGTGAATACCGAGGTGCAGGGCCAGCTGACCGTGGGCGCGGACAGCCGCGTCACCGGTGCCGGGCGCTTCCTGCGCAAGAGCAAGCTGGATGAACTGCCGCAACTGCTGGACGTGCTGTTTGGCGACATGAGCCTGGTGGGCCCGCGCCCGGAAGTGCCCAAGTATGTGGCGCACTACCCGGATGAGGTGCGTGATATCGTGCTGTCGGTACGCCCCGGCATCACCGACTGGGCATCCATCCGCATGATCGACGAAAACGAAATCCTCGGTCGTGCCGCCGATCCGGAGCGCGCCTATATCGAACAGGTGCTGCCGGAAAAGCTGGGCTACTACGTGCGCTATGCGCAAACCCACAGCCTGCTGGAAGATATCCGCATCATCTTCGCCACCTTGCTGAAAATCGTGCTGCGCTGATGGCCGTGAAAGTCGATTCGACATGCTAGACAAACTGCTGACCTTTTCCCGCCACAACAAGATGGCGCTGCTGGCGCTGATGGATGCGCTGCTGCTGCCACTGGCCCTGTGGAGTGCCGTGGTGCTGCGCCTGGGCGGCTACTGGGACCCCAAGCTGGACCCGTATCTGTGGATATTCATCGTGCCGCCGCTATGGGTGATCCCCATCTTCGTCAAGCTGGGGCTGTATCGCGCGGTGCTGAAGTATCTGGACGACAAGATCGTCTACACCGTGTTTACCGGGGTGAGCCTGGCGGTGCTGGTGCTGACCGCAGTCATCGTCATGGCGCGCATTGCGCCGTTTCCGCGTTCGTCCATCATCATCTTCTGGATGTTCGCCATGGCCTATATCGGCGGCAGCCGCTTTGTGCTACGCGGCCTGGTGCGGCGGATAGATTCAGTGGATGCGCCGCGTGAACACGTCATCATCTACGGTGCCGGTCAGGCCGGGGTGCAATTGATGCTGGCCTTGCAGGCGGGCAAGGAATACCGGCCGATGGCCTTTGTCGATGACAATCCGGACAGCTGGAAGCGTACCTATCGCGGCCTGAGCGTGCATGCACCGGACGACCTGCCCTTGCTGATCGAGGAAACGGCAGCCAGCTGCATCCTGCTGGCCATGCCTTCGGTCAGCCGTGGCCGCCAGCGCGAGATACTGGAATCGCTGGAGCATTTGCGCATTCCCATCAAGCGCCTGCCGGGCATGGCTGACCTGGTATCGGGCGAAGCGCGGGTGGAAGAACTGAAGGAAGTGGAAATCGAGGATCTGCTGGGCCGCGACCCGGTGCCGCCCAGCCCCGAGCTGCTGGCGCGCAATATCCAGGGCCGGGTGGTGATGGTGACCGGGGCGGGCGGCTCCATCGGCTCCGAGCTGGTACGGCAGATTGCCCGCAATAATCCGGCCCGTATCGTGTTGTTTGAACTGACCGAGTTTGCCCTCTACGCCATCGACCACGAGCTGTCGCAGCTGGCCCCGGCCATTCCGCGTACGCCGGTACTGGGGTCGGTCACCGACCATGCCCGGCTGTGCCAGATCATGCGCGCCTTCAAGGTGGAAACGGTGTATCACGCGGCGGCGTACAAGCATGTGCCGATGGTGGAACACAATCCGGTGGCCGGCATCCTCAACAATGCCTTCGGCACCGATACCACGGCACAGGCGGCAGAAGATTGCGGGGTGGATACCTTTGTACTGATCTCCACCGACAAGGCGGTACGCCCCACCAATGTGATGGGAGCGACCAAGCGGCTGGCCGAGCTCACCTTGCAGGGCCGTCACGCCCGTGGCAGCACTACCCGCTTTGTCATGGTGCGTTTTGGCAATGTGCTGGGCAGCTCCGGCTCGGTGGTGCCCTTGTTCAAGAAGCAGATCAAGGCCGGTGGTCCGGTTACCGTTACCCACCCGGACATCACCCGTTACTTCATGACGATTCCGGAAGCCGCCCAGCTGGTAATCCAGGCCGGGGCAATGGGGGAGGGCGGCGATGTATTCGTGCTGGATATGGGTGAACCGGTAAAAATCGCCGATCTGGCGCGGCGCATGGTCCATCTGTCCGGGCTGGAGGTGCGCGACGACAAGCACCCGAACGGCGACATCGAAATCCGCTTCTCCGGTCTGCGACCAGGCGAGAAGCTGTACGAAGAGCTGCTGATTGGCGACAACGTGTTGCCTACTGATCATCCGCGCATCCTGCGGGCGCAGGAATACCATCTGTCCGCAGCGGAACTGGCGCACTTTATGCAGCAGCTGGCACAGGCCTGCCAGCAACTGGATGCGGCCAGTGCCTTTGTGCTGATGCAGCAGGTGGTACATGAATTCCGTGCCAGCCCGACCAGCCAGGACTGGGTAGTGTTACAGCAGGATCTCAGTCGCTAACCACCCGGTCACGCCCCAGCTGTTTGGCTTGATACATGCGGGCGTCGGCCAGCTCCACCAACTGGCGCCGGACATTGCACTTGTCGGCCAGCCGCTCGGCCAGGCCGATGCTGGCGGTCAGCGGTGTGCCATCCGGCCGCTGGCCCAGCCCCTGCTGGCGCAGCCGGTCCAGTGCCAGCCGGGCCTGGATCATGTCGGTATTGGGCATCAATAACAGAAACTCTTCCCCGCCCCAGCGCACCAGCACATCGCCACGCCGCATACAGGACAGGGTCTTTTGCACCAGCTGTTTCAATGTCTTGTCGCCAGCTGAATGACCAAACTGGTCGTTGATGCTCTTGAAGTGGTCCAAGTCGATAAAGGCGATGGCCAGCGGCATCTGGTTGCGCTCGGCATTGACCAGTTGCAGTTCCAGCATTTCGATACCGCTACGGCGCGAGAAAGCCGTGGTCAGGGGATCGCGTATGGTCTGGCCGACCAGGGCGATGATGAAGGCCAGCTGGCTGATGCTGGCCAGTGAGGACACACTCGCCAGCAGCGATAGCAGCCAGAATTCACCACCAAAGGAAGGCCAGCTGGCTACCGACCAGTCCAGCGACCAGGCGATGGCGTAAGCCAGCAAGACTGGCGTGGCGAAGGCGAGGTTTTCGACCAGAGTAAGCGGGAAAATGGAAAAAGCCGCCAGTAAAACAAAGGGCAGAAAGGCATAGCCCGTGCCAATGGCTGCTGATACGCCTTCCAGATGATATTGCGTCATCAGCTGGTGCGAGCCGATATAAAACAGCGTGGGAATGGCAAACAACACCGCCATGCCGCGATAGGCCCCGGATAGCTGGCCATCCTGCGGACACCACAAGACCAGCGCCACAAAGGCCAGGGTCGCCAGCACGCGCATGGTGGCCAGCATCTGCCACAGCCCGGACGGCAGGGTCATCACGTCCACCACGATCCACAGTGGGGTGAGCAACGCAAACAGCAAGGCGAACAGGCGCACGCGATTGACCAACATCAGGGCACGGCGCTGCTGCAACAAGGGCATGTGCTGGTGCGGGCTTAACAGCCAGCTGGTTTCATTACTGGCGATCTCGCCGGGCAGCAGGCCAAGAATCCGCCGCCAGATGGTGTGTGTGATTCTCATTGTCAGACAGGTTTTGAGTTTGCTGCATTGTAGGGGCAATGTGCCCCCCAACCTTGTAAAATATCAAATTATGCGGAAATTAGCCGTGAACAGTCTGAATAGCTGGCTGATTTTAAATAATATTTAATGCCACCAGGCGAAGGAGGGCAGCCATTTGGAAACCCGCTGGCTGGAAGATTTTCTGGTATTGGCCGATACCGGCAGTTTTACCCGCTCGGCCGAGGTTCGCCATCTTACTCAGCCGGCATTTTCCCGCCGCATCAAGTCGCTGGAAAGCTGGTTTGGTGCTGATCTGATCGACCGCACCACCTATCCCACCCGACTCACCGCCGCTGGTGAATTACTGCGCGAACAGGCGGTGCTGATGCTGGGGCAGATCAACAGCACCCGTGCCCAGCTGCGCGGCCTGCAGCCGCTGCCGGCCGGAACACTCAGCCTGGCGGTGCCGCATACGCTGTCTTTCTCGTTTTTCCCCAAGTGGCTAAGCGGGGTGGAGCAGGGTTTTGGTCCGCTGTCCTGCCGCCTGCAAGCCAGCAATGTGCACGATGCGCTGCTGGCCTTCGTTGAGGGCGGCTGTGACCTGTTGATGTGCTACCACCACCCGAAGCAGCCGGTAGACCTGGCTGACCCACGCTATAGCGGCTTGCGCTTGGGGGTAGAATCGCTGCGTCCCTATGTGCGCAGCAATCCCGACCGCAGCCCGCGCCATGCCTTGCCTGGCCGCGCCGCCCAGCCACTGCCTTTTCTGGGCTATGCCAGTAATGCCTATTTCCGCCTGATGACCGACCTGATTCTGGAAGCGGCCCCGGAGCCCACCTTTCTGTCGCTGCGCTATGAAACCGATATGGCTGAGGGGCTGAAAAACATGGTGCTGGAGGGCCATGGCGTGGCGTTCTTGCCCACCAGTTCGGTCCAGCGCGAATTGCGTTCGCGCCAGTTGGTGCTGGCGGCAGACCAGGGCTGGAGCGTGGACATGGAAGTGAGGCTGTACCGCGACAAGAAGCGCAGCCGGCCCGAGCTGGACGCCTTCTGGGATTATCTGGCCGCCAGTGCCGACCCGGTCTGAACCGGTCCCATTGATCGGGATGAAACCCACCCGCTTTTAGGCGCTTGCCTGCTGCCACTGGCTGAATATTTTCCTAGCATGGCCAACCCTGATGTTGCTCAACACTGGAGAGGCCAAGATGAAATGCAGGAAAGCTTTGCAATGGATACTGTGCTGCCTGGCAGTACTGTCGGGGTCGGCCGCGCAGGCTGCCCCCAGCGCTGATAGCGAAGCGGTGGTGGATGTCTATTTATTACGCCACGGCAAGACGCTGTTCAATACCACCAGCCAGGTGCAGGGCTGGTCGGACACACCGCTGACCGCAGCTGGGGTCAAGGGTGCCGAGGCGGCCGCCAGAGGGCTGGCCAGCACGCCGTTCATTGCGGCTTACAGCAGTGATCTGGGGCGGGCACGCTCCACGGCCAAAATCGTGCTGGCACAAGGCCAGCGTAATGGCTTGCCCTTGCAGGAAGACGAGCGCTTCCGCGAATGGAACTACGGCAGCTTTGAAGGCCGGCCGGATGCCGAAATGTGGACACCGCTGTTCCGCCAGCAGGGCATGGTATTTGATCCTGGCTGGGGCAACTGGACTGCCTTTACTCAAAAGATGAATGACCGGGCCATTGCACAGGCCATTCACGACAACGACCCGCGTGGCTGGGCGGAAACCTACCCGCAGATCGAAGCGCGCTTGCGTGCCGGCATGCAGGATGTCGTGAGCAAGGCGGTGGCGGCGGGTGGTGGCAATGTGCTGCTGGTCAGTCATGGCGGTGCCATTCTCAGCATTCTCGATATCTTTGTACCGGGTCAGGCCAAGAACACCGATATTCCCAATAGCAGCATCACCCTGCTGCGCTATCAGAATGGTCAGTACAAGCTGCTCAAAGCGGGCGATGTGAGCTATCAGCAGCCGCGCTGAACCCCTCAGGCCTTGATATCCCCTGGCTGTCGTCCTGCCTAGGCAAAATGCCCGCCACCCAGGTGGCGGGCCTACTGTTTGCTGATTGGTACACCCGCATTCTGGCCGGGTATTTCCATGGTTATGCAAAATTTGCATGAGCTGATTGCGAATCGGAATTGGCCAAGCAGTTGGTCGGCAGCCTACAGTCTGCCCCCATCACTCCGCGCTGGCGGAGACCATCGACAAAGGCTTCTGCATGTCCACACGTATCGAACACGACCTGCTTGGCGATCGCGCCGTTCCGGCTGCGGCCTATTGGGGCGTCCATACCCTGCGCGCGGTGGAAAATTTCCCCATCACCGGTCAGACCATCGCCAGCTATGGCGACCTGATTGTCGCACTGGCACAGATCAAGAAAGCTGCTGCCCAAGCCAACCGGGATCTGGGACTGCTGGACGCTCGCCGCGCCCAAGCCATTGTCGATGCCTGCGATGAGCTGGTGGATGGCAAGCTGCACGAGCAGTTTGTGGTGGATGTGATTCAGGGTGGGGCAGGGACTTCCACCAATATGAATGCCAACGAAGTCATCGCCAACCGTGCGCTGGAATTGCTGGGCCATGCCAAGGGCGAGTACGACAAGTTGCATCCCAACGAACACGTCAACATGAGTCAGAGTACCAATGACGTGTATCCCACTGCGCTGCGTCTGGCCACTTATTGGGGTGTGTTGCGTCTGCAACGCACCATGTTCGTGTTGCGCGAAGCCTTTGCCGCCAAGGCGGAAGAATTCAAAAATGTCCTGAAAATGGGCCGGACCCAGTTGCAGGACGCGGTACCGATGACGCTGGGGCAGGAGTTCCAGACTTATGCCGTAATGCTGGGTGAGGATGAGCAGCGCCTGAGCGAAGCACGTGCGCTGATGCTGGAAATCAATCTGGGTGCCACCGCCATCGGTACCGGTATTACCGCGCATCCGGATTATGCCCGGCTGGTGTGTCTGCACCTGTCCGAGCTGACCGGCCTCAAGCTGATGACCGCACCAAACCTGATCGAAGCTACCCAGGATTGCGGTGCCTTCGTGCAGCTGTCCGGTGTGCTCAAGCGTGTGGCAGTCAAACTGTCCAAAACCTGCAATGACTTGCGCCTGCTGTCCTCCGGCCCACGCGCTGGCATTGGCGACATCAATCTGCCGGCCCGTCAGGCGGGTTCGTCCATCATGCCGGGTAAGGTCAATCCGGTGATTCCGGAAGTGGTCAACCAGGTGGCCTTCGAAGTCATCGGCAACGACATGACCATCACCATGGCAGCGGAAGGTGGCCAGCTGCAGCTGAATGCGTTTGAGCCAGTCATCGCCTACAGCATGTTCCGCAGCGTGCGTCATTTGGCCAATGCCTGCACCACGCTCACCGAACATTGCGTCAAGGGCATTACTGCCAACGAGGCCAAGCTGCGTGCCGACGTACTCAACTCCATTGGCCTGGTGACGGCGCTCAATCCCATCATCGGCTATGCCGCAGCTACCGCGGTGGCTGCCGAAGCTCACGCCACCGGTGGCAGTGTCTACGATATCGTGCTGGAACGCGGGCTGATGCAGCGCGCCCAGCTGGATGAGGCATTGCAGCCGGAGGCTTTGACCCAGCCGCGCTGGCTGTCTTAAACGGTGTTCTGCTGTCGGTACTTGTCCGGTACCGACTTTCCTGTGTTGGCCGGGTATTTGCCCGGCCATTTTTTTTGCTGGCTTGTGCCAAGCAAGGGCTGGATGTATAAGTGTATTGTGCATTGCACAAAAAGGAGTGGAACATGACACAAGCCCTGATCTGGTGGCTGGAGAACGGCCCCCGCTGGCTAAGCTGCTGCAGCGCGCAATGGCGCCGCCAGCAAGAAGTGTTGCGCGCAGCCACCTTCCATACCGGCCACGTGCTGTGCAGCCCGGCACCCTTGCCGGACAAGCTGTCCCGCCTGCTGCGCCGCTCCTGTTCCGATGCCATCACCTTGCTCCATGGCAGTGGCGAGGTGCAATTGCAGCTATGCAGCCAGCTCCCCGCCCCGCAACACGATCCCTGCCAGCTGTATGCCCTGGGGCAGCGGCTGCAGCAGCGCACCGGCGAGGCCTGCCTGCATGGTCTGGTTGATATCGGACGCGCCCTGTCGCGCTGATTGTGGAGCCGTGGCAGTGCGAATGCCTTTGCAGTCGCTGCCGGGCAGGGCACAATGCCGCTCTTTACGCATTCAGAGAGCCCTGCCATGTCCAGCCAATCCATGCTCAGCCAGCAGCAACTGCAACAACTGGCACCCGAGCTGCAAGATTATCTGGCTACCCAGTTGAATCTTGACGTCGGGCAGTTCGACGCACAGTTTCTGCTGGATTTTGTCGCCGCCAGGATAGGCCGGCAGATCTATAACAAGGCGCTGGACGATGCGCAGCAGGCATTGAGTAGCCGCATGGAGTCACTGCAGGCGGCTATTTGGGAACTGGAAAAATAGGCCGATCACCGCTGTTTTCCGGTCAGAGACCGTAGCTGGCCGGTTTGCTATTGCCGCTGGTCTGCCGGCCAATGGCTGCCATCCCTAGGCCAACGGCGTTACAATCAGGCTTTCCCTCCCCCTGCGCCCAAGGTTCATGCTTTATCTGCGTCTGATGCTCAAAGGTTTCTTGCTGGCCGTGCTGCTGGTACTGCTGGGCTTTGCTTACATGGCCTTGGGCATTGCCCGTTATGCCGATGAGCCAGCCACGCAGCCTGCGGATGCCGCACTGGTACTGGGTGCCGCTGCCTGGGGTAGCAAGCCTTCGCCAGTACTGCGAGAGCGCATCAACCACGCGGTGACGCTCTACAAGCAAGGTCGGGTGCGCTGGATTGTATTTACTGGTGGTACTCCGGAGCCCGGCTATCCCACCGAGGCCGATGTCGGGCGCGAGTTCGCCTTGCGCCAGGGCGTACCGATGACGGCCATGCTGGCCGAAAACGAGTCGCGTACTACTTGGCAGAACCTGGAAAACGCCCACAAACTGGCGACACCGTTTGGCATACGCTCTTTTTTGCTGGTGAGCGATCCGTTGCACATGCGGCGGGCAGTGTTGATGGCGCATGACCTGGGCATGGCTGCAGCGCCGGCGCCTACCGAGTCCAGCCGTTATGTCAGCTGGAGCAACAAGGTCAAATTCCTGGTACGGGAAACCTGGCTATATGTTGGTTACCGGGTATTCCGCAAGCTGTCCTGATATTCGGGATGCTGGCGCTTGTGCAGAAATAAAAAAACCGGCTCAAGGCCGGTTTTTTTTATCGGGACCGCACAATCAGGCGCTATGCCACAGATCGATCAGGTCACCGGCTTCCACATTCGATACTTCGCTGCGTGCTTGCAGCCAGGCTACCAGCTTGCTGCGGATTTCTTCGGTAATGGCTACTTCACCCACCGGGAAAACTACGCCTTCCAGCTTTTCATTACCATCGAAATGGCCACCGAAGCTGATGGCGGCATCGTCGATGCAGTTGAGCCAGTCGTCCAGCAGCGCATCGGTATCAACACCCTTGGCGATGGTAGCGATCAGGTGAAAGCCCAGTTCGCGGTATTCGCCTACACGCATTTTCTTGCGCTGACGATGGTTCAGACGCTTCAGGCGCTGGGCGGAGTTGGGGTTGTGCAGATCGGACATGGTGACTCCTTACAAAAAGACGTGGCGATGATAACAGGCATTGCCGGGCGGCAGGAAAATAGCGGCTGCCGGGGCAAACGTTACAGCCCAAGTTGCTGCCACAGGCTGTCAACCTTCTGTTTAACCGTTTCATCCATCACGATCGGTACCCCCCACTCGCGATTGGTTTCACCCGGCATCTTGTTGGTGGCATCCAGTCCCATCTTGCCGCCGAGTCCGGATACTGGGCTGGCGAAGTCGAGATAATCGATGGGGGTATGCTCGATCAGCGTGGTATCGCGCACCGGATCCATGCGGGTGGTGATGGCCCACATCACTTCCTTCCAGTCACGGCAATCCACATCATCGTCCACCACAATGATGAACTTGGTATACATGAACTGGCGCAAGAAACTCCAGCAGCCCATCATCACGCGCTTGGCGTGGCCGGGGTATTGTTTCTTGATGCTAACCACCGCCATGCGGTAACTGCAGCCTTCCGGCGGCAGGTAAAAGTCGACAATCTCCGGAAACTGCTTTTGCAGGATGGGAACAAACACCTCGTTCAGCGCCACCCCCAGCACGGCCGGCTCATCCGGCGGCTTGCCGGTGTAGGTGCTGTGGTAGATCGGGTTTTCACGCATGGTGATGCGGTCGATGGTGAATACCGGGAAGTAGTCCTGCTCATTGTAATAGCCGGTATGGTCGCCATACGGGCCTTCCAGTGCCATGTCATCAGGGTGAATATGGCCTTCCAGTACAATCTCGGCCCGCGCCGGCACTTGCAGATCAGAGCCGATGCACTTCACCAGCTCGGTACGGCTACCACGCAGCAGGCCGGCAAACTGGTATTCGGACAAGGTATCTGGCACCGGGGTGACTGCACCCAGGATGGTCGCCGGGTCGCAACCCAGTACCACCGCCACCGGATAGGGCTGGTCCGGGTTCTGCTGGCGGAATTCACGGTAATCCAGCGCCCCGCCGCGATGAGCCAGCCAGCGCATGATCACCCGGTTTTTGCCGATGACTTGCTGGCGGTAAATGCCCAGATTCTGTCGCTTCTTGTTTGGCCCCCGGGTAACTGTCAGCCCCCAGGTAATCAAGGGGGCAACATCGCCGGGCCAACAATGTTGGATGGGCAGGCGTGACAGATCAACCTCATCGCCCGCCCACACAATCTGTTGGCAGGGGGCTTTGCTAACCACCTTGGGGGCCATGGACAACACCTGCTTGAGCAATGGCAGCTTGTCCCAGGCTTCCTTCAACCCTTTGGGCGGTTCCGGCTCTTTCAGATAGGCCAGGGTCTTGCCGATTTCACGCAACTGCATCACGTCACCGGCCCCCATGCCCATGGCAACCCGCTTGGGTGTGCCAAACAGATTGGCCAGTACCGGCATGTGGTAAGTCTGCGTATCGTGCCGAGGTTGTTCGAACAGCAGGGCAGGGCCACCCGCTTTCAGCACCCGGTCGCCAATCTCGGTCATCTCCAGATGTGGCGAGACCGGAAGGCCGATTCTTTTCAATTCGCCTTGCTGTTCCAATTGAGCAACAAAGTCCCGCAGGTCGGCATATTTCATCACTGTTTCATGATCTTAAGCAAAGTTTTGACCGGAAGGTTTGGTTAACCTCCGCTTGAACGTCGCAAGCTACTGCCGACCTATTAGAAAGTCAATTACGGTAGAAGCCCAAGACCGTGAACTTGCCTACACTCTTGGAGAATACAAATGAAAAAGCTTGCTCTGGCTGCGGCCATCGGTCTGATTTCCGCTAGCGCCTTCGCTGCTCAAGGCGACATCCTGGCCCGTTTCCGCGTGATTAACGTAAATCCGGATGTCAGCGCTGACAGCACCCTGTCCGCCATTCATACCGATGTGAAGTCCGACACCGTTCCGGAATTCGATTTCACCTACATGATCACCAATAACATTGGTGCCGAACTGATTCTGGGTACTTCCCGCCACGAAGTGAACAGCGATCTGGGTTCGCTGGGCAAGGTTTCCGTTCTGCCGCCGACCCTGACCCTGCAATATCATTTCATGCCGGAAGCCACCTTCCGTCCGTATGTTGGTGTTGGTGTAAACTACACTCGCTTCTACAATAACGGCCTGAAAGTTGGCAGCACCGCTGTTGATATCGATCAGAACAGCTGGGGCCTGGCGGCTCAGGTTGGTGCTGACGTTGCTATCAGCAAGAACCTGTTCATCAACTTCGACGTGAAAAAGATCGACATCAAAACCAAGGCTCGCCTGAATGGGGCTGACCTGGGTACCCTGAAGATCAATCCGTGGGTTTACGGTATCGGTATCGGCACCAAGTTCTAAGCAACTTGTCTTGCCACAAGAAAGCGCCTCGAAATCGAGGCGCTTTTTTATTTCCTGGCAATAGAATATTGTATTCTAAGTTTATCGATCCAGGAGATAAGGCATGAGTAGTTGGTCTAGTACGGCAGTGCGTAAAATCGAGGCAGATTTCAATCGCTCCAGTGACACCCACCTGATACCGCTGCAGATTCCGGCCTTGCCGCAAATCCAGCTGTATTTCAAGGACGAGTCCACCCATCCCACCGGCAGCCTCAAACACCGACTCGCACGCTCATTGTTCCTGTACGGCTTGTGCAATGGCTGGATTCGCTATAACACCACCATCATCGAAGCCTCCAGTGGCAGTACGGCAGTGTCCGAAGCCTATTTCGCCCGCTTACTGGGCCTGCCTTTCATTGCGGTCATGCCGCGTGGCACCTCCGCCGAGAAGATCCGCTCCATTGAGTTTTATGGCGGCCGTTGTCACTTGGTGGATGATCCGGCCACCATCTATGAAGAGTCCCGACGCTTGGCACAGGAGTTGAATGGCCATTACATGGACCAGTTTACCTATGCCGAACGTGCCACCGACTGGCGTGGTAACAACAATATTGCCGATACCATCTTCAAGCAGATGGAACTGGAACCGAATCCGGTGCCGGAGTGGATTGTCTGCGGAGCAGGTACTGGTGGTACATCGGCCACCTTTGGCCGCTATGTTCGCTATCAGAAGCTGGCGACGCAGATCTGTGTGGTCGATCCGGAAAACTCGGTGTTTTTCGACAGCTACTATACTGGTAACAGCGACTGTCGTTGCGAAGGCGGCTCAGGCGTAGAAGGCATCGGCCGCCCTCGTGTCGAACCATCCTTCATCCCCACCGTCATCGACAAGGTCATTCGTGTTCCCAATGTCGCCAGCTACGCCGCTATCCACTTCCTGGAAGAGGTGATGGGGCGCAAGTGCGGTGGCTCCACCGGTACCAATCTGTTCGGTGTGTGCGAACTGGTCAGCGACATGGTCCGTAACGGACAGCATGGTTCGGTGGTCACGCTGATCTGCGACGATGGCAACCGCTACCTCAACAGCTACTACAACCCGCAGTGGTTGGAGGATAACGGCCACCAGATTGCGTCATGGGTGGAGCGTTATCGTCGTTTCTTCTTCGAAGGTCGCTGGTAATTCTGCGCGGCAGATTGCGGCAATGCTTACCAGTGTTGCCGCAATAACTGACTCAGCTTGCTGACCCGCACATCGACAAATGCCGGTTTGCGTGACTTCCGGCTGATCCATACGGTACGCATGCCCAATGATTTTGCTGCGTACAAATTAGGTAGTGAATCCTCCACCATGATGCACAGCGCCGGGTCGAGTCGCTCAGCCTGCAGCATGCAGCGAAAGCCACGCCGGTCGGGCTTGGGCTGGAAGCGCATTTTTTCCATGCCATAACAGGCAGCAAACTGCTGGCGGATATTCATTCTCCGTAGCAGCCCTTCTATATAGTGTTGTGGGCCATTGGACAGAACGATCTTGCGGCCAGGTAGCGTCCGCAAAGTCGCTGCCAGTGTGGGCTCCCATTGCAGCCAGCGATACAGCTCATCCAGCAAGTGTGTTTCTTGCAGGAAATGTTGGGCATCCACTCCGTGGTGGCGTACCAAACCCTGTAGAGTTGCACCGTAACGATGCCAGTACTGCAGCCTCAGTCGCCGGGCCTCCTCCTCTGTCATCGCAAGGTGCCGCTCCATATACAAATTCATCATGCGACTGATATGGGCAAAAATGCCCAGGCTCGCCTGATGCAACGTGTCATCGAGATCGAAAATCCAGGTGGGGGCAGGCATATGGCGGTTCAAAGCAAATGTTAGGAAGTGGCTATTATCATGAGCCAAGTGCAAGACTTCCAATGCCTGCATCTTTCTTCTGCTGGGTAATGATTTGCTGTTTTATTTAAAATCATATACTTGCGTTATTCTGTGCAAAATAACGCACTTTTCTTCGCACAAAGTGTTGACGAGGGTAGATGGTGGCGGTATAGTTCGCCTCCTCAGCAGACAACGCAGCGACGGAAACGAAACGCAGCGACCTGCACCGCTCTTTAAAAAACAGAATAACCGATAGGTGTGAGTGCTTGGCGAAAGCCAAATACTTGCACTGCAAGAAGAAGAAGTACTTGTTTATTTCTTTGATCTTGCGTGCCAGAAAATTTGCTATGAGATTGAACTGAAGAGTTTGATCCTGGCTCAGATTGAACGCT
>NZ_JACERN010000031.1 GCF_013911085.1 Aquitalea aquatica
CCCTACCCACCCTGCTCGCCTTCGGACTTGTGTCGCTTGGCATGGTCCTCACGCCCGGACCAAACATGATTTACCTTATCTCACGTTCAATCTGCCAGGGCCGCAATGCGGGTCTGGTCTCGCTTGGTGGGGTTGCACTCGGATTTGTGTTTTATATGTTTTCAGCGGCATGCGGCATCACCGCGCTCCTGCTGACCGTGCCATACGCGTACGACGCATTACGGATCTTTGGCGCACTGTATCTGCTGTACCTCGCCTGGCAAGCTCTAAAACCGGGTGGTCGTTCGGCGTTTCAGGTTCGGCAGTTGCCAAATGATAGCCGCCGCAAGCTCTTCACAATGGGCTTCATCACAAACCTCACCAATCCAAAAATTGCAGTGATGTATCTGTCACTCTTGCCGCAGTTCATTTCGCCAGGACATGGCAGCGTGCTTGCACAATCGCTGGCACTCGGCAGTGTGCAGATCGCGGTGAGCATCAGCATCAACGCGCTCATCGCATGCATGGCTGGTTCAATCGCGGTATTTCTGACCAAGAGGCCACGTTGGGCACTGATTCAGCGTTGGCTGATGGGCACCGTGCTTGCCGGACTGGCTGCGCGTATTGCATTGGAATCGCAGCATTAAGCATGCCGCGATCAACTTGAGATGACGCAAGGAGCGCGCAGAACAGGCAGCGCGTAGTGCCAGGTTAACGAGTGGTGTGTTTTACCCGGACGGGATACTATTCCCCCCCCTTTGGTTTAAGGACTCTGCATGCAAGAGAAGGTTATTTCGTGAACAAAAAATGTAGGACGGCGCTTGGAATCATCCCAAATGACGCGCATCAAGCATGGCTTTCCCCATCGCCATTTCTGCCGGTGTTCAATTTTCATGAGATGCACGAGTCGGGTGCAATCCATGCGCGACCAGATGAAATCATCGCCGCCGTTGCCGCCCTTGGACATGCGCGACGACCGCATCATACGTGCGCTGTTAGCCATCCGCGAACTACCATCAAAATGTTTGAGACATTTCGGCAAGCAGCAGGATGTCGCGCCGTTTGGCTTTAACACCTTCACTTTGCTTCAGCGCACCGACAACGAAATTTCCCTGGGTCTATCTGGGCGTTTCTGGCGTCCCAAGCTTGATATCTGTCATATCCCGACTGCCCGGGAATTCGAGGCCCAGAACGATCCACGCTTAGCCAAACTGGTGCTGCGCTTTCAGGTCATTGCACATCCGCATGCCAGCCACACGCTTCGGACCGAGACCTTCGTGTATTGCGCAAATACACGTACAAAAATGCTATTTACGCCTTACTGGCTGGCAATCCGCCTGGCCAGCGGATGGATTCGGCGTCGCACCCTGACATCAATTCAGCAGAAACTCTCCACACCTGCAAGCCAGGGAATTACGCATGAATAGCACGGCAGTGGCCAGGCTACCTCGCGTAGCACTAGCGTACACACACCGGTGTGGCGCCTTACACGCGCGCAGGCGCTGAGAAGAACAGTCCGGGCTATGCATGGCAGGAATAGCTTGAGTTCGGCCAAAGCGGGCAGCTACCGACGTAAGTGAGAACGTCCACTTCTGCGGTCATAGCAGCCACGACGTATCTCACAAAAGAGTAGCTATTCAGCCAATGCGGCTTGTAGTTCTTCTTTTGAAAGTGGCTTGCAGTATATCGGAGTCCCAGGCTCAAAGCGTACCCCCTCAACCAGCCTGCCTGCATCTACCGCATCAAACCCGAATTGTTCGTATAGCTGCACGACAAGCTGCTTGTCGCTTTCCAGATCTCCAGCAAGCGGCAAGGCCCGGCGCCTGGGGCTCTTTGTTGGCAACCCATCATTTTCTAGATCGTTCATCGGGATAGCGTTAAAGGCTTTGACGATGCGCGAGTGCGAAAAATGCTCGGCTATCAAGGCGCTGGAGCTGGTTCGATGTAGATCTAGCTCATCGATATGGTCATCACGCTCCGGGTAATAATTGCACGAATCGATTAGTAGCTTGTCAGCCAGCAATGCTGCCGACAGCTGAGTGTAGGCATAGAAAGGAACAGCCAGCACAAGGATGTCACCAAACTCAGCAGCCTCTTCGATGGTGCCCAGTATGCAACCGGTCGAGTACGGCAGGCTAAACATGGACTTGGGTCCACGGGAATTGCTGAGCATGACCTCATGCCCCGCCTTTACTGCCAATTTGGCGAGCGTGCGTCCGACAACGCCGGCACCAATGATTCCGATTTTCATGCTGATGACTCCAGATAAAAGTGACATCTGGAGTGTATTTATTCATTATTGGTAGATAAATATGTACTTTATTGGATAACTAACAACCAGTATGAGGGAATCGTGGATAAGCTAGTCAGCATGGGTGTGTTTGCAAAATCAGCTGAACTGGGATCATTCGCTGCTGCTGCCCAGGCGCTCGACATATCACCACAAATGGTGGCCAAGCATGTGGCGGGCCTAGAGGCCGACTTAGGTGTCACCCTCATCAACCGGACGACCCGGAGGCAGAGTCTCACCGACATCGGTCTTGCCTACTACGATCGTTGCAAAGTGGTGTTGGCCGAAGTGGAGGCCGCTGATGCCTTAGCCCAGGAAATATTATCCCACCCCAAAGGCGTGTTGCGGATCAGTGCCCCCATCACCTTTGGAGCATTCAGCCTGGCTCCTTTTGTCACACGCTATCTGGCCCGCTATCCGGATGTCCAGATTGACCTGTCACTGAGTGACCGCTATGTCGATCCGATTGAGGATGGCTACGAAATCCTGATTCGCATCGGTGAACTTGAGAACTCCTCTCTCATTGCCAGGCCATTGGCACCGTATAAATTGATTGCCTGTGCATCACCATCCTACCTTGCACAGCATGGCGAGCCAGAAACCCCGGAGGACTTGTTGCTCCATGATTGTCTGGCATATATGAACGGTAGATCGGCCATGCCATGCCGCTGGGCTTTCACCAGGAACAGTTCTACCCATGAGGTTAAAATCAAGGGCCGCTTGCGCAGCGATAACTGGAAAGCCTTGTTGCATGCGGCAACAGAGGGCTTTGGCATTACGCTGGGCCCCGCAGACGTGCTGGTACCTGAAATCAATGCAGGACGCCTGGTCCAGGTTCTGCCCGATTACATGGGCCCTTCCAGGCCCATGCATGTGCTTTACCCTTCCCACCGCAAACCAACGGCAAAAATACGGAGCTTTATCGAAGCTTTGGTCAGTGCGTTCGGCATCTAGACTTCATGACTCATGCAAAAACGCTTCCATGCTGGCCAGCAGCGCTAGCGGTGTTTCATTCATTGGATAATGGCCTGCATTGGCTAGCTCTTCGTGACTGGCGCTTGCGTAGCGCTGCATGGTGGTGGCTTGCATCAGTGCGCTGTTGAACACCGGGTCGTACGCTCCGGTAATCAGTTTGAATGGGATGGCCTTGCCTGTTATTGCATGGCTGAAGTCGGTGTGCAGCCAGGCTGTCAGGTATGCCGCGAAGGCTTGCTGGGTGGCGTGCTGCCATGAGTATGCTGCTTTCCATTCCAGCCACTTCTGGGGTAGGCGGTGGCCCGTGCTGCGGTCAATGATGGCGAGGCGCTTCTCGGTACTGGTTGCTGCGGCATGCAGCTGGCTGATGGCCAAGTCGTCCAGTGCGACTCCGCCGCAGGGAACCGGGGCTATCCCTACCATCGATATCACCCGCTGCGCTTGCAGGCTGGCGATCCGCTCGATGGCCATTCCCCCCATTGAGTGACCCACCAGGCTGAAGCGGTCAAGTTGCAGCGTGTCGGCCAGTGCCAGGGCATCTTGGGCAATTTCATCAATCGTGAAGTTGCCTTTGCTGTCTTGCATATCGCCATAACCGCGATAGTCCATGAACAGATAGCTGAATGCCTGTTGATCCAGCATGTCTTCCAGCGGTGCAAAAGAATGGCGGTCACCAAACCAGCCATGCAGAACGATGACATGGTGCGGGCCATTCCCTACGCGATGATACGAGTTCGGCATTATTCCCCCTGTGTTTAGTGCATGGTGTAAAGCACAAAGGGTAAGTGCTTGGCGCTTGACCTGCTTTCGTTGTTAGGTCAAATGCCATAGAGTTTGGGGCATGAGAGATGCGGAACTTGAATTGTTGGGTGATGTGCCGCGCGATGTGGTGGTGATTGAGCGCGCGTTTGCCGCGGGTAGCCACTATCCGGCGCACCGCCACCAGCGGGGGCAGCTGGCTTTTGCCCGGCAGGGCTCCATCAGTGTGATGACCCGTTTCGGGCATTGGCTGGTGCCGCCAGGGCGAGCGGTGTGGGTGCCGGCAGGTATCGAGCACGAAATGCAGATGCTGGGGCCGGTTGTCATGCTGAACACCTTTGTGAGTGTGGATGCAGCGGACAGGGTTGGCCTGGCTACGCACTGCCAGGTGTGTGCCGTCAGCCCATTGCTGTACCAGCTATTGCTGCAGGCGGTTGAACTCCCCCTGGTGTACCCGATGGACGGCCGTAGCCATCACCTGATGGGATTGTTGCTCACCGAGATATCGATGGCCACCGTGTTGCCTTTGCATGCCCCGTTGCCAATGAATGAAGGCCTTGCCGCGTTGTGCAGGTCACTACTGGCAGCGCCGACTCTGCTGATGGATACCGATGCCATGGCGGCGCGCATGGCCATGAGCCGTAGCACTTTTACCCGGTTTTTCAGGAAGGAAACCGGCATCAGTTATATGCAATGGCGGCAGCAGGCCTGCTTGCTGGCCGCCATCAGGCGGCTTGAGGAAGGGCAAAGTGTTACGTCAGTGGCGCTGGAGCTGGGCTATGGCAGCCCGTCCACATTTACGGCCCTGTTCCGCAAAACGCTTGGGATGAGTCCACAGGCTTACGTCAGAATACAAGCCAACTGATTACGTAAAACATGTGCAAGCTGACCAGGGCTCTCTTCCAGGTTGACAGGTAACTTCAACCAACAGCTTGGTGCGCGCCGACTAGTTCTGCGGCAGTTCGGCCAAAGCGGTCAATGAGAGTGGCTGGGCATAACGGCTGGTTTAAACAGAATTTCGGACACGCTCCGATCAGGTAGAAGGTGAAAGCCAGATTGCCCACTCAAGATTGAGCGCGACGGAGCATGTCGCAAGATGAAGGTGACGCCGCATATGGCACGCAATACCTGATGAACCGGAGGCAGTAGGATTGACAGTCACACCACGCGCCATCGAGCGCTACGCGCTGAGCCAGCGACTACGCAAATGCATCGAACAGTGTTTCGGATGGTGCAAGCCGGGGCGGGTCACACTGAGATTGAATGTTCAACATTCTTAGCAACTTTTAGATTGTATTGATGTGACTACGTAAGCCAGAATCCATCATCAATGACGCTTGATGGCTTATGCATGACCTTTAATTTATCTCGTGGCCTGCTTTGTTCGCTTGGTTTAGTGCTTTGCGCACAGTCTTTTGCTTCCGTAACGACGCCTGCTACGACAGTAATGACAGAAATCTTCGGTGATGGACAGAAGGTTTCCTACGTCATTCTTCAATACAAACAGTCAATCAAAGCAAGTTCGATATCCCCGTTGTCGTTCTCTGTCGATGGCCACAAGGTTATTCGGGCGTATGCGAATACTTCAGGTGAGCGCAGCAATGCGGGCAAGAATGGTTCCTATGTCATTTTGGAACTCGACACAAGCATTGCCGCCGACACGAAAAAGCCAGCTGGACCTTTGATTCAAGCAGGGGAAAGTTCGGGCCGTCCACCAGGTGGTGGTGGCCCCAAGCTGGGAGAGAAAAGCAACAAGCCTGCAATGGTCGAACAGCTCAATGTGACAGTCCGTCAGTCATCGCCAGTAATGCGGACGGATGGGGAAAAGGCCGGTCAGGCTGGGAGCATCTGGACGAGCAGTAAGACCGTTGACCTGATGATTGGCCAATTTCAGCAGCGAGTGTTTATCGATCCACGCTTCCCTGATCAGCCTCTCAAGTACAATCTGTACATTCCTAAAGACTACAGCCCCACCCGACACTTTCCGCTGGTGTTGTTCATGCATGATGCCGGGGCAGTGAGCAATGCGCCCACTGAAACGCTGACTCAAGGCCTTGGCGCTGTAATCTGGTCAACGCCAGAGGAGCAGTCAAAGCATGAAACCTTCGTTCTCGCCCCCCAGTACGATCGTGTGATTGCAGACGATGCATCTGGTACGACCGACCAGATGGATATCACAGTCGATCTGGTAAAGGCCCTGTCTGCCCAATACAACCTTGATACCAACCGGCTCTATAACACTGGCCAGTCAATGGGCGGGATGACCTCGATTGCGATGGATATCAAATATCCAGATGTGTTCGCAGCATCCCTGCTGGTAGCAAGTCAGTGGAATCCAGAAAAAGTAGCCCCACTTGCCAAGAAGCCACTCTGGATTGTTGTTAGCGAAGAGGATACCAAAGCCAAGCCAGGCCAAGATGCCATAACCGACAAACTGAAATCCTTGGGCTCGACTGTGGCTAAGGCAACGTGGTCGGCAGAGGATTCAGCGGACAGCCTAAACCAGTCGGTCGCGAGTATGTTGGCCAGAAAAGCAACGATCAACTACACGGTATTCAAAGGTGGGGATCACCGTTACACATGGCAACATGCCTATAGTATCGCGGGTATTCGTGATTGGCTTCTGGCCCAGACCAAGGACTCTGGACAGACCGCTGCATCGCTTTTTGAATTGGGTGATGCACTGTCCAAGGATGGTGATCAATTCGGAGCCATTCAGTATTTCAGTCGCGCTTCAGAAATGGGCTATGCCCGGGCAACCGAGATGCTTGGAGCGATATATGCGTCCGGTAGAGGTATGGGTGCACCAGATTACAAGGCTGCAGCCAAGTATGATGATCTGGCCATCTCGCAGGGTAGTCAGCGTGCGTTGACTGAACTGGGTATTCTGTATTTTCAGGGTACGGGTATAGGGCAGGATTTCAATAAAGCAAGGATGCTATGGGAGAAGGCTACTGCAGCGGGCGATATGAAAGCACCGCGCTGGTTAGGCCTCCTGTATCTCAATGGGCACGGTGTTCATCAGGATGCTTCCAAAGCTTCATCCTTACTAAACCTTGCGGCTGGTAGAGGCGACATTACTGCAAACTACTGGCTTGGGTTTATGTATGAGAATGGTTTGGGTGTCACCAAGGATTTTAAGCAGGCCATCGCTTTGTATGAGAAAGCAGCCCCTCTTGATGGTCGGCACGTAGAAGGTGCAGCATGCCTTGCGCTTGGGCGAATTTATGAGAAAGGATTAGGCGTAGCACCAAATCCATTCGTTGCAGAAGTGTGGTATCAACGAGGTGCGGTGTCAGGCAACACGGACTCCAAAGAGGCGTTGGATCATATAAGGAAGAAGTAGGCTCCGTACTCTGCGATGGGCTTAGTGTGATGGAGCGGGCCAAACCACATCCTTATTCCTTAAAAATAGCACCCCCGAAGGGGTGCTATTTTTCTTAACGGTGCAGGCCTGGATGGACGGGTTCAAGAAAAGAGCGGCATAACACGAGTCAGAATTTTGAGTTCAAGTTGACCCCAAACGGCTGGTATGTGACCTTGAGCCGAAGCTGACGACTAGTGGGATAGAAAACCGCTTAGGCCGAACTTCCGCTTACCAGGTCGCCGCATTATCAGTTCGTCAGCTGAGGCGGGCATCCAGTTTTCATGCGCGGAATAACAGGTTGCCGCTGGTAAGTAGTCCTTCAGGAATGGACTGTCCAGGGCGGAGGTAGGGTCAGCGATATTTGATATACACATCTAGGCCACGGCAGCCTGTAGGTACGATGCTCTGTGGCAGGCGACGGAATCCGGAATGCTTGAGCATGGTCTTCATGCTTGGCGAATAGGGGGTGCACTCCGCACGCAGGGCCATGCCTTTGGGGATAATCATATCGATCTTCTCCAATAGCGTTCTGCCATGCCCCTTCCCCATGTGTTCGGGAGCAACCGCAAACATGCTGAGGCTGATTTCCCTATTCTCTTCAGTTGAGCGTGATAGCCAAGCAAAGCCGATTAGGTTATCCATGCGTTCACAGATCAACAGCTTTGACGTATTCGGACGAGATGGTGATGTCACTGACTAGGTTGAAACACTGAGCCACAAAAGTTGCCTGAGTAAGGCCACATGTCCCTGTGCGTTCAGGTAGCAATCTGGAAATGCGCCGGCAACGCTTCCCTGCTGTATCAGTTCAAAAATCTTGGGTATATCGAGTAGCTTGACAGGCCTCAAGATTGTATTGGCGGGCATTGGGAATGTGGCTATGACTCGGTGAGTGTTAACTTTACAAATCAAATTCGGGATTGTCATCCGTAATTTTTCTTATGAGTGTAAAGGTAAGATTGAGTCGCAGCAACGTTTTCCTAGCTGATAAGCGACGTCCCCTCGCTACTGAAAACGGGGGGCGTCAGTCCTATCCCGCATCCCGCCTGTATGAGCTAGCCAATCTGAAGGTGGGGTGCGTTGAACTTTTTAAACACAGGAAAGGGTATGTCTCTAATACATGAGGCTCGCTCAAATTTCGGTATGATTTGCCTATGCTACAAAAAATATAACTTGATTTCGGCCTGCTGTCTTTGCCCGATACATTGCCTGATCGGCATGCTGCATTAGCTGATCTTCATTCATTCCATGAACTGGATAAATCGCCCCACCTATACTGCAAGAGATTTGGATATCTTGCTGTTTGATGCTAAAAGGTTGTTTAAGTGCATGGACAATTTTCTCAGCAATTCTGCTAGCATCCTCAATGCTACCAGCACCGGGCAGGATGACAATAAATTCGTCCCCACCTAGCCGGGCGATAGTATCGCTTTCTCTCGTACAAGCCCGCATACGGTTTGCGGCTGCCTGTAAAAGCAGGTCGCCTACTGCATGGCCGTAGGTATCATTAACAGGCTTGAAGTGATCCAGGTCGATGAATAACAGAGTAAAATGACTCTGATTACGATGAGCCTGTGCAACAACCTGCGACAGTCGTTCGGTGAATAGCGCACGATTGGGTAGGTTGGTCAGCAAGTCATGGTGAGCCAGATGGTGGATCTGAGCCTCCGCTTCCATCTTGGCAGAAATATCGGTAAATACAGCCAGTCGCCTCAATACCCTGCCGTCCTCATCACTAATGGTGTTGATACTCAAAGACAGAGGAATGGCTGTGCCATCTTTGCGCCTTATCCAGTATTCACCTTGCCAGGCCCCCATCGTCAGAATAGTCTGCCATAAACTATGCATGAAGTCGGTCGAGTGCCGCTCACTACGTAGCATGCTGGTTTCCTGGCCAATTACCTCTATTGCGCTATAACCGGTAATTATTTCGAAAGCCGGGTTGACTGCTTCGATCAGATTTTTCCTATTGGCAACCACAATTCCTTCGCTACTGTGCAGATAAACAAGGTTAGCCAATTGCTGCTGCCTTGTGCTGCGCTCATGCTGGATGGCAATACTTAGGAGATTGGCAGCTTGCTGTTGGTGTAGCAAATCTGGTAGTGCCTGCTGCTCTACCTGTTGACGGCAGGATACCAGCACACCTTCCAGAGTAGACTCGCCGGCAAGGATAGGTTCGGACCAACACAACTCTAGTCCCATCGAGCCCAGCAGTTCCTGTACTCTGATGCGATAGCCGACATCGGCAATGGATTGCCATACCGTCATGCTCCCTTCCAGTCCACTGCCTCCGCGTAGATCGGTTGGTTCTGAAGCATGCAGCCAGTCAAGGGGGAACAACTGTTTGTGCTCCGCCAGCACGCCCGCCTCGAAACTAAATACCAGAAAAGTTAACTCATTATTTTCGGCTTCAAGACTGGAGATGATATTGCCTAGCACCTCATGCAGCTTCCCCCCCCTAGCCAGCATTTCCATCACGGCATTACGCCGGGCATTTTCTGCCCGCTGGCGTTTCAGACTATCGATATCGCTGTGAGTGCCTATTATACGCAAGGGCCTCCCGTCGTCACTGCGACTGACCAGCAGTCCCCGCGCTAGTAACCACTTCCAGCGTCCCTCTGGGGTACGGATACGGAATTCGTAACTGTATACAGGGGTCTTGCCTGATAGGTGAAGCTCCAGTGCTAGCTTGCGCGGGGTGCGGTCTCGCGGGTGCTGCAGAGCCTCCCATTCGGAGGCATGCATCCACTGCGCATCTTTGCCATCGAATCCTAATACCGCCATTTCCTGACGGGACAGATACATTTCTCCAGTTTGTAGATTCCAGTCCCACACGCCATCTCCGGCCCCCTCTAGCGCAAATTTCCAACGCTCTTCACTATCACGCAGGGTAGCTTGGGCCTGCCGGCGCTGGGTAATGTCTTCCACGATGGTCCAGATATACTTTTCCCCGTTGCGACTTCTCAGTAGTAGGCTGTTCAAGCTGATTGGTACGAGACAGCCATCCTTACGCTGGTATTCTTGCTCGGTGGGCCCGTAACGGCCACTTTGTCGTAAGGTCGTATATTGCATTTCAAGATCAGCTTGATAACACGCGGGCATCAAGATCTTGTAATTAAGTGTTTTCAGCTCCTCTGCCGAATATCCACATATGTGCAAGAAGGCATCATTGAAATCGATAAAACGTCCTTGCATATCGGTAAGTACGATACCCAGGGGAGATAGCTGATACAGACCACTAAGTTTTTCGCTGCTTTCTGATAATTCTGCGACTTTTTCATCCACCTGAGCTTCCACGCGTGCGGTGTAGCCAGTCCCCAGCATGAGAAAAGCCCCTAGCAAGCCAGTCCCCAGCAGACCAGCTACTAATACCAGCGTGCTTTGCCATTCTCGGTGTTGTTCCACGTAGCTTGTACTCGGCATCGTTTCCAGCAACAGCTCACGTTGGCCTATCAGTAACCGGTGCTGCCAAGCTACCCGCATTTGCCCTGTGGGAAAATTGTTGTACACCACTTGACGTGTGGCACTATCAGTCAGGCGTAGTCGTAGCTGAGCTCGGTCGGATTGCGTCAGCAGCTTATCCAAAAATGCATCGGTTCGGATGACAACTAGTACGACGCCTGGGCCGGCATGTGATGTATCAACTGCTTCCAGCAAGAGAAAACCAAAGTTATGTGGACTCTGTACTAAGTGCAGCGGAGCAGTTGCCACACTTCGCCCGCTCCGGTTAGCTGTGTTTATTGCTTCCGCCCGATCTGGTGTTGACATGATGTCAAACCCTTTGGCAGCTTCATTCCCTTCTAGCGGTTCGATATAGGTAATCGGATAGTGGACAGACTTTGGTACTGACGGGTGGCGCGTGCCCTTGAGATAGCGCGCCGTAGTCGTCACCTGTGGTGCCCATTCGATGCTCTGGATCATTGGAAATCGCTTCAGGGCCAGCAGTGTGAACTGATGGAATTCTTCCTGGCTCACTCGATCATCCCCTGCAAAGAGCCCGCGAGTCTGGTCCAACAGTGACTCCTGCTCGTCTAGTCGAGCCTGCATGGTGTCTGCTAGCCGTTGGGACTGCAGTCTTAGCTCTACTAGGGATTCCTTTTCTTCCCAGTGGCTGACAGTGAAGTACAAAATCACCAGTAACGACAAGGCAAGTATCATTGGTAAGGCCACGGTGCCCAACCGTTTGCGCCAAAGGGCTCGTGGCGCACCGACTACCACCATGGTTAATGGCAAAAAGACCAACAATCCCAAGGTGTCACCAGCCCACCAAATGAGCCAGCTGGTCCAGAAGCCACTACTGGGAATCAGCCCCAACAACTGCAAAGCGCTCACAGACAGCGTTGCACTTATCAGGCAAATAAAGGGTGACAAGAAATGAAAGCGCAATACATCGCGCAAGTTATCGAAGGTAACTGGATAGCCTACACTGCGCCGTAAGATGCGACCTCCCAGTATCGCCTGCAATGAAGAGGCAAGTGCGATCAACAGTGCGGCACTATAACCAGGAAGAGTCAGCTGCGCAGTATGACCATAGGCAATCCATAGATTGAGAAAGAATGAGCCTAAAAAGATTCCAGGAACCGCACCGCTGCAGGCAATGAAAGACACTGTAACAGCTACTCCGGCAGACGGAAAAATTGCAGATGCATACCCCGGGGGAATAGCTAGCAGCAAACTGAGTTTGCCTAAGATGACATAAGTGATGCTGATCAAGAACGTGGTTTTGCACCCACGCTCCATGCGAGTCTGCCAAGTAGTGTTTAATTGCATAGGGTATAAGTTTGCATGTAAGCCCCTAGCATAACAATCAGAGCATAATGTGCCTATCAACTGTATGGAGTAGAAGTATGAATCTCCCTAGTATTTGCCACTCAGATGAGTGTTGAGTACAACAAACTGGTCGATCAATAAGTCGTACTCAGATGGCGGCTTTGGCCGAAAATTGGTTATTTCTCCATCGCAACAGCAAAGACACTCTCCGGCTGGGAGTGTCTTATGCCGCCAGTTCAGCGCTCCAACAAGGTACTGAGCTTATTGGTTATCACAGACTGGGTATTTGCTTCATGTGGAGTCGTCATATTTCACCTGTCGAAGTGATCATGCAGCAACGGTCTGGGTATGCATCCAGCGGCGGTAACGGCAGTTTTTGAAGGTCGTATCCCATTGCTGTTTTGCCAGCGCGATTGCAGGAGCCACATCAGGCTGGGTGTGTTTGCCCCTCGCAAGACGGCTCATCTGATACTTCACCATGGCCATATAGGCAACTGAAGCCAGCACTTTGTTTTTCCACGGAATGGCACGCAGCTGAGCCGTGGCAGTGGTGTCGGAACGCCAGGTGTGAGGCAAGGATGGATCAATGGCCAGGGCGGTAGCCATGCCAGCGACGGCAATGCCGCTTTGCAATACCTGCTCGACAATTTGATAACGGCGGATGCCACCAGTCACCATGATGGGCATGGTTGCGACGCTGGCAATATCACGGGAAAATTCTAGGAAGTAGGCTTCACGCGCCAGGGTACGGCCATCACGGGTCTGGCCGTGCATGGCCGGTGCTTCATAGCTGCCTCCGGACAACTCGATCAGATCCACCCCCAGCGGGTTCAGCATTGCCACGACCTGTTTGGCATCATCGGCACTAAAGCCGCCGTGCAGGAAGTCGGCCGAGTTGAGTTTTACCGCAACGGCAAAACTGTTGCCTGTCACCTGACGTACTTCCTTCACGATATCCAGTAGCAGGCGTGCCCGGTTTACGATGCTGCCGCCCCAACGGTCCACGCGTCGATTGGTGATGGGAGACAAAAACTGGCTAAGCAAATAGCCATGTGCAGCGTGAATCTGCACTCCGTTAAAGCCAAATTGCTCTGCCAGTAACGCAGTACGGACAAAACGCGCCTTCACCTCTGCGATATCGGCTTCTGTCATGGCGCGGGGGAGTTGGAACTGTTTGGAGAAATTGCCCAACTCCATCGCCACGGCTGATGGGGCGATCGCCTCCTGCCCCAGTGCGGCCGGCATTTGCCGACCAGGATGGTTAATCTGCATCCACACCTGTGCCCCCTGTGCCCGGGCCGCTGCGGACCACTGTTTGAAACGGCTGCCAAACTGTGTGGACTCCAGTACCACCCCACCAGGTCCGGTCATGGCGCGGTGGTCTACCATGACATTGCCGGTAATTAACAAACCCGCCCCACCTTCTGCCCAACAGCGATACAAACGGATCAGCGCTGCGGATGGCGCGTGGTCCTTGTCGGCCATGTTTTCTTCCATGGCAGATTTGGCAAGGCGGTTCGGAAGTTGGGTGCCATTAGGCAGGTGCAGGGAAGTAAAGGGGGTCATCGTGGTCTCCTGAGTAACGATGACTGCACGATAATATTCAAGTTAACTTGAAGGTCAAGCCGGTTTGTGAAGATCGCTTCTGTTACGGTGTGGCCAGCCACGGATCTGGCCCGGGCATGGTGGATTATTCTTGTCACGCGATGGGAGACCGACTTGAAGTCCGGCTATTGACATTAAAGTTGACTTTAAACTTAACATGGCATCACACCAATGCTGACTGGTCGCTCTGGCGACTATCGAAGCCGGGAAGGTTTGGTGAAATGTTCTATCATCCGAAGGGTATGCCCCATGTCCATCTTGAAGCAGATCGTCCTTCTTGCCCTCTCATTACTGATGATGAAAACCGCGATTGCCGAAACAAGTCCTGAACTGCCCATCAGTACCGGCAAGATCTTGGTGGTGATGACCAACCACGACCAATACCCGTCCCGCGGTGACCGTACCGGGCTGTGGCTCACCGAGCTGACCCACGTCTACGATGTGCTGACCGCTGCCGGCTATACCGTGGATTTCGTCAGCCCGCAAGGTGGCAAGGTGCCACTGGATCAGCGCAGCCTGGGTTGGCTGTATAGGGATGCTGCCGCTCAGGCATACCTGGATGACCCGGCTTTCATGGAGCGCTTGCAATCCACCCGGGCAGCAGCAGACATCGACCCCGCGGCCTATCGCGCCATCTTCTATACCGGCGGCCATGGCACGATGTGGGACTTCCGTGGCAACAAGGCGCTCAAGCACATTGCCGAAGAAATTTACCGCCATGGTGGCATTGTGTCCTCGGTGTGCCATGGTGCCGCAGGGCTGCTTGATCTGGAAACGGAGGACGGCATACCGCTGATTGTCGGGCATCGTGTGACCGGTTTTTCTAATGTCGAAGAGACACTGGTTGGGATAAAAAGCCAGGTTCCGTATCTGCTGCAGGATGAGCTGGAAACCAAGGGGGCCCGCTACGAGAAGTCGCTAATTCCATTCGGCAGCTTCGTGGTAACCGATGGCCGTATCATTACCGGACAGAACCCCGGCTCCAGCAAGGAAGTGGCGCAGGCATTGCTGACCACATTGCAAAATGGCAAGCAGCCGTAATGCCTTCAGCACCAACAGCGTCATCTAACAGTCAACTCAGGAAGAGCATGAAAATCGGAGAGCTTGCCAAACGCACTGGCATGGCAGCCTCGGCAATTCGCTTCTATGAATCCCGGGGTTTGCTCAAGGTGGCCAGCCGGCAAAGCAATGGCTACCGGGATTATCCTGAGGAGGCAGTAACCATACTGACCATCATCAGTGATGCCCAGCAGGCTGGCTTTTCGCTGGATGAAATCAAGCAGCTGCTGCCGGCGGATGTGAGCTCCTGGCTGCACGACGAGCTGATTACCATCCTGCAGCGCAAGGTAGCGGATATTGAGATATTGCAAACTCGCTTAGCACAAAACAGGGCGCTTATCCAGCATCTGATCCAGTTGATTGAATCCAAACCGGAAGACATGGACTGCAAGCTGAATGCCGCTAGGGTGATGGCTTCTCTTGGCTTGAATCAGGAACAATGACATATCACCACCATTTGACGGTTTGTCGTCCTGGTCGGCAGCAGCTCGGCCTAAGCGGTCAGTGACAATGGCCTGTAATAATGACCAGTTTACTCAGCGCTGCGGACCCCCTCCCTTGGATCTATGACCTAGAAACTCACTCTGCACGGCTAATGCAGAGCCTGGATATAAGCCGCCAGTGCCTGAATTTCCTTGTCATCCAGTGTTTTGACAATCGCCTGCATCTCTACCGCGGAAGGTCGTTGCGTACTGGCAAATACATGCAATTGTTTTTCCACATAAGCCGCATGCTGACCAGCCAGTCGCGGTCCGACTTCACTTCCCTCGCCATTGGGGCCGTGGCAGGCCATGCAGGGCGGTGTGCCCTTGGCTTCATTGCCGTTACGGAATAGTTGCGCTCCCTGTGTGGCAAGCCCTGGCTCCACTGCAGCGGTATTCGGCAGCGGTTTCTGGCTGGAGAAATACTCCGCGATGTCGGCAATGGTCTTGTCATCCAGCGTCGCGGCTATTCCCCACATATAGTCATGGGCAGATTCATCACTGCGGCTATGGTTCTTGAGTGCCTGCAGCTGCTTGACGATATAGCCTGCCTGCTGCCCGGCCAGGCGCGGGAACAGGGGCGAGCTGCTATTGCCATCTGCGGTATGGCAATTGGCACACCACTGCCGCGCCAGATCTTCTGCACTACCTGCCGCGATGACTTGCAGGGGAAGCAGGGAAATCATCCCGAACAGCGCAATTTTAGTGATTTTCATGGCCATCGCTCCTAGAAAGCTATCCACGTATAAAGATAGGTCGTGCTATTGTCCCGCGCATTACGCCCATTGCCATCGTAGTTGAGACTAGCTCCCTGGTATTTGGTGTAGCCGGTATATTGCAAGCCAACGCGCCAGTTGGGCTTGATCATGTAGTTCAATTCCAGGATATAACCGGTGGTGTCCGGACTGCCGGTATTGCTCCAGGCCGTCCAGTCTGTCGTACCATGCTCGCCAAAATAACCGATGCTCAGCCCGTAGGTGTGCTGATACCAATAGCTTGCCTTGGCGCGAAAACTATTCAGTTTGCTATTGGCGGTTGCCCGGTCATTGCCGATATGCGAGGCATCCCAGTCGGTACTCTCATGGATATAAGAGAGCTGGGTGGTGAAAATATGCGGATCAGACAAATACTGGTACTGCATGTCAATGCCACGGTCGTGGTAATGGTCGAGCGGTGAATTGGTATCAGTGCCATCCGCATGGACTTTGGCATCCATACCGAACACACCGACCGCAAGGGAGTGCATGCCCCAGTCCCGGTTATAGGCAAAGCGCAAGTACGGATTATTGCCACTCAGACGGTTGCTCAGGTCTACGCCATGGCTGAGGAAGGAGAACGGGCCATCTGCCACGCGATAGCTGCCTATTTCGGCATACCAGTTCTTGTTGAGAAAAGCATAGGCACTGAGCCCGGCTACTTGCTGGGCCAGCCCGCCTTCAATCAGGGTTGCCTGTGGCCCGATCCCCCATACGCTAGCCAGCCGCGATGACTGGTAGGGATAGCCGAATGCCGGAGTGGAGTTCCATACATCCTGCACCGTCGGATTGTTATTCAGTGTCAGGCCGTAGATCAAATCCAGGTCGGCCTTGGCAAGATGCCAGCTCAGCCGCCAATCATTGTTGTCGACCGTGGTTTTGCCATTGAAGGCCGTGCTGCCATCGGCTTGGGTTGTGCTGTTGAGATTGTTGTAAGTCCATTGGGAAAACATGCCTGCGTGGTCACCAAGCTTGCCCGCGATGAACAGGCTGCCGCCCTCCAGCTGCAATTGATTATTGCGCGGGTAGCTGCTGTCATTGCCCTGCGTATTGGACACCTTGCTGACAGAAGCCACTGCCATCGCGGCAACGGGAAACAGCTGTGTGGTACCTAGCGTATAGCCGGATAATTTGAACAGCCGACCGTAAGGCGTCAGTTCGGGGAAGCTGACATGACAGGCGACACACGCTTCGCCTGTTTGCCGTGCATAGCTGGGCAAGGCAAAAGCCTGCTGTTGGAAGATCAACATCAACAAGGGATACAAAACAGACAAGTAGGCGAGGCGGTAGAGTTTTTTCATGTCCAGCTCCCATAATTGTTCTAAGGCGAACTACCTAATGCAAGCCTAAGCCCTATCTGGAAATGCGCATTCGGCGTACGACATCTATTGATTTGCCGCAAATAAATGGCATGTTAATTGTTGTAAATATCGCATTCTTATTCGGCTTGAACCGGATTTCATCGACCATGCCCAGTCGGGTGTAGCAAAGCATTGATGCAATGCCAGCATGAGCGGCATACAATCCTTCTGCCAGGACGCGGGGCAATGAACATGCACGCAAGCGGCGGCGTGATGGTTGATCGCAATTCGGACGCGATTACCCTAGCAAAGGCTGGACGCGAAGCAGAAATGCCAGCGGTACAGCTTCGTGAAAATGGACAAGGCCTTGCACGAATGACCGACACGGCCGGTCAGATACGGGTAAGTCGAGATGAAAGCAATGTGATGAGCAGGCGATTTTCGAAAATGACATGGCTGAACTTCGCCGGAGCACTGGTGGCTCTGGCTTGGCTGTATGTCGATCACCTCATGGAGCACCCCGTCCATTACCATGCAAGCCGCCTGGTCCGACTGCTGGCGAAGGTGCTGTAGAGTCTGGCAACCTCAATAACAGAAGCTTGTCGTCCCAACTTTCTGAAGATATTGACCCAAGCCCGGCTAAAACTGCCATCCAGCCGCCGTGTATCAAGCGGTAGGTATGCGTAGCTAAAGTGTCGCTTCGAACTGTCTGCGGGAGCTAGGACGATTCATGTCAAATGCAAATGTGCTTAATCCGAATGGAAAAGGCCACTATAAAAGCGGCCTTTTTATCTCAAAGTGGAAAGCTTAGCCTAGAGAAAAACTACGCTTTGCTTGCATTTTCCGTGGCTAGTTTGCGTTTTGCTTGAGCATCCCCGGAATTGGCCTCTTTAGCAGTCTGCGCGGCTGTTTCAGTGGCTTCTTGTAGGGCTTTGGCGGCAGGACTTATCGTAACTTTGTCGACTATGGGCTTGGGCTGGGCACTACTGGTCTTTGTGTCATTATCGGTATCACTTGTAGAAGCAACCGACTTACTGCTGACCGGAGCAACGGATTGTCCCGCTGAAGCGGAAATGGGTGCGATGGACATAAGTTCGCCTCCTAAGAATGACTCATTTTAGAAAAGAAATGTAAAACTTCCGCTGCATTTTGTTTTCGACAGTTTTCTAGAAAACTGGAGCAGTATTTTGAACATTTATCAAATAATGAGAAGACATGCTGAGGATTTTGCTTAAACAGTCGTAACGAACTTTAAGTACAACCCGGCACCGATGCAGAATAAAGCTAAGGTGGGTGTAGCCGACCAACTGAGCTTCTTCAGCCTGATCGGCGGCAGCTCGGCCAGAACAGTAACAATGCTGTTACGCCAGCCTGACTGCTATCGGTTCGCAGCAGCCTTTTCAGTTTGCTGGATGCGTGACGGGGTTGGCCGCAATCCGGCCTGATCTGGAATAAATGCTGTTATTACCCCCGGAAATGAATGCTTGGCGCCTGACCAGATATGACAAAATAGTGAATCCTGATCGCCTAGCAGAGTGTTCATGTCTCGTACGGAAAGATTGTTTACCCTACTTCAAGCCTTGCGGCACCACCGCTTCCCGGTCACCGGGGCCAGCCTCGCCGATGAGCTCGGGGTCAGTCTGCGAACACTTTACCGTGATATCGCCACTTTGCAGGCACAAGGTGCCAATATTGAGGGTGAACCTGGGCTGGGATATATCCTGCGGCCTGGATTCATGTTGCCGCCCTTGATGTTCACTGCAGAGGAAATTGAAGCGCTGGTACTTGGATCGAAATGGGTAGCCAAACGAACAGATACGCATCTGGGCAGTGCGGCAAAGAATGCACTAGCCAAGATTTCCTCAGTTCTGCCACAAGAATTGCGCCATAACCTGGATAGCAGCTCTCTGATGGTGGGAACAGCTTCACAGGCGGAAACTGATGTAGTCGACTTATCGATAATCCGCCGGGCCATTCGGAGTGAGTACAAACTGCGTATCGATTATTGTGATGTGCAGGGCAATGTCACGCAGCGAACAATCTGGCCACTGGCGTTAGGCTATTTCGATCATGTGCGCATGCTGGCCGGGTGGTGTGAAGTGCGTCAGGATTTCCGGCACTTCAGGACAGACCGGATCTCGACACTACTCATTACCCAAGATCACTATCCGCGCAGAAAGCAAGACTTGCTGAAAGAGTGGCGGACATGTGATGCCTACCAGCAGGCCAGCAACAACAAAATCGGCAAAAACAACTAGGCCCAGATTAACAACAGCATGACTGCTGACAGAAACTGTCAGTAACTGCGAATACGATGGCATCACTTTGATCAACCACTGGAGTGTGAGCCATGCGTCTTTACTACCATCCTCTTTCTTCTTGTAGCCGCCGGGTGCTTCTCGTGGCACGCCATCTTGGCATACCGCTTGAGCTGATATCGGTTGACCTGTTTCGTGGCGAGCAAAATACGCCACCCTTCTTGAAGCTGAACCCGAATCATCAGGTTCCCGTTCTTGAAGATGACGAATATGTGCTCTGGGAGTCTTACGCCATCATGCAGTACCTGGCCGAGTTGGCGCAGGATCAGTCCCTGCATCCTGAAACAGCACAACAACGGACAGATGCGAGCCGCTGGATGTTCTGGTGCAGCCAACATCTGATGCCGGCGATCAGCACCCTTAACTGGGAAAATTCAATCAAGGGGATGGCAGGCCTAGGGCTCGCCATCCAGACTGAAGTGGCGCGCGCTGAAGCGATATTTGTCGAGGCTTGCCAGGTTCTCGACACACATCTTGTCGGGCGGGAATGGATTAGTGGCAGCCGACTGTCTCTTGCTGATCTTGCTATTGCAGCACCGCTGGGCGATTGGCATCGTGCCAAGCTTCCACTCATGCAATTTAGCCAAATCGGGCGATGGTTCCAGCAGATTCAGGCACTGGATTGCTGGCAGGAAACGGAGCAAGCCCCGAGCTGACAGGCAGACTGATTCAGATAAGGTGTTGTCGGATTCACAATGTCAACCTGGCTCCGTAAAACAGTAACTACCATAGCGGTGCGAGTGTTTGGCCAGGCTGACCCATAACAATGCGTCAACCTGGCCAGCGGCAGATAGGCCCAAGCCGTCATCTATCCCATCTGGAATGACCGACTGCTCGTAGTTATTAACCGGGGTGTACTTTGCCAGACTGGTGCATTTCCCCGCGCGTGGCTCTTTGCTGGATCCACATCACCTCGTCTGCCAACGTTTCTGCCATGGGTCTGAAGCCCAGACCGAAGCGCCTCCGGATTTTGTCCGCCGAGAATTTTCTTCCGTAGTCGTTCGCCATATTGTTTACCGTAGCCAGGCTGAGTAATACCGGCCTACCCGTCAGCCGTGCATAAACCTCCTGCAAAAAAGCGATGACATACAACATGGTGCGCGGCAGTTTACGGCGCGGGGCGGGTACGCTGCTGACCGACTCCATCGCCTGCAAAAGACTGGCCATACTGACTGGATGGCCGGCGGCCAGATAGCGCTCGCCCCGCTCCCCCATTTTACTGGCTGCCAAAGCGACTTGCGCCACATCGCGGGCATCCACCACGGAGAAAGCCGCATCGACCACCCCCGGAATTTTCTGCTGCAGGTAATCCGCTACGAACTGCCCGGCCGAAGTGGGGCCAAGATCGCCCGGGCCATGCATCCAGCCGGGCAAGACAAGGGAAATGTGCATATCCGAGTGACTATCGAGAAAAGTGAATATCACCTCGTCAGTTTCAATCTTGCTGCGGTAATAGTCATCCGGTGCCTCCGCGATGGGTAGCACCATGCTCTCGTCGGTCAATCCAGAATCATTGCGGCCCAATACTGCAATGGAGCTGATATGGACCATGCGTCGAATGCCAGCTGCGTATGCCCCGTCAAGCAGGTTTTGCGTACCCTCGACATTGGTCTTGCGCAGGGCGGCCAGATGGCGGCCACCTTTGTAGCTTTCACGGAAGTAAGCCGCGGTATGAAACATGACATCGCAGCCCTGCAATGCTGCAGCAAACCCCTCGACATGCGTGAGATCGCCCGGCACCACCTCCAAACGGTTGCCTATCAACTCCCCGAACTGCTCCTTGGCTTTCAGTTTTGACCTGGCTAAAGCCTTGACCCGATAGCCTTTCGTTAGCAGTAAACGAACAAGATTGTTACCTAGCAACCCGGTAGCACCCGTGACAAATGCGATTTTTTCTTGCGTCATGTTTTTCCCTGATCGTCAGCCCATAAGGGGCACTTCGAAAGCCAGCCAAGGCTGTTAAAAGGGCACTGTAAACATTGGTGTATAGTCCAGGGTCAAGACTAAATTTGTCGGGAGAGTTCGATCGTGCGAATCGGAGAATTGGCCGAGCAGACGGGGATGACACGTGATGCTATTCGTTTCTACGAGCGGATAGGCCTTATCAGGCCCGAACGCGGACCAGAAGGCCGCCACGGCTACCGCCGTTACAATGCGTCAACTGTTCGACGCTTGGGCCTGATCAAGCAGGCCAAGGCTTTGGGGTTTTCACTGGGAGAAATCCAAGAGTTGCTGGACGCATGGGCCAATCACAGCTTCAGACCGGACCAGAAGCGCGCCATTCTTGCCGACAAGATTGGTGTGGTCGATCGAAAGATCCTGGAACTGCAAGAGCTTTCAAGCGAACTCAAATTGGCTCTGGCCGGCATTCGTGACGAGTGTCAATCAACAGGCATAGTGGTCGTTAAAGATATAACAGCCACCGCTCCCATCACCGGACAGTGAGAGCACTTAGTTTTGTAGTCCAACAAGGAGCGTGTCCGAAATTCTGTGTAAACCGGCCGTTGCCTAGCAAGCCTCAGAAGGACCGCTTAGGCCGATGATTTGCCAGTGTGTGAATACCATACGGGATCACTCTTGTGTCTTTTGCCCAGTATAGAGGGCCATCCGTAGAACTACGCATTCATGCCATTCCACCTTGTTCGGAGCATGTTAGGCGCATAAACTGTTGGACTTTCAACAGAATGTGAAGATTCACGTCAGCAGACGTGATGAGACGCCATGGACTTTTCCGCTCTGCTCGCCAGCTTCGCCGCCGCCTTTTCCCAGCACCAGCGCCTGCTTACCCTGCAGCTGGATGGCGGACAGATCGCCGCCGAGCAGCTACTGCCCCACACCCTGGACGGCAGCGAGGGCGTGTCGGAGGCCTATCGCTATCAGCTCACCTGCTTATCCCCCGACGGCACTATCGAACTCAAATCCCTGCTGGGTGTAGCGGCTCGTCTCGGTGTGCTTGATGCCGATGGCAACGAGGTAGTGCGCTGTGGCGTGGTGTCGCGCGCCGAGCTGTTGGGTTCTGATGGCGGGTTTGCCAAGTACGGCCTGACCATCGAACCGCCGTTTGCCCTGCTGCGGCTGCGCCGTACCTCGCGGGTGTTCCAGGACTTGTCGTTGCCGGACATCGTCAAGCAGATCCTGGCCGAGCATCAGGCCAATAATCCGGTGTTCGCCCAGGTGCAGACGCTGGAGTTCCACACCGCATCAGCCAGCCCGCGCAGTTACTGTCTGCAGTATCGCGAGAGTGATTTCGACTTCATCGTGCGGCTACTCCATGAAGAGGGTTATGCATGGAGATTTGAACATGTCGATGGCGCGCATCCGCAGGTCAAGCTGGTGGTGTTCGACGATGCCTACAGCCTGCCACCGGCCGCCAGCGAGCGCGTGCGCTTTCACCGTAGCGACGCCACCGAGGAAGAAGACGGCCTGATCGATTGGTCGGCCGCACGGCAGGTGGTATCGGGCAATGTGGCGCTGGCCAGCTTCGATTACCAGCCGGTGAGCACCCAGCACACCGGCGACCAGACTCGCATCCAGCAAGGCCGTGGCGGCGATGCGCTGCAATCCACCCTGCAGGATTACGATCCGCAGTCGCTGTACTACGCCAGCGATGCCGACCAACTGTCGCACTACGCGCAGCTGCGCCAACAGGCGCACGATGTGCAGGCCAAGCAGTTCTCTGGTAGCGGCAGTGTGCGCAGCCTGCAGGCCGGCCAATGGTTCCGCCTGGACGAACACCCGGCGCACGAGGGCGACAGCAGCGAGCAGCGTGAATTCGTGGTCACCGGCCAGACCTTCCGTGCCAACAACAATCTGCCGGGCGAGCTGACCAGCAGCCTGCGTAATTTATTGGCAAACGGTGCCGACACCACATCGACTGATAGCCAGAACAGCAGCCCTTTCCAGACCACCATCACCGCCCAGCGTCGTGGCATCCCGCTCACCCCGGCTTATGCCCACAGCGCGCTGGCCAAGCCGACTTCCAAAGGCGTGCAAACCGCCACCGTGGTCGGTCCGGTGGGCGAAGAAGTGCATACCGATGAACTGGGCCGCGTCAAGGTGCAGTTCCACTGGCAGCGCGCCGACGAACACCCGAGCATCGGTGCCCGTCTCGACGACACCTCCTCCTGCTGGCTGCGCGTGGCCATGCCCAGTGCCGGTGCTGGCTGGGGCCACCAGTTCATCCCGCGTATTGGTCAGGAAGTGCTGATCGACTTTATCGAAGGCGATATTGACCGCCCGGTGATTGTCGGCGTGCTGTACAACGGCAGCCACGCCACCCCGGCCTTTAGCGGCGCGGGCGCACTGCCGGCCAACAAGACGCTGTCCGGCATCAAGTCCAAAGAACACCAGGGCGGCCAGTACAACGAGCTGCTATTCGACGACACCCCCGGTGAAGTGCGCGCCAAGCTGTCCAGTGAAACGCACAAGACACAACTCAATCTCGGTTTCCTGACCCACCCGCGTAGCAACGGCAAAGCCCAGCCACGCGGCGAGGGGGCGGAGTTACGCTCTGACGCCAGCATTGCCATCCGAGCCGCACAGGGCTTGTTGCTGACCACCTATGGGAAAGTGCAAGCCAGCGGCAATCAGCTGGATCGTAAGGAGATGATTGAGCTGCTGGACCAGTGTGCAGAACTGTTCAAGTCTGTTGGCGATTATGCCAGTGGCAGTCAGGCGCTGAAGATTGATCCTCAGTCACAGACAGACCTGATCGAGAGCATTAAAAATTGGGAGAAAGGCAGTAATACCGACCCCAAATCCCAAGGCGGTGGTCAGTCCGTTCTGAGTTTGGCGGGGCTGGGCGGTCTATCTTACAGCTCGCCCAAAGGGATTATTGGCTATGCCGGTCTCAATTACGATCTGGCTGCCAAGAAGCATCTGCAGTTTACCAGTGGAGAACAGTACGTGCTCAATGCCGGCAACGGCATCAGCCAGTTCGCCCAATCTGGTGACTTCCGCCTCATTGCGCATCAAGGGCAGTTTCTGATGCAGGCACAGGCCAACGATATGGTGGCACAAGCCGAAAAGAACGTCCGCATCATGGCCGTGAACGGCGAAGTATTGATTCATGCCCCAACGATTCGGCTGGTTTCCGCTGCCGGTGCCTTCATCAAGATCGACAGCAATATCACGCTGGGGACGTCCGGCCAGGTATTGATCAAGGCCGCTAGCAAATCCATGAGTGGACCAGCAACGGATAGCGTGCCATCCCCCAACTTTCAATCGGGGCCAACCGATCAGAAGTTCCAGCTGCACTATCCCGGCAGTGACGGGCAGAAAGCGCAAATTGCCGCTCATCGTGAATACGAAGTCACGCTAAAAGACGGTAGCAAGCTGACCGGCACTTCGGATGCAGAAGGCAAAACCAACATCTTGCAAGATCAGGCGATGCAGGTGGCCAAGGTTGCCATCCTGCCGAAGCGGAGTTCATAGTCATGTCGAGTACAGCGACTGAAAACAATACTTTTTATGCTGGTAAAAGTTCGGCCCTGTTGATGCCGAACCGCTACAAGGATCACCCGGTCGAGGTGAAACGGAATCACGTTGGCGTCTATATCCTGGTGCATGGTGTCAACGATGTCGGGGTGAGTTATCCGGAGATGGATATTGGCCTGTGCGCGGGTCTGAATGAGCGTTTGGATCGAGTGGATCTGTTCCCCAATGACTTCCGTCTTCCAAAGGAAAAAGAGGCCGTTGTCACTGACCCGGACGCCGTGTTCTATCAGCGCGTCGCCAACGATCGCACCAACAGTCCTGTCATCCACTTCCATTGGGGCTATCGGGCAATCAAAGACGATATCGCGAAAAAGAAGGTGCATGGACAAGTGGTAGACATCAACGGCAACCGTCTGGATGTTCGCGGGGCCAAGATGGGCGGCATGTTTGCCAACGCAACCAGTAACATCCCGGATATGTTCGGCGGGCACTTCAAGTCGGGTTTCTTCACCTGGCTAACAGACAAAGGGGTGATGGATGTGGCGCATAGCCTCAAGACTTGCCCTGACCGACAGTATATGGCCTTAGCTGCCAAGCGCCTGGCCGCACTGATCACACAAATACGAAAAATTGACCGCAATGAAACCATTACCCTGATTGCTCACAGTCAGGGCTGCCTGATCTCCCTCTGCGCGCAAGCCTTCCTGCATTCAGAAAACAGCGGTGTGGGCTATGCCGACTGCTTGATCATGAACCACCCGCCCTACGGTTTGCATGAGTCGTTTATTGACTATGTTTCGCAAAGTGGCCACGAACAGCAAACCACCGAGGCGCGGGTAGAGACTTTGGTGAATTTGGTTAAATTAATTACGGACAACAAGCATTCGCTACCTGCATTTACCACGCTCGCTCCAGATCAATGCAAGGTTGGCCGCACAGGTTCTTCCTGGACGCCGGAAACTGGCAAGCGCATGGGACGTGATACTGAAGATGGGCGGGATGAGAATGGTTATGACAATGTGGGCGACAGTGCCAAAGCCGTGAGCTTTGCCGAGCGAGACAATCGTGGGAAGGTCTACCTATATTTTTGTCCGCATGACCAGACGGTTGGCCTGGCCAATGTCCAGGGAATTGGCACCTTGGGCGTTCCAGAAGCGGTCAACACCCAGCCGGCCTACAAAACAGGTGGCGCACGCTCCGAGCCTACACCTGCTCCAGTCCTGAGTAGATTGGGTGCTGGGTTCTTTCAACGTGTATGGACCTGGCGAAGAGGTACGCCTGTCGGAGCCCCACCGGGAAAATACGCACCTCGCGCAAACGGTGAGGATGCCTATGATGGCGTTGATTTTTTCCCCACGCTGGCACGGGTTGCCTTGAAACCGGGAGAGTCGGTACAGGTTACTGGCGAAGCCTTGAATCCACCTTTCCCTCCAAACCTACACCATGGGGAAGACAGTGGCGCAGCCAAAGCCATCAATGCGAAGAAAGAGGCCGAGAGCCATGGACCTCGTTATGCCGGGGTAATCAATATGGACCCAATTGATGCGACAGATGCCATCGTCAAAGGTGGACTGGCTGGCAAGAATTCAGAAAAAGAGGCATTGCAGCATTATCAGGATGAAGGGACATTTGATAACTCCTACCACTCCTCCATTGTGGCCAACCGTGAACACCACCGCTGGGTAACGGCGATGGACGTGGCCATTGGTCAAGCGAACTGCATGGATGATCCAGAATGGCGTGAATTATTGATGATGATTGCAGATTGGCGATCTAATTTTGATCAAGACAAAATTGTTCCAAAGTTGAAAAAATATGATCAATTGGATAATGGTGTTAAGGCTATTGTGGAGGCAACTTACACGTATTACAGCGGAGGAGAGTTCCCGTCTGGACTGGTACCAGCAAAGCCTCCCGCCCCCATCGTCAGCAAAACCCGTGGCGATCGGCAGAGGGAGCAAAGCGCATGATGTTCCGTTTCGATACCCGCCCCCGTTTGTGGCTGTGGCTGATCCCTTGTGTAACCGCTCTTGCCATCTGGATGGTGGTGGTGGAAACCGCCATCCGTCCTTCCTCGCTGATTATGGAGTCCACACCGATGTTGCAACGACTTGCCTGGTGGCTGCTACCGCCCTTACTGTTCATTGCCACCTTGTTTACCAGCCAATGGGCGCTGGCCAGTTCCCGCCTGAATGCGGCCGAGGCCCAGCAGCAACAGCAGGCTGAAGAAGAGGAAGCGCAAAAAGCGCAAGCTGCACAGGCAGTCGCCGATGCCAAGGCGCAGCAGCAGTTTGCATTGGAGATTCGCAGTATCGGTGTGACCGTGGACCGCTTCCGTCAGATGAAGCTGTGGCAGCGGATTGATGAGGTGAACAATCCGTGGCAGAACGTCCTTGTACAAGATCCACAAGCATATCCTTGGGATGATCATGAACGTGACTTGATTAATACCCAGAGAGCCAACAAAACCCTTGAGAACACTCTGCGATTATGGGTAGAGCGCTGGCCTATCCCGGTACTAGTTTCTGACGGTATCAAGATGAGGACAAACCGGATTTTATGGGCGCAGAACGGCTCGGGCTTAGGCATCCACATGTTTACTGGCTTGGGGGCACATCAGGGGGAAGGCGGCGATGTGCTGGTTCAACAGTTGTTCCGTTTCTTTGACGAGAATCCGACATTGCCTGCAGCGGTACTACTCAGCTTTGACAGTCAAGAGGATCATCCGCCCTATGGTCGTAAGGAGCGTTTTATCCCCACCATGCCAGACAGCATGGCGGCCATCCTGGTCACCCGTACCGACCGAGTGAACCAATTCATCCGTCCCTACGCCGTCGATGTGCCTTATGACATCAACAAGAACGACACCAAGTATGACGTGATCAAACTGTGGAATTTCTTCTTTCCTGCCGAGCGTGCTTATACCGCAGCAAATAAGGGCCAGCAGGTTATGCCCACCGCTTACTGGAATGAACATGCTAAAACCCTGATCAGCCAGGTTGATCCGAATGCCGGACAAGGTGGCATGATTCCGTTCTGGCATCAGGGCAAGGAAGGCTTCAAGCCCACCCCGTGGATGCCAGTGCGCTGGACCAAGTGGCAGTTGGAAGAGGAGTATGACCGGGCCCCACTGGTGGGCTATCTGCATCGCCCCATCGAGGTGAAGCTGACGGGTGATCTGCATCAACAGACGCAAGCCATGGCGGTAGCTTGGAAAGCAGCCTTGGCAACATTGCCAGATGGTCAGGCCCCGCAGTGGCTGTTCTACGATACGGCCGGCAACGACAAGCGGATTATTCCGTTCAGTAGTGCCATGGCATTGCCCGACACCCCGCACAAGCTCGACTTTAGCGATGCCAAGCGCAGCTACAACCTGACCCGCCGTGTCGCCGATACTGGAGCCTCCTCACCGTTTATCCAGTTGGGCTTGGCCACCATGCGCAGCTACGACAAGGGTGGAGTGAGCGCCACGCTGAACCTGCGCCAGGACGGCCGTGCCAGCATCATCATGGTGTCACCGCCGTCTACGGCCGAGAAAGCGAAAAACAAGCCGAATGATAACAATGGCGGTCCGGCACTAGATCCGTCCAAACCGTATGACCCATTCGTGGAAAAAAGACTGTAACAGCATGCCGAATGTGATCGTAGAGGGTTCAGACACCAGTCATGGGGGCAAGGTGGTGTCGTGTAGCAGTAATGTCACCATCAATGGCAAGAAGGTCGCCAGAGTGGGGGATGTTTGCAGTTGCCCTATGCAGGGCCACTCGCATTGCGTGATTGTTGGGGGCGATGCCAGTGCCACTATCGATGGCATCCCTGTCGCATATGAGGGCCATCAAACCAGCTGCGGTGCAGTGTTGATGAATGGTGCTGCCAATTGCAGTAAGCAGTAACCATGTTGAACATGACTTTGGCGCGTTCCAGGAAATTCGACACATTGCCAACGGCTGTCCAGCATGCAATTCAGGGCTGGCAATCCTACCCGACCGGCTACCATCCCACGTCGGCTGAGCGACTAAAATTGTTAGCTCAAGTTCAGGCCATCGCTCACGCATGGGGTGGGGAATGCCTGTCAGACACATACCTGGGTATTCAAGGGCATCTGCTATTTGCCTGCCAGCATGGGCATGTGTGGGGGCGAACACCCGCGACATTACTGGCGGGACACTTCTGTCCAGAATGTAGTAGTCGGCAAGCTGTTACCCTAAAGCGCCTGAAGGCCTGGGCACTAAGGCGTGGCTGGCTATGCCTTTCCGATGCATTTGTTGATCAGGTCACCCCAATGTCCTGGCAGTGCGATAAAGGACATCGCTGGCTGAGCAACAGCAAGAACATCAAAGCCTGCAAAGGCTGCCCTGAGTGCTATAGGACAGCGCGATATCACACCTTGGCCACGATGCAACATATGGCGGAAGCACGTGGTGGTAAGTGTTGGTCGACCTTCTATACAAATGTGGATACCAAGATGGTCTGGGAATGTCATAGAGGCCACTTCTGGATAGCGCCTCCTATGCGTGTCTTGACTGGGAGCTGGTGCCCCCAGTGTGCTCGGCTGGATCGTATTTACCGGCCAGGCAGTACCACCCGGTACAAGTACACAAGCTTTCTATAATTAATACCAACAACTCCGATGCTGTGCTTTTATCGTTCTTCACTTCAGGCAAAATCTGCCAATGTACAAACCTCTCAACACTAATCCCGCTCTGTGTCGTACCGTAGACCATTACGCGCTGCGCGCCCATCTGGTGCTGGACACTGCTCGCCACCAACCGATGACCATCACTCAAGCGGGGGAGCTAGGCTGCTACCTGGAAACAGCGTGGCAAGGAGCCTGTCGAGCGTTCAAATCTCCACCAGTCAAATTGGGACAAGCAAAAGCTATCATGATTAGCTTGCTGGGGCAGTGCTACACAGAGTCTGACACCATGATAATAACGGAAGAGCAATGGCATGCTTTGCGTGAAGGGGTGAATTGCGCCGATGGTGTCTGGCAGCGTTTACCGGCGGGGATGCTGCTGGCAACCATGCAGAGCATCCGACAAGACATAAATCACAAAAATTAATTATTTGGCATTAAATGCGGTATCGTTGGTATTTTAGCCTCAACGCCGTATTTTAATGCCTAGCCGAAGCCAAAAACATAGCGGTAAACCTCTCCCTCGAGAAGGTGTGATCTGCCCTCGCTGTAACAGGGGCCGCATCACAATTCGTAGAAACCGTAGTAATGGGAACCTATTTTTTGGGTGCTCAAAATTCATAGGACTTGACTGCAAATTCCAAGCCTCCATCCCTGAAAGCCCCGGATACGTCTATGTGCTTGCAAATCCTGGCTATCAGCTAAATGGAATACCAGTTATAAAAATTGGGTATACAACCCATTCAATGGCAGCAAGTTTGCGACAGATCTACAGCACTGGCGTGCCATTTCCATTCGAAGTTAAGTATCAAGCAATGGTGTGGAAGGCACGGGCAACGATGCGCCATGCTCACGGAATCCTGCATGCTCAACGCTTGAACAATGAAAGAGATTTTTTTAACTGCACGATTCAAGAAGCTATCGATGCCGTTGAGTTATCCGTCCAAGGGGATATTACCTATAAAGCAGAACGACCTCCCGAACTTTACAGCGCTGACACAGCCTTTAACCCCGATGCGCTGAAAGAACCTGATATTGTAGAGGAGGAGGCCGCCGGAAAGGCATGGTCCAAAAATAAGCGAACAGATACACCGGGTTATGTTTATGTGCTCACCAATGAGGTCTACCATGACGGCCATGCGCCTCTACTGAAGATTGGCTATACACGCAAAGAGCCCAAGGAGCGCGCAGAGGATTTGTATTACTGGGAATATGAGTGCTGGGGAGTTCCCCAGAATTTCAAGGTTGCCTTTGCTGCTCGTTTCGAGCACGCATTTGATACGGAACAGCGAGTTCACGAGTTTTTGAAGGAGTTTCGGGTCAATCATTGGCGCGAATTTTTTTCTTGCACGTTGGAAGAAGCCAAATTAGCCATTCAGGCTGAGCAAGATCGTGAAGTATCTCAAAATGCTCCTGCAAAAATCACCCTCGACCCAAGTATCATTCTTGCTGAAAAGCAAGAGCCCACATCTCGCCCTGTACCTGTACCTGTACCTGTACCTGTACCTGCACCTGCACCTGCACCTGTACCTGTACCTGTACCTGCACCCATCATCGTCTCCCCACAACGTCCTGAGCGTCCACAGCTGGTGCTCCAGCCAGCCAAAATTCACCATGTACTCCCCAGTCGCTGGCGCCCTACCCAACGGCAGGCCATTGCAGGCTTGATCCTTTTAGGCTGTGTAGTGGTGGCTGTGCCCGGATATCATTTCTTGTCCAATTGGGTGTCATCGCTACAGACTCCAACCGCTAAACAAGCACCAGATCCGGCACCTCATCCCAAGCCCAAAAAAGCGCATGGACATCCAAAAAAGAAGAAGAAAAAACACAAAAAAGTTAAGAACCAGCAACCATCCGAGGGCACGGCGGATCAATCACCACAATACGAGGCACCGCTACCAGCCGATAGTGCACCATCCAATCAAGCTGGCGACCCGAATCCAGGCTGACGACGCGCCAAAGGATACCGATGGGCCCAGTTTCCTATAGAGACCGGACCATTTCTTAGCGCTGCCTGCAAAAGGCATCAATCTAATTATTTTCAGACCTATATCACTCCCTTGAACACGCACACGACACCCACTCCGGGTGTCTTTTATGCCCTCGCCCCAGCCTTGCCTGGGGCGTTTTCATTGGAGTGATCTATGTCCCATCTCATCGAATCCATGGCTTTCGTCGGAGCCACGCCCTGGCATGGTCTGGGTAATCCATTGTCCCCGCAGCAGCCTCTGGAAGTGTGGCTGACCGAAGCCGGTATGGACTGGCGTATCGAGCAGAGTGATGTCTTGTTCAACGTGGCGGCCGACGGCATGCACATCCGGCCGTTTGCTGATTCCAAAGTGCTGTACCGCTCGGATTCATTGGCACCACTGTCGGTGGTCTCGCCGCGTTACAAGGTCGTACAGCCGTCGGAAGTACTGGAGTTCTATCGCGACCTGGTCAGTGCTGGCGGGTTTGAGCTGGAAACTGCTGGGGTATTGAAGGGTGGCCGCAAGTTGTGGGCACTGGCCAAAACCGGCCAGGAAGCCCTACTCAAGGGTGGGGATCGGGTGAAGGCTTATCTACTACTAGCCACCAGTTGTGACGGCACCTTGTGCACTACGGCCCAGTTCACCTCTGTGCGGGTGGTGTGCAACAACACCCTGCAGATGGCAGTGAAGGACCGAACCGGTGCGGTGAAGGTGCCCCACTCCACCGTGTTCGATCCGCAGCAAGTGAAAGACGCACTGGGCCTTGGCCTGTCGGCCTGGGACCGCTTCATCGGCAACATCAAGCAGCTGTCGCAGCGCTCGGTTTCGCCGGAGGAAGCTTGCCACTTCTTCCGCGAGGTACTGGACGAACCACTGGTGGCAGGAGGTGAGGATGCCGTCACATCCAAGGCATTGCAGCAGGTATCGGCGCTGTATAGCGGTGGCGGCATGGGTTCGCTGTTGGCAGGCACCAAAGGAACCGCATGGGGCCTGGTGAATGCAATGACTGAATATGTAGACCATCGCCGTCGTGCTCGCAGTCAGGACTACCGTCTCGATTCCGCCTGGTTCGGTCAGGGTGCACAGCTTAAGGGCAAGGCACTGGAGCATGCACTGGCCTTGGTGGAGTAATGCCATGGCCTCCGTGCAATCCATTGCTTTGACTGCTGCTTGCCTGACGGCGGGCATGCGTGACTTCTGTACCTGGAACGGCTTGGGTGTGGCATACGACGGCCCCGATGCCGAGCGCAGTCTGCTGGTGATCTGGGGTGCTGGCTGTCTGGAACTGCATGCCGAGCTGGTGCAGTACGCCCCGATGGTGGCTGCTCTGGCGGATACCTTGTACGACCAGCTGGATCAGGGCGCACCTGGAGTCTGGCATTACGAGGTGACCGAAGCGCTGGGTAGCGCCATTGCTGAGTGGATCATCTTGCATGATGGCTTGGCTCCTTCCCTCGATTGGGTTAAAGCCTGCCTGGTGCGACTGGCCGGGGAGTTCATGCTGCGGGGTCAGCCGCAACAGTGGCCGGCCATTCGACAGATCCTGCTGACGCTCTCTCCTGAGCTGCCGGTGATCGTACCGGTAGCTCCATCGTGAATCTGCGGTTGGTCTGATGTTGGTCTGCTTCTTCCAGCAGCTTCTGTAGTCCTGCTCGTTTCTCTCGCTTCGGTCACTTCTCTCGTTTCTGCTCATCCCTGTTTATTTCATTCATCGCCCGGTCAGCCTTGCTGCCGGGCTTTATGCCTTTATAAGGAGTGTTTTGCCATGGCTGAACGCTACGCACAGGCCATTCGTCTGGCCTCTACCCTGAAGTTGTCTCGTGATGAATGGCTGCGCATTCGTCAGTTGGGCATTGGTTCGTCTGATGCTGCCCCGGCGATTGGGCTGTCGCCGTACAAGTGCCCCTTGTCCTTGTGGCTGGAGAAGACCGGTCGCAAGGAGCTGGAAGATCTGTCGGAGAAGGAAGCGGTGATCTGGGGCACGATTCTGGAACCCATCCTGGCCCGGGTGTATGCCGAGCGTACCGGTCGCAAGGTACGGCGCGTGAATGCGGTACTGCAGCATCCGACACATCGTTTCATGCTGGCCAATCTGGATCGGGAAGTCCGTTGCCCGGAAGAAGGCTGGGGCATCCTGGAAATCAAGACGGCCAGCTATCACTCGGCACCGCAGTGGGAAGAAGGGATTCCGGTTGCCTATCAGTGCCAGGTGCTGCATCAACTCGCTGTAACAGGACACGATTGGGCCGACGTCGCCGTACTGATCGGTGGTCAGGATTTCCGTATCTATAGAGTCAATCGCGACGAAGACAAGATCGCCGATCTGATCGCGAGAGAGACGGTGTTCTGGCAGCACGTCTTGATGGATACCCAGCCCGCTCCGGATGGTTCGGATGATGCAGGGGCTGCCTTGTCCTGGCTGTTCCCCCGTGACGATAGCCAAACCATCGATCTGTCGGAATCGATTGAAGGAAACCGGTTGTTCTCTGCCTTGTTGGCTGAGCGGCAGCGCAAGGAGGATGCCGAGGCCAAGGAAGCAGCAATCCGTCAGCAGATCCAGAACGTGCTGGGTCATGCCTCTGCCGCTGTATTCCAGTCGGGCCGTATCACCTGGAAGCGCTCAAAGGACCGCGTTTCCCCTGATGTCGAACGGCTGTCGCAAGACCATCCCACCCTGCTCGCCCAGTACAGCAAGTCCATTGCCGGTTCCCGGCGCTTTGTCATTCAGACGGAAAGGAAATCAGCATGATCAAGGGTCTCGCCATTACCCCGCCCGTGATCGGGCGCATCAGCATTGGCAAGCTGGTGCAGAAACAAGAACGGTGGCTGCCAGAGAAAGACGACAGCTTTTCACTCACTACCCAGGTACAGAGCCGCGATGGCTGGTTGCTGCACCCGTTGCACCAAGCCCTGTCGGAGCAGGCACAAAACGGCAAGATCCGCGCTATACCGATCCAGCTGCTGTTCAACGACAGCGAGCTGAACCTGCGGGCCGAATACAGTGCCTTCGACCGGAATAACGGTCGGCCCGTATGTGTCGGTAACGGAGAGACGGCACGTCGTGTCACGGCTCAGGGCATGGAAGATATCGGGTGTGCCGGACCAGATCGTTGCCCACTAGCCAAGGAGCTGGGCTGCAAGCTGTACGGTCGGCTCAACGTCCAGGTGGAAGGTCAGCAGGATGAGCTGGGCAGCTTCATCTTCCGCACCACCGGCTACAATTCGGTCCGCACCCTGGCAGCACGGCTGAAGTATTACGAAGCAGCCAGTGGCGGCAATACCAAGCATCTGCCGCTGCTGTTACGTCTACGCGCCAAGAGCACCACCCAGTCGCACCGTACCCCGGTGTACTACGTGGATCTGACGCTACGCGATGGCCAGACGCTGGCCGAAGCGGTCAGTACGGCACGCAAGACAGCTGACGAGCAATTGGAAGCAGGCATCGATACCGCCGAGCTGGAGCAAGCCGCCCGGCTATTGCTGCAGAACGGTCAATTCGAGGATACCGAGGAGGAAGTACCGCAGCTGCTGGAGGAGTTTTATCCAGCGGTGGAAGGCAGCGGTGAACCGGAAGAGAAACCGAAGGCCACATCTCGCCCTACCCGGCTCACCTCCAAGTTAGGTGCCGTCAGGACTGCCTAGTCAAACCGATCGTCCACACTCAATCAGCGCAGCCTGCTGCGCTTGATCTCTTTTGGCTTCGCCGCATTCTTGCGCCGCTCACCATCTGGTGCCTGCGGTATCTCCGTAAATGTCACAAAGAATTCGGCCAGGCTGATTCCCATCGCATGGCAAATATCCGCCAGCGTTTCCATCGAAGGATTGGCGGCACCACGCTCAATGGCAGAGATATAGGTCCTATCCACCTGGGCTTCAAATGCCAGGGTTTCCTGCGACTTATCAGCCGCATGACGGCATTCCTTCAGGCGTTTGCCTAAAGCGACAGCCATCGGAGAGGGAGCTGCTGCAGCTGTGCTTTTGTGTGCATCGGTCATGCAGCACAGGATGCCGAGTTGACGATGGATTAACGACGCTCTAAACACATCATCAATTGTTGTGTATATTCAACAATTGATTTGAATATCACCACACCACCAATCATCAATCCATTTCAAATTCCTCAAGGAGTTTTTGATATGCCTACCACTAAACATACCCTTTGCCTTGGTGCCGTACTTGGCAGCCTGTTACTACTGACCGGCTGCTCTGGATCCAGCTCGCCTTCATCTTCCGAAGCCAAGCAGGCCATCCAGAAGTCGCTGGGTGACTGCAGCATTGCCACCATCAGTAGCTTCGACAAGGTCAACGGTATTGCCGATGGCGATAACCGTTACACGCTCCAGGTGAAGTACGCACTGGAATTTGCACCATTGCCAGAGAATGCCAAGCTGCTGGATGACATGAATTCCCGTCTGGCCAGCCAGACCGACTGGATGCCATGGCAGCGCGACGACTATGTGATCAAGGTCCGTGCCGCCATCATGGCCAACCTGCACCGTACCTGTCCGAACATGCCGCGTAATGTCTACGGCGATTATGCTCAAGCCAATATCGCGTCCTACGCCAGCACCATCCATATCGATTACACCTACAACAATATGCGCATGGTCAGATCCGACAACGGTTGGATTGGTCTCTGAGCAAGAGAAGGACAACATCATGCTCAACAGCTTGCTTCCCCCGCGACGTCATCCCATGCAGCTGCCCTTGCTGATGGTGGTCAGTGTGCTGCTACTCAAGCACGCCTCGGCCGACCGTATCGGTTCGCTCAGCCTGTTACTGCTTGGCATTGCGCTTGGCGACAGCCTGCACCGGCAAGACCCAGCACAACCCAGACCAGATCGCTAAGTCCGACAGCACAGTCATCCGATACAACCCGGCAGTGGTTCTCCGAACCTGCCGGTCTTTATCTATAGAAAGGCAAGACATGAAATCTCTCTCCCTCGCGCTCATCGCCATCGCACTCAGCACTTCGGCTTTGGCCGCTCAGCCCGGCCAATGGAACAAATCTGTGGCCCTGGATGGCCAGACCATGCATTACGGCGTCACTGACGACAAAGGCAATTCGCTCGATATCCAATGCGGTAAAGAGCCTGCCACCATGCATATCAGCCTGAACCAGCGTTACTACGGCCCGGGCTACCCGCAGGACTTCAGCATGCAGGTTGGCAGCAAAAAGCTGTTTCCCTCTGATGCAGGCAGCAATGCTGGTGGTGACAACTTCCGTGCTGCCTGGGATGCGTTACGCGCAGGCAAGAAAGTGATCGTTCATGCAGGTAAGGCCAGCATGGTGGTTCCTGTTGCAGGTGCGGCCACAGTCCTGCCTGCCAATCCTTCTAAGGCGCAGTGCGAAAGCTGGTAAGCCTGCAACGGCATTCTCTTCCCAAACAGATCGCCATCTCTCCTGAGGTGGCGATTTTTATTTCATCGAACGAAAGTGAGGCCTGACATGCGCACGCCCGCCAACCCACCCGAATCCACCCCACCACTACAAAGCTGCCTGAGCCAATGGCTGGACAAGCAAACTCGTCACTTGTCTGCCGATTACCGCCAGTACCTGCAAGATGAACTGCAGACGATCGTTAGCTACCAGGCCACCATCGGCGTGATGGGCAAGAGTGGTACCGGTAAGTCTTCCCTATGCAATGCGCTGTTCGGTCAGGAGGAGAGTGCAGTCAGTGACGTGACCGGTGGTACCCGCTCCCCACAAGAGATCACCTTGGCCTATCAGTCGGGACGAGGCATCTCGCTGATCGACATGCCTGGTGTGGGAGAAAGCATGGAGCGCCATGAGGAATACCGCGAGCAGTACAAGGCGCTGCTGCCAGAACTGGATCTGATTCTGTGGCTGATTAAAGCCGATGACCGTGCCCTCAGTCTGGACCAGCTGTGTTACCAGGAGCTGCTGCAGCCCCACCTGGCGAAGCATCCCATCCCGGTACTGTTTGTCATCAGCCAGGCCGACAAGATCGAACCCTGCCGGGAGTGGGATGAACAACAGCATCGTCCCGGTCCATTACAGCAAGAGAATCTTGCTTTGAAGCAACGGGTAATCGCAGAGTCCTTCAACATCCCGAACAGCCACATCTGCGTGGTTGCCGCTGCAGAAAACTACGGCTTACCAGAACTAGTGGAGAACATCGTGCGAGTGTTACCGCATGAGAGAACGTGGGGGGTGGTACGGGAAACCAAGCCGGAACAGATCTCCAACACCACCTGGCAGCTATGCCTGGCTTGCCTGTGGCAGCTACTGCGTAGCCGCATGGGTGACTTGGCCCGCAAGGGCAAGGACGTGATGGCCAACAAGCTCAGCACCCTGTGGGGACGCTGAGCTGGCGACATAAACACTCCCCAGTCGGAGAGTGTTTTTTTTTTGCGATTGTGATGGGGGGAGACCGAGTTTCGGCCTAAGCGGACAATGGTAAACATGGGTAAGAATGTCCGCTCATGATTTCACAACAGCCATGACGTGCCTAGGGACGGTCTGAATAAGCCTACATTCTGCTGAGCCAGAGCACATCCAGGCGATGTGCCAACCGATCAGTAAACCAATTTAGGTAGTGCCAGGAAAGAATGAGTATCCAAAAAGCGATGGAAACCGGGCCTTTGTCCTTACATTTCAGCCAAGCAGCGTCTTTCTGGCCTGCCAGATATTGGATAGCGCGAACAGCATGTACAGCTGCGCGGTGTTTTTGACCAGGCCTTTGTATCTGGTTTTACTAAAGCCAAACTGCTGCTTGATTACCCGGAACGGATGCTCAACCTTGGCCCGGATCTTGGCTTTCACCTTTTCAACCCTCTCGGCCCAGCTATCATCCTCACTATCGGTCAGTACTTTGCGCTTTCCCGGACGCATGGCGATCCACCAGTTCACCTTGCGGTTTTCATGTTCTTTACGTTTTTGCACGCCGATATAACCGGCATCGGTAAAGACGTCTGTTTCGCTGCCATGTAATAGGTGATCGACTTCAGTCACGTCAGCGGTATTGGCTGGGGTGGTGTGCAGGTGATGAACCAGACCTGACTGTGCATCCACGCCAATATGGGCTTTCATGCCGAAATACCACTGCTTGCCCTTCTTGGTCTGGTGCATATCCGGGTCTCGCTCGCCCTTGGCATTTTTGGTGGAGCTGGGTGCATTGATCAGCGTGGCATCGACGATGGTGCCTTGCTTAAGCGTCAGCCCTTTGGCGGCGAGATGCTGGTTGATGGTGTGAAACAGGGTTTCAGTGAGCGTGTGTTTTTCCAGCAGATGCCGGAAATTAAGCAGGGTGGTTTCGTCTGGCACCGCTTCGATATTGATCTGTGCGAAATGCCGCATGGAGGCGATTTCGTACAGGCTCTCTTCCATGGATGGGTCAGACAGGGCGTACCACTGCTGCAGGCAATAAATACGCAGCATGCTGGATAAGGGATAGGGTCGACGGCCATTGCCGGGTTTGGGATAGAAGGGTGCGATGGCGGCTTCGAGCGTGTCCCACGGCATGACCTTGTCCATTTCTACCAAGAAGATTTCGCGACGGGTCTGTTTTTTCTTGGTGGACTGTTCGAGATCGGTGAAGCTCAGTTGCTTGCGCATCGCCATTCCTTGGTGCGGGGGGGTGATGGATTTTAACGGGAAGGTCGGGACTTGTTCAGACCTTCCCTAGCAAATGAGGGGCGATTCAGTTCATGACTGATGCTCCTCATCGTGATGATGCTCATGTTCGACAGGCTCATTCTTGGGTGAGCCATGGTGATGCCCGTGGTGCATGAAGAGATGCATCAGCGGACAAATAGCCAGTAGCAAGTAAGGCAAGATGCCGAGTACGTGGGTCCGGTGTTCTGTAAACAGGAAAAATCCAGCAATGGCGACAAAAGCCCAAAATACCCATCTAAATTTTGAGGGAACAAAACCATGATGCGCGTCCATTTTATTTCTCCCTGAATTTCTGACAGTAAGCACAGCACCTAATGGTGCTGTGCTTACCAAGGTACTTACACCACTTCCAATTGGCCCATCATTCCAACAGCCTCATGTTCAAGAATGTGGCAATGGAACATCCGGATGCCCGGCCAGTGCTGAACTGTCTTGATACGCACGGTTTCACCCGACTTCAGGTTGATGGTGTCGTGCCAGGCAAGATAGGATTCGGTCTTGACCACACCGTCCATTTCACGGGATTGCACTTGAAACTGCGTGCCATGCAGATGGAAGGGATGATCCATGTCGGACTGGTTGACGATCTCCCATAGCTCGACCTCGTCGACTCGGCTGGTCAAGTCAATACGATGCATGTCGTACTCCTTGCCGTTCACCAGGAACTGCATGCCATGCTGACCATTGGTCATGGTCATCTTTTCGGAGAAGACAACCCGCTTTTGGGCGACAGGGCGTCCCAGATCCTTGATCGTGGCGAGTCTGGCCGGCAATGACACAACCTGGCCTGTCGCAACCCGTGAAAAGTCGACAGTCAGAATGTCCAGCGGCTTATCAGGAGCGACATCACCCATTTTCCCACGCGCATACACCGCAGCAATCAGCTTGCCCTGATCACGCCGCTTGCCGGCATCAACAATCAATTCGATACGCTGGCCCGGTGCCAACACATGCTCGGTCAAACCGGTGATGGGGTGTTCCAGCAAACCACCATCTGTTCCAATCAGGGCCAGCTGTGAGCCAGGCAACTGCAGGCGCAGATAGCGCGCACTGTTGGCATTCCAGATTCGCCAGCGCTCACGCCCTCCCGCATCGAAATGGACGGTCGGTTTGTTCTGTGCATTGGTCAGGACAAACTGTCCTTCGCGCCCGTTCATCCAGTCATCGCTGTTATTTGGCGCAATTTGACCCATGTGATCCAGCTTCAGATCAGACAGAATCAGCAAACGCTCAGGTACCCCGGCAAGCGGATCCTGCTTGGCCCGGACGATAAACCCACCAGCAAGGCCACGAGAGGCCTGTTCTGCCGTGAATTCATGCGGATGAGGGTGATACCAGTAAGTCCCGGCACTGCCTTCCGGCAAGGTAAAACGGTAAGTAATCTTCTGGCCGGGGGCGATGGCCTGCTGTGGATTACCATCCTGACTCGGCGGTACCGGCAGTCCATGCCAGTGAATAGAGGTCGGTTGACTCAGCTGGTTGTGCAGCGTGATTTCAACCGTATCTCCTTCCATGACATCAATCAGTGGCCCGGGCAAGCTGCCGTTATAGGTCCAGAATTCGGTAGGTCCGTCTTTCAGCAGTGGGACGCGTACCGCTTTTGCCGTCAGCGTGGCCTTGAACAAGCGGGGCTGGCTGCTTTCATTGGCGAGCATGGACATGCCGCCCTGATCCGTACCAGAAGCCAGTAATGCAGGATCCAGCAAGGGCATGGGGCTGCCATCAGCCAGCATGGTATGTGACATGGAGGCGGCGAGGGACTTCAGGCTGAAGCCCCCCACGCCGGCCAGCAACATGCCGCTCAAGAATGAACGTCTGTGCATGATTAGCCTCGCCTTTATTGCGCCATCGGCATTTTCATCATTGACGACTGCTGATCCATCATCTGCATCATCATGTCCATCATGCGCATATCACCCTGCATCATGGATTTCATCGGCATGTCATCACCCTGCTTCATCCCCTTCTTCATGCCCATATTGGACATGCCGCCCTGACAGTGGGCCATGTGCATTTGCTTCATCATGCCCATGCTGTCCTTCATTACGGCCATCCCTTCCTGCATGGCGGCTTGCCGTTCTTCAGGCGTTTTGGCAGCCGTCATTTTGGCGTGTACTACATTCATTTTTTCCATCTGGGCCTCCATCTCCTTACTTGATGCCATCTGTTTGGCAGAGGGCTTGGCAGCTTTCTTGGTGACGACGGCGGCGGAAGCATCCTGGTGATGGGCTTCATTTGCCTGTGCAGTAAAGGTAGTGGCGGCAATAGCCAGGGCGATGACGGTTTTCCATTGGGTTTTCATGATTCGACTCCGTATAGACGTGACAAAGGATTGCCCTGCCACAATGGCAGGAACGTGGGGTATGGGGATGGCTGTACCATCCCGCATGGGGGGCTAGTTGTTGAAGCGGGAAAACTGCAGGCGTAGTGGCCGGGCAGGTGGCCGTGGCCAGGCTCGGATTGCCTGCGGCAAAAGAAAGGTGATGCCCTGCCCGGCAAGCGAGATCAGGCTGATGGCCAATAGCAGCAAGGGTATGTGCAGCTGCCAATGTGGATCGGCCTTTATCAAGCCATGCTGGGCATCGGCGCACACCTTGCTACACAACTCATGGTGGGGCTGGTCATGCGCATGCTGCCATGGTGACTGCAGGCTGACTTCAGCATGATCCGGCTCCACCGGCAGGGAGTGACAATTTGCCACCGAGACCAACGCAAACGCCAATACCCAGGCCGCCAGCAGTAGCCGGCTCCAGGTATGCAGCTGTTGGCGTATCCGGTGCAAGGCGAGCATCTTGTCTACTCCACGTGAAAGGCCAATCAATTGGGCAAGGCTTGTTTCAGCATGACATGTCGGTGATACATGCCGGCTTCGAAGTGCCCTGGCACATAACAGGCGAACAGGACGGACTTGCTCTTGACCGGATCAAAGCGCCAGACAATCGTTTTAGTCTCGCCCCCTTTGAGGGATAGCACATTGACATCCTGATGTTCCATGCCGGCCATCTGTTTTCGCATTTCCAGCAGATGTTCCTTACGGAATGACTCATCGCCAATCGCGAACTCATGCGGAGCCTGGCCGCTATTTCTCACCACGAATTTCACCACGTCACCACGACGGATGCTCATGGAGTCGAATTTCAGCCGCATGGTGTCGGTGGCTTCAACATGGATGGTCCGTGTGGCAGCAGATTCCTCCGCCGGCTGACCGAAGGCAAATTGCTCCGGCATGTCCATGCCCTGCATCTGGGCCATGGCGGCTGCGGGCAGCAGGAGTGTCAGCAGCAGGGGTCTTTGATATTTCATTGTGTAGCTCCCGCCCGGCGAGATTCGGATGGAACTGGCCTAAGCCCGCCCACACCCCGTCGGGCAATGACTCAGAATCGGCCGAACAGCACGCCGGTACGTTGGTCTTTAGTCATGGTGTAGATGGCCAGCGTGCCTGGCTTTTCTTCACCCATGCCGGGACTGTTCAATGGCATGCCGGGGGCTGACAAGCCGACCACGTCAGCCTTGCTGGCAAGCAGCTTCTTGATGGCGGCCACTGGCACATGGCCTTCAATGGTGTAGCGGCCAATCTTGGCGGTATGGCAGCTGCCCAGGCCGGGTGTAACACCCATCTGCTGCTTGATCGGTTGCATGTCGTCGCGATTGATGGCGGTGACATCAAAGCCGTTGTGCTTGAGATAGCTGATATAAGCCTCGCAGCAGCTGCAAGTGGGGCTCTTGTACAGGGTGACTGGAGTAGCGGCAAAAACGGTGGTGCTGAACGCGCCGATCAAAGCGGCAAGAACGCGGGTACGGATGGTGGCCATGATGGCCCTCCTTCTGACAATGACAAGGATTCGGATGACCGGCAACAGGCCGGCAGGTCAGAAAATGCTGTCAGGCGAGCAAAGGGGGGCGATGCGGCGGAGAAAGGGTGATACCAGCCAACGCGATGGGCTGGGTGGGGACAAAAATACCAACCTGGGCTAGCGGGGCGGCAGACCAGGCTGTTTGCTGGAACAAGGAAGGTGCACAGAGTTGCACGCAGCCAGCACCGCTACACAACATGCCATGCGCAGCTTTTGCACTGGCGGCATGTGTCGGCATCTTGCCGGCTGTTTCCTCGTGGCAGTCCGCATGGGTTTCATGGGCCATGCAGTCTGTGGATAGGATTGCCTCGCCGGCCATGGCCATATCTGCACTGGCTGCCAGCACATTAAGTGCCGGAAGCGTGAGCAGAAGCATGAGCAGGAAACGGTATAAGGCTTTCATATTTGCCAAGATAGCACTGTTATGAGGCAAAGGTGAATGCAAAATAATTCTTTGCTATCGCATTGTTGATCTGGATCAGTTGCACCACGACCATGTCCCGACCTCACTTGGCCGGGGCCTCCGGCGGCTTTGCTTTGGTATGCTGCAGAATCCGGCGAGCACCATCAAAGCGCTTGACCCAATAGGCTTGGGTCATATCACTGATACCTATCGTTTTACCCGCTCTTGGGGCATGGATGAACTTGCCTTTACCCAGATAGATGCCGCTATGCGAAAACCGGAATCCCCGTGTATTAAAGAACACGATATCGCCAGCCTGCAATTCACCCATACCCACGGCCTTACCTTGCCGGGCTTGTTCTGCCGCCGTTCGGGGTAGCTCATATCCTACCGACTTCAGAAACACAAAGCGGATCAGACCACTGCAGTCAAAGCCGGTAGCCGGTGATTGTCCACCAAAACGGTAGGCGATGCCGGTCAGGCTCATGGCCTGCAGTAGTACTTCGCCTGCCAGATCTTTCTGGAGTTGTAACGGTACTGCCGGCTGGGGTTCCTCCACGGCAACGGTTTTCTCATGGTCGGCAGCGGATGCCAGCGGGCTCAGCAACAGTAGCACCAGCCAGCACATCATGTTTTTGCACTGCCAGAAGTGGCCGTCGAGAGCCACTGGTGATAAAAGACCACCTTTACGCTTCACAAGCATTACGAGCATTCATTGTCATCGTTTATTTGGCCGCAATCAGCCCAGTCGGTCGCACAAGTAAGTCGCTACCGCTTGGGTGTTGCCGCGCAATGGGCAGGAACAGAGCATTCCTGTTCAGCTAGACAGAGACAAATCAGACCGTAATGGGTGGACGCCAGAAAGGTTCGGCGCGAATGGCCTGCGGTTTTTGCAGCGGTGGTGGCGCGCTTTGCGCATTGCCCGAACGCAACAGGGTTTGATTGATGAGCAAAGCCAGCAGGGAATAGCATGCCTTGCAGTCCAGCTTGTGCTGGCAGGCATGCTGCCCTGCAGACGGGGAAGCAAGCGTGCTTCGCGACGGGGAGATTACATGCCCGGCTAGCGTGGCACAGGCGATATGGGATGCGGCATCGCTATCGGATGGGTGTACACGTGCGCTCCCCAAGGCGATCAGGGAGAGCACCAGGGTCAGGAGCAGGATCAACACAAGTCGGCATGCGTACATCTGGCCGATTATAGTGCAGGCACTTGCCTGTCAGCCAAGGCTTTGGCAAATGACCCAAGGTATTGTCTGATATCCTGCCTTCTTTCCAAATTTCAGCCCTGGTGTAAGGCGCTGGCACTTCCAGCGTGGGGAAATCTGACCCTCACCAGCAATCCACGCCCAGTGGAGCCCGTGAGCAACTCAAGTCGAGCATCGTGCTGCTCTACGATACGACTCACAATCGCCAGTCCAAGCCCGCTTCCCTCTACGCCAGGATGACTGCCACGATAGAAACGTTCCAGTACGCGCTCGCGTTCCTGCTCAGGGATACCTGGACCGGTGTCGCTGACCTCCAGCAATATTTCGGTTTGAGTCTGGCGGATTGCCACATCGATCTGACCATGGGGTGGTGTATAACGGATGGCATTGTCCACCAGATTGCCAAGCAAAATACCAAGTAGATTTGCATTCCCATCCACCCGGATCTGTTTAGAATCGATCAAGCCAAGGTCGATGTCTTTCAACTCAGCAAAACAGATCTTTTCCTTGATGACCTCTTTGCATATCTGCAGCAAGTCAACAGACTGATATCCCGTAGACGGGAGTGCCGGGTCGATTCTCGCCATGGTCAGCAGTTGTTGTCCCAAGTGGGATAGCCGGGTGATACCAGCCTGCAACTGTTCGAGTGCCTGCTCGCGCTCATTTGGCGTGTCCGCATCTTTGAGCAGCTGCGCCTGAATGCCAAGCGCCATGATCGGGGTGCGCAATTCATGCGCCGCATCGGCAATGAAATGTTTTTGCTGTGAAAATGTATCGTCCAGCCGCTGCAAAAGCAGGTTTAGCTCTTCGGCAAAGGGTTTTATCTCGTTGGGTAATGTGTTGATGACGATCGGACTCAGGCTGTCAGCATCGCGTTGCGCCAGTTCAGTAGATATTTTACGCAAGGGGCGGAGCCCATAGCCGATGCCAAACCACAGGAACAATGCCAGCAAGGGGAGTAGCGACAATACTGGCCAAAACAGATTGACGGCGAGTCCAGCCAACGCCTCCCAGCGGGCATCCTTGGTTTGGGCTACGCGAATGAGTCGTCCATCGCGCAAGTGAGAATAGGTATGCCAGGTCTGCCCATTGAATTGCATGTCTGCCAGACCTGCATGTTGCGGAGGGGACAGTACCAGATCGGGATTTGTGGTGTATTCGAGTTTACCTGCACGCCAAACCTGCAGCAGGATCTCGTCCGCCTTGTCAGTATCCTGCTGCTGTTTCAGGTCAGCAATGTGCGTCAGGGAAATGCGATTGCCATTCTCCACATCAACATGCTTTGCAAGGTATTGCATCTGATCATTCAGCAGATCATCCAGCCGGAGGAAGGCACCCCAATAGGTACCGATGCTAGCCAGCACGCCAGCCATGAATGTGGCAGGAAGCAACCACAGCAATAAACGACGTCGTAACGACGAAATCAGCCAGCCATGAAGTTCACGCAGCGACAGCCGCATCAAAGTTCTCCTATGCGGTAGCCGACACCACGGACCGTCCTGATAATCCCCGCCCCCATTTTTTTGCGCAAGTTGTAGATATGAACCTCGATCGCATTGCTCCCGACCTCCTCCCCCCAGCCATACAGGCGATCTTCCAGCTGCTCACGCGAAATCACGGCACCGGGCTCTCGCATCAGCTCATGCAGCAATACAAACTCTTTTGCCGAGACTGTCATTTCTTGTTCATGCAACCACAGTAAGTGGCTGACTGGATCGAGCCTCAACGAGCCGATCTGGATTTCTGCCTGGGCCCGACGGGCCAGACGCCGACTAACAGCATGAATCCTGGCGACAAGCTCTTCCAGTGCAAATGGCTTGACCAGATAGTCGTCCGCACCTTCATTTAGCCCGGATAGCCTATCCGTCAAGCCATCTCGTGCAGTGATGATGATGGTTGGTAAATTGTCCTGTTTGCGCCGCAGTGCATTGAGTACCGCCATGCCATCTTGTTGGGGCAGGCCAAGATCCAGCAGCAGCATCTCATAGGCAACCGTTTTCACGGCCAGCAAGGCCGAGTGTCCATCCTGCACCCAATCCACAGTAAATCCGGCTTTACGCAGCCCTTGCTGCAAACCGGCACCGATCATGGCATCATCCTCCGCCAGCAATACGCGCATTTGCTCTTCCTGTTCATTGACTGATACCACATACCATCGCATAGCACGTGGCCGGCGGTGCAATACGCACCAGCGTCATCTTCGCCGGCCTCTTTGTGCAAGCCGAATGATAATCGCACCCAGCTGAAGTGCTACTGAAAATGCAGTTATCTTCAGCAGTGCTTAAGTTTGTGTCTGCTAGTGTGCATTGCCACTGGAACAGCTGTGTTCTGGACGATATCAAGGTGATGCATATGGAAAACTGGAACCACAGTCTGTTTTTACTGATCAATGCGGGGAGCGAGCCGTCTTCCGCTACGCTGCTATTTGCAATATTCCTGGCTCAGTGGCTGATCTACGGCGTTCCCGTGCTTCTTATCTGGCTATGGGTGAAAGGCAGCCATCTAGAAAGAAAAGCAGCCGTCAGTGCTGCACTCACTGTTGGCGTAGCCCTGGCTATTGGACAAATGATCATCGCGGTGTGGCCACACCCGCGGCCCTTCATGGTGGGACTGGGGCATCAATTTCTGGAGCACAAGCCAGAAGCCTCCTTTCCCAGTGACCATGCCACGGTATTTTTTGCTCTTGGCTTTGGTTTGCTGCTAGCAGGGCTGCGACAGCTGGGTGGTTTTGTCCTGCTTGCTGGCATTCTGGTTGGCTGGGCGCGCGTGTTTCTTGGTGTGCACTTTCCACTGGATATCATTGGAGCCGGTTTGCTTGCATTACCTACGGCCTGGCTGCTCATGCAATTTTTGCAATATCGCCAACAGGGCATCCGACTGGTCGCTGTTCTTGAAAAAATGTATGTCAAAATCGGTCGGCTACCGCTGATACGGTAACGAGTACCGATTGCATCGCCCAACCTGGCCTCATACCTCGCCATTACCATGAATCCGTATTAAGGATGCAGATGGAAAGCCCGGTCACCACCCCCAAAACGGCCTTGCCCACCATACCCAGAACGGTATGGGCGCTGGGATTTGTTAGCCTGTGCATGGATGTGTCATCGGAACTGGTCCATAGCCTGCTACCGGTTTTTCTGGCAACAACGCTGGGGGCCAGCGTACTATCCATCGGCATCATCGAAGGCATCGCCGAAGCCACCGCACTGATCATTAAAGTGTTTTCCGGAGCGCTCAGCGATTACATCGGCAAACGCAAAGGTTTGCTGCTGCTGGGTTACGGGCTGGCCGCCCTGACCAAGCCACTGTTCCCGCTGGCACACTCCATCGAGACCGTACTTACGGCGCGCTTTCTGGACCGGATCGGCAAAGGTATCCGGGGGGCTCCACGTGATGCGCTGGTGGCAGATGTGGCTCCAGCAGAAATCCGTGGTGCCTGCTTTGGGCTGCGCCAATCCATGGATACGGTGGGGGCCTTTATGGGGCCGGGCCTGGCCATTGCCCTGATGCTGTGGTTGAACAACATCCAGCAGGTGCTCTGGTTTGCTGTCGTGCCGGCAGCTCTGGTTATCGTACTGATCGTTTTCGGGGTGCAGGAACCGGTACGGGAGACAGCAACAGGACGTTTCCGCTCCCCGATTCATCGTGAGCAGTTGCGCAGGTTCAGCGCAGATTACTGGTGGATCGTCCTGATTGGTGCCGTGTTCACCCTTGCGCGATTCAGCGAGGCTTTCCTTATCTTGCGTGCTCAACAGATGGGGATTGGCAGCAGCTGGGTACCGTTGGTAATGGTGGTCATGTCGATGTTTTATATGGCATCAGCCTATCCTGCCGGCTGGCTGTCCGACCGCATCAGCCGTCGGCATCTGCTGGGCTACGGTCTGGGCTTGCTGGTGGTCGCCGATCTGGTACTAGGTCAGGCAACAAGCATCAGCGCCGTCTATGTAGGTGCCGCGCTGTGGGGACTACACATGGGCTTCAGCCAGGGCATACTGGCCACCATGGTCGCCGATACCACGCCCAGTGATATGAAGGGGACGGCTTTTGGCGTCTTCAACCTGCTCAGTGGACTGGCCATGCTGCTGGCCAGCGTGATTGCAGGCAGCCTGTGGCAGTACTGGGGTGCATCAACAACCTTCTATGCCGGCGCTATCATTGCCGGAGTGGCATGGCTGTTACTCCGGCAGCGCTCAGTCTGAATTAAGCGCAAGTTGCATGCGATCCTGATCGCTGCGTTGCTACGGCATGAACTCAGCGTGTCCGATACTATTTGCAAACCCGGCGTTGCGTACCATACCGATGACTGGCCGCTTTGGCCGAACTGCCGCCTACCAGGCCTCGCTACGGGCTGTTAGTCGGCCAAAGCGGTCAATGAGAGTGGCTGGGCATAACGGCTGGTTTACACAGAATTTCGGACACGCTCCACCGTCATTTACCGAGCCAGCCAGTCGGACTGTAAGGCCTGCACGATGAAACAGCAATGCTGCCCGAATACCACCTTCCGGAAGATCGCCCGCAGCCTCTACGAGAATGCCCGTGATGTTGCCAGGCGAATCCGAGAAACCGAGGCTTATGAGCGATCCCGGTGCAAGCGTAAGAAAGTGGAAATGCTGTTCGCCCATCTAAAACGGATTCTAAAACTTGACCGCCTTCGCCTTCGAGGGCGGTTGGGTGCGCAAGATGAATTTACCTTGGCGGCGACTGCTCAGAACTTGCGCCGACTGGCCAAGTTGAGCAGTCCAACGTCCCCTTTCGGCGGGCAAGTTGCGCCTGTAGGAAGTGAAATACGGTGAAATAGCACAGAAAAGCGGGCTGACTCGGCCATTTTGGGGCTGAAAATCAAGAACAGGGCCTAATCAGCCAAGGGAAGTCGTTGCTCTTGACGTGTTTTTCAACAGAATCCGGCCAAAGCAGCCCTTCACATGATGAGGCGTAGCGACCGATTTCCACAAGAGTTCGGACACACTCAGCATCGGATTTCAACTTATTCACTAAGTACATATCAGGCTTGTTAGGCTCGCGTTGATAGCAGACCATCGATTTCTGGTAATACAAACCCGTTTGACTCACCGATTGCCTTACCTACCAGGATGATAGCTGGGCTGCCCATGTCTGCAGCAATAGCATCAGCTTCCAGTGTGGCCAGCGTGCTCAGCAGGCGTTGTTCCTGCGGGGTGCTGGCCCACTGCACCACGGCCACCGGGGTGCTGGCCGGTAGATGTTGCAACAGCGCCTGATTCAGGCTGGCAATGCGGCTCATGCCCATATAGATGGCCAGCGTGGTGCCGGTGGCTGCCAGTGCCTGCCAGTCCGGCTCGCTGTGATCCTGCGCATGGGCGGTTACCAGCGTTACGCCCCGGCAATGCTGGCGATGGGTGAGCGATACGCGGAGGCTGGCGGCAGCGGCCAGGGCCGAACTGATGCCGTTCACCACTTCCACCGCAATACCGTGTTGTTGCAGATAGCGGATTTCCTCGCCAGCGCGGCCAAACAACAGCACCTCGCCGCCCTTTACCCGCACCACCTGCCTGCCCTGCATCGCATAGCGGCGCATCAGACGCTGGATGAAATCCTGCGGCGTGGACTTGCAACCGCCGCGCTTGCCCACCCGCACCACCTGCGCCTGCGGGGCCAAGCTGACAATGTCCGGGTTTACCAGTTCGTCCAGCAGCAGCACCTGGGCCACCTGCAACTGCCGCACAGCCTTGAGGGTGAGCAGTTCCAGATCGCCGGGGCCGGCCCCCAGCAGCACTACCTTACCTGTTACGCGTTTCATGCTGTTACTCCTGTTGTCAGGCAGGCTGCGCCACGCTGGCGGCCATGCGTTTTATTTCCGGCACGCAGGAACCGCAAACGCTACCGCAGCCCAGTGTGCTCTTAAGCTGTTCCACGCTATCGCCTTGCTCCAGACACTTGCGAATGGCGTTTTCTCCCACCTGCTTGCACTGGCAGATGACTTTTTCCCTTACAACTGCAGGCTGCCCGGCCGGGGAAAACACAGTCAGGCGAGAGCCCTGCCATGGTTCCCCTGCTTGCAGTTGCTGCAGCAGGCTGTCCGCTGCAGGACCGTCTGTCGCATTGCTGCTGGCAAACACAAAGGCCGCTAGCTGGCCATCGGCCCATGCCACGCGCTTGACCACGCCACGGCGGTCGTCACGGTATTCAAGTGCATCTGGCCCCGGCTGCAAGCCCAGCACATCCAGTAGTTGCTGCAGCCAGCCCTCAAGTGCCTGCTCGTGCGCGGCGCGCAACAGCAAGACATCCGGGCTATGCAGCGCAATCGCCGCATAGCGGCACTGGCAAAGAAGCGGGGCCAGCCGCGCCTGCATGGCGGGCAGATCATCACAGCGCAGCGCCGCCGTCACCCGCCACGGCAGGCTGATTTTTTCCACTTTGACTGCCGCATGCTTGAGCTCGGGCTGGAAGGACTGGCCGTCCACCTGCGGCTGGCTGGTTTCATTGATGCCGCCACTATTCAGGAACTGGCCATTCCAGTGCATGGCGGCAAACACCGTGCCGCCGGGCAGTTCACGGCTAAGGGCCAGCGGCAGCACCAGCTGGCCGCGCTTGCTGCTGATGCGCAGCAGATCGCCTGCTTGCAGGCCACGCCGTTCGGCATCGTCCGGGTGCATCTCCAGCGCTGGTTCCGGACGGTGGGCAAACAGCTGCGGCAGACGGCCGGTGCGGCTCATGCCATGCCATTGGTCACGCAAGCGGCCAGTCAGCAGGCGGAAGGGGTAATGCGCCGACACATTTTCTGCCGGGGGCTGGTAGCGCAGCGCATGAAAGCGCGCCCGGCCATTGGCGGTGGCAAACACACCGTCGACATAGCGCCGCGCCTGGCCTTGTACCGCCCCGGCCGGTAGCGGCCATTGCTGCGGCCCGGCCTTATCCAGCAAGGCATAGTCCAGCCCGCTGATGTCCAGATCGCGTCCGCTGGTGAGGCCGCGGTGTTCATCGAACACGCTGGCGATAGCGGTATTGCCAAACAGGCTGGCCGCCCCGGGATGCAGCAGCGCTTCCAGGCGGCGGGCAATCTGGCTGACAATCCAGCCATCGCTTTGCGCCTCGCCCGGTGGCTGCACGGCGGCCCGCACCCGGCTGATACGGCGTTCGGAATTAGTGACCGTGCCTTCTTTCTCGCCCCAAGTGGCGGCGGGCAGCAGGATGTCGGCCAGCGCGGTGGTATCGGTATGGGCAAAGGCGTCCTGCACCACCACCAGCTCGGCCTGCGCCAGTGCGGCGCGCACCTGTGGCAGATTGGGCAGCGAATGCGCCGGGTTGCTGCAGGCAATCCAGATGGCCTTGATGCGCCCTTGCTGCAGGGCTTCGAACATGGCAATGGCCGGCAAGCCGGGTGTGGCGGACAGCCGCTCGAACGGCACGCCCCAATGGGCAGCGACTTGTGCGCGGTGCTCGGCATTATCGATATCGCGATGCGCCGCCAGCATGGTGGCCATGCCGCCCACTTCGCGCCCGCCCATGGCATTGGGCTGGCCGGTGAGCGAGAACGGCCCGGCTCCGGGCTTGCCAAGCTGCCCGGTGGCCAGATGCAGATTGATCAGCGCCAGGTTTTTGTCGGTGCCGTGGCTGGACTGGTTCAGCCCCATGCAGTACAGCGACAGGCTGGCCGGGCTGTGGCCAAACCACTCGGCGGCCTGGATCAGGTCTTCTTCGCGGATGCCGCAGATTTCCGCCGCCATCTTGGGCGTGGTATTGCGCACCATCTGCTTGAGTTCGGCAAAGCCTTCGGTGTGGGCGTTGATGTAATCCTCCGCCACCAGCCCTTCCCAGATCAGGTGATGCAGCATGCCGTTGAACAAGGCCACATCGGTACCGGGCTGAATCTGCAAGTGCAGGTCGGCCATGGCGGCGGTGTCGGTACGGCGCGGGTCGATGACAATCCAGCGCGTGTCAGGCCGTGCCGCACGGGCGTCTTCCAGCCGACGCAGCAGCACCGGGTGGGCATAGGCCAGATTGCTGCCGGCAAACAGCACGCAGTCAGCCTGTTCCAGATCGGCATAACAGGTGGGCGGGCCATCGGCCCCGAAAGCCTTTTTATAGGCGGTAACGGCGCTGGACATGCACAGGCGGGAATTGGTGTCGATATTGTTGCTTCCCACCACGCCCTTGGCCAGTTTGTTGAACAGATAGTAGTCCTCGGTCAGCAACTGGCCGGACACATAAAATGCCACCGCATCCGGCCCGTGCTGCTGGATGATGCGGGCAAAACTTTCCGCCACGCTGTCCAGCGCGCTATCCCAGGCAACGCGCTGGCGCGGCGCATCGCGGGTTAGCCGCATTTCCGGATACAGCGCGCGGCCACTGTCGCTGACGGCACTGGCCGCTAGGTTCAGCCCCTTGCTGCACAGCCGGCCAAAATTGGCCGGATGCTCAGGGTCGCCGCGCACACCGGTAATACGTCCATCTTCGCTGGCAATCAGCACGCCACAGCCTGTGCCGCAATAGCAGCAGGTGGAGCGGGTTTCAGTTTTGCCCATTTTGCCCATCCTTTTCTGATGACAAGGTCCCGTTGCAATCCACCTTGTTCATAACGCCAGCAGCACCATGCCCTGTTCCAGCTTCACCGGAAAATGACGGGCGCAGCCTTGGTCCGGCGCACGTGCTTCGCCGCTAGCCAAATCAATCTGCCAGCTGTGCAGCGGACAGGTGACGCCGTGGCCGTGCACGATGCCCTGGCTGAGCGGCCCGCCCTTGTGCGGGCAACGGTCCAGCAGGGCAAACACCTGGTCGTCGTGGGTGCGAAACACCGCCACATTGCCGCTGGCGCGTTCCACCACCCGGCTGCCTTGCGGCGGAATATCAGTCAGGGCGCAGATATGTACCCAGTGTTGGCTGTCTGTCATGGTATGCGCTCCTCAGGCCTGCAGCTTGATCGGAATGAATTCGTTTTTCTGCGACCCGGCAATGCGCGCCGCCCATGGGTCGGGCAGGCCTTGCAGGGAAAACAGCAGCCGCTGGTACAGTGCCTGTCGGGTGGCGGCATCGGCCACCACCTTGGCCTTGATGTATTCCAGGCCGACACGGGCGATGTAGTGCACGCTGCGGTCCAGGTAATAGGCTTCCTCGCGGTACAGCTGCAAAAAGGCGCCGCTGTATTCTTTTACTTCCTCGGCGGTTTTTACCTTGCACAGAAACTGCGCCACCTCGGTCTTGATGCCGCCATTGCCACCGACATACAGCTCCCAGCCGGAATCCACCGCGATCACCCCCACGTCCTTGATGCCGGCTTCGGCACAGTTACGCGGGCAGCCGGACACCGCCAGTTTCACCTTGTGCGGCGACCACATATTGGCCAGCATGGTTTCCAGATCAATGCCCATCTGGGTGCTGTTTTGGGTGCCAAAGCGGCAGAACTCGCTGCCGACGCAGGTTTTTACCGTGCGGATGGATTTGCCGTAGGCGTGGCCGGACTGCATGCCCAGGTCTTGCCAGACATTGACCAGGTCTTCCTTCTTCACGCCCAACAGGTCGATACGCTGTCCGCCGGTCACCTTCACCATTGGCACCTGGTATTTGTCGGCCACGTCGGCAATGCGGCGCAGCTCGCTGGCGGTGGTGACGCCGCCTTTCATTTGCGGAATCACCGAGAAGGTGCCGTCTTTCTGGATATTGGCGTGCACCCGTTCGTTGACGAAGCGGCTTTGCGGATCATCCACCGCCTCGTGCGGCCAGCTGGACAGCAGGTAGTAATTGATGGCCGGGCGGCAGGTGGCACAGCCATTGGGGGTGCGCCATTCCAGAAAGTGGAACACTTCGGCATGGGTCAGCAGATGTTGTTCGCGGATGGCCTTGCGCACTTCGCCATGGCTGCGTTCGGTACAGCCGCACACGGCCTTGGTTTTGGGCGTTTCCTGAAAATCCGTGCCCACCACGCTCATCAGGATCTGTTCCACCAGCCCGGAGCAGGAGCCGCAGGAGCTGGCCGCCTTGGTGTGCTTCTTCACCTCATCCAGGGTAAACAGGCCCTTGTCCTTGATGGTCTTGACGATGCTGCCCTTGCACACGCCGTTGCAGCCGCACACTTCGTCGCTGTCCTTCATGCTGGCTGCCTTGCTCTGGCCTTGCACCCCGGCATCACCGATGGTGGATTCGCCAAACATCAGCGTGTCACGCAACTCGGCCACCGAGCGGCCCTCGCGCAGCAGCTTGAAATACCAGGCCCCATCGGCGGTATCTCCATACAGGCAGACCCCGGCCAGCTTGTCGTCCTTGAGCACCAGTTTTTTGTACACGCCGCCAGCCGGGTCGGACAGCACGATGTCCTCCATGCCCTCGCCGCCCATGAAGTCACCGGCGGAGAACAGGTCGATGCCGGTGACTTTCAATTTGGTGGACAGCACCGAGCCCTGATAGCGGCCAATGCCCAACTGGGCCAGATGGTTGGCGCATACCTTGGCCTGCTCGAACAAGGGTGCCACCAGGCCATAGGCCACACCACGATGGCTGACACACTCGCCCACCGCGTATACGCGCGGGTCGTAGGTTTGCAGCGCATCGCTCACCACAATGCCGCGCTCGCAATACAGGCCGCAGGATTCGGCCAGCGCGGTATTGGGGCGAATGCCCACTGCCATCACCACCAGCTGGGCATCAAGCACTTCACCATCGCTAAAGCGCACCCCGGCCACGCCGCCCTGGCCGTCATCCAGGATGGCGGCAGTCTGCTTGCCCAGCAAAAAGCCGATGCCGCGCTCTTCCAGTGCCCGGCGCAGCAGGTCGCCGGCCACATCGTCCAGCTGGCGGTCCAACAGCCAGTCGCCCAGATGCACCACGGTCACCTCCATGCCGCGCAGCTTCAGGCCATTGGCAGCTTCCAGCCCCAGCAGACCGCCGCCTATTACCACGGCCTGACGCTTGGTCTTGGCGGCATCCATCATCAGCTCGGTATCACGGATATCGCGGTAGCTGATCACCCCGTCTAGCGCCTTGCCCGGCACCGGCAGGATAAAGGGTGTGGAGCCGGTGGCCAGCAGCAGGCGGTCATAAGCAGCTTCGGTGCCATCCTCGGCAATGACTTTGCGGCGTACCCGGTCGATGGTGGCCACATTCTTGCCCATGTGCAGGGTGATGCCATGCTCGGCATACCACTCTACGCTGTTGAGAATGATGTCCTTGAAGTCCTGTTCCCCGGCCAGTACCGGCGACAGCAGGATGCGGTTGTAGTTGGGGTGGGGTTCGGCACCGAATACGGTGATGTCGTACATCTCTGGTGCCAAGCCCAGCAACTCTTCCACGGTGCGGATGCCGGCCATGCCATTACCCACCACCACCAGCTTTTGCCGGGTCTTGCCCTGCAGTTCTGCCATATCCATCGTGTTCTCCTTCGCTTCTTATACGCGGGCTGCGGCAACGGTCCAGCCGCTGCGCCAGCGTTGTTTCACCCCGGCCAGGCTCAGCCAGGCCAGGCAGCACAGGCAGGCAAACAGCCACAGGCCAGCGGCATAGCCACCGGTCGCCTGCTTGATGGCACCCAGGCTGGCGGCCAGGGCAAAGCCACCTACCCCGCCAGCCATGCCTACCAGGCCGGTCATCACGCCGATTTCCTTGCCAAAGCGCTGCGGCACCAACTGGAACACCGCACCATTACCCGCGCCCAGGCACAGCATGGCCAGGATGAACAGCAGCAGCGCCACCGACGGGCCACCCACATTGAAACCCGCCGCGCCAATCAGCAGCGCGCAGCACAGGTACACCGCCAGCAGCGAGCGGGTGCCGCCCAGACGGTCGGCCAGCATGCCGCCCAGCGGACGCATCACCGAACCGGCAAATACGCAGGCTGCGGTGTACATGCCGGCTGTTTTGGCATCAAAGGCAAACTGGTCGTGAAAGTAGCCCGGCAGCGCGCTGGCAAAACCGGAGAAGCCACCAAAGGTCATCGAATAGAAAAACATGAACCACCAGGCGTCTTTTTCCTTCAGCACGGCCAGGTAGTCGGCCAGCTTCTTGGCTGGCGGGGCATTCGGCGCGTCCTTGGCACAGACCACAAAGATGAACAGCGCAGCAACCAACGGAATGCAGGCCAGGCCGAATACGTTCTGCCAGCCAAAGGCCAGCGCCAGCGCCGGGGCAAACAGGGCGGCCAGCACCGTGCCGGAATTACCCGCCCCGGCAATGCCCATGGCCGTGCCCTGGTGCTGCGGCGGATACCAGCGCGAGGCCAGCGGCAGCGATACCGCAAACGAAGCGCCCGCCACCCCCAGGAACAGGCCCAGCAGCAGCGCGCCGCCCAGGCTGGCAATGCCGATCTGCCAAGCGCCCAGCAAGGCGGCAATCACGATCAGCTGGCCGATGATGCCGGCTCTGCGCGCCCCGATGCGGTCCACCAGCACCCCCATCAGCAGACGCAGGATGGCCCCGGCCAGGATAGGCGTGGCCACCATCAGGCCGCGCTGCTGGGTGGACAGATGCAGCGCGGTGGCAATGGGCACCTGCAAGGGCCCCAGCAGATACCACACCATGAAACTGAGGTCGAAATACAGAAAGGCTGAAAACAGGGTCGGCTTGTGTCCGGCTTGCCAGAAAGTGCGGTCCATGTGTTGCTCCTGTCGGGGAAGCGAGCTTCCCGCCAAATGGCCAAAACAAAAACGGCGTCCTCCCTGATGCTGAAATCAGGTGAGGACGCCGTTGTCCGTATCGGCAGTGGCCGCCATTGGCCGCTGCCGCGATGTCTGGTGCAGGCGGCACGCCATTGCGCCGCTGCGTGGTAATCATTGCAAATAGCGTGCCAGCTGCAAAAAGCCGCTTGAAGCCCGGTTTACGCTGTTTTCAGCGTCATGCTGCACCGCATCAGTGCGTAAACTGCAGCGCCGCACCGACACTGGGCGCACTGTCCATCTGTTCCGGCCAGTGGCAGCCATCCATCAATACGCTGTGGCGCATGCCGTCCGGTGGCAGCGGTATACCACAGGCCTGCGCCGCCTGCTGGTACAGCGCGGTCTGATTGACGGCGGCCACCACGTTTTGCTCGCCCTCACCCTGCCACATGCCCCAGCGGCGGTATTGCTGCAGAAACCACAGCCCGTCCGACAGATAGGGATAGTTGACTTGGCCAGCGGCGCAAAAGCGCAGCGGGCTGACATCAGTGCTTTCCCAATGCTGCAGGATCAACGCCGCCGACATGGCCAGATAGTCATCTTCAGCCAGCCAGGCGGCTGCCTGCGCATGGTTTTCTGGCTGGTCTAGCCAATGGCTGGCCAACAACAGGGTCTGCACCAGGCGGCTGGCCAGCGCGGGCTGCTGCTGTACCAGCTCACGACGGCAAGCCACAACCTTTTCCGGATGATCCGGCCAGATGGCGGCGCTGTCGGCCACCAGGCTAGCCACAGCATGCCGCTGCGCCAGTGCATGCCAGGGCTGGCCTGCACAAAAGCCATCCAGCAGGCCGTCTTGCATGGCCTCATCCATCTGCGCCGGGGGAATCACCACACAGCGGGCGTCACGCAAGGGGTGTATGCCCTGGGCGGCCAGCCAGTAATACAACCACATGGCATGGGTGCCGGTGGGAAAGGTATGGGCTAGCATCAATGGCCGTCCCAGATCCCGGCTGATTTCGCGCAGGCTCATGCCCTGGCGGTATTGCTGTGCCAGCGCCGGGGCCAGGCTGATGCCCTGCCCGTTCTGGTTCAGCGTCATCAGGATGGCCATATCGCATTGCGGGCTGCCCATGCCCAGCTGCATGCCGTAGACCAGGCCATACAAGGCATGGGCGGCATCCAGCTGCCCGTTCATCAGCTTGTCGCGCACGGCAGACCACGATGGCTGGCGCTGCAGGGAAAACTGCAGGCCCAGCTCCCGGTCCAGCCCCAGCTTGTGGGCGGCCACCAGGGCGGCGCAGTCAGTCAGGGCAACAAAGCCCAGCTTGAGTTTGTACAGGGATGCAGGAGCAGTCATGAAAGGCTTTCAGCCCAGCAGCTTGCTGGAATTGATCAGTTGGCGGGACAGTTCGGCCAGGCGCAGGCCGCTTTGCATGGCCTGGCTGCGCAGCAGCGCATAGGCTTCGGCCTCGGTAAGTTGGCGGCGCTCCATCAGGATGCCCTTGGCGCGTTCGATCAGCTTACGGTCGGCCAGCTGTTCTTCCACCTCGGCCAGCCGCTTTTTCAGCCGCGCGTCTTCTTCAAACTTCACCCGCGCCATGTCGATGATGGGGGCCAGCCGGCTGGCGGCAACCTGGTCCACCACATAGGCGGTGACGCCGGCGCTGACCGCGGCCTGAATGGTGGCCAGGCCACCCTGTTCGGCAAACATCACCACCGGGCGCGGCGCGGCATGACCCATCAGCGCCAGTTGTTCCAGCGTGTCACGCGAGGGGGATTCGGTATCGATGATGATGATGTCAGGGGCCTGGCTGTCCACCAGTTGCAGCAGCTCGGCTGCGCCCTGAGCCTGTGCAATCACCAGATAGCCAGCCGCCGTCAGCGCGGCATGCAGCTGCGCCATCGGGCGGTCGGTATCGTTGACCAGCAACAGTCGTAATGAGGAGGAAACGGTCATGGTGGCACCAGCAATTTATTTTGCAAAAGCAATTAGTGTGCCAAATTCCGTTCTGTTTGAACCGGGTGAACTGCAATTCCAGGATTCATGATGCGCCGGACAAGTAACCGACAAAGTCGCCGTCATTGCCATGTGAGACCAAGCCAACTGACACCTGACGACTAGGAGCTTAAGCGGATCATCTTTCAATAATGTCATGGCTTGTTATGTCTTGGTCAGTGTTGCTGACCTTGTCCATTGTATTGCTACAAACGAAATATACATGACATAAACATTTACCCATACCTACTCACAACCAAGACTACCGCCATCAGCCCTCATCTCCTCCGCATACCGCAGCTACCCCTGCTTGCCCCAAACCCATGCCATCCGTTACCAAAAACCTTGGTATCCGCCTTACACAGGTAGCTAGCACGGTAGAAAAGCTGCTCCAGACCTACCTGATCTCCTCGGTTGACTCGATACACCGCATTCTGAGGAAAGTGCACCAACCCGCTCACCGCACTCCTACTCATACCCAGCGCACTTGCCCAGGCCTCATGTACCCGATGGTAATTGTTGGACTGCTCAGAATTGAAATCACCCAGGGTATGGAACGCATGACCATTCAGCATGATCAGTAAATGGTAATGTACACTCCCGCACTCCCCTACTTCCCTCGCCCATACATAGCGCAACATTGCCTCATGCGCATACGGATCAAGAGCAGAAGCACGGCTACGGTTGTAGCTGATCTTTTCCCGAAATGAAGCAATAAACTTGACCAAGGCACGGTTGCTTAACGCAGCCTCATCGCATGCACTCCCTGCAGGAAAACGTAACTCCACACGAAATGCAAATACACGAGAGCTGCTTGAAAAGGCACTACAAATAACTTGATACAGCCGCTCGAGATATTCCAACACCAGCGGACCACGCAGCAAGTACACCGGCAAGCCATTAAAGAATTCGTCCACATACAACTTTTGGTTAGTATTATTTTTATTTCTGAGCCTATTATCCATAAATACCTCACAAGCAAAGTTCAAGCAAATAGATTGCGCACACCTTCCCAACTAACAGAACTCTTCTTTTCTTTCCTAGCTCCTTAGCTGACATGTACACCTCCACAGCAATATTAAAGTAACTTAAAGTGCAAAGAGAGCATATCGGACTAACTTAATCCTTTAATATATCTACCACCTAGAAATTAGATTGCAAAAAGTTTTCGGGACAGCTGCAACATCTAGCCACCAGTCACCAGAAAACCTTCACTTACCCCTTCCACTTCACTCTGCGAAAATATCAGTCTATAGAAATAAAAAACGGGCCAATCAGGCCCGTTCACATCTCCGCTCTTCAATCCAACTACAAATTTCCTCTTCCAGCCATCCCACCGAACGAACTCCCAGTTTTACTTGCAAAGGGAACGCCTGCTGCTTCATGTACAAATATATAGTCGAGCGCGGCAGCCCGGTCATTTCCATGACTGCATTGAGTCTTAAGATTTTCATGTTTTGGTTACCTTGCGTATTAGTCCAGAACATGTACAACCGGTGTATTTTTCTGACTCAAATCAAATAACAGCCGAAGGCCTACTCCATCGCGACTGGCAAGAGAACTGAAGTTGCCTTGATGCCCTACTGCACAAGAACTCACAGAGCGATCGTGAAACCAAACAAGAATAAGGCTAGAAAATCCTGTTCTAACTCAAACACTGAAAGTGCGTACCAGCATAGAAACCAAGTAAAAAATAGCTGTTGCCTAGCTTTATACACTGAATATATACTACAAAGCTTATTGAATAGTTCAATAAAACATCTTAAACCGTTCACTAAACAATCTAAATTACTACTAGAGACCTACTAGGATAAGTCATGTCATCGATAATTAGAGAAGATAAACTATCGCGAATGTTTGACCGGCAAATAACCGATCATCGATTCGAAGATTTTCTTTGGTTTTTCATAAACTCTAAAACAGAAAAATTCATCCATATTGAATACGGATTAAATAATAGAAATAAAATGGCAGATTTTTTAATACAAAATCCACCATTACAAAAGCTAGCAATTGATGCCGCAAACAGAGGCAGACTGTCAGAAAATTGTTTAGACTGGATAACAGAAGACAAAAGACAAACCGATTGGCTAATCAATTACTTCTGTGAAATATTTAAATACAATAGACAACGCCTGCCAAAGCTACTAACTGAGCGAGACACGGTAATTGCACTAATTGACCATTGGGATATAGAAAATTTCGAAAAATCAACTTTCGTTAACGATGCAAAATTTGCATGGAGTGCCCGGCAAGATAAGGATCGTGTCTACGACTGGTTCAAAAAAAATGAAGAAGAGGAAGAGAGATGTCGTTTTGCATGGGTTTGGCTAAAAGAAAGTGCCACCTATCCAAAAATGAGCAGATTGGCAACACGAAACCATCTGGAGCTAATACTTCTTTTTGAAGCAATATCTAGCAGTGAGGACTGGATAGAATTAACGATCGAAAAGATAAAAAAAGCCTGGAACCAAAGACGCTACCGCCAAAATCTAAAAGGAAAGAAACAGTGCAACTTCATACTCACTGAAAATGCGATTAATCTTCTTAATAGACTATCGGAAAAGCATGATTTAACGCGGGCAGAAATAATAGAAGTATTAATTAAAGCGGAAGCTGAAAAAGAAACCTACATCTCAGAGAAATTGCGGAAAAGAAGATTACTTTTGGAGTAGTAGTCAATATTAGTCGCGATAGAGGTCCGGAATGGTTTACATCATTCCGGACCTCCCAGCAATACCAAATCCATAAGTAACCATTTCCACCACTAGAGCCATCACCACCAAGTAAGCGTAGAAGGGGCGATCGGATTGACACGTCGAAAGTCTGTGGTGTGGTGAGTTTAATTGCACAGACGGAAAGCCGGTGGGACTACCTGGGATGATGTGGGAAAAGGTGCGCCAGGCATGCATTTCAGCAGCCAAACAGCGATACGCCACACCCCGCTAAAGAATTGCAAAAGAAAACCGCGAACCAGGCCAGAAACGGCAGGCTTCGCGGTTTTTTTGCACTTGATGCTAACGATACGTCACACGGACAGTTACATACGCCCTGCTCAAAACTACCATCGCCACCCCGACCACCACCGGGGGTGCGCCAGATCATTGCTTCGGCCAGCCACGGGCTGGACCCGGAGCTGCTGGGCCACATGCTGCTGGGCCACATGCTGCTGGGCCACATGCTGCGCAGGCAGTCAACGGCGATGCCGGCGCGTACTTACGTCTGGCTGAGGGCATGGAAGAGAAGTACCTGCACTACGGCTCCGAACTGTCGACCCGTAAACGTGCCCTGGTCGGGTTAGAGCTATACGTGGAGCCTGCCGGCGACGATGCTGTCAGCCAGCGGGCCACCGAGCGGGTAGAGCAGGCTCTGGCCCCAATCAAAGAAAACCTGTTCGATATCCTGGACGCCATCGGCAAGGGTTTCAGCGTCAACGAAATCGACGGGGAAACCAGCGCCAAGCAGTGGATGCCGGCTGGCCTGTCTTATCTTCAGCCGTACTGGCTGCAGATCCGTCGCGAGGAGCCGGAAACCCTGTACCTGCGCACGGATACCAATACCTATGGCGATGCGCTGGCCCCCTACAAATTCATCACCCACAAGATCAAGGCCAAGTCGGGTGTGCTGATCCGGGGCGGCCTAGCGCGCATGGCCTGCGGGGCCTTCCTGTTCAGCAACTACGCCATCAAGGACTGGGCGACCTTTGCCGAGGCCTATGGCCGGCCGCTGCGCGTGGGTACCCTGGCAGACCCCGCAGAGCAAAAGTTGCTCAACACTCTGGCCGACCATTTCCACCCAGAATAAAAAAACACCCAACTGGGGAAGGTTGGGTGTCTAAGATATTTCATAGCGGGAAACATTCAACTCTTGAACAAGCTATCGCTCGCTCTCTTGTACTATAGCAAGCAAATCCTGCTCCGCAGGCGCCCTCTCGCGCTTTCTCCATCAATGGGCTGTGTTGCACGAGCGGGCAGTCACATACAAGGGGTCATGCAGGGACAACACACGACCTACCCCCGTTAATGCGTGTTAATTCGTATCTTACAATGCGTAATGGCAACTGCCGCCTTACCGTCAGCCATCTATCCTGCAGTTACCACGTCGACGTGGCATGGTAAGCATAACGATGTAACAGGATATCAATATGAGCATCACCTCTCAGAATCATCAGTGTCACGATCCTTCTGGATATTCACGGGCGCTGCTGCAAGCTGACATGGATATTTACTGTGACGTCGAAATGACGTCACAAGATTCAGATGGTAACTGCCATTACCGATGCAACCGATGCCAGAAGTCTTGGATAACAGCAGCCCAGCCCCCAGACTCTCCCGATAGCACTAAGCTGGATTTCTAGCCTTCCAACATGGCACATCATTACGGTGTGCCATTTTACATTTCACCAAACCCTTTCCCCCGTTTTGGTCCTGACTAGGCTGCGCACAATGCAGCCCATGAAGCTCATCCCCGTAGACGTTATCCGAGCCCTCAACAGCCTGCAGCCTGATGGCCTGCAGCGGGCTAGTTGCGCCATCGCTCTCTCCATCGCCCTTGCGCTGAGTCCGAATGGTGAGCCGCCCGAATGGTGCCAGGTCATTCCGGCCGGCACGTTCACGGGTCGCGATGGCCGTGGACCATGGCAAACCGCATGGACCCGATTGACCAGCTGCTGCATCCATGGCATCAGCATCAGCGATGCCATGGATGCAGCCGGCAAACTGTCTGCTGCCCTCAATGCCATCAAGACGCGGCAGGACGTCAGCAACTCGACCCAGACTGCCATGAACAGCCTGCGCCAGGCAACCGGTGCGGCTGCCGATGCCGACCTGGAGGCGATGACCAACAGCATCATGACCGGCTTTGTACCGAAGGCCGAATACGAGCGCGTGGCTAACTCGCTACAGCAGCTGCAGGCCGGTACCGACTGCAGATGGCAAGCCGTGCCACCCCGGATGAACCTGCTGCGCATCGAGGAGGAGCTGTCGGCCGCGCACTTGCGCCTGGCCCGGACCTACGTCGAGCATCTGGACTGGAAAAGCTACATGAAGAAGTACGACCGGCCACATACCCTGTTCTATGCCGACCCACCGTACTGGCAGACGGAGGGCTATGGGATGCCGTTCCCGTTTGAAGAGTACCAGGCGTTGGCCGAGGTGATGTGCAGCTGCAAGGGCAAGGTGATCTTGAGCATCAACGACCACCCGGATATTCGTGACGTGTTTGCCGGTTTCAGGATGGAGCAGGTGGCCATCCAGTACAGCGTGAACCAGAACAAAGGGAAGGCTAGCTCGGAGCTAGTGATTTGCAGCTGGTAGATGAGGCCTGAGCAGGTATCGCCAGTATACCCTGGCAATGCCCGCTTCGACAGATCAGTAGTCATCCAGACTTGGTTCCATCCATAGAACGACTACTACCGAATCCTTTCCCGCCTTTTTTGCACTCCCCATGCCCGCACAATGCGGGCATGACTACATCTACCCCCTACATCACCCAGCAAGGCCCAGAAGACCGCTTCGGTCGGGAGTTCCTGCTATGTGTCACGGACCCGACCAATCCCGGGGAGGTCGACCAAGGCAAGGTCTCCCGCGCCATCGGTGATGCCAGTGAGTTGGTCAACTCCTACCTGGGCAAACGCTAGATCCTGCCAGTGCCATTTGTACCTGGTGCGCTGGAACGTGTGGCCGCCGACCTGGTGCGTTACCGACGCCCCCCCCCCGGTATTGAGAATGTCGGCACGGTATTCATGCTGTTCCATCCGATGATGGCCGGCACGGTGCATCCCGCCAGTGGTGAGGTGGCAGTCAAGAATGGCTAGGCCTTGCGGTGGGTGTAGGCTGTCGCCTCACAATGCAAAACCCCGCGCAAAACGCGGGGTTTCATGTTCAATCGAGTCAGAAGGCAAGATCAAATGACAGGCAACTGAGGCAGGGTAATATTCCTACCACCATCCGAGTTGTTCAGATTTTTCTGTAGGGCAACACCCCAAGACTTTGCCAGCTCAATAGTGGGCTTTTCGTTCTCCTGCACAAGGGTGACATCCCAGTTGCGATTACTTGTACTCCCATCCATGTCTGGGTTAATCCAGAGTGCCACATTCACGTACCATAATGCCTGATAGTAGTCTAGGCGTGTATAGATCAAATCTTTTGGTACCGCGTTGCCGCTTGATATAACGGTTTTGACCACCTGCTTCGCCCAAGATGCATTACTTCTTATAAATCCATGAATAGGCTCTACAGTAAGGCACTGAGGTGATTTGGCAGTTCCATCGAGTGTGTCATGAAAATACAGGTGGCGAGATGCGAGTGCGGTGACGTTGCATGGATCATCACGCCAGCCGGGCCGATTGCTTGTCAAATCCGCAATAGGAGCATTCAGTCGTAGCATTGCTCTGATCTTGCCGTGATCATACTGAGCCAGAACAGCCGTACGAGCAGGAATGGGACTACGTAAGCTTGTCGCTCCCCAGGTCACTGCTTCATCCGTAGTGGAGACAACCTGCCAGCTGCCATCAGGCAGGCTGATACTATGTATACCAATGGATACTTGACCAGTGACAGTATCACCTGCACTGACTGTCTGTAGATCCATTGCTGCAAATGCGTGGTAACTGTAGAAGAAAGAAGCAATTACAGGAACAAGGTGGCTAGCTCTCATGCAGTCCTCAGTCAAAATAGCGGTAAAAATGATATTTGGATTAAATCCTACCACCTACTTGATAGCTTTGATTAAGTAATGATGGCTGCGATTTGATACGAACCCCTTCCCCCATTCCTCTTTCGCAGAAACACCGGATACTTGGCACTCAATGTCCGGTGTTTTGTTTTGAGAGGCCACCTTGCTCCCTTATGTCCGCAAAGACCCGCTTACCATCGTCCAAGGCTGCACCTTCATGCATACATGGGAATGGATTGCGGGTGGCCAGCCTGTCGATCTGGCTGGGGCTGAATTCGAGCTGGTCGCCAAGGCCAGTACAGATAGCAGTACCACTCTGATTCATCTCACTACCGCTAACGCCGGTATCACGGTTACGCGATCATTCTGGGCAAGACAAACTTCACCAGGGAGAACAGTAGTTAGGAGTAAAATTTAATGCAGGTTTTTATGCAGGACAAACACAATAGACAACAAAAAAGCCCTGAATAATCAGGGCTTTAATGTAGATATCTGGCGGAGAGGGGGGGATTCGAACCCCCGTTAGGGTATTACCCTAAACACGCTTTCCAGGCGTGCGACTTAAACCACTCATCCACCTCTCCAGATGGCTGCTGAAGCCTGCTTTACAGCGTTTTGGCCTCAGAGGCTGCGCAGTATATAAGCCCTTATTGCGCAGTGCAAGGGGTTTTGTAGGCGCTATGTAAAAAAAGCTGTTGCTGGTAGTCGCCGATGGCTTCGCGTTCGCGGGCCAGCCAGCCGGCTATTGCGGTGCGAAAACGCCCATCGGCGATCCAGTGAGCCGAGCTGGTCTGCACCGGCGTGAAGCCACGTGCCAGTTTGTGCTCACCCTGTGCACCGCCTTCAAAGCATTGCAGGCCATGGCGGATGGCGTAATCGATGCCGCTGTAATAGCACAGCTCGAAATGCAGGCAGTCAACCGATTCCAGCGCGCCCCAGTAGCGGCCATACAGGGTGTTGCCGTCTTGCAGGCACCAGCTGGCGGCAATGGCTTGTCCATCGCGCCGGGCGATGAACATCAGGCAATGCTGGCTAAGGCTGTGCCCTACTCGCAAGAAGAAATCCAGGTTGAGATAAGGTGGCGAGCGGTGTTCCAGATAGGTTTGCCGGTAGCAGCGCTCGAAAAATGCCCAGTCGGCCGCGCTGATTTCCTCACCCGCCAATACCTGCACGCTGATGCCGGCATCGCGTACCTTGCGCCTTTCCTGGCGGATTTTCTTGCGCTTGCTCTGCGATAACTGCGCCAGGAAAGCATCGAAATCGGCATAGCCCTGATTGAGCCAGTGAAACTGCACGCCATGGCGCAGCAGCCAGCCAGCCTCTTGCAACAGCGCCAGTTCGTCGGCAGCGGGAAACAGCACATGGGCGGAGGACAGGCGGTAATCGGCCACCACTTGCTGCAGCCCCTGTATGAGCAGCCGCTGCCCGGTGGCATCGCCCAGCAGGCGTGGCCCGCTTACTGGGGTAAAGGGCGAGGCCAGCAAGAGCTTGGGGTAGTAATCCAGGCCGGCACGCTGCCAGGCTTCGGCCCAAGCCCAGTCGAACACGTATTCACCGCGCGAATGGCTTTTCAGCCAGGCGGGGGCCAGCGCTTGCAGGCGGCCATCCTGCTGCAGTTGCAGCGGTAGTGGCTGCCAGCCGCTGGCCGCACTGGCGCAGCCGCTGTCTTGCAGTGCGCTAAGCCAGTGTCTTTGCATGAACAGGCCGGCGGGCTGGGCCAATTCATCCCAGCGGCTGTCTTCCAGCTGGTGCAGGCTATCAAGCAGTTGCAGATTCACACGGTTTCCTTTCGGGCAAGCCGGCATTCTTCAGGTAAAATCCCGCTATCCAAACCCATGGTTATGTTCAACATGCGTATTGCGCTCGCTCAGTTCAACCCGATTGTTGGCGATATCGCCGGCAATACCCGAAAAATTCTCGATCTGGCCCAGGCTGCCATGGCGCAGGGTGCCGATATTCTGGTGACGCCGGAGCTGGCGCTTACCGGCTATAGCCCGGAAGACCTGTTGCTGCGCGACAGCTTCTATCGCGCCTGCTCCGCCGCCATGGACCAGTTGCTGGAGCTGGATGGCATTACGCTGGTGATCGGCCATCCGGTCAAGCTGGGTCACGAGCGCTTCAATGCCGCCACGGTACTGCGCGATGGTAACCGGCTGGGCCAGTATCACAAGATGCTGCTGCCCAATGACGAGGTCTTTGACGAATGCCGCTACTTTACCCCCGGTGCCATGCCGCTGGTGTTCCAGCAAGGCGAGCACAAGGTGGGCGTGCTGATCTGCGAAGATGTGTGGTCGGTTGACCCGGCAGCAGAAGCCGCCGACGCCGGTGCCGATGTGGTGCTGGTGCTGAATGCCTCGCCCTTCCACCGCAACAAGATCGAAACCCGTCACGAGGTGGTGCGCTACCGTACCGAGGAAACCGGTCTGCCCTTTGCCTATGTCAACCTGGTGGGCGGTCAGGACGAGCTGGTGTTCGACGGCGCGTCCTTCGCCACCAACAAGGCGGGCGAGGTGGTGGCCCAGGCCCGCGCCTATGGCGACGAGCTGTTGCTGATCGACTTCAGCGCTGGCGATCTGCAAGCCGCACCGACCAAGGCCGCACTGCCGGGCGAGCTGGAAAGCGTCTACCAGGCACTGGTGGTGGGCGTGCGCGACTACATCACCAAGAACGGCTTCCCCGGTGTGCTGCTGGGCCTGTCCGGCGGCATCGACTCGGCACTGACGCTGGCGGTGGCGGTGGATGCGCTCGGAGCCGACAAGGTGCACGCGGTGATGATGCCTTCGCGCTACACCGCCGATATCTCGGTGATCGACTCGCGCGACATGATAGGCCGGCTGGGCGTGAAGTACGACGAAATCGAAATCTGGCCGATGTACGAAAGCTTCATGAATGCGCTGGCAGTCAATTTCAACGGTCTCGCGGAAGACACCACCGAGGAAAATCTGCAGGCGCGCATTCGCGGCACCTTGCTGATGGCGCTGTCCAACAAGAGCGGCAAGCTGGTGCTGACCACCGGCAACAAGTCGGAAATGACCACCGGCTACTGTACGCTGTACGGTGATATGGCCGGCGGCTTTGCCGTACTGAAAGATGTGGCCAAGACCCTGGTGTTCGCCCTGTGCCGCTGGCGCAATACCCAGGGAGAAGTGATTCCGGAGCGCATCATCACCCGTCCACCCTCGGCCGAGCTGCGCCCAGATCAGAAAGACCAGGACAGCCTGCCGCCCTACGAGGTACTGGACGCCATCATGGCACGCTACGTGGAGGAAAACCTGTCGGCCGAGGAGATCATCGCCGACGGTTTTGCCGAGGCTGATGTACGCAAGGTGGTGCGCCTGCTCAAGATCAACGAGTACAAGCGCCGCCAGGCTCCGGTTGGCCCGCGCGTGACCCGGCGCGGCTTTGGCAAGGACTGGCGCTACCCCATCACCAACAAGTTCAGCTAATGCCAGGGTGCAGCAGGCCTGCCAGGCCTGCTTGCCTCCCTTCGCCAGCCGTGCCAAGCTGCGCGCTACTCTCTTGTCATTACCGGAAAGCCCCATGAAACTCCGCCCTGCCCTGGCCACCCTCCCTCTCGTCGCCACCCTTACCCTACTCGGCGGCTGCGCCAGCCCGCTGGCCGGCAAACCCGCTGATCTGGCCACCCGCCAGGTACTGCGCGAAAACATGCAACACGCCAGCTACAACTTCAGTGGCGAACTGGGCTTCAACACCCTGCATGGCAGTAGCGAGGATGATGCCAAGCCGCAACTGAGCTACACCATCAATGAAGTGGCCCGCTCCACCAAAGTGTCGGTCACCGGTGCAATCGACCAGGCCAGCAAGCGCATGGAGCTGATCCCGGCCTTCCGCTTCGAGCGGCGCAATCTGCAAGCCAGCGTCACCCTGCCGCTGGAGCTGAACCTGCAGGATTTCTCGCTGCTGGTCGATCCCTCGGCCTTTGACTTGTTCGTACCGGAGCTGCACAGCGAGCAGCCACGCTTTGTCCGCTTCCAGCTGCCGCCGGACATCGCCAGCAAGATACCGCTGGACGCCATGCTGCAGGCACTGCCCGGCCTGGTTGACGAAGGCTATGGCAAGGTCGAACAGCAGGCATTTGCGCTGGAAACGCTGGACGCCACCGCCAAAGAGCTGGGTGCCAGCTACCAGCTGCGCATTGCCATGAGCCCGCAGCAGGAAAACCAGGTGCTGTTGCATGTGCTGGACGGCCTGGCCAAGGTTGTGACCCAGCAAGCCGAACACGATGGTCGCCCGCAAGACGGCAAACAAGCCGAACAACTGCTGCAATTGGTCCGCGAACTGACTCAGGGCAGGTCCGCCAACCAGGCGCTGAGCAAGTCGGTATCGCACCTGTATGCCAACCGCCGTGGCCAATTGCTTGGCGTCAACCAGAGTGTGGAACTGAATACACCGCAATTGCGCGGAGAGGCTTACATCCACCTGCGTTACAGCAATCATGGCAAGCCGACATTTGTACATCAGCCGACTGCAGCCAACATCATCGACTACGACAAGCTGCCCAAGCCGCAATGGCTGAAAGGGCTGCAGGAGCCGGAGCAGCAGTAAACGCTGCGCCACACTCCTTAACAGCAAAGGTAGAACCCGCCGCCAGACTTGCTGTCACACTGTGCTGCACTGCACTACATTCACGCAAGCGCAAGCCCTGGCGGCCTGCTCCAAGGATTCCCATGAAAAAAATCGCCCTGGCCTTACTGGCCACCCTGCTCAGCATACCGGCCCACGCCAGCGCCATCGCCCAGCTCAAGGCCTTTGTCAGTGACACCAAAACCCTGTCCGCCAACTTCAACCAGCTGGTCAGTTCCAAAAACAAGCACGAAGAAGCCAGCGGCACGCTCGAAATCTCCCGCCCCGGCAAATTCCGCTGGAGCTACAACAAGCCCTACGAACAACTGATCGTTGGCGATGGCAAAACACTGTGGATCTATGACAAAGACCTGTCCCAAGTCACCCGCAAGAACCTGGACGGCGCACTGGGCTCCAGCCCGGCAGCACTGCTGGCCGGCAACAATGCCATCGAACGAGACTATGTACTAAAAGAAGCCGGCAAGCAGGGCGAGGTGGAATGGCTGAGCGCCAGCCCGAAAAAGGCCGACAACACCTTCAACGCCATCCGCATGGGCTTCAGCAACAAGATGCTGGTGGAAATGGAGCTGACTGACAGCTTTGGCAACAACACCCGCATCCGCTTCAGCGCCCAGCAAAAGAACCCGGCACTGGCAGCCAGCCACTTCAGCTTCACCCCGCCCAAGGGTGCTGACGTGGTCAGCGGCGACTGATAAGGCCGGCTACGGCGGCCTACTCCATGTCGTACTGGCTCCTATGGCGCCACCGCCAGCCAGCCTGCTGCAAAAACCGCTCTACCTGCCGGGTATAGTCACCCGGCAGGCCCAGTTGCTGATTGATCTGGCCATGGCTCAAATCCTGCGGTAACACCTGCACCGTCACCCCCAGCTGCCGCCCCTGGTCCGCCAGCCCCTGCGCCTGGGTGCAGGATTCCGCCCGGCGTGAAGAACACACTGCCAGCAAGGGCGGTGTGGCGGCAGTCAGCAGTCGCGTGGGTGACAAAGCCGCCCAGCGCGCTGCATCCTCCCCGAAAGCCTTGTCGTACAAGGGCAGATGCGGTGCACGCATGATGGCAGCCACATCCAGTGCCGCACTGTCCAGCAACACCGTAGCCAGCCAGGGCTGCACGCCATGGCGCTGGCGCAGGGCCTGATCGGTACTCAGCACACCCACCAGATGTGCACCGGCCGAATGCCCCATCAACACCAGTTGCCGTTTGCTTGCCCCCCACTCTGCTGCATGCGCCTGCACCCAGGCCACGGCACTGGCCACATCATCAGCCTGCTGCTCCACCGCAGCTTGCGGCAGCAGGCGGTAATCCAGCGACACCAACACCACCCCGGCAGGCGACCAGTGCGCCAGCTTGTTATCCACCACATTGGCCGCCTGCTTGCTGCCCAGCCGCCATGCCCCGCCATGCACCATCACCAACACGGGGCGATCATGCCCGGCCGTGGCCGGCAGGTAGACATCCAGCCGCTGGCGCGCATCGCGGCCATAAGGCAGGTCGGCCAAGCGGCGCACGCCGGGTGGCAAGGCAAGCTTACTGACTGCCTCATTTTCGCCCAGCGCATCGTGGCTGGCCGTGCGCTGCTGCAGCCAGTCCCGCAATGGCCCGCCCGCCGCCGGTAGCGCCAGCGCCAACAACAGCAAAACCATGCCCTGTTTCATACCTCGCTCCTTTTGCCTGACGCTGCGGAGGCTGCCGCGCAGCTGATATACTAGCAGGCCGTTTCTCCCGCCGTGTTAGCCGCCATGAATGATCTGTTTGCCCAGGAAGCGAAAAAACCGCTGGCCGAAGCCCTGCGCCCCGCCGCGCTGGATGAGGTGATTGGCCAGCAGCATCTGATCGGCTCCGGCAAGCCACTGCGGCTGGCGGTGGAATCCGGCACTCTGCACTCGATGATTCTGTGGGGCCCGCCCGGCGTAGGCAAAACCACGCTGGCGCGTATCCTGGCCGGCAGTTTCGATGCCGAATTCATTCCACTGTCGGCCGTGTTTTCCGGGGTCAAGGACATTCGCGACGCGGTGGAGCAGGCCCACGCTGCGCTGCAACGCTCCGGCCGCCACACCATTTTGTTTGTCGACGAAGTACATCGCTTCAACAAAAGCCAGCAGGATGCGTTTTTACCCTTTGTCGAATCCGGTCTGCTCACCTTTATTGGTGCCACCACCGAAAACCCGTCCTTCGAGGTGAACTCCGCCCTGCTCTCGCGGGCGCAAGTATACGTACTCAACAGTCTGGGCGAGGACGAGCTGGTGCAGCTATTCCAGCGCGCACGCGACAAGGGCGCACTGGATGGGCTGGAGTTTGATCAGCAGGCCATCGACGCCCTCTCCGGCTACGCCGATGGCGATGCACGGCGCTTTCTCAACCTGCTGGAACAAACCCGTACCGCCGCGCTGGCACGCAAAACCGGCCAGATCACCCAGGATTTTCTGGCTGAGGTACTCAGCGTCAACGCCCGCCGCTTCGACAAGGGTGGCGATGCCTTCTACGACCAGATTTCCGCCCTGCACAAATCGGTACGCGGCTCCAACCCGGACGCTGCGTTGTACTGGCTCACCCGTATGCTGGATGGTGGCGCGGACCCGCGCTATCTGGCGCGCCGCCTGGTGCGCATGGCCTGGGAAGACATCGGCCTGGCCGACCCGCGCGCCATGCAGATCTGCAATGACGCCGCCGCCACCTACGAACGACTGGGCAGCCCGGAAGGTGAACTGGCGCTGGCACAAGCCGCCATTTACCTGGCGGTGGCCGCCAAGAGCAATGCTGGCTACATGGCCTACAACCAGGCCCGCGCCTTCGTAAAGCAGGACAAAAGCCGCCCGGTGCCGGTACACCTGCGCAACGCACCCACCAAGCTGATGAAAGAACTGGGCTACGGCCACGAATACCGCTATGCCCATGACGAGCCCAATGCCTACGCCGCCGGCGAAAGCTACCTGCCGGACGACATGCCGGAACCGGGCTGGTATCAGCCAGTAGCGCGCGGGCTGGAAATCAAGATTGGTGAGAAGCTTGCTGTCTTGCGGAAGCTGGATGAAGAAGCGGGTAAGAAGTAAAAAATTAACTGGGCCTAAACTGCCAGTGGCCGCTCCTGGGTATGCGCTTGGGGGCGGGCTAACAGGGGTCAGAAGTAATGACCGGATTGCGCCCTTTACAGCACTGAGGAATGCCGGACGTGTGCACAGCACCGATGCAGCGTAGCGACGGATAGTGCCCTAGCGCTACGTTTTGTGCGTGAGCGCGGTTGACGATGCGGGCACCCACCGGCTGATTCACATGGCTTGGCGTTGCCCCTCCTTCGCAAAAAGAAGGAACAGGTCGATATGGCTGGAAAGGGGGCTTGCCCCCTTTCGTTAAGACATCAGTCTAGTATTGCCGTACCAGAGCCGCTGGATTCAGAAGCCTTTGCTGGCGACCAGCCATGCCCGTGTCGCGGCGGAGTTTGTCACCAAGTCCGGTTTTGAACCCATCCGGGAAGCCAGCACGGCACTGAGTTTCCACTGATCGGCACCATACCAGTTGACCCCGACACCTGCGCCAGACAACGTAGCGCTGTTGCTTCCAGTCGACCAAGTATGCTTGTTGACTGTCACATGGGCGGCATCAACAAAAGTCAGCAGCTGCATTTTTCCGCCAATCAACATGCCCAGATCGTGACGCCATTCCACGGAACCCAGATAGCCGATGTCACCGGAAATGGCACCCACGTCGTAGGCCCGCACGCTGTACGGCCCGCCAATAGTCATTTTTTCGGCAGAGTCCAGATTGGAATCTGCCCACTGGGCGGCCACATTAAAGTAGAGCGCATCACGCGAAGTCAGGCCCTGTAGTCGGGAAAAATTCAGATTCCATTTGGAAAACCGGCCTGCGGTTTGCACGGAGGACTGATCGGACGCCTCCGCTGCCGCGTCACGGAATGCCACACGGCCGGCTGTCACACCCAGGCTCCAGGCATTGATGCTGCCCACCAGCAGCGTATCGCGAAAGTCGCCACTCAGGCTGAATACCCAGTTATCCAGATTCCGATCGGTACGCAGGCTGCTGGCATCAATGTGGTCTCTTAACTGCTTTGCATCATATTGCAGCTGACCATAAAGATTGACCTGCTTGCTTCTGACCAGCGGCTGCTTGAGCCATAGGCTTGCCACACTGGCAGTGCCATGGGCGTCCAGGTCACTCACACTGTCGCCCAGCTTGTAACCCACCATGGAATAAGCCCCGCCCGCCCGCGTACCCTGGCCATTCAACAAGGTGTCGTAAGCCAGCCGGCCATAATTCATGCGCTCCCCGGTGGAAACGATATTGCCCGTCAAGATATCACCATGCTGAAAGGGATTGACCAGGTTGCCGCTGACACCCAGCCGTGCTCTGCCAACATAGCGGTTACCGTAGTTATCCAGCTCGACATTGCCATGGTTCACTGCAGCGGGAGTGATGTCCACCTGCATGTCAGAGGAACCCACGGTGGCACCGGGTTTCAATACGGCATTCACCTGTGCCCCGGGGATGTCGGACAGCAACAGCAGCGTTCTGTCCAATTGCGCTCCGGCGATGGCCTGATTTGTCTGCAAGGGGCTAAGTGTGGCCGCCAGTAACCCATCCTGCACCTGGCTGCTGTTGTTCAGCGTCACCTTGCCATAACGGGCTTCGACTACCCTGATCAGCACCTCGCCATTGGAAATGGTTTGCGCCGGAATCACGGCCCGGGCCAGGGGAAAACCATGGTCCTGATAGTAGCGGGTGATCCGCGCTGCCACCTCATCGAGCTGCAGCAAAGTCAGTTCTTTGCCTTCCTGATCCGCCAGCAGCGTATGTAGGCGTGCACTATCAAAAACGGTATTGCCAGTAATCAGGAAACGCTTGACCACAAATGGCAGGGACGCCGGCAGCGTACTCCTGCCCGGTGCCTGCATTTGCAGTGCCGGCTGCGTGGTGACGGGGGCCGGGCGGATGGATGGCTGCAATTCCTGCAATAGCGAGCCGGCATCAACCGGACTGGCAGCATGCGCGACCATGGTTTCTAATGACAAAATCAGGGCCAAAACCAGAGATTTTGGCAAAAACGGGGGCTGGGAAGAAAAAGTCATTCCAGGTCTTTCTATTCTGTAATTCTTGCCGCGTTATCAGATAGCTGCGTGCCGCCATTCAAAATCTGCAGGACCGGTCCACCACTGCCAATGGCAACGGTAGAGGTAACCAGACCATTGGCTGCATTGCCTTTTGTCTTGTCATTTGCACTGCTCTGACCCGGGTCCGTACCGCTCTCTTGCTTGATTGTCAGGGTAGAGGACAGGTTTAACGCCTGCGGCTGCGATGCGGCTTGAGGTGGCAACATCGAGGACTGAACTTGCGTCACCGTATTCTGTATTTGCTGCGTGACCAAGCTGGATGGGGTAGCCGGATTGCTTGGCAACACGGGGGCCGGGGTGATATCGGCCTGCGTGCTTGCCTGACTGGTGAACAGATAATTTCCGGCATCGCTACCACCATAGCTGCTGACCAGATTAACGGTTTTGCCGGTACCTACCGCAGCATCGGCAAAGGTTCCTGTTGCCGAAATGGTGACCTGATCAGTCGACAACTTGCCGGAGAGCACCGCCCCGCTGGTCACGACGCTTGCCGCAGTACCACCATCAAATGTTTTATTGTTTGCCGTAATGCCACTCACCGTGACCTGGGCTTGCAGGATATTGGCCGTCAGCCCGGTGGGCTGCACCACCGTGTAGTTACCGGCATCGCTGCCACTCAGGGTGTAGCCGCTGACGCTGACGGACTTATTGCTGCCGGCATTCTTGTCGGCAAAGCTGCCGACGCCGGTGCCGCTCACCGACACCACATCCGAGCCGATGGCGCTGACGGCGGCGGTGCCACTCAGGCTGGCACTGGCGCTGCCATCGTAGGTCTTGTCACTGGCGGTAACGCCCGACACGTTGAGATTGGCCTTGTTGATATTGGCTGTCAGACCAGTGGGCTGCACCACCGTGTAGTTGCCGGCATCGCTGCCACTCAGGGTGTAGCCGCTGACGCTGACCGCTTTATTGCTGCCGGCATTCTTGTCGGCAAAGCTGCCGACGCCGGTGCCGCTCACCGACACCACATCCGAGCCGATGGCGCTGACGGCGGCGGTGCCACTCAGGCTGGCACTGCTGCTGCCATCGTAGGTCTTGTCACTGGCGGTGACGCCAGACACGTTGAGATTGGCCTTGTTGATATTGGCTGTCAGCCCGGTGGGCTGCACCACCGTATAGTTACCGGCATCGCTGCCACTCAGCGTATAGCCGCTGACGCTGACCGCTTTATTGCTGCCGGCATTCTTGTCGGCAAAGCTGCCGACGCCGGCGCCACTCACCGACACCACATCCGAGCCGATGGCGCTGACGGCGGCGGTGCCGCTCAGGCTGGCACTGCTGCTGCCATCGTAGGTCTTGTCACTGGCGGTAACACCCGACACGTTGAGATTGGCCTTGTTGATATTGGCTGTCAGACCAGTGGGCTGCACCACCGTGTAGTTGCCGGCATCGCTGCCACTCAGGGTGTAGCCGCTGACGCTGACGGACTTATTGCTGCCGGCATTCTTGTCGGCAAAGCTGCCGACGCCGGTGCCACTCACCGACACTACATCCGAGCCGATGGCGCTGACGGCGGCGGTGCCGCTCAGGCTGGCACTGGCGCTGCCATCGTAGGTCTTGTCACTGGCGGTGACGCCAGACACGTTGAGATTGGCCTTGTTGATATTGGCTGTCAGACCAGTGGGCTGCACCACCGTGTAGTTGCCGGCATCGCTGCCACTCAGGGTGTAGCCGCTGACGCTGACCGCTTTATTGCTGCCGGCAT